>CAWHFK010000013.1:0-22144 GCA_963828655.1 uncultured Thermoleophilia bacterium | reverse complement strand
CGAAGCCGGCCGCGGCCTCCTGGCCCGTTGACCGACGCGGGCCTCCTGGCGGTTGCCCCGAGGCGGCCGGCCCCAGGTCGACGTCCACGCAGCGCCACCGGCGCTTCAGTTACTTGCCAATCTGGAAAGTACGTGTCATACTTTCCAGCATGGAAAGCACTCCGAAGCCCCTCGTTCCCAGCGTGGCCGAGGCCTCAGCAGCGCTGAACGACGCTGAGGAGGCGCGTGCGACTCTCGCTCAGAGCACCAAGATGCCGTCCTGGTTCTTCACGTCGATCGGCGCTGCGATCGCCGTGCAGATCGCCTCGACGGCCGTTGGTGTCGCAGACCCTTCCCCGTTGACGCTGGCAGTCCTCGCATCCGGCATCGCGATCATGGCAGCCGTGTCCGGAGTGCAGCTGGCGCGCTTTCAGCGGCTCAACGGAGTCTGGTTAGGTGGCCTCCTCAGCCGCGTCGTGCTCGGCACCGGAACTCTCGCGTCGGCCTCGTACGCCGTCGCGGCTACAGCGGCAATCCTCGCGGCCTTCGACAAGCGATGGTTGCTGGTCGCGACCGCATCGATCATCGGCGGCGCCCTATACGCGCTCAACGGACGTCGCTGGCTCCGTGCCTACCAGGCCCAGCCCGCGGCTCACGCGCGCGGGGAATCACTTACATGGCTGGCACTGCTCACGGTCGCGGCACTCGCGGGCCTGGCTCTTCTGCTGCTCTACCGCTGATGGCCGAGCTCGACCCGAACGCCCTCGCACCCGCGCGACTCAAGCTCATGATCACGCTCACAGCCGTCTCCAAGGCCGAGTTCTCCACTATCCGCGACGCCCTCGAAGTCAGCGACTCCGTCCTCTCCAAGCACCTCGCCGCACTGGAGACCGTCAACTACGTCAAACGCCGCAAGGGAGTCCATCGCGGACGACGCACCACCTGGATCTCCCTCACGCCCAGGGGACGCAAGGCGCTCCAGGCACACGTGGCCGCCCTGCAGGAGTTGATCAGCGGCATGGCCTAGGAGCGCCCCTGTTGATGTGACGAGGGAGGCTTCGCGGAGTTCAAGGCGTGGCCGCGCGTCTCAGCAGCCCGCGTCTCAGCAGCCGACGTGAAGGAGTGTGCTGTCGGACGTCAATAGAGGCACTGCCGGCGCCTCCTGGCCCATTGACCGAAACCGGCCTCCTGGGCATGCGCCCGACGCCTACCGGGCCTCCTGGCCCGTTGACCGAATCCGGCCTCCTGGTCAGGAGCCTGCTCGCGCGTGTCGCGCTCTTCACTCATTGCCCCGTGTACTTGACTTGGACCCGCTCGTAGTTGAGAGAGATCGCTTCCCTGACCTGCTCGGCGCCGCCCGTGACCTGCTCAGCGGCATCCTGGTCCGTGACCGGGAGATCCTCGATCTCGCTGTCATTCTCAGAGGTCTCCGCGGGATGTTCCGGCTCGTTCGCCATGTCGCGCCTCCTCGTGTGCGTTGTTACGAACGCTACTACGCCCAAACGGCGAACGGCAACTATTTGCGACCGAAACCGGCGCCTGGATCTCGCCAAACCTCGCACGGCGCCCCCGACTACCGACCGCTAACTCGCCGCTCAAGAGCGCAGGTTCTTGGAGTTGGACGTCCTCTTCGACCTGCTTCCGGGCTCCGCACGCTCTCCTTTGGCCTTGCCGTCGCCGCCGCCCTTGCTACTCAGAAACGCCGGTGATGATCACGTCATTCATCTTCACCTCGAGATACTTGACCGGCGGATCCTTCTTGGCCCTCCCGCCGCCGACGATCCCCTCGGCATCGCCTTCTGCGATTTCAATGTCGTCGATCGCGTCCTTCTCGACCTGATTATGCCTCTCGTCCTGGTTCGCCATCTCGAACCTCCTTCGATCGAGTGCCCTCCACATGACACCGTTGCTTGATCAATCTATCCCACCGCAGATCTAACATTCGACCCCGATACTGTACCTTCACCGTGCTGCTTCAGCGACTTATCTCTCTGAGTGCCCATCATCGGTCCTTTCGTCGGGTTGTCCACAAGACGGTGTTACAGATCACTCTCTTCCCCCGGAATGGCGGCGCTGGAACTGGCAGAGCCGCCATGCCGACAAATCGAGCCAGACCTTGAGCGGAAAGACGCGAAGAGCGGAAGACGGGAGGTTCTGTCATCGTCTTGTCAACGAGATCGACGTTCACCCAGCCCAGGAGGTCGGAACGATGAACGACGAAAGCGAACTGCGGGACCAGACGGTCACAGATGCGGTGGAGGACCTCGAGCTCCAGGACGAAGCCGCGGAAGGAGTCGGCGGCGGCAGTGTCGGCAGGCCGATCGTGTCACCACCACTCGCCGGTGGGGGCGACTTCAGTAGCACCGGGAACATCAAGAGGTAGAGAGTCCCACGGCTCCTGGCGCCCCTGCGAGCCGCGAGCGATCGAGGGTCTGTTGAAACGGTCTGCCGCAGTCGTTAGCGTCGTGCCCGTCCTTTGTCGCCGGAGAAAGTTGGGAACCCGTGAGCTTGCCGAACTCTGAGCTGCCCGTCGGAACGGAGTTCGCGGGCTACCGGATCACCGGCGTGATCGGGCGAGGCGGAATGAGCATCGTGTACTCGGCGGAGCACATGCGCCTCGGTCGCCCCGCTGCGCTGAAGGTGCTCTCGCCGATGCTCGCGGCCGACGAGGGCTTCCGGTCGCGCTTCACGCGAGAGTCGCAGCTCGCCGCGGGGCTCGACCATCCGAGCATCGTCGCGATCTACGACGCCGGCGAGACCGACGGCCTGCTGTACATCGCGATGCGGCTCGTCAGAGGCGATGATCTCGGCAGCCTGCTCGAGCGGGAAGGCCCGCTGTCGTTCGCGAGGGCGTTCTCGATCGTCGAGCAGATCGGGGGCGCGCTCGACCACGCTCATGCCCAGGGCTTGATCCACCGGGACGTCAAGCCCGCGAACATTCTCGTGGAGCGGCCCTCGGAGCGCGCCTATCTCAGCGACTTCGGTGTCGTGAAGGAGACGTCGTCGCGCGGGCTGACCAAGACCGGGTTCTTCCTCGGCACGTTCGAGTACGCCGCACCCGAGCAGATCGAGGGGCGCGAGGTGGATGGGCGCACGGACGTCTATGCGCTGGGCTGCGTGCTGTACGAGAGCCTGACCGCGGAGGCCCCGTTCGCCGCCCAGACCGAAGGATCGGTCATCCATGCGCATCTGGTCGAGCCGCCGCCGCGCGCGACCGAGAAGCGACCCGATCTGCCCGCGGTGGTGAACGACGTGATCGCAACGGCGATGGCGAAGGCGCAGGAGAACCGCTACCCGACCTGCGGCGAGTTGGTGCGCGCGCTGCGTGCCGCCGTCGGGCGCGGCGATTCGGTTGCCACGGAGTCAGACCCGGCCGGTGTCCCGGGAGCCGCGGCGACCGTGTTTACGACCTCGCCCGGCACGGCCGCACCCGCGCCGACCGCGGCCCCCGTGGCGCAGCCGGACGAGGTAGCTGCTCCGGCTCCCGAGCCGCCCGCCGCTCCTCCCCCGTCGGCCGCGCCAAAGGAGCAGCGGACGATGGCGATCACCCGCGGGCGCATCGTCGCCGCAGTCGCCATCCTCGCGGCCGTGATCGCCGCCGCCGTTGCCGCGGCCCTGCTGATCGGCGGGAACGACAACTCCTCGTCGAGCAGCCCGCCGACCGTCCCCTCGACGACGACCTCGACCACGACGTCGACGTCGACGTCGACGTCCGCGGAAGTCGCGGTCGGGCTGCAGGGTGTCATCCCCGAGACGCTCATGAAGCACTGCCAGGTCGGGTCGCCGGTCAACGGTGCGAGTCAGACGGCAGCGTGCACCGCACCGGCCGGCACGACGACCTTCTGGCCCGATACGTGGTCGTTCTCGCTCTACCCGAGCACGCCGGCCGCGTCGCGGGCCTACAACGCGCTGCGCGTCCAGAGCGGCATCGGCAGCAACTTCGGCCGCTGCGACCGCACGAGCTGGTCGGGAGAGGGAGCGTGGCTCCACAATCCGGAGGCAGGCGCTGCGCCGAAGCCGGGCGGGCGGCGGTTCTGCTATTTCCAGGGCAACGTCGCCGTGATCGTGTGGCTGCACGAGAAGCTCGCTCAGCCGAACCACATCGACATGATCGGCACCGCCCGGGCATCCGGCAGCGACCATTTCAACCTCTACAGCTGGTACTCGTTCTGGCACCACACGGTCGGGAAGTGTCTCGCGCCGGGCTGCGTGGCTCGGCTCTCGTAGAGGACGTCCTCAGGCGGCGGGTGCCGCAAGCCGGTCGAGCTCGGCTCTGATGCGCTCCTCCGCGGGCTTGGCGCCGATCTCGTCGGCGACCTTGAGCGCCCGCCTGAGCAGTGTGCCTGCCTCTGCGTCGGCGTTCAGCGACGCCGCACGGCGGCCGGCCAGCTCGAGATAACTCAGGGCTTTGTCTCTGTTCCCGCTCCGCGCGTAGTACGAAGCGAGGACGTCGAGGTATTCGTCGCGAACGTCCGCGTACAGGTCCTCGAAGGCTGCGGCGACGACGCCGTAGAGCTCCTCACGGCGAGCCGGTGGAAGCGTCGAGAGCGCACACTCCTGGAGGAGCCCGTGCTTGAACGCATAGACCAGCTCCGGGAAGCGGCGGAGCTCGGTGATCACCTGTGCGCGGAGGAGCACGGAGATGCCCTCCTCGAGCTCGGGCTCGGCAACGCGTTCGAGAACACGAGCCGGGAAGGTCCTGCCGACGACGGCCGCGACCTGCACGAGTCGGCGCGCCGGCTCCGGCAACTGGTCGATCCGCGCGAGCAGCAGGCCCTCGAGCGCAACCGGCAAGAACCGACCCGGCGTCCGCGTGAGCGCCCACGTGCGGCGACGGCGCTCGAGGCCACCGTCCTCGATGAGCGTCCGCAGCAGCTCCTCGAGATACAGCGGGTTCCCCTCCGCCCGGGCGACAACCTCGGCGCGCGCCGCGGAGTCGAACCCGTCGGGCAAGAGCATTGCGAGCAGGTCGGCCGCCTTGTCGTCCCCGAGGGGCTCCAGCGTCAGGTCCGTCGTCCGGTGGGGATAGTGCTCCAAGGCGTGCAGGCGGAAACGAGAACCTTCCGAGGTCGGCTGCCCACGGAAGCAGACCGCGAGCAAGAGCGGCACCCGTTCGGTGAGCTCGAGCAGGCTCTCCGCGAGCTCGCGAGTCGGCGCGTCGGCCCACTGAAAATCGTCGATCGCGATCACGACGGGCCGGCGGGCGGCCAGCGCATCGAGCCACTCGCCATAGGCGTGTCGAATCTCGACTCCGAGGTCATCGATCGGTGCGGGATCCTGGCCGCCGTCGTGGAGGCCGAGGAGCGCTCCGAGCTTGGAGCCGGCGCGTTCGAGGTCGAGCTCGGGGAGCGCGGTGAGCTTCGAGCGCAGCTTCGTGCGGACGGAGACCTCTGCTTCGCCCGGCTGGGCGCCGAGCCAGCTGCGCAGGATCGCGACGAAAGGACCGTAGAGAAGTTCGTTGCCGAAGGAGCGCGTCTGCGCTCCGAGCCACAGCGAACCATCGCCGGCGATGGTTGCGACCTCGGCCAGCAGGCGCGTCTTGCCGATCCCGGAATCGCCGGTCAGCAGCAGCAGCTGGCCGCGTCCCGCGTGCAGTTCGTCGATCGCGACGCGCACCCGCGCCACCTCGTGCTCGCGACCGACCAACGGAGTGAAGGCTTGCTGCTTCGTCTCCTCGAGCGGACCGATGAGCCTCCAGGCGACGACCGGCTCCTGCCGGCCCTTCACCTCGAGCTCGCCGAGCGCCTCGAGCAGGAACCGCTGCCCGAGCCGACGCGCGGTCGCCTCACCGACGACGATCGTTCCCGGAGCCGCCGCCGACTGCAGGCGGGCGGCCACGTTCGTCGCATCTCCGAGAGCCACGAGCTGACGGTCTGCTGCTCCGACGGCACCGACCGCGACCTGGCCGCCGTTGATTCCCACGCGCACGTTGAAGTCGTCGACGTTCCAGGCGGTCGCGATATCGCGCGCGTAGTCGGCAACGGTCGCCAGGATCTGCAACGCCGCATGCGCAGCCCGGTCCGGGTCGTCCTCGTGAGCGGCGGAGAGACCGAAGAAGGCCGCGATGCCGTCACCCATGAAGGCCTGCACCGTCCCGCCGAGCTGCTCGACGACGCGAGCCATCCGGGTCACACACTCGCCGATCAGCGTCTTCACCTCGTGCGGCTGGAGACGCTCACCGAGCGAGGTGGAACCAACGACGTCGGCGAAGAGTGCCGTAACAGGACGGAGCTCGTCCTCGACGGGCGCCGCCCGTGGAACGGGCGCCGCCTCCAACGACATGCCGCAGTACGAGCAGAAGCGCGCGGTACTCGACACCTCGGCGTCGCATTCGGGGCAGCGACCGGTCGGTGGAGACGGGATGACCGGGGACGGCGCCTGGACGGGCTCGGGCGGGGAAGGCGCGGGCTCCGCCTCGAGTTCGAACGCGCTGCGTCCGAGCCGCACGACATCGCCGGGTCGCAACTCGACGGTGTCCGTGATCCGATCCCCGTTCACCCAGGTGCCGTTCATCGAGTCGAGGTCGTCGATCACCACGTGTTCGCCGACCACGCGGACGAGCGCGTGTCGTCTCGAGATCTCCGGGTCGTCGATCACGACGTCGGCGGTGCCGCGCCCGAGCACGACCTGCGATTCGACCTCCAGCCGACCGGCTCCGAGCGGGCCCTCTTTGATGAGGAACGAGGCCACGTCGCGATCGTAACGCGGCGCGCCCGAAAGAGCGGTTTTCGGTCACGAGGTAGCCTTCAGCAACCGCAACCGGGAGGCGACATGGCGCCAGAACCGCAAGAGCGCAAACAGGCCGAGCAGGACGCAGCAGAAGACCTCGAGCTTCGCGACGAGGCCGCCGATGGGGTAAGAGGCGGGGGCACGATCCAGGCAGACGTCATGCAGAACAAGGCAAAGACGACGAGCAAGTCGCTCGAGGGGATGGACGCCTACATCCGCGGCTAGGTCGACGCAGA
Organism: uncultured Thermoleophilia bacterium; assembly: GCA_963828655.1. Taxonomy (GTDB): domain Bacteria; phylum Actinomycetota; class Thermoleophilia; order Gaiellales; family Gaiellaceae; genus PALSA-600. Next base: position 15,200 of record CAWHFK010000013.1, on the reverse strand, counting down.
CGTCGCCTCGAGATAGCCGCGGCGCACAAGGTCTGCCAGGCAGGGCAGCGCCGCCTCGAGGTCGGGCGGCTTTAGACCAGCTTCGGCGGCAGCGTCGCCGAGTGTCCGACAGCCGTCGAGCCTGCAGACGAGTGCGGCGATCTCCGGCGGGCTGATTCGCCCGGGTAGGTGCAGCCCGCCGTCCGCCGTCAAGCGCGCGCGCTCGACGACGCCGGCCCGCGAGCGCTCGACGAGACGAACCTCGGCCGGCAACTGGAGCGTCAGCTCGAGCAGGCCACGCTCTCCACCGGGGCCGGCAAGCGCGTCATTTCCGGTGAACATCCGTTCGACCTGCCTGCCGCCGCCCGTGCCCGCCGAGACGAGCTCCTCGGCCGCGACCCAATTGGGCCCTCGACGGCGGCGCACGACGATGGCGCCCGTCGTGATCTCTGCGATCTGCAGGCCGCGGTAGTAGCCGATCCACTCGGAGGCACGGTCGACCGCTTCGTCGGCGGAGGAAGACTCCGACGATGTCCAGCTGATCGCGTACGTCTCCGGCGTCTCGCTGGAGAGCCTCAGGATCAAGGCATCACACCCACTGCCTTCCACCCACCGGCGCGGCGCGTCGGTCCAATGCTCTCCTTGGCGGCTGACCCACGAACAGAGCAGGTGGCCGAGCCCGCCGTCGCTCAGCACTCCCAGCATCCCCGCGAGCACCCCGTGGGAAAGATCATCGCCTCGACGTCCTGCATCCCGGTACATGAACTCGTTCGCCGGCGAGACGACGAACGGCGGATTCGACACGACGAGGTCGAACCTGTCCGACTCGACCGGCTCGAGGAGGTCGCCGAGACGCCACTCGACGTTCTCGACACCGCTCAGCGCTGCGCTCAGCACGGCCAGCCGCAACGCACGCGGGTTCAGGTCGGTCCCGACGACCTGCTTGCAGTGGCGTGCGGCGAGCAGCGCCTGGATGCCGGAGCCACAGCAGAGGTCGAGCGCCGTCGAGGCCGGCCGACGAACCGTGACGGCGGCGAGCGTCCGCGATGCCGGGCCGACGCTGATCACGTGGTCGGCCGCGAACCGTTCGCGCGGTCTCTGGGGATCGCTCGCGACAACGAGCCCGTCGACGGGATCGAGCCGGACGAGGCCGCGCACCCCTCCTTGCGATCGCTCCACGAGACCGGCTGTGGCGAGCTGATCGAGCGTCACCGGCGCCAGGACCGGCGCGACGGACTCGGCGTCGACCACGTCGGCGCCCAGGAACAACCGGACGAGCAGTCCGAGCGGCCCGCCGCCGGAGGCGCGAAGCGGGAGAACCGCAAGACCACGGCCAGGGTCGAGGTTGTCCACGCGGACGAGGTCACGAACGTTCTGCTCGTCGTACGACGAGCGTGCCAGCACCTCGGCGAGAGCCTTGCCGATCTCCGTCAGCCCGGCGTCGGATTGGATCGGATGATCGGCCGCCGTTCTCACGGATTGATCACGCTGAACTAAACTCGCTCGATCGTCAAGATAGTCGAGCGATGGCGACGTGGCACGCCGAGCTCGAGTGGCTCACAGGGGACCCAGTGTTCTCTGTCGACGGTCTGGGATTCAGCTGGGGCGACGTGCTGCTCGCGACAGACCTGACGGGTGCGGCTGCCTCGTCGGCGGCGCTGACGCAACGCTCGCTCGCCTGCGAGCGCGCACTCGCCCGCTCGGGTGAACCAGTTGGGCCCGAGGAGGTGCGCGCAGCAGCCACATCGTTTCGCTACGCGCACAACCTGCTCGCCGCCGAGGAGCTCGAGGGCTGGCTTGCCCGGTGGCACCTCGAGCTGCACGAATGGACCGCTCACGTGCGCCGTGTGCTCTCGGCTGCGAGATTCGAGGGCGAGGACGTGGACAGTTCGAAGAACGACGAGCCGGGCAGCTCGGCTGCAATTGCGGTGGACGCGATCTGCAGCGGCATGCTCGAGCGGGAGGCGACCCGACTGGCCGTCGACGCAGCGCTCTCCACGGGCGACTCGTCCACGACGGGCGTCGATCGCTCGGAGGCGATCGCGAAGCTCATCGAGGCAGCCGACGAGGCGCGCCGCGACCTCGCGGCTGCGGCCGACGTGGAACGGGAGATCGGCGCGCGGGCGCTCGACTGGACGCGGGTCGACCTCGAGCTGCTCGAGCTCCACGATGCCGATACCGCGCGCGAAGTCGCGCTTTGCGTTCGCGTCGACGGCCGACCGCTCGTCGAGGTCGCCGACGAGGTCGGCGTTCCGGTCGAGCGACGTGAGCTCTACATCGAAGAGGCAGAGCAAGCGGGGCTTCCAGAGCTGCTCGGCGCCGGCGCCGGCGAACTGGTGGGGCCGGTGCTGCGCAACGACCTGTTCCGCGTCGCCTACGTCCTGATGCGAACGCCCCCGAGCGCCGCCGACCCCGTGCTTCGACAGCGCGCCGTCGACTACGTGGTCGAGCACGCGCTCCAGCGTGCCTTCGAGACACGGGTGCGCTGGGTGTGAGCACTGCCCCGCAAGGCCTGCTCGATGCAGCCGAGCTGATCGGCGAGCTGCCTTCCTTCGCAGCCCTACCGCGTTTCGCGCGCACGCTCGTCGCCGAGCGCCTCGAGCAACAGAGTTACCCGTTCGGCTCCGCCATCGTGCGCGAGGGCGACGAGGCAGATGCCTTTTACGTGATCGTCTCCGGCTCGGCCAGGGTGATCAAGCGCAGCGGGCACGGTGAGGAGATCGCCCTCAACGTGCTCCACCGCGGCGACAGCTTCGGCGAGAGCGGGCTGCTCGAAGGAGCCTCGCGGCTCGCAACCGTGCGTGCGAGCGGCCCGGTGACCGTGCTGCGCTTGCGCCGCACGGTCTTCGCCGGGCTCGCGCGCGCGCATCCGGAGGTCGCCGGCGCCTTGAAGGCAGTCGCGCGCGAACGTTCGCTCTGGAATCTCCTGCAGATCCATTCGAGCTTCGCCTCGCTGCCGGCAGCTGCGCTCGGCGAGCTCCTGACGGGGCTCGAACCTGTGGACGTCGCGGCCGGAGAGATCGTCGTGTTCGAGGGTGAGCCTCCCGGGCCGATGTACATCGTCGATGAGGGCCGGCTGCGGGCCTACCGGTCGGAGCACGGTCGACAGCACGATCTTCAGTTTTTCCGCAAGGGCGACTTCTTCGGCGAGCGCTCGCTCTTCCTCGGCGAGCCACGTGCGACGACCGTCGCGGCCGTCGACGACTGCTCGCTCCTGCGGCTGCCGGTCTCGCTGTTCCAGAAGCTGCTGCACGAGCATCCGGAGTTCCGAGAGCGGCTCGCGGAGCGTGTCGGACAGTACGACTACCGCCGCGTGGCACGCGTGCCACTCGACTTCGCCGACGAGATCCTGCCCGCAGAAGCATCGTTCTCTGCGGGCCACGCCGCGGAAGTGTCGTCGCCGGTCGGCGCCGAAGCGGCTGTCGAGCTCGACGACAACCCGACGCCCGCGTCGCCGCGACGGCGGCGTCGCTTCCCCCATATCTTCCAGCTCGACGAGGCCGACTGCGGCGCCGCCTGCCTGGCGATGGTGTGCCGCTTCTTCGGCCGCAACGTCTCGATCGCGTACATCCGCGAGGTCGTCCGCACGTCGATCGACGGCACGACGCTCGCCGGAATCACGCGCGGCGCCGAGGAGCTCGGGCTCGACGCTCGTTCTGTCAAGGCCTCGCCAAGCCGACTCGACGAGCTGCCGTTGCCGGCAGTCGTGCACTGGCGGGGAAACCACTGGGTCGTGCTCTACCGCGTCGACGGCGACCGGGTGCGTATCTCTGACCCGGCCCGCGGTCTGCGCAGAGTGACGAGAGCCGAGTTTCTCGAGAACTGGAGCGGCTATGCCTCGGTGATCGCCTACGACGCGGCCTTCGAGGAGGCACCCGAGTCGCGGCCGTCGCTTGCCTGGCTGAAGCCGTTCTTGCGGCCTCACCGCTGGTACCTGGTCGCAGCGGTCGTGTTGGCGATGCTGGTGGCTGCGCTCGAACTGGTGCTGCCGATCCTCACACAGGTTGTCGTCGATCACATCGGTCACGAGACGGGCCTGCAGTTCCTCTGGATCGTTTTCGCGGCGATCGTCGGGGTGCTGATCGCGATCAGCGCAGCCGGGATCATCCAGGGGTATCTCCTGAGCCTCGTCGCCGTCCGATTCGACATCTCGACGTTGGATTTCTTCACCGGCCGGCTCCTCCGCTTACCGATGAGCTACTTCGCCGCTCGGCGCACCGGCGACATCGAGCGTCGCCTCGGAGGCGCGCGGCAGGTTCGACAGTTCCTCGTCCAGGGTGGGGTCACGGCGCTCACCGCGGCGACGCAGCTCGTGGCGGCGCTCGTCCTCATGTTCGTCTACAGCTGGCTGCTCGCCCTCATCTACCTCGCGAGCATTCCTGTGTACGTCGGCCTGATGCGCTTCTCGGCGAAACGCTTGCGGCCGATGTACGACAACCTCGAGGAGGCGTACGGTCGGTACTCGTCACACCAGATCGATGCGATTCGCGGCATCGAGGTCGTGAAGGCGCTCGCGGCGGAGGACTCGTTGCGCAAGCTGATGCTTGTGCGCTTCCAGTCACTCGCCGACCGCGTCTTCCGCACCCAGTACCTCGTTCTCCTCTACCAGGGCTCCCTACAGCTCGTCTCGTTCGCCTCCTTCGGCCTGTTCCTGATCGTGGGAGCGATCGAGGTCGCACATGGGCGGCTTTCGCTCGGCCAGTTCGTCGCGTTCAACGCGTTGCTGGCGCTTGCGAGCGCGCCCGTGCTTGCCCTCCTCTCGCTCTGGGACGAGTTCCAGTACTCGGGCATCCTGCTCGGGCGCCTCGACGACGTTCTCGCGCAGGAGCCCGAGCAAGGCGGCCACGAGGATCTCCGCCCCGTGACGACGCTGGCCGGACGCGTGGAGCTTTCGAACGTCGGCTTCCACTACGGGGCTGCCGGATCCCCGGCGATCCTCGAAGACGTGGACCTCACGGTCGACCCGGGTCAGACCGTCGCGATCGTCGGTCGTAGCGGCTCCGGCAAGACGACGCTGATCAAGCTGCTCGCCGGCCTGATCGAGCCGACCGAGGGCACGATCCGCTTCGACGGTTTTGAGATGCAAACGCTCGACTATCGCACGCTTCGCCGGCAGATCGGCTTCGTCCTCCAAGAGAGCTACCTGTTCGACGACACGATCGCCGGCAACATCGCCTTCGGCGAGGAGCACATCGATCCCGAGCGCGTCGAGTGGGCCGCGAAGGCGGCGAACGCCCATGAGTTCGTCTCCAGGCTCCCACTCGCCTATGAAACGCGCGTCGGCGAATCGGGGATGCGGCTCTCGGGGGGACAGCAGCAGCGGATCGCGATCGCCCGTTCGCTCTATCACCAGCCCCCCGTCCTTCTCTTCGACGAAGCCACGAGTGCACTCGACAGCGAGTCGGAGCGCGCGGTCAAGCAAAGTCTCGACGACCTGCTCGAGGACCGAACGTCCTTCGTGATCGCGCACCGGCTAAGCACCATCCGCGATGCCGACCTGATCGTCGTCCTCGACCGCGGTCGCCTGGTCGAGCAGGGAACTCACGACGAGCTGATCGCTCGACAAGGGCTGTACTTCTACCTCGCAAGCCAGCAGCTCGAGCTCTGAAGCATGGAAGATGCCCGACCGGAACTACGTCCTGATTACCATTGGTGGCATCCAACGAGGGAGGATTCACATGACCAAAGAGAAGCCCTTGGAGCACGGCGACGAGCAGCCTGAGGTGGAAGATCTCGAGCTCGACGACAACCACGCCGAGGATGTCGCTGGAGGCGACAAAGCCGCCAGCGGCCGCGTCGAGATCCATGACATCTCGATCACGAAGACTGTCGACAAGCCGTCGACTTCGCTGATGTTGTAGGCCAGAAGATCTGGGCTGCAATGGACGCGCACCACGGTGCGTCTCTGCTGTGGCTCGAAACTCCTATACTCGCCGACAGGACGTATCGATCGGCACATGGAGGGCATCTTGACTGAGGACGATCGCAAAGAGCTGCAGGCGGATTTGGCGGAGGATCTCGATCTCACCGACGGAGCCGCCGGCGACGTTCGTGGCGGTGGGGCAGCGTCGAAGGAGGAGATCTACAAGAAGAGCCTGGAACAGGGCACCGGCCACGATTTTTGGGCGGCGAAATAGCGGCACGATCGAGGCCGCATTGCAGCCGCCGCGAACCGGAGCTGCGAACTCTCTCCTCGGCTAGATACCTCGGCGTCCTAGTTACTTTTCGATCGGGCCGGTCTTTTGACCCGAGAGCTTGAGGTAAGCCTGGAGAGCGCCTCCGCTGATCTCCTCGGCAGATGCGTCAGTCAGGTCGAGGTCGTCCGCCGCGTCTTCTGCCGTCTCTTTCCGCACTTGCTCTTCATCCGCCATCTCATCTACCTCCTCTGGTCACGGGACACCTAGCCTGTCCAACGACAGGACGCGGAGCTAGCCCGCGATCTTCCGCACGCCGGACGAGCCAAGCATACGAAATAGCAAACCAGCGACGGCAACCGGGCGACTGCCGTGCCGGCATTCCGAGCAGAGGCGGCCTCCTGGCCCGTCGAACGAAAACGAACGGCTTCCTTGGACATCACGTCTTTGCAGGGTGGCCCGATCGGCGGTCCGCTGTCGCAGAGCGAACCGCGGGGGCGGCTAGACCCTCCTGTTGGCGGCCACGTCCCAGTTGGCTTGTACGGGTGTGTCGAGGCTGCCGTCAGGCCTTTGTGGCCGGTATTCGACTTTGATCTGCCCGAAGCTAAGCGAGACCTGGTCGACTGGATATGGCTGCACGGGTGTTGACGCGATCGCGTAGGAGGAGACGAGCACGTTCGTGAGCGTGAAGGTCAGGAACTCTTGTGGCGTCTTGCCGGCTTTGCGGGCGGTTAGTACCGCCGTCTTCAGGTGTTGGCCGGAGGCGCAGGCGAGCAGCAGCTGTGCTGACGCCTTGTTTGTGCGCATAACGAAGTGCAGGTCGTGGATCTGCACCTTTCCTGCGCCGGCGCCGCTTCCCGCGGGCGTGGCGGTTTGCTGTGTCTCTCCCCAGCTGAATGATTCCAACTGCATCTCGCCTGGGTGCTCGGCGTCGAGGGATTCACCGACGATCCCGTCAATCTTCAGGAAGTAGTCCACTGCGGCCACGCTGCCTCCGATCATCAACGACAAGGCGCCGGCCGCAATCGGCGGCCTGACTCTAACCGAGTCCGATCGCCCCGTCGACCACCCGGCCCGCGTGTGTCGCTCCCGAAGCCTGTACGCCAGGAGCGCCCGTCAGAGCAATATGGCATAATATGGCAGTGGCCCGGCGTCAGACACTGATTCAGCTCGATGATTCGCGCCTCGCTGCGCTCGATGAGCGGGCAGCAGCCTCCGGCCGCTCGCGATCCGATCTCGTCAGAGAGGCAATCGACTTGCTCCTCGGCACGGGTGATGCCGCTGCCATCGACGCTGCGATCGTCGACGGCTACGCGCGCTCACCGGCGACCGAGCGGGACCCATGGGCATTCGAGGGAGCACTCGCGGCGATCAAGGCCGAGCCCTGGTAGCCCGCAGCGAGATCTGGTGGGTCGAGCATCCGGACGCGGGCCGGCGTCCATTCCTCGTCCTCACCCGCCAGGCGGCCATTCCGGTGCTCAACGCGCTTCTCGCGGTGCCCGCGACGAGGACGATCCGACAGATCCCGACCGAGGTCGTGCTCGACAAACACGATGGGATGCCGGAGGAGTGTGCGCTCTCGCTCGACAACCTCACGCTCGTCCCCAAGGAGCTGTTCGGCACCCGGATCACCCGCTTGTCCGTCGAGCGGATGAGCGAGGTGTGTCGAGCGCTCACGCTCGCTTCCGGGTGCGGGTAGAGCGCGAACGGCTGAACGACACGGAGCGGCCCCCAGGTGGGGAGCCCGAAGGCCCTCGACCTCCTGGGGGATCGGCCGCTGCGGCCTCTGGCCCGTTGACCGAACTGGCCTCTTGGCCGGTTAAGGGAGGCCGCCGTGCATCTTGAGCATCGGGGTAGGTATCGCGCGCACGGAAACTATCTCCTTGTTCTCTTATTAGAATGTAAGATTCTGAGGTGCCGCACAACGCTCGTCCTATCCATGAGGTGAAGGCTGCGTTCTTTCGGGCGCTCGGCCACCCTGCCCGGGTTCGCATTCTCGAGCTCCTGCAGGACGGGGAGCGTTCGGTGGGCGCACTGCAAGTTGAGCTCGGTCTCGACTCGGGCGGCACCTCACAGCATCTGGCCGCGCTACGCCGAATCGGCCTTGTAACTCCTCGGCGAGAAGGAACGAGTGTTTTCTATCGCGTCAGTGACGAGCGAACCTTCGAACTGCTCGAGGTCGCGCGCGAGATCCTGACGCGCCAGCTTGCGAACCAGCAGTCGCTTCTGCGCGAGCTCGAAGCGGAGTGAGCTCGCGCCTTCAGGTGCTCGCTGCGGCGGCGCTGGGCTGCTTCGGCTTCTGGGCGCTCGCGTCCGGCACGACCTTTGGCTCCGGCTTTACGCAGGGGTTCACGCCCCGCTTCGGTGTCGATGGGCTGACGGCGTTCTTTCTCGGCATGCTCGGCCTTGTCGCGGCGCCGAGTCTCGCGTTTGCCTCGCGCTACTACGCCGAGACCCGGCGCGGCCGTGCGAACTCGATCCTCACCGGCGTGTTCGTGCTCGTGCTCGCCGAGGTGCTCTGTGCGCGCGACCCGATTACGTTCCTTGCCGGTTGGGAGCTGATGACGTTGCTTCCGGCAGCGATCATTCTCGTCTCGCGCAGCGACGAAGAGGCTCGGCGCACCGTCTTTCTGTACCTGGCGATCACGCATCTCGCCGGCGCGTGCACGTGGGTCGCCGTGCTGCTGGCGGCGCATGTGGGCGCCTTCGGCTCGAGCGGTGCGGTCGCGCCGGGCTCGGGCCTGCAGATCGCGATTGCGATCGCGGCGCTCGTTGGCATGGGCACGAAGGCAGGTCTGATGCCGATGCACAGCTGGCTCCCCCGGGCTCACCCGATCGCGCCGGCGCCGGTATCGGCGCTGATGAGCGGCGTGATGATCAAGGTGGCGATCTACGGTCTCGTGCGCGTGCTCGTCGACTGGCTCGGGCCGCTTCCGATCTGGTTCGGCGTGCTCGTCCTTGCGCTCGGCGCGCTGTCGGCGCTGGGAGGCGTCACCTATGCGCTGTTCCAGCACGACCTGAAGCGGCTGCTCGCCTTCCACTCGATCGAGAACGTGGGGATCATCGTCCTCGGCCTCGGCGCCTGCCTGCTGCTGCGCGCCAGGGGCGCCGACACCTGGGCGGCGATCGCGCTGGCCGCCGCGCTCCTGCACACGCTCAATCACGCGGTGTTCAAGGCACTCCTCTTCCTCGGAGCCGGCTCGTTCGAGCGTGCTGCAGGCTCGCTGGGGCTCGACCGACTCGGAGGCTTGTTGCGGCGACTGCCGTGGACCGGCGGCGCGTTTCTCGTCGGCGCTCTGGCGATCGCCGGCGTGCCTCCGTTGAACGGATTCTCCTCGGAATGGGTGACCCTGCAGGCCCTCCTGCACGTGCCGGCGACCGGTCACCTGGGGGACGGGCTGGCCGGTGCGCTCGCGCTAGCCGCGCTGGCGGCGACCGCGGCGCTTGCGGTTCTTTGCTTCGTCAAGGTGACAGGGCTGGTGCTGCTCGGCCCGCCGCGCAGCGAAGCGGTCGCGCAGGCGACCGAGCGTCCGCTGCCGATGTGGACCGCCGTCGGTGTGCTCGCCGTTGCGTGCGTCGTCCTTGGCGCGGCGCCGGGCCTGCTCCTCGGCTCGCTCGTGTCTCTCGCCCCCTGGCCCGCTGTCCTCCCCACGACTATCGGTCTCCACCTGCCGAGCACCGGGTCGCTGCCGACACTCGGAATCGCAACGACCATCGCCGTGGCCACCGGGGTGTTCGTGCTCCTTCGCAGCTACAGGGGCGCGGCGCCTGCGCCCACTTGGGCTTGCGGTCAGCTCGTGGAGCCGTCGCTTGGCTGGACGAGCGCAGGGTTCACCAAGCCGCTGCGGCTCGTGCTCGAGGACGTTCTACGCCCGGAACGCACGATCGCCGTGCACAGCTCGGGCGGGACGGTGCAGGAGGTTTCCTACAGCGGCCGGGTGCCGCAACTGCTCGAAGAGCAGGTCCTCGAGCCGGCGGTGCGGCTCGCGCTCAGCGGGGCCGCGCAGGCCCGGCGTCTGCAAACGGGCCGGCTCGGGACCTATGCCGTATACCTGATCGCGCTGGTGCTCGTGCTGCTCGCGGCGGCCAAGGTCGGGCTGATCGGATGAGCGTTCTGTCGATCGTCGTTGAGCTCGTCGGCGGGATCATGCTGGCGCCGCTCCTTCCGGGGCTGGTCCAGCACTGGAAGGCCCGGCTGCAGGGACGCCGCGGGCCGACGCCGTTGCAGCCCTACCGGGAACTCCGGCGGCTCTGGGGCAAGAGCTCGGTCGAGATTGAAGGCGCCGGGATCGTGTACCGGCTCGCGCCGTCGGTCGCCGCCGCGAGCCTCGTGCTGGCGGTGCTGCTCGTCCCGGCTGCTGCCGATACGCCGTCGCTCGGTGTTGGACGTGACGCGCTGGCGCTGCTCGGGGTCTTCGCGCTCGGCCGCTTCGCCGTCGCAGCTGCGTCCTGGGATGTCGGAAACGGGTTCGCGCTGATGGGCGCCAGTCGCGACCTGATGATCGCTGTGTTCACCGACGCCACGTTCGTGCTCGCAGTCGCGGTCGCCGCGCTCGTCGCGCACACAACGAACCTGTCGGCGATGATCGCCGGCACGGCCGGCTCGGCACCGTGGTCGAATCCTGCGCTCGGTCTTGCGGCCGTAGCGTTTGCGCTCGTGATCGTCGCGGAGACCGGCCGGCAGCCCGTCGACAACCCCGACACGCACCTCGAGCTGACGATGATCCACGAGGGTCCGCTACTCGAGTACGCGGGGCGTGACCTGGCGTTCCTGCAGTGGTCTGCCGCCGCCCGACACTGGGTGGTGCTCGTGCTCGCGGTCCAGATCTTCCTGCCCCACTCGGCAGCCGTCTGGGGGCAACTGGCGGCGCTGCCGTTCGTCCTTGCCGCGCTCTGTGCAGGGCTTGCGCTTCTCGAGACGTTGACCGCGAAGATGCGCATCCTGCTCGCGCCGCGCCTCCTCGCGGTCGGAGCAGCCGCGGCGCTGCTCGGGATCGTCTCCTGGCTGGTGCAGATCTCGTGAGCGGAGCGTTGGTGTGGCTGCTGGTTGGTCTCGGCCTGGCCGTCGTGATCGTTCGGAGGCGTTCCATCGCCGTCGGGCTGGTCACCTTGCAGGCGCTCGTCCTCGCCGGAGCGGCCGCGCACGCGGCGGGCGGGAACGATGTCTTCGCCGCCTGCGCGCTGGCGTTACGCGCGATCGCGCTCGGCGCGTTGCTGCTCTTCGTCGTCTCGCGCACGCGCGAGCCACGGCCGGTCCGTGCCGGTCTCTCTCCACTTGCGCGTGGGGGAATCGCGGTCGTGCTCGCGCTCGCGTTGACCTGGCTCGTCCCGGTGATCGGGCTGGACTCCAGAAACGTCGAGCGCGGGGTGCTCGCCCTCGTCGCGTTCGGAGCGGCGACAGTGGCATTGCGGCGGGCGACGCTCTTCCAGGTGCTGGGGATCGTGCTCACCGAGAACGGGCTCGCCCTGGCCGCGCTTCGGCTCCCGAACGGCTCGTCGTTCGCAATCGAGTTCGGGGTGGCCTTCGATTTGACGCTGATCGCGCTCGTTGCGACCGTCTTCCACGAGCGGATCTTCGCCGAGTTCGGCGCCGGCGACTCGGCCGTGTTGAGGACGCTGCGTGAGTAACCGCGAACTGCTCGCACTCGCGGCAATCGGCGTGCCGGCCATCACCGCGCTCGCGCTCGCGGTCGTGCCGCAGCGAGTCATCGACGCCACCGCGAAGATCGGCGCAGTGGTCTCGGCGCTCGCGGCCGGCGCGCTCGCGACGGTCGCGCTGACGGCCCCCGGAAGCCCGCTCGTCCAGCGCTGGCTCGTCGTCGACGCCGCAGCCGGCTTGCTGATCGCGGTGATCGGTCTGGTCGGCCTCGCAAGCGTCTTCGCATCCGCGGGCTACCTTTCCTCGACGACCGACTCGCTGCTTCTTCCGGCGCATCGGTCGCGGGCGTTCTACGGACTGCTGTTCACGTTCTGGGCAATCCTCGCCGCCGTTCCGTTGATCGGGAACCTCGCGGGAGCCTGGCTGCTCGTCGAAGCGACGACCGCAGCTTCGGCCCTGCTCGTTGGATTCAGCGGTCGGCCGGCCGCGCTCGAGGCGGCCTGGAAGTACCTGATCCTCACCTCGCTCGGCCTCGGCTTTGCTCTCCTCGGCATCGTGGCGCTGGCCGCGCAGTCGACCTCCGGTGGGCTCGACGCACTCTCCTGGCGCGAGCTCTCGACCGTGCGGCCCGGACACGCAACCCTGGTCGCCTACCTGCTCCTCCTCGCCGGGCTCGCCTCGAAGATCGGGTGGGCGCCCGTGCATAACTGGCTTCCGGATGCACACTCCGAGGCGCCCGCCCCCGTCTCGGCCCTCCTCTCCGCCGCCCTCCTCCCGACCGTGCTGCTCGTCGCCTGGCGTTCCAGCCAGGCGCTCACGCCGGTGCTCGGCGAGTCAACCACGCACGGGGTGCTGGTCGCCTTCGGTCTGCTCTCGCTGGCGGTCGCAGTTCCGTTCCTCTGGCGCTCCTTGCCGTGGAAGCGGCTGCTTGCCTACTCGAGCCTCGAGCACATGGGCGTGATCGCCCTCGGGATCGGCTTCGGAACCCCGCTCGCGCTCGCCGGCGTCGCCGTCCACATCGCCGGCCACGCAGTTGCGAAGGCGGCCGGCTTCTACGCCGCCACACCGCTGCTCGCACTCGATCCGCGCGGAAACATACGCGCAAGCCACGGAGTCCTCCGAACCCAGACCGGGCTCGGATCGGTACTCGGAGGCTCACTCGCGGCCCTCGCAGGACTTCCTCCCTCGCCGCTCTTCGTCAGCGAGGTTCTCATCGTCGCCGGCGGGTTCGCAGCCGGACGCCCTTGGACCGCTGCAGCCGCCGCCGCGTTGCTGGCGCTCGGATTCCTCGGTCTCGCGCACGCCCTGATCGAAACGACCGCAGGTCGCGCGACACCGGCCGAAACGCGGCGGCCGGCAGGCTTGCGAGTCGTGCTCGCGCTCGGCGCCGTCGCCGGCGTGCTCCTCCTCGCACTCACCGCGGCCGCCGTCCTTTTGCCCGACAGCGCGATCGCGCACGCACTCGTTCAAGGTGCCGGGTGAGCGAGTACCGCTCGAGAATCGTGACCGCTCTCGAGAGCGGTGCGCGCTTTGCCGGCTTGCATGCCAGCGGCGACGTCGTGCGCGCCGCGCTCGTCGCACCCGATGGCGCAATCAGTCTCGAAGCCGTCCCGATAGTCGGCGGACGCGTGCCGTCGATCGTCGATCTCGCCCCTGCGGACTGGGACGAACGTGAGGCCGCGGACCTTTACGGCGTGCGCTTCGACGGTCACGAGCCGCTACGTCCACTGGTCGACCACGACCTTGATCTCGCCTCCTGGACCGTTCCGGTGCGCGGCGACGACGCCTACCAGATCGCGGTAGGCCCGATCCACGCCGGTGTGATCGAGTCCGGCCACTTTCGCTTCCACGTCGTCGGCGACCTGATCCTCCACCTCGATGCCAGGCTCTTCTACAAACACCGCGGCCTCGAACGCGCCGCCGAGGGACACACCCTCACCGAAGGGATCGCGTACGCCGCGCGGGCGTGCGCCGCCTGCGCCGTCACCAACACCGTCGCCTACGCCCAAGCCTGCGAACAGATTCTCGGGCTCCATCCCACCGCCGAGGTCGCGCGCGCCCGCACGATCCTCCTCGAGCTCGAACGGCTCTGGAACCACCTGAACGACCTCGCGGCGGTCTGCGCCGGAGTCGGACTCGCCGCCGGGAACATGCGCTTCATCGCGCTCACCGAGCGCGCACGCCGATTGAACGCGCAGCTGACCGGCCACCGCTTCCTCTTCGGCTCAATCGACGTCGGCGGCAACCACCTCTCCTTCGACGTCGACGGCGCACGCGACGAGCTTGCGGTGATCCGCGCCGAATCAGAGAGCGCCTGGCGGGAACTGCTCTTCAACAGCTCCTTCAGCGACCGGCTCCCGGAGATCGGGATCGTCACCCGCGAGGCCGCGCTCGAACTCGGAGCGGTCGGGCCAGCCGGACGAGCCAGCGGCATCGCGGAGGACACGCGGGCAACCAGTGACCAGCTCGCCTACAACGGCTTCGCGACGATCGTGCCACATCGTGCCGCCGGAGACGTCAAGGCACGACTCGAACAACGCGCACTCGAGGTAGAACAGACCTTCGACCTACTCGCCTCGCTGCTGAATCACCCCGTCGTCGCGGCCACATGCGAACCGACGCAAGACCGGCAGACGATCGGAACCGCACGCGTCGAAAGCCCACGCGGCGCCACACTCTGCATCGTCGAAGAAACAGGCGGCCGCATCAGACGGCTGAGACTACGAACCGGCTCATACGCGAACTGGCCGGTCGTCGCCCACGCAGCCGCCAACAACCTCCTCCCCGACTTTCCCTTGATCAACAAGAGCTTCGAGCTCTGCTACGCCTGCGCCGACCGCTAATGCTCAGACTCCTCAAAGACCTTCGCCGCCTCCGCCGCCAACTCGCTCTCCCCGCGCCTGACCGCGCACAAAGCCTCACCGTCCGTCACGTCGACGCCGGATCATGCAACGGCTGCGAACACGAACTAACACTCACGGCCGGCCCCCACTACGACCTCGCCAGATTCGGATTCAGCATCGTCGCCTCCCCCCGACACGCCGACGTGCTGCTCGTCACCGGCACAGTGACGACACGCATGCACGCGCCGCTGCTCACCGCCTACCATGCCATGCCCGAGCCCCGCCGCGTCATCGCCCTCGGCGACTGCGCGCTCGGCTGCAACATCCTCGGCCTCGCAGCCGAACTCACCGGCCCAGTCGAAGACATCCTGCCCGTCGACCTCCGCGTGCCTGGTTGCCCGCCAACACCCGACGCAATCACAGCCGCGCTGAACGAACTGACTCGGACAGACCAACCACGTCAACAAGAGTCTCTAGACGGCACTCGATGACGAAGCAAAGCGGTTTCACATCGAGTGATGTTCTCCAGCGTGCGGAATTGCAACTTGCGCGGCGTTCGGCAACGAAGGTCGTTGGCGCGCATGGCCTCCTGGCCGGGTGCCCAAGGCCTGGCGGTTTGACCGGCGCGGCCTCCTGGCGCGTTGA
>CAWHFK010000012.1:0-88083 GCA_963828655.1 uncultured Thermoleophilia bacterium | reverse complement strand
ACGACACTGTCCTGCACACCGACGAGCGCTTCCTACCCCGCCGCCGCTCGACCCGCGGCTCGTGGAACTACCAGCTGCGCGACTGCGGCCGCGACGACGGCCGCCCGACGATGACCTACTACCTGAACAAGCTCCAGCGCCTCGACGAGGACGAGCACTACTGCGTCACGCTCAATCGCACCGCCGGGATCGATCCAGCGCGGATCATCCGCCGCTTCTCCTACCGCCACCCGCTCGTGACGCACGAGTCGATGCGCGCCCAGCCCGAGCTACCGCGCCTGAACGGCCCCCGGCGCACCGCCTTCGCAGGCGCCTGGCAGGGCTACTGCTTCCACGAGGACGGCCTGCGCTCCGGCCTCGCCGCCGCAGCGGCCTTCGGAGCGAGCTGGTGAGGTCCGCGCTCTACACCGGCACCGTGATGCACGCACGCAAGACGCCGAAGGAGAACGTCTTCCGCTACCGCGTCTGCTTCTACCTGCTCGACCTCGACGAGCTACCCGAACTCGACCGACGCCTCCGTCTCTTCGGCTGGAACCGAAGGAGCGTGGTCAGCCTGCACGACCGCGACCACCTCGACGTGCGCGCTTACCTGGCCGAGCATGGGATCGAGGCCGACCGGATCCTTCTCGTGTCGAACCTGCGCGTGCTCGGCTACGTGTTCAACCCGGTCAGCTTCTTCTACTGCTACCAGGGCGGCAAGCTCGCCTGCATCGTCGCCGAGGTCAGCAACACCTTCGGTGAGCGGCTTCCCTACCTCCTCTCGCCCGCCAACCAGGAAACGAGCGAGCGCCGGCTCTCCTACCGTCACGACAAGAAGCTGCACGTCTCGCCGTTCTTCGGCCTCGACCAGAGCTACCAGTGGTGGTTCTCCGAGCCGGGCGAGCAGCTCGACGTGCGGATCGAGCTCACCGAGGGTGGTGCGCGTCCGTTCCTCGCCACCCTCACCGGACGGCGACGCCCTTTGACCGAAGCGACCCTCGCCCGCGCCCTGCTCCGCTACCCGCTGATGCCGCTGCAGGTGACCGTCCTGATCCACTTGCAGGCGGCGAGGCTCTGGCTGAAGCGCGTGCCGTTCTTCCACAAGCCGCCGTTCGTGCCCGGCGAGGGATCGGTGAGAAGGTGACCGAGGTGCTGCGCGAGGTCCCCGCCGGCCGCCGGATCGGAGCCCGCCTCGCCGAGAGCGCCGCGATCCGCGCACTCGGCCGGATCGAGCACGGCGCGCTCGAGCTGCGGCTCCCAGGCGGACAGGTGTACCGGTCCGGGACGGGCGACCCGATCGTTGTCACCGTCAACTCGAACGATGTCTTCCGCCGGCTCGCGCGCTCTCCCGGCCTCGGCTTCGGCGAGTCCTACGCCGCAGGCGACTGGCATACCAACGACCTGCCCGGCCTGATCGCGCTCGTCGTGCGCAACCTGGAGACCTGGCGCACCGGCTCACTCCTAGCGCGGCTCGACCGCCACCGCCCCCACCTCTCGCCACGCCAGGGTCTCCGCAAAGCCCGGGCGAACATCCAGTACCACTACGACCTCGGCAACGACCTCTACCGGCTCTTCCTCGACGAGTCGATGACCTATTCCTGCGCGCTCTGGCAGGAGGGAGACACTCTGGAGCAGGCACAGGAGCGAAAGCTGCGGGCCATCTGCGAGAAGCTGCGCCTGAGCCCCGACGACCACGTACTCGAGATCGGATGCGGCTGGGGCAGCTTCGCGCTGATGGCAGCCCGCGAGTACGGGGCACGGGTCACCGGCGTCACACTCTCCCAGCAGCAGCTCAAACTCGCCCGCGAGCGCGTCGACGCGGCCGGCCTCTCCGACCGCGTCGAGATCCGCCTCCAGGACTACCGGACCCTCGAGGGACAGTTCTCGAAGATCGCCTCGATCGAGATGCTCGAGGCGATCGGCTACGCGCAATACCCAACCTTCTTCGCCGCCTGCGACCGGCTGGTCGCCCCCGGCGGCCTGGCCGCGATCCAGGTGATCGGGATGCCCGACCAGCGCTTCGAGCGCTACCGGCGCAAGGAGGACTGGATCCAGCGCTACATCTTCCCCGGCTCGCTCCTGCCGTCGCTCGAGGCGCTGCAGACGGCGATGAGCCGCGCCTCGACCCTGATGGTGGTCGGGCTCGAGGAGATCGGCCCGGACTACGCGGACACGCTGAAGGCCTGGCGTGAGCGGTTCTTCGCGAGCCTCCCCGAGGTGCGCGCGCTCGGCTTCGACGACCGCTTCATCCGGACCTGGGACTTCTACCTCGCCTCCTCCGAGGCGCTGTTCAGGACGCGCGCGATCCGCGACATGCAGCTCGTCCTCGGCCGGCCGTTCGAGGAGCCCGCATGACCAGGATCAAGACCGTCCGCGAGCGGACGAGCGTCCCGAGCCAGCTCGCCGGGATCGTGGCCGTCGTCGTGCCGCCGCTCGGGCTCCTCGCCGCGACTTGGCTGCTATGGGACCGTGGCGTGCGCCCGGTCGACCTCGACATCTCCGCTCTCGTCATCCGCGGCACGGAAAAGCTCCACCTCGCGACCGAGGTCAAGCGCCCCGACTCAAAAGCAGATACAGCGCCGGCGAGTCGTGGCCGAATGACCCCGCTGCAAGGACATTGCGCGCCGGCGGCGAGCGGATGGCAGAGAACGAGCGCCTGACCCCGGCAACGACCGACCGCAACCGCTGGCTCGGTCTTGTCGCGCTGACGCTGGGCGTGGCGATGATCATCGTCGACGCGACGATCGTCAATGTCGCGATCCCGTCGATCATCCGCGACCTTCACATCGGGATCACCCAGGCGGAGTGGGCGAACTCGATCTACTCGCTGGTCTTCGCGGCGCTCCTGATCAGCGTCGGCCGCATCGGAGACGTCACCGGCCGCCGTCGTGTGTTCATCTGGGGCCTCCTGGTCTTCCTCGGCGCGAGCCTGATCACCGCGCTCGCGCCCTCGGGAACAGTTCTCCTCGCCGGCCGCTTCCTCCAGGGGGTGGGAGGAGCGCTGATCCTTCCGTCGACGCTCTCGATCGTGAACGCGACGTTCCGCGGGCGCGAGCGGGCGATCGCGTTCGGGATCTGGGGCTCGGTGATCGGCGGGATGGCGGCGCTCGGACCACTCGCCGGGGGCTGGTTCGTCACCAACCTGAGCTGGCGCTGGGCGTTCTACGTCAATCTCCCAGTCGGAGCGATCGCGCTTGCCGGCACCCTGCTCTGGGTCGGCGAGAGCCGCGATCCCGACGCCCGCCCGGGATTCGACCCACCCGGTGTCGTACTGTCGACCCTCGGCTTCCTCGGCGTGGTCTTCGGGCTGATCGAGGGGCAGACCTACGGTTGGTGGACCGCCCAGCGGGACTTCCTCGGCCTTGCACCCGGGGGGCTGTCGGTGATCCCGTTCGCCTTCGCACTCGGCGTGCTCTCGCTCGCAGCATTCGTCGTCGTCGAGCAGCGCCGGGCACTGGCGGGCCGGCCGGTGCTCGTCGACTTCTCGCTCTTCCGGCTCCCGACCTTTCGCTACGGGAACATCGCCGTCCTGATCGTCGGGCTCGGGGAGCTCGGCCTCGTGTTCGTGATCCCGCTCTTCCTGCAGTCGGTGCTCGGGCTGTCGGCCTTCGACACAGGGCTCGTGCTGACCGCACTCGCCGCGGGGGCATTCCTGGCCGGCGGGCTGGCGGTCGTTCTCACCCGCCGAATCGGGCCGCACCGGGTCGTCCAGCTCGGTCTGGCGCTCGAGGTGGTCGGCATCGTCGCGGTCGGCCTCACGTTCTCCGCCGACCGGCCGGCCTGGCAGTTCTGTCCGCAGCTCTTCGTCTACGGGATCGGCGTCGGCTTCGCGACCGCGCAGCTGACGAGCCTCATCCTCGTCGACGTGCCGAGCTCGCAGTCCGGAGAGGGATCGGGGATCCAGAGCACCTCGAGACAGGTCGGCTCCGCGCTCGGGATCGCGATCCTCGGCACCGCGCTCACAACCGGGCTCGCCTCCGGCACCCGCCAGCGGCTCGAGGCGATCCCCTCGATCACCCCGACGCAGCGCGCGACGATAACCTCCGCCGTCGAGCGGAGCGGCGGCGCCGTGCTGCCCGTCTTCCGCCGTACGCCACAACTCGAGCCGGCGGTCGCACCGGTCGAGGAGGCGTTCGTCGCGAGCGCACGACGAGCCGCCTTCATCGCCGCCGCGTTCGTCCTGGTCGGGCTCGCCGCCGCCTTTCGGCTCCGGCCCGGTCGGCAAGATGAGCCGAAGCCGGGGGCAACCTAGGGTCAGAGCGGCGCACTTGACGGCGACAGAGGGTGCCACCGAGTACGCGAAAATAGGGCCGCCACGCGCCTGCGCCCGCGGTCATTGCCGGAGAACCGGCATGGCCCGTACCGGCCACGGTGCACGACCGGCGATGCGCTCGACGATGGCGTCGGCCGCAGCCAGCCCCGCCGCGACCCTGTCGTCGCCGGGCTGGCCCAGCACGACCCCGGTGATCGTCGTCCGTCTGCCGTCGATCCAGCGGATGGACCGGAAGGCGAAGCAGCCGCCGGCGGCACTGTCCGAGCCGGTCTTCACGCCGACAAACCCGTCGTACCCGAGCAATCTGTTGGTGTTGAGCACCCTGCCTGCGACCGGCAGCGCCACGCTCGGCGTGGCGACGATGCCCGCGAACACCGGCATGCGCATGGCCCGGCCGACGATGCGCACCTGGTCGGCGGCGGTCGACACGGTCGCGTCGTCGTAGCCGCTCGGATCGGTGTAACGGGTCCGGGTCATGCCCAGCGACCGTGCGGTGGCGTTCATCCGCGCAACGAAGCGGTCCACCGAGCCGGCGTCCCACCGAGCCAGAGCCGCGGCGATGTTGTTCGCCGACGGCAGCAGCAGCGCCTGCAGCGCCTGCCGCTCGGTCAACTGCTCTCCGGCCGCGACCGGCACGACGGACTCCTCCTGCCCGGCACGGCGGCCGGTGTCGTCGACATCGGCGTCGGTGAGCGTGATCGTCGGACCGTCCTGGCCGACCTGCAGCGGATGGTCACGGAGCACGACGTAGGCCGTCATCACCTTCGCGACACTGGCGATGGCGGCCTCGTGCTGGTTCGGCCCAGCCTGGATCTGCGACTGTCCGATCTGGACCGCAGCCTGGCCATGGACGGGCCAGACCGTGCCCGGCAGCGCTTCACCGAGCTCACCCTGCCCGCTGCGCAGGAGCTCGAGGGGCGATGCGGCCGTCGAGGACGACGGCGCGAGTGACCGGTAGCCGGCGCCTGCGACGATCGCCGCGATCACGGCGAGCAGGCCGGCGACGCGGCCCCGGCGAATCCGGATCGGACGGGTCGCTGCTCGTGCCGGTCTGCTGTCGGTCATGCCTCCATTCAAGGCAGCGCCGTGTTGCCCCCACGTCTCTCGTTTTCGATACACCGACGAAACACGCCGGCTCTACCATCGGAACATGCGTGTATTGATCGTCGAGGACGAGCCGTTCATGGCGGAGGCCATCCGCGACGGCCTCCGCCTGGAGGCGATCGCCGCCGACATCGCCGGTGACGGCGACACGGCACTGGAGCTGCTGAGCTTCAACGCCTACGACCTGGCCGTCCTCGATCGAGACATCCCCGGGCCGACCGGCGACGAGATCGCCGAACGCATCGTCGCCTCCGGCAGCGGCATGCCGATCCTGATGCTCACCGCCGCCGACCGCCTCGACGACAAGGCCACCGGGTTCGAGCTCGGCGCCGACGACTACCTCACCAAGCCGTTCGAGCTTCGAGAGCTCGTCCTCCGCCTCAGAGCACTCGACCGCAGGCGCGCTCACAACAGGCCACCCGTGCGAGAGATCGCGGGCGTTCGGCTGGATCCGTTCCGCCGGGAGGTGTACCGCGACGGCCGCTACGTCGCGCTCACCCGCAAGCAGTTCGCGGTGCTCGAAGTGCTCGTCGCCGCCGAGGGCGGTGTCGTGAGCGCCGAAGAGCTCCTCGCGCGAGCGTGGGACGAGAACGCAGACCCGTTCACCAACGCCGTCCGCATCACGGTCTCGGGACTGCGCAAACGGCTCGGCGAGCCCTGGATCATCTCGACAGTGGCAGGCGTCGGCTACCGCATCGACACCGGACCTGATGGAGAAGAGCGTGGCTAGAGCTCCGGGCCTGAGCGCTCGCCTCAAGCTCACCCTGAGCTATGCCGGGTTCCTCATGCTCGCGGGTGCAGTCCTGCTCGTCGCCGGATACTTCTCCCTCTCGCGCGGGGTGCACCCCGGTGTGATCTTCATGGTCCGCAGCCACGCCGACCTCCTGCGCGATTTCACTCCGTTCGCAGCCACCGTGATGGGGTTCCTGCTGGTGTTCGGCCTGCTGGGAGGGTGGTTTCTCGCCGGCCGCATGCTCGCTCCCCTGACGCGCATCACCGACGCCACACGCATGGCCGCGAGCGGATCCCTCTCCCACCGAATCCAGCTACCGGGCCGCAGAGATGAGTTCCGCGAGCTCGCCGACAGCTTCGACGCGATGCTCGCACGGCTCGAAGCACACATCGCCGAACAGCAGAGATTCGCAGCCAACGCATCCCACGAACTGCGCACCCCGCTGGCGATCACGCAGACCCTGCTCGACGTCGCGCGCACCGATCCGAACCGCGACACCGGCGAGCTCGTCGACCGCCTCCACGCCGTCAACACACGTGCGATCGACCTCACCGAAGCATTGCTCCTGCTCAGCCGCGCCGACCAGCGGTCCTTCACGCGGGAACACGTCGACCTGTCCCTCGTGGCGGAGGAGGCGAATGAAACGCTCCTCCCCCTCGCAGAACGGCGCGGCCTGACCATCGAGACCTCCGGCAGCATGACCCCCACGATCGGCTCGCACGCGCTCCTGCTGCAGCTGACGACGAACCTCGTCCAGAACGCGATCGTCCACAACCTCCCCGACCATGGAACCGTCTGGGTCAGGACCAGCGTTCACCCGAGGAGTGCGGTCCTCACCGTCGAGAACACCGGCGAGCAGCTCAGCCCACAATTGGTCGCCACGCTCGCCGAGCCGTTCCTTCGCGGCACCGAACGCATCCGCACCGACCACGGAGGAGTCGGCGTCGGCCTCGGCCTCGCCATCGTCAAGAGCATCACCCAGGCGCACGACGGGACCCTCATCCTCGCCCCTCGCAACTCCGGTGGGCTCCGCGTCACGGTGCAACTGCCCGCCGCGTTTCCCGAACGCTCTACGGTTCTCAGCGCATGACCCAGGCCGCTGAGCGCGTTCCGGGTGGTCAGGAGGCGGCGCGCCCCTGCGGCTCAAGAACTGCTGCCTGCAGCGCGTGGAGCGCGCCCACGTAGATCTCCGAGAACGTCGGGAACGGCTGGATCGTGTCGCGCAGGATCTCGAGCGGCACCCGCGCGCGGATCGCGAGCGTGGCCTGCTGCAGCCACTCGCCGGCCTCCGGGCCGAGCGCGTAGGCGCCGGTGAGCTGCGCGCCGTCGCTGAGCAGGGTCAGGAAGCCGATGCTGTCGGCGTACGCACGCGTGTACGTCTCCGTCTTCGCGATCTCCCGCAGCGGGACGGTCGCGCTGAACGGCGCCTCGCCCGCGCCGACGGACGCCGCCGCCGGATCGGTGAAGACGACCCGTGGAACGGCGTCGTAGCTCGCCTCGCGGCGCTCGCCGAGGATGTTCGCGGCGACGACCTCGCCCTGGTACTTGCCGACGTGCGTCAGCTGCCAGATCCCGGTGATGTCGCCGACCGCCCAGAGCCGCTCGCCGGCGCGCAGCTGCGCGTCGACCGGAACGCCGTGCGGGTCCGGCGTGATGCCGACCGTCTCCAGACCGAGCCCCTCGACGCGCGGGCGCCGGCCGGTCGCGACCAGCAGGCGGTCGCCTCGCAGCTCGTCCCCCTCGTCGAGCACGAGCACGTACTCGTCGCCGTCGCGGCGAGCGGACGTTGCAGTGGCGTTCACGTGGATCTCGACCCCGTCGCGGTGCAGCACCTCGCCGAGCGCATCGCCGAGCGGCGCAGGCTCGCGGGGCAGGACGTGCGGGCCGCCCTCGACGAGGGCGACATCGCCGCCGAAGCGCCGCACGGCCTGTGCCAGCTCGACGCCGACCGGCCCGCCGCCGAGCACGAGCAGCCGCCGCGGAACGGCCTTCATGCCGGTCGCCTCACGGTTCGTCCAGACACCGTCGAGCTCGCGCAGCCCCGGCACCGGCGGCACGAACGGGTCGGCGCCGTTCGCGAGGACGACGTGGTCGGCGGTGTAGCGCCGGCCGTCGACCTCGACGGCTCCGGTTCCCGCCAACGCACCGCGCCCCCGGATCAGGTCGATCCCGTGCTCGGCGAGCCAGCGCTCCTGGCCGGCGTCCGAGTAGTCCGAGACCATGAAGTCGCGCCACGCGAGCGCAGCATCGACGTCGATCGCCGCGGGGGCGGCGGCGTCGTTCGCGGCGTGCGCCGCCTCGCCGGGCCGCAGGAGCGTCTTCGACGGGATGCAGGCCCAGTACGAGCACTCGCCGCCGATGAGCTCGCGCTCGACGAGCGCCACACGGAGACCGCCTTCGGCGAGCGCCCCGGCGCAGTGCTCACCGGGCGAGCCCGCGCCGATCACGATCACGTCGTAGTCGCTCATTCCGGCAGCTCCTTTCCCGCCTGCTCGGCCGTCATGTATGCGGCGTACCAGTCGGGCCAATTCTCGTCGAACTCGCCGCCGTGGCGCTTCTCGTGCTCGCCGTGCGCGGCGGCCGCACGACGCAGCGCTGAAGCGAGGTCATTCGTCGACCCGAACGAGGTGAGCGCCGGGTCGACCCGCCCCGGAAGCCGCGCCGTGATCTCCTGGAGGAGCCAGCGGTTGCCGTCGGGATCGACGAACGTCGCGAACGAGCCGTACGTGCCGTGATCAGGCGCCGGGCCAGGGACCCGCCCCTTTTCGCCCGGCTCGAACCTCGCACCGACCGCCCCTTCGTGGAAGACCTCTCCGACCTCGACGCCACGGGCGAGGAGCTGCTGCCGCGCAGCCTCGATGTCGGACACGATCAGATACAGGCCCTCCGCCGACCCGGGCGACGCCGCGGTGAGCTTGGTGCCGAACTGGATCGAGCACCCGGAGCCCGGCGGCGTGAGCTGCAGGATCCGGACGCCGTCGTCGAAGGAGAAGTCGGCGTCGAGCCGCCAGCCGAGGCTGCCGTAGAACTCCTTCGCGCGATCGACGTCCGAGACCGGGATCACGACGACCTCGAGCTTCAGGTCGACGGTTCCCGCGGCGGCACCTTCAGCTGCCGTCTGATCGTCAGTCTGGGGACTGCTCATCTCGACCTCCCGGGTGCGGCATTCCACTGCAGTGACACCCCCAATATGCCACTGCTCCGGGCAATTGTTATAAGAAGGCGAAATGGGCCGGAGAGCGCAGCGCTGGGAGCCGCCGGCCGAGACTTTGTCGCATTTCCCGGCGATCTCCGGGAACACCGTCAACGGGCTGGGCGAGGATGCCCAACGCCCACCGTCGCCGTTCTTCTGGCACGACGCGTCGCTGCAGACCCACGGGGAGCTGCAGGCCTACGTCGTGAGCCGTTTCTACGACTCGCGGGAGGTGACCGAGGCCTTCCATCGCGATCCGGACACGCTCGCGCTGC
The DNA here is from genome assembly GCA_963828655.1 of uncultured Thermoleophilia bacterium. Taxonomy (GTDB): domain Bacteria; phylum Actinomycetota; class Thermoleophilia; order Gaiellales; family Gaiellaceae; genus PALSA-600. The sequence goes on along the minus strand of CAWHFK010000012.1, from coordinate 78,526 downwards.
GCCCCCGCGGGCCCGACCCGATCCCGGTGGCGGCCGAGCGAGTCGAGCGCAGCCCGGCTGAGTCGACGCAGGCCGTGAAGGAGTTCGCGCTCGCGAACGGGGCCGACCTGGTCGGCATCGCGCGACTGGACCCGCTCTGGGTGTACGCGGGATTCGAGATCGCCGAGGAGTGGCTGATCGTCCTCGGCTTCGCCCACGACTACGACGAGATCTCACAGGCGCCCGCGGTGCCGGGGCGACTCAACGCCGGCATCGAGGTGGGCCGGCAGTACACCCGTGCCGCGAGCACCGCGAACAGCCTGCGCAACTTCATCCGGGAACAGGGCTGGCCGGCCGAGTCGTTTCCCGGCCCGCGCGCCGATGCATTGCTGATGATCCCGGCGGCGATCGCCGCCGGCCTCGGCGAGCTCGGCAAGCACGGCTCGATCATCAACCGGACTTACGGCGCATCGTTCCGCCTCTCCGTCGTCTCGACCGACTTGCCGCTGCTCGCAGACGAGCCGGACGTGTTCGGTGCCGACGACTTCTGCCAGAACTGCCGGATCTGCACGGACGACTGCCCGCCCGACGCGATCTCCGAGCAGAAGCAGCTCGTTCGAGGCGACGAGAAGTGGTACGTCGACTTCGACCGCTGCATTCCCTACTTCGCCGAGACGAAAGGCTGCGCGATCTGCATCGCCCGCTGCCCGTGGAGCCGGCCCGGGATCGCCGACAACCTGCTCGTCAAGCTGGCGCGGCGTCGAGAGCGCCTCGCCGCCGCCGAGAGCTGATCGTCATGCCTCGGCTTCGCACGATCGCGATCGTCGCCGCGGCCGCCATCGTCGTCACCGACGTGACGTGGGACGGTGCGTCGCTGCACATCTCGATCGGCTGGCCGGGACGAAGGCGCCTGGTCCACCTCGTGCTTCCGTAGGAACGGCTGGTCAGCGGCGGATCCGGACGGGAGTGCCGGCCGCGACTGTCCGGGCGAGCCACTGCACATCGGCGTTGGCGACCCGCACGCAGCCGTGCGAGTGGGCGGTGCCGAGCGGATCGGCGAGGCTCGCACCGCCGCGGCCGTGGATCGCAACGCGTCCCGGCCCGCCGCCGTAGTTGTCGAGCACATCCGAGAACGCGGTCAGCTGGATCACCCACGAGCCGACGAAGTCAGCGGCGCTCGGCTGCGGATCGGCCTCGTAGACGGCGTACAGGCCGACCGGCGTCGGCGTGCCCGGAGCGCCGACGACGGCGCGGAACTGCCGGTCGAGCGACCCGTTTCGAAAGACTCGCACCAGTCGGCGAGTGAGCGAGACGTCGATCCACCAGGGAACGTGGCGCACGACCGCGCGATCGCGCCTGATCCAGCCCGAGGATCCGTTCGGCCGGCCGGGCAGCCGCACGCGCAGCCACGACCGGCCGTCGGCGGCGGTTCGAGAGCCGAGCACGAGCAGCTGCTGCGGCGACCCGCTCCAGCTGGTGTGGGTCGCGAGCAGGCGCAGGATCGGGCCGGCGCCCGGATGCGGACGCACCGCCGCGGGCGCGACGACCCGCGCGACCTCGGCGCCCGTGTGCCTGCTCGGGCGGTCGGTGCCGGCGCGGCCGGGCCCGGCCGTAGCAAGCGCGGCGACGGCGAGCAGGGCGGCCACGTGCCGCGCGGTCACCCCGTGACGCCGCCGGGGCGAACGGCCGGCCGGCCCCGCAGCACCGTCACCGTCGTGTGGCCGCTCACCAGACGTCTGCTGCCCCGCGTGGTGGCGACGGCAACGGCGTGGATCGTGCCGGGCTTCGCCGTGCGATCGACGCGCAGGACCACGTGGACGCGCCGTGACGTGTGGGAGCCGAGCGCACCGATCGACCAGCACGCACTGCCGCGCCGGAACACCGCTCCGGGAGCCGACACGAACGTCGCGTCGGCGGGCGCCGGCACACACACGACGACGCCCGTGGCGGTTGCGCTGCCGTTGTTGGAGACGACCACGGTGATGCGGATCATCGCGCCCGGCCGGACCGTTTTCGCCGGCGACGTGACGCCGACCCCGAGCCGCGGCGTGCCCACCGGGCGCGCGTTCCGCTGAACGCGGATCACCCAGGTGGATGGGTTGTTGGCCGGAACGGAGTCGGTGGTCGTCGAGTCGGCGGTCGAGCGAACGACATGGGCTCCCGCAGCGACGCTCGCGTCGGCGGTCGCCTGCCAGGTGATCCGGACCGTGTCGCCCGCCGCGACCGTGCCGAGCTGACAGGTGAACGCGGCTCCGGCGACGACGCATGCGCTTCCGGCCGCTACCCCGTCGATCGCGATCGTGCCCGCGCGCAACGTGAAGCCGGCCGGCACGGTCAGCGTCGCAGTCGAGCCCACCGCGTCCCCGGGCCCGTTGTTGCGAATCGTCGCGACGAGATCGACGACGCGGCCGGGCGCGGCGAGGGCCGGCCCGTGCACGGTCGTCGCCAGGTCTGCGGCCCCGGGAACCGGGGCAATCGCGACGGGCGTCGCCGTGACCGTGATCGTCACCTTCGCGGTCGAGGTGCGGCCGTTGGTGTCGGTGATCGTGTAGCGGAACGAGTCGCTGCCCGTGAAACCAGCGGCGGGCGTGTAGGTGCAGCTCGAGGTCGTGCACGTCGCCGATCCGTGTCCGGGGGCCGTGTGGGAGGTGATCGCCGTCGGCGTCGCCCCGAGGTTGTCGTTCGTCGTCACTTGGATGGTGACGGGCGTGTCCTGGGTCGTCGTCGCGGTGTCGGCGACCGCGAGCGGGATCGGGGTGACGTTGACCGGGTCACTCGAGCTGTTGTTCGCGGCGTTGGGATCCGCCCTGACGGCAGCGACAGTCGCGGTGTTCGTGGTCGCCGGCGCGGCGGCCGCGCCCACCGAGACGGTGAGTGTGATGGTCGTCGAGCCGCCCGAGGCGAGCCCGGCGGGGCTCGAGCAGGTGACCGTCGCGCCCGCTGCGCCGCAGGTCCAGCCGATGCCTGTACCCGAGACGAAGCTCAGGCCGGACGGAAGCGCGTCGGTCACGGTCAGAGCCCCCGATGTGTCAGGCCCGGCGTTCGCAACGGCCAGCGTGAAGGTGCCGTTCGTTCCGACCGTGAACGAGCCGGTGTGCGTCTTTGCGATGCTCACATCGGCCGAGCTGACGATGTCGAGCGAGCTCGATGCCAGGGTGCTCGGGTAGTACGTCCAGTTGTCGAGCCCCTTGACGTCACCGAACGAGCCGGTGCAAGGAACGTTCGTGTTGCCGCTGCCGTCATCGGCGCCGAAGGCGCGAAGTGCACCTGTCGTGTCGTACCCGGTGACCGGGTCGCTGTGGTACGGCGCAGCCGGCGGACCGGCTCCGCAGAGCGGCGAGTCCGGCGGCGGAGCCGATCCGACCGTCGCGGACGCCGAGCCGAGCGTGTGGTAGCCGCGGTCGTCGAAGTAGCCGGTCGTGCACGAGCCGCCGGGACAGACGCCCCCGGGCGGGTTCAGGAGCGTGATCGAGGGGCCGCCGAGCGTCGAGTTCTCGGCATCGATCAAAGGGAAGTGGTACTCGCCGGCGTGCAGGCTCGCGCGCACTGCATAGCCGGCGCCCACCGGAAAGTCCGCTCCGCTGTTGTCCTTGCCGTCCCAGGTCACGGTCTGCGTTCCCGCCGTCCGCACGCCGCGCAGGACGCGGTTCTGGGCGGCGCCCGGATCGAAGTTGACGCCGTCGCGGCTGATCACGATCTGGTAGACGCCGCCCACGTTTGCCGTGTAGGTGAACGTCCCTCCAGCACCGAGCGAGCTCGTGCTGCCCGTGATGTTCCCGGCGAACGAGACGCTGGTGATCACCGGCGCCACGGGGGTAGCGGGGATGCTCAACGCGGCCAGCGTCGCGCTCGCCGGCGCTCCGAAGAAGATCGGGAACTGCGGCGCCGCAAGCGTGACGCCGCCTGCGAGGCCCGTCAGTTCGCTGCTGCTCGTCGTCCCGAGCGCATCGTGGTACAGCGGCGTCACGCCGTCACCGTCCAGGAAGCCCACCTGGTTGCCGTAGAAGGCGAAGCCGTTCGGGTCGAGCCCCCGCGTATCGACCTGGTAGCGGAACCCGTCGAGGGTCACGACCTCGAGCTGCGTGTTGATCGGCCGCGCGTTGGCGCCGGTGAACGCGATCAAGGCGTTCGTGAACAGCCGGCCGGTGAGATTGGCCGTGGAGGAGGCGCTCGAGCGCACGGTCACGTCCCAGGCGGCCACCGACGACCCCTGCGTGGCGTCGAAGTTGGATGCGCCAGCGAGCTTGATGTCGCCGGTGGGACCGCCGTCGGCCGCCGAGCCCTCACCCGCGGGACCGTAGAAGACGACGCCGTAGATCCCGGTGGTCGGCGCAACGTACGAGCAAGGGACGTAGCCCGCCAGGTTGCCGCTCCCGTCGACCGCCTGAGGCCCCGCGAGCTCCTGGGCGCGGCTCGTGATCCTGCCCTGCGCCGCAATCCCGCTCGTCGTGCGCTGGTCGGAGCAGCGAAAGCCGTTGACCCCGGTCACGATCGCCGGGAGCGGCTCGGCATTCGAGTCCGCGACGACGCCGGGGTTGTAGACCAGGATGTCGCCGCTCCCGACGCCGACAGCACTCGATCCCATCGCGAGCACCTCGCCGGCGTTCGCGTACACCTGCATGTAGGAGCGGCGGCGCACCTGGGCGCCGGACGACGGACCGTACGCGTCGGTCCGCCACTCGATGTTCGCGCGGCAGCTCCCGCTCGCCGAGTTGGGCGCGCAGGTCGCGTTCACCGGATAGAGCTGTGCGCTGCCTTCGGCGCGCGCGAGGCCGGCTGCGGCGGCGAAGACGGCCAGCGTCAGGACGAGCACGAACAGCATGCGGGCAGGGCACAACCCCGCGACGCGCACGCACCGCGCTCCGAACAGCCGCCGCAGCATTCTGCGCACGAGACTTCGCCGCGCAGACCGCCTCTCCTGCGGTGCAAGAGCCATCCGCCGCCGCCACCGGAACGGCGGGCGGACCGAGAAGCATCGCCACCTCTAGTATGGGGCTGGTGATTGCGTCCTCCGAGGCACGGCACGGGGCTGCGTGACGAGATGAACGCGAACGACGCCACGGACGAGGCCGCGGGAGAACTGCGCCGCCTGGCGCCCGACATCGAGACACTCGCGCGCCGTCTCGCCGAGGTCGACTACCTCGTCGACGAGGGCCTCGCGACGTCGATGTTCCTCAGCCTGCGGCTGCCGCAGCCGCTGCTGCTCGAAGGCGAGGCCGGAGTCGGCAAGACCGAGGCGGCGAAAGCGCTCGCGCTCGTGCTCGACACGCCTCTGATCCGGCTGCAGTGCTACGAGGGCATCGACGCGGCGGAGGCGCTCTACGAGTGGAACTACCCGCGCCAGCTGCTCGCGATCCGCCTCGCGGAGTCGAGTGGTGCCGGGCTCGCCGAGGAGGAGCTGTTCGGCCCCGAGTACCTGATCCGCCGCCCGCTCCTCCGGGCCCTCGAGCATCCAGGCCCACGCCCGGCCGTCCTGCTGATCGACGAGATCGACCGCGCCGACGACGACTTCGAGGCCTTCCTGCTCGAGCTGCTCGCAGACGCGAGCGTGACGATCCCGGAGATCGGGACCGTTCGCGCCACCCATCCGCCGGTCATCGTCCTCACGTCGAACCGGACACGCGACCTGCACGACGCCGTCAAGCGCCGCTGCCTCTATCACCGCATCTCCTACCCGACGCCGCAACGGGAGGTGGAGATCGTCCGCCGGCGCGTCAAGGGCGCGTCCGAGACCCTCGCCGTGCAGGTCGCGAACGCGGTCTCGCGGATGCGCGCCGGCGACGTGCAGAAGCCCCCCGGGATCGCCGAGGCGATCGACTGGCTCGCCGCGCTCAACCTGCTCGGGATCGAGGTGCTGGACGCCGCAGCCGCCGACCGCACCCTCGGCACGGTCCTGAAGTACGACGAGGACCAGGATGTGATCCGCGCGGCCGGCCTGGAGCAGTTCGTGCGCACCGGTGACTGAGCGCAGCGCCGCTCTCGGCGTCGAGACGATCGAGCTCGATCTCCCCCGGTTCGTCGGCGCCCTGAGCCGGCGGCTTCACGACCGCGGTCTGCCGACCGCTCCGGGACGCTCGGCGGATCTCGCCCGCAGCCTCGCGCTGGTCCGGCCGATCAGCCGCCGGCAGCTCTACTGGACCGCGCGCGCCGTGCTCGTCTCCGACCAGTCTCAGGTGCAGACCTTCGACTCGGTGTTCCTCTCGATCTTCGGCGGCCGCGCCGAGGCGGACGACGACTTCGTGCCCGAGCCCGCGCCGGCAGCGGCCGGGCCGTCGCCCGCGGGCGGCGGGCGGGACGACACCGGCGAAGACGAGGTCGAGGTGCTCGTGGCGAGAGCGAGCGACGAGGAACAGCTCAGGCAGAAGAGCTTCGACGCCCTCGAGCCCTACGAGCTCGCGCAGCTCTACCGGCTGATGTCGCGCCTCGAGCTCGCGACACCGCTCCGGCGCACGCGCCGGCACGAGCGGCGCCGGCGCGGCGAACGCGTCGATCTGCGGCGCACGCTGCGCACGAGCCTGCGCACGGGCGGCGATCCGATCCGGCTCGCCCGGCGGCGCCGGCGCGTGGTGCCGCGCAGGCTGGTGCTGCTCTGCGACATCTCGGGGTCGATGGAGCCGTATGCGCGCGCGTATCTCCAGTTTCTGACGTGCGCGGCGAGAACCGGGCCGAACGCCGAGGCGTTCGTCTTCGCGACGCGGCTCACCCGCGTGACCCGCGCGCTTGCCTCCCGCAATCCGGAACGCGCGATCCAGCGGGCCGCGGCCGCTGCGCCGGACTGGTCGAGCGGGACCCGGATCGGCGACGCGCTCCGGGTCTTCAACGACCGCCACGGGCGCCGGGGCATGGCCCGCGGCGCCGTGATCGTGATCCTCTCCGACGGGTGGGAGCGCGGGGACCCCGTGCTCGTCGGCCGTGAGATGGCCCGGCTCGCACGGCTCGCGCACCGAATCGTGTGGGTCAACCCGCGCGTCAGCGCCGACTCCTTCTCGGTCCAGTCCGGCGGCATGCTCGCGGCGCTTCCCTACTGCGACGCGTTCGTCAGCGGCCACAGCTTCGAGGCGCTCGGGGAGGTGGCCGAGGCGATCGGCGCCGAGGTGTGGGACGCGTCCGACCGGCCCTGACGCCCGTCCGAGGGCTCGGGCAGCCCCCGGGCGGCCGGTAAAGTCGGTACGTGGAACGCAAGGTTGCGACGGTCGTGTTCGTCGATCTGGTGGGCTCGACCGCTCTCGTGGCGGGCGCCGATCCGGAGGTCGTGCGCGGACGCGTGAACGGCTATTTCGAGCGCGTCTCCCGGACGATCTCCAAGCATGGCGGAACCGTCGAGAAGTTCGCCGGCGACGCGGTCATGGCGGCGTTCGGCGTTCCGGTCACACACGAGGACGACGCGGAGCGCGCACTGCGGGCGGCGCTCGAGATCGTCCCCGAGGTCGAGGCGCTGGGGCTCGGCGTCCGGATCGGCGTCGAATCCGGCGAGGTCGTCGTCGAGGACGCCGAGTCGACCTTTGCCACGGGCGAGGCCGTGAACCTCGCCGTGCGGCTGCAGCAGGCGGCCGAGCCGGGCCAGGTCCTGCTCGGCCAGGGCGCGAGACGGCTCGCGGCAGGCGCGGTCGAGGTCGAGAGCGCCGGGCCGCTCGAGATCAAGGGCCGGCACGAGCCGCTCTGGACGTGGCGCGCCGTGCGGGTGCACGATCCGGCGCGGCTCCCCGCGGCACCGCTCGTCGGCCGCGAGGCGGAGCTGGCGCTCCTGGAGAACACCTTTCAGCGGACGGTGCGGGATTGCGCGGTGCAGCTCGTCACCGTGTTCGGCGAGCTCGGCGTCGGCAAGTCGCGCCTCGTGACGGAGTTCACCGACTCGCTCGAGCGCGTGACGACGCTGTCCGGGCGAACGCTGCCCTACGGCGAGGGCGTGACCTACTGGCCGCTCGCCTCGATGATCAAGGCGAGCGCGGGGATCACCGACGACGATCCGGCGAACGACGCCTTCGAGAAGCTGCGCCTCTCCTGCGAGAGCGAAGCGGTGGCCGACCTGCTCGCGGTGGCGCTCGGGGTGCTCGGCGCGGCCGAGGGCGAGCACACGTCGGCGGAGCTGACCTGGGCGGCGCTGCGCTGGGCCGAGCAGCTCTCCGAGCTGCAGCCGCTCGTCCTCGTCTTCGAGGACGTGCACTGGGCGGAGGAGCCGCTGCTCGACCTGATCGAGCATCTCGCCCGGTCGCTCCGCAACGTCCCTGTGCTGATCGTCGCGGTCGCGCGCCCGGACCTGCTCGACACGCGCACCACCTGGGGCGGCGGCATTCGCCGCGCGAGCGCGATCGAGCTGGGGCCGCTCGACGCGGCCGAGAGCGGCGCTCTCGCCGATGCGCTGCTCGCACGAGCCGAGGTGGCGCCCGCCCAGCGGGCGCTCGTGCTCGAGCGGGCGGAGGGCAACCCGCTGTTCCTCGAGGAGATCGCCCGCGTGCTCCGGGAGGACGAAGAGCTCGACCGCATCCCCGACAGCGTTCAGGCCCTGATCGCCGCCCGGATCGACCGGCTGGAGGCGGGTGAGAAGCGCGTGCTCCAGACCGCCGCGCTGATCGGCCGGGTGTTCTGGCGCGGTGCGCTCGACCGGCTCGTGCCCGGCCTCGAGATCGATCCGCTGCTCGACGGGCTGCTCGAGCGCGAGTTCGTCGTCCCCGAGGAGCGCTCGACCATCTCGGGCGATCGGGCATTTCGCTTCAAGCACGTGTTGATCCGCGACGTCGCCTACAGCGGGATGAGCAAGGCGCTGCGCGCGGAGGAGCACCGCGCGTTCGCCGAATGGGTCGACGAACGCGCCCGAGACGAGCTCGCCGGGATCCGCGCCTATCACCTCGATCAGGCCGTGCAGCTGCTCGAGGAGCTGGGCGGCGACGTGCCGGACGACCTGCCGCGCACGACGGCTGCAGCGCTCGAGGAAGCGGGTCGCCGCGCGCTGCAGCGGGGCGCCTTCCTGTCCGCGCGGCGAACGCTCCTGCGCGCCGTCGAGCTCGATCCGACCCCCGGCCGGCGTTATCTCGCCGCCCACGCGGCCTGGCGGCTGTCCGACGTCCCGACGGTCCGCGCCGAGGCCGAGGAGGCGCTGGCGGACGCCCGCGTCGCCGGCCTGCCGGACATCGAGGGCCGCTCGCTCGTGCTCCTCGCCGACCTGGCGCTGCACGCGGAGAGCGACGTGACGAGGGCGCACGACCTCGCCGACGAGGCGCTCGCGATCCTGCCCGTCGACGAAGCGGTCGGCCTGTACGACGCGAACGCCCTGATCGCGACGATCTTCTGGTGGCGCGGCGACGCGGACGGCGCCACACGCCATGGCGAAGCGATGCTCGAACTCGCGCACCAGGCGGGACGGCCGGAGCTCGAGAGCCTCGCGCTCACCCAGCTCGCCAGCGTGGCGGGCGTCCAGGGCGACGCGACGCGGTCGCTCGAGCTGCTCGAGCGCGCAGAGGAGCTGGCCGAGGCGAGCGGCAGCCGCGAGGCGATGGCGTTCGCGCTCGCCGTGCACGGCCGCCGCTTCGGCGAAGCCGAGTCGAAGGAGGCCGAGAAGTACCTGCTCGAGGCGCTCGCGATGTTCCGCGAGACGGGCGCCGCAGGCCGCTACGGCTGGACCCTCGCCAACCTCGGCGCCGTGTACGAGCAGCGCGGAGACATCGCGCTCGCCGAGAAGACGTTCCGGGACGCGGTCGGCCGCCTCAAGTCGACGCACGAGCAGGGGTACCTCGTCGAGGCGGAGCGACGGCTGGCGGAGGCTCTCGTCAAGCAGGGCAAGACCGACGAGGCCGACCGCGTCGTCACCGCCGCGCAGCGCCGCGTCGGGCGCGAGGACGTCTGGACGCACGCGTCGCTCCTGCACGCGACCGGGCTCGTCCGGGCCGCGCAGGGTCGCACCGGCGAGGCAGAGGCCGCGTTCACGGCGGCATTGGAGATCATCGAGCCGACGATGTACGCGATCCTGACCAAGGACATCCGCGCCTCGCTCGACTCGCTCCGCTCGACGGTGCCCGCCCCGGCCTCCTGAACAGCACCCGCTCGCGCACCCCGGGGCGATCGGGCATGCTGCCGAGGTCGCTGTGCTGGCTGACGAGGAGGGCCGATGGCCGGGGAAGACGGGCACGGGGCGCCTGACGAGCGTCTTGTCGCAGATGAACAACGGATCGCGCACGAGGGCGGCCTCGCCCGCTGGGCGGGCCACTGTGCGCGTCACCCCTGGCGGGTCGTCTCGACCTGGGTCGCGGTCTTCGTCCTGTTGATCGGGCTGAACGCGGCGTATCACGGGAAGCTGATCAACGACTTCAAGATCCCCGGCTCGGACACCCAGAAGGCGACCGACCTGATCACGGCCAAGTTCGGCGGGGAGAAGGGCGCGGCACTCCGCGTCGTGCTCTCGTCCCCGAACCAGAGGCTGGACTCGCCGGGCGGACGAGCGGCGATCACGAAGATGCTCGCCGCGGGCAAGGCCTCACAGCGCTCGCTGGCGGAGAACGTCAAGGACCTGCAGAAGATCACGAGCCCGCTGGCGGACACGAGCCAGCTGTCCGGCAACGGCCGGATCGCGTTCTTCGACGTCCAGTACGACCGCAACGGCTTCCAGCTGCCGCGCTCGGGGATCGTCGCAGTCGAGGACCAGCTGCGCGCGATCGGCGACCCGGCCGGCGTGCAGGTCGAGTTCACGGGCGAGGCGGAGAGCGCGCCGCCGACGCAGGGCATCAGCGACCTGATCGGGCTGCTCGCGGCCTTCGTGATCCTCCTGATCCTCTTCCGGGCGCTCGTGCCGACCGCGATCCCACTGCTCTTCGCGATCGTGGCGGTGCTCGGCGCCTTCCTGATCCTGTTCCTCGCCGCGCGCCTGACCCACTTCAACACCGTGACGGAGATCCTCGTGCCGATGATCGGGCTCGGGGTCGGCATCGACTACACGCTCCTCATCGTCACGCGGTTCCGGCAGTTCCTGCACGATGGGCTGACGCCGCAGGAGGCAGCAGCGGCCGCCGGTGCGACCGCCGGGCGCGCGGTGATCTTCGCCGGTGTGACGGTGGCGATCTCGATCACCGGGCTCGCCCTGATCGGGCTCGACTTCATCACGAAGCTGGGGATCGGCAGCGCCCTGGGCGTCCTCACCGCCGTGCTGCTCGCGAACTCGCTCCTCCCCGCGGTGCTCGCCCTGCTCGGGCCGAAGATCGACCGCGGCCGGCTCGGCATGCGGCCGGTCGACGAGTCCCGCGAAGGCCAGCAGCGGACGCCGATCGCCGCGTGGGGGCGCTTCGTGTCGCGAAACGCCAAGGTCGTGCTGCCCGTCGTGATCGCACTCCTGCTGGTGCTCGCCTCACCCGTGCTCGTGGCGCGGCTCGGGCTGGCAGACGCGGGCACCGCCCCGAAGGACCAGACGACGCGCAAGGCGTACGACCTGCTGACCAAAGGGTTCGGGCCCGGGTTCACGGAGCCGATCCCCATCGTCGTCGACCTCCAGTCCGACCACGGCGCCGCGGCCAAGATCGTGACGGCGTTGAAGCAGGTGCCGGCGATCAAGTCCGTCAACGCGCCGATCTACAACGCGAAGACCGCGGCCAAGGCGTCGGTCGCGATCATCAACACCAACGGCAGGTACGCACCGCAGGACTCGAAGACCGACGACCTCGTCTCGCTGCTGCGGCACACGGTGATCCCCGCAACGCTCGCGGGGTCGACCGCACATGCCTACGTCTCGGGCACGAACGCGGCCTTCACCGACATCGGCCACCAGATCTTCTCGCGGGTGCCCGTGTTCCTGTTCTACATCATCGGGATCACGTTCCTCGTGCTGGCGATGGCGTTCCGTTCGGCCGTGATCGCGTTCAAGGCGGCGCTGACGACGCTGATGTCGGCGCTCGTCGGGTTCGGCGTGCTCACGTTCGTCGTCCAGAAGGGAGTCGGCCTCAGTCTGATCGGGCTCGACCGCACAGGGCCGATCGAGAGCTTCGTCCCGCCGATCGCCTTCGCGATCCTGTTCGGCCTGTCGATGGACTACGAGGTCTTCCTGATGAGCCGGATCCGCGAGGAGCACGTGCACGGCACCGAGACGGTGCAGGCCGTTAAGGACGGCATCGCCGGCGTGGGCCGGGTGATCGTCGCGGCCGCGCTGATCATGGCGTCGGTGTTCTTCTCGTTCCTGCTCTCGCCCGACCGGGTCTCCAAGGAGTTCGGGCTGCTGCTCGGCGTCGCGATCCTCACCGATGCGCTGTTGATGCGGATGACCCTCGTGCCCGCGTTGCTGACCCTGTTGCGCGACCGCTCCTGGTGGATCCCACGCTGGCTCGACCGTGCGCTGCCGGACGTCACCATCGAGCCGCCGGGCGAGCGCCCGCCGCGCTCACGCCGGGCGCCGGCCGAGCCGGCCCACGCGCCCGCCGAATAGCTCGAGCTAGCTCGTGTTCGGCAGGTCGCGGTAGAGCAGCACCTGATAGTTGTTCGGCAGCGTCGGGAACCACGGGGGCTGCAGGTACTGCAGGTTCGGGTCGTAGTTGTAGTAGCGCGTGTCGAACTGGGTCATGCCGTTCCCCATCTGCAGCTGGGCGATCGAGCCTTCGTGGTACATCGTCCCGAGGTGGCCGGCCGTGATGCCCGAGGGCTGGCCCCACGAGCCGTTCTCGGCGAGGGAGGCGGCGCTCCAGTTCAGGTTCGAGTTCGCCGGAAGCCAGGACGCAATGTAGAAGTTGTTGTTCGCCAGCAGGCCCAGCACGTCGACGCCCGGTGTGACGTAGCCGGTGTCGTCGGCGACGACCATGTCGGCACTGGACGCGACGCTGACGCGGCCCTTGACACAACCGGCGTTCGTGAGCGAGACGTGCGAACCGGTGGGACCGCCCGCGTTGCCGCCCGACAGGCAGCTGGACGTGCCGCCCGCGATGATCACGGTCTGGTCGGAGTAGATCGCGCCGTTGACCGGCATCGCCACGGTGTTCGTGCCTGCGGTCGACGCCACGCCGTTGACGGATCCCTGGTTCGGCACCGAGCCGTCACAGGTCGGCTGGGTCGACTGGACCGGGTTTGACGTCTTCTTGCAGGACTTGTAGGTGACCGTCCCGTTCGAGTTGAACGTGACCTGCCAGGCGGACGCGGGCGTCGTCGACGCGGGCGTCGTCGGCGAGCTCAGGTAGATCCCCTTGCCGTTCTGCGCCGCCCGCTTGATGTCGACGAGCGACACCTGGAAGGCCGAGAAGTTGGGCTTCGTGGCCAGTTCCGGGGCGGTCCGGATGTTCGTGGAGTTGTACTGCACCGCCGGAGCCACGACCGTGCCCGTGTTGCTCTCGCCGCAGGTGCCGCACGGATCTCCCGACTTGGCGCTCGTCGGCGGCAGGTAGATGTTCTTCTCGGCGTTGAGGTCGGCCTTCGCCGTGCCGCTGAAGTACAGGTTGCCCTGCGTGTAGATCTTGCCGTTCGTGGTCGCGCCGTCGCCGTAACAGACCGACCCCGCGGAGAACATCTGGAAGTCGGCCACGGAGGCGGGACGCATCAGCATCTGGACCACCTGGCGGTCCTGGGCGATGTCGGAGGACAGGTTCGACTTGCCGGTCGAGGTGATCAGCAGGAAGTTGGTCGTGTTCGTGCCCGTCTGCGGCGGTGTGATCTCCAGGTCGTAGGAGAAGCCGTTGCCGAGGTCGACCCAGGCGTCCTTCCCGTTCGGGTAGCGTCCAGCTCGTGCCGTAGGTCCACGTTGTGGGCGCGGCCGGCGGGAGAACGGACGAGACGACGTTGACGCCCGACTGGCGCGTCGCCTCGCCCGGCGCCACGTACTGCGCGTAGAACTGGGTGTCGTTGAGCAACTTCGCGACGTACTCGTTGATGCCGGCCTCGGCGGCGGCGTGGGCCTTCGCCTGGACGAGCGAGTCGTTCGACTCCTTCGACGTGGCGGAGATCGTGTCCATCAGCAGCGGCGAGAGCAGCCCGAGGACGAAGATCAGGAACACGACGAGAACGAGCGCCTGCCCGTCCTCACCGGCCGAATCCAGACGCCGTAGGCGGTCGGCGATCAGCATGACTGCTGGGTGCTCCAGGTTCGAATGGTCGCCTCGCCCTGGGTCGTGAGCGAGCCCGTGCCGTGTGAGGCCTTCGGCACCAGGGTCAGGGTCAGCGTCACCCGGGCCACCTTCGGCAGCTGGGCGGCCGTCAGCGCGAGACCGGTGGGGGCAAGGTCGTTGCCGGAGGAGTCGTAGTACTTGAAGACGGATGGGTTGGTGACGGAGTCGACGACCGTCTGGTTCGGGCTCGTCGTGCCCATCGTCCACGGCGGCCCGGTGGTGCTCGTGTTCGTGCTCGTCGCGACCTTACGGCTCATGACCCCGCCGCCGAGCGTGTAGGTGATCTGCTGCAGGTGGAACGGCTGCTGCCGGTCCGGCGCGGTGAACTGGACCTGCGTCGTCGTCGCGATGGTGACCGGCTGGGTCGTGTTGTTGCACATCGCCGACTGGAGCTCGTTCGACATCATGTCGGTGCCGACGCGGCCCTGTGTCGAGAGGTAGGCCTGACGGGTCAGCGTGGCGTTGCGGGTGGTGAGCATCGACGTGAAGTCGGCGAAGAGCGCGAAGAGGACCCCGAGCAGGACCATCGCGGCGAGGGCTTCGACGAGCAGGAACCCCTGCTCCGACCGGAGTGACGGCCGGCTCAGCACGATGGCTGCCGTGCTCCGAGGTTGATCGTCAGCGAGGTCTTCGTCGGGAGCGCCTGGACGGTGACGCTGCTGTTCGTCTTGCTGGGACTGCCCGTCGACCTCGTCGCCTTCACCGTGAACGGAGTCGTGTCGTACGGCGCGAGGTTCGAGACGATGTTCGGGTAGGTCGAGTTCGGGAACTTCGCCACGAACGGGGATGTACTACCCGTCGTCAAGGTGTAGTTGGTGTAGCTGGCGGTGTTCGGGCCGCCGCTGACGACGACTTGCGCGTTCTTACAGGTCAGAAGGGTCCCGCCGTTTGGTCATCTGGACGGTCGACATCGAGCTCACCGACCGGCGGCGTGAGCGGCAGCATCGTCTCGGTGAACGTGTCGGTCAGCGCAGCCGCCGAGGTCGCAGGATAGGTGCCCGCGACAGGCACCACCTCGTCGTCGGTCGCGACGCTGAAGCCGTTCGCCTGGACCGAGATGAAGTAGTCGATGTTCGGGAGCAGCAGCTGACCGCTCGGCGGCGAGAGGGTCGTGATCGCGTACGGCGTGCCCGCGGCCGTGAACGGCACGTTGCTGAACGTGTACGACGTCCCGCCGGAGCCGGCGGTGACGGTGATGTTCGCCGTGCCCGACCCAGTTGGTGCCGTCCACCTTCTTGAGCGCAACGTAGAGCGTCACCGGCTGGTAGACCTGGATCGACTCCGGCTGGACCTGGGTCGGCGAGAGCGGGAAGCCCGCAGCGGGCAGCTGCGTGTAGAACGCGGGCAGGTCGGTCGACGCGATCCCCACGGTGTAAAGCTGCGAGCCGCTCGTTGGTGTCAGGCCCGCGAAGCTCACGGTGCCGCTCGCGTCGGTGGTGTCGCTCTCGGGCCCGCTCGGGATCGCCGGGCTGAGGCCGACCGGAGGCGTCAACGTGACGTTGACGTTGTCCAGGACCGTCCCCGACTGGCTCTGGTTGTTGCCGATGTCGGTGACGGTGGCCTCGACCGCCGCGGTGGTCTGCGAGGACTGCTTCTTCGGGGCCACGTAGGTGACGGCCTGAGCAAGCACCTTCGAATCGCTCGTCCGAGTGATCGTGACGGTGACCTGTTTCTCGTCGGCGCCGGTGAGGGCCGAGCCCGGCACGTTCGCGCTCGCGTACGAGATCTCCGTGGACATCGTCGCCGGCACGCCCAGGGTCTCGTTGTTGACGCCGTCGAAGACCTGCGACTCCGGGATCGTCCCCGACGGGTTGCCGCCCACGGTTCCGAGCGACGCGTAGTCGACCGACCGGACATACTCGATCTGGTTGCTGACGCCCTGTTCGGCGAGGGTCCGCTGCTTGGCGAGCGTCGTGATCGACGTGCTCGAGACGAGCATGTCGACGACGCCGGTGGCGACGATCGCGAAGACGACCATCGCAATGAGGGCCTCGACCAGCATGAAGCCGTGCTCACGGCGGAGCAGGGCCGGCTGCCGGCTCACGCCGGCGCTCGCCTGGTGCCGAGTGGTGTCGTGTGCCGCTGACACGAGCTCCTTCCTCGAAGGGAAATCTGGGTTGGCCGGGGCGCGCTCACTGATCTTGTGCGGCTTCAAGTCGCGCGTCGACCCCTCGACAGAGGGATCTTCGCCGGCGTCTTGTCGCCCTCCGTCTGCCTCGCATCCCGGCCGCGCGGCGCGTGGAGACGATGGTCCACGTCGTCCATGGGCTTCCTATCGGCCGCAGATCGCGGCTGCTTGAATCGCCCGTCACCCGGCTGAGCAAGGGCTGCCGCGAGAACGTAGGCTGCCGAGATGCTGCCCGTCGTCATCATCGCGGCCGTGGCGATCCCGCTGCTCGTGATCGCCTTCCTCGCGATGCGCCGCTCGGCGAATGCGGGCGAGCACCCGGCGAACGAGACGGATGCGGACCGCCGCCGCAACGAGCAGGAGTTCGAGGAGGCCGAGCGCTACCAGGCCGAGCTGCGCGAGCAGGAGCACCGGCCCTAGCCTTCTCGGGGATTCGCACGGTGGAGCGGCCCGCGTTACGCTCAGAGACGATGATCTGCTCGAACTGCGGAACCGAGAACAAGGCGACCGCCAGGTTCTGCGGCGGCTGCGGCGCCGCTCTCGCCGCGACCTGTCCGTCCTGTGGCGCAGCCCACGAGCCGGGGCTTCGGTTCTGCAACGACTGCGGCGCCCCACTCGGCGAAGTAGCCGCTCCGGCCGCCGCGCCCGCGGCACCCACGGCCGAGCGCCGCGTCGTCTCGGTCCTGTTCGCCGACCTCGTCGGCTTCACAACCCTTTCCGAGAGCCGCGACAGCGAGGAGGTCCGCGAGCTGCTCTCACGGTACTTCGACGCTTCGCGCCGCCTGATCGAGCTCTACGGCGGAACCATCGAGAAGTTCATCGGCGATGCCGTGATGGCAGTCTGGGGCACGCCGGTCGCGACCGAGGACGACGCCGAGCGCGCTGTCCGTGCAGCCCTCGATCTCGTCGCCGCAGTCTCGGCCCTCGGCCAGGAGCAGGGCGCCGAGAACCTGCGGGCCCGCGTCGGCGTGCTCACCGGCGAGGCTGCCGTGACGATCGGCGCCGAAGGCCAGGGCATGGTCGCCGGCGACCTGGTGAACACCGCCTCGCGGATCCAGTCCGCCGCCGAGCCCGGGCAGGTGCTCGTCGGCGAGGCGACCCGACGTGCCAGCGAGCAGGCGATCGTCTACGCGGAGGCGGGCCTGCACGAGCTGAAGGGCAAGGCCGAGCCGGTCGAGCTGTGGCGGGCGGTCCGGATCATCTCGGGGCGGCAGGGCGCACAGCGTTCCGTCGGCCTGGAGGCGCCCTTCGTCGGCCGCGACCGCGAGCTTCGGCTCGTCAAGGAGCTGTTCCATGCCTCTGCCGAGGAGCACAAGGCGCACCTGGTCTCGGTGACGGGCATCGCCGGGATCGGCAAGTCGCGGCTCGTCTGGGAGTTCTACAAGTACTTCGACGGATTGGCCGACAACGTCTACTGGCATCGCGGCCGCTGTCTGGCCTACGGGGAGGGTGTGACCTACTGGGCGCTCGCCGACATGGTGCGCATGCGAGCGCGGATCGCCGAGGACGAAGAGCCGGTCTCGGCCGTCGCGAAGCTGCAGGCGACCCTGTCGGAGACGCTCCTCGACGCCGAGGAGCGCAGCTTCGTCGAGCCGCGGATCGCGCAGCTGCTCGGGCTGTCGGACGCCGTGTCCAGCGACCGGTCCGATCTCTTCGCCGCGTGGCGGCTCTTCTTCGAGCGCCTTGCGGACACGTACCCGACGGTGCTCGTCTTCGAGGACCTGCAGTGGGCCGACTCGAGCCTGCTCGACTTCATCGAGTACCTGCTCGAGTGGTCCCGGTCCTCGTCGCTTCTCGTGCTCACGCTCGCGCGCCCGGAACTCGCCGAACGGCGCGCCGGCTGGGGCACCGGACTGCGGAGCTTCACCTCGATCTACCTCGAGCCGCTGGGCGCCGCCGCCATGACGGAGCTGCTCGCCGGGCTCGTGCCCGGCCTGCCTGCGGGGCTGCGCGATCAGATCCTGGCGCGCGCGGAGGGCGTGCCGCTCTACGCGGTGGAGACCGTGCGCATGCTCCTTGACCGCGGGCTGCTCACCGCCGACGGGTCCTCGTATGCCGTCACCGGCGAGGTGACCTCGCTCGAGGTACCGGAGACATTGCACGGGCTGATCGCAGCGAGGCTCGACGGGCTGCCGGTGGAGGAGCGACGGCTGCTGCAGGACGCGGCGATCGTCGGGAAGACGTTCACCCGGACAGCCGCCTCAGCGGTGTCCGGCCTGTCCGAGGAGGAGCTCGACCCGCTGCTCGGATCGCTCGTCCGCAAGGAGGTGCTCTCCCTCCAGGCAGATCCCCGCTCGCCCGAGCACGGTCAGTACGGCTTCCTGCAGGACCTGGTCCGACATGTGGCGGTCGAGACGCTCTCGAAGAAGGAGCGGCGCGCACGCCATCTCGCCGCTGCCGAGCACCTGCGCACCGCCTACCCGGACGACGACGAAGTGGTCGAGGTGCTTGCCTCGCACTACCTCGACGCCTACAACGCGCTGCCGGATGCCGACGACGCTGCCGAGATCCGGGCGCTGGCGCGCGCGACGCTCGAGCGCGCGGGCGACCGCGCCGACTCGCTCGGCGCTCCGGTCGAGGCGCGCCGTTATCTGGAGCAGGCGGCATCACTCACTGACGCGGCCGCCGACCGCGCGACGTTGTTCGAGCGCGCGGGCATGCTCGCCTTCGGTGCGACCGATCTCGACGGCGCGGCCGCACTGCTCACCGATTCGATCACGCTCTACGAATCGGAGGGGAGCACACATGCGGCAGCGCGCGTCTCCGGGCGTCTCTCGGCGGTCGAGCGTTTCCAGGGCCGCTACGACGACGGCGTGGTGCGCGCCGAGTCGGCGTTCGCCGCGGTCGAGGCCGACGAGCCGGACGCCGACGTCGCCGACCTCGCATTCGTGGTCGCGTCGATCGATCTGTACGCCGGCAACCTGGACCGTGCCGCGGGACGGCTCGAGCTGGGGCTCAGCGTCGCCGAATCGCTGGGCTCGGCACCCCTCATCACACGCGGGTTCGTGCTGCGATCGCAGCTCGCGGCGGGCCGAAACCGCCCGGAGGAGTCGCGGGCGTTCCTCGAGCGCGGCCTCGCGATCGCGCTCGAGCACGACCAGTTCGAGCATGCCGGCAGGCTGTACTTCCACCTCTCGGACCGCGCTTTCCATCGCGACCGCTACGAGGAGGCCTACGGCTACCTGCTCGAGGCCCTTGCGCTCACGCGCCGCCGCGGGGACCACCGCAGCGAGATCGCGACGCTCGCCGAGCTGTCCTGGCCGTTGAACATGCTCGGCCGCTGGGATGAGGCGCTGGCCCTCTACGAGCAGATCCCGGAGGAGCACCTGCTCACCGCCACCACGCTGAGCGTGCTCGACGGCATCATCCCGATCCACCTGAACCGCGGCGATCTGACCGAGGGGCGGCGGATCCTCGCGCTCTTCGCGCCGCTCGAGTCGTCGGCGGACCTTCAGGACCGTTCGTCCTACCTCGCGGGCTCCGCAGCCGTTCTGCTCGCGGAAGGACACTTCGCCGAGGCCAGGCGGCTCGGGCTCGAGGCCGACCAGGTGGCGCGGGGCGGCTTCTCCGCCACCAGCCAGCAGTCGAAACAGGGCCTCGTCGTGGCGCTCGAAGCGACGCTGGCGCTCGGCGAGCGGGAGCCGGCTGAGGAGATCCTCGCCCAGATCGCCGCGCTCCAGCCCGGGTTGCGACCGCCCTATCTGGAGGCGCATGCACTCCGATTCAGAGGGCGGCTCGACTCCTCCGAACCTGGCTTCGTGGCGGCCGCGACGGCGTTTCGCACACTGGGGACGCCGTTCTGGGCGGCGGTCGTGCTGCTCGAACATGCCGAGTTGCTGGCGCGCGAGGGCCGCGAGAGCGAGGCAGAGCCGCTCGTCGCCGAGGCGCGCGAAACGCTCGAGCGCCTGCGCGCGACGCCGTGGCTCGAACGCGCCGGCACGACGGCGAGCACCGCCGGGCTGGTCTCCGGCAGCCGCTGACCCTCGGGCCGCGGCGATGCGCGCCATGCTCTTCACCGGGGTCGGGACGCCGCTTCGCGAGGCAGAGGTTCCGGCGCCGACTCCGGGTGCCGGGCAGGTCCGGCTCGATGTGCACGCCTGCGGCGTCTGCCGCACCGACCTGCACATCCTCGACGGCGAGCTCGGCGAGCCGAAGCTGCCGCTCGTCCTCGGCCACCAGATCGTCGGCACGGTGAGCGGGCTCGGAGGCGGCGTCACCCGCTTCGAGGTCGGGCAGCGGGTCGGCGTTCCGTGGCTCGGCTGGACGTGTGGCCGCTGCCGCTACTGCCTCTCCGGGCGGGAGAACCTCTGCGACAGCGCGCGCTTCACCGGCTACACGATCGACGGCGGCTACGCCGAGCAGACGGTCGCCGACGAGCGCTTCTGCTTCCCGATCCCGGCGGGCTACCCCGACCTCCAGGCCGCCCCGCTCCTCTGTGCCGGCCTGATCGGGTACCGCGCACTGCGATTCACGGGCGATGCGGAGCGCCTCGGCCTCTACGGCTTCGGCGCGGCCGCCCACATCATCTGCCAGGTCGCGCGCGCACAGGGGCGGCGCGTCTTCGCCTTCACGCGCGCAGGCGACGAGGCGAGCCGTGCTTACGCCCGCTCGCTCGGCGCCGAATGGGCGGGCGCCTCGGGCGAGCGGCCGCCGGAGCCGCTCGACGCTGCAATCATCTTCGCCCCTGCCGGGGAGCTCGTCCCGGCCGCCCTCGCCGCGGTCGGCAAGGGTGGGAGCGTCGTCTGCGCCGGGATCCACATGAGCGAGATCCCCGCCTTCTCCTACGACCTGCTCTGGGAGGAGCGGACCGTGCGGTCGGTCGCGAACCTCACGCGCGCCGACGGCGAGGAGTTCCTGCAGGTCGCTCCGCAGATCCCGGTGCGGACGGAGGTCGAGGTCTTCCCACTGAGCGCCGCCGGCGAGGCGCTCGAGCGGCTGCGCTCGGGAGCCGTCAACGGCGCGGTTGCACTGTCCGTCAGACCGTCGGGGTGAGAAAAGCGTCGCGGTAGTAGAGCCGGAGCCATGCTTCGAACTGAGCCGGCGTGAGGCGGGCGTACCGGGTGAGGGTGCGGTAGGTCCCCCAGTCGAGCGCGATCCAGAACGCGGCCTCGACGTCCGACCGCCTCAGACCCTTGCGGCGACCGGGCTTCCCGAGCAGCGTCTTCGCGGCCCAACGAACACCGAAGGCGCGATTGTCGTTCATCTGCTCCCAGAGCGCCTGCACGGCGGCGTCCCCGCCGGCTGCCTGCTCGACGACCCAGGCGATCTGCGCGGAACGCTCGTTGACCCGGCGTATGTGTGAGGCGTGGAGCCCGAGCATCGCCGCCGCGGTCGACGCCTCCTCCATCCGTGCAACCTCGTCCCGCTGGGGCATCGGCAGCGGGTCGACGTCGCCCCGAATCGCATACTCGACGGCGGCGTGAAGGATCGCGGCCTTCGTCCCGAAGAGTGCCTCCACCGTCTTCTGGGAGACGCCGGCCGATTCGGAGATCGAACGGATCGTCGTTCCGGGCCAGCCGCGCTCTTCGAACAGGCGCATGCCGGCGCCGACGATCTTCGCCCGCGTGCGGGCCGCCGCCGCCTCCCGCCTCGGGGCGTGATAGGCGCGACGTGGGCTCTTGTCATCGGCGGTCATATTGGGTAGGGTTATTACCTATCTAATATAGGCCTCGTCCAGGAGGGACAATGTCACGCTCGCTCACAACCCTCGCCACGGCGACCGCGGTCGCTCTCATGGCAGTCTCGGCGACGTCCGGCGCCGAAACCCGGGCGCACGCCGGGTTCGTCGACGGGGTGTGGGTCAACGGCAGGGTGCACAACCTCGCCACAGGCCCCGGCCCGGCGGCTCCCGCACATGTGATTCCGCTCTACGTGGTCGCACCGGTCTCGGCGTCCCATCCGCTCCACCCTCTTGCCTTTGCGAAGCCGCTTGGATTCGGCGCCCACGACCACGTCGCGCAGATCCCCAACCCGGCCGCCGGTTTCAACGGCGTCTGCGACCTGACGCTCGTCGTCCCGGGCCCCAAGGCGAAGCTCGGGACCAACGTCGAGGCGCGCCGGACGCTCACACCTGCAGCCTCGCAGCCGCTCCTCTACGCCGCACGGCTGAACGGTGCGATGACCCCGCTCAACTGGGCTGCGCGAATCAAGAGCGCCGAGCACCTCGGCCTGGCAAAGCTCATCGACACCAAAGTCGTGATTGCCTGCAAGATCACGCCGAAGAACGAGGGATGAGAGGCCGTACGGCCGTACGGACGTTCAACGCGCAGCCAGCATGTCCCAGCGTGCGTCCACGTGGGACTGAATCGCTTCGATCTCGGCCGGCGTCAGGTGCCTGAAGCGCCCTTGTGTCTGGAGGAACTCGCCGATCGGCAGCGTGTGCTTCGGCGAGAGAGTGATCCTCCACTCCCCGTGGTCGCATTCGAAGAGCGGGAAGTAGCGCGACTCCACAGCCAGCCGCGCCACCTCGGTCGACAGAGCGGTCGGGTAGCGCCAGCCCGGCGGACAGCCGCCGAGTACGTGGAGGAACCTGAAGCCCTCCACCTCTGCCGCCCGGGCGACCTTGGCCCGGAAGTCGCGCAGCATCGGCACGGAGCCGAGCGCGAGCGTGGCGGCGTACGGGATCCCGTGCGCCGCCATGATCCGGGAGATGTCCTTCTTCTGTCCGATCCTCGGCGAGCCGGCCGGCGTGGTCGTCGTCCACGCTCCCTCCGGGGTCGCTCCCGACTTCTGCACGCCTGTGTTCATGTACGCCTCGTTGTCGTTCAGGACGTAGATGAGATCCTCGTTCCGGTCGGCGGCTGCGGACAGGCCCGAGAAGCCGATGTCGGACGTCGAGCCGTCTCCACCCCAGACCACCACGGTCGTGTCGCCCAGGCCCCGTAGGCGCAGCGCGGCCTTGATGCCGGAGGCCTCCGCCGCGGCGGACGCGAACGGGGTCAGATGGACCGAGACGCCGAATGCATTCGCCGGAAAGACACCGGCGATGATCGTCCAGCACGACGCCGGGATCACGATCACGATCTTCGAGTCGGGCCGCGCCGCGGCCAGCCCGGCGAGCACATGACGAACGTTGATCGCAGGCCCGCAGCCCGCGCAGGCGCTGTGCCCCGGCAGCAGGAGCTTGTCCTCCGCCACGATCTCGTCCAGCCAGGCAGGCATCGCTACACCCCCTCGGGCACATAGACGGGCGCGTCGTTCGAACGGCGCGCACGGGTTTGCATCAGGGCCCAGCGCAGCGTGGCCGGTGTCACGTCGACCCCGCCGAGGCCGCCGATGAAGTTGGCCACGGCACGCGCACGGGGCAGCTCGAGCGACTTGACGTCGGCACCGAGCGGCCCGAGCGAGCCGAACCCGGGAGCCCGGTCGATCACGGAGACGTACGACACGCCTGCGAGCGCCGCAGCGAGCTCCGCCGCCGGAAACGGACGGAACGCGTGCACGCGGACGAGCAGGAGATCGTCGTCGTCGGCGAGCAGCTCCTGCGCCGAGTCCCCGATCGTCCCGATCGCGACCAGCGCCGCGCTCGCGCGGGGGTTGCCGTGGATCTCCAGCGCGCCGACCTTCTCGCGTCCGAACTGCTCCGTGAACTCCGCCGCAACGTCTGCGATCACGGTGCGCGCCTCATCGAGCGCAGACGCCACGTTGTGCTGGAACGCGAAGTAGGCGTTCGGCTGAGGCAGCGCGGAGTAGGCGCGGGGGCGCGCCGGGTCGAGCAGCCAGTCGACCGGCGGGTGGAGCTCCGGCAGGAACGCGTCGACCGCTTCCTGCTCCGGGATGTCGAGCACCTCGGAGGTGTGCGAGAGCAGGAAGCCCTCGGCGCAGACCAGCACCGGCAGCATGACCGTCTCCGCGATCCGGTACCCGCAGAGCACACTGTCCAGCACCTCCTGGGCCGACGAGCAGTACAGCTGGATCCAGCCGGTGTCTCGCTGGCTCATGCTGTCGGACAGATCCGGCTCGATGCTCCACGGGGCGAAGACCGCCCGGTTGACGTTGACGACCACGAGCGGCACACGCTCCCGCGACGCGCGGTGCAGCTGCTCGTGCGCGTACAACAGGCCCTGCGACGAGGTCGCCGTGAACGTCCGGACGCCCGCCCGCGCCGCCGCGACCACGTAGCCGAACATCGAGTGCTCGCTCTCGAGGTTCGCGAACTCGATGTCGTCGCGTCCCGCGACGAGCTCCGCGAGCCGCTCGACGATCAGCGTCTGCGGAGTGATCGGGTAGCAGGCGATCGCACGCGCACGGGCGAGCATGACCGCGTACGCAGCGGCGTCGTTGGCCGTCAACACGACCCGTCCGTGGGGCAGCGTCCGGGTCACGCCCCCACCGCCTCCATCGCGATCGCGTTGCGAACCGGGCACACGACCTCGCAGATCCCGCAGCCCTTGCAGTAGAGATAGTCGACGACGATCGAGCCGTCGTCCCTCGTGATCGCCCCTTCCGGGCAGAAGAGCGCGCACACGCCGCACGCGGTGCAGTCCGGCGAGACCAGCGGCCGGTCGAGCGACCACGTGCCAGTGCGGTTCCCGCGCGAGTCCGTCGTGCTCACCGCGAAGACGGGCGGCCTCAGCCGGCGCGGTGCCGGCACCGGTGTGGTGTCGACGGGCACGTCGCCCGCGACGGTGTGCTGTTTCGTGCAGCGCGCGTAGCCCGCTCTGGCGGCAGCGCTGTTCGCCTCGGCCGTCGCGCCGGTCCGCGACACGACTGCCTGCTCCAGGAACTCGAGCCCACCCGGAACGAGCTGCCTCACGCACGCACCGAGGACGGCGACGTTTCCGAGCGGCCGGCCCTCGGAGGAGAGGATGCCGTTCTCCTCGGCGATGCGCGAAGCGGGCACGCGTGCGATCTCGAACGGGCCGGTGACCGGCAGCCTCAGCTCCCGGTTCAGCACCACCAGGCCGCCCGCCCTGACCCGGCGCAGGGCCTGCTCGGACGGCGGCGAGGGAGAGACGACCACGAGCACGTCGCAGTCCCGCACCTTGTAGCGGCTGTGGATCGGCGCGGTCTCGTCCCACCGCAGGAAAGCCGAGATGGGCGCCCCGCGCCGCTCCGCGGTGAACTCCGGGAAGCTCTGCACCCAGAAGCCCGCCCGAGCGAACGTCTCGGCCAGGATCTGCGACGCGAGGACGACGCCTTCGCCGCCTCGCCCGACCAGCAGCATCTCCTTCATCGACCTGATCTTCCGCCGCCTCGCCCGGCCGGTCATCGGGGAGATCGCCGAGGGCAACTGCGTAGTCGTGACCGGCCCCGGTGGCGATTGTCGCCCCAGCCGGAGCACCGTAGAATCTCCCCGGTGAGGCAGCAAGCCGGGGGCGGCCGCAGGTACCTGGTGCTGACGGCGATGATCTTCGCCGTCTCGATGCTGTTCGTCGACCAGACGATCGTCGCGATCGCGATCCCGAAGATCGAGAGCGGGCTGGCGCTCTCCGCCACCGGCGCGCAGTGGGTGATCAACGGCTACCTGCTCGCCCTGGCGGCATTGTTCGCCTTCGGCGGAAAGCTCACCGACGTGGTCGGCCACCGGCGCATGGTGATCGTCGGCGTGATCGGCTTCGCAGCGGCCTCGGCGCTCTGCGGCGCTGCGCCGGCCGGCCGCGCCGGCGAGTGGTGGCTGATCGCGTTTCGCGTCGTCCAGGGCGCGTTCGGTGCGGTGCTGTTCCCGGCGGCGCTCGCGATCGTCGTCAACAGCTTCGAGCCGGGTGAGCGCGGAAAGGCGCTCGCCATCTTCTTCGGCATCACAGGCGCCCTGACGTCGGTCGGCCCGATCGCGGGCAGCTTCCTGCTCCAGTGGACGTGGCGCTCGATCTTCTGGATCAACGTGCCGATCGCGGTGATCGCGCTTGCGCTGACGCTGCGGGCCAATCCGGCCGACGAGCGCAGGCGGGTCCCGATCGACGTGCGCGGCACTGTGCTCGTCTCCGTCGGGATGGCGCTCGCAGTGCTCGGACTTCAACAGGCCGGACAGTGGGGCTGGGGCTCAGCCGCCACCTGGGGCTGCATCGCCGCGGGCGCCGTGGTGCTCGCTGCGTTCGTCGCGCTCGAACTGCGCATCGCAGACCCTCTGATCGAGCTTCGGATCTTCTCGCACCCCGGCTTCGTCGCCGACAACATCGTCCTGTTCCTGCTCTGCACCTGCTTCGTGCCGCTGTTCTTCTTCGCGTCCATCTATGCGCAGGTGGTGCTCGGGGACAACGCGGGCCAGGCGGGGCTCTACATCCTCATCTTCTTCCTCGGGTTCGCTTCGGCCAGCCAGCTCGGCGGCCGCATCCTCGACCGGCGCGGCGCCCGGCCCGCCGCGGTCGCCGGATCAGCGCTGACCGCGGTCGGCTTCATCCTCTGGGCCGACCAGCTGCCGCAGGCGAGTCTCGGCTCGCAGTGGTACTGGATCGTCCTGACCGGCGTCGGCCTTGGCCTCGCGCTCACGCCCGTCTCGACCGACGCGATCAACCGGGCGCCGCGCGGCAGCTACGGCGAGGTGACGGGTGTCACGCAGACCGTGCGCTACTTCGCATCGAGCCTGGGCCTGGCGGTGCTCGGAAGCATCCTGATCAGCGAGAACCGCACCAACATCGTCTCCTCGCTCGTTCGCCGGGGCATTCCGAAACCGGAGGCGACGCACCTGGCCGCCGCGTTCAGCGGAGGGCCGGGTGCCGGCGCGGAGCATGCCTCCGGCGGCGGAGCGATCGGGGCGCAGGTGCTCGCGGCCGTCCAGCACGACGTCGCCCTCTCGCTGAAGACGGTTCTTCTCTGCATGGCGGGCGTGATGGGCGTCTGCTTCGTGGTGGCGGTGCGGCGCCTCGAGCGCGGCGTCCCCGAGCAGGTCTCCCGCCTCGTCGCGGAAGCTCCAGAGACGCCCGCAGACGCGCCGGCCGGCGGGTGAGCGCCTGGCGCGCGCACGCTCGCTCCAGCCGGTTCATGATCGAGGGATGAGCACTCCGCAGCCCGGGATCTTCGCGCTCGGCACCGCGTCCACCGCCTACCTCGAGTTCGATGCTCTCGAAACCCGGGCGGCCGGTGAGCTCGTCCGAAGCATCGCCTCGCTCCGCGAGCCCCGGACCACCATGGGGGGCGTCAATCTCGTCGTCGGGTTTCGCCCCGAGCTGTGGCGTGACGTGTGCCCCGGCGGAGCGCCGGCGGGAGTCGAGGGCTTCAACGGTGACCTCGTCGGCCCCGACGGCTACCGGATGCCGGCGACCCAGCACGACGCGGTGCTCTGGCTCTCCGGGATCGCCTACGACGTCGTCTTCGACGTGGCCCGCGCCGCGATCGCGGAGCTGGCCCCGGTCGGGTCGGTGGGGAGCGAAGTGTCGAGCTGGTCCTACCGGCACGACCGCGATCTCACCGGCTTCATCGACGGCAGCGAGAACCCGACGCTGATCGACGCCCCGGAGGTGGCGCTCATCGAGGACGGGAGACCGGGCGCCGGGGGCTCGATCCTCCTGCTCCAGCAGTGGAGACACGATGCGGACGCCTGGGAGTCGCTGCCCGTCACGGGACAGGAGCAGGCGATCGGAAGGACGAAGGATGAGAGCATCGAGCTCGCCGACCGGCCGCCGGAGTCGCACGTCGCGCGAACCGATCAGGACGAGCTGGGCAAGATCTTCCGGCGCAACACGCCGTACGGCACCGTCACCGACCACGGCACGATGTTCGTCGGGCTCTGCCGCGAACAGCGGCCCCTGGTAGCGATGCTCGAGAGCATGCTCGGTGTGCCCGACGGCGTCCGCGACGCCCTGACGCGCTACACCGAGCCGCTCACCGGGGCGTACTACGTCGTGCCGTCGACGGAGGCCCTGCACGAACTGACCCGTGGCGGCCTGTCTCAGCCTGACGGCCGGGTCAGGTCGTAGACGGTCGACCCTCCGACCGTCGTCGCCGTGAAGTGGGAGGCGACCCAGGAGGCGATCTCGCTGTTGCCGCCGCCCGGCCCCCCACCACCCGGGCCTCCGCCTCCGCCGGCCACGTAGTAGTGCACGGCTCCGGCCGCGACGAGCTTTTCGAACGCGGCCGGCGTGATCGCCCGGTCGCTCCCGTTGAAGCCTCCGAGCGCCATCACTGCCTTGCCCGTCGCAAGCTCGAGCGGTGCCGCGGTCATCGACGAGCTCGTGGCGGCGGCCCAGCGGAAGCTGCTGCTGCTCCGGGCGACGAGGGCGGTGAGTGCGGTCGAGGAAGAAGACGACGGCGCGCCGGGCGCGAGCCCGCCTCCGCCCGGGCCGCCGCCGAGCCCGCCGGCCGAGGAGGCCGGGCCGGCCGCGACGATCGAGCCGCTCTGCGCCGTCGCCGCCGTACTGAGGGTGTAGGCGACCGGGGCGGCCAGTGCGGCCGCAAGCCCCGCGCAGACGACGACGGCACGCAAACGCCGCCCCAGGGCATCGGTCAGCGCAACGAGCGCGACAGCCGTGAGCAGACCGGCGACGAGGACGGCCACGCGCAGCTCGGGATGCCACTCCGGAGTCCGCGCGAGGAGCACGTAGCTCCAGGCCGAGGTTGCGATCAGCATCAACGCCAGGCCGATCGACGCGGCGAGCCGGTCACGCCGGGCCCAGAGCTCCGTCGTGACGACGCCGACGATCACCGCGATCGGCGGAGCGAGCAGGTTCGCGTAGTAGGGATGGATGACGCCGCTCATGAAGCTGAACACGAGCGCCGCCGCGACGAGCCAGCCGCCCCAGAGGAGCAGCGCCGCACGCGGGCGATCGGTGCGCGGCCGCCGGGCCGTGCGCCAGATCCCGAGGACGAGCGCGATCACGGCCGCCGGCAGCAGCCAGCTGATCTGCCCGCCGAGCTCGCTGTTGAACAGCCGGAGCAGCCCCGGGGCGCCGCTGAAGTTGGCTCCCTGCCCGGTGCCGGTGCCGTCCAGCCGGCCGACGCCGTTGTAGCCCCAGATCAGGTCGAAGATGCTGTTGTTCGTCGATCCACCGACGTACGGACGGGACGAGGCGGGTGTCAACTCGACCACCGCGACCCACCAGCCGCAGGCCGCAACGAGCGCGACGGCGGCCAGCGCAAGCTGCCACGTCCGCCGCAGGAGCGAGCCCGGCGCCGCGATCAGGTAGGTGAGCCCGAGCGCGGGAACGACGAGGAACGCCTCCAGCATCTTCGTCAGGAAGCCGAGCCCGACCGCTGCACCGGCAAGCGCGAGCCAGCCCGCACTGCCGCGTTCGATCGCCCGGGTGGTCGCGTACGCCGCTCCGACGAGCAGGAGCACGAGCAGGGCATCCGGGTTGTTGAAGCGGAACATCACGGCAGCGACGGGTGTCACGGCGAGGATCGCCCCGGAGAGGAGCGCCGCCGGCGGGGTGAACCACCGCCGGACGGCTGCATAGACGAGCGCCACGGAGGCAACGCCTGCGAGTGCCTCCGGCGCGAGCATGCTCCAGCTCGAGAAGCCGAACAGGCGCCCTGAAAGCTCCATCACCCAGAGCGACGCGGGCGGCTTGTCGACCGTGATGAAGTTCGAGGGGTCGAGCGACCCGAACAGGAAGGCCTGCCAGCTCTGCGTGCCCGCCTTGACGGCGGCGGCGTAGAACTCGTTCGCATAGCCCGAGCGGCTGAGACCCCAGAGGTAGAGGACGGAGGTCAGCGCGAGGAGCGCCGCCAGCGGGCCGTGGGCCCGCAGCCGCTCGCCCGCAAGGGCGCGGATCCCGGCGGTGCGCCGAAGCGCCTGCCAGCTCGCGTCAGGCTGCGTGGAGGTCACGGCCGAGTCCTTTCGTGATGTGCATCAGCCGCCAGACCCCTCGCAGGTCGCCGACAGCCGTGGACACGAGGTCCACGCGCGAGTCAGGGTCGTCGACCCAGTCGACCGGCACCTCATGGATTCGCAGGCCCGCACGCTGGGCGAGCACGAGCAGCTCACTGTCGAAGAACCAGCCGTCGTCCTCGACGAGCGGGAGCAGCTCGCGCACGCGGTCGCTGCGAATCGCCTTGAACCCGCACTGAGCGTCCGAGAAATGGGCACGCAGCGCCACGTGAAGGATCCCGTTGTAACAACGGGAGATCAACTCGCGCTTGACGCCGCGTGTGACACGAGCAGCTCGGTCGAGACGCGTCCCGATCGCGATGTCGCTGTGCCGCGAGAGCAGCGGGGCGACGAGTGGCAGAAGCGCGTCGAGGTTCGTGGAGAGATCGGCGTCCATGTATGCGACGACCTCCGCATCACTCGCGGACCAGGCCGCGCGCAGCGCGCGCCCCCGGCCCTTCGCGTCGAGATGGATCGCGCGCACGCCCGAGAGCTCCCCCGTGAGGCGCTGGGCGATCTGCCAGGTCCCGTCGTCGCTCGCGTTGTCGGCGATCGTGATCCGACAGCCGAACGGAAACTCATGCTCGAGGTAGTCGTGCAACCTGCGCACGTTTGCCTCGAGCGCGGACGCTTCGTTGTACACGGGGATCACGACGTCCACCGCCGGGGCCTGGAGCGTCGCGAGCAGCGGCCGCGGCCGCACGTGGATGCTCGTCGAGGTGGTCATGCACCAACCGTCGCCCAGGGACCTCGGGCGAGCCTTAGCCGCGACTGTGGAGTTGCTGTGACACCGTGAAGGTGAAGCGGCGGTTGGCCACAGGTAGCCGTTGACGGCACCGGCCGCGAATGCAAGCGACGCCGACACCGCCGGTGTGCCGCCGAGCGCGATCAGTGCCGCGTAACAGCCGGCACTGATCGCCGAGTTCGCGATGCCGACCGTGCCGTAGCGCAGGAACTGGGCCACGGCACACTCTCGGGCGCCGGACTGTGAGCCGCCTGGGAGCGGCCTAAGAGCTTGACGCGAGCGGCAGCTCGATCGTGAACGCCGCTCCCCCGCCCGGCACCGCGGACGCGCTCGCGCGGCCTCCGTGCGCCTCCGTGACCGCGGCGACGATCGACAGGCCGAGCCCTGCCCCGCCCGCGGATCGTGCCCTCGAAGAGTCGGCCCGGTAGAACCGCTCGAACACCTGGTCCGCCTGCTCAGCGGTCAGGCCGGGACCGTCGTCCGTCACCGTCAGCCGGGCGAGGCCGCTCGAGCGCTCCAGGGTCACGACGACGGACGCGTCCGAGTCGGCGTGAGCACGCACGTTGGACAGCAGGTTGTCCACGACCTGCCGCAGGCGGTCTCGGTCTCCGACCACGGTTGCCTGGTCCAGCCTGCAGGCGATCACGCGCTCGGGCTCGAGCATCCGAGCCGTCTCGACAGCCTCGGCCACCACGTCGTTCAGCTCGACGGGCGCGCGCACGAGCGGACGGCCCTCGTCCAGCCGGGCGAGCAGCAGGAGATCCTCGACGAGGAGGCTCATGCGCTCGGACTCGCGGCTGATCCCGTGCATCGAGCGCTCGAGATCGGCAGGACGCTGCGCCGCTCCGCGCGAGAACAGCTCCGCGTAGGCGCGTACCGCCGCGAGCGGCGTGCGCAACTCGTGCGAGGCGTCGGCGACGAAGCGCCGCAGCTTCCGCTCGGATGCCTCCCGCGCTTTGAAGGCGGACTCGATCTGGGAGAGCATCGCGTTGAGCGCAAGTCCGAGCCGCCCGACCTCCGTCCGCTCGTCCTCGCGCGCCACCCGGTGAGAGAGGTCACCCGCAGCGATCGTGGCGGCGGTCGCCCCGATCTCGGTGAGCGGCCGCAAGCCGACCCGGATCACCCAGAGACCGAGCACCGCGACGCCGCCTAGCACGGCCACGGTCACGAGCAGCTCGACGAGGAGGAGCCGGTGCAGGGTGCTGTCGACACTGCTCAGCGAGGTCGCGACGATCAGCGTGTAGCCGTTGCTGCCTGGGTCGATCGACGCGCGCACGCGGTAGCGGCCGCCGCCGGTGGTCGCCTTGACGGTGAAGTACCCGACGCGATCCACGCCCTGCCGCGAGGTGAGCACGATCGTCTTCGGGAGGCGCGGCGGAGGTGACTTCTTCGTCCCCGGAAACTGAGGCGCGGCCCCGGTCGCGACGATCGTCCCGTTCGCACGCCGAACCTGGACGAAGAGGCCGGGGACCCTCGCCTTGAGCTGCCCGATGTCGGGGCCGCCGTCGGGTGAGGGCTGGGGCCTGCTGCCGCCGGGGCCTCCTCCCGCGTTTCCATGCAGCGCGCTCTCCGCGGACGAGTGCGCTGTGTCGAGAAAGTCGTCGGTGCGGGAGATGAGGAAGCTGTGGAGCGACGTGTAGGTCACCACGTCCGCGGTCACGAGCCCGACGCCGGCCAGCGCGACCACCCCGAGAATGAGACGCGCACGCAGGGAGAGCCGCGCGCCCACCTACTTCTGCTCTGCCTCGAGCATGTAGCCGACCTGGCGCACGGTGCGTATGAGCGGCGGGCCGGCCGCGTCGAGCTTGCGGCGGAGATAGCTGACGTAGGTCTCGACGACGTTGCGGCTGCCCCCGAAGTCGTAGTGCCACACGTTCTGCAGGATCTGTGCCTTTGAGAGGACGCGTCGCGGGTTGAGCATGAAGAAGCGGAGCAGGTTGAACTCGGTCGCAGTCAGTTCGATCGGCGTGCCGCTGCGGAAGACCTCGTGCCGGCTCTCGTCGAGCACCACGTCGGCGAAGCGCAGCACGTCACCCGGTAGGTCGCCGTTCGTCCGGCGCAGGACTGCCTGCACGCGGGCGACGAGCTCGGCGAGGGAGAACGGCTTGGTGACGTAGTCGTCTCCGCCGGCGCGCAGCGCCTCCACCTTGTCGTCGACCGCATCCTTCGCGGTCAGGAAGAGAATGGCCGTCTTGAAGCCGCGCTCGCGCATCCGCCGCCCGACCTCGACCCCGGAGACGTCCGGCAGCATCCAGTCGAGCACGACGAGGTCAGGCTCCTGGCGCGTCACTGCTGCAAGCGCATCACGACCGTTGGCCGCCTCCTCGACCAGATAGCCCTCGTAGCGCAGCGCTGTCGCGACCGCGTCGGTGATCGACGGCTCGTCGTCGACGACGAGAATGCGGCCGAGCTCCTGTGTTCTTTTCTGTGTCATGCCTGCCACGTTGACCCGCTTGTCTGTGATTCTCCTGTGAAGAGCGGCAGGGCGCCTGTGGATCGTCTGTGAATCAGGCGGCGCGGCGCAGTTCCTGGTGCTGCGCGACGGGAGCGACCCTCGCCTCTCTCCGCTCGAGCACGAACGGCCGGAGCAGCAGGGCAGCCAGGCCGCCGGCGACGGCGAGGTCGAGCAGGACGTTCAACACGATCACAGTGGTCAGGGACATCACGGCTCCTTCGGTCTGGTGAGTGGATGCCTCCAGAACACCAGCCGCCGCTTCGATCCCCGTGGGAGATTCCTGTGGAGGCGCTGTGATGGTCAGCCGTACGAGAGGCCGTGCCCGAAGCTGAAGAGCGGTTCGCTCGAGTCTCCGGGGACGTCCGGCTTCTGCGCGCGAACGGCCTCCATCGACGACGGCAGCTCGAACGGCAGGAGCCCCTCCGGCGCGGAGCGGCCGAACAGCACGTCGAGCACGGCGCCGTCGGACGAGCCGAACACCGCGAGCACTGCCGCGCAGGCCCCTGCGAGCTCGGGGATGACGGACGGGCGCTCCAGATGGAGGACGAGCACCGTCGGCACGAGGCCTGCGAGCTCGATCAGCCGGCCGAGCTCCGGCTCCTTGAAGTCGAGGTCGCCGGCATGGAAGACGGTCTCGATGAAGCTTCCGGTGCGCGGCTCGAACGGCGCGTTGCGGCGGACGATCGCGACGTCCGCATCTTCGGGCCGCTCGACGACATCGCCGTAAGCCGCTGCCGCCTCGGGCGAGACTCCGTCGAGATAGACGCGCGGACGGCCTGTGAGCGGCAGCGTGCCGTCGTTCGCCACGAGCACCGCGGACCGCCGTTGCAGACGGTCGCCGGCTGCGCGGAACTCGGGGCAGCCGCAGATTCGCTCGGCCTCGTCCGGGTCGACATACGGATCGTCGAAGAGGCCGAGCCGGAACTTGTCCCGCAGCAGACGGCGAACGGACTCGTCGATGCGCGACTCCGAGACGCGGCCGGCGCGAACGAGCTCCACCAGCACGTCCGGGAGCGCCTCGCCGCCGAGCTGATCGCACCCGGCGGCGATGATCTTCTCGAGCCGGTCCTCCGCGCTCAGCTCCTCGACGCCCCAGCACTTGGCCTCGAAGACCGAGCCGTCCGGCATCGGCGCGTCCGTGATGAGGCCCCAGTCGGTGCACACCACGCCGTCGAAGCCGTAGCGCCCCCGCAGGAGGCCGGTGATCACATCGCGGTTGTAGCCGAAGCCCACCTCTTCGTACGGCGTTCCGACCGGGCGGCCGTAGTACGGCATGATCTGCGCCGTTCCGGCGGCGAAGGCAGCTTCGAAGACGCGCACGTGGTACTCGAACCCGTTGCCGGGATAGATCTGATCCTTCCCGTAGGGGAAGTGGGGATCCTCGCCGTCTCTCTGCGGCCCGCCGCC
Organism: uncultured Thermoleophilia bacterium; assembly: GCA_963828655.1. GTDB lineage: Bacteria > Actinomycetota > Thermoleophilia > Gaiellales > Gaiellaceae > PALSA-600. Next base: position 44,005 of record CAWHFK010000012.1, on the reverse strand, counting down.
GGGGAAGTGCTTCGTCATGCACGCGACGGACGAGGTCCCGAGCCGGTCGCCCTGGAAACCGCGGATGTACGCAGCGACGAGGCGGCCTGCGAGCTCTGCGTCCTCGCCGAAGGTGTGCATGATCCGGGCCCAGCGCGGCTCGGTGGCCAGGTCTGCCATCGGATGCAGCGCAACGTGGATCCCGACCGCGCGGTACTCGCGCCGCGCGATGTCGCCGAACTCCCGCATCGCCTCCTCGTCGCGGAGCGCACCGAAGCCGATCGGCTCGGGCCAGTGCGAGAACCCTCCCGCCGACCAGCTCGCGCCGAGGTTCTCGGCGAAGCTGTGGCGTGGATCCGACGAGATCGTGACCGGGATGCCGAGCCGGGTCGATTCGGCCAGCCGCTGCATCCGGTTCTGCCACTCGGCATGCAGGCGAGGCTCGGGCGCGTAGTAGATGTTGAAGTGGTTCAGGTGACGCCGGGCGACGAGGTCCTCCGTGTTCCCCCGGAAGAAGTCGTTGTCGTCCTCGATCAGGGTCCCGTCGCCGTTCATCAGGATCGGCGGGTGGAACATCAGCCCCGCCTTCTCCTCGAGGGTCATCTGCGAGAGCAGGTCCGCGACCCGGACCTCGAGCGGCTGCGCCGGATCCTCGTACGGGTCGAGGCGCCCGTTCCCGTTCAGGTCTCGGTGAGCGACCGGCCGATCAGCGCGCGACGAGGACATCGCAGTGCGCCTCTTTGACGAGATCAGCGGCGGTGTCTGTCCCGAACAGCCGGCCGAGCGCCGAGTGATGATGCGTGCCGACGACGATCGCGCACGCCTTGCGCTCGTCGGCGACGCGCAGGATCTCGGAGACCGGGTCGCCGAGCCCCCAGACCGCCTCGCCCGAGCTGCCGGTCTCGTCGAGCCGCCGGCGGGCGTGGTCGAGGAGCGGCTGCACCTCCATCGGCCCCTCCTTGGGGATCGGCGTGATCGGCCCGACCATCCCCGGCACGCCCGGCCCGTAGGGATCGACCCATTCGTAGGGCATCGGCGCGACGACCACGACGATCACGGGTGACTCGCGCGACGCGGCCTCCTCCAGCGCGTACTCGAGGGCGCGGTCGGATTCCTCTCGACCGTCATAGCCGACGACGACCGGGCCCTGGGCCTCGTTCTCCGGGCTGCCGCTGCTCACACCGTCGTTCTAACCGGCCTCGCCGGCGTCCAGTTCACCCAAACCGGATGAACGCCACCTTTACGACCGCAGGCACGGTGCGGGCCGATGAAGGCACTCGCGCTCCTCGTGCTCGGCATCGCGCTCGTCGACGGGCTGAATCCGTCGACGATCGCACCGGCGCTCGTGCTCGCGGTGAAACGGCGCGGCGCCGTCCTCGTCTCCCTGTTCACGCTGGGCGTGTTCTTCCCCTCGCTGGCGGCCGGTCTGCTCGTGGTCGTCGGGCCGGGACAGGCGCTGATCGACCTGATCCCCCACATCGGCCCGCACGCCAAGCATCTGATCGAGATCGGCGCCGGGATCGCTCTGGCGGCGGCCGCCTGGATCCTCTGGATCCATCGCCATCGGGTGGCGGGCGGCATGTCGCGCGACCTGCCCGGCGGCGCCCTCGGGGCGGCCGGCCTCGGCGCCGGCATCATCCTGGCCGAGCTCCCGACCGCATTTCCCTACTTCGCGGCGCTGGCCGCGATCGTCGGCTCGAGCGCCACGCTCGTCGGCCAGCTCGAGCTCGTGGTGCTCTTCAACGTCGCGTTCGTCCTGCCGCTCCTCGTGATCCTCGGAGTGCGCACGTTCGCCGGCCCTCGTTCCGAGCGGCTGCTGGAGCTGACACGCGGTGCGCTCGACCGCTACGTCGGCGTGTTCCTGCCGTGCGCAGTCGGTCTGATCGCCGCGGTGCTGGTCGTTCTCGGTGTGGCGGGAATCGCGCGCGGCTGAGCGCGTTTCCCGCCCAGCGTCTTCCCTAGTTCCGCAGGGCTCTGACCGAGCCGTTGTAGAGGACGAGCCCGTAGATGATGAGGATGTCGAGCGTGAACATCGCGATCGCCCAGAGCGGGTAGGCCGGGAGGAACATGAGCTGCCCGATCGCGTTGACGCCTGCAACCGCAATCGCGAACCAGACCGCCCAGATGCTGCCGCTGAGCAGGCCGACCCCGGCGCAGAACTGGACGATTCCCAGGAGCAGAACGATCCAGCCCCATGTGCGCAGGTCGCTGAAGACGTAGTGGGCGTCCGTCGTGTACACGTGTGACTTCGAGATGGCCAGGACGCCCTGGATGAAGTTCCAGGTGCCCGCGAGGAAGAGGAGAACGGCGGCGAACATCGCCCAGCCTGCTCCCCGCGAGGACTGATCGTCGTACCCGTCCGCGCCGTCGTCTCTCGATGCCGTTGCAGCGCTCATTCGCCGCCCCCTTCGCGAGTCGATGAACCGCGACCGAACGCCGGCCGCGCACCCGAGAGCAAACACCGGACGGCCCGCGGGCACATCGTCCGGTTGGGATGAGCACCGCCCGGCCGGGTGCACACGGGCCGCTGAACCGCCGATTTCACCCCAACGGGACTACGCGATCCAGCTGCCGAGCCGGAATCCTCAGCTCGAGCACCTCTCCACGGTTACCGAAGGAGGACACACCATGGCGGACCTCATCGCCATCGCGTACCCCGACATGACGACCGCCGCGGCGGCTCAGATCGAGGCAGAAAAGCTTGCGAACGACCTGATCATCCAGACCGACGCGATCGCGTCGATCGTGCGGAACGAGAACGGCGATTTCAAGGTGTCGACGAACCACCACTCGGTGGCCGGCGGGACCTCCTGGGGAATGTTCTGGGGCGTGCTCTTCGGCATCCTCTTCTTCGTGCCGTTCCTCGGGATGGCGATCGGCGCGGGCTTCGGCGCGCTGATGGGCAAGCTGAAGAAGGACAGCATCGACGAGGCGTTCATCGACCAGGTCCGCGAGGCGATGAAGCCGGGGACGTCCGCGCTGTTCCTGGTCGTCGAGAAGGTAACGCCGGACAAGGCAGTCGACGCGCTCAGCAAGTTCGGGGGCACCGTCCTCAAGTCGTCGCTGTCGAAAGAAGCCGAGGATGCGTTGCAGAACGAGCTCCACGGCGCTCCGGCCCCCGAGCCGGCAACGGCCTAGCGAGAAAGGAAGGAACGCGAATGTTCAGACGGAGAAGACCGCTCGCCCGGGCCGCCATGGTCGGCGGCGGGGCGTACATGATCGGCAAGCATGCCGCCCGCGGGCAGGCCCAGGAGGAGCAGCAGAACGCCCAGATCGACGATCTCCAGCAGCAGCAGTACCAGCAGCCCACGCCGGCTGCGCCCGCCCCGTCGGGCGGCATCTCCGACGACCTCGTCTCCCAGCTCGAGAAGCTCGGGAAGCTGAAGGACGAGGGGGTCCTCACCCAGGAAGAGTTCGACGCGCAGAAGAAGAAACTGCTGGAGGCGACATGAGCAGCGAGGCCGCACTTCCGTTCGGGCCGATCCAGATGCTCGTGGTCAGCTCTGAACAGACGACGTTCACCGGCAAGGTCCTGCCGGAGCTCCAGCGGCTGTCCGACGAGGGCCTCGTCCGCCTCGTCGACCTCCTCTTCGTCGCCAAGCGCGACGGCGAGATCGAGGCGGTTCAGGCGACCGAGCTCTCGACCGAGGAGGCCGAGGAGTTCGGCGCGCTGGTCGGCGCCCTGATCGGGATCGGCATGGCCGGGGAGGACGGCGCGCTCGCGGGTGCCGCAGCAGGCGCAGCGGAGGCCGAGGACGGGCACGTTCTCTCGGAGGACGAGGTGTGGTACCTCGCCGACGCCATCCCCGACGACGGCTGGGCCGCAGTGGCGCTGCTCGAGCACCGCTGGGCGATCCCGCTCCGCGATGCGATCATCGCCGCCGGCGGTGTCGCACTGGCGGATGAGTGGATCCACCCGGCAGACCTGGTCGCGGTCGGCGCAGAACTGCACGAGCGCTACGCGACGCAGGGCAGCTGACGCATCGGCGGGTGGGCCGGGCGTTCGCGGCCCGGCCCACCCGCAGACAGCTCAGCTTCCGAAGATCACGAGCACGACGGTGGCGACGCCGAGCAGGACGGTGGCCCCCGCGAGCCCCACGACGACGCGGTCGTCGAGCGGCGCATAGCCTCCGGTCGCAAGTGCCCGCTCGACGTTCCGATGCCTCGTGAACGCACAGACCGCGAAGGCGACGCCGAGCAGGCCGAATGCGGCGCCCAGGACGTGATACGGCCAGGGCGAGCCGCCGGTCAGGCCCGGTGCGATGCGGCCCGCGCCGATCCCGACCGCGAGTGCGGTCAGGGCGCTCCGCCACCACGCGAGGTAGGTGCGCTCGTTGGCCAGGCGCGTGCGTCGGAGCGCGTCGGTCGGCTCGTCGGTCATCCGGTTGGGATGATGCCAGGCCCGGCGAGGCGGGCGACCCTTCGCCTCTACGATGGCCGCAGTGGCCCCATCAGCGTTCCACCTTCTGGCCAAGCCGACCGGCGCCGTCTGCAACCTCGACTGCTCCTACTGCTTCTTCCTCTCGAAGGAGATGCTGTACCCCGGCTCGCGGTTCCGCATGGCGGACGAGCTGCTCGAGACCTATCTCCAGCAGCTGATCGAAGCCCATGCGGGCGTCCCCGAGGTGACGATCGCGTGGCAGGGCGGCGAGCCGACGCTCATGGGCCTCGACTTCTTCCGGCGCGCGGTCGAGTTGACCGGGAGGCATCTGGCCCGCGGCCAGCGCGCCGTCATCACGATCCAGACGAACGGCACGCTGCTCGACGAGGAGTGGTGCGAGTTCTTCAAGGCGAACGACGTGCTCGTGGGGATCTCGATCGACGGGCCGCGCGAGATCCACGACGCCTACCGCGTGAACAAGGGAGGCAAAGGCTCGTTCGACGAGGTCATGCGCGGCCTGGGGCACCTGCGCGCGGCCGGAGTGGACTGGAACGTCCTGACGACCGTCCACGCGCTGAACGCCGACCGCGGCGGGGAGATCTACCGCTTCCTGCGGGACGACTGCGGCGCGAGGTTCATCCAGTTCATCCCGATCATCGAGCGCGCCACGAAGGAGACGCAGGACGGCGCGCCGAGGACCTCCTGGCGCGACCGGCCGCTGTACGTGCAGGAAGGGTCGTACGTCACCAATCGAACCGTGTCGGCGAAGCAGTACGGCCGCTTCCTCATCGACGTGTTCGAGGAATGGGTGCGGCGCGACGTCGGCGAGGTGTACGTGCAGATGTTCGATGTCGCCCTCGCGAACTGGGTCGGAGAGCCGCCCGGTCTCTGCGTACATTCCGAGACGTGCGGGGCGGCGCTCGCGCTCGAGCACACCGGGGACCTCTACTCCTGCGATCATTTCGTCGAGCCGCGGTTCCGGCTCGGCAACATCAAGGAAGAGCACATGCTCAAGCTCGTCTCGTCGCAGCAGCAGGTGCAATTCGGGCTCGACAAGCGCGACCGGCTGCCGCAGTACTGCCTCGACTGCGACGTTCGCTTCGCCTGCCACGGAGGCTGCCCGAAGGACCGCTTCATCGAGACACCGTCAGGTGATCCCGGACTGAACTTCCTGTGCGCCGGCTTCAAGGACTTCTTCCATCACGTCGACCGGCCGATGCGGGTCATGGGCGGCCTGCTGAGCCAGAACCGCGCACCGTCGGAGATCGTCCAGCTCTACGCGGCGGAGGACGCGCGCCGCGGCCGGAACGACCCGTGCACGTGCGGCAGCGGCCGCAAGTGGAAGCACTGCCACGGTGCCGCAGAGCGGCACGCGCTCGCGGCGGGAGCGGGATGACGGCCAACCCGCGCAAGGAAGCGGGACGCGTCGATGCGCTCTTCGTCCAGAGCAGCTCGAGGTTCAGCTCCGACGACGGCGAGATCACGCTGCACGGCCTCGCCGACGCAACGGTCTTCTTCGCCGACCGGCCGCGCCGGGAGGCCGGTCACCTGCCGTCCCGGCGTTTCCTCGAGCTGTGGGACGACGAGACGGCGAACTTCGCCGCCGAGCCCCCGCACGCGGTCCTCTCGTTCCTCGACGACCCCGCCGAAGCCGAGACCGACGTCGTCGTCGTCCTGCACGAGCCACGGCTCGCCGGCGACGACCTGACCTACAGGGTCGAGGTGCTGAACGGCGCGCTTCCGCCCGCGGGTGGGCCCTGCTCGCTCTTCATCGACACGTTCGGCCGTTCGCTCGCACCCGTCTCCGTCCGCGGACTGCGGCAGCCCCGCCGTGCCGGCGCGGGCCAGGCGGCGGTATGACGAGAGCGAGGCTCCCGCGCTGGGCGGCGCTCGCAGCGCTCTTCTGCGCGGGTGTGATCGCCGCGTACGGCGGCGCCGCCGTCAACGCGGCCGGCACCAGCACCGACCCCACGGTGAGCCTGCCCACGACCACGGCAGAGGAGACGAGCGTCCCGGCAACGACCGTGCAGCAGACCACCGTCCAGCTGACCGTGACGCAGACCCACACCACCATCACGAGTGGCCCCGGCACGGTGGTGGTCAACCCGCCCGCCTCGGCGACGGACACCTCCAGCGGCACGAAGACCTGGGCGCTCGTCGCGATCGGCGCCGCGATCGTCGCGCTGATCGCGCTGATCGGCTGGCTCGCGAGCCGGCACAAGGACCTGCCCCCGGACGCGCGCCGGCGCGTGCTCGCCCAGGCCGTCGCCGCCTGGGTCGCCCAGGGCTGGGCCCCGGTGAGCCAGACGGACAGCACGGCGGTCTTACGGCGGGGTGACGAGCACGTCGTCGTGTCGGTCGACGGCCGGGGCAACATCAGCTCGCAGCCCGTCGCGCCGGCGCCGCCGACCGCAGGCTGAGCGTCAGCCCGAGAGGAGGTGCTCCCGGTGCGCGAGGGCGACCGCCTCGAGCCGGGAATGCACGCCGAGCGCGCGGAGGATGTGGCGAATGTGGTTGCGAACCGTCTCGACGCTCAGGTTCAGTTCGCGCGCGATGTCGTGGGTCCGCTTGCCGTGCTCGAGCAGGCGGAGCACCTCGGCCTGGCGCGGCGTCAGGTGCGGATGAGCGGGCCGCGGAGGAGTGTCGTCGATGTCGGCGACCTGCCCGAAGACACCGACCACCCGGTGCCCCTCGACGAGCGGCACCGAGCTCAGTTCGACGCCGATGCGCTCCCCGTCGGCGCCGATCACGACGACCTGGGTGTCGTGTGGCTGAGGCGGCCCGGCGATGTGCCGGGCAAAGGTCTCCCGCGATCGGCGCGCCTCCTCCGGCGCGACGATCGAGGTGAACTGGCGCCCGCGCACGTCGCCGACCAGCCTGCGGGCGGCCGGGTTGAGCCAGCGGATGATCCCCTGCGGGTCGACGACGTAGCTCGGAACGCTGATCGACTCGAGCGCGCCTTCGACATCCCCACCGAACGAATGGAGATCGGACGTCACCGGGCCGATTCTGGGTCATTCCCCTCCGCGGCGAATCATCCCGACTGGATGATGGCCGAACCCCGGGTGGGATAAGGTCGCGGCCTGATGAGCGTCGTGCGCACATGAGCGAGGCAGCTGCCGGCGGCGCCACCAGCGAGGAGAGCGCCGGGAACCCGAAGCTCGCCGTGCTCCTGGCGATGGCGATGTTCGTGCTCGTGGTGGACACATCGCTGATGAACGTGTCGATCTCGGCGGTGGTCGCGGATCTCAACACGACGGTGAGCGGGGTCCAGTCCGCGATCGCGCTCGAAGCGCTCGTTTCCGCCGCGTTCATCCTGATCAGCAGCAAGGTCGGCGACCTGATCGGACGCAAGCGCGCCTACGTCATCGGCCTGCTGGCCTACGCGGTCGGCGCGCTGGCCATGACGCTGGCGCAGAACCTGACCGCGATCATCGTCTTCTGGGCGATCGTCGGCGGCCTCGGGGCGTCGCTGCTGCTGCCAGCGATGCAGTCGCTGATCCACGGGAACTTCGAGGGCGCCGCACGCAAGCAGGCGTACGCCCTGGTCGGGGCGGCGGCTGCGATCGCCGCCGCAGTGGGGCCGCTGCTCGGTGGGTTCGTCACCACCTATCTGTCCTGGCGTGTCGGCTTTCTGCTCGAGGTCGTCGTGATCGCGGTCGTGCTGTCCCAGATCAAGCTCGTCCACGATGTGCCCTACACGGGGCCCCGGCAGGTCGACGTCGTCGGAGCGGTCCTCTCCGTGTTCGGAATGGGCGGCCTCGTGCTCGGGATCCTGGTCTGGCAGGAAGGCGGCGGGTACGTCGGCCTGCTGATGGCGATCGGCGCCGTCGCGTTGGCGCTCCTCGCGTACTGGCTCGTGCGGCGCAAGCGGGAAGGGAAGGTGACGCTGCTCGACCCGGGCCTGTTCCGCTTCCCCCACTTCACGATCGGGATCTCCCAGCAGATGTTGCAGCAGATCACCCTCGGCGGCGCAATGATCGCGCTCCCGATCTTCTTGCAGATGACGCTCGAGTACAACGCGATGCAAGCGGGCCTGTCGCTGGCTCCACTGTCGCTCAGCATGTTCGGTGTCGCCTTGCTGGCCGGGCGAAAGGCGGGCACTCGCCGCCCGAGCAACATCGTTCTGGTCGGCTTTGCGCTGAGCACGATCGGCATGGCGCTGATCATCCCGATCGTGCCGCGCACGCATTCGGGCTGGGCGCTCGTCATCCCGTTGTTGATCGTCGGATCGGGGCTTGGCCTGCTCGTGTCCCAGCTGAACAACTACACGCTGTCCCCGATCGAGGATCAGCGGGTGAGCGAGGCCGCCGGCGTCAACTCCGCCGCGGGGTCGTTCGGGCTCTCGTTCGGGCTCGCGATGGCCGGCGGCATCATGCTCGCGTTTCTCGCGTTCGACTTCACCAACCTCGTCGACGACAGCTCGGTGATCCCGCCTGCACAGCAGCAGCAGATCTCGAGCACGCTGGAGCACGACGCCGAGGTCATGAGCAACGCCCAGCTCGAACCGCTGCTCGCCGGCGAGCCTCAGGACGTCCAGGCCGAGGTGCTCAGGATCAACAAGGAGGCCCGGGACCGGTCGCTGCAGGTGGCGCTGCTCGTCCCGCTGCTCGCCAGCCTGCTCGGCCTGCTGAACTCATTCCGGATGAGGCGTCTCCCCGACCCGACAGCTGCCGCCTCCAGCGAAGGCATGGCGCTGGGCTGAGCGGGCCCCGCTTCGGACCCCCGGCCGTGTTGTCAGCACTTCCAGGAGCACGACTTCTTTCCGAGTACCGGCCCGCCTGGCTGAGGAAGGATCTCGTCGCAGGGCTCGTCCTCGTCGCACTGCTCGTTCCGCAGGGCATGGCGTATGCCGAGCTCGCCGGCCTGCCGCCGATCACCGGCCTGTACACGTCGATCCTCTGCTTGACGGGGTATGCCGTCTTCGGCCCGTCTCGCATCCTCGTGCTCGGCCCCGACTCGTCCCTCGGGCCGATGATCGCGGCGACGATCCTGCCGCTCGTCGGGGCAAACGGCGATCCGGAGCGGGCCGTCGCGCTCGCCTCGATGCTCGCGCTGCTCGTCGGGGCGATCACAGTGCTCGGCGGGATCCTCAAGCTCGGATTCGTCGCGGACCTGCTGTCGAAGCCGACGATGATCGGCTACATGAACGGCCTCGCCCTCACGATTCTCGTGGGCCAACTGCCGAAGCTGTTCGGGTTCTCGATCGATGCGGACGGCTTCATCGCCGAGACGAGAGGCTTCGTCAACGGGGTCAGGGACGGCGAGACGGTGAGCGCAGCGCTCGCGATCGGCGTCGTCGGCATTGCTCTCATCCTCGTGCTCCAGCGAGTCCTCCCCAAGATCCCGGGCGTTCTCGTGGCAGTCGTCCTGTCGATCGTTGCCGCTCGGGTGTTCCAGCTCGACGAGCACGGCGTGAAGCTCGTCGGCACGCTGCCACAGGGGTTTCCGCCCCTCACCATTCCCAGCGTCCATCTGTCCGACCTGTCACTGCTGATCGGCGGGGCGCTCGGCATCGTGATCGTCACGCTGGCCGACACCATCGCGACGGCGTCCGCGTTCGCCACGCGAACCGGACAGGAGTTCGACGGCAGCCAGGAGATGATCGGAATCGGGGCCGCCAACATCGCCGCCGGCTTCTTCCAGGGCTTTCCCGTCAGCACCAGCGGATCTCGAACCGCCGTCGCCGAACAGTCCGGCGCGAAGACCCAGGTGACCGGGCTGGTCGGAGCGCTCGCGATCGTGCTGATGCTGGTGCTCGTGCCCGGGCTGCTGAAGAACCTGCCTCAGCCCACACTCGCAGCGGTCGTGATCGTCGCCTCGCTCTCGCTCGCCGACATCCCCGGGACGGTCCGACTGCGGCGCCAGCGCCGCGAGGACTTCCTCGTCGCGATCGCAGCCTTCCTCGGGGTGGTCCTGTTCGGCGTGCTGGCCGGCATCGCCGTCGCCGTCGCGCTCTCGATCGTCGGCGTGTTCCGGCACGCCTGGTGGCCCTACCAGGCCGTGCTCGGCCGCGTCGACGGCCTCCCCGGCTACCACGACCTGGCCGGCCACCCGGACGCCGCCCAGCTTCCCGGCCTCGTGCTGTTCCGCTTCGACGCCCCGCTCTTCTTCGCGAACGCGAGGACGTTCCGCGATCAGATCCGCAAGCTCGCCTCCGCCGATCCGAAGCCCGCATGGATCGTCGTGGCCGCCGAACCGATCACCGACGTCGACACCACAGCCGCCGACATGCTCGAGGAGCTCGACCATGAGCTCAACGCGAACGGCGTCTCGCTCGTGTTCGCGGAGCTGAAGGACCCGGTCCGCGGCAAGATCGAGCGCTACGACCTCACCCGCACGATCGACCCGGGCCACTTCTTCCCGACGATCGACGCCGCCGTCGGCGCATTCCAGACGCGTACGACCGCGGCCGCGCCCCCGCCGGCGTCGAGCTCGGGAACGTGAGCGACCAGCCGGCCCAGAGGCTCCGCCGGGTGCTGCCGATCGCGGAGTGGCTCCCCCGGTACGACCGCAGCTGGCTGCGGGGCGACCTGATGGCCGGAATTGCCGTCACCGCCCTGATCGTGCCCAAGAACCTGGGCTACGCGGGCATCGCGGGCGTGCCCCTGGAGAACGGCCTGTACGCGGCGGCGGCGGGCGCGATCATCTACGCGCTCTTCTGCACCTCCCGTCAGATCTCGACCGGCCCGAGCTCGTCACTCGCCGCGGTGGCGGGCGGTGCCGTCCTGGCGACCAGGCTCGGAGGTGCGGACGCGGCCCAGCTGGTTGCGGCGATCACCATCGTCACCGGCATTCTCTTTCTGCTGCTCGCGGTGTTCCGGCTCGGCTGGATCGCCCGCTTTCTCTCGAAGGCGGTGATCACCGGATTCCTGGCGGGCGCCGCGATCGACGTGACGATCGGCGAGCTGTCGAAGCTGACGGGGACGTCTTCGAGTGGTGACAGCGCCTGGCGGGAGCTCTGGACCTGGCTCCAGGGGCTCGACCAGATCCACTGGACGACCCTCGTCGTGGGGCTCGTCTCCCTGGGCGTGATCCTCGGCCTGCGCTTCTGGGCGCCTGCGGTCCCCGGGGCGCTCGTGCTGGTGGTCGGGGGCCTGACCGCGTCGGGGCTCTTCGATCTCGGCGCACACGGCGTGGCCCTCGTCGGCCACGTGCCCCGGGGCCTCCCTCGCCCGGCGCTGCCCGACTGGAGTCTCGTGAAGGCGCACCTGTCGACGATCGGCATCGCATCGGTCGCTCTGTTGCTGATCGGCTTCTCCCAGACCGCCGGCGACGCGCGGGCGTTCGCGATGCGTCACCGGTACCGCATCGACGTCAACCAGGAATCGGTCGCCCAGGGGATGGCGAACGCCGGGGCCGGGATCTTCCAGGGCATGCCCGTCTCGACGAGTCTGTCCGCGAGCTCGCTGAACGAGTCGGCCGGGGCCCGGACGCCGGTCGCCTCGCTGATCACCGGCGGCCTCGTGCTCCTCACGCTGATCATCCTGGCGCCGCTCTTCTCGGCTCTCCCGAAGGCCGTTCTCGCGGCCGTGATCATCGACGCGGTCGTGTTCGGGATGATCGACATCGGCGAGCTCCGGCGTCTGCGCAGGGTCGCGAGGGTCGATTTCTGGATCGCCCTCGCTGCCGTGCTCGGCGTGCTCTCCGCCGGGGTGCTCGCGGGCGTCACGATCGGCATCGCGCTCTCGCTCGTCTGGTTGATCTACGTCACGACCTCACCGCGCATGCCGCTGCTGGGCCGTGAGCCGGGCACACAGGCATTCCGCGAGCTCGACGAGCATCCCGGCGACGAGACGTTTCCGGGCATCGCCGTGCTGCGTCTCGACAGCGGTCTGTTCTTCGCCACCGCCGAGGCGCTCGACGATCGAGTCCGCGCGGTCATCCGCGAGGGCGTGCCGCCGCTCCAGGCAATCGTCCTCGACCTCGAGGGCGTCGATTTCGTCGACTCTCAGGGAGCGGCGAAGCTCGCCGAGCTCGCCGAGGTGGCCCGAACGGAGGGCGTCACGCTTCGGCTGACCCGAGTCAAGCCACAGGTTCGCTCCGTGCTCGACGCCGACGGGATGACGGCAGCTCTCGGGACGGACAGCATCCACGGCAACGTCGACCGGGCGGTGCAGGCAGAGCTCTCGAAGCACACCTGAGGTCGCGGGGCCGGCGCCCCGGCGGCGCGTTCAGGCGGTCTCGGCGACGGAGCCGTCGGCCGGGGCGAGCGCGATCCCCGCGGCGGCGAGGGCGACCTGCACGTCGTTGCGGGCACTGTAGATCCGCCATTTGACGGTCGCCAGGGGGACGTCGAGCGCGGCCGCGATCTCGTTGTACGACATGCCCACGACATCCCGAAGGAGCAGGGCCGTCTTGAGGTCGACGTTCAGCTCCTCGATCGCGACCCAGAGCGCGCGGATCGTCTCCGCCTGCTCGATCGGGGGCTCGGGGACCGCCGGGGAAAGCTCCGGCACGAGCTCGACCGGCTGCAGGCGGTTCTTCCGGGAGCGGATGTCGTCCAGGACGACGTTCTTCGCCACCTGGAAGATCCAGGTCGTGAGCTTGGCGCGGAAGGCATAGCGCGGCAGTGCCTTCCAGACGCGGAGGAAGACCTCCTGCGTCAGGTCTTCCGCGAGCTCGCGGTCTCCGACGGACCTGAGGACGTAGTTGAAGATCGGAACGTGGTAGGTCCGGACGATGACCGAGAAGGCCTTTTCATCGCCGCGTTGCGCCTTCCTCACGACACTGGGATCGAGCTGAATGAGCATGCGTCCAGTGTTGCCCGGCGGGGCGACCGCCGCTCTAGCCCATCCGGGTCAATCACACTTCCTTCACACCGTCGCCGGTTCTCCGTCCGTCATCCCAATCGGGTGAGTCGCCGACTCGGATTCGCTGCGACCTTGCGCGGACTGAGGGGTCGACCTCCGGATGAGCAGTTCAGACACCAGCCAATCGCCGCCCGCCGCGTCGACCGACCCGGTCGAGCTCCTCCGCAGCCGGAGCTACCTGGTCCTGCTCGTGTTCGGCGGAGTGGTCGGCGCCGGGGTGGCCGTCGTCGCGTACTTCTTCCTCAAGGCGGTCTCCGAGGCGCAGACGTACGTCTTCGCGACGCTGCCGCAGGAGCTCGGCTTCGCCCATGAGCCCCTGTGGTGGCCGCTCCCCTGGCCGGCGCTCGCCGGGGTGCTCGTCGCGCTGACGATTCGCCACCTGCCGGGCACCGCCGGGCACAGGCCGGCAGAGGGCTTCAAGACCGGCGGCCCCGTGCAGCCGATCGAACTGCCGGGGATCGTGCTCGCGTCTCTCGCGACCCTCTGCTTCGGGGTCGTCCTCGGCCCGGAGGCGCCGCTGATCGCGATCGGGAGCGGGCTGGGCGTCCTCGCGATCCATCTCCTCCGGAAGGACGCCCCGGCGAACGCGGTCGCCGTGATCGGGGCTGCGGGCAGCTTCGCTGCGATCAGCACGCTCCTCGGCTCGCCGCTCGTCGGAGCATTCCTGCTGATGGAGGCCGCAGGGCTCGGCGGTCCGATGCTGGGCGTCGTCCTCGTCCCCGGCCTGCTCGCTGCCGGGATCGGCTCACTGATCTTCGTGGGGCTCGGCGCGTGGACCGGCTTCGGGACCTTCACGCTGGCTGTCCCGAGCATTCCGACGTTCGGGAGCCCGGACGGCCCCGAGTTCCTGTGGGCCATCGGGATCGGCCTCGCCGCCGCCGTGATCGGCGCCGCGATCCGCCGCCTCGGCCTGTTCCTCCAGCCCACCGTCGAGCGGCACGCGGTCTCCCTGACCCCGGTCGCCGGGCTGGGGGTAGCCGGCCTCGCAATCGTCTTTGCCGCGGCAACGGGCAGGAGCTCGTCCGAGGTCCTCTTCTCCGGCCAGACCCAGCTCCCCCAGCTGATCGAGAGCGCGGCCGGCTGGTCCTTCTGGGCGCTCGTGCTGCTCCTCGCGTGCAAGGGGCTGGCGTACGGGCTCTCCCTGAGCTGCTTCCGCGGCGGGCCGGTCTTCCCCGCCCTGTTCCTCGGCGCCACCGGAGGCATCGCCCTCTCCCACGCCCCCGGCCTGCCCATGATCGCGGGGGTCGGGATGGGCATCGGCGCGATGAGCGTCGCGATGCTCGGCCTGCCGTTGACCTCCGTGCTCCTCGCGAGCGTGATCCTCGAAGCCGACGCGGTCGACCTGATGCCCATCGTGATCGTCGCCGTCGTCGTCGCCTATGTCGCCTCGGCGAGGCTCGCTCCGCCGAAGCCGCGCAGCCCGACGCCGGCAGCCTCCGCCGCCTGACATTCATCCGATGGGGACGATGGCCTCGAGGCGCCGGGCCGGTTCGATGAGCGGCGTGGCGGAAGAGGAGCCGACGATCGCACAGCCCAGCTTCGGCGTCACCCCGACCTGGAACCCGGTCCGTCCTCAGCTCGGCCTCGGCAAGGTGGTCCTGGGATGGGTGATGGTGACCTTCGCGCTGCTGCTCGCGGCCGAGCTCGTCCCCGGCGCGCACGTGACGGACTTCTGGAACGCCCTCGCCGCCGCCGCGGTGATCGCGGTGTTGAACGCCCTCCTGCCGCCGCTCGTCGCGGCCTTGCGGCTGCCGCTGATGCTGCTCGTCGGCTTCGTGCTCGTCCTCGTGCTCGACGCGCTCATGCTGCTGGCCGCGGACGCCGTGACGGAAGGCGGATTCGCGGTGGACTCGTTCTGGGCCGCGCTCGCGGTGGCACTGGTCGCTTCGGCCATCGGCGTGGTGCTCGACGCACTGTTCGGCACGAACGACGACGACACGTATGCCTTTCGGGTGATCCAGCGAATCGCCCGCCACTCGGGTGACCAGACCGTCACGGACGCACCGGGGATCGTGTTCCTGGAGATCGACGGCCTCGCTCTGCCGGTGCTTCGGCGCGCGATGCGCGACGGCAGCGCGCCGACGATGGCGCGCTGGCTGGTCGAGGGCGGCTATCGCCTCGCCGAATGGGAGACGGACCTCTCGTCGCAGACCGGCGCCTCCCAGGCCGGGATCCTGCTCGGATCGAACGAGGACGTGCCTGCGTTCCGCTGGGTCGAGAAGGAGACGGCGATCCTCCGCGCGTGCTCCGGCCCCGAGGACTGTGCGGAGATCGAGCGGCGGCTCGCCTCAGGACGGGGACTGCTCGTCGACGGCGGGGCGAGCCGCGGCAACCTCCTGTCCGGAGAGGCGGACCATGTGATCCTCACGGTCAGCCGCCTCGACGCCGAGAAGCGCGCCAACCCCGGCTACCGCGCGTTCCTCGCCAACGGCTTCAATGTGATGCGCGCGCTGGTGCTGTTCGGCTGGGAGGTGATCCTCGAGGTGACGGCGGCGCTCAGGGCGGAGCGCCGCGACGTCCGGCCCCGAGGCCACCGCGGTGGGATCTACCCCCTGCTCCGCGCGACCATGTGCGTGGTCGTGCGCGATCTGATCGTCTACGGGGTGCTGACCGACATGATGAAGGGACGGCCGGCGGTGTACGCCACGTTCTCGAGCTACGACGAGGTCGCCCATCACTCCGGCCTCGAGCGCGCCGACACGATGGAGGCGCTCCGCAAGCTCGACGAGCAGTTCAGCCGAATCGAGCGGGCGCGCCGCTACGCCGCCCGGCCGTACGAGATCGTCGTCCTCTCCGACCACGGGCAGACCCAGGGCGCGACGTTCAAGCAGCGGAACGGCTACGGCCTCCAGGAGCTCGTCGAGCGCAATCTCGAGCACGGCAGCGTCACGCACATCGAGGGAGGCGACGAGCAGAACGCGATGGTCGGGCACGCGCTCTCCGAGGCGAGCGGCCAGAAGGCGAAGAAGCGCCCGAAGAACGACGTCTCCGACAAGGACGTGATCGTGCTCGGGTCCGGCAACCTCGGCCTCGTCTACCTGATGGAGAAGCGCCGGCGCCTGACCCGGGAGGAGATCGACGCGCTGCATCCACAGCTCCTCCCGGCATTGCGCAAGCATCCTCACATCGGGTGGCTGCTCGTCCATTCCGAGCAGCACGGAGCGGTGGCGCTCGGCGCCGAAGGCACGCATTACCTCACCGAGCGGCGGGTCGAGGGCGTCGACCCGCTGTCACCGTTCTCGCCGAACGCGCCGCAGCACCTGCTCCGGACCGACGGGTTCGCCCAGGTCGCCGACATCATGGTCGGCAGCTTCTACGACCCCGACCTCGAGACCGGCTGCGCGTTCGAGGAGCTGATCTCCTTCCACGGCGGCATCGGCGGGCCTCAGACGCGCCCCTTCCTGCTCTTCCCGGAGGGGCTCCCGTTGACGGATGAACCGATCGTCGGCGCTGCGAGCGTCCATGATGTGCTCGTGAGCTGGCGCCGCCTCCTGAACGAGCAGCATTCGGGTGACCCGACCAGGCCCGCCCGCAGCGCAAGCGAGGTGCCCGCATGACCAGCGCGACCGCCACGATCACCCCCACTGAGGCGAAGCGCCTCCACTGGCTGCGCTGGCTCGTGATCGTCCTCGTGATCGCCGTGATCGCGGCCGCAGCGAACCTCCTCGGCTGGGACATCCGGGGTTGGTTCAAGGAGCTGTGGGACACGATCACGGAGATCTCGCTGGCCGACCTCCTGGCGGCGATCGTCCTCAAGACGGTGCAGACGGCCGCCGCCGCGTTCGCCTACTACTCGATCCTCCGCTATGCGTACGCCGACCGCGTGCGCTGGCTGCAGATCTTCGCCGCCTACGCGATCTCCGTCGGGCTCAACTCGATCCTGCCGGCGAACCTCGGCACCGCCGTGATGCTGATCATGCTGACGCTGATCATCCCCGGAGCGACCTTTGCGGGCATCCTCGCCGTGTACGGCGTGCAGAAGATCTTCTTCGTCCTGATCGGCGCTGTGCCGTACCTCTACCTCTTCCTCACCGTCGGCGGCTCGTTCGACCTCCAGTTCGGCTTCATCAAGGATCACCCGTGGGCGGTGGTGGTGCTCGTCATCGCCGGCGGCATCCTGATCGCGCTGCTCGTCCGCATGTTCTGGCCGCGCGTCCTCAAGTGGTGGGATCAGGCGAAGGAGGGCGGCCAGATCCTCTCGCATCCCCGCGCGTACTTCCTGCGCGTCGTGACACCGGAGGCAGTCTCGTGGATCGCGAGCATCGGTGTGATCGCCATCTTCCTCTCGGCGTACGCGATCCCCGTCACGGTCGACACGATCATGCGGATCATGGCCGGCAACTCGATCGCCAACATGACGTCGGTCACGCCGGGCGGCGCGGGCGTCACTCAGGCCTTCAACGTGGCTTCGCTGAAGGGTGTCACGACCGCCACCAACGCAACCGCCTACTCGCTCGCGCAACAGCTCGTCACGACCGCCTGGAACCTGACGCTCGCGATCATCCTGATGATCTGGGCGTTCGGCTGGTCCGGCGGGAAGCTCCTCGTCGAGAAGTCCTACGGCCAGGCGAAGGAGGAGCAGGCCAAGCGGAAGGCCGCGCACGAGGCGAAGAAGGAAGCGAAGGCAGCCGCGGAGGCCCAGGAGGGCGCCTGAGCGTCCGGTTCGATGCGGATCAGATGGGTCGGCCACGCGACCGTGCTGCTCGAGCTCGACGGAACGCGCCTCCTGACCGATCCGATCCTGCGCAGGCGCATCGTTCACCTGCGAACGGTGCGGCCGCCACCTGCACCGAACGAGCTCGGGCCGCTCGACGCGGTGCTCCTGTCGCACGCCCACCGCGACCACCTCGACATCCTCTCGCTGCGCCGGCTCGGCAAGGGCGTACCGGTGCTCGCGGCGCGCGGAGCCGTGCGGTCGCTCCGCCGCCGCGGGTTCCGGGGGAAGGTCGACTCGCTCGAGCCGGGAGACGAGCGGACGATCGGGCGGCTCTCGGTGCGGGCGACACCGGCCGTGCACGGCCGCGCCGGTTCTGCGATCGGTTTTCTCGTGCGCGGAAGCAAGACCGTCTACTTCGCGGGCGACACCGACCTCTTCCCCGAGCTCGCCGGGCTCGCCGACCCGCTCGACGTCGCGCTCGTCCCGATCTGGGGGTGGGGCCCGACCCTCGGCGAGGGCCACCTCGACCCGGAGCGGGCGGCAGAGGCGGTGCGCCTGCTCAGGCCGAGGATCGTGATCCCGATCCACTGGGGCTCGCTCCATCCGCTCGGGATGTCGGGGGCGGCGTTCCTGCGCGAGCCGCCGGAGACGTTTCGGCGGCTCGTGCACGAGCGGGCTCCGGAAGTCGAGGTTCGGCTGCTGCAGCCCGGAGCGGAGACCACCGTGGCTCCGTGAGAGCCGGCACCCGGTTCACCCCGTTGGGATGACCGGGCCGGGCGAGGTCCGGACTACGTTCGCACTCGCCAACGCGAGGAGGGGAAGCGATGACCACGAAGACCGAGTCGGCGCCTGCGGTGGTCCACCTGACCGTCGAGCAGCGCACGGCGGTGGGACGCGGAGCGCGGGAGAACGCGCCGCGGACGAGCCACTCGACACTCGAGCCGGCGGCGGCCCGCGACTCTGTGGCGCTCCTCGAGGAACAGGGCCCCGCGCGCGTGCAGGAGCTCCTGCCGATCCGGTACGGACGCATGCTCGTCTCGCCGTTCACGTTCTATCGCGGCGCGGCGAACGTCATGGCGAACGATCTCGCGGCAGCCCCCCGCTCCGGGCTCAACGTGCAGCTCTGCGGCGACGCGCACCTCGCGAACTTCGGCGGCTTCGCCTCTCCCGAGCGCTCGTTCGTGTTCGACCTGAACGACTTCGACGAGACGCTCGCCGGCCCGTTCGAATGGGACGTCAAGCGCCTCATGACGAGCTTCGAGATCGCCGGGCGGGACCGCGGCTTCGGCGACGTGGAGCGTCGCACCGCCGTGCTCGCAGTCGCGCGCGCCTACCGGGAGGCGATGCGCGGCTTCGCCGCGATGAGCAATCTCGAGATCTGGTACTCGCGGCTCGACTCGTCGGTCATCGAAGCGCAGCTCCGGGCGCGCGCCGGGGTCAAGGAGGCGAAGGCGATGTCGCGCGCCGAGGCCAAGGCGCGCACGAAGGACAGCCTGAAGGCCTTCTCACGGCTGACCGAGGTGGTCGACGGAGAGCGGCGCATCGTCTCCGATCCGCCGCTGGTCGTGCCGCTGCGCGACTTCGAGCACGGGCTCGCCCAGGCGGCCATCTCCGCGGAGCTGCAGCGCATCGTGCGCACCTACCGCCACACGCTGCAGGGCGACCGCAGGCACCTGCTCGAGGGCTACCGCTACGTCGACCTCGCCCGAAAGGTCGTCGGCGTCGGCAGCGTCGGCACACGCTGCTGGATCCTGCTGCTGCTCGGCCGCGACGACGACGACCCGCTGTTCCTCCAGATCAAGGAGGCGGGCCCGTCGGTGCTCGAGCCGCTGCTCGGCAAGAGCGGCTTCGCGAACCACGGCCAGCGCATCGTCGAGGGGCAGCGGCTCATGCAGGCCTCGAGCGACATCTTCCTCGGCTGGATCCACGTCGAGCAAGGCCTCGACGGAGCGTCGCGCGACTTCTACGTTCGCCAGCTCTGGGACTGGAAGGCATCGGTCGATCTCGACATCATCAAGCCCTTCGGCCTCGCACTGTACGCGCAGGCCTGCGGCTGGACGCTCGCACGCGCGCATGCACGGTCGGGTGACCGGATCGCGATCTCTTCGTACCTCGGCAAGTCCGACGTCTTCGACCGCGCCGTCGCTGACTTCGCCACGGCATACGCGGATTTGAACGAGCGCGACCACACCGCGCTCGCGGCCGCGGCCAAGGACGGGCGGATCGTCGTGCAGGAAGGCCTCTAGGGAGAAACCGGCGGCGCCGTCCCGAGCAGGGCGAGCACGTCGTCGCCGACCTCCGAGACGACGACCTCCCCGCCGCCCTGCGCAAGTCCGTCGTCGAGCCTGGCCCAATCGACCTCTTCGACGAGCGCGAACAGCACCGCATGCCCACGTGCGATCGTCGCGCCGAGCTTGCGCATGTGCTCGTCGGAGATTCCCCGGTCGAGCGCCGCGAGCCCCGCACCGCCGGCGAGGCCGATCAACGCACCCGCGACGGGCACGGCGAGCGCAAGCCCGAGCAGGAGCCCGATCGCACCGCCGCTCACCATGCCCTCCCCTGCCGCGAGCCCGTGCGTCTGTTGAAGCTCGATCCGGCCGTCGGCCCGCTTGATCACGATCGCCGCATCGCGCAGGACGAGCGCATGCTCGTCGCCGAGCCCGCGAACGACTCCGAGCGCCGACTCGGCCAGCTCACGCGTGTCGTAGGCGACGGCGATCAGGTTCGCGTTCGCCAACTAGCCGACGACGCATTCGATCGGATACCGATCGCCCGTGGACATCCAGGGTGATCGTCCCCGCTCCCGCCGACGGAAGCTTCATCCCATCAGGGGGATGATCGCGAACTGCCGCGACGGTTTGCTCGCCTGATGGCCACCGAGGACACAGGCCCGCGCCAGAGCCAAACGACCGTCTCCTTCACCGCTCCGGCGTGGCTGCACGACCTCGGGCTCACCTCGTGGTTCCTGATCGGCTGCCTGGTGCTCGTCGCCTCGATCGTCTGGCTGCTCGCGGCGGCGTTCACGATCGTCGGGCCGCTCGTTGCCGCGACGATCGTCGCGACGGTCACCGTTCCTGCTGTCAGCGGCCTCCAGCGTCATCGCGTGCCGAGACCGGCGGGCGCCGCGCTCGTGCTTCTGGCGCTGGCGGCGATCGCCGGGGTGATCGTCGTGCTCGTGATCGGCGGCATCACCTCCCAGGGAGACGAGATCTCCAAGGAGGCGAGCGCCGGAGTGGCCCATGCCCAGAGCTGGCTCAAGAGCGCGGGCGTGAACCAATCCGGAGCGTCAGGCGCGTCTGCCAGTGTCAGAAGCGACGCGCCGAAGGTGATCGCAACCCTGGTGAAAGGGGCCTGGCACGGCCTCCAGGGCCTCACGTCCGTGATCTTCGGGCTCTCGCTCGCGGCGCTCAGCACGTTCTTCCTGCTCAAGGACGGCCCGTCGATGCGCAGGTGGATCGACGGCCACCTCGGGGTGCCGACGGCCGTCGGGCAGACGATCACGGGCGGCATCATTCGGGCCCTGCGCGGCTACTTCCGCGGCGTGACAATCATCGCCGGCTTCAACGCCGCGGTGATCACGCTCGGCGCGCTCGTCCTCGACGTGCCGCTCGCGGGGACGATCGGCGTGGTGACGTTCGTCGGGGCATACGTCCCCTTCGTGGGCGCATTCGTCTCCGGCGCGTTCGCAGTCGTGATCGCCCTCGGCGCGCAGGGAACCCCGACGGCGCTGATCATGCTCGTGATCGTCATTCTCGCGAACGGGCTGCTCCAGAACATCGTCCAGCCGTTCGCGATGGGATCGGCACTCGATCTCAGCCCACTCGTGGTGCTCGTCGTGACGATCGCGGCCGGCTGCCTCGTCGGCATGATCGGTCTCGTCCTCGCCGCTCCGCTTACCTCGGCAGCGGTGCACATCATGCGGGAGCTCGGCGCTGCCCGGATGGATATCGAGCTCACGTCGCCGGAAGCCGAACCTCCACTGCCGCCGCCGACGCCGCTACATACCTAGAGACTTGCCAGCTCCCTGGCAGGCCCGGTCTCGGAGACGAGCCCGAGCCGCACCGCTTCCTCGATCGCGTCCCCCCGCGTCGAGACGCCGAGCTTGCGGTAGACGGAGATCGCCTGCGTCTTGATCGTGTTGCGGGACAGATGGAGCCGGTCGCCGATCTCGCGAAACGAGAGATGGGTCGGCAGGAACGGCATCAGGCGCATCTCGGCTGCGGTGAGGTTCGACCCCTTGCCGCGGTCGAGTGCCGGAAGCGCGTCGAGCGCCCGCCGCAGCTCCTCCGTCTGTTCCGCGAGCACACCGAGGTCGGGACGGCAGTCGAAGATCTGGTCGATCTCGGCGAGCAGCGCCCTGGCCAACCTGATGTCGCGGAGCGCGATGAAGGTCCGCGCCAGCTCGAGGCGAGTCTGCACGGCGAGCCAGGGGACCGCGTCGGTGAGGAACGGCGTGAGCTTGAGCGCGTGATTGAGCATCGCGCGGGCGTTGTCCCAGTTGCCGTGGCGAAGCTGCGAACGAGCTGCAGCGGCAAACGCCACCGCCGTCGGCGCCGAGGCGTCGAGCAGGCCGCCCGCGAGCAGTCGAGTCAGCTCACCCGCCTGCTGGTCGGAGCCGGCGAGGTCGTGTGACTCCTCCGAGATGAGCATGCGCTCTCCCGTGGCGATCACCTGCGTCTCGCTGAAGCCGACGCGTCTCGCCTGTGTGATCGCGTCGCCGAAGAGCTCGTTGGCGCGCTCGTTGTCGCCGAGCAGCGTGTGGGCGACGGCGTAGACGAGCAGCGCCAGGCTCCGCCAATCGCTCGTCTCGGGCAGGGACGCGACCGCGGATCCGGCATCCGACAGCATCGTGCCGACGCCGTCGCGGCAGAAGGAGGCCCGCATGACCGCGACCTGTGCCGAAACCTCCGGATCGTCGGACTCGGATCGTTCGGCCAGCTCGAGCCAGCGCTCGGCCTCCTCCGCGGCTCCGCGCAGCGCATGCACGCGGGCCGCCTGAACGGCGACGGTCGGGTTCAACGCGACCGCTTCGGGATCGAAACGGGCGAGCCAGAGCTCGACCGTGGCGGCGCGGCCTCCGCAGTATGTCGGGAGCGCGATCTCCGCAAAGATCCGCGCGGCCCGGTCCATGTCTCCGACATCCAGCGCATGCTCGAGCGCCGACTCGGCGTCGCCGTGCTGCTCGAACCAGTCGGCGGCGCGGCCGCCGAGCTCCTTCGCGAGCTCGGGCTCGGTCTCGAACAACTCACGCCGCAGGAGCTCGCGGAAGAGATGGTGATAGCGATACCAGATGCCGTCTTCATCGATCGGCACGAGGAACAGGTTCGAATGGTTGAGCGCTTCGAGCTCGTCGAACGAGTCGCTCGCTCCCAGCACTGCATCGCAGAGCGCACCGGACATCTTCTCGAGCACGGAGGTCCGACGGAGGAACCTGAGCCGCTCGGGTGAGAGCGCCGCCAGGTACTCCGAGTGGAAGTAGTCCGCGAGATAACGGTCGTCACCCAGGGTCGGGCCGCCGTCGTCTGCCGGGCGCCGCCCGCTCACGCCGGGCCGCTTGAGCGCGAGGACGGCCAGGTACAGCGCTCCCGCCCACCCCTCCGTCCGCTCGATCAGCGCGGCGAAGGCCTCGTCCGAGAGGCGCGCACCGGCGTTGCGCAACAGAAGCTCCGCCTCGCGCCGGGTGAGCGCCAGGTCGTCGGCGCCGATCTCGAGCAGCCCGCCTGCGCTGCGCAGCCTCGTCACGAGCGCCGATTCGGCGCGGCTCGAGAGGACGAGCGCCGAGCCGTCGGGCACGTGCTCGGCCAGGATCGCGAGCACCTCCGACGAGTCCTGCTGCTGGACCTCGTGGGTGTCGTCGAGCACGAACACGCAGTCGTCGGCAGCAGCGACGAGAGCGGCGACCCGGGGAAGCACGGTCGTCCAGATCGAGGCGCTGGACCCGGCGAGTGCGGCGAGGAGCCGCGGCTCGACCGGCGTGATCTCGTTGATCGCCGCCGTGACGTGCCGCAGGAGCACGACGGGATCGTTGTCGCGGCGGTCGAGCGACACCCAGGCAAAGGAGCGCCCGTCGCGTTCCGCCCATTGCGCAAGGAGCGTCGTCTTGCCGTACCCGCCGGGCGCGACCACCGAGACCGCGCGCGAAGCACGGCCTGCGCGGAGGCGGTTGACGAGCGCAGTTCGCGAGACGACGCCTTGCCTGCGGAGCGGCGGGCGGATCTTCGCGGCCACGACCTCGAACGGAACGGCACGATCGTCTGCCTCGACGAGAACCGTCTTTGCGCCGGCACGGCCGGAAATCGACATCCAGTTCCTTTCAGCCCAGGACCACGAATCACCCTCGAGAAAAGGTCTTTTCACCCTTTCAGGTTGAGGGGGCAATCAACATAAGGGAATCTACTGATCTGACACAGATGTCGCCTGCATCCGCGGAGATCTTTCGTCCGATTCGGACGATGCCGCCCCGAGCCGCGCCCGATTCGATGGCCTCATGTCACAACCTCCGCCTTCGGAAGCACCCACGGCCCGGCTGAGCCGCGGCAGGCGCACGGCCGTCTGGGCCTTGATCACGCTGGCGACGATCCTCGGTCTGCTCGTCGTCCTCGCGACCTGGGTCAACCGCCAGATGTTCGACAACGGCACCTGGGACAAGGCGAGCACGCAGCTGATTCAGGACCCGAGCGTCCAGAGTGCCCTCTCCGTGTACCTCGTCAACAGCCTCTACGACAACGTCGACGTACCGGCCGCGCTCGCCGAGAAGCTGCCCCCCAACCTGAAGCCGCTGTCGGTGCCGGTGGCGGCGGCACTCCGCCAGCCGGCGACCGACGGGGTGAAGCTGCTGCTCACACGGCCGCGGGTGCAGAACCTCTGGGTCGAGTCGAACGCGATCACCCATCAGCGGCTGATCGCGGTGCTCGAGAACAAGACGCGCGACGGCATCGACACCGGTAACGGCAAGGTGACGATCGACCTCGGCGCGCTGCTCGCGAACATCGCGCCTCAGCTCGGCCTCCCGGCTGCTGCGGTGGCGAAGATCCCACCGAACACGGGCGTGATCACCGTCATGCGCTCGGACCAGCTCGGACTGGTGCAGAAAGCGGTCAAGGCGGTCAAGGCCGTGAGCGTCTGGGCTTTCGTGCTCGTGCTCCTGCTGTTCGCCGCCGCGCTGTACCTCGCCGCCGGGGAGCGACGCACGACGCTGCGGAACATCGGCTGGGCGTTCATCCTCGTCGGACTGATCGTGCTCGTCGTGCGGCGCTTCGGCGGAAACTACGCCGTCAACTCACTGGTCGCGACGCAGTACCGCCACCCCGCGCATCAGGTGTGGTTGATCTACACCACGGAGCTCCGAGACCTCGGCTGGGCGACGATTCTCTACGGCCTCTTCGGCGTCCTCGGCGCCGTGCTCGCAGGCCCGACGAAGCTCGCGACCAGGGCCCGTGCTCACCTCGCACCGACGCTCAACGAGAACCAGGGGATCGCCTGGGCCGCCGTCGGGTTCGCGTACCTGCTGCTCGTCCTGTGGGGCGGGACCCACGCGCTCCGCACGCCGCTCGGGATCCTCGTGCTCGGCGCCCTGCTTGCGGTCGGCGTCGTCGCGCTCCGCCGCCAGACGCTCGTCGAGTTCCCGCCCAAGGTGGCCGAACCGCTGCAGCCGGTTCCTCCTGCTCCTCCTCCCGTGAAGGTGGCCGCGCCATGAGAACGGATCGGAGCGTCCGCTTCCTCGGTGCAGCAGTCGTCGTGGCATTGACGATCTTCGCCGCCGGCTGCGGCTCGAACAAGAGCGCCGACACGACCACGACGTCGAGCACCGTCGACTGGGCGAACGGCCTGTGCAGCGCGCTCTCGACCTACCAGACCTCGCTGACCTCCGCCGCGAAATCGGTGACGGGGAATCTCTCGAAGTCGGGCCTGCAGGACGCCGTCGACCAGGCGAAGACGGCGACGGACACCTTCGTCACCACGACCAAGAATCTCGGCAAGCCGGACACGGACGCCGGCAAGCAGGCCAAGGCGACGGTCGACACCCTCTCCTCCCAGCTCAACGACGACATCGACACGATCAAGTCGGCGAGTGACTCCGGCCTGCTCACCGGTATCTCCACGGCCAGCGCCACACTCGCCACGGCGCAGAAACAGATCACGACGGCCTTCGATCAGCTCAAGGGGCTCGATCCGAAGGGCGAGCTCGGAGACGCCTTCTCCCAGGCCTCTTCGTGCTCCTCGCTCACCGGCTAGCGACGAGCTCGCCGGCGTGACGCGGCAGATCGCGACCAGGGTGATCCTGCTGCTCGTTGCAGCAGGGTCGCTCTATCTGCTGCTCCCGCAGATCCTCGACGTCTTCTCGTCGTGGCCGGCGCTGCGCGGCATCAAGCTCGTCTGGCTCGCCCTGGCGGTGTTCTTCGAGGCGATGGCGTTCGTCGCGCTGTGGACACTGCAGCGGATCGCGGTCGGGACGCGCAGCTGGTTCGCCGTCGGCACCTCGCAGCTGGCAGCGAACGCAGCCGGCAGCATCATCCCGGGCGGCGGAGCGGCCTCGGGCGCCGTGCAGTACGGCATGCTCGTGCGCGCAGGCGTGCCCGGTCAGCGGGTGGCCTCCGGCCTGACGGCGAGCGCAGCGGCCACGACCGCTGCCGTCTTCGCGCTGCCGGTGGTGGCGATCCTCGCCGGGATCGGCGACACAGCGGCGCCCGAGGGCCTGCGCAAGGTCGCCTACATCGGCGCGATCGCCTTCGCGCTGCTCGGGCTCGCGATCATCGCCGCCGTAGCCTGGGACGCGCCGCTGCTCGCCCTCGGACGCGGCGCACGGGCCGCCGCCGGGTGGGTCGGCAAGCGCGACCGCCTCGAAGATCTTCCCGCGCACCTGCTGATCCAGCGGGACGGCATTCGCCGGGCCGTCGTCGAGCACCCGTTCGTCGCCGGACTGGCCGCGGTCGGTAAATGGGGCTTCGACTACCTCGCGCTCATCTGTGTGCTGCAGGGGCTCGCCGTTCACGCCGACCCGGCGCTCGTCCTGCTCGCGTACGCAGCTGCCGCTCTGCTCGCGCTGATCCCGCTCACACCCGGCGGGCTCGGCTTCGTCGAGGCCGGCCTGACCGGGCTGCTGGTCCTCGCAGGC
The DNA here is from genome assembly GCA_963828655.1 of uncultured Thermoleophilia bacterium. Taxonomy (GTDB): domain Bacteria; phylum Actinomycetota; class Thermoleophilia; order Gaiellales; family Gaiellaceae; genus PALSA-600. The sequence continues at coordinate 17,060 of CAWHFK010000012.1, read as the reverse complement.
GTCGGCGCCGGCGCCGCGGCGGCGGCAACGCTCGCGTACCGGCTCGTGTCGTACTGGCTGCCGCTGCCCGCCGGGCTGATCGGCTACTGGCTGGGCCGGCGCCGCTACGGCTCGGGTGTGCCGGCCGCCTGAGCCAGAACTGCGAATGACATATCTGCGTCAGGCGGTCGCGTTCCGTTCACGCGAACCTGGTGACATGCAGAACGCGGAACTCACGGATGTCGTCGTCTTCGATGTCCCGTCGTTGACCCGGGCTCGCGAGCTGGTCTCGCAGCTCGACAGCTCGTGGGCGTGCCACGCCTATCGGGAATCGAACATCACGTCCGTCAGCGTCTACCTCTCACCGGCCCGCTACAACGACCTCGCCGCCCTGCTGCGGACGGTGGAGGAATGGGTCGCGTCCCGTGCGCTCGGCGGCATCATGTTCTGGCTCGACGGACGCGGCTACGTGCTCGAAGCGCGCAACCCGGCGCTCGTGAGCTCGCCGATCTGACGGTACGCTGTTCGGCGTGAGCGAGTCGATCGACGAGCTGCGCGCGGTCGTGGCGGCGACGCCTCCGGCTCCCGCCGCGATGACCGGGTACCTGACCAAGGTGCGTGAGCGCGCGTACACCGTCACCGACGCGGACGTCGAGCAGCTGAAGGCCGACGGGCTCACCGAGGACGAGATCTTCGAGCAGACGGTCGGCGCCGCGATCGCCCAGGGGCTGTGCCGGCTCGACCAGGCGCTGGAGGTGATCGGGTGAGGCTCGAGGTCGTCGACCACGGCCACGCGCCCGGCGAGGCGGCGTTCCTCGCCGAGATCCGCGAGCGGAGCGGCCGCGAGCCGCTCGGCGTCGTGAAGACGCTCCTCTACCGTCCCGAGCTCTTCGGTCTGCCGTTCTCGAACGCGCTCGACCGGGTGATGCGGGGACCGTCCGACTGGAGCGCCGGCGAGCGGGAGCTGTTCGCCGGGTTCACGTCGTTACTCAACCAGTGCCCGTTCTGAACGGGCTCCCACGGCGCAGTTGCGTCGTACGCGCTCGGTGAGGGAGTCTGGCAGGCGGTCGTCGACGACTGGCGCACGGCGCCGCTGCGCCCCGAGCTCGCGGCCACCCTCGTCTTCCTCGAACAGCTGACCCTCCGTCCCGACGAACTGACCGCCGCACACGCCGACGCGGTGCGCGCCGCGGGCGTGTCCGACCAGGCGCTGCGCGACGCAGCCACGGTCAGCGCGCTCTTCAACATGATCGTTCGGCTGGCCGATTCGTTCGGCTGGGACGTGCCGACCTGGGACTCGCTGACCCAGCGGGCCCCGGCGATGCTCGAGGGCGGCTACGCGCTCGGCGCGATCAAGAAGCGCTAGCACCGTGAGCACGACGGCGCCGCGGCGGATCTCCACCCGGCTGAATCTACGCCGTGGTTAAGGTGTTCGCATGACGAATGCCACGCTGCAGACAAACCACGGCGCCATCGACATCGAGCTCTATGACGAGGATGCGCCGAAGACCGTCGAGAACTTCAAGAAGCTCGCGCAGGACGGCTTCTACGACGGCGTCATCTTCCACCGCGTGATCAGCGATTTCATGATCCAGGGCGGCGACCCGACGGGCACCGGCTCCGGCGGCCCCGGCTACCAGTTCGAGGACGAGTTCAACGACCACAAGGTCGAGAAGGGCGCCCTCGCGATGGCGAACGCAGGCCCGAACACGAACGGCTCACAGTTCTTCATCGTCACCGCGGATGCCTGTCCCTGGCTGGACGGCAAGCACACGGTCTTCGGCCGGGTCACCTCGGGCATGGACGTCGTGAGCACGATCGAGCAGGTCGAGACGGGCCCGGGCGACCGGCCGCGTGACGAGGTGCGCATCGAGTCCGTGTCGCTCGCCTGACAATGGGCGAGGACGTCTCACCGGAGGAGCACGCGGAGATCGTCTGCCCGCACTGCAAGAAGACGTTCAGCGCAAACCTGATCGACGGCTCGGCAGAGCGCTACCGCGGATTCAAGTGCCCACACTGCCGGCTGTTCGTGCCGGCCGCGCGCGTCGAGCCCGACTGACTCGTGAATCTGGTTCGGCCTGCGGCCGAATCAGATTCAGCGGTGTTCTCAGACGCAGTCGCGGAGCGCTTGCGCCTCGGGGAGGCTCTCGAGCTTCTTCAGCGTGTTGTTCTCGATCTGCCGGATGCGCTCGCGCGTCACGCCGAAGGCCTTGCCGACCTCCTCGAGCGTGCAGGGCTGGCCACCGGTCAGGCCGAAGCGAAGCTCGATCACCTGCCGCTCGCGCTCGGGCAGAGACGCGAGCGCGGTCTCGATGTCGGAGCGGCGCAGCGTCAGCGAGGCGGCTTCGTCCGGCGTCTCCGTGTTCTCGTCCTCGACGAAGTCGCCGAGCTCGGAGTCCTCCTCCTCGCCGATCGGCTTCTCGAGCGACACCGGATGCTGGGCCATGCGCAGGATCTCGCGCACCTCCTCGGTCGTCATCTCGAGCTCCTCGGCGATCTCCTCCGGCTTCGGCTCGCGGCCGAGACGCTGCACGAGCTGGCGCTCGATGTGCACGACCTTGTTCAGCTTCTCGACCATGTGCACCGGAATGCGGATCGTGCGCGCCTTGTCAGCGATCGCGCGGGTGACCGCCTGGCGGATCCACCACGTCGCGTAGGTCGAGAACTTGTAGCCCTTGCGGTAATCGAACTTCTCCACCGCGCGGATCAGGCCGAGCGAACCTTCCTGGATCAGGTCGAGGAAGCTCAGGCCACGGCCGAGATACCCCTTGGCGATCGAGACGACGAGGCGGAGGTTGGCCTCGATCATCTGCGTCTTCGCCCCCATGTCGCCGCGCTCGATCCGCTTGGCCAGGTAGACCTCCTGGTCGGCGGTCAGCAGCGGCACCTTTCCGATCTCGCGCAGGTAGAGCCGTAGGGAGTCGAGCGAGGGCTCGACGGTCAGGTCGAGCTTGGGGGCGCTCTTGACCTCTTCCTCGACGAGCGGCTGCTCGTGCGGCAGGCGCTTGTGCTCCTCGCCTTCGACGAGCTCGACCCCGTGATCGATCAAATAGGTGGTGAAGTCCTCGACCTGCTCCTTGGTGAGCTCGACCTCCTCGATCCCTTTGACGATCTCGTCGTAGGTGAGGAACCCTTTCTCCTGCCCCGTCGCTACCAGCTTCTGGAGTTCTTCGACGTCGGGAGGAGCAATGTCGACAGTGAGCACGAGAGCACGACCTCCGGCTATAGCGTGGGTTGACGGGGGAACCTACCAACACACCTGGAGCCGGATCTTCGTCCCTCTTCCTTACCGGCTCACCCTCTGACCGCGCTGATGCTACATCAGGAATGAACCAAAGAGGAACGAATTTGTCACCGGACCGAAAAGTCCTCCTGCGGGCTGGCTAACCTCCGGGCGTGGTCGCCCTCGTCGCACTGCTGCTCGGTGTCGTGCGCCCGCCCGCCGCGTACGTCAGCGTCGGGGCGAACAGGGTGCCGCTCGCGATCTCGTCGTGGTGCTGGGGCGCCCACTGCGGCGCGCCGATCGCCGCCTCGACCCGGACCGCGACCGTGTCGCGCGGCGCCGCCGTGCGCGTCGAGCTGTCGTTCACCCCCACCCGGGCGACCGTCGCCGTGGCGGGCGTGCGCGAGCGCGCGACGACGAGCGGGCGGGAGATCACCTGGCGGGCCACGCACGCCGGCGGCATGACGATCAACGTCACAGGCGCCAAGGGCTGGGTCATCTACGTCGGCCGGCTGAAGCTCAGGTAGCCGCAAAAACCCTGGAACGGAGAGAGACGGCGCCGCCGCTGACGCCGTCTCTCGATCCGAACTGCCTTCCTGCCGAGGCCCCGCCGCAACGGGCCCCAAGCAGGTGTGTCTCCTGCACTGTGGACCACCGCGACCGTTTGATCCATCACCCCTTTCGTAGTTGACCGCGTCACTTGACTACGCTCCGTTTCGATGGCCGGGAGCTTCGCCGAACGTCTGCGGACCGGGCCGCCGGTCGTGGCCGACGGCGGCATGGGAGTGGTGCTCTCGGACGCCGTCCAGGGCCTCCGCTGCCCTGAAGAGGCCAATCTGCGCGCACCGGACGCCGTCGTGGCGGTGCACGTCAGCTTCATCAACGCCGGAGCCGAGCTCATCGAGACGAACACGTTCGGCGCGAACCGGCACAAGCTGGCGCAGCACTTCCTCGAAGACGACTTCGAGCGGATCAACTCGGCGGGCGTGAAGCTCGCGCGCGACGCTCGGGAGATCACCGGCCGTGAGGTGTACATCGCGGGCTCGATCGGGCCGGCCGGAGAGACGGCGGGTGCGGAGCTCGACGAGCAGGCGCGCATCCTGGAGGGGCGCGGCGCCGACGTGATCATGCTCGAGACGTTCTACAACCTCGACGAGCTGGAGCTCGCAGTCGAGTCGGTCCGCTCCGTGACGAAGCTCCCGATCGTCGCGCTGATGAGCTTCGACAGCGATGCGGTGACCCTGGCGGGCGTCTCTGCACGCGCGGCCGGCGAACGACTGCGGCAACTCGATCTGGCTGCGTTCGGTGCGAACCACGGCCGTGGGCCGGCCGCCGCGCTCGCCGCGCTCGCCGAGATGGCGGGCGGCGGCACCGTGCTCGCAGCGCTCCCGAACGTCGGGCTGGCGACGTTCACCGGTGCCCGGGTGGCGTTCCCGCACGCGACGCCGGAGTACTTCGCCGAGTTCGCCGCCAGGGCGCGGGGCCTCGGCGCGCAGTTGATCGGCGGCTGTTGCGGGACGACCCCTGCGCAGATCGCGGCGATCCGCGCAGCGGTGGACGAGAACCGCGCCGCGCGGGCGGCGCCGCAGGCCCGCGGGCAGCAGCGCGAAGCGCTGCCTCACCAGGGCGAGAAACCGACCGAGCTGGCCCGGCTGCTCGCGGCCCGGGAGTTCGTGGTCTCGGTGCAGCTCGATCCGCCGCTCGGCGGGAATGCCGAGGGCCTGGTCGATGCGGCGCGCCGGATCAAGGAATCCGGGCTCGCGCAATTCGTCGACGTCAACGACAACCCGAGGGCGCGGGCCCGGATGAGCGGGTTGATGGCATCGGTCGCCATCCAGCGGATCGCCGGGATCGAGGTGATCCCGCACCTGACGCCGCGCGACTCGACCCTGTCGGGCCTCGAGTCGATGCTCCTCGGCGCCCATGCGGAGGGCGTGCGGAACGTCCTCGCGGTCACCGGCGATGCGCCCGAGACGGGCGACTATCCGGGCACCGGCTCGGTCTACGACGTGGATGCAATCGGCCTCGTCGAGCTGATCGCCCGGCTGAACGAGGGCACCGACTTCCACGGCCGTGCGATCGACGGCCCGACGTCGTTCTTCCCCGGGGTGGCAGTCAATCCGACCGCCGACGACCTCGGTCTGGAAGCCGAGCGGTTCGCGCGCAAGGTCGAGGCGGGCGCCCGCTGGGCGATGACGCAGGTCCTCTTCGACCTCTCGTACCTGGAGGCGTTCCTGGACCGGATCGGCGGCTCGCCCGTGCCGCTGCTCGTCGGCGTGTGGCCGATCCGGTCACTCGAGCTCGCGGTCCGGGTGCACAACGAGACACCCGGCATCGTCGTCCCCGAGCACGTCCAGGAGCGCTACCGCACGGCGGGGACGGACGCCGCGGAGGTGGGAGCAGCACTCGTCCGCGACCTGGTGGCGCAGGCGCGCGAGCTCGCTGCGGGCATCTACCTCGTCGCACCGTTCCGCCGGCCGCTCGGCGTGCTCGACCTGCTCGAGACGATCCACAACTAACAGCGGCCGGTCGGGACCGGCTGCCTCGCCCGTCCGAGGGCAGACCGCACCGGTGCAGCTGGGATGCCGTACCCGGCCCGCGCGCCGATCCGCGCGGCGAAGACGGTCGCCTCGACCTGGCCGGCCTCGTTCACCGCCGGACCGCCCGAGTTGCCGTGGCGCACGAGGCCGCTGAGCGCGGTCACCTCGCGCAGCGAACCGCTCATCAGCACATCTGCGGTCGTGCCGACCCGGCCCGCCCTGGCGTCGAACGGACCGTCCTCCGGATAGCCGAGGATGGCAACCGAGTCGCCCGAGTGCGCGTCGACGATCGGCAGCGGCGCCGCACGCAGCCCGGGGACACGCAGCACCGCGACATCCTGTTTGCGATCGACGACCAGAGCCCGTGCCGGGCGGCCGTCCGCCTCGATCTCCGACGCCCCTTCGATCACGTGCGCCGCAGTCACGACGAGCTGCGGCCGCGCGACCCAGCCCGAGCCCTCCACACCCACCCCGCAGGCGGTGGCCGTGATGCGAACCACGCTCGGGCGAACGGCACGCACCGCCGCCGACGAGAGCGCCCGCGTGTCGGGAGGTGTCCGCGGCGGCGCCGGCCCGGCGATCGACGGGAACGGATCGACGCGCGCGAACGCACGCAGGACGTTGCGCGGCGGCACGATCGTGTTCAGCCGCTGCAGGATCAGCGAGCCGCGGATCTCGTCGCGCACCTTGGTCTGATCCGGCAGTTGCAAGAGGACGGCGCCCGCCACCCACACGAGGGCGAGCCCGAGCGCAGCGCCGGCCACGAAGCCGCCGATCGAATCGAGCATGCGCAGCGGCGGGATGACCGACAGGCTCCCGCGCGCGATCGAACCGGCGAGCGAGGCCACGCTCTGGAGGAGCGCCGCACCGATGAGAGCCCCGGCGAGCGCGGCGAGCGGCGTGTAGGGAGAGTCCGCGCCGTTGTGCAGGAAGTGCGGTGCGAGACGCGCGCCGATCATCGCGCCGACGACGAGGCCGGCGAGCGAGAGCGCCGTCGCGATCAGGCCGCGTTTGAGGCCGGCGAGCGCCGAGAGGGCGATGATCGCGAGCGCAATCCAGTCGGAGCGGGCCACTGGGCCACGTTCGTCGCCCCACCGGTCGATCCTGTGGGTTTGCGCGGCCGGGTGACCGCTACACTGGCGCCCGAACCGGGGGCGTAGTTCAGCTGGTTAGAACGCCGGCCTGTCACGCCGGAGGTCGCGGGTTCGAGTCCCGTCGCTCCCGCTCACAACGGCCTGGCAACAGGCCGTTTCTACTTGGAGAGATTAGCGCGCGCAACCTCGTCTGCGGCAAAGCCGTGGCGGAGGCTGAGCAGCACGTGACCCGCCCGCGCAGGCAGCCGGGGTCGAGACTACGATGCCAGGCTTCATGACGCGCCCCGCCGCCGCCGTGGTGCTGCTCGCCGGACTGTCGTTGACGCTCGCCGGTGCGACACACGCCAAGACGTCCGCCGCCGGCGATTGCGCTCCGGCGGGTGGGATGTCGAGCGTGAAGCCACCGCAGTTCGTGCGCAACATCCCGACCGGCGAGACAGGCTGGTTCGCATCGCCGAGCCTCGTCGACCTGAACGGCGATGGGAAGCTCGAGATCGTCGCCCCGTTCTACTCGACCTTCGTCTTCGACGCGAAGGGGCACCTGCTCGGAAAGGGGACCGCGACAAAGGGCCGCGTCTACGCGCCCGGCGTCGTCGCCGATCTCGACGGCGACAAGATCCCCGAGCTCGTCGTGGGCGGCAACGAGGGCACCGTCGCGGCCTACGACTTTGTCGGCGGCAACCTGCGGCTCAAGCGCGGCTGGCCGGCATCGACGTGCAGCGGCGGCCAGTGCCCCGAGGCCCGCGGCCTGGCGGCGGCAGACCTCGACGGTGACGGCAAGAGCGAGGTCGTCGTCACGACGACCAACACGTCACCGACCGGGTCGCAGGTGTTCGTCTTCGGGGCGAACGGCCGCCTCTGGCACCCGAAGGGCGCACCGACGACCTCGTGGCCGCGCTACAACCGACTGTCGGGCGCCGGAAACGACGCGAAGTTCAACGGCGCAGGCAACCACGGGTACGGCGCATACGGTGAGAACGTGGCGATCGGGAACGTCGACGACGATCCGCAGCTCGAGATCGTCGTCACCTTCGACAACCACCAGATCAACGTCTTCAACGATGACGGGACGTCGGTGCTGGCCGCGCCATGGTTCACCAACCGCGAGTCCGGCTACGCCGGTCGGCGGCTCGGCTGGGGACAGTTCATCCGCTGGCTCAACCCGGCGGTCGAGAGCAACCAGTACCACCGACACGTCGGTTCGTGGCCAGACGTGCGGAAGACTCCTTGGCTCCAGTGGACCGCGTCGCCGCCGGCCGTCGCCGACCTCGACGACGACGGCAAGAACGAGGTGATCGGTCTGCCCAACGTCGAGCGCGGCGAACCGTACGTCACGCAGGCGTACGCCTTCATGGTCCTCGACGGTGCCCAGCACGGCGGCGCGCGCTCGGCGATGCGCCACGCCGGCTTCGTCAGCCTCCCGCTCTCGTCCAAGCCGGCGTTTCGCCCGGACGGCGACTGGTATCCGCCGAGCGGGATCCCGGCCCCCACCGTCGCGAACATCTCGGGCGACGCGCGTCCGGAGATTGTCGCGGCGGTGCCCGACGGCTCCGTCTACGCGGTCGGTCCGACCGGCAAGCGCCTGTGGCGCTTCGACTATGCGCACGGGGCGCACAAGTCCTTCGCGTCCGAGGTGGTCGCCGCCGACCTGAACCGCGACGGGAAGCCGGAGCTCGTGTTCGGGACGTACAGCCTCACCCCGGGCTCAGGCCGCCTGGTCGTGCTCACGAGCGCAGGAAAGCTGCTCTACGACATCCGGCTCCCGCACCAGGGACGCGACGGAAACGGCATCGGCGTCCCCGCGGCACCGTCGATCGGCGACCTCGACGGCGACGGTTCGCTGGAGATCGTCCTGACGACGTTCGACCACGGAGTCGACGTGTTCCACGTCCCAGGCTCCGGGACGAACTGCCTGCCGTGGCCGACGGGACGCGGTAACGTCGCGCGGAACGGAACGGGACCGGCAACCGCCTCGTAGGTCACCCGAGCAGCGTTATACGATCAGCGGCCGTGAGAGTGCTGCTGCGGCAGTGGCGTGACGACGATCGACAGCCGTTCGCCGCCCTCAATCAGGACCCCGAGGTGATGCGCTACCTGGGCGAGCTGCGGTCGCGGCAGGAGAGCGACGGCTTCATCGACTGGGCGAGCAGACTCATCGCGGAACGCGGCTGGGGGCTGTGGGCCGTAGAGGTCGCCGGCGGTGCACCGTTCATCGGTGTCGTCGGCCTCAACGAGACGAACGCCGTTCCAGGCGCGGTCGAGGTGAGTTGGAAGCTGGCGCGCGAGCACTGGGGCCAGGGGTATGCAACCGAGGCGGCACAGGTGGCCGTTCGCTACGGGTTCGAGCAGCTCCGGCTCGACGAGATCGTCTCCATGACGGTGCCGGCGAACGTTCGCTCACGACGGGTGATGGAGAGGCTCGGGATGACGCACGATCCCAGGGACGACTTCGACCGCAGCTACCAACCTCGTGAGTTGACGCGCCACGTGCTGTACCGGCTACGTCAGGCATCGATTCAGAACCGCCGCGGGTGGCTAGAGGGAGACATGGACTTCGCCCAGCGAGCCGCCCGGAACGAGGAAGTGTTCCGCACGGTCAACGAACAGATCGAGGAAGGGAGCGAGTTGCACGGAGTCGCCTCGCCGATGCCCTTCCACTGCGAGTGCGACCGCGAATCCTGCTTCGAGACCATCGAGCTTCGTCCGGATGTCTATCGCCAGGTCGTCGAGCGCCGCTACTGCTTCGTGATCGTGTCCGGGCACGACGACCCCCGGGTCGAGCGGCTCGTCGAGGAGCACGACACCCACTGCGTGGTCGAGAAGATCGGCGAGGCTCGCCGGGCGCTCGACCAGAGCCACCCTCAGAAGGGCCACGGGGCGGTCTGATCCCTAGGCGCTGCCGCGCTGCCCGCAGGCGCAGAGAACGCGCTACGCTGCCGCCGTGATGGGCGTCCTGACAGCCCTCGCGTCGCTCGTGGTCGCCGCCGGAGCACCGTCCACGCTGGTGGTGAGCGCAGTCCCGTCGAACCACGCAGCGCATCCGTCGGCCCTCAGCTTGCAGGCAACGCTCGAGTTGCAGTGCGGCCGCGCGCAGACCGTGACGGTCGGCCTGCCGGCGGCGATGGGCATGAAGTCGATCCCGGCATCCGCCGTCGTGGTCAACGGCACCCACGCCGCTTCCGTGCGCACGACCAATCACACCGTCCACGTGACGATGCCGCCGCCGCAGGGGATGATCTGCAACTCGATCGGTCCCGCGCGCGTCAGCGTCCGATTCACACGCGCGGCCGGTCTCGTCAACCCCAAGCACTCGGGCTCGTACGCGGTGTGGCTTCAGGTGCGCGGCGAGACCGCGGCCGGCCGGCTGAAGATCTCGTAGGAGGCGAACTGCAGGGAGGCCGCCTTGCGGCGGCCTCCCCCGAGTCAGTGCGCGCCGCTCGGCTAGTGGCCGACGGTGGTGATGTAACCCTTCGACACGGTTCCAACTCCGGTCACGTCGTCCCAGCCCTGGCTCGTGATGAGCGAGGAGTCCTGGTTGAACGAGCGGAGCGAGAAGAGCAACCCGTTCGTGGCGTTGTAGCCGTTCGCGTAGTCACTGCGAACGTCGCCGAAGTCGGGCGCGCCCTTGCCGCCCTTCGGATCGAAGAAGACGCTCGAGTTGTGCTCGTTCGCCTTCAGCCAGTAGATCAGCGGGTTCGCGAAGCCGATCCGGGCGTCCGCCCCCTGCTGCACCACGGCCTGCACGCCCGCCAGCAACGGCGAGGCGAGGCTCGTGCCGCCGATGCGGTACTCGCCGTAGTGCACTCCCGCAGGCCCGAACACGCTCGAGAGCGCAAAGTTCTGCGTCTCGCCGATCAGCATGCCCGTCGTCGGGTCAGCGTCCATCGCCGATGTCCGGGACGGCACGGCCGCCCGTCGGATTCGGGTTCACGATGCCGGCCTGGTACCACGGCTCGTAGAAGAACTCGCTGAAGCCGCCGCCCGCACCGTACTGGAACGGAATCGTCTGCACCCAGCTCGAGCCGACCAGAGGCGTACTTCGAGGTGCCCCAGCCCGTCTCGAAGGTGCGCGCGCCGTTGCTGCCGATGCGCGAGCGAGGTGCCGCCCACGGCGGTCACCAACGGATCGCCCGCCGGGTAGTCCGGATGGGCGTAGCCGCAGGCGTCGTAGTCGTCGCCGAGGTCGCCCGAGGAGAAGTAGAAGCCGATCCCCTGCGACAGCCCCCTCCTTGAAGATGTCCTCGTAGGCAGGACGATCCCTGGTCGATCGTGATGTAGAGCGTGCCGTCGATCACGACGAACGTCGGCTGGCCCCACGAGTTGGTCACGACCGACGCCTCGTCGTCGGCAACGATCTGCGACGAGCTGCGCCAGGAGGTCGTCGTCGTAGCAGCTGCGGCACCGTAGTACGCGACCTTGGCGCCGGTGGCCATCCCGTGCACCGCCTCGACGTCGAGCGTCTGCTCGCCGTACCAGCCGTTGCCACCGCAGTCGGCCACCCGCCCGTAGTCGGGATCGCCGGGCTGCGGCTCGGGAACGCTGCGGTTGGAGAACTGCCCGGTCGAGAACGCCGGGTCGCCGTGGTTCGTGGCATACGTGTTCGCGTCGCTCAACAGCGTGCTCGCGTCGAACGCGTCCGTGATCGCGACCGTCTGGCCGGAACCGGTCAGACCGGAGCCCGTGATGCCGTAGGCGCTCCGGAGCTGCGACGGGACATACCCACAAGGCGCGTACGGCAGCGTCCGCCCGTGCCACTTCGGCAACGTCGTCGCCATCTGCTGTCCGTAGTACGTCGAGCACGGCGTGGCGTTGACGAAGCCGGCGGGTGCGCCGAGGTCGGCCTTCAGCACGACGTGGCCGACCGGGGTCAGACCGCTCACGGTTCGAATGAGAGCGCCGACCGTCGACGGCACCGAGACATCGCTCGCCGGCGCCTGCACCTGCTTGCCGTTGACGTTGAAGAGGCCGAGCTGGGTGCCGAATGCAGCCGACACGGCCGATGCGGCGCCCGTCACGGCGATGTAGTGGTTGTCAGCGCCGACGGACTTGACCGTCAGGCCCGCACCGGTGAGCCAGGCCTTCACCGTGGAGACCTGCGCCGCCGTCGGTGCGAACTGGCTGACGTACTGACTGTGTGTCAGATAGTGACGGTACTGAGCGCTGGACGGATCGGCCACCGCCTTGGCGAGCGCCTTGAGCGCGTCCGCGTTGTTCGGTGCCAGCCAGACCTTCGCCGAGACCGTCTGCCCGGCGGGCACCGTCCCGGCCTGAGCGACCGGCCCAACCCAGGACGGCTTGGAGCCTGCGATCACCGTGCGGCTCGGAGCCGCGCCGCTTGCACCGGCGACGGCCACAAGAAGCGCCAGCGCACCGAGAGCAGCGGCTGACAGCGCCAGCCGACGAATAGAGAATTTCACGTCTCTCCTCCCTCTTAGTAAGTCCCTGACGTGATGCTGCAATAGTCTCTCCCATTTCGTGCTCGTTTGCTAGCTGAGGATTGGTTCTAGGGCCGACACCATGACGGTCGGATGCGGCTATCATCCCGGCGTGCTTCGCATCGTGGGGGTCATGTTCGGGGTCGGTCTCATCATCGCGGCGGCGGCGGTTGCCGCGGGCCCGCGCAACCTCGCCAACGACCTGAAGGCCTTCAAGCGCGCGCACCACGCGTACGACAACCTGCCCCCGCAGGCCAAGACGCTCGCGCCGAACGTCGTTGCCTCGCGCCGGGTCGCGACCGCGGTGGACAAGAAGAAGCGCAAGTACTACGTCTACGTCGCGCAGATGAAGGACAAGACCGCCTGCATCATCCTCATCCAGGGCAAGTCGCCCACATCGGATTGCCTCCCCGTCACCCTGCTCTTCGAGCCGGGAAAGCGAGAGACGACCTCGACCGCGAACGGCCTGATCGGCGGCATCGCGCAAAACGACGTCAAGAAGATCGTCCTCACCGGTGGATCGAAGAAGCTGACGATCCCCCTGACGACGGACAACGGGTACCTCTGGGGCTGCCCGGCGCCGACGAACTGCGCGAAGTGGGTCCGGACGGTGCTCGGATACAACGCCGCCGGCAAGCTCGTCTCCACGGAAGCGGTGCAGTAGCACCCGAGCCGCTCGGTGAGCGGCCGCCGGCACCCGCGCCGGCCTCTCTTCATCGGTAGGTAGCTCTCGAGAGGTCCCCCTCAAGGCCACGGGCTGGGTTGCCGATAGGCAACCTGTGAGCCGCGGAAGCGCCTTCCGAGCGATCCTCTGCGTTGCTGTGTGCGTGGCCGCATTCGGCGCCAGGGTCGAGCGCGCCGGAGCCTGGCAGACGACCTTCGGAGCCTCGCACGTGAGAGGCACGCGCCAGGCGCAACTCCGGATCCTCCCCTTGCTTCGCCACGTCGCGGCCCAGCCGGCGAAGTCCTCGGTGCCCCGCGCCAAGCGCGCCGCGCCCAAGCCCCCACCCGCACCCCCGCCCCAGGCCGTTGCCCCGGCAGCCCTCCTGCCGAACGATCCGAACTGGTCTCAGCAGTGGGGGCTCCGCCAGGTGCAGGCGCCCGCGGCCTGGGCGCTCATGCCTCGCGCGCTTCGTCCCGCCGTCGTCGCCGTCGTCGACAGCGGCGTCGACCCGTCGAGCCCGGATCTGCAAGGTGCCCTCGTTCCCGGCGCCGACTTCGCCGACTCGACCGGGAGCACGGTGGACCAGTACGGCCACGGCACGATGGTCGCCGGGGTGATCGCAGCCCGCGGAGACAACGGCCAGGGAGTCGCCGGTGTGTGCTGGGCCTGCATGATCATGCCGATCAAGGTGCTCGACGCGAGCGGCGCAGGGAGTGCGGCCGGCGTCGCCCAGGGCATTCGCTGGGCCGCCGACCACGGTGCGAACGTGATCAACATGAGCTTCGTCCTCAGCGGCCCTGACGCGGACGTCGAGGCTGCGATCGCCTATGCACATACTCGGGGTGTGCTCGTGATCGCCGCGGCGGGGAACGCCGGCAGCGAGGACGCCACCTATCCGGCCTCATACCCGTTCGTCGTCTCGGTCGCCGCGACCGACGACGCCGAACTGCTCTACCCCTGGTCGTCCCACGGCTCGTGGGTGACGCTGGCCGCGCCCGGGTGCTCGATGACGACGGCGCTGGGCGGCGGCTTCGCCAACTTCTGCGGCACATCCGCAGCAGCGCCGATCGTGGCCGGCCTCGCCGCGCTCGGCTACGAAGCCGGCGCCTCCTCGGAGGCAGAGCTCGAGGCTGCCCTCGAGCGGACGGCCAAGCCCCTCCCGGGCTCGGTGGGCAGCGGCCGCGTCGACGCGCTCCAGTTGTTGAAGCAGTTCAGCTCGAACTGACCCCGCCTTGATCCCGAGAAACGACGAAGGGCCCGCCGGAGCGGGCCCTTCGTCTTGTTCGCGTGCGTAGCGGGCGAGCCCGTTACGCGATTGCCACGCGCACCGTCTTCACAGACGGAGCGAGCTTCAGGTGGGCGACACGAACCACATGGTTCGTGGCGACCTTCCGAAGCACAACGCGGCTCTTACCGTTCTTGTTCACCAGCGTGATGCGCAGGGTGGCGAACTTCGCCGTGCTGTTCACGCGGGCGTTCAGGAAGCGGCCCGACCTGGTCGAGACGACGCGCGCCGAGACGAGCGTCATCTTGGCGACCTTGGCGACCTTGGCGGTCTTCGCAGAGGCCGTCTGGGTCGTCGGGGCCGGCGAGGTCACAGCAACCGGGGTTGCCGTGCTGCTGCCGCCCGTCACTGCACCGGAACCGCCGGCCGGAGGCGTACCGCCGCCACCTGCCGGAGGAACGATCGGACCGGTACCCGTGTTGGTGCCGCACTTCACGCCGAGCTTGACGTTGAAGTCATAGTCGCGCGTGATGCCCGAGCCACCGTTGCGGGTGCCGAGGTTCTCGACCGTGACGTTGACGCACTGATCGATCGACGAGTGAACGTAGATCGCAGCCTGACCAGTGGCAGCGTAGTTGTGCAGGTCGATGAAGTCCGAGTCCCACGTGATCAGGGACTGACCGGACGGATCGTAACCGCCGACCTTGTTGTAGTCGGGGCCCCAGCTGGTGATCGGCGCGTTCGCCTCGGTCGTGAACTCGACGTCAGCGTTGATCGGGTTGCCCTCGAAGTCGGTGACCGTCTCGACGCAGTACGCCTCGTTGGTCGACTTCGGGATGCAGGTCAGGACCTTGCTCGGGGTGAAGTTGACGGTCTTGGTGATGACACCCGACAGCTTCGGCTTGCCCGAGTTGGCCAGGATCAGCAGGCTGCTGAGCCGGATAGACCGACTCGGCCTGGATCGTGGCCGTCCCGACGAGCGAGCCGGAGTAGACGTCGCAGCGCCCGTTCGAATCCGGGGTGAGGTAGATGCCCTCGCCGTCCCTGGAGTTCGCCGGGTTGAACTGCACGTACGCCTGGCCGTGCTCGTCCGTGTAGACCGCGACCTTGGTCGCGCCGTTCGGCTGGGAGATGGGCTCGCCGTTGACGCCGTAGCAATCGTTGTTGCCCCAGTGCGTCTTGAGCGAGAACGTATCCCAGTAGTCGTAGATGAACGCGTCTTCCTCAGTGGTCGGCACGCCGTAGGCGCCTGACGTGAGCCAGTTGCCGTAGTTGCCACCGATCGAGCCTTCAACGCCGGACGTGGTGTTGGCGTCGATGATCGGCACCACTGCAGGCACGTATGCCTTGTAGAACGGCGCGTACAGCTGATGCGGGTCACCGAGATCGGTGGTGTTCCCGCCGTACGCAGCTGGATTGCGGTTGTCGATCGAGCTCTTGTCGGCCTTCGAGAGCGTGCCGACAGAGTGATCGGCGCCCACGTTCGTGAGCCCGACGTCGACGCGAAGCGCCGGCATCGGTGCGTCGTCGGCGGTCAGGTTGCCGTCGGAAAGCAGCGTCTCGAACGACCGGATCGGATCGAACGGGCCGTACGCGTCGTTGCTGGTCCCAACGAGACCGAAGATCGACGAGAACGGACCGAGGTCCGGATCGGCCGACAGAGCCGACGCAGTTGTCGACGGACTCCGTCGGGCCGATGTCGTCGACGCAGTTGCTCGCCGCGACATGGCCTTCGGAGTTGTCCTGACCATCGTGGATGTCCCAACGCATGGGAGTCGCACCCGGGAAGGTGCTGCCCAGCGTGTAGTCCTCCGCGAAGTGGCTGGCCAGCCAGGGCCAATCGGTCGGCAGCGTGATCGTGCCGTTGCCGAGGGCCGTACCGGTGAAGTCATAGCCGGCGAAGTCGTTCCCCATCGGGAACGTGCCGGTGACCTGCACCTTGAGCAGGCCGGGCTCGAAGGACTTCGCCCCAGGATCGCCGATCGGGGAGAACGAACCGCTCCCGCCCGGGTCGCCGACCTTGTAGGCACCGGTGTCGGCCGCTTCGGTCAGCACCGGATTCGAGTCCCACATCCAGATGACGTACAGGTCCTGCTGGAAGATGACGTCCTGGCCAAGAACGAAGTTCAGGTACTTGCCCAGGTCGAGCGAGATCGAGAACTTGATCCGCTCGAGGCCCGCCTTCTCCGACGTGACATTGGTCGAGAAGCAGACGCCGCCGTTTGCATTCCAGGTCGGGTCGACCTGGCGGGACGTCTGGTCTCCGGTGCCGATCTGGAAGAACGGCGGCTGATCGGTCGCGCCGCTCCAGTCGGACTTGTCGAACTCACCAATTGCCTTGATGCCGTGGTTGTACTCCGAGTTGGCAAAGGCATCCTGGGTGACCTGGCTGTCGCCGAGGCCGAAGCACCGAGTCACCTTCACCGTCTCGCCGGCCCAGGCAACCCACGGAATGTTCGTGGTCTGCGGGTCGGCCGCGTAGTTGTAATACGGGCTGACGGTCGAGCTCTTCGCCGCGGCGGTGCTGACTCCAACTGCGAGCACACCAACCGCTGCGACAAGAACTGCGAGCGTCCCGAAAACACGGAAACGCATTGAACCCTCCCCTTCTTCCTAGTTCAGAAACCAGATGTAACGCATGAAAAGAAGACCACCTGTGGCGGACGCCACAGAAAGATCCGAATCGCGCTGCACCCCCTTCTTCTCCCAATCCCCGCATCCGGCGAACGCCGTGCGGGCTCAGTGCAGTTCTAAACCCCGGGGCGGCCTGAATCAAGGGCGGGCCGGGTAGGCTTTCAGGGGTCGAAACCTACCCTCAGCAGGAGGTTTCGGCTTCGCGAGCGGCCCGGGAGGGCCGTTGCCGCAAACTGCGGCAAGCGGGCGAGAGGCGATCGGGCGAA
>CAWHFK010000011.1:0-156598 GCA_963828655.1 uncultured Thermoleophilia bacterium | reverse complement strand
CCCCGACAAGAATCGAACTTGTGCACGCGGTTTAGGAAACCGCTGCTCTATCCACTGAGCTACGGGGGCTCGTGCCCCAATGGTACGTCGGCCCAAGAATCCCCCCGACGCATCCCCGACTGACTATCCGTCGGCGAAGATCGCCCGCGCTGCCCCGGCAGACGCCGCGACGGCGGCCGGGTCAGGCTGCTCGCCACGGGCGAACCAGGGCGAGGAGCACCAGGGTGACGAGCTTCACTGCTCGTCACCCTGGTGGCTGAAATCGGCTTACATGCCGCCCGACGCGGTCGTCGTGTCCGCGGTCGTGGTGGTGTCCGCGGTCGTGGTGTCCGCCGTCGTCGTCTCGGAGGTCGTGGTCTCCGCAGTGGTGGTCTTCGAGGTCGTCGTGCCCGTCGTTGTCGTCGTGCCGCCATGGGGATCGTGATGGTCGCGGCCCTTGCCGCGATCACCGGTGGTCGAGGTGTGCGTCGTCGTCCCGGTCGTCGTCGGGGGAGTCCTGATCATCCGCACATGCAGTAGCGCCGTGCCGGCCTGGAACGTCGACCCGTCTGTGCAGCCCACACCGCTGACCGCGACGGTCTGCCCCTGGGCTCCCAGTGAGACGGTCACGACGTCGCCGTTCTTGAACGCGCTGTGCCGGCCCGCGTGCGTGACGGTCACCGTGAACGACTGCGGTGCGGCGGTTCCGAAGATCGCCGCTTTCTTGCACGCCTGACCCTTCTTGGCGTCGGCATGCGCCCGGCCGTGGTGGCCGGAGTCGGCGAGTGCGAAGGACGAGGTGGCGCCTGCGGCTCCAATGAGCGCGAGCAACACGATCTTGAGCTTCATGAAGTCTCCCTTTTCATCCGGGCAATTGGATATCCAGGTCGGGTATCGACCGCCGGCGGCCGGAGTCGCGTCCCTCGATCCAGGGACAGGGAGTCAGCCGCAGCCGGCGGCTAGCGGCGGTGGCTCACGTCGAGGCCGCTCGCGACCACGATCGCGAGGCCCACGGCGGGAAGCTTGGCGCCGTTCGACGCCGAGAGCACGTACGTGCCGTGCGCGTTGGTGACGCAGCGCCACGCGACCGCGCCCGTCGAGCCGGTGCCGCCGAAGACCTTGTTGCCGTCGACCTGGAACGTCTGCGTCCGCGTGGCCCACTGGTCGCACGTCTTGCCGGCCGGCAGCCTGCGCACCTGCCAGATGAAGCTCTGCCCGGTCCACCGCCAGAGGCCTTTGCGGACGCGGACCCGATTCGTGAAGGGAACGCTCAGCACGCCGTTTGCGACCTGCGCGCCGGCCCGGTAGCGGTAGAAGAGCGGCGTCCGCGCCGGCAGGAACAGGCTTCCGCCCTGTCGCTTCGCGAGCTGTGCGCGCGTGGCGGCCGGGACGTAGCTCCAGGCCGGAGTGAAGAGCGAGCGGGCGACGCCCGCGAACGCGCCCGCGGCCACGAGGCACGCGAGGGAGATCCCGACCAGCCTGATTCGAGGAGCGTTCATCTGAGCTGACTGTAGGGCCGCGCTATTCGTGAGATGTCAAGGAACTGTTCTATGCCTGCAAGGCGGAGGGACGATTCTGCGGCGCGCCGGCGTTCTCTGATCAGTGAGACAGCTCGGGATCACGCGCGGGGCAGCCCTCTACGTGGGCGCGCTGATCGGGCCGGGGCTCCTGCTCGTGCCCGCGCTCGCGGCGCAGGCGGCCGGCGCCGCCTCGATCGTCGCCTGGGCGGCACTCCTCGTCCTGTCGGCGCCACTCGCCGTCACGTTCGCCGCACTCGGCGTGCGCCATCCGGTCGCCGGCGGCGTCTCGACCTATGTGCGCGAGGGGCTCGGCGAGGACGCGGCCGCGGTCACGGGCGGCTGGTTCCTCGCCGCGGTGCTGCTCGGCGCGCCCGCCGTGTCCGTGATCGGCGGCTACTACGTCGCCGACCTCACGGGCTCCGGGACGCCAGTTGCGGCGGCCGTCGGTCTCGCGATGTTCTCCATCGTCGTCGTCGCCAACGTCTTCGGTCTGCGCGTCTCGTCCGGGTTCCAGCTCGCGCTCTCGTCGGTCCTCGTCGTCGTGCTGGCGCTTGCGCTCGCGGTGGCGTTGCCTTCTCGGGGCGGGCGCAACTGGACGCCGTTCGCTCCCCATGGCATCTGGGCGATCGGCACCGCCGCGAACATCCTCGTCTGGCTCTTCGTCGGCTGGGAGGCGGTCGCGCAGCTCGCAGGCGACTTCCGCCGTCCCGAGCACGACCTGCCGCGCGCCATGGCGATCGCGTTCGCCCTCGTCTCCGTTCTCTACATCGGGCTCGCGGTCGCGACGATCGGCGTCACGGCCGGAACGCGGTCGCGCGTCCCGCTCGCCGACCTCATCGCGGTCGGCTTCGGCCGCGCCGGCCGCGACGCGACCGCGGTGCTCGCCGTCGCGCTGACGATGGGCACGATGAACGTCTACGTGGGCGGCATGGCGAAGCTCGCGGCGTCGCTCGCAGCCGAACGCGCGCTGCCGGCCTGGTTCGCCGGCGACGCCCACCGGACGATTCCGCGCCGCCCGCTCTACGTCTACGCCCCGGTCGTCGTAGTCGTGATCGTCGCAGTGCTCGCCGGGGCGGGCACGACCTCCGGGCTCGTTCGCGCCACCTCGGCGTGCTTCATCGCCGTCTACGTTCTCGCGCTGCTCTCGGCGACCAGGATCCTCGATGGGGGCGTGCGGATCGCGGCGGCGTGCTCGTTCGTGCTGTCGGCGGCGCTCGCCGTCTTCTCGGCCGAGTACCTGCTCGTGCCGGCCGTGGCCGCCGCGATCGCGCTCGCATTGCATCGCAGCCTGCGGCCCGTGCACTCCCAAGGCTCACCCGTCGCGGACTGATCCTCCGAACGGGGGACACGCGGAGCGGGAAACACGCCGATCATCAGCACGTGCGGCGTTTTTCGTTCCTCCTCGCTCTCGTGGCGCTCCCGCTCGTGCTGGCGGCGTGCACCGGCGCCGACGCGAAACAGGCCGAAGACCTGCTCTCCCAGTCGCAGGTCGCCGCGAAGTCGGTCCGCTCCGAAGCGTTCTCGATGCGCATGAGCATGGACTCGTCCGCCAACAGCGTCGTCGTCGACGTGATCGGCGGCATGGTCCTGAAGGGCACAGGAGCGGGCGACTATTACGCGACGGTGAACAGCGAGGCCGGAAGCGCGTCCCCGTTCGATCTCGTGATGGTGAAGCGCGGCCCCAACATGCAGCTGCGTTTCAACGGCACGACGCGCACCGTCCCCCTCCCGACAAGCGTGAAGCCGGCCGCGGCCGCGGGCTTCGACCTCAACGCGCTAACTCCGTACGTGAAGGACGTCTCGGTGTCGAAGATCGACGTGAACGGCCGCACCGAGGACGACGTGACCGGCACGATCGACGGCAACGCACTGCTCAAGAGCCTCCCGGGCGTGTCGACCGGCTTGCTGTCGAAGGTCGGCGGCTCGATGAGCGACATCAAGGTCTCGCTCTTCATCCCGCGTGACTCGCACCTCGTGGAGACCGCGCTGATCGACATGACCATGCACGTGGCGAATCAGAGCCTCCACATGAACCTGTCGTACGCCGTCACCAGCGTGAACCAGCCGCTGACCTTCCCCTAACTGGGCTCCAGCACGACGACCGGAATGCGGCGGGACGTCCGGCGTTCGTAGCCGAGGTAGCCCGGCGCGATCGCGGTCACCTCGGCCCACAGCCGGTCGCGCTCGGCGGATGTCGTCTCGCGTGCCACCACGTTTTGCGTCGTGCGCCCGAGCTGCACCGCCGCGTGTGGGTCACGCTGCAGATTCAGCCACCACGACGGCGGCCGGTCGAGCCCGCCGTACGACGCGATCACCACGTAGCTCTCGCCTTGCGGCAGCGAGCACAGCGGCACCGTCCGCCGCCGTCCCGACCGGCGGCCGGTCGTCGTGAGCAGCACGATCGGGAGGCCCCAGATCCGCGACCCGATCCGTCCCCCGCTCGCGCGGTAGAGAACGCGGTGGAGGGCGCCGAGATAGTGGGTCGCGAGCCGAACGGCCAGGGGGCGCATCGCCCGGAGGCTAGACCGCGACGCGGACCTCGCCGCCGACGAGCACGCGCTCGATCTCGAGCCCTTCGTTCAGGATGACGACGTCGGCCGGCAGCCCCACGTCGAGCCGGCCGAGCTCCGTCTCGCCGAGCACACCGGCCGGCGTCGTCGTCGCGGCCGCGATCGCCTCCTCGAACGGCACCCCGAGTGCGTGCAGGTTGCGCACGGCCTCGTCCATCGTCAGGACGCTGCCGGCGAGAACTCCGTCCGGCCCGCGAACGGTGCCTTCGTGGACGCGCACGTCGAGATTGCCGAGGCTGTACGAGCCGTCCGCGACGCCGGCCCCCGTGATCGCGTCCGTCACGAGCGCAAGCCGCTCCCGCGCGGCGTGCCACGTGACCCGGACGGTCTCGGGCGCGAGGTGGATGCCGTCGACGATGATCCAGACGACGACGTCCTCGCGGGCGAGCGCCGCGCCGACGATGCCGGGATCGCGGTGGAGGAACGGCCGCATCGCGTTGAACAGGTGCGTGACACTGCGCGCGCCGCGGTCGAACGCCGCGTTCGCCTGCTCCGCCGTGGCGTCCGTGTGGCCGAGCGAGACGGCGACGCCGCGCTCGAGCAGCCGGTCGATCAGCTCCGTCGCGCCGGGAAGCTCGGGCGCCAGCGTCATCAGCCGCACCGGGCCTGAATCGAGCAGGCGATCGAGCAGCGCCAGGTCGGGATCACGGCGCGACGACGCCTCGTGGGTCCCGAGCCGGTTCGGCGAGAGGAAGGGGCCTTCCAGGTGCATGCCGAGGATGCGCGGCCGGGCGTCGCTGATCGGCACCTCGCGCATCGCCGCGAGGATCTGCTGCTCCGGGCTCGTGATGAGCGTCGGCAGGTACGCGGTGACGCCCGTCTCGAGCAGCGCCTCGCCCGCCCTGCGATAGCCGTCCGCGTCCGCGTCGAGAAAGTCGACGCCGCCGAAGCCGTTCACCTGCAGGTCGACGTAGCCGGGGACGGCAATGCCGTGCCCGTTGCGGCCGCCGAGGCCGACCGCTGCGATCCGGCCGTCGAGCACCTCGACGTCGCCCTTCACGAGCAGGCCGTCGACGAGCGCCGCTGTGACACCGAGCTTCATCCAGAGCAGTCTAGAAGTGGTCCTACCCTTTGGTCAATACCAGTTGCCAAATTTCACCCCAGATGGGCTTGTGTCCTCGCGAGTTGGTCTATACCATCGCTGCGTGGCGGCGATCCGGCTCGACCAGGTGCGCAAGACGTTCGGCGCGGTGCGGGCCGTGGACGACGTCTCGCTGGAGATCGCCGACGGCGAGTTCCTCGTGCTCGTCGGCCCCTCGGGCTGCGGCAAGTCGACCCTGCTGCGGATGATCGCGGGCCTCGAGGACGTGACGGACGGGGAGATCTGGATCGGCGACCGCGACGTGACCGACCTCGCCCCGCGCAGCCGGGACATCGCCATGGTCTTCCAGACCTACGCGCTCTACCCGCACATGACGGTGCGCCAGAACATGGGGTACGGCCTCAAGGCACGGCGCACCCCGAAGCCCGAGATCGCGCGCCGCGTGGCCGACGTCGCAGAGCTCCTCGGCCTCACCGATCTGCTCGAGCGGCGCCCGGCCCAGCTGTCCGGCGGCCAGCGGCAGCGGGTGGCGATGGGACGCGCGATCGTGCGTCAGCCGCAGGCGTTCCTGCTCGACGAGCCGCTGTCGAACCTCGATGCGAAGCTCCGCGTCGGCATGCGGGCGTCACTCGCGCAGCTGCATCAGCGGCTCGGCGTCACGACGGTGTACGTGACGCACGATCAGACCGAGGCGATGACGCTCGGGCAGCGAGTCGCGGTGATGAGAGACGGGCGCATCCTCCAGTGCGACCGGCCGCAGGTCCTCTATCGCCGGCCGAACAATCTCTTCATCGCCGCGTTCATCGGCTCGCCCGCGATGAACCTCGTCGCGGGGACGGTCGACGGCGACCACGTGTGCTTCGGGCAGTACCGCGTGGCGATCACCGCGCCGCCCGGCCTGGAGCGGGTCGTCGTGGGGATTCGCCCCGAGAGCTTCGAGGACGCCGCCTTCGCGCCCGGGATGCCGACGATCCGCGCCCACGTGGAGGTGCTCGAGGAGCTGGGCTCCGACGCGCACGTGTTCTTCCAGGTCGATGCGCCGCCGATGACCGCCGAGGTGCTGGAAACGGCATCGGAAGAGGGATTGCTGCCCGCCGACCAGGCGCTCTTCACCGCCCGGGTCGACGCCCGCACCGCCGCACGGGTGGGCGCGGAGCTCGAGCTTGCGGTCGACCCTGCGGGCTTCCACTTCTTCGACCCCGACAGCGGCGCGCGCCTCGAGACGGCCGCCGGTGCGCCCGCTCTGGCTGCGCATTGACGAAGCAGCGTGAGACCCGCGAGCGCGTCCTCGAGCTGATCGAGCCGCTCAGCGTCGGCGACGCCATCCCCTCCGAGCGTCAGCTCGGGATCGACCTCGGCGTGTCGCGGCTGACCGTGCGGGCCGCGCTCGACGAGCTCGTGCGCGAGGGCTACCTCGTGCGCAGGCGCGGCGCCGGCACGTTCGTCGCCGAGCCGAAGGTCGCGAAGGGAATCGACATCACGTCGTTCAGCGACGACATGCGCGCCCGCGGGCTCACGCCCGGCAGCCGCACGCTCGACCTTCGCGAGATCGCCGCCGGTGCCCGGCTCGGCCGCATCCTGCACGTCTCACCGTCCGAGCCGGTGGTCGCGGTCAAGAGGTTGCGCCTCGCCGACGGCGACCCGATGGCGATCGAGCTGCTGCACGTCCGGTCGTCGCTCGTTCCGGGCCTCTCGGGGCGCGACCTCGAGGAGCATTCGTTCTACGACCTGCTCGCCGGCCGCTACGACGTCGCGATCGTCGGCGGCACGCAGACGGTCGAGCCGACCGTGACGAACGAGGAGGAGTCGGCGACGCTCGGCGTCCCCCTCCACTCGCCGGCACTGCTGTTCGAGCGGGTGACGAGGACTGCCGAGGGCGACGTGGTCGAGTTCACGAGCTCGACCTATCGCGGCGACCGCTACCGGCTCGTGACGGAGATCGGCCTGGGCGGGCGTCCGGCGCTGCCGCTCGTCGCCGGGCTGAACCAGTTCTAGAATTGGTATTGACTTCTTGGTGAATTTTGTGAAACTATCCGGCGAGATGGTAAGTGGTCTGTACCAAAAGCGCGGCGCCGAGACTCGCAGTGAGCGACAGGGCCGCCTGACTCTGGAGGTCTCCAGATGAAGAGACGCAGCATCGTCGCTCTCTGTCTCGTCGCCGTCCTCGCCGCCGCGGTCACCACCGCGACGACGCTCGGTGCGACCAAGAAGGCGACCGCCAACAGCATCACCGTGTGGCTTCAGGTCGACGCGCAGTCCGGCTGGCCGGGCGTCGTTGCGGCCGCGACTCAGCAGTTCCAGTCCGACCATCCCGGCACGTCGGTGAACGTCCAGTACCAGAACTGGGGCGACCACCTGCAGAAGTTCGACGCGACCCTCGCGGGTGGCGGCGGACCGGACGTGATCGAGATGGGCAACACCGAGATGACGAAGTACATGGCAGCCGGTGCGTTCGCGCCGCTCGACAAGTCGTCGTTCGACAACTCGTCGTCGTGGCTCAAGGGCCTCGCTGCCTCCGGGGCGTTCGGCGGGAAGACGTACGGCGTGCCCTACTACGCGGGTTCGCGTGTCGTCACCTACCGAACCGACCTGTTCAAGAAGGCGGGCATCTCGAAGCTGCCGGCGACGACGGCGCAGTACGCGGCCGACGCCAGGAAGCTGCTGGCCAAGAACCCGAAGAAGGGCTTCTCCCCGGTCTACATCGCAGGCACCGACTGGTACTTCGCGATGAGCTTCGTCTTCGACTACGGCGGCGGCATCGCTCAGCAGGTCAGCGGGAAGTGGAAGGGCCTCCTCAACACGCCGAAGTCGCTGGCCGGCCTCGCCGCGTACAAGGCCTTCTTCCTCTCGACCTCGCGGGCCAGCAAGACGACCGACGAGACGCATCCGAACCCCTATGACGTGTACGCACAGGGTCTCGCTGCGTCGATGATCGGCCCGAGCTGGTTCAGCTGCTGCGTCGGGAAGGCGTACACGCCGACGACCGCTCAGTTCGTGATGCCCGGCCACGTCAAGGGCCAGGCGATCCCGGGCTTCCTCGGCGGTTCCGACCTCGCCGTTCCGGTGACGAGCTCGAACAAGGCGCTCGCCGCCGACTGGATCAAGGACTTCACGGACACGAGCTCCGAGAAGGCGCTCCAGGCGAAGGGCAACATCCCGAACGCGACCAACCTGCTCGGCACGAGCGTCAACGAGCGTGCAGCCGCACGGAGCTGGTTCGTTCCGACGGCGAAGCACTGGGTCGACGTCGAGAACGGCAACATCCTGCGCAACATGCTGGCGCAGATCCTCACCAACAAGCTGTCGATCAAGCAGGCAGCTTCGTCCGCCAGCGACAACATCGCATCGGTGCTGAACCAGCCGTAACCGGTGCACGAGAGCAGTCCAACGGCACACGCCGCCGAGACCTTGCATCAGGGGTCTCGGCGGCGCCGCCGTTTCTGGGCTCGAACGGGCCGCGGGGCGGTGCCGTACGGACTGATCGCGCCGATCGTCGTCGTGATCGCGGTGATCCTCGGCTATCCGCTCTTCTGGCTCGTCAAGCTCTCCCTCGAGCGCTACGGCCTCTTCGACCTGATCCGGCACGAGGGCGTCTACATCGGGCTCGCGAACTACCGCTCGGTTCTCAGCGACCCCGTCTTCTGGCACACGCTCGTCCGCACGATCGTCTTCACGACGGTCAACGTCGTCATGACGATGGGGATCGGGATGCTGCTCGCTCTCCTGCTCGTGCGGGTCAGCACGGGGGTGCGGCTATTGCTCAGCTCGGGGCTCGTGCTGGTCTGGTCGATGCCGGTGGTCGTCGCAGTGCAGATCTGGTACTGGATGACCAACTACCAGAACGGCGTCGTCAACTACATCCTGACGAAGCTCGGCGTCGGCGACTTCTTCCAGCACGACTGGTACGCGACGACGTTCTCGCAGCTCGGCATGACGACGCTGCTGATCGTCTGGGGCGCGCTCCCGTTCGTCGTCATCACGCTCTACGCCGGCCTGGCGCAGGTGCCGCACGACCTCGTGGAGGCCGCGGAGGTCGACGGCGCGCGGCCGTGGCGCGTCTTCCGCGACATCACGGTGCCGATCCTCAAGCCGATCCTGCTCATCCTCACGAGCCTGTCGATCATCTGGGACTTCGGTGTGTTCACCCAGCCGTACCTGCTGATCGGCCAGTCGAAGATCACCACCGGCAACTACCTGATGAGCATCTACCTCTTCGAGGAGGGGTACTTCAAGAGCGACTACGGCCGGGGCGCCGCGATCTCGCTGCTGATGCTGCTCATGGTCGCCGCGCTGAGCGTCGTTTACGTGCGCAAGATGGTGCGGATCGGAGAGGCACAATGACCAGACGCGAACGCGGGCGCCGCGCGCGCCAGACCGGCTGGAACGTCGTCGGCATCGGTGTGTTCCTCGTGATGGTCTTCCCCGTGTTCTGGATGATCTCGACCGCGTTCAAGACCAACGACGAGATCGTCAGCCTCAACCCGACCTGGTTCCCGCTGCCTCCGACCCTGCAGCACTTCCGTGACGCGATCCACAAGCCGTACTTCTGGGTCGACGTCAAGAACAGCCTGATCGTCGTCACCGTCACCGTTGCGATCTCGATCGTGCTCGCCTTCCTCGCCGCGATCGCGCTGGCGCGCTACGGGTTCGATGGGCGCAAGCTGTTCATCGTCCTCGTGATCGGCATCCAGATGCTGCCGCAGGCCGGCCTGATCATCCCGCTCTACGTCGTGCTCGCCGACTACCACCAGGTGAACGCGCTGACCGGCGTGATCATCACCTACATGACATTCGTTCTGCCGTTCTGCGTCTGGACGCTGCGCGGCTTCCTGCTCGGGATCCCGAAGGATCTCGAGGAGGCCGCAATGGTCGACGGCTCGACGCGCGTGGGCGTCTTCATGAAGATCCTGCTGCCGCTGATGGGCCCCGGCCTCGTAGCGACGTCGGTGTTCGCATTCATCACGACCTGGAACGAGTACATCTTCGCCCGCGTGCTCCTGAACGACCAGTCGAAGCAGACGGTGACCGTCTGGCTCTCCTACTTCCTCGGTTCGAGCCGCCACACCGACTGGGGGGCGCTGATGGCCGCCTCGACGCTGACCGCAATCCCGGTCGTCGTCTTCTTCCTGCTCGTCCAGCGGCGCATCGCCTTCGGGCTGACCGCCGGGGCGGTGCGCGGATGACGGCGGCTCTCGAAGAGCTCGCTTCGGCCTGCATCTTCCCGAGCTTCGCCGGCGACACCGTGCCGGACTGGGCCTGCCGCTTCCTCGCCGGCGGTGGCGGCGGAATCGTGCTCTTCGCCTACAACGTCCCTTCGCGGGAACGGCTCGCTGCGTTGTGCACCGACCTGCGGGCCGAGCGCCCCGACCTCCTGCTCGCGATCGACGAGGAGGGCGGCGACGTGACGAGGCTCGAGTGGGCCACCGGCAGCTCGTACCCGGGCGGCGCCGCGCTCGGCGCGGTCGACGACCCGGCCCTGACGGAGAGCGTCGCGGCGTCGATCGCCGCGGAGCTCGCCGCCTGCGGCGTGAACTGGAACCTCGCTCCGGTGGCCGACGTGAACGTGCCGGCGAACCCCGTGATCGGGACGCGCGCGTTCGGCTCGGATCCGCACCTCGTTGCGCGGCAGGTCGCGGCCTGGGTCCGGGGTCTGCAGGGGGCGCGCGTCGCCGCCTGCGCGAAGCACTGGCCGGGCCACGGCTCGACGGCCCAGGATTCCCATCTCGAGCTGCCCACGCTCGTCGGCGACGTCGAGGCGGGGCTCGAGCCGTTCCGGGCCGCGATCGACGCCGGGGTGAAGTCGATCATGACCGCCCACATCCGCGTGCACGACTTGCCCGCGACCGTCGACCCGGCGCTGATCCAGGGCCGGCTTCGCGACGACCTCGGCTTCGACGGCGTCGTGATGGCGGACGCCCTCGAGATGAAGGCCGTCGCCGACACCGTCGGCGTCGAGAGCACCGCCGTACGCGCCCTCGCCGCGGGCGTCGACGCCCTCTGCGTCGGCCACGATCTCGGCGAGGACGCGGTCGACCGGATCCGCGCGGCTCTCGTCGCGAACGTGGACGAGGTCCGGCTGCGCGAGGCCGCGGAGAGGATCGCCCGCCTCGCCGACTGGGCGAGGCCCGGGCCGGGCGTCGCCGACCACGCGGGCGCTGCTGCGGGAGCGGGCCGGGCGCTCCTCGTCGAAGGCGACGTCACACTTACGAACGTGCCGGTGATCGTCGAACTGCGCCCACAGGCGAACATCGCCGCCGGAGAGGCCGAGCACGGATTGGGAGACGCGCCGGTCGTGCGCGAGGGCGAGCTGGTGCCCCCCGCAGACGTCTATGTCGTTCGCGACGCGCATCGTCATCCCTGGATGCAGCGGGCCGCAGACGTGCCGGGCGCGATCGTCGTCGAGACCGGGCTGCCCGTGTGGCGGCCGATCCTCGCGCGCGGCTACGTCGCGACGTACGGAGGCGGGCGCGCGTCGCTCGCGGCGGCCGGAAGGGCACTGGGGCTGTGACGAGCCACCTCGAGCAGGAGCTGCGCGACCAGCCGGCGGCGCTCGCCCGGCTGATCGAACAGCAGCTGACGTATGCCGAGGAGATCGCCGGGCTCTTCCGCCGCAGCGACGTCCAGTACGTCCTGATCGCCTCGCGGGGGAGCTCGTCGAACGCTGCGCGCTACGCGCAGTACCTGCTCGGCCGGGCGCACCGGGTCCCGGTCGCGTTCGCAACGCCCTCGCTCTTCACCCTCTACGAACAGCCCCCGCGGCTCGACGGCGCCCTGGTCGTCGGCATCTCGCAGTCCGGCGAGTCGCCTGACGTCGTCGAGGTCGTGCGGGAGGCGCAGCGCCAGGGCCGGCCTTCGATCGCCGTCACGAACTCGCCCTCGTCGCCCCTCGGTCTCGCGGCCGACGCCGTGGTGAAGCTCGAGGCCGGGAAGGAACAGGCCGTCGCCGCGACCAAGACGTACGTCAACTCGCTCGGCGCGATCGCGCTCATCTTCGCGACGACGACCGGCGATGCCCAGGCGCTCGCAGAGCTGCGCCGGGTTCCGGCGCAGATCGAGGCTCAGATCGAGCGGTCCTGGATCGACGTCGCAGCGCTCGACGCTCTCGGGGCCGTCGACGGCGGCACCGTGGTCGCGCGCGGGATCAACTACTGCACCTCGTACGAGGTGGCGCTGAAGATCCGCGAGCTGTCGGGCCTGCTGTTCGAGGCGTACTCGGCGGCCGATCTGATGCACGGGCCCGTCGCCGCGATCGGGCCCGGCTGGCCGGTATTCGCGATTGCCCCTTCCGGGCCGGCGCTCGAGGCGATGGAGACCGCCGTCGCGGACATCGCGCGGCGCGGCGCCCGGCTGATCGTGGTCTCCGACGACGCCCGCGTGCTCGGGCACGGCGAGGTCGCGCTGCCCCTCGTCGCAGGTGTCCCGGAATGGCTCAGCCCGCTGGTCGCGGTCGTCCCCGGCCAGCTCGCCGCGCTCCGGCTCGCCCAGCTGCGCGGGGCGGATCTCGACAACCCGGTCGGGCTCTCGAAGATCACGCTCACCCGCTGAGCCGCCGCTCCACGTAGTTCCCCGAATAGAGCGTGCGCAGATGCGCTGTTGGCGCGGCCCACGCGTGTTGCGAGCCTTGTGGTGACAACGAGGAGACGTGGTGCGCAAGCAGATCGTGATCATCGGCGGCGGCACCGGCGGCACCATGGTCGCCAACCGCCTACGGCGGAAGTTCGCCGAGGGCGACGCCGACATCCACGTCGTCGACCGCGACGACCGCCACGTCTACCAGCCGGGGCTCCTGTTCGTGCCGTTCGGCCTCGCGACGATCGAGGAGATCGTCCGTCCGCGCCGCCGGCAGCTGCGCAAGGGCATTCAGTTCCACGAGGAAGAGGTCGACGCCGTCTCCGTCGGCCGGGAGGAGGTGCGCCTGTCGGACGGGACGCTCCTTCCGTACCACGCGCTCGTCGTCGCGAGCGGGGCGCGTCTCTGCCCTGAGGAGACACCCGGGCTGACCGGTCCGGGCTGGAACGAGCGGGTGTTCACCTTCTACACGGTCGCCGGTGCCGCGGCGCTCCGCGAGCACCTCGAGAGCTTCGAGGGCGGCCGGCTCGTGGTCAACCTCATGGCCGCTCCGATCAAGTGCCCGGTCGGCCCGCTCGAGTTCGCGTTCCTCGCCGATTGGCTCTTCCACGAACGCGGCCTGCGCGAGCGCGTGGACCTCGCGTACGCGACGCCGCTCGCCGACGTTTTTGCGAACGAGGCCGCGTCGGACCGGCTGCGCTCGCTGCTCGAGTCCAAGGGAATCGAGCTGATCACGGACTTCAGCCCGAGCGAGGTCGACGGCGCGGGCGGTGTGCTCCACGCGGAGGACGGCCGCCTGACGCCCTTCGACCTGCTCGTCACCGTGCCGCGCCACGGTGGCGCCGAATTCGTCGGACGGTCGCCGCATCTGGGCGACGCGCGCGGATTCGTCCCCACGAACACCCACACCCTCCGCCACGAGAGCGCGGCGAACATCTTCGCGATCGGCGATGCGACCGACCTGCCGACCTCGAAGGCCGGGTCGGTGACCCGCTTCGAGGCCGAGGCGCTGACCGACAACGTCGTGCGCTACCTCGCGGGCGAGAAGCTGGAGCGCGTCTACGACGGCCACTCCAACCTGTTCGTCGAGACCGGATACAACAAGGCGCTCCTGCTCGACTTCAACTATGAGACCGAGCCGCTCCCGGGGCGCTTTCCGCACGCGGCAGGCCCGCTGCCGCTGCTGCGCGAGTCGCGGCTGAGCCATCTCGGCAACGTGCTCTTCCCGTGGCTCTACTGGCACGCGCTGCTGCCCGGGCACGACCTGCCCGTGGTCGGGCCGAGCATGCCGCTGCGCGGCAAGCGCCGTCCGCTCAGCCCTCGCGCGGCTGCCAGCGGAAGCCGCGCAGCGCGGCGATGAGGCCGATCACGCCCCAGAGCAGCACCACCGCGAGCGCCTCGGTCTCCGACCAGATGTGGTGGTGCAGCACCATCACATCGCGGGTCAGCTTCGTGAAGTAGGTGAGCGGCAGCAGGTTCGCGATCGCGCGCAGGAAGCCGGGGTAGTCCTTGGGAGTGAAGAACGTGCCCGAGATGATCGCCATCGGCAGGTAGACGAAGTTGACGACCGCGGACGATCCCTCGGCCGACCGTATGAACCCCGTCAGCCCGAGGCCCATCGCTGCGAACGCCGCCGCGCCGACCACGAGGACGAGGAAGAGCGAGAGCGGCCGCGCCGGGAACGCGACCGAGAACAGCAGCTTCCCCAGCAGGATCAGGACGGTCGCCTCGATGAGGAAGGTGATGAAGGTCGAGACGAGGACGGCGACCAGATATGTCCACGGCGGCAGAGGGGTGGCACGGATGCGCTTCAGCACGCCGCTCTCGCGGCGGATCACCATGGTGATCGCGAGCCCGGCGAAGGCCGTCGACGCGACCCCGTATCCGATCATGCCCGCCTGCAGGAACGGCGCCGCCTTGATGTGCTCCTTCGTGATCACGCTCTTGCCGTAGATCGAGCCGAAGACCAGGAAGAAGATCACCGGCAGGAAGAAGGTGAAGAACGCCGCCTCCCGGTTTCGCCAGAAGAGCACCTGCTCGGTTCTCAGTTCATGCAGGAAGAGCCTCACTCGGCGGTCACGGGCAGGCGGGAGGCGGGATCCATCGGTCGGAGACGGAGACTATCGGTGGCTTCCCGCGAGGTCGTAGGCTTGTCGCGGTGCTGACCTGTCCGACCTGCGGCCGCGAGAGCCCCGAGGGCTTTCGCCATTGCGGCTACTGCGGAGCCGCGCTGGTCCCAACCGCGGTCGAGCGGCGGAAGCTCGCAACGCTCGTGTTCTGCGATCTCTCGGGATCCACGGCGCTCGGCGAGCTGGTCGATCCCGAGACGGTTCGCAGCCTGATGCTCTCGTACTTCCACGAGATGCGCGGTGCGCTCGAGCGGCACGGGGGCACGGTGGAGAAGTTCGTCGGCGATGCGGTGCTCGCCGTCTTCGGCGTGCCCGAGGCGCACGAGGACGACGCTCTGCGAGCGTGCCGTGCGGCACTGGAGATGCAGGCCCGTCTCGCGGTGCTCAACGAGCAGTTCGAGCGGCGGGTCGGACACGCGATCGCACTGCGGATCGGCGTCAACACCGGCGAGGTGGTGGCCGGCGACGCCTCGAGCCGCGAGACGTTCGTCACCGGCGACCCGGTCAACGTCGCCGCGCGGCTGGAGCAGCACGCCGGCCCGGGCGAGGTGCTGCTCGGGGAGCGGACGTTTCGGCTCGTCCGTGGCGCGGTGCGGGCGGAGCCGGTCACGCCGCTCGCCGCCAAGGGAAAGTCCGAGCCGGTGCAGGCCTACCGGCTCCTCGAGGTGAGCAGCGTCGGACCGGTCCCGCGGCGGGCGGGAACCCCGTTCGCGGGACGTGAGGATCAGCTGCAGCTGCTCGAGCGGGAGTTCGACGCGGTGATCGCGGGACGCGAATGCCGTCTCGTCACCGTGGTCGGCGAACCGGGCGTCGGCAAGTCGCGCCTGACCGCCGAGCTCGTCGCGCAGATCGGCGCCCGTGCGCGGGTTGTGCGGGGCCGGTGCCTTTCGTACGGAGAGGGGATCACGTTCTGGGCGATCGGCGAGATCGTCCGGGAGCTCGCCGGCATCCACGACGAGCATTCGATCGCCCAGGCCCGCGCGCTCGTCGAGGCGCACGTCGAGGGTGGACCGAACACGCGTGTGGTCGCGGCGAAGATCGCGCAACTGCTCGGGCTGGCGGAGGGCTCGGCGACCGCGCCGGAGACCGAGTGGGCGATCCGGCACTTCCTGCGGGCGCAGGCGGAGACCCGGCCCCTGGTCGTGATCGTCGACGACATCCACTGGGCGGAGCCGACGCTCCTCGGCCTGCTCGCCGGGCTGCCGGCGGCGATCACCGACGCTCCGATTCTGCTGCTCTGCCTGGCCCGTCCCGAGCTGCTGGAGCAAGGCCCGCACTGGCAGGTGGCGGTGCGGCTCGAGCCGCTCGGCGGGCGCGACATCGACGCGCTGCTCATGAGCCTGCTCGGCGACACTCCGCCCGGCGTGCGGGAGCGGCTCGCGCAGGCCTCCGCCGGAAACCCCCTGTTCGCCGAGGAGCTCGTCGCGATGCTCCTCGACGAGGGCGTGCTCGTCCGGTCCGGCGGCGGCAGTCTCCTCCGGGGCGACCTCGACGCGCTCGCGCTGCCGGCGAGCCTGCACGCCTTGCTCAGCGCCCGCCTCGACCGGCTCGACGGCGAGGCCCGGGCCACGCTCGCACGCGGCGCGGTCGAGGGCGAGGTCTTCCACTCGGGCGCCGTCGTCGAGCTCTCCGATCCCGCCTGGCGTCCCGCCGTCCCGGGCGACCTGCAGCGGCTCGGGGACAAGGACCTCGTGCGGTCCGCTCCCGCGAGCTTCGTCGGTGAGACCGCGTACCGGTTCAAGCACATCCTCGTCCGTGACGCGGCGTACCGCGAGACCGCGAAGACCCTCCGCGCCACGCTGCACGAGCAGTTCGCCCACTGGCTCGAACGAATGGCCGGCGAGCGGGTCACCGAGCACGAGGAGATCCTCGGCTACCACCTCGAACAGAGCCACCGGTACCGCACGGAGCTCGGCGGCGGCGTCGACGACGACGTGCGCATCCTCGGCGAGCGTGCGGCGAGCCGGCTCGCAGCCGCCGGCCGCCGCGCCATCGCCCGCGGCGACGTCGGGGCGGCCGCCAACCTGCTCGGCCGGGCGGCGGCGCTCTTCTCCGTCGAGAGCCGCGAGCGCGTCGCGGTTCTGCTCGACCTGATCGAGCCGCTGGCCGTGAGCGGGCGTGCGGGCGAGGCGCAGGAGCTCGCCGCCGAGGCGATCCGGTCGGCCGACCTGCTCGGCGACGAGCTCCTCCTGACGCGAGCGAGGATCGAGGAGGCGTGGCTCGTCGTGTACACGGAGGGTGAGCGCTCGACCGAGGCGTCGACGTTGCGGGAGGCGGAGGAGGGCATACCCGCCTTCGAGCGCCTGGGCGACGACACCGGCGTCGCACGCGCCTGTGAGGTGGTCGCGATGGTCCACTACTACCACGGCCGCCTGTCCGAGGCGGCCGCAGCGTCGGACCGCGGGTTCGTGCATGCGGAACGGGCGCACGATGCCCAGCAGCAGGGCAACCATCGCCTCGTGCGCACGGTCGCCGCTCAGTGGGGCTTCACCCCGCTCGATCTCGTCGAGGCCATGCTCGAGGACGACCTGAGCTGGGCGCGCGAGACCGGAAGCCTCGGCGTGGAGGCGAAGACGACGCTCCGGCGGGCGGTTGTTCGCGTTGCGCGCGGGGATCCCGCGGAGGGGGAGGCGCTCTTCGCGCGCGGCATGTCCTACTGCTCCGATCTCGGCATGGAGCTCTGGGCCGCGGGTTTCGTCGGTTGCTGGATCTGGGGCTTGACGGACGACCCGGGCATCGCCGAGACGCGGCTTCGGGCGAGCTACGACACGCTCGCCGCAGCCGGCCGGCGCAACGTTCTCTCGACGGTCGCGACGATCTTCGCCGAGTGCATGCTGAGGCAGCAGCGCTTCGACGAAGCGGACGGCCTGCTCGACATCGCCGCCGAGACCGGTGCGGCCGACGACTTCGTCACACAGGTGCGACTGCGGGCCGGCCGGGCGAAGCTCCTCGCCCGTGGGAGCGACGTGGCCCGCGCCGAGGCGATCGCCCGGGAAGGCATCGCGCTCGCGGAGCAGACGGAGTACATCGACCTGCGCGGCGATTCGCTGCTCGCGCTCGGCGAGGTCCTGCAGCTCGGCGGCCGCGAAAGCGACGGTGTCGAAGCGATGCGCGCGGCGCTCGCGCTGTGGGAGGCGAAGGGCAATGTCGCGCACGCCGCGAGAACGCGCTCGCTGCTCGCCGGGCTCTCGACCGTCCCGGGCGCGTGACTCCGCTGCAGACGGCGGTTAGAGTGGACGCTCCCAAGCGGAGGAGGAGTCGTGGGCGATGAGCGGCCAGAGCCCGGCGAGCACGGTCTCGGCGAGCGCAGTCTCGAAGGGCACAGCCTCGAAGGGCACGCCGACGAAGGCGGGCTCGGCGAGCGCAGTCTCGAAGGGCACAGCCTCGAAGGGCACGCCGACGAAGGCGAGCTCGGCGAGCGGAGCCTCGAGGGGCACAGCCTCGAAGGGCACACGAGCGAACGCGAGACCGGAGAGCACAAGCACAAGGCGCACAAGCGGGAGAGCGAGTAAGCGAGGCACCACCGCCGTCGGCGGCAGCAAGCGCAAGCTGATCCCGGGCTCACGCCGGATCGGCGACCCGGCGCACGACGAGTGGGCCGAGGTGACGGTGATCGTCCGGCCGCGCACCTCGGTGCCGCTGCCGTCGATCGAGGAGCTCGGCCGGCAGCCGCTGGCCGAGCGCCGGCATCTGGATCTGCGCGCGTTCGCAGCGGTCTACGGCGCCGATCCGAGGGACCTCGCGGCCGTGGCGGCGTTCGCGCGCGACTACGGCCTCGAGGTTCGGGAGTCGAGCATCCCCCGCCGCAGCGTCATGCTGGCCGGGACGGTTGCCGCGATGGCGCAGGCATTCGGGACGAAGTTCTCGCGGTACACCTCTCCGCACGGGGAATACCGCGGCCGCTCCGGCATGGTGCACCTCCCGCGCGACCTCGCACCGGTCGTGCAGGCGGTGCTCGGCCTCGACGACCGGCCGCAGGCGCATCCGCAGATCCGGGCACGAGCGGCGAACGGTGCCGCACACGCCGTGGCGAGATCGTTCACGCCGCCGGAGGTCGCCCGGCTGTACAACTTCCCGCCGCGGCTCGACGGTGAGGGCCAGCGAATCGCGGTGATCGAGCTCGGAGGCGGCTACCGGCGGGCCGAGCTGCGGTCGTACTTCGCGGACCTGGGCCTCGAGCTGCCGAGGATCACGGCGGTCTCCGTCGACGGGGTGCGGAACCGCCCGGGCGTGCACGCACACGCGGACAGTGAGGTGATGCTCGACATCCAGGTGATCGGCGCGATCGTCCCGGGAGCCGAGCAGCTCGTCTACTTCGCCCCGCTCACCGATCGAGGCTTCGTCGATGCCGTGACCGCAGCCGTCTTCGACGAGCGCGCACCGTCGGTGATCTCGATCAGCTGGGGAGATGCCGAGTTCAACTGGTCCGAGCAGGCGCGCGCCGTGCTCGACCAGGCGTTTCAGGCTGCGGCCGTGCTCGGCATCACCGTGTGCTGCGTCTCCGGCGACAACGGCTGGACGGACGGGGTCGGGACCAAGCGCGGTCACGTGGACTATCCGGCGTCGAGCCCGTACGTGCTCGCGTGCGGAGGCACGCGGCTGGAGGTTGAAGGCGGCAAGCTCAGCGAGGTCGTCTGGAACAGCGACGGCAACGCGACGGGAGGGGGTGTGAGCCAGTACTACCCGGTTCCCTCGTGGCAGAGGCGGGCCAGAGTCCCGCGGTCGCACAACCCGGGGCGCCATATCGGGCGTGGTGTTCCCGACGTCGCCGGCAACGCCGACCCCGACACGGGCTATCGGATCCGCTTGAACGGTGAGCTGAAGGCGCTCGGGGGCACGAGCGCGGTCGGGCCCCTGTGGGCAGCGCTGATCGCCCGGCTGAACCAGCACCTCGGCACGAGAGTCGGCTTCCTCAATCCGCTGCTCTACGAGTCGATCGCCCCGGCGGGGTTCAACGCGGTGGTGCACGGGACGAACGGCGGCTATCGCGCCAGGCTCGGCTGGGACGCATGCACCGGCCACGGCACGCCGGACGGCGTGCGCCTGCTCGCCGCTCTCACTGCTCCCGCGTGAGCTCCAGGTAGACGTCCTCGAGCGTCGGGCGGAGGACCTCGAGCTCGGCGAGCTCCTCGCCGCGGGCGAGCGCTTCGGCGGTCAGCTCGTGCAGCCGTCGCGTCGGGTCCTCGGTGCGCTCGACCACGTTCCGCCCGTCGCGCTTGAAGCGGATCTCGGTCTCGACGGAGCCGCCGGTGAGATCGGCGGGCGAGCCCTCGCGCACGATCACTCCGTCGCGCAGCACGGCGACGCGGTCGGCCAGCTGCTCGGCCTCGTCCAGGTAGTGCGTCGTCAGCAGGATCGTCTTTCCGAGCGCACGCAGGTTGCGCACGGTCTCCCAGGCGGTCCGGCGCGCGCCCGGGTCGAAGCCGGTCGTGGGCTCGTCGAGGAACACGAGCTCCGGATCGCCGATGAGCGCGAGGCCGAGGTCGAGGCGGCGTTGCTGCCCGCCCGACAGCGTGCGCACCCGTGACTCGGCCTTCTCGGCGAGGCCGATGATCTCGATCACCTCGTCGACGTCGCGCGGCTTCGCGTAGTACCCGGCGAACACGCTGAGGCTCTCGCGCGCAGTCAGGTTGGGGTAGAGCGAGGACGACTGGAGCATCACGCCGATTCGCTGGCGCCACGGTGTGCCGCTCCGCTGTGGGTCGACCCCGAGCACCTCCACCGTCCCGGCGTCGCGGTTGCGGTATCCCTCGAGGATCTCGACTGTCGTCGTCTTCCCGGCGCCGTTCGGGCCGAGCAGCCCGAACACCTCGCCGGCCTCGATCGTGAAGTCGATGCCGCGCAGCGCCTCATGGGCACCGTACGCCTTGCGCAGGCCCGTCACCGTGACCGCGCTCACAGTTCGACCACGGCAACGGCGCCCGGCGCGAACGGCCGGCTCTCACCCGTCAGCTCGAGGAGGATCTCACTGCAGTCCGGCTGGTGCGCGACGGCAACGACCGTCGCGCCGCGGCCGGCGGCTGCCTCGCGAACGTCGTCTGCGCTCGCGCCGGGTGCGAGCCGTTCGTCGACCTCGGCGGCGAGATTGGCCGCGCGGGCAATCTGCTCGGCCGTCTGCCGCGCGCGCAGGAGGGGGCTCGAGAGCACCGCATCGAGCTCCTCCGTGGCGAGCCGGTCGGCGAGCTCTCGGGCGAGTGCCCGGCCGGCCGGGGTGAGGGGCCTGAGTGCGTCCGGCTCGCCGGGGGCGGCCTCGGCGTGGCGGACGAGGAAGAGGCGCACGGGCCTAGCCTAGTTGGGCTGCCACGCTGCCCAGCACCTTGACCATCTCGACGTCCTCGTGCGCGATGTGCTGGAGCATCGCGCGCTCGACGCCTGCGTCTTCGTATTCGCGCAGCCGGGTGGCGACCTCGTCGAGGGTGCCCGAGATCGCCGGCCCGTCACTGCCGGTGAGCGCCTTGAAGGTCGCCAGGCGCTCGCGGAGATCAGCCTCGTCGTCGGCGACGACACAGCTCGTCATCATCGAGAAGCGGAGTGGCTCGCGCCCCGCTGCTCCTGCTGCCTCGTCGAGCGTGCGCCTGCGCTCGCGCGCCTCCGCGACCGTCGGCCAGACGGTGTTGTACTCGTCGGCGTGCGCGACGGCTGCCCGAACGGTGCGCGGCTTCGCGCTCCCGCCGACGATGACCGGCGGATGCGGGCGCTGCAGCGGCTTCGGCTGGATCTCCGGTGCATCGTCCCAGTGGCGGACGAGCTCGGCGAGCTGGCGGTCCAGCTCGTCCATCCGCTCCCGAAGCGGCGGGAAGTCGAAGCCGTACGTTTCGTGCTCGGCCTCGAACCAGCCGGCGCCGAGCCCGAGCTCGACCCGCCCGGCGGAGATGTGGTCGACCGTCGTGACCATCTTCGCGAGCACGGGAACGCGGCGGAACGTGACGGGGGAGACCATCGTCCCGAGCCTGATCCGGTTCGTCACCGCTGCGAGCCCGGCGAGTGTCGCCCACGCATCGAGTGAGCCTGCCGGCTCGCCGCGCACGATCGAGCGGTAGTGGTCGGATCGGAAGAGCCCGTCGAGGCCGGCGTCCTCCGCCGCGCGCGCGAGCGCGACCCACTGCTCCCAGGAGACGCCCTCCTGCCCCTCGATCATCAGGCAGACGCGCATTACTCCGGCGTCACATACGCCGCGGTCAGCCCGCCGTCCACGAGGAAGGTGGAGCCGGTCACGTAGGAGGCGTCGTCCGACGCGAGGAAGAGCGCGCCGTTCACGACCTCGCGCGGCTTCGCGAGCCGGCCGGTCGGCCAGTGCACTCGCCGCCGGGCGAGCGCCGCGGGGTCGTCGCCGAAGATGTTCAGCAGGAGCGGCGTCTCGACAGGCCCGGGGCAGAGCGCGTTCACGCGCACGTTGCTGCGCGCGAACTGGACCGCCAGCTCGCGGCTCATCGACAGCACGGCGCCCTTGGAGGCGCTGTAGGAGATCTGGCTCGTGGCGGCGCCGACGACCGCGACGAAGCTCGCGACGTTGATCACGCTGCCGCCGCCGCGCTCGAGGAGATGGGGGATGCCGTGCTTGCAGCAGAGGAAGACGCCTCTCGTGTTGACGGCCTGCACGCGGTCCCAGGCCTCGACGCTCGTGTCGAGGATCGACGCATCGTCGTCCGGCGAGATGCCCGCGTTGTTGTAGAGCACGTCGATGCCGCCGTAGCGCTCGACGGTCGCGTCCATCATCGCCTTGACGCTCGCCTCGTCGGCGACGTCGACTTGATGGGCGAACGCCTCGCGCGCCTGAGCTGCCGTCTCCTGTGCGGCCGCGAGGTTGACGTCGGCGGCGCAGACCTGTGCGCCTTCCTCGCTGAACAGCAGGGTCGCGTCGCGGCCCATGCCGCCGCCGGCTCCGGTGATCACACAGACCTTGCCGTCGAGACGCCCCATCAGCCCTCCGTCGAGTAGTAGACGTTTTTCACCTCCGAGTAACCCTCCAGCCCGTGCATGCCGAGCTCGCGGCCGAAGCCCGACTGCTTGAAGCCGCCGAACGGCGTCGAGACGCGCACCGAGCTGTTCGAGTTGATGCTCAGCACCCCGGTGTCGAGCGCGCGCGCCACCCGCAGCGCGCGGCCGCCGTTCTGCGTCCAGATGGAGCCGGAGAGCCCGTAGGGCGTGTCGTTCGCGATGCGGATCGCATCCGCTTCGTCGTCGAACGGGATTAGCGCCGCGACGGGGCCGAAGACCTCCTCGCGTGCGATGCGGTCGTCGTTCGTCGCCTCGACGATCGTGCACGGGTACCAGAACCCCTTGCCGTCCGGCGTCACGCCCCGGTAGAGCGTGTCGCTCTCGACGAAGCCGGCGACGGTCTCGCGATGCTGCGCGGAGATCAGCGGGCCCATCTCGGTCGACTCGGCGCTCGGGTCGCCGACCTCGAGGGTGCGGGTCGCGGCGACGAACAGCTCGGCGAAGCGATCGTAGGCGCTGCGCTCGACGAGGATCCGCGACCGCGCACAGCAGTCCTGGCCCGCGTTGTCGAAGACGGCATACGGCGCGGCGGCCGCCGCGCGCTCGAGGTCTGCGTCGGCGAAGACGACGTTCGCGGACTTGCCGCCGAGCTCGAGCGTGACGCGCTTGATCGTCGCGGCGGCGCCCTCCATGACGGAGCGGCCCACCTCCGTCGAGCCGGTGAAGCCGATCTTCGCGACGTCGGGATGCTCGACGAGGCGCTGCCCGACGATCGAGCCCTTGCCGACGACGACGTTGAGCACGCCCTCGGGGATCCCGGCCTCGAGCGCGAGCTCTGCGAGCCGCAGTGCGGAGAGCGGCGTCAGCTCGGCGGGCTTGAGCACGACCGTGTTGCCGCAGGCGAGCGCCGGGCCGAGCTTCCACGACGAGATATTGAGCGGGAAGTTCCACGGCACGATCAGGCCGACGACGCCGAGCGGCTCACGGAACGTCATGTCTATCCCGCCGGCGACGGGGATCGTCTCGCCGTGCTTCTTGTCGACGGCGCCCGCGTAGAAGTGGAACACGTCGGCGACCATCCCGACCTCGCCGCGGGCGCCGGAGATCGGCTTGCCGACGTTCTGCGACTCGATGCGCGCGAGCTCCTCGTGGTGCTCCTCGACGAGTGTCGCGAGCCGCCGCAGCAGCCGCCCGCGGTCGGCGGGCGAAACAGCCCGCCAGGCGGGGAAGGCCTCGCGAGCGCGCCGGACGGCCGCGTCGGTCTCGTCCACCCCGGCCTGCTCGAGAGTCGCAATCGCCTCCTCGGTCGCCGGGTTCAGAACGGTGAGACTCATCCCCTCGATCTAACCACGTTGAACCCCGTCGTTTGGCGACTGGCCTTGTTCGCGATAGGCAAGGCGGTCGTGGACGAGTTGCCGGTAGGCAGTTCGAGCCGCCGCGGGTCGAGCGCTGATCAGTTCGAGCAGCGCCGACGGCGTGTGAAAGGGACGCGGATGGTCGAGGCCGATCGTGGCGCGGTAGCCGCACCACACTGTCTCTTCGGGCGCACGCGACGTGCGGGGACGCCTTGAGTCCGCACAGGTAGTCGGACATGCCGGCCTCGAGGACCACGCGCGGACGTCCAGCGTGACGCTGCGGCTGTAGCGTGCGAGATGCAGCGCCGCTTGGCCGGCAGAGTTTCCGCCCCCCGCGACGTAGGTGTCCTTGCCGGTCAGAGCCGGGGCTTCGGAGACAGGCCCGCCGTAGAACACACCTGCGCCGTGGAAGGTCTCGAGCGAGGGCACGCTCAGGCGGCGGTAACTGGCGCCGGTCGCGAGAATCGACGGCACGCGCCTCGACGTGCCGTCCGTCGGAGAGGACGAGGCGGAGCATGCCTCCGGAGCGCTCGAGCGCAACTGCTTCGTGTCTGAAGAGGAAGTGCGCTCCGAAGACAGCGCCTGCTCGTAGGCCTGCTCGGCAATCCAGCTGCCGCTGAACCCCCGTGGCGAAGCCGAGGTAGTTGCGGATCAACGAGCTCGACCGCGCCTTCCCGCCATCCCGCCCTCCGACAGCCCGCCCTTCGTGAGCCGGACGACGAAATGGTGGTGGTTCTCCATGAGGGCCCAGGAGGGTGTCTCCCAGCCGTACTTTCGAGCGGTGCGCAGGTACATCCGGAGAAAGACCTCGTGCTGCGCGGGCGTGTTGAAGAGCGTTCGTCCGTAGCACCCTCGAGAGCTGACGTGGTAGTACCCATCGGGGTTGATCGGCGGCCGGCGGGGCTATGGTCAGCGAAGGTAGGCGACGAAGGCTTCTGCGGTCGTGAAGCGGAAGGTGAAGGTCTCGATCGTGTGAGCGAAGCGAACGTTCGGGCCGAAGATCGAGCCGAGGTGGCCGGGCGTGCCCCAGAGCATCGGTGACTCGAGGCCGGCCGGCGGTGCCACGAACCGGGCCACCACCTGAAAGAAGGCTCCGAGGAAGCCGTCCGGCGTCCAGCTGGCCAGCGCGATCGTTCCACTGGGCCGGGTGACACGAATGATCTCGCGGGCGGTCTGCTCGTGGTCGGGCGCGAACATCGAGCCGAACACCGAGACGGACGCGTCGAACGACGAGTCGGGGAAGGGAAGTGCCTCCGCGTCGCCCTCGCGAAGGTCGATCGACAGGCCTTCCGCGGCAGCCCGCTCGCGGCCGCGCTCGAGCAGGGCCCCGACGTAGTCGACCCCGACGACGTCGGCGTGCAGCCGGGCGGCGGCGATCGCGGCGTTCCCGCTGCCGGTCGCAACGTCGAGCACGCGCGAGCCTGCCTCGAGATCTGCAAGGTCGACGAGCCGCTCGGCGACGGGGACGATCAGGGCGGCGACCGCCGAGTAGTCGCCGCTCGCCCAGGTCGCCTGCTGGCGCTGCTTGACTGCCTGGAGCAGCGGGTCGATCGTGGTTGTGGTCACGTCCATCCTCCTAGTTAGCACGACCGGTCGGTCGTAGTCGTCGATAGTACAACCGGTCGTGCTAACTTGTCAAGCGATGGACGAGGACACACCAGCCGGGGCCGGCACGCCGTCGAGACGGCATCGGAGCGACGGCATCCGGAGCCGCGAAGCGATCCTTCACCAGGCCGCGCGGCTGGCAACGGTCGAGGGCATCGCAGGGACTCTCCCTCGGGCGGCTCGCAGACTCGGTAGGGATGAGCAAGAGCGGCCTCTTCGCCCACTTCCGCTCGAAGGAGCAGCTGCAGCTCGCGACCCTCGAGACGGCCGACGCGATCTTCCAAGCCGAGGTCGTCGGCCCCGCGCTCGGCGCGGCCCCTGGAATCACCCGCCTCCGCGCCCTTTGCGAGGCATTCCTCGACCATCTCGAACGCGGCGTCTTCCCGGGTGGCTGCTTCTTCGCGTCAGTCGCAGCCGAGATCGACACTCACCCCGGGCCCGTGCGCGACCACGCGCTAGCGTTCGTCACCGACTGGTTCGAGCACCTCGAACGGACAGTCGCCGAAGCCCAGGCTGAGCACACCCTCGACGCGGACGAGGACCCCGCCCAGATCGCCTTCGAGGTCGACGCCCACCTGCTCCTCGCAAACGCGCAATACGTCGCCATGGGAGATCCCGCCGCACTCGACCGCGCCCGACGCGCGATCGATCGGCTCTTGCAGTCGGTTGCGCCGGCGCGGCGAAGGCCGTCGCGCTCCTCGCCTGATCCGCCGCTGCGGACTAGCGCTTCGCGGCGGCGTACGCGATGGCTGCTTCGACCAGCGCGTTGAAGAGCGCCGCGTCCTCTCCCGCCTCCGGGTGCCACAGGACGCCGAGCGTGAAGCGCCGGGACGGGTCTTCCAGCGCTTCAACCGTTCCGTCCGGCGCGCGGGCGGCTTCCCGGAGGCCGGTGCCCACCTCCCCGAAGCCCTGGTGATGATGTGACTTCACGTCGTGCCGGTCACCGAGGAGCGAATGGAGCCGCGTGTCCGGCAGGACGTCCACGTCGTGCTCGGCGAACACACCGGACGTCTCCTTGTGCCGATCGTTGCCGACCCGGTCCGGGACGTGCTGCTCGATCCCGCCGCCGAGCGCGACGTTCAGCATCTGCGAGCCGCGGCAGATCGCGAGCACAGGCACGTCGCGCGCGAGCGCCGCCCGCATCAGCTCCAATTCGAAGTCGTCGCGCTCGCGCACAACGCCGTTCGTCTCCGGGTGCGCGCGATCTCCGTACAGCTCGGGGTCGAGATCGGAGCCGCCCGAGAAGATGAGACCGTCGACGACGTCCAACGTCGCTTCCACGTCTGCCCCCGGCGGCACGAGCAACGGTGCGCCGCCCGAGCGCTCGACTGCGCGCACGTAGTCCGCCGGGATGAGCGCGGCCTCCATGTCCCAGGCGCCCCACGCGGCCCGGGTCAGGTAGGTCGTGATGCCGACGAGAGGCCTAGCCACGCTCGTACAGCCGCTCCCGTTCCCAATTCGTGACAACGCGGTCGAACAGCTCCTGCTCGGTCCGGGCGTAGTTGAGGTAGTGGTCGACGACGTCGTCGCCCAACGCACCGCGCGCCATCGAGCCACCCTCCAGTGCAGCAATGCCGGCGCGGAGCGTCGAGGGGAACCGATCCGCATCCGATACGTACGCGTTCCCTTCGAGCGCCGGCGGTAGTTCGAGCCCGTTCTCGATCCCGTGC
Organism: uncultured Thermoleophilia bacterium; assembly: GCA_963828655.1. Classification (GTDB taxonomy): domain Bacteria; phylum Actinomycetota; class Thermoleophilia; order Gaiellales; family Gaiellaceae; genus PALSA-600. Next base: position 129,221 of record CAWHFK010000011.1, on the reverse strand, counting down.
AGCCCGGCTGCGATCGTCGCCGCGAACGCGAGATAGGGGTTCACGTCGCCGCCCGGTATGCGCGACTCCACCCGCATCGCCGAGCCGGAACCGACGATGCGAAAGCCGCACGTTCGGTTGTCATGCCCCCAGGCGAGCGTCGTCGGCGCCCACGATCCGGATGCGAATCGCTTGTACGAGTTGATGTTCGGCGCGTAGAAGATCGCGAGCTCGCGCGCGCACGCGATCTGCCCGGCGAGGTACTGCTTGAACGTCTCGCTCTCGCCGCTGAAGGCGCTCTCGTCGCCGCGCCACAGCGACGAGTGGATGTGGCACGACGAGCCGATCCAGGTGTGATCGGGCTTCGCCATGAACGTGATCGAGCACCCGTTCAGGTGCGCGATCTCCTTCGCCCCGTTCTTGTAGACGACATGGTTGTCCGCCATCGTCACGGCGTCGTCGTAGCGGAAGTTGATCTCCTGCTGTCCCGGCCACGCCTCGCCCTTCGACGTCTCGACGCGAATGCCGGCGCCCTGCATCCCGTTCCTGATCTGACGCAGCAGCGGCTCGTCATAGGTGGTGGCCAGGATGTGATAGTCGAGGATGTACGGCACCGACGGAGTCAGATCGTCGTAGTGCTTGCGGTGCGCTTCCTCGTACGTCTCGCGCAGCAAATAGAACTCGAGCTCCGACCCGACCATCACCTCGAACCCGTGTGCGCGTGCGCGCTCGACCTGGGCGCGCAGCACCTGGCGCGGAGACGGCCGCACCGGCGATCCGTCCGTCCAGGCGACGTCGCAAAGGACCAGCGCCGTCGCCTCGAGCCAGGGGATCCGGCGCAGCGTGGCCAGATCCGGCACGAGGTCGAAGTCGCCGTAGCCGCGCTCCCAGGACGCGAGCTCGTAGCCCTCGCCGGGGTTCATCTCCATGTCCAGGGCGAGCAGGTAGTTGCAGCCCTCCGTGCCGTGGCCGTGGTCGACCTTCTCGAAGAAGAAGTCGCGGTGCAGGCGTTTCCCCATCAAACGTCCCTGCATGTCGGTGAACGCCATGATCACCGTGTCGATCGACGGGTCCCCCCGCAGTTCCTCGAGCGTCAACACATGTCTCCCTGGTCGGTCGGCTGCCGGTCGTGACGTCGCCACGACGGTTCCAGTCAACCAAATCGGCTGTCTTCACGGAAGGCAACCACAGAGGCGGGAATCGAACCTGCCGGCGCGGCCCTCTTGACAAGTTGCGCTGAATGGTGAGGAATAGCGCAATTCGACCCCAGGGAGGTGGTTGTGAGTACTAGCGCCGCGGCGCCCGAGCCCAAGCTGACGGAGGACGAGCAACAACTGCACAAGCTCGGCTACGCCCAGGAGTTGTTCCGAGCGATGGGTGGGTTCCAGAACTTCGCGATCTCGTTCACGATCATTTCGATCCTCGCGGGGTGCCTGACGTCGTACTACATCGCGTTCGAGAGCGGGGGCCCGATGGCAGTGACGTGGGGCTGGCTGATCGTCGGGCTGTTCGCGACGATCATCGCGCTTGCGATGGCCGAGATCGCCTCGTCCTTCCCGACTGCCGGCGGCCTGTACTACTGGGCTTCCAAGCTCGGTAGCCCGGGCTGGGGCTGGGCGACGGGCTGGTTCAACCTGATCGGGCAGATCGCGGTCACCGCCGCGATCGGCTACGGCCTCTCGACGTTCGCGACGGTGCTGTTCGACGATCTCTTCAGCTTCGAGAAGCACATGAACGACTGGTTCGGCTTCAACTACAACGAGACGGTCTACGCGCTCTACGCTGTGCTTCTACTGGCCGTGTGCCTGATCAACGTCTTCGACGTCCGCATCACGGCGATGCTGAACACCGTCTCGGCGTACTGGCACATGCTCGGTGTCGCCTTGATCGTGGTCGTGCTGATCGTCGTCCCAAGTCACCACCAGTCGATCTCGTACGTCTTCACCGGGAAGGTGAACGCCACGGGATACGGCCACAACGTGACCGGATTCCAGCACGCGGCGTTCTGGCTCGTGTTCGGTCTCGGCCTGCTGATGTCGCAGTACACGATGACGGGCTATGACGCCTCGGCGCACATGGCAGAGGAAACCCACCAGGCCTCCCGGATGGCAGCGGTCGGCATGTACATGTCGGTGGTCGTCTCGGCGATCTTCGGCTTCATCCTGCTCGTCGCGGTCACCTTCGCGATCCCGAGTACTCAGGGGGCTCTCGACAACATCGGGGCGGTCGTGCCGTGGATCTGGAGGACCTCGATGAGCAAGAACTGGTCCGATGCACTGCTTGCGATCTGCGTCGTCGCACAGTTCTTCTGTCTGACCGCTTCGACGACGTCGGCCTCGCGGATGATGTTCGCATTCTCTCGCGACGGCGCCGTGCCGGGGCACACGCTCTGGCGGCGCGTGTCGAAGCACCGCGTTCCCGTCTACGCGGTGTTCGCCATCGGGGTGCTCTCCGGCCTGCTGATGGTGCCGGCGATCTGGAACTACCTCGTCGGCTACGCCGCTGGTACAGCGATCGCCGTGATCGGCCTCTACATTGCGTTCATCCTGCCCGTCTTTCTGCGGTTCCGGCTCGGCGACAGGTTCGAGCACGGCGCATGGAGCCTCGGGCGGCACTACAAGTGGATCGACATCACTGCAATGCTGTGGGTGGCGCTGATCACGATTCTGTTCTGTCTGCCACTGTTCTACGACGGGCTGCCGTGGGCGACCAACTTCTCGTGGTCGCTGACGAACTACACGATCCTCTGGTTCGTCGGGATCGGGCTGTGCTTCGGCGGCTGGTGGTTCATCTCGGCCCGGCACTGGTTCAAGGGGCCGGTGCGGATGGGCACCGAGGAAGAACTGGCACAGCTCGAGAAGGAGCAGGAGGGCGGGTTCCTGCTGCCGGCCGACACGGAGTTCGGCAGCACGAACTAGCCGAAACGATCTCGTGCGACGGCGAGGGCGCCTGCGAGGGCGCCCTCGCCGTCGCCAGGAGACTCTTAGCCCGCTCCTAGGTGATGGTCCTACGGTGAGTGCATGCAGCCGTACCCGAATCGCGGACAGGTCTTCGTCGGCCCGGCCGGGGACCATGGCCACCGTGGGATCGGGTTCGTCCTGCTGATCATCCTCCTGATCGCGCTCGCGGCTCTGATCGGCTTCGTCGCTGCGCGGATGGCAGCGCGCGGCCAGGCCGCGCCGGTCGCCGCGCCCGCGGGCGACGAGCCGCTGGCCCTGCTGCGCCTCCGGTATGCCCGCGGCGAGATCGACCGCGAGACCTTCCTGCAGACGAGCGCGGATCTCGGCGGCCTGCCGCCTCCCGCCACGGCCTGACCCGGAACCTCGCCGCTAGAGTCGCCCAATGCGGCGCTTCCGCTACGTCATCTGCGACGTCTTCACCGACGTCCCGCTCGCAGGCAACCAGCTCGCCGTCTTCACCGATGCACGCGACCTCGATGAGCTGACGATGCAGGCGCTCGCGAAGGAGACGAACCTGTCCGAGACCGTGTTCGTCCTCCCGCCGTCGAACGATGACGCCGATGTGCGCATCAGGATCTTCACCCCGGCGGTCGAGCTGCCCTTCGCCGGCCATCCGACGCTCGGCGCGGCGTTCGTCCTCGGCGGCCCGCTGTCGAAGATCGTGATCCGGCTCGAGACAGCGGCCGGTGTCGTCCCCGTCGAGCTCGAGCGCGACGGACCTCGCATCGTCTTCGGTGTGATGGACCAGCCGCTTCCGACCTGGCAGACCGTGGCCGACCCGGGGCCGATCCTGAGCGCGCTCGGGCTCTCCGGGTCGTCGTTGCCCGTCGAGCGCTACGACCTCGGGCCCGGTCACGTCTACTTCGAGCTGGAGTCGGCGGAGGCGGTCGCGGCGCTCGCGCCCGATGTCGGAGCGCTGGCACTCGCCACCGGCGACGGCGCGAATTGTTTCGCGCGGGACGGCTCGCGCTGGAAGACCCGGATGTTCGCGCCGAACCACGGTGTCGTCGAGGACCCGGCGACGGGCTCCGCCGCCGGGCCGCTCGCGGTGCATCTGGCCCGGCACGGGCGGATCGCGTTCGGCGAGCGGATCGAGATCTCCCAGGGGGTCGAGATCGGACGTCCGTCGACCCTCCACGCGACCGCGTACGGCACGGGCGAGACGATCGAGCGCGTCACCGTCGGCGGCTCGGCCGTCGTGGTCGCACGCGGTGAGTTCAGCTTCTGACGGACGCTACTGCGGCTGCGGCACGATCCGGATGTAGGGCCTCGGCTCCTCCCAGTTCCCGAAGACCTCTTTCGCCTCGTCGTTCGAGACCGAGCCGGCGATCACGACGTCGTCTCCCGGCTGCCACTGCGCAGGGGTCGCCACGCGGTGCTTCGCGGTCAGCTGGAGCGAGTCGATCACACGGAGGACCTCGTCGAAGTTGCGGCCGGTCGTCATCGGGTAGACGAGGATCAGCTTCACCTTCTTGTCCGGGCCGATCACGAAGACGTTGCGCACCGTCTGGTTATCGGCGGGCGTCCGGGGCGCCGAGTCGCCGGACGTGTCGGCCGGCAGCATCCCGTAGAGCTTCGACACGGTGAAGTCGTCGTCGCTGATGATCGGGTAGTTCGGTGCATGCCCCTGCGTCTCTTCGATGTCGGTTGCCCAGTCGGAGTGGCGCTCGAGCGAGTCGACGGACAGACCGATCACCTTGACGCCGCGCCGGTCGAACTCGGGCTTGATGCTGGCCATGTAGCCGAGCTCGGTCGTGCAGATGGGGGTGAAGTCCTTCGGATGCGAGAACAGAACGGCCCACGAATCGCCGATCCAGTCGTGGAAGCTGATCGGGCCGTCGGTCGTCTCGGCCTCGAAGTCGGGTGCGGTATCGCCGAGCTGCAACGCCATACGTGATCTCCTTCTCGTGGAACGAGGAACAAAGAGCCTATGCAGAAGAACGCTCCGGCGCGACCTCAGCTTCCCGGGAAGGCGACCGCGGCGATCTCCGGGAGCTCGACCGGCAGCGAGCTCCAGAACACCCCGCCGTTCCGGGAGACGAAGAGCCTGTTTCGTGCCGCGTAGACGATCAGGTCGGGATCGTCGTCCGAGATCGCGACCGCGCGGCCCGCGGGGAGGCCGCGACCGGATTCGCGCCATGTAGAGCCGGTGTCGTAGGAGACGAGCAGCGGCGGCTTGGCATCGACGACCGCGACGACGGTGGCGCCGGTCGCCGCTGCGGCGAGCACGCGCGGCAGGTTGAGCACGGGCACCGCCGGCAGGGCGAACCCCCCGTCCCAGGGCTCGACGTCGTCGGTCTCGAGGTCGACGGAGAACGGCCCGGCCGCGGTCGAGATGAGCACCTTCACGGCGCGATCAGCGACGCGACGACTGCGGTTGCCCGCCGCGCTGCCCCGGCGGGGGCGAACCCCGCGTTACGTGCGACGACGTATGCGATCGCGAAGGCGTCGCCGGCGCCGGTCGGGTCCCCGGGGAAGGCCCGGGCCGGCACGGGCTCGGCGTGCCCACCGCAGTACACGGTCGAACCGCGCGAGCCGTGGGTGACGACGACCTCGCGCACGCCGAGCGCCGCGGGGTCGCCCACCACCTCCGCCTCCTCGTCGGCGAGCTTCAGCACCCACACGTGGCGCAGCAGCTCCCGGTCGAAGTCACCGTCGAGCTGGAGCGGGCCGGTCCGTGACGCGCGGACGAGCCCCTGGCCGTCGAATGAGACGCGGCGGCGCTTGGCGAGCGCGGCGATCGTCTCCAGCGGGAACTCGTGGCGCGCGAGCGGGGCCACGTGCACCCAGCGCCCGGAGGGCAGCTCGGGCACGTCCGCCGGCGACCAGGAGTCGCCCAGGGCATCGATCGTCATCGTGCGCACGTCACCGTCGTAGGAGAAGGAGAACGTTGCGGTCGACTCGCCCGGTACGTAGCGGACTGGTGTCCCGAGCCGGATCACCGGCGGCACGAGTGCCTCCCGATCGGAGGCTGCGCAACGCACGACGATGCGCGCCGGCACGCGCAGTCGCTGCAGAGCACGCGCGCCGTGGTACGAGCCGCCCCCGACCCGGGGCGCCGTCCCGGGCAAGAGGTCACGCGAGAGGTTTCCGATCAGCGCGATCACGCGCCCGCCAGTATGGGCCTCCTAGCCACGACGCGGGCGAGCGCGGCGAGCGTAAATGCAAGAGCGAAGCTCGGGAGCGACGCACCGCCCCAGGGGAGGGCGTGGGGATCACTGTGCGCGACGACCCGCGTCCACCAGCCAGGGCCCTGCGGAGACAGCCATTGGTACAGGGCGAACCCCGCGAGCCACGCGCCGATCATCTCGAGCCGCAGATTCGGAGCGTGGAAGATGTCGTCGCGCGAGTAGTGGCGGCCCGAGAGCAGCCAGTCGGCCAGCAGGACGGCGAAGAGCGGGACGAAGAACGACCCCAGGAGATACAGGAACGGCTGGTAGTTCCGCAGGTCGACGATGAGCGCGCCCACGGTCGCCACGACGGCGACCCCGGCCACGAGTGCGCGTTGTGGAACGCGCGGCAGCAGGTTCTGCAGGCTGACGGCGCCCGAGTAGACGTTCGCGAACGCCTCGTCGCTCTCGTCGACCGTCAGCGCGAGCAGGGCCAGAACGCTCGCTGCTCCGCCGGCCGCGACGGCCGTCAGCAGGGCCGGCGCATCGCTGATCGAGCGCGACAGTGCGATCACGGCGCCGAGCGCGAACAGCGGAATCGTTGGGACGAAATAGCCGACGCCAGCACTCCAGAAGCCCCCCGCGCGGGTCCGCGAGAAGCGTGTGTAGTCGGCGACGAGCGGTGTCCAGCTGATCACCGAGGCCAGGACGAGATCGAACCCGGGCCAGAATGCGTGCGAGCCCCCGCGGTGCCACAGCTGCGCGGGATGCTGGCCGTGCAGTGACCACCACGAGATGTACAGCAGCGAGGCGATCACGACCCAGACCGCGAACTTCCGCACGTACTTGCGCACGAACCCGACCGGGCCGAGGAAGGCGAGGACGGTCGCCACGATTCCGAACGCGATCTTCCAGAAGGAAACGCCGCCGAAGCCGAGCACCTGCTTCGAGAGCGCGCTCGCCCCTGTGGCGATGATGATCAGCTCGAACACCGACCAGCCCAGGCACTGCAGGATGTTCAGCCCGGTCGGCAGGTAGGAGCCGCGGCGTCCGAGCGGCGCGCGTAGGAGCACCATGTTCGGCACCCGCGCGTCGGCGCCGATCAGCCCCGCGAGCCCCAGCAGCACGTTGCCGACGATCGCCGCCGCAGCGACTGCCGCGAGTGCCACCGGCAGCGAGAGAGCGAGCCCGTACTGGTCGGCGGGCAGGACGAGGAAGGCGCCCGCGACGATCACGAGCAGCGACACCGACAGGTTCGCCCAGAGCAGGAAGCCGTCGAACGTCCCGAGCACTCTGAGCCGCTCGGGAACCGGCTCGATCCCCCACGAGGGTGTTTCGATTTCGCTCATTGCGCGCTCCCTTCGCCGGCATGACCCGGATCAGGTTCGACGGGTGTGATCTCAGCCCGACGGAGGGCACCCCGGTGGACGGAGACTAGCGAGAGCCGGGGGAGTCGAGTCGCGCCGCGACGTTCCTCATCACGTCGTCGACGTCCGGCCACGACGTCGTGTCGACCTCGAGCAAGTCGCCGTCGAGCGGCAGCGGCTGCCACTCGTTCGCCGCCGCGCGCTCGGCGACCTCGTCGGCTGCTTCGCCGTCCCAGTGCACCGGATGCCGTCCGGCGGCGCGGTTGAGCATGCGCGCGCGCAGCAGCGCCGGCTCGGCGGACACGTGCACCTGCACGATCCGTGCGGGTGGCAGATCCCTGAGGAGCGCCGACGAGGCCGTGAAGTTGCCCTCGGCGATCACCGACACGCCGTTTTCGAGCAGTTCGTGGACGACGTGCGCCAGCACTTCGAAGGTTGCAGCGCCGAGTGGCTCTGACTCGAGCCGCCCCCGGACGGCCAATGCCTCGCCCAGCACCTCCTTCAGGCCGTCCTTCGAGATCAGCGGGAAGGCGAGCTGTGCGCGCAGTGCCGTGGCGATCGTCGACTTGCCCGAACCGGGCGGGCCTGTCACGACGACGAGCGCGGGAACTGCTGCGGAATTCTGCGGATGCGTCGGGCGCACGGTCGCGCAATTGTCGTGCACATGCCGCTGTGGCTGCTCACCGTGCTCATCTGCTCCGTCGTCTGGGTGATCGGCACGATCCTGGTCGTGCTCGGCGCATCGTGGCTCGTCCGTCACGAGCCGCACTGACCCTCGATCATTCCAGAGCCTCGTCCGGCCGTGTCCCGGTGAGCCACGCCCCGTCGCCAAACGACGTTACGAGAGTGTGACTTTTTCTCCACAGGCCCGCGGGAGGCCGCACCAGGGCTCGGGGATCTGGCGATTGCCGGCGCTCGCGCCGTCGCCAAACGACGTCGGTGAGACGCCGGCCAGGTCCCTGGCGCCCGGGCGCCGCCGCCGCTAGGCGGCGAGCAGCTTGCGCAGCACGTACTGGAGGATGCCGCCGTGCTGCAGGTACTCGCGCTCGCGCGGCGTGTCGAGGCGCACGCGGGCGTGAAACTCCCGCTCGTCGGCGCGAACGGTCACCCGGTCTGCCTCGCCGTTCTCCACCCCGGTGATCGAAAAGACCTCGCGGCCGGTCAGCCCGAGCGACTCCGGCGACTCGCCGTCCTCGAACTGCAGCGGGAGGATTCCCATCATCAGGAGGTTCGAGCGGTGAATGCGCTCGTACGACTCCGCGATCACGGCCCGCACCCCGAGCAGGTTCGGCCCCTTGGCGGCCCAGTCGCGTGAGGAGCCCGAGCCGTACTCCTTGCCGGCCAGGACGATGAGCGGCGTCCCCTCAGCAAGGTAGCGCTCCGACGCAGCGAAGATGGTCGTCTCCTCGCCCGACGGGACGTGCACCGTCCACGTCCCCTCCGACCCGGGGACGAGCTTGTTCCGCAGGCGGACGTTGGCGAACGTGCCGCGCACCATGACCTCGTGGTTTCCGCGCCGCGCGCCGTACGAGTTGAAGTCCTTGCGCTCGACGCCGTGCTCGACGAGATACGCCCCGGCAGGCGAGTCGGCCTTGATCGACCCGGCGGGCGAGATGTGGTCGGTCGTCACCGAGTCGCCCAGCCAGACGAGCACCCGGGCGTCGACGACGTCCGGCACGACGCCCGGCTCGCGCGCCATCCCCTCGAAGTAAGGCGGCTGCCGCACGTACGTCGAGCCGGGCTCCCAGCGGAAGAGCTGTCCTTCGGGGACCGGAAGCGCGCGCCAGGCGTCGTCTCCGGTGAAGACGTCGTCGTACGTCTCGGCGAACTGCTCGGCCCGCACCGACGACGCGATCGTCTCGCCGATCTCTCGCGCGCTCGGCCAGATGTCGCGCAGGTACACGTCGGCCCCGTCGCTCGCCGCACCGATCGGCTCCGTCTCGAAGTCGATGTCCATGCGGCCGGCGAGGGCGTAGGCGACGACGAGCGGCGGTGACGCCAGGTAGTTCGCCTTCACCTCGGGGTGGATCCGCGCCTCGAAGTTGCGGTTCCCCGAGAGCACCGAGCAGACGACGAGCTCGCCCTCGCTGATCGCAGCCGAGATCTCGTCGGCGAGCGGGCCGGAATTGCCGATGCACGTCGTGCATCCGTAGCCCACGGTGTTGAAGCCGAGCTGGTCGAGGTAGGTCTGCAGCCCGGCCTGCTCGTAGTAGCGCGTCACGACCTTCGAGCCCGGCGCGAGCGACGACTTGACCCACGGCTTGCGTTGGAGGCCGCGCTCGACCGCCTTCCGTGCGAGCAGGCCCGCCGCGACCATCACCTGCGGGTTCGACGTGTTGGTGCAGGAGGTGATCGCCGTGATCACGACCGAGCCGTGATCGAGCGCGTAGCCGGACCCCGCCACGGGAACCCGGTGATGGCCCTCGTGCGCCGCCGCGACCACGGGCGCGTCGTCGGGCAGCGGCTCGCCGGCAGGCTGTTGCTCGGTCGTGGGATCGGACGCGGGGAACGTGTCGGCCACCGCGCGATCGTGTGACCCGTTCCTGTAGTCGGCGCCGAACGAGCCGAGCGCGTCGATGAACGACTGCTTCGCGGCCGCGAGCGGCACGCGGTCCTGCGGGCGGCGCGGGCCGGCGAGGGACGGCTCGACGTCTCCGAGATCGAGCTCGACGACCTGCGAGTAGGTCGCATGGTCCGACGGGTCGTGCCAGAGCAGGTTCTCCTTGCAGTACGCCTCGACGAGCGCGATGCGCTCGGGGCTGCGCCCGGTCAAGGCGAGATAGTCGAGCGTCACCTGGTCGACCGGGAAGAAGCCGCACGTCGCGCCGTACTCGGGCGACATGTTCCCGAGCGTCGCCCGGTCGGCGAGCGGCAACGACGGGACGCCTTCGCCGAAGTACTCGACGAACTTCCCGACGACGCCGGTCTTGCGCAGGATCTCGGTCACGGTCAGCACCAGGTCGGTCGCGGTCGCCCCCTCCGGCAGCGCGCCGCTCAGCCTGAAGCCGACGACCTGCGGCACGAGCATCGAGAGCGGCTGGCCGAGCATCGCGGCCTCCGCCTCGATGCCTCCGGCGCCCCACCCGAGGACGCCCAGCCCGTTGACCATCGTCGTGTGCGAGTCGGTCCCGACGAGCGTGTCGGGGAACGCGACGCCGTCACGGTCCTCGACCACGCGCGCGAGGTACTCGAGGTTGACCTGGTGGCAGATGCCCGTTCCGGGGGGAACGACCTTGAAGCCGCTCAGCGACTCCTGGCCCCAGCGCAGGAAGAGGTAGCGCTCATGGTTGCGCTCGAACTCGAGCTCGACGTTGCGGCCGAACGCGCCGCGCGAGGCGAACGCGTCCACCTGGACCGAGTGGTCGATCACGAGCTCGGCCGGGATCAGCGGATTGATCTTCTCCGGATCGCCGCCGAGATCGGCCATCGCGTTCCGCATGGCGGCGAGGTCGACCACGGCAGGCACCCCGGTCAGGTCCTGCAGCAGGACCCGCGACGGCGCGAACGAGATCTCGCGGGACGGCTCGGCTTTCGCATCCCAGCGCGCAACCGCCTCGACGTCCGCCTCGCCGCCGTTGCGCAGCACGTTCTCGAGCAGCACCCGGAGCGTGTAGGGCAGGCGCGCGATGTCGTACGAGGCCTGCAGCGCATCGAGCCGGAAGATCTCGTACGAACGGTCTCCGACTTGCAGCTGGGACGGCGAGGCCATTGCCCCGATTGAAGCAGACGCGCGAGAGCGGCCGCCCTGGCAAACTCGCCGTGTGGCGATGGAGCGGCACATCGTCGGCCTCGGCGGCGGGGGCGACACACCGGAGCAGACCCGGCTGCTCCACGACTACGTCCTCGGCCTGACCGGGAAGCCCAGCCCGAGGCTCCTCTACATCCCCACTGCGGTCGCCGAATCGGCCGAGGCGATCGTCGGGTTCTACGAGCGCTTCCGCGGCCTCGCGGAGCTCAACCACCTCTGCACCTTCCCGTGGCCGCCCGCGGATCTGCGCGATCTGATCCTCTCGCAGGACGCGATCTGCGTCAGCGGCGGCAACACCGCGAACATGCTCGCGATCTGGAGGACACACGGGATCGACGAGCTGCTCCGCGAGGCCTGGGAGAGCGGTGTCGTGCTCTGGGGCGCGAGCGCCGGGATGATCTGCTGGTTCGAGGCGGGAGTGACGGACTCGTTCGGCCCCCAGCTTGCCGGGATGGACTGCCTGGGCCTGCTGCCAGGGAGCGCCTGCCCCCACTACGACGGGGAAGAGCAGCGGCGGCCGAGGTACCGCGAGCTCGTCGATGCGGGGTTCCCCGAGGGAATCGCCGCCGACGACGGCGTCGGGCTGCACTACGCCGGTGCCGAGCTGGCGGAGATCGTGACGTGCCGGCCCGGTGCGACGGCCTATCGCGTCACCCGCGCAGGTGAGGAGAAGCTGCCGGCGCGAGAGCTCGGCTAGCGGTGGATGCTGTGAGCAGGCAGCGCCCCCCAGCGTCGGTGTGGCCAGGAGCAAAGGCTTGGTGGGCCTCGAACGCGGGGCCGGGCGCCGGGGTCGAGCAGGAACTGGTCCTTCAGCACGCTTAACTGCCTTTTAATCGCCGCACACAGACATTGAACTTCCTGCGGTTATAACGGGACTCGTGGCTCGTAGCCGCCTCCTCTCTGCCCGCGCCGTCGAGCTCCTCGTCGTCGCAGTCGCCGGCGCCGCGCTCGCGCTCGGCGGCGCAGCCGCGTTCGGCAAGCTCGGCACCACGACGACCGTCGAGCAGGTGACGCGCCCGACGGGCATCGTCACCACCTCGCAGACCACGACGAGCGGGAAGGCGCTGACGGCGGAGCAGATCTATCGCCGCGATGCTCCCGGCGTCGTCCAGATCACAGCGACGTCGGTGTCGCAGGTGTCCACCGACCCGTTCAACCTTCTGCCGACCACACCTCAGACGAGCGAGTCGCTCGGGTCGGGCTTCGTGATCGACAAGGCGGGTCACATCGTCACCAACTACCACGTCATCCAGGGCGCGAAGAAGGTGCAGGTCTCGTTCTCCGGCCAGGACGAGATCACCGCCACCGTCGTCGGGAAGGACCCCTCCACGGACGTGGCGATTCTCAAGATCGATGCACACGCGCGTGCGCTCACCCCGCTCGAGCTCGGCAACTCCGACGCCGTCGTCGTCGGCGATCCCGTCGATGCGATCGGCAATCCGTTCGGCTTCACGCGCACCCTCACGACGGGTGTCGTCAGCGCCGTGCAGCGCCAGATCGAGGCGCCGAACTCGCTGCCGATCGACCACGCGATCCAGACCGACGCCGCGATCAACCACGGCAACTCGGGCGGCCCGCTGATCGATGCCGAGGGACGCGTGATCGGCGTCACCTCGCAGATCTCCACCGGGACGACCGGAGGACAGGGGAATGTCGGCATCGGCTTCGCGATCCCGATCAACACCGTGCGCAACGTCGCAGCGCAGATCATCTCGAGCGGCAAGGCAGAGCACGCGTACCTCGGGCTGGATGCCGCGCCGGTGACCCCGCAGCTCGCCAAGCTCTTCCATCTGCCGTCGAGCAGCGGCCTGCTGATCCAGGACGTCACAGTCGGGAGCGGCGCCGACAAGGCGGGGCTCAGAGAAGGGAAGACGACCGTTGTCGTGCAGGGCGAGAGCTACCAGGTCGGCGGCGACCTGATCGTCGCGATCGACGGGACGCCGGTGTCCACCTACCAGCAGCTTCGCGACGCGATCTCGCAGCGGAAGCCCGGCGACAAGCTGAAGCTCGAGATCTACCGCAACGGCTCAAAGAAGACGGTCACCGCCAAGCTCGGCCAGCGAGGCTGAGCCGGGCGCGGCCCCGCGCCGGTCTGCCGTCCTTCCCCCGCTACCTTGTGCCCGATGGAGCGCGGGCAGATCGTCCTCGAGCACACGGTTCTCGAGGGTGAGGAGGAGCTCTGGCAGGAGGACGGCGGGGACTACGAAGGGTGGTTCTGCGTCCGCACGGACCCGTTCCCGTGCCCGGCGTCCGGCTGCTCCTTCGTCGCGGAGTTCATGACTGCCGCCCACCTGATCCTCCTGTGGCAGGAGCTGGACGACATCAACCTGCTCCGGCACGCCGCCCGGGCCCGCGACGTCGGCCGCAACCCGCGCGTCACCGGCTACCGCTCGGAGTTCGGGCCCAGCGCGTCGTACTACGCGTGGGTCGCGGCCGGCCGCCCGGTGCACGGGGTCAAGGCACACACCCAGTCGTGATCGGCGAGCAGCGGTTCGGCGAGACCCCGCCGTTCTCGCTCGGCGTCGAGGAGGAGCTGATGATCCTCGACGCGGAGACCTTCGGACAGGTCGCCGCGGTCGACCGGATCCTGCGCGGCGTCGAGGGCGTCCTGCTCCCCGGCTCCTTGAAGACCGAGCTCTTCGCCTCCGTCTTCGAGATCAACACGAATGTCTGTACGACGGCCGGGGAGATCGACGAGGCGCTGCCGGCGCTGCGCCGTGCTGCCGCAGCTGCCGCAGCGGCGGAGGGCCTCGCGATCGCGGCTGCAGCAACGCATCCGTTCGCCCGCCCCGAGGCTCAGCCGATCGTCAAGGAGGAGCGGTACGTGACGTTCGTCGGCTACGGCGGCATCTCGGTGCGCCGCCAGGGCGTCCAGGGGCTGCACGTGCACGTCGGCATGCCGTCGGGCGAGGACTGCTGGCGCTGCCTCGAGGCGATCGTCCCGTGGCTCCCGGTCGTGCTCGGCATGTCGGCGAACTCGCCGTGGTTCGCGGGCGAGCTGAACGGGATGGCGTCGAATCGCGCGCCGATCCTCGCCGAGCTCCCGCGCGCGGGCGCGCCGCCCGCGTTCGCCTCGTACGGGGAATGGGAGTCGTGGGTCGGCCGCCTCGCGGAGCTCGGTGTCGCCGAGGACTACACGCGAATCTGGTGGGACGTCCGTCCCCACCCGAAGCTCGGGACGCTCGAGGTGCGCGTGCCCGACCAGCCGACGGACGTTCGGCTCTCGGCGGCGTTCGCCGCGCTCCTGCAGGCGCTGTGCGCGACCGCGCTCGCCGGCGGGCTGCCGGAGAACGGCCTGCCGCTGGCCGACCGTGGCCGCGCCGACTACAGCCAGAATCGCTGGTCGGCGGCGCGGTTCGGGCCTCGCGCGCGGTTCGTGCATCCGGACGGCGGGAGCTACGTGCCGGCCGCGGAGCTCGGCGCCGAGCTGCTCGAGCTCGTCCGGCCGGCGGCGCAGAGGCTCGGTGGCGCCGATCTGCTCGCGCGCCTCGACCCCGCGGCCTGCGAGGCCGACCTGCAGCTCGAGCAGGAATCGCCGCACGCGGCGGCGGCGGATCTCGTTGCCCGCTCGCTAGGCTGAGGACGTGGCTTCGGTCTCCGAGACGATCCAGGTCAGCGGCATTCGCTGCGAGAAGTGCGTGCTGCGCCTCGCGAAGACGCTCGAGGGCACCGAGGGGCTGGAGGCTGCGAACGCCAACCTCATGGGCCAGGTCATGCTCACGTACGACGACGGCCGGACCTCCCGTGCCGCGATCGTCGAGGCGATGGCGCGGGGTGGGTTCCGCGAGCAGCAGTTCGTCTGATTTTTCCGGGAATCCAGGGCCGCTGGTGAGCGTTTATGCCCCTGCTAGGGTGGCCGCCGGATGAGCGACAGCGCATCGTCAGCCGCCGACAGCCGTAGGCTCGCCCAGGAAGCGAGGGACCGTGTTCGCTTCGAAGAGGAGGCGCTGGAGTTGAGTGACCAGGTCTACCGCGTGGCCCGCCGTCTGGTGGGCTCCCGTGAGGAGGCCGACGACCTCGTGCAGCAGACGTACGAGCGCGCCTTCCGTTCGTGGCGGCAGTACACGCCCGGGACGAACCTCCGTGCGTGGCTGCTGCGGATCCTCACGAACCTGAACATCGACCGCGGGCGCCGCCAGCAGCGCACGCCGCAGACCACATCGCTCGACAACGAGGCCGGCGACTACTTCCTCTACGACAAGCTCGCGTCGCAGGTGCCCGACGAGAACCCCGATGAGGAGCGCGTGCTCGAGCGGCTCAGCCAGGACTCGATCGTCGAGGCTCTCGCCGACGTGCCTCACGACTTCCGCGACGCGATCGTGCTCGTCGACATCGGCGAGTTCTCCTACGCCGATGCCGCACAGATCCTCGACATCCCGATCGGGACCGTGATGTCGCGATTGCACCGCGGCAGGCGTATCCTGAAGAAGAACCTTGCCGACAGGACGCTGGCAGCATGATTGGTTTCGCATGATCGACTGGTGTGACAAGTGCGAGGAGATGATGCAGCCGTTCCTCGACGGCACGTTGTCGGACCGCGAGGTCCAGGAGGCCGAGGCGCACCTGGAGAAATGCAGCTGGTGCGCGAAGCGCTACCACTTCGAAGAGCGGCTGCGGCACTACGTGCGCGTCGCGGTCACCGAGCCGATGCCGCCAGAGCTGAAGGCGAAGCTCTTGGCGCTGCGCACGCCGCTCGACGCCTAGAGACGAACATCGACGTCCCCGGGCGGCCGCAGGTCCGAGCAGTCGACCAGCACGGGATCGAGGGCACGACCGCCCGCATCGGGGATCTCGCCCCAGGCGCAGCGGGCGAGCACGACCGGATGGCTGCGGGTGCCGTCGTAGCTCGCGGCGACGACGGGCTCGTCTCGGCCGAGCACCCGCTCGACGGCGCGCGGATCGAGGTCAGGCCCATCGGCGAGCACGATCACCGCCCGTTCGACCTCGGCGCCGAGGGCCGACAGGCCGCACCGCAGTGAGGCTCCGGGGCCGACGGCCCAGTCCGGGCAGGCGACGACGCGCGCCCCGGGGGCGTCGAGGGTGTGTGCTCCTTCGACGACGACGATCTCCGTGACGCTCGTCTCCGCCAGCGCGGCGAGCACCGCAGGGAGGAGCTCGCGCTGTTTGACGCCGCCGTAGCGCGTCGAGGCGCCCGCCGCGAGGACGACCGCGCTAGCCGACGTGGGCGGTCGCCTTCTCGATCTCGACGACCGCCGTCGGGGTGCCCGCGTTGCCCGACGCGGGATCGCCCAGCTTGCCGATCCGCTGGACGACCGGCAGGCCGCGCACGACCCTGCCGAGCACCGCGTATTCGGGGGGCAGCCCGGCGTTCGCCCCGGTGACGACGAAGAACTGGCTGCCGGCGGTGCCGGAGGGCTGGCTCGCCGTCTTCGCCATCGCCGCCGATCCGAGGGTGTACTGCGTGGAGGCCGGCGGCGGATCGACGGTCGTGTAGCCGGGGCCGCCGGTGCCGCTCGCGGTCGGGTCGCCGCCCTGGATCACGAAGCCCGGGATGATCCGCGGGAAGATCGTGTGGTCGAAGAAGCCCTTCTGCGCGAGGCTGAAGAACGACGCCGCGGTGTTCGGCGACGTCTTCACGGCGAGGCGGATCGTGAAGCTGCCGCAGTTGGTGAGGAACGTCACGTCGTAGGTCTTCGACGGGGAGAGCTCCGTCGTCGGCTTCGGCTCCTGCCGGGCCTTCGCCGGCGGCGCGGAGACGGGAATGCAGCCGGTGGTCGGATCCGTCGTCGTGGCCTGCGACGAGTGCTTCGACCCGCCGCCGCACGCCGCGAGCCCGAGCGCGAGCACGGGCACGAGGGAGAGCCGCAGGGCGCGGGCCGGCGTCGTCATGACTTCCCCGCGAGCTCGGCGACGGCTCGTGCGACGAGCGCTCTGGCCACGTCGACCTTGTACGCGTTCCGCGGCAGCGGCGTGGCGGCGTCGACGTCTCCCGCCAGGAGCCAGGGAATCGGGGCGACGCCCGCGAGGGCGACCCGCGTCGCGTCACCGGCTCGCGCGGCGGCGACGCCGACGAGCGGGAAGGCCCAGCGCTTGCGCTCCATCGCCTTCAGGTAGACCGACCCGTCGGCGGGCGGCAGCTCCACCGAGAGCAGCAGCTCGCCCGGCTCGAGCGTCGTCGTCCGGCGGTCGTCCTCGGTCGGGAGGCGGTAGAGCTCGGAGACGGGCAGCTCGCGCCGGTTCGTGCGCAGCCGGGCGTCGAGCGCGAGCAGAGCTGCGGCGACGTCGGAGGGATGCGCGGAGGCGCAGAAGTCGTTCGCGAAGATCGCATGCTCGCGGTGCTCCCCCTCCTGCGCGAAGCACTCGTCTCCGCCGTGGAGGCGGCACGGCCACTTGAGGCGCCAGTACCAGCAGCGGGTCGCCTGCAGCAGGTTCCCGCCGAGCGAGCCGGCGTTTCGCAGCTGCGGGCTCGCGGCGAGCCGGCAGGCCTCGCGCAGGGCCCGGGGGATCCCGGGCGCGCGTTCGAGCTCCGCGAGCGTCGTGCCGGCGCCGATCGTCGCCCCGTCGATGCCGCGCGGCACCACACCGCGGACGTCGACGAGCAGTTCGGCACGCACGATCCCGCTGCGGAGCAGGGGCACGAGCTCGGTGCCGCCGTGCAGCGGCGTGCCGCCGTCGAGCTCGAGGCTAGATGCCCGCCGGAGCTCCAACCTTCTCCTTCTCCTTCGTCCTCGCCTCGGCTTCGCGCAGCGCGCGCAGCATCTCCTCGCGCGAGATCGGCAGCTGGTGCACCTCGGCTCCGGTCGCGTCGCGGATCGCGTTCGAGATCGCCGCGGCCGTGGGAATGATCGGCGGCTCGCCGAGCCCCTTCGAGCCGAGGTTCGTGAGCTGCGTATCCGGCTCGTCGACGAGCTCGCTGATGATCTCGGGCACGTCGGCGAACGTCGGGATCTTGTAGGCGTCGAGGCTCGTCGTGAGGATCTGGCCCGTGCGCGGGTCGTGGAGGCGGTGCTCGGAGAGGGTGTGGCCGATCCCCTGGATGATCCCGCCCTCGATCTGGCTCGAGGCTCCGAGCGGATTGATCACGCGCCCGACGTCGTGCACCGCTGCGATGCGGTCGACCCAGACCTCGCCGGTCTCGATGTCGACCGCCACCTCGGCCACCTGGACGCCGAACGTCAGCACCTGCATGCCGGTGGGGTTCGGGCCGCGGCCGCCCTTGCCGAGGATCTGCGCGCTCTCGAGCAGCCCGACGATCTCCTCGAGCGGTGCGGCGGGTGTCCCGCGCTGCTCGGCGATCTCCTCGATCTGCCGCCGTGCGTCGGCGGCTGCCGCGCGAACTGCCGGCCCCATCGAGGGCGTCGTCGAAGAGCCCGCCGAGATCGAGGCGAACGGTCCGCGGGCCGAATCGCCCAGCGAGACGGTGACGTGCTCGAGCGGGATGCCGAGCTCCTCGGCGGCGATCTGCGCCATCGCGGTGCGCGTGCCGGTGCCGATGTCCTGCATCGCCGTCACGACCGTCGCGCGGCCGTCCGACCCGACGCGCACCCAGGCGTAGCTCGGAGGGCCGCCGCCGCCGTACCAGATCTGCGACGCCATCCCGACCCCGCGCTTCACCGTGCCGGTCGAGCGTGCGCGCACCTCGTGCCGGCGCTCCCAGTGAGGCTCGGCCCGCCGGTAGCACTCGAGCAGGTTCTTGCCGCTGTAGGGGCGGCCGTCGGCCGCGTCGTGGCTCGCGTGGTTGCGGCGCCGGAGCTCGAGCGGATCGATGTCGAGCCGGGCCGCGAGCACGTCGAGCAGCGACTCGAGCCCGAACGTCCCCTCGACGAACCCGGGGGCGCGGAACGCCTTCATCGGCGGCTGGTTGATCTTCGCCGCCCAGGTCGTGGTCTTGACGTTCTCGCAGGCGTAGAGCATCTGCATCGGCCCTTCGACCGGTGACGACCAGCCGCCCCAGCCGGTCGAGTTCACGTAGTCGCCGCCGAGCGCAGTGAGCGTGCCGTCGGCGCGGGCGCCGATCGTCAGGCGCTGCCTGGTGGCGTTGCGGTTGCCCGTCGCGAGGTTCTCCTCACGCCGCGTCAGCGCGCACCGAACGGGTC
This sequence comes from uncultured Thermoleophilia bacterium, assembly GCA_963828655.1. Classification (GTDB taxonomy): domain Bacteria; phylum Actinomycetota; class Thermoleophilia; order Gaiellales; family Gaiellaceae; genus PALSA-600. The sequence continues at coordinate 110,000 of CAWHFK010000011.1, read as the reverse complement.
GGTGCGTCCGCCGGGCGAGCTCGATCGCGATGTACGTGTAGTCGTCCGGCTCGTTCTTCGAGCCGAAGCCGCCGCCCATGTAGTTGCACACGACGCGCACCTTGTCGGCAGGCAGGCCGAGCTTGCTCGCGATCGAATCGCGGACGCCCCAGATGTACTGCGTCGAGATGAAGACCTCGAGCGAGTCGCCGAGCCACTGCACCACGGCCTGGTGCGTCTCCAGCGAGTTGTGCAGCACGACCTGGGTCGTGTACTCGCCGGTGACGACGACGTCCGCCTCCGCGAGGCCCTGTTCCAGGTTCCCGCGCTCGCGCACCCTCGGCTCGCCGAGGAGCTGTCCGCGCGCGACCGCCTCATCAGGGTCGGTCAGGACCTCGAGCTGCTCGAAGTCGACTTCGATCGCATGGAGGCCCGCGCGGGCCTGCGCAAACGTGTTCGCGCACACGGCCGCCACCGCGGCGCCCTGGAAGCCGCATTCGTCGTTCAGCACGTCGAGGTCGTCCGGTCCGACGGCGGCGTGCACGCCGGGCTGCGCGAGCGCCGGGGCGAGGTCGATGCTGCGGACGCGGGCATGCGCGTAGGGCGAGCGCAGCACGGCGGTGTGCAGCATCCCCGGGAGCTGCAGGTCGGCCGTGTAGACGGCCTCGCCGCGGGCGCGCTCGAGGCCGTCGATCCGCGGCGCCGCCCGGCCCACGATCTCGAGCGGTCCTGCCGGCCACTGCTCCAGCGCGTCCTCCTCGACGACGAGCCAGACCTCCTCGTACCGGCCTTCGACCTCCTTCTCGGTGCGGATCAGTCTTGCCACGTGCGAATCGCCTCCTCGATCTTCGGGTACGTGCCGCAGCGGCAGAGATTGCCCGCCATGCCGTGCCGGATCTCCTCGGTGCTCGGGCTCGGTGTCGCCGTGACGAGCGCGACGGCACTGACGATCTGCCCCGGCGTGCAGAAGCCGCACTGAAGTGCGTCCTCCCGGACGAACGCGTGCACCATCGGATGGTCGCGCAGGCCCTCGATCGTCGTCACCCTCGACGCGCCGACGCTGTGCACGAGTGTGATGCACGAGAGGGTCGGGACGCCGTCGACCAGCACCGTGCAGGCGCCGCAGTGCCCTTCGGCACAGGCGATCTTCGTTCCGGTGAGCGAGAGCTCGTCGCGGAGCGCTTCCGCGAGCGTCGTTCCGACCTCCGAGTGCACCTCGTACGTGTGGTCGTTGACGTGGAGCTCAGGCAGCGGTGACCGCCTCGATGTCGGCGATGTGGATCAGCCGGTGCGTCAGCCGGATCAGGAGCCGCTGCTCGACCTCGTCCTCGAGGGTCGGGATCGAGAGCCATAGGTCGCGCGCCGCCTCGAGCAGCTCGCGGATCCGGTCGACGTTGGCCGCGTGCCCGTTGCGCTCGGCGCAGGTGTTGATGGCCAGGCCGAGGACGCCGATCGTGTCGGGTTGCCGTGTCCAGAGGAGCGGTGTCGCCATCGAGAGGTACTGGTGGATGCGCGCCAGCTGCATGGGCTGGGTGTAGAGCTCGCTGCCGACCGGTGTCGTCGGCTCGGGCAGGTCGTGCCCGTCCGCGAGCGCGTTCCCGGTGCCGCCGAGCATCCCGCGCAGCTGCTCGTCGGTGTAGCCCGCGTACTGCGCCGTCTTGAGTGCGATGAGGAGCGACGACGGCTGCTGGCCGTAGGGATAGTCGCTCGCGTAGACGACCTGCTCGGGCGGCACCTGGCGATAGAAGTCGAGCAGGTCGATCGGGCTCCACGTCGAGGTGTCGAAGAGCACGCCTTTGCGGCCGGCCATGCAGCGGGCGAGCTCCGCGAGATCGGCGATGCCGGCATGGGCGATGATCAGCCTCGCATCGGGATGGCGGTCGACGAGCGCTCGCAGGCCGTCGGCGATCGGCGGCAGGCCGCGCCCGCCGTGGATCAGGATCGGCACGCGCCGCTCGGCCGCCAGCTCGAACACCGGGCCGAGGCGCTCGTCGGTGGCGGTGAACTTCTGGGCCCGCGGATGCAGCTTGATCCCGCGCGCGCCGAGGTCGAGGCAGCGGCGAGCCTCCTCGATCGGCGTCTCGTTCAGGTCGAGGCGCACGAACGGGATCAGCCGGCCCTCGCTCCGCGCTGCGAACTCGAGCGTGCGGTTGTTGGCGGCGCTGAACGCGGGATGGTGATCGGCCTCGTCGAGGCAGAACATGAAGGCGCGCGAGATGCCGTACCTGGCCATCAGCGCCTCGAGCTGGTCGTAGTCGCCGACCATGCCGTCGATGTCGTGCCCCAGGTGGAGGTGGGCGTCGAAGAGGTCCGTCCCGGCCGGCAGCAGCTCGCTCAATTCGGCGTCATAGCGCTCGATCAGCGCCTGTGCTCTGTCGCGCGGCTCCACCAGCTGGATCCTAGTTAGAGTCACCGGCATGCCAGACGTCCTCATGTTCGGCGACACGTTTCGCTCGCCCGAGCTCCGACACGAGGTGCCGCTCGGCATCCCGGATCCGTTCCTCTACGCCGAGCGGGGCGGGGTCAAGCACATCCAGATCAGCTCGATGGAGGTGCCGCGGCTGGCCGCGCTCGGGCTCTTCGAGCTGCATCCGTCGGAGGAGTTCGGCTCGGACGAGCTGATCGCTGCGGGCCGCTCGTACCCCGAGATCCGCGCCGAGGTGGTCTCGCGCGCGGTCAAGAGCCTCGGCGTGACGAGCGCCGTCGTGCCGGAGACGTTTCCGCTGTGGCTCGCCGACCGGCTGCGGGCAGACGGCGTCGAGCTCGTCGCCGACGCGGGCTTCTTCGACGCCAGGCGGCGGGTGAAGTCCGACGCCGAGCTCGCCGGGATGCGTCGTGCGCAGCGCGCAGCCGAGGCCGGAATGGACACAGCGCGCGACCTCCTGCGCCGTGCGACCCCGAACGGGCAGGGCCTTCTGCTGGACGGCGAGCCGCTGACGGTGGAGCGTGTGAAATCCGCGATGGCGCAGACGTTCGCCGCACACGGTACGACTGCCGACGAGTTCATCGTGGCGCCGGGCGCCCAGGGCGCCGTCGGCCACGACATGGGATCGGGGGCGATTCACGCCGGCGTGCCCATCGTCGTCGACATCTGGCCGCGCGACAACGAGTCGTTCATCTACTGCGACATGACGCGCACGTTCGTCGTGGGCGACGTGCCCGAGGACGTGCGCACCTGGCACCGGCTCTGCAAGGAAGCGCTCGACCGCGCGATCTCGGAGATCAAGGACGGCGCCGACGGCCGCGCGATCTTCGACGGGACGTGCGAGATCTTCGAAGCGGCCGGAGAGCCGACCCAGCGGACGAAGGAGCAGGGGAAGCCGCTCGCGAACGGCTTCTTCCACGGTCTCGGCCACGGCGTGGGGCTCGAGGTGCACGAGCAGCCGGGCCTGGGCCTGGCGGCGAAGCTGCCGCTCGTCGCCGGCGATGTGGTGACGGTCGAGCCCGGCTGCTACCGGGCCGGCTTCGGCGGGGTTCGGCTCGAGGACCTCGTGCTCGTGACTGCGGACGGCGCCGAGAACCTGACGCGGTATCCCTACGAGCTCGAGCCGTGACGAACGCGAAGGACATCGACACGCTGTTGCTGGAGGAGCGGCGGTACCCGCCGTCATCCGAGTTCGCAGCGCAGGCGAACGCTCAGCCGGGGATCTACGAGGAGGACTTCGACGCGTTCTGGGAGCGAGAGGGGCGCGAGCGCGTCGCCTGGTTCGAGCCGTTCACGAAGCTGTACGAATGGGAGCCGCCGTACGCCAGGTGGTACCTCGGCGGCACGCTGAACGTCGCGTGGAACTGCCTCGACAAGCACGTCGAAGCGGGCCGCGGCGACAGCGTCGCCTACTACTGGGAGGGCGAGCCCGCAGACGACCGGCGCGAGCTGACGTACGCGAATCTCCTGGACGAGGTGACGAAGCTCGCCAACGCGTTGAAGGAGCTCGGCGTCGGCAAGGGCACACCGGTGGGGATCTACCTGGGCATGGTCCCCGAGGCGCCCGTTGCCATGCTCGCCTGCGCGCGGCTCGGCGCCCCGCACACGGTCGTCTTCGGCGGTTTCTCCGCCGACTCCCTCTCGGGCCGGCTCCAGGACATGAGATGCGAGGTGCTGATCACACAGGACGAGGCCTGGCGCCGCGGCGCGACGGTGCCGCTCAAGCGCACCGCCGACGAGGCGGTCGCCGTGTCGCCGAGCGTCGAGCACGTGATCGTCCTGCGGCGCACCGGCAACGACGTGCCGATGACCGCCGGGCGCGACCACTGGTGGCACGAGCTCGCCGTCGACGCGTCGCCCTGTCCGGCCGAGCCGATGGATCCCGAGGATCTGCTCTACCTCCTCTACACGTCGGGCACGACCGCCAAGCCGAAGGGAATCGTCCACACCACCGCCGGCTATCTCGTCGGCGTCGCGGCGACGCACCACTACATCTTCGACCTGAAACGCGACGCCGATGTGTACTGGTGCGCGGCCGACGTCGGCTGGGTGACCGGCCACAGCTACATCGTCTACGGGCCGCTCTGCAACGGCGCGACGTCGGTGATGTACGAGGGCACGCCGGACTTCCCCGACAAGGACCGCTGGTGGGACGTCGCCGAGCGGTACGGCGTCACGATCCTCTACACGGCGCCGACCGCGATCCGCTCGCACATGAAGTGGGGGCCGGAGCACGCCGCGAAGCACGATCTCTCGAAGCTCCGGCTGCTCGGGTCGGTGGGCGAGCCGATCAACCCGGAGGCGTGGGTCTGGTACCACGAGCACATCGGCGGCGAGCGCTGCCCGATCGTCGACACCTGGTGGCAGACCGAGACCGGGATGATCATGATCACGCCGCTTCCGGGGATCACGACGACGAAGCCGGGCTCCGCGACGCGCCCGTTCCCCGGGATCGATGCGGCGATCTACAACGAGGCCGGCGAGGAGGTCGGCCCCGGCGGCGGCGGCTACCTGGTACTGCGCAAGCCGTGGCCCGCGATGCTGCGCGGCCTTTACCAGGAGCACGACCGCTACGTCGACACGTACTGGTCGCGCTACGGCGACGTCTACTTCGCCGGCGACGGCGCGCGCATCGATGGGGACGGCGACTTCTGGCTGCTGGGCCGCGTCGACGACGTGATGAACGTCTCGGGCCACCGCATCTCGACGATCGAGGTGGAGTCGGCGCTCGTCGACCACCACGACGTCGCCGAGGCTGCGGTCGCGGCGCGGAACGACGCGACGACGGGCCAGGCGATCGTCGCCTTCGTCACGCTGAAGAGCGGCGTCGAGCCGTCGGTCGCGAAGCTCGACGAGCTGCGCGACCACGTGGCCAAGAAGATCGGGCCGATCGCGAAGCCCGCGAACATCGTCTTCACGCCCGAGCTGCCGAAGACCCGCAGCGGCAAGATCATGCGGCGCCTGCTCCGCGACGTGGCCGAGCACCGGCCGCTCGGCGACACGACGACCCTCGCCGACCCGACCGTCGTCGCCGAGCTGCAGGCGCGCGGGGCCGACGAGCAGTCCAGAGAGGACTGAGCCGCAGAAACCACGGATGCCGCCCGATCGCGGCCGGGAGACACTTCCGGTGTCGAATCGAGGAGGCTTCCCATGCTCAAGGCGGCACTGGAGTTCGAGATCGTCGATCTGCCGGAGGAGACCTTCGCGTTCGTCGTCAGGCGCGTCGCCCCGAACGAGGTCGGGGAGTTCATCCAGGGCGCGCTGACCCGTGTCGCCGAGTTCGCCGCCGTTCGCGGGGGCCCGCAGGGGCCGCCGATGGCGATCACCACCGCGCCGGACGAGTACGGCTCGCTCGTCGTCGAGGCGGGCTGGCCCGTGGCCGCGGACGCCGCACCCGCCGCTCCGGTCGAGGTGCGGACGCTGCCCGCGACCCGCGCGCTGCGCCACCTTCATCCCGGCCCGTACGAGGAGCTCGGAGGCGAGCTCTACGCCGAGCTCTACGCCGCTGCGCACGAGCAGGGCCTCACGCCGACATCCGCCCCGCGCGAGCGCTATCTGGGCGATCCCAGGACGGGCGAAGAGCCGCTGACCGAGATCGTCTGGCCGCTCTCCTAGGCGCGGGCTACCCTGCGGCGAGTGCTGACCGCCCTCGCCGCAGCGCTCGTGCTCGCCGTCGCGCCCGCGCAGACGGCGACCGTGCGCGTTCCCGTCGCGAACGTGTGGGAGGCGCCGAATGCCGGCCACCTCCCGCTCGATCCGCATGTCTGGCCGACGTCCGCCGTCACCACCACCGAGCGCCGGGCGCTCGTCGGGCACATGCCGACGCAGGTGCTCTACGGCGAGACCGTGCGCGTTCTCGTGCGCCGGCCGGGCTGGACGAAGATCGCCGTCCCCGACCAGCCGAGCCCGCTCGATGCGCGCGGCTACCCGGGCTGGGTGCGCTCGTGGCAGCTCGGACCGGCGTTCGCCGCGCCGCTCGTCGTCACGGCACGGAGCGCGAAGCTTGCGAACGGCACCGAGGTCGGCTTCGGGACGCAGGTGTCGCGGGGCGCGGTCCCGGCCGCTGCGACCCGGCCGCTGCCGCGTACACGGGCGGATCTGGTGCGCTCCGCGGAGCAGTTTCTCGGCCTCCACTACCTCTGGGGCGGGCTCTCGGCCTGGGGGTACGACTGCTCGGGGCTGACCTGGGCCGTCTACCGCACGCACGGGATCACGATCCCCCGGGACGCGGACGCGCAGTTCGCGGCGGGCACGCCCGTCTCGCTCGCCGCCATGCGGCCGGGCGACCTCCTCTTCTACGAGCACCCGGTGGTCGGCCACGTCGCCATGTACATCGGCGGCGGCAAGATGATCGAGGCGCCGAACTCGGCGAGCGAGGTGCGCATCGTTCCCGTGCGGACGAGCGACTTCCGCGGCGTCCGCAGGTTCTTCTGAGGTCCCTCGCACTCGCCGGGACGGTCGCGATCCTCCTCTTCGCGACGATCGGCCAGCTCTCGCACGATCACCACGTCTCGCTCGCCGGCTACGGGGCGGACGCGCTCCCGCTGCTCGCCGCCTGGCTCGTGCTCGCGCGGATCACGGGCCGGTTCGTGCCGACGTGGCTCGGCGGCGTCACGATCGGCGTGGCGATCCGCATGGTGGCGCTCGGCCACTACCACTGGAACGAGCTGGCGTTCCTCGCCGTCGCGCTCGTCTTCATCGGCGCGGTCGCGTGGCCGGTCTGGAAGCTGAGCGACCGGTGAGTCACCGGAACCTGGTTCGCTTCGCGAACCAGGTTCCAGCGTTTCGAACTAGATCAGCGCCTCGAACTTCGACGCGTCGTCGAACGGCCCGATCACGGCGAGGCGCATGCCCTGGCCGCCGATCACGTCCTGCGCGACGCGCAGCACGTCGTCTGCGGTGACGGCGTCGAGGCCCGCCAGCACCTCGGTCGGCTCGGCCGCCTTCCCTTCGAGCACCTCGCGGCGCAGCCCGAACGTGATCAGCCCGTTCGGGCTCTCGGTCTGGAGGACGAACCGCCCCTTGGCGAGCGCCCGTGCCTTCTCGAGCTCCTCGGCCGGCACGGCCTCCTCGGCGAGCTTGCGGAACTCGGTGGCGATCACCTCGACGGCCTCTTCGGCCCGCTTCAGGTCGACGCCCGCCTGTGAGAAGAGAGAACCCGCGTCGGTGAATGCGGCGTTGAGCGCGTAGACGTAGTAGGCGAGTCCGCGCTGCTCGCGCACCTCGAGGAAGAGCCGCGACGACATGCCCGTGCCGAGCACGGTGCCGAGCAGCTGCAGCGCGTAGCGATCGGGATGGCCGAGCGGATAGCTCGGGAAGCCGAGCGCCACGTTCGCCTGGTCCGAGTCCTTGCGGTGGATGCGCACCTTCGGCTCCGACGAGCGCTCGACCTGCGCCGGGGCGGGCGCGCCGCTGCCGTTGCCGGACAGGTCGCCGAGCAGGCCCTCGAGCGTCGGCAGCAGGTCGTCGCCGATCATCCCCGAGACGCCCACGACCATGCGCTGCGGCGTGTACCAGTGACCGAGGTAGTCGAGGAACGTCTCGCGCGTGGCTCCCTTGATCGTCTCCCTGGTGCCGAGCGTCTCCCACCCGAGCGGGTTGGAGCCGAACAGCAGCTCCTCGTAGACCGACGAGACGTAGTCGCGCGGCGTGTCGATGTACATGTTCATCTCTTCGATGATCACGCCCTTCTCGCGCTCGAGCTCGTCGGCATCGAACTTCGAGTTGCGCAGCATGTCCACGAGCACGTCGAGTGCGACGTCGCGCTGCTCCCCGGCGCACCGGATGTAGTAGCCCGTGTACTCCTTCGACGTGAACGCGTTGAACTCGCCGCCGATCTTGTCGACCTCCATCGAGAGGTCGCGCGCGGTCGGGCGCTTCTCCGTCCCCTTGAAGAACATGTGCTCCGCGAAATGCGCGATGCCGCGGTTCCCCGCGTCCTCGTAGCGCGAGCCTGCGGCCAGCATGATGTAGCAGGCGACGGACTGGGCGTGCGGCAGCGGTGCGGTCAGTACGCGCAGGCCGTTCGACAGGGTGTGGCGCTGGTACACGCTCATCGTTGGAGTCTCCTTCGTCGGTTCGGAGGCGGGGCGGACCGGCACGCGGCCACCGGCGCGATGGTATAGAGACGGGTATGGCGGGCGAGACGAAGCAGGCGGTCTTTGCGCAGCCCGAGTGGCTGCGGGGCGTCCCGACCGACCGGCAGCTCCCGAGCGGCGCGCGCGTCGTGTTCACGGGCTGCGGAACCTCGTTCCATGCAGCGCAGACCGGGGGCGTCGCGATCCAGGCGCTGGAGGCGGCGATGAGCCCGCCGAGCGCGGACATCATGGTCTGCGTCTCGCACGAGGGCGAGACGGCGCTCACGATGGAGGCCGAGCGCTGGTTCGGCGGCGACGTCTGGCTGGTGACGGGCAGTGCCTCGTCGCCGCTCGCGCAGACCGCGGACGAGGTGATCGTCTGCACGCCCGATGTCGAGCGCTCGTGGTGCCACACCGCGAGCTACACGTGCGCGGTGGCGGCGATCGCTGCGCTGAACGGCGAGGACATCGGCTGGCTCCCGCCGGCGGTCGAGGAGGCGCTGCTCCTCGAGGTCGATGCTCCCGCGCAGGACAGGATCGTCGTCGCCGGGGCCGGCCGCGACTGGCCGACGGCGCAGGAGGCCGTCCTCAAGCTGCGGGAGGGCGCACACGTCGCGGCCGAGGCCCACCACCTCGAGCAGCTGCTGCACGGGCACCTGGCGGCGATCGACGATTCGACGCGTGCGTTCGTCCTCGAAGGAGAGGGAAAGGCTGCGGACCGGGCGGAGGACGCCGTCGCCGCGCTGGAAAAGCTCGGCTGCGAGACGACGCTCGTGCCGACGGTCCATCCGGTCGTCGACATCGTGCGCTTCCACCTCCTGACGCTGGCGGTGGCGGAGGCCCGGGGCGTCGACCCCGATCCGATCCGGCGCGAGCCGGGGTCGCGGTGGGCCGACGCAGCCGGCGCGGCGTATCCGTACTAGAGGCTCGGGCCGATGACGAACCTCGCCGACGCAGGCGTCCTGGAATCGATCGCTCTTCTCGCCCGGCGCGAGGCTTCGTCGCGAGAGCTTGTCGAGGCCTGCGTCGGCCGCATCCACGAACGGAACGGCACGCAGAGCCACGACGGCGACGCGGCCTCGATCAATGCCTGGGTGCGCCTCTACGAGGACGACGCGCTCGCCGCTGCCGGCCGCGCAGATACGAGGCTTGCTGCGGGAGACGCACCGGAGCTCTGCGGTGTTCCCATCGGGCTGAAGGATCTCTACGCGGTTGCCGGGAAGCCGCTCACCGCATCGAGCCGGCTGCTCGACGAGGTCCCGGACCGGTCGTGCCCGGCCTGGCTGCGGCTCGAGGCCGGGGGCATGGTCCTGCTCGGTCACCTGCACACCCACGAGTTCGCGGCGGGTGGGACGACCGATCAGGTCGGCAACCCGTGGGCGCTCGATCGCTCGGCCGGCGGGTCGAGCGGCGGCTCCGCGGCCGCCCTCGCCGCGCGCATGGTGCCGGCCGCGACCGGCACGGACACCGCCGGGTCGCTGCGCATCCCGTCGGCGGTCTGCGGCACCTCGACGGTCAAGCCGACGCGCGGCGCGGTTCCGACGCGCGGGCTCGTGCCGCTCGCACCGACGTTCGACCACGCCGGCCCGATGGCTCGGAGCCTCGCGGACTGCGAGCCGCTCCTCGCCGCGCTGGCCGGTGTGGCGCCGCCGCAGCAGCGGCGGCAGCTCCGCCGCATCGCCGTCTCGCCCCGGCTCGGGCTCGTCGAGGTCGACGCCGACGTGTCCGAAGGGCTCGACCGCGCGCTGACTGCCTGCCGCGAGCTCGGCCTCGAGATCGCCGACGTGGCGCCCCCCCGCGCGGAGCTCGATCTCGGGCTCGTCTTCCTCGATCTCGTGTGTGCCGAGATGCTCGTCTACCACCGTCGGTTCGACGACCGGCGCGAGCTCTACCGCCCCTCGATCCGGGGCTTCATCGAGTACGCGGAGCGCGGCGCCCTGTCCGCTGAGGCCTACGTCGGCGCGCAGGAGCGGCGTGCCGAGGCGGCGTGTCGCTGGCTCGACTGGTTCGCAGAGCACCGCGTCGACGCCGTGCTCGAGCCGACCGTGCCGATCGTGGCGCGGCCGCGCGGCCACGGGTACGACGAGCCGTTCACGGACGCCGCCGAGATCTCGTTCACGCACTACTGGAACTGGACGGGCTTCCCTGTTGCGGCGCTGCCGTCGGGTGTGGGCAGTCGCAGCGGCCTGCCCGTCGGGGTGTCGCTGATCGGCGCCGCCGGGTCGGACTGGGACCTGCTCGCCGCCGGGATCGCCCTGCAGGAGCGCCTTGGCCTCGCCGAGCCCGGGCGCTAGCTCAGGCGGGACAGCTCCTCGAGCAGTCCGGCCACCTCGTCCTCGGTGTTCGTGTGGACGATCCCGACGCGCACGGCGCCGTCGGGGAGGCCGAGCCTCTTCATGATCTCGACCGCGTAGTAGTTGCCGTCCCACACCGCGAACCCGCGCTCCCCGAGTCGCGTGGCTGCGTCGCGCGGCGTGACGTCGTCGACGCCGATCGCGAATGTCGGCACCCGGTCGTCCAGGTTGTTGATCCCGTAGAGGCGGCAGTTGCCGGGCAGACCGTTCAGGAACTGCGCGCCCAGTGCACGCTCGTGCTCCTGGACGAACTCCCAGCCGACGTCGTCGAGGTACTCGACCGCCGCGACGAAGCCCGCGAGCAGCTCGTGCGCGAGCGTGCCCGTCTCGAACCGCCCCGCGACCGGCTCGTCAGGGGCGGGGCGCACCTTGTAGGGCCGCCAGCACTCGGCGAGCTCGCGGCGGACGTAGGCGAGCCCGAGGTGCGGGCCGTAGAACTTGTACGGCGAACAGAGGAGCACGTCGGCCCCGGCTGCGCGCACGTCGATCGGGCCGTGCGGCCCGTAGTGCACCGCGTCGACCCAGGCGAGCGCGCCGGCGTCGCGGGCGAGGCGCGCGATCTCCGCAACGGGTGTGATCGTCCCGACGGCGTTCGACGCCCAGGGGAACGCGACGACGCGCGTACGCTCCGAGAGCAGCGAGCGGAGGTGGCCGAGGTCCAGCCGGCACTCGTCGTCGACCTCGCAGAAGTGCACGGTCAGCTTCCTGTCCCGCGCGAGCTCGAGCCACGGCGAGATGTTGCCGTCGTGATCGAGCCTCGTGCACACGATCTCGTCGCCTTCCCGCCAGTCCCGTGACGCGGTGCGCGAGAGCGCGAAGTTCAGCGTCGTCATGTTCGCGCCGAACGCAACCTCGTCGACCGACGCGTCCAGAAAACCGGCTGCGGTCGCCCGCGCCCGGTCGACGAGCTCGTCCGAGCGGCGGCTGGTCTCGAACGCGCCGCCCAGGTTGGCGTTGTCGCTGCGCAGGTAGCCCGCGATCGCCTCGATCACCGAGTCGGGCACCTGGGTCCCGCCCGGGCCGTCGAAGAACGCCAACGGGCGCTGGAGGGCCGTGAATCGCGCGCGGACCGCGTCGATGGTCGTTGGAATGCGGGCTTCGCTCGCCATGGCCGAGACGGTATCTGGGTCCGTCCGGTCCCGGTCCTAGGGTGGCGGGCATGAGGCTCAGAACACTGACCGAGGCCGAGTGCTACGCCCGCATCTACGGCGGGCACAGCGACGAGCGGGTGAGCTTCGTGCGGCTCCTGCCGCGGCGCGGCGGGCGCAGCACCGTGGCAGGGGAGCAGCTGCGCGGGAGGTTCGAGGAGCGGCTGGACGTCCGCGGGCCCGAGGCGGAGGCGGCATGATGCGCACCTGCAGAACGTGGAACGCCCGCCGGCTGCCGAAGCAGGTCTCGGCAGGCCGCCGTCCCGCACCGCCCCTCCCGAGCTCCTGGGTCTGCACTGCCACCTGGACGCAGCGCGTGCCACGCTGTCGGCCTCGTGGCAAGCTCAGCTGATTCCCCGTTGACCCCGAGCTCCGTCCCGGACGTCCTCGCGCCGGGCCTCGCCTGCGTCTTCTGCGGGATCAACCCGGGCCGGGTCTCGGATGCCGCCGCCGCCCACTTCGCCAACCCTCGGAACGACTTCTGGCGGCTCCTGCACGACGCCGGCTTCACGCCGCGGCTCTACGACCCGCAGGAGCAGTTCGCGCTGCTCGACCTGGGCTACGGCATCACCAACGCGGCGTACAGGACGACGCCCGGATCGGGCGACCTGCGGCGCGCCGACTTCGACGCGGACGCCTTCGACGACCGGATCGTGGCCGTCCGGCCACGCGCGGTGGCGTTCGTGGGCAAGGAGGCATACCGCGGCCTCTACCGCGACCGGCCGGAGCTCGGCCCTCAGCTGCACTCGATCGGGCCGACGGGGCTGTACGTGCTGCCGTCGACGTCGCCGGCGAACGCCGCCGTGGCGTACGACGAGCGCCTCGACTGGTTTCGCTCGCTGCATCGGTGGCTGCAGCCGGTCGACCGTGAGGCGGTGCGGGCGCTCGTCATGGACCGGGACGACCGCGTCCTGCTCGTCCGGTTCTTCGGGCCGGGGCGCGACCGGTCATGGTGGGGAACGCCCGGCGGCGGGCTCGAGCCGGGTGAGACCCACGAGCACGCGCTCGCCCGAGAGCTGCACGAGGAGATCGGACTGCAGGGCTACGAGCTTGGACCACTCGTCTTCGAGCACATCGGCGAGTTCCCGTGGGCGAGGCAGCTCTACCGCCAGCGGAACACGACGTACCTGGTTCGCGTGCAGACGCACGAGCCGGCGGCGAACGTCGACCTGTCGGAGGAGGGTGTGGTGGAGGTGCGCTGGTGGACGCTCGACGAGCTGGCGGCCTCGCGCGAGCAGTTCGCGCCCCCCGACCTCCTCGAGCGCGTGCGTACCCTGGCCTCGTGACCGCAGTCCTCGTCACCGTCCATCTGCTGGCCGCGGGCATCTGGTTCGGCGGTTCGACCGCGCTCGTCTTCGTCGGCGTGCCGGCGATCCGGACGCTCGAGGGCGAGCCCCGCGGGCGCGCGATGAAGGCACTCGGCCTCCGCTGGCGGCCGCTCGGCTACGGCGCGTTGATCGTCGCGGCTCTGACCGGCGTCGTGCTCGCCTCGCGCGACTGGCAGCACAGCACGGCGTTCCAGATCGTTCTCTGGACGAAGGTCGCCCTCTTCGCCTGCCTGCTGGTCGTTTCGTACCTGCACAACTTCGTGCTCGGGCCGAGGCTCCAGGCCGAGATCCGCGACGGTCTCGAGCAGCGGACGCGCAGGCGCCTCGTGCTCGTCGGCTGGGTCAGCTACGCCCTGACGATGACGCTGCCGATCCTCGGCGTCGTGCTGGCACGGCTCGTCGACTGAGCCGTTCGTGTCTCAGCTGCGCCAGCGGTTCGTGATCGGGGTGCGGCGGTCGCGGCCGAACGCCTTCGGCCGCAGCTTCACACCCGGCGGCGCCTGCCGCCGCTTGTACTCGGCGCGGTCGATCATCCCGACCGCGCGGTCGACGACGTCCGCGTCGAAGCCGTCCTGCGCCAGCTCCTCGCGCGAGCGGTCGAGCTCGACGTAGGCCTCGAGCACCCGGTCGAGCGCCGGATAGGGCGGCAGTGAGTCCTCGTCGAGCTGGTCGGCGCGGAGCTCGGCGCTCGGCGCCCGCTCGATGATCGAAGCGGGGATCACCTCGCGGCCGGAGCGCTCGTTCAGCCAGCGGGAGAGGCGGAAGACGTCCGTCTTGTAGACGTCCTTGATCAGCGCGAAGCCGCCTGCGAGGTCGCCGTAGAGCGTCGAGTACCCGACGGAGAGCTCCGACTTGTTGCCGGTCGCGATCACGAGCCAGCCGAACTTGTTCGAGAGCGCCATCAGGAGCGTGCCGCGGATGCGCGCCTGCAGGTTCTCCTCGGTCAGGTCGCTGTCGCGGCCCGCGAAGTGCGCGCTCAGCGCGGACGTGAACGCGTCGACCATCGGCTCGATCGCGATCTCACGGAAGTCGATCCCCAGCGCCTCGGCCAGCCGCCCGGCGTCGCCGCGGGTTGCCTCCGACGAATAGCGCGACGGCATCGACACGCCGTGAACGCGTTCGGCGCCGAGCGCCTCGACGCACAACGCGGCCGTGAGGGCCGAGTCGATGCCGCCCGAGAGGCCGATCACGACGTCGCCGAACCCGTTCTTCTTCACGTAGTCGTGCAGCCCGAGCTCGAGGGCGAGCCGCATCTGCTCGAGATCGTCGAGCTGCGGCACGATGCGTGGCGCCGGCACGTCCTGCTGCTCTCGTGCCGCGGCGAAGTCGATCTCCGTCACCTCGACCGCAGCACGCTCGCGCGCGAGTGCGCGGCGGCGCACGTCACGCAGCCGGCGTCCGACGGCCGCAGCGGGATCGACGTCGACGACGAGCAGCTCCTCCTCGAACCCGGCCGCCCGCGCGAGCACCTCGCCTTCGTCGTCGAGCACGACCGAGTGGCCGTCGAAGATCAGCTCGTCCTGGCCGCCGACGGCGTTGCAGAGCGCGACGAAGCAGGAGTTGTCGAGCGCCCGCACCCGCAGCATCTCCTCGCGCTCACGGTCCTTGCCGACGTGGAACGGCGAGGCCGAGATGTTCGCGATCAGCTGCGCGCCGGCGAGCGCGAGATCGGTGGCGGGCGGCCCCGGCTGCCAGATGTCCTCGCAGATCGTCGGGCCGATGCGCACGTCGCCGAAGCGCAGGAGGAACAGGTCGTTGCCCGGGGCGAAGTACCGGTCCTCGTCGAAGACCCCGTAGTTCGGGAGGTAGCGCTTGCGGTAGATACAGCGCACCTCGCCCCCGGCCAGCACGAAGCAGGCGTTGTGCAGGTCGGCGTCCAGGTGCGGTGCGCCGACGAGCGCGGTGATGCCGTGCGCCGTCAGGGCGATCTCGTCGACCGCCCGCCGTGCGGCCCGCACGAAGCCCGGCCGCAGCAGCAGGTCCTCCGGCGGGTACCCGGTGACCACCAGTTCGGGGAAGAGGACCAGGTCGGCGTTCGCGTCCCGGGCCCGGCCGAGCCATTCGACGACGCGGGCAGCGTTGCCGTCGATGTCGCCGACGACGCTATTGATCTGGGCGAGTGCGAGTCTCATCGGTTTTCGCCTCTCGGTCGAAAACTCTACCACGGCGCTCGCGGAGCGCGGTCCGGCGCCACGCGAAATAGAGGGCGACGGCGCAGAGAAAGACCGCGAAGCTGACGAAGCCGAGCAGCGGCGAGTGCGACTTGTTGGCGACGACGCTGAGCACGCCCGCGGAGACGAGCGCAGCGATCAGGTAGAGCCGCAGGCTGTTCGCCGTCATCAGGCGCTCAGTATGGCGGCCGCACGGACCGAACCGCCGACGGTGAACCAGAGGCCGGTGCCGTGCACGCGCAGTTCGACGGTGTCGCCCAGGTCGAGCGGCTGCCGGTACTCGAGGATCGCGCGGTGCGGCTCACGCAGCCGCGCGGCCAGGTGCTCCTCGACCGGCGCCCAGTACGCGGCGTTGTTGACATGCCGGAGCCGGTCGACATCCGTCGCGCGCAGCCGCCACTCGAGCGCGTCGGCGTCGTCGGGCGGGCCCGGCAGCTCGAGCCGCGTCGACGCGCGACGACCGGCTGCGGACTCCCCGTAGACGGCGAGGAACCGCTCGCCGAGGCGCAGCGGCTGCAGGTCGGGGCCGAGGTGGATCCACGTCATCTCGGCCTCGACGCGGCCGCCGCGGTCGCCGGCCAGCGACGTGCAGCGGAGCGCAGCCGAAGCGGCGGTCCCGCCGCACCACGTCGTCAACTCGACCTCGGTGTCGTCGAGGAACGGCTGCACGACGTCGAGCACCGTCCGCCGCACGACCCAGATGTGCTCGTCCGGAGCCCAGCCCGCATCGAGGACGTCGTCGGCGGCGACGTCCTGCAGGAACCGCGCGATCGCATCGAGCCGCAGCCGGCCGTGCTGGTCGGTGTCGGAGAGCCGGACCGGCCGCCGGCCGCCGTAGCGGCGCGCCGTCACGGCAGCAGGCGCCGCACGCGCTCCTCGACCGCCGACGCGACGGCGGCGTGAGCCGCTTCATCGAGGTGCTCGACGTCGTCGCCGGTCTCGACATACGACGCCACGCCGTCCAGGTCGAGGAGCTCGCAGCCGAGCTCCGCGCACATCTCTGCGAAGTGCGGCCCGAGCCGGTGGCCGTCGAACGGCGGCGGGCAGACGACGAGGATCTCCGGGGCCTCGCCGCCGGGCCCCGCCTCGGCCGAGCGCGCGATCTTGACGAGACGGCCGACCGAGCGGGCCACGTCACCCTCGGGCAGCTTGAACCGTTCGCCGATGTCGTTCGTCCCGAGAAAGATGACGAGCAGGTCGACCGGCGCGTGCGAGTGCAGGCAGGGCACGAGGTACGGGAGCCCGTTGCGCCCCTCGCCGACCGGGCTGTCCATGGTCGCGGTGCGGCCGTTCAGCCCCTCCGCGATCACCTCCCAGCCGTCGCCCAGGGCGAGCTGGAGGCGCACCGGCCACCGGGCCTCGCGGGGAAACCGGCGGCCGTTGCTGCCGGGGATGTACCCCCACGTGTTGGAGTCGCCGAAGCAGAGCAGGGTGCGCATCAGCGTTGCAGCCGGATCGCGTTCAGGTCGCGCTCGCGGATCTCGTCGATGCGGGCGAGCAGGTCGTCGACGTCGTCGTGCTCGGCGTGGATGTAGCGGCCGGCGAGCTCGTCGTACCTGCCCGTCGCCAGCTTGCGGACGAGCTCGGGAGCGAGCTCCGGCGGGGTCCACGGCGCGTCGGCCGGGACGTGGCTCTCGGTCATCGCCGTTCGCACGAGCCCCGGGCTGAAGACGAACACCGGGATGTCGACCGCGTTGTTCAGCGTCTCGGCGTAGCGGCAGACGGCTGCCTTCGACGACGTGTACGACGTGTCGCTCGCGCCCGGCAGGTAGGACGCCCCGCTGCCGGTGATGACGATGCGCGAGACGCCGTGTCGAAGCGCCGCCTCGCAGCAGAGGTGGACGCCGAGCACGTTGATCTCGAAGGTGCGCCAGAAGTCGCCGGCGTTGCCGATGCCGGCGTTCGCGACGAGCAGGTCGACGTGCCCGATCGCGTCGAAGCCCCGCTCGACCGACTCGCGGTTCGAGACGTCCATCTCGAGCGCGCGGCCGCCGGTCTCCCCGGCCACTGCGTCGATCTCGTCGCGCGACCGCGCGGTCACGACCACGCTCCAGCCGTCCGCTGCGAGCGAGCGCGCGATGGTGGCGCCGATGCCGCGGCCGCCGCCGGTGATGAGTGCAACTTCTTCAGGCAACTGCTGCTCCGATCTGGTCGAGGGACTCGGGATTCTCGAGCGACGAGAGGTCGCCGGGGTCGGCGCCGAGGGCGGTCGCCCTGACCGCGCGCCTGACGATCTTGGCCGAGCGCGTCTTCGGCAGGGCGTCGACGAAGAAGACACGGTCGGGCTTGAACGCCTTGCCGAGCACCGCCGGCGACGTGCGCCGCGACCTCGGCCTCCGTCGCCTCGGCTCCGGGCAGCAGGCAGCAGAAGATCCAGGCGGTCTCTCCCTTGACCTCGTGCGGCACCCCGATCGCGGCGGCCTCGCGCACCGCCGGGTGGTCGACGGCGGCGGACTCGAGCTCGGCCGGCCCGATCCGCTTGCCGGCGATGTTCATCGTGTCGTCTGAGCGCCCGTGCAGGAACCAGAAGCCGTCCGCATCGACGGAGGCCCAGTCGCCGTGCACCCAGACGCCCGGGATCCGCGACCAGTAGGTCTCGAGGTACTTGTCGGGATCGCGCCAGAAGCCGCGCGTCATACCGGGGAAGGGCCTGCGGCACACGAGCTCGCCGACCTCTCCGGTGCCGACCAGCGAGTTGCCCGCGTCGTCGACGACGTCCATCGCCATCCCGAGTGCAGGGCCGCCGAGCGAGCACGCCTTGATCGGGCCGACGGGAGTGGGCGAGAGGAAACAGGCGCCGACCTCCGTGCCGCCCGAGCAGTTGATGATCGGCACGCGCGAGCCGCCCACGTTCTCCGCCAGCCACCGGTACGGCTCGGGGTTCCACGGCTCGCCCGTCGTGACGAAGGTGCGCAGCGACGAGAGGTCGGCGGTTGGATCGCCGTGCGGCAGCAGGGCGCGCGCGAGCGTCGGCGAGAGCCCGAGCGAGGTGACGCGCTCCTGCTCGACGATGCGCCACAGGCGGTCTGCCGCGGGCCAGTCGGGAGCGCCCTCCGCGAAGACGATCGTGCCGCCGAGCGCGCCGACGCCGACGACCGTCCACGGGCCCATGATCCAGCCCATGTCGGTGGCGAAGTGCATCACGTCGCCCTCGTGCACGTCGGCCTGGTAGGCGGCCTCGCGGGCGATCGAGACGAGAAACCCGCCCTGGACGTGCAGCACGCCCTTCGGCTTGCCCGTCGTCCCGGAGGTGTACGTCAGGAGATACGGAGCCTCGGAGTCGACCTCGCGCGGGGGCAGAAGGCCGGGCCTGCCTTCGAGCTCGAACGGTGCGAGCACGACCTGCGCCGGCGAGCCCGAGGCGCGGATCGCCTCCTCGAGGATCTCGAGCATCGGCACCGGGCGGCCGCGGCGCGTCGACTCCCGCCGGCTGATCACGACCTTCGCCTCGCTCGCCTGGAGGCGCTGGGCGACGGCGGGGGCGGCGAACCCGGAGAAGACGGGCACCTGCACGGCGCCGATGTGGGCGATCGCATGCGAGGCGACGGCGACCTCCGGTGACATCGGCAGGAAGATGGCGACGCGGTCTCCCGCCTCGACACCGAGTGCGACGAGCTCCTCGGCGAGGCGCGTCACGTCGTGCGAGAGCTCGGCGAAGGTCAGCGTGCTGCGCGAGCCGTCCTCGCGGAGCCCGACGGCCGCAACCGCGTCGGGGCGGCGGGCGGCCCAGCGATGGACGCAGTTCCGGGCGATGTTGACCGTGCCGCCGAGAAACCAGGTCGCCCACTCCGGCCCCCGCGACTGGTCCAGCACCCGGTCCCACGGCCGCGAGAACTCGATCCCGAGGTCGTCCACGCAGAGCGGCCAGAACCACTCCGGCTCGTCCTGCGAGCGCCGGACGAGCTCGTCGTAGCCGGAGACGCCCGCCCGGCGCACGAGCCGCGTCGCGTTCGCATGCTCGATCGTCGCCTCGTCGGGCGTCCACACCACACCGGTCACGCGGCAACCCTACTTGCGGGCTAGAGTTAGCGTCTGCTAACTTAGCGAGCGCTAACTTCAGGGAGGTACCACGGGGATGAAGCGTTTCGTGACGCCGGAGAACAAGAAGTGGTGGACGCTCGCGGCCGTGTCGGTCGGGCTGTTCATGATCATGCTCGACAACACCGTCGTGAACGTCGCACTGCCGTCGATCCGGCGCTCGCTCGGCGTCAGCCTCGAGGGGCTCGAGTGGGTCGTTGCGGGGTACGCGCTCACGTTTGCCGCGTTCCTGCTCACCGGCGGCAAGCTCGCCGACTACTTCGGGCGGCGGCTGATCTTCATGGTCGGACTCGTCATCTTCACCGGCGCCTCCCTCGCGTGCGGCCTCGCGCCGAACGGCGGGGTCCTGATCGGCGCGCGGGTCGTGCAGGGCCTCGGCGGCGCGCTGATGAACCCCGCGACGCTCTCGATCATCACAGCGACGTTCGCGCCGCGCGAGCGCGGGAAGGCGATCGGCATCTGGGCCGGCGTCTCCGCGATGGCGCTCGCGATCGGCCCGCTCGTCGGAGGCCTCCTCACCGAGCACGTGAACTGGAACTGGATCTTCTTCATCAACGTCCCGATCGGCATCGCCGGGCTGTTCGCGATCCCGGTCTTCATCGAGGAGTCGCGCGACGAGTCCGCGGAGCAGCGCCTCGACTTCCCCGGGCTCGCCACATCAGCCGTCGGCCTCTTCGCGCTCACCTATGCGTTCATCGAGGCGAACAACTACGGCTGGACCTCGAGCCGGATTCTCGGCTCGTTCCTCGTCGCCGCGCTCGCCCTCGTCGCCTTCATCCTGCTCGAGCGCCACCAGCGTGCTCCGATGCTCGATCTGTCGCTCTTCCGCAACCGCACGTTCAGCGGCGCGAACTCCGCGATGCTGTTCGTCGGGCTGGCGATGTTCGGCACGTTCTTCTTCGTCTCGCTCTACATGCAGAACGTGCTCGGCTACTCGCCGGTCCAGGCGGGAGCGAGCTTCCTGCCGATGACGCTGCTGATCATCGTGCTGGCGCCGCGGATGGGCGGGCTCTCGGACAAGTTCGGCTCGCGCTGGCTCGTCGGCGGCGGGATGACGCTGCTCGCGGCGATGCTCTTCTACTACTCGCAGCTCGGCCTCCACGAGACCTTCTGGGCGCTCTTGCCGGGGCTCCTGATCGGCGGCACCGGCATGGCGATGACGATGACGCCCACCACGGCGGCGGCGATGAGCGCGGTCGCGGTCGACAAGGCCGGCATCGGATCCGCCGTGCTCAACTCGGCGCGGCAGGTCGGCGGCTCGCTCGGGATCGCCGTGATGGGCGCGATCGTCGCGAGCCAGGCGACCTACCTCGCAGGGTTCCACGATGCGCTGCGCGTCGGCGGACTGCTCTGCCTCGTCGGCGCGGGCGTGGCGGTGGCCGCGATCCGCAAGATCGAGCACCCGAGCGAGCCCGCGCGCGAGGCCGCAGCGATGGCCGAGGCCGCATGACCCAGGTGAAGCAGCGGCTGACGGCGGAGGCCCGCCGGCAGGCGGTGCTCGACACCGCCGGCCGCGTCTTCTCCCGTTCGAGCTACCGCGGTGCGACCACCGCAGAGATCGCCCGCGAGGCGGGGATCTCGGAGCCGATCCTCTACCGCCACTTCGGCTCGAAGCGCGACCTCTACCTCGCCTGCCTCGACGAGGCCTGGGCGAGCTTCCGGGCCGGCTCGGAGCGCGCGATCGCCGAGGATCCCCTGAAGTGCCTCGGCGCGATCGCCGACGCGTACATGTCGAAGGGCAAGAAGATCCGCCTCGTCGACCTGTGGATCCAGGCGTTGACGGTGTCGGCCGAGGACAAGGTGATCGCCGCCGCCCTGCGGCGCCAGGTGCGGGAGGTGCACGATTTCTTCGCGGAGCTGATCCGGGACGGCCAGCAGCGCGGGGCGCTCCACGCCGACCGGGATCCGGAGGCCGAGGCCTGGCTCTTCGTCGCCGGCGGCCTGCTCGCGACGATGGACAGCCGCCTCGGCGGGCTCCTCGGTGACGACCTCCAGCGGGTGCGCGCGGAGCGCCACCGCTGGATGGCCGCCGATCCCGGGGCCTGAGAACCGCCCCCTGGACATGGAAAAGCCCCGGCTGCGGCACCCGGGGCTCTTCCTTTGGTCAGGCGGGGCGCCGGCTGGGCGTCTCCGAATGGCAATGGCTCTGCGGCCCAGCCGTACCTTCGGGTTGTCGCCTCTGGCGCTCCCCCTGCACTTGGCCTGGCGTCCGGCCGTGGTGCAAGGTGGGCTCACTCTACGAGCCATGTCCGACTCTGTCAAGTAGCTGGGTCAAGTGATTTCGCAAACCGCTAGTTGACAGGGAAAAGCCAGCAAAGATCCCCCTTTTGGGGGACTGTCCCGTTCAGGGGATTGCAATTTGGTCAAGCGTTCGGCATGCTGAGCCGGCGTATGACTCCTCGCGCCGCACGAGTGAGCACGACCAGAACGCCCCGGGCGCCTCGCCTCGGCGAGCGCCTGCGCCAGCTCCGGGTCGCCGCAGGGCTCACGCAGACAGGGCTCGCCGGCGACCGCTTCTCCAAGGAGTACATCTCCCAGATCGAGCGGGGCAAGACCCGGCCGACTCCGGAGACGGTCGAATGGCTCGCACTCCGCCTCGGGGTCGATGCAGGTTTCCTCGCAAGCGGCGTCTCGACGGACGACCGTGCGAAGGCCGAGGCGATTCTCGCCCGCGCCGAGTCGCTGCTCCAGGAGCACGAGCTCGACGACGCGATCGAGGAGTACACGCGCGCGTTGCCGGCGGTGCTGGGAACGGGTGCGCCCGAGCTGCGCGTGCGCGCGCTGAACGGCGAAGCGATGGCGCGCGCCGAGAACGGCGACATCAAGAGCGGTCTCGCGCTGCTTGCCGAGTCCCGCGCGCTCGTCGAGGACGAGGGCTTCTCCGACATCGACCGCGCCGAGGTGCTCTACCGGCTGGGGGTGTGCCGGTATCTGCTGGCGAGCATCTCGACGGCGGTCGGGCTCTTCAACGAGGCGCTCGCCCTCGTGGAGCGCTCGGACCTGCCGTCCGACCGGCTGCGCCTGAACATCTTCGCCTGGCGCTCGCGGTGCTATCGCCGCCAGCGCGACTACGAGGCCTCGCGCGAGGACGTCGAGCGCGCACTCGAGCTGGCGGCGTCACTCCAGGACGCGCGGGCGCTCGGCGCCGCGTACTTCCAGGCCTCCCTGCTCGCCGAGCGCGACGGTCACTACGTGCTCGCGCGCACCTATGCCGAGCAGGCGAAGAGCCAGTACGAGGAGCTCGCCGACCGGGCCAACGTCGGCCGGCTGATGAACAACCTCGGCGCGGTCGAGTTCCTGCTCGGCAAGCCGGAGGTGGCGGTCGAGCACTTCAAGCAGGCGTTCTCGGTGGCGCTCGAGCTCGGGCGCGACGAGGAGGCGGCCAAGGCCGTGTCGTCGCTCGCGCAGGTGCATCTCCGCACCGGCGACGTCAAGAAGGCCGAGGAACAGGCACGTCAGGCCCTCGACATCATCGCCGAGCGCCAGGACATGCTCGACGAGGTCGGGAACGCCCGGCTCGTGCTCGGGCGCTCCCTGCTCGAGCAGGGCCGCCTCGACGAGGCGGAGGTCGCCTTCGCCGCGTCGGAGGATGCCTTCGCGAGATTGACGTCGACCTCGCATCGCGCCGCCGCATGGGTGGCGCAGGGGGATCTCGCAACCAAGCGTGGAGACGAGCGGCGGGCTGCGGTGCTGTATCGCCGTGCCGCCGAGGCTCTCCAGGACTTCCGGTTTTGAGGAAGGGAGGTGTTCACTGTGGCAAACCTGTTTGCAACGCTTCTTCGGCGTCGCGCGGTCGTCTTGCTGGCGTCGGTTGTCGTTGCGGTCGTGCTCGGCAAGTTCGGGCACGTCGGCCTGTGGGACGGGCCCGCTTAGGCACCTGACCTGGGCCCTCCGAGGGCGCGCTCTCACTGGGGAGCCGGCGCGCGCTCTATCACTCGGACGAGGCTAGGTCGTTGCCGCCGATCTGTGCATCAGGACTCGCAGGTCGTGCACCACGTCTTTCGCGTGAACATCCGATCCGTAGAGGACGCGTTCCTTGCCCTCGGGGTCGACGAGCGCGGTGTAGGCGATGTGGTCGACCGCTCCCGACTGCCGAATGCTCGATACGTGCCAGGCCTTCCAGGCGCGGCTCAGCTCGGCCCGCGTCCCGATCAGGTAGCGAAACTGCGGCACGAGGTGCATGCGCTTCGTGTACGCGCGGACCGCGGCGGGCGTGTCGCCCTTCGGGTCGACGCTCACGGCGAGCACGCGCAGGTCGTTCGCCTTGCCGCCGAAGGACTTCACCGCGGCATTCAGGTTCTGGGCGATCAGCGGGCAGACGTCGCGGCAGTGCGTGTAGAGGAACGTCACGAGCACGTAGTGCCCTCGCTGGGCCGCGAGCGTCACGGGCCGTCCGGCTGCGTCGTGCAGTCTGATCGGAGGCGCCGTGCGAGGCGGGGACAGCACGCCTCCTGCGAAGGTCCGCTTCGGGGCGGCCGGCGCGCTGATCTTCGCGGCCGAGCTCCCACAACCGGCGAGCACTGCAGCCAGGAGAACGAGCGGGACGAGGCGCGGCATGCAGGACGAACGCTAGCTAGCCGACGCCCTCCGACGAGCCGACGCGCTCGACGACCACCTGCGGGATCCGCGCGCGCGGCGAGAGCCGCAGGCACATGCGCACGATCTCGGCGCAGTCCTCGGGCTGGATCATCTCGTCCGCGGCGAGGCCGGACCACTCTGCCATCGCCGTGTCGACGAAGCCGGGGCAGATCGCGATCGCGCGCACGCCGTCGCCGTCCAGCTCCGCGTTCTGCGATCGCGTCAGCGCGATCACGGCCGCCTTCGTGGCGCCGTACACGGTCAGGCCCGGTGTCGGCGTCGTGCCGGCGATCGACGCGAGGTTGACGATCCAGCCCCTCGTCTCCTTGAGCAGCGGAATCGCCTCGCGACTGACGAGGAGCAGCCCGCGCAGGTTGATGTTGAGCTGCAGGTCGAGGTGCTTCGTCTGCAGGGACTCGACGGTGCCGGCGATGCCGATTCCCGCCGAGTTGACGAGCACGTCCAGGCCGCCGAAGCGCTCCCGGTGCTCGGCCACGACGCGGATGCAGTCCTCCTCCTTGCTCATGTCGGCCGTCACCGGATGCGCGCCGATCTCCGCCGCTGCGGCCTCGACCTTCGCAGCCGTGCGCGACGCGAGGGTCAGGTCGTGCCCCTCCTCGCGCAGCATGCGCGCGATCGCCAGGCCGATGCCCGACGAGCCGCCGGTGACGAGAGCGCTCGGCATCGACCGACACTAAAGGACTCGCGCACCCTGCCGCGAATCGAGCGTCAGAACGTGTTCCTCTCCCCTGGCGACGGCGGCTCCCCGGCCGCCGTCGCCACGTTACGGTGCAGAGGTGAAGCTCACCGATCTCGCGACCGCCGGAGGGTGCGCGGCGAAGTACTCCGCCTCGCGCCTGGAGGAGCTGCTGCGCGGCTTCGTCCCTGCCGAGGCCGAGAACCTGCTCGTCGGCCTCGATCCCGCCGACGACGCGGCGGTCTACAAGCTCGACGAGGAGCGCGCGCTCGTCTTCACGATCGACTTCTTCCCTCCGATCGTCGACGAACCTGACGACTTCGGCGCGATCGCCGCGACGAACGCACTCAACGATGTGTTCGCGATGGGCGGCGCTCCGCTGCTCGCGCTCTCGGTTGCGGCGCTGCCCGAGGAACTGCCGGTCGAGGTCGTGCGCGCGATCTTCGACGGAGCAGACCGCCAGGTCCGGGCGGCGGGCGCGATCCTTGCGGGCGGGCACACGATTCGCGACACCGAGCCGAAGTACGGGCTCGCCGTCGTCGGGACGGTCTCGCTCGGCGGCATCTGGCCGAAGTCGGGAGCGCGGCCCGGTGATGCGCTCTACCTGACGAAGCCGCTCGGAACGGCGCTCGTCCTCGGCGGCGCCAAACGGGGCCTCGGCGACGTCGCGGTCGCCGTGCACTGGATGCGCACGCTCAACCGCGACGCGGCCGACGTGCTGCGCGCGTTCTCGCCGAACGCGGTCACCGATGTCACCGGGTTCGGGCTCGCGGGGCACGCGCACGAGATGGCGAGCCGAAGCGAGGTGCGCATCGTCCTCTCCGCGGAGCGGCTTCCGCCGCTCGACGGAGCGCTCGCTGCCGCCCGCGCGGGCGTCTCGACGGTCGGCACCCGCAACAACCGCGAGTACGCCGAGCTCGAGGTGGGCGACGTCGCTCCCGAGCTGGTCGAGCTGGCGCACGACCCGCAGACGGCGGGTGGCCTGCTCGTCTCGCTGCCGCGGGACCAGGGAATGGCGCTCGAGGCGGAGTTCGCCCGGGCCGGTCTTTTCCTGGCGCGGGTCGGTGCGGTCGAGGTGGGCGCGGGCGTCGCGCTCGTGCCATGAGAGCCCGGCCCGAAGGCATCGACGAGAGCACGATCGGCGACGCGCTGCGGGACGGCTGGGACTTCGACGTGACGGAAGCGACGTACGCCGCGGTCGGCGGCGGCAGCTATCACTGGCAGGTCGCGGACGCCGAGGGCCGGCGGGGGTTCGTCACGGTCGACGATCTCGGCCAGAAAGCCTGGCTCGGGGAAACGCGCGACGAGGTGTTCGAGGAGCTGCGGTGCGCGTTCGACACGTCGTCCGTCCTCTGGGAGGGAGGTCTGGATTTCGTCGTCGCGCCGATCCCGGCGCGCGAGGGCGGGCCGCTGCTCCGGCTCGATCCCCGCTACTCGATCGCACTGTTCCCGTTCGTCGACGGTGAGGCCGGGGTCTTCGGCCACTACGACGCCGACGGGCGGCGGGCCGTGCTCGGGCTGATCGCGGAGCTCCATCTGGCGACGACCGCGGCCGGGACGGGCGTGCGCACGGCCGGGCTCGGCGTGCCCGGACGCCACCTGGTCGAGTCGGCACTCCGGCAGGTCGACGAGCCGTGGACCGGCGGCCCGCTCTCGGAGCCCGCACGCGAGGCTGTGCGCGAGTGCAGGGTCGAGCTGGCCGAG
Organism: uncultured Thermoleophilia bacterium; assembly: GCA_963828655.1. GTDB lineage: Bacteria > Actinomycetota > Thermoleophilia > Gaiellales > Gaiellaceae > PALSA-600. The sequence goes on along the minus strand of CAWHFK010000011.1, from coordinate 83,501 downwards.
CTGCTCGCGCTCGCCGACCGGCTCTCCGCGGACGCACAGACCCAGGGGGGCAACTGGGTCGTCACTCACGGCGAGCCGCACGCCGGCAACGTGCTCCGGACGAGCGAAGGCACGCTCCTCGTCGACTGGGACACCGTGGCGGTTGCCCCGGCGGAACGAGATCTGTGGATGCTCGTCGACCGGGGCGACCCCGGTGAGCTCTACGTCCAGGCGACCGGCGCGCGGATCAACGAAGCCGCACTCGACTTCTTCCGCCTCGCGTGGGACCTCGGCGACCTCTCGGAGTACCTCAACGTGCTCCGGTCGCCGCACGAGGAGAACGACGACACCCTGCGGCAGGTTCGGTCGGTGGCCGGGTGCGCGGCGATCAGGGAGAACTGGTCGGCGCTGCTCGACTCGAGCTAGACGAGGTCGCGGCGGCGGCGCAGGACGCGCTTGCGGCGCTCGGCCAGTTCGGCCTCGAGCTCCTGCAGTGCGGACAGCCTGCGGCGGACGAGCGTGAGCTGCGTCTCGATGTGCGGGAGCGCCTCGTCGAGGAGGGCGAGCTGCTCTTCGCGCGACTCGGTCTCGTGGAAGCGGCGGCGAATCTCGGCGCGGACATCCTCCGCCGTGATCATCGAGCGCAGCTCGTCCAGTGACAGCCCGAGCAGGTCGCGGAGCCGGGTCAGTTCGCAGATGCGCTCGACGTCCGAGTCGGAGTACACGCGATGCTTCCCCTGCTCGCGCTCGGTCCGGGGCAGGAGCCCGAGCTCCTCGTAGTAGCGGATCGTGCGTGGGGTGACGCCGCTGCGCTCCGCGATCTCGCCGATCCGAAGTGTCATGCGGCGTGCTCCAGGACGGGCTCGGCGTCGAACTCACGCACGTGAGCGGGGCGAAGCAGCGAGATGCCGGCGCCGAGCAGCGAGATCGCCGCGAGCACCCACAGCGCCAGGTGCAGGTTCGAGATGAACGGCTGGAGCTGCTCGGGCGACAGGCCGGAGGCGAGGCCCGAGAAGATCTTGAAGAGCACGTCCTTCGGCACCGCCTCGGTGACGATCGCCATCACGAACGCGATCGAGATCACGGCGCCGGTGTTCTGCAGCATCACCCGCACGCCGGCCGCGACGCCGCGCCGGTGAATCGGGACGGAGCCCATCATGGCCGCCGTGTTGGGACTGTTGAACATGCCCGAGCCGATGCCGACGAGGGAGAGCCAGAAGGCGCTCCACGCATACGAGGTCCCCGCCTGCAGCGTCGTCATCCCGGCGAGGCCGATCGCCGAGACGAGCATGCCGCCCGCAGCGAGCGCGCGTGAGCCGTGCCGGTCGGCGATCGCACCGGCGATCGGCGAGGCCACGAGCATCCCGATCGCCAGCGGCGCGAGCTCGAGCCCGGCCATGATCGGGGACTGGCCCTGCGGTCCCTGGAAGTAGAAGACGAACAGGAACATCAGCGCGAAACGGGAGAGGCCGTTCAGGAACGCGGCCGCCGATGCGGCGGTGAAGAGCCGGTCGCGGAAGAGGTCGAGGTCGAGCATCGGCGCGCGCGCGTGCTGCTCGATCACGACGAAGAGTGGCAGCAGGATCGCGGCGGCGATCAGTCCACCGATCACGAGCGGATCGTTCCAGCCGCTCAGCCCGCCCTTCGAGAGTGCGAGCACGAGTCCCGTCAGACCGATGACGAAGGTCGTCACGCCGAGCAGGTCGAGCCCGTGCTCCTTGCTCCGTCCAGACCGCTCCTCCAGCACGAGCGCGCCCCACACGCAGCCGAGGAGGCCCAGCGGGACGTTGAACCAGAAGACCCACGGCCAGTCGATCGCGACGAGCGCGCCGCCGAGCACAGGTCCGATCACGAGCCCGACCGCCGCGACCATCGTGTTCGTTCCCATCGCCAGCCCGAGCTCGCGGCGCGGGAACGAGTCCGTCACGAGTGCGGCGGCGTTCGCAAACAGGAAAGCGCCGCCGACGCCCTGCAGGATGCGCCAGAGGATCAGCTCGGTGCCGCTGCCCGCAAAGCCCGCGCCGAGCGAGGCGAGGGAGAAGACGAGGAAGCCGAGGACGTACGCCGTCTTGCGCCCGAAGAGGTCGGAGAGCCGGCCCGCTGTGAGCACGAGCACGGTGGACACGATCATGTACGCGAGGATCACCCAGACGAGCTGCAGCAGTGTCGTGTGCAGGCTGCGCTCGAGATCGGGCAGCGCAATGATCAGCGTTCCCGAGTTGACCGTGGCGAGCAACATGCCGAGGCTCGTGCATGACAGCACCCACCACTTGTAGTGAGGCGAGTGGCGGCGGGTCGACAGGAATCTCATCTTTACGTCAACGTCAGATTAGCAGGACCTGGTGCCGCTACAGTTGCCGGCGATGGAAGCCGGCGCCCAGCCGCTCGCCCGAGCGCGCGCTCTCGCGCTTTCGCCCGCTGCCTTTCGCCGGCTCGCGCTGGCGAACGCGGGGATGCTCGTGCTGATCGTCGCCACGGGGGCGACGGTGCGCCTGACCGGCTCGGGACTGGGGTGCGAGCACTGGCCCGGTTGCGCGCAGCACCACTTCGAGCCGAAGAGCTACCACAGCTACATCGAGTTCTCGAACCGCGTGATCGCGTTCTTCACGATCCTGGTCACGCTCGCCACGTGGCTGCTCGCGCCGCGGCTTCGGTGGCTTGCGTTCCTCATTTTCTTCGGGACGCTCCTGCAGGCACCGCTCGGCGCGCTGACCGTGCATTTCCACCTCAATCCGTGGTTCGTCCTCTCGCACTTCCTGCTCTCCATCGTCGTCCTGACCCTCGGGGTGATGCTTGCGGTCGAGACGCGCGCGCGCCGGCGGACCACGCTTCCCGCCTGGGTGCCGCTTGTGGGGCTGCTCGTCGGGCTCGCCGCGATCGTGCTGCTCGTCAGCGGCACGTTTGTGACCGCCTCCGGCCCGCACCCGGGCAGCGCCGTCGTTCGGCGGCTCTGGTCGTTCCAGCCGGCGGTCTACTGGCACGTTCGCGCGACGGCCGTCTTCGGCATCTCCTTCGCCTTGCTGCTCGTCTGGCTGGTGCGGAACCGGGCGCCGCAGGTCCGCGGGGCGTTCGTGCTGCTCGGCCTGCTCGCAGTCCAGATGGTGATCGGCGAGACGCAGTACCGCACGCACCTGCCCTGGTGGCTCGTGCTCGGGCACGTGACGCTGGCCGCGACTGTCTGGGTCGCGGTCACCGCGTTCGTCTACAGCCTCTGGCGCCCGCGTAGGATGAGTGGATGACGGAGCTGCGCCTGAGCTCTCGCCCCGAGCTCGACCGTCCGGTGCTGATTGCCGCGTTCCGCGGCTGGAACGACGGCGGCCAGGGTGCCTCGCTCGCCGGCGCCTACCTCGCGCGTGCCTGGGCCGGGGAGGAGTTCGCGTCGATCGACCCGGAGAACTTCTACGACTTTCAGGCGACGCGGCCGATGGTCTCGCTCGTCGACGGCTACACGCGCCGCATCGACTGGCCGGAGAACACGTTCATGCACGCCCCGCTCCCCGGCGCCGGACGGGACGCCATCATCCTGCTCGGCGTCGAGCCGAACCTGCGCTGGCGCACGTTCTCGGAGCTGATCACCGGCATGGCGAGGGACTTCAAGGTCGAGCTCGTGATCACGCTGGGCTCGTTGCTCGCCGACGTGCCCCACACGCGCCCGTCGCCCGTCACCGGGAGTGCGACCGATCCCGACCTGATCGACCAGCTCGGCCTCCAGGCATCGCGCTACGAAGGGCCGACCGGGATGGTCGGCGTGCTGCACGACGCCTGCGCGAGCGCCGGCCTGAAGTCGGCGAGCCTGTGGGCGGCCGTCCCGCACTACGTCTCGCTGACTCCGTCGCCGCGGGCGGCGAAGGCGCTCGTCGACCGGCTGGGCGATCTGCTCGGCGCGGACGTGGACACCGCGGAGCTCGACGAGGCGGCAGATGCGTACGCGCAGCAGGTCAGCGAAGCGGTCGCGACCGACGAGGAGACGTCGGCGTACGTGCAGGATCTCGAGCGCCGGGTCGACGAGCTGGCCGACGAGGCGGATCTGCCGTCCGGGGACTCGATCGCCGCAGAGCTCACGCGCTTCCTGCGCGAGCGCGAGAACGACGAAGGCGACGACGACGTCGCCCGGGAGTACTGACCCGGCTACCCGAACGTGAACGAGTACGCCTGGATGCCGGGCGTGAAGCGCAGTTCCAGCAGCGCCGTCTCGAACGTCTTCGACGCTCGGACCGTGTAGAGCCGTTGTGCGTCGACGTGGATCGTGCCGGCCGGCCTGCCGTTGATCAGCGAGTGGACCGTGCCGTGGCCGCCGAGGACGATGTACACGTTCCGCGCCTGGAAGCGGAGCCGGAGCCGTGCGTCCTTGCCAGCGACGATCTGCTGGCCGCCGACACGCCAGTGCCCGTCGTACGAGAGCGTGTTCGCCGGGATGGTCGAGGGGAAGTGATAGGCGTGGTCGACGTTCGGAACCGGTCGCGTGCCGGTGTAGTTGGCTAGGCGCGCGTACCCCAGATAGCTCTCGGCCGTCAGCAGGCCCGTTGGCGTCGCATCCGCGATCTGCCTGGCATGAGCACCGTTGTCGCCGAGCAGTCTTCGGATCAGCGACTCGGTCTGCGGGTATTCCCCTTCGCCGAAGTGGGTGTGGCGCACGTGTCCCTGCTTGTCGATCAGGTATTCAGCGGGCCAGTACTGGTTCGCGTAGTTGTCCCACGTCTTGTAGTCGTTGTCCTGCATCACCGGATACTGGATGCCGAGGCGCTTGACGGCAGCCCGCACGTTCGACGTCACGTGTTCGAAGGCGAACTCGGGTGTATGCACGCCGATGATCACGAGCCCTTTGTCGTGGTAGGTCGCGTACCAGGACTTCAGGTGCGGCAGCGTGCGCAGGCAGTTGATGCACGAGTACGTCCAGAAGTCGACGAGCACGACCTTGCCTCGCAGTGAAGCGAGGGTCAACGGCTTCGTGTTGATCCACGCGCCGTCGGCGTGGAGCGGCGGCGCGACGCCGTAGTCGGGCAGGTCGCCCTTGGGTGTCTTGCGCACGGCCGCGAGCGCCTGCCCGCCGCCGCGCACCTTCGACAGCTCGCTTTTGGCGGTCGAGTTGCCCTCGAGCTTCGTCTGCAGGAACGCCGTGTAGCCCGGGGTGAGCGTTGCGAGGTCGTCGTCGAGGTGGAGCACGAGCGCGATCGCGACGGCGGCGATCAGCGCGCCCGAGACCATCCTCACCGTCTCGGCGTGCCGGCGCAGGCGGCCCGCAGCCTCCTGTCCGCCGCGGGCGATCAGGAGCATCGGCAGGGCGGCACCGGCGGCGTAGGCGAGTGTCAGCAGGACCGCCCGCAGCCCGACCGAGTTGTTGGCCGCAACGACGCTGATGGTGGCGAGGACCGGGCCCGCACACGGCACGAACACGAGCCCGAGCGTCGCGCCGAGGAAGAATCCGCCGCCGACGCCGGCGGGCCGAAAGCGCGAGAACACCGCAAGCGGCCGTTCGATCAGCTGGCCCGCCCGCGGAATGAGCAGCGTGGCGGCCACGACGAAGAGCAGGACGATGGCCGCGTTTCGCAGGAAGTCCTCGGGGAGCCCGAGCTGGTCGAGGATCCAGGCGGCGAACAGCGTGAACACGGTGAAGCTCGCGACGAGCCCCGCGACGATGCGGAGGGGCTTCCGCCCGGACGCTCCCGCCGCGAGGAGGATCGGCAGCACCGGCAGCACGCACGGCGACACCGCGGTGACCACCCCGGCGAGAAAGCCGATGGCGAGCAGAATCAGCATCCGATATCGACCCAGTCTGCCGGTGATTCGTTACGACGCCGGGATTGGTTTCGGCCGTGTCCCGTTGCGACATGTCCGGGGGTCAGACGCCGGACGCGTCCTGTCGAGCCGAGATCGAAGGTCAGAAACCGCCCTCTCTGGGCGCGCCTGCGTGGGGTCAGACCCCGGACGTGGCCCGTTAGGCGGCGTCTTCGGCGGGCACGGCTTGTTCGGCCGGGGCCTGTGGGGGCGCGCTGTCCGGGGACACGGCCTCGGGGCTCGGTCCCGCCTCCGCCGGCTTCCTGCGCCTGCGACGCCGCTTCCTGGCCGGCGCCGGCTGGCCCTCGGCTCCGCCGTCGGCGGGCGGGGCGCCCGCGACGACCTGCGTCGCGCCGCCCGTGGCCTCGGTGCCCGTCTTCTTCTTGCGCCGGCGCCGGCGCCGTGCGCGCGACGGGCCTGTCTTCGGCTGGGGCAGATTCTCCGCGATCCAGCCCGCGACCTCCTGGATCGTCCCGAGCCGCTCGCGCGCGGCCTCGAGCAGCTGCGTCGAGCGCGGCGTATAGCCCTCGGCCGAGGCCAGCAGAGCTGCGCCGACTTCGCGCGGCATCTCGAGCGCGGCGTTCACGAGCTTCGCCGCGTTCTCCTCGTGCCGGTGCCCGCGCGAGTTCGCCAGTGCGCCGAGCAGGCGCTTCGCGTCCGGATACTCCTGCGACGCCTTGCGGTCGAGTTGCTTGCGGACTGCGCGTGAGAGCTTCCATGTCCAGCGGGCGAGGATCTGATCCGGAGCGTCCGCCTTCCCCTCGGCGATCGCTCGCAGCATCGTGCGAACACCTGCCGCGCGATCCTTCTCCCAGGGAGGAGCCTGCGTGACGAGCGTGACGAGATCATCGAAGTCGGCGCGTTCGACCTTCATCGACACGCGGTCGGCCAGCGCGATCAGCCGCAGCCGCCGGTTGGGGTTCTGCGCTGCGCACGTCGACAGGAACTTCTCCATCGCGCGTTTCGATGCGCCCCGCGCGGTCAGCTTCTCGACGAACGCGGCGCGCTCGTCGAAGCGCAGCTGGCGGCCGGCGATCTCGCCCCAGAACTCCTGCTCGTCCTCGTCGAGGAACTTCGGATCGACGCGCTGCCACTCGCGTGCGATCACCATCTTGCGCCGCAGGACATCGGGCGTGACGGGGACGAGCCACGACGCCGGCGTCAGCTTCCGCCTCGCCCGCCGCTGAGTGCGGCGGCGCGGTGCCGGCGTCACGCGCGCGCCTTCGCGGTAGAAGTCCGCGTCGAGCAGCGAGTGCAGCGACACGACGCGCTCGTTGTGCGTCGCCGCCTTGGGAGTGAAGTCGACGACGATGCCGGCTTCCTTGCGCGGATGGATGCGCATGATGCGCCCGATCCGCTGCTGGTACACACGTTTCGACGCCGTCGGCGCAAGGTGCATGACGATCGTCGCACGCGGTGAGTTCCAGCCTTCTGCGAGGAGCATCGCGTTGATCAGCACGTCGATCTCCGCGCGCTCGTAGGCGGCCAGGATCTCGGCGAGCTTGACCGGCGGTGTCCGGCCGGAGACCGCCTCCGCTCTGATGCCTGCAGCGCGGAATGCCGTCGCGAGGTTGTACGCGTGATCGACTCCGGCGGCGTACACGATTCCCGGCGTGTCGCCGAACCGCTCGCGGTACAGCGTCGCGGCGGCCATGTTCAGCGCCTCGTGGTCGAGGGCCTGCGCGAGGGCGCGCTCCTCGAAGTCGCCGCCGACGATCGGCACCTGGTTGATCGCTGCGACCGGCGGGACACGCAGGCAGCGCAGCGGCGCGATCAGGCCGCGCCGCGCAGCATCGGCGAGCGGCAGGTCGTCGACCGAGGCGGGGAACACGTCCGACACCTGCTTCGCGATGAGCTCCTCCGTCGCGGTCATGCCGATGTAGATCGGCTCGCTGAGAGAACGAATCGCGGTCGACGTCTTCTCGCCGAGCGCTGTGTGCGCCTCGTCGCAGATGACGAGCTCGTACGCGTCGCGCGCGATCTCGTCGACGTGCCGCGCGAACCACGCATAGGTCTGGATCGTGATCGGGTTCGACGGCCGCGGGGCGGTGTGCCCGGTGAGCACGGCCTCGTGGAAGCGCGAGCCGTAGCCGTGCTCGGTCAGCTCGCGGCGGAACTGGTCGACGAGCAGACGCCGGTGGGTGAGGATCAGGACGCCCTCGGTGCGCGCAGCCTCCACGAACCCCGATGCGGCGATCGTCTTGCCGGAGGCGGTGGGATGGCGGAAGCGATACCGGCGGATCGCGCCCGGGTCGGCCTCGATCGGCGCGGCCTCGACGTCTTCCTCGTGCTCGCTCTCCACCTCGACCTCGAGCTCGAGCTCGAGGTCGTCGTCCACCTCGTCCTCGTCCTCCGCCTCGTCGTGACCGTTGCCGTTCTCGCCCTTCTGGGCGGCGGCGATCAGTTCGGTGAGCATCCCGGCGAGCGCGTCCACCTGATGGCGGCGGAGCTCGGTGCCTGAGGCGAGGTGCGGCGGCTTCTCCGACAGGACCCGCTCGAGCCCGAGCAGGAGCGCGTACCGGACCTTCCACTCGGTCGACGGCTCGCCGCGGCCGGCAGCGAGCTCGGCGAGCCCGTCGTCGAGCGCGCGGCGCCGAGCGGTCCCGGGCGCCAGCACGACGTCCGGATCCTCGTCGGGACGCAGGAAGGGCTCGCCGGCCCATGCTTCGGCTCGGAGAGCGTCGGCCCGAATGGCCAACGCGTCCCCCGATTCTCTCGGAGAGTGCGTAATGGTTTCTGCCAATGCCTGCGGCACATCCGACGTGCCGCCTCCTCAAAGGGTCGCGCCCGCGGGTTCAAGCCCCGTTTCGCGTAGCGCAGGCGCAGAATAGCCGAAGCGCCGGACGGCCGTCGGCCGGTCGTCTCCAGCCTGAATACTGGCGGGATGGAGCCGGAAGCCTGGCATCGGCCGTCTCCGCGGCTGCGCCGTGTCCGCCACGTGGAGGCGCTCGTCCCGGCTGCCGCCGCCGCGGTCGCGATCGCCGTCCTCCTCGCCGTCCGCGAGGGCGCCCTGGCAGCCGTTGCCGGGGCGGTGGTGGTGCTCGCCGCCGGCGGCGTGTTCGACGTGCTGCTTCAGCGCCGCGTCGGTGCCTGGGGCTATCTGGAGCGCGAGGACGATCTGCTCGTGCAGCGCGGGCTGATGGTCCGCCGCCTCTCCGTCGTCCCGTACGGACGGATGCAGTTCGTCGACGTGACGGCGGGGCCGGTCGAGCGCTCCTTCGGTCTCGCCACGGTGCGCCTGCACACCGCAGCCGCGGCGAGCGACGCGCGCATCCCGGGGCTCGAGGCAGAGGAGGCTGCGCGCCTGCGCGATCAACTCACAGCGCTCGGCGAGTCGCGCGCCGCGGGGCTGTGAGCACCTGGCATCGTCTGCATCCGCTGTCGCCGGCGGTGCGCGCTGGGCGCGGCCTGATTGCGATCGCGGTCATCTTCCTGCCGACGCTCGTCTCGGGCGGGACGAACAGCTGGGACGTCGCCTGGCACTTCGTCGCGGTCGGTGCCCTGGTCGTGCTCGGCGTCGTCTCCTGGCTCGTGACGCGCTGGCAGATCGACGGGAAGGACCTGCGGATCGAGACCGGCCTCCTGCGCCGCAGTTCGCTGCGCTACCCGCTCTCGCAGGTCCAGGCGATCGACACCGTTCGACCCGGGCTGGCACGGGCGCTCGGGCTCGCCGAGCTGCGGCTCCGGATGGGCGGCACCGGCGGCGCGGCGCGCCTCGCGTATCTGCCGCTCGCGCAGGCGAATGCCCTGCGGGCGCGGCTGCTCGCATTGTCGCAGGGCGCGCACGAGGAGACTCCGGAGCCGACCGACCGGGAGCTCGTGCGGGTGCCGCCGGTCCGCGTCGCGGTGTCCCTCCTGCTGAGCGGCCCCACGGTCGTGCTCGTCGTCTATTTCGCGGCCGTCGGCGCAGCGAGCTCGGCCGGCAAGCACGGCCTCGTCGCGGTGACGCTGCCGATCCTGCTCGCCGACGCGATCGCAATCTGGCGCCGCTTCAACCGCTCCTTCAACGCGACCGTCGCCGAGGCGCCTGAAGGATTGCGCGTTCGGTCGGGCCTCGTCGAGACGACCGCCGAGACGATCCCGCGAGGCAGGGTGCAGGCCGTGCTGCTCGTCGAGCCGTTCCTCTGGCGCCCGTTCGGCTGGTGCCGGCTCGAGGTGGACGTGGCGGGCCGCGTCCGGGACCGCTCCGACGCCGAGCGCGGCAAGCGGCGGCTGCGCACCCTCCTGCCGGTCGGCACGCCCGATGAGGCGGCCCGGCTGCTGGCACTGCTCGTGCCCGGCTCCCCGCAGCCTGCGCGCAGGCCGCCGCGCCGCGCGCGCTGGAAGTCGCCGCTCCGCTACCGGCGACTGTCGTTCGCGTTCGACGAGCGCTACGCCGTCACGGCCGGAGGGCGGCTGGCGCGAACCGCGTCGTGGGTCCCGCTGACGAAGGTGCAGAGCCTGCGCCGGGTCGAGGGACCTGCGCAGCGGCGCCTGCGGCTCGCGACGGTCTATCTCGACACGGCAGGCAAGAACTTCGGAGCCGCGTTCCGCGATCTCGACGATTGCGACTCGCAGACGATCCTCGACCGGCTCACCCAGCTTGCGCGGGCGGCCAGGCGCGCGACGCCTCCCTAGGCGGCGGCGACGAGTGACTCGAGCCGGCCGACGAGCCAGGGCAGCTCGCTGCGCTCGGCTTCCAGCACGTCGCCGTGGAACTGGATCAGCACCGCCCCCGCGGGCGAGAGGTGATCTCCGGCGCCTGCGATCAGGCGCCGGTAGTGGTCGAGCCCGTCACCGCTCGAGTAGACGGCCGCGGGCGGCTCACCCTCGTACCCCGGCGTGCCAGGCGGGAGATACGGGAGATTCGCGACGATCAGATCGAGGTCGCGCGGGAGTCCGTCGAGCAGGTCGCCGCGCACCAGGTGGACGCGTGCTCCGAGCCGGTCGGCGTTCTCCGACGCGACGTCGAGCGCGCGACTGCACGTGTCGCTCGCCCACACGTCGATCTGCGGCGCGCGCAGGGCAAGCGTGATTGCAACGACGCCCGATCCCGTCCCGACGTCGGCGACTCGCGCGGTCTCGCCCGCGATTCGCTCGAGCGCGGCAGTGACGAGGCGCTCGCTCGTCACCCGTGGCGAAAAGACCCGGCCCGGGTCGGTGGCGAACATCAATCCGTGGAATCGTGTGGTCATCGTCTCTAGTACAACGTAGCCCGGTGGACTGGATTCCCTTCTCGGAGGAGAGACAATCCCGCTATCTGGAGCCGCACGGGAAGCTGGACGAGCGCGGGCTTGTTCGGCAGGGGAACGCGGCGTACGCCGCTGCCCTCGGCCTCCTGATGGCGGGCGATCCGGCTGCCGGGGAGTGGTTTCGCCGTGCCGCGGCCCGTTGGCGCGAGAGCTGGGATGCCGGCGACGGCCGCGACGCGTGGGGACGCCCGATCGGTGTGCTGAAGGCCTCGCTGCTCGCCCACGACGAAGCCTCCGCGGAGCAGGCGCGGTGGACGCTCGACCTCGGCGCCGCGTCCGCCGAGTCCCCGATCGGCCGATACGCCGCGGCGCTCGCGCTGCTCGTGCTCGGACGCTGGGCGGACGCGCGCCGTCTCGGCGGGTCGCTGCGCGACCGGGCCGACTTCCCCGGGGACGTTGCCGACGCGCTCGCAGCCATCGCAGCGCACGACGTCGTGGGCTACTCCGAGGCGGTGGAGTCCGTCGTGACGTCGTTCGAGACGCGCTCGGAGTTCCTCGAGGACGCCCGCGTCGCCGACACGGCGCTCGTCCTCGCGACGCTCGCGCAGCGCCGCCACATCGACGAGCCGCTCCCGGCATCGCCGATGCTGCCCTCCTGATCAGTCGGTGTCGCCCTCCGCGATCGTCGGATGGAACGCAACCGTGATGGTCTGCTGCGGATGCGAGTCGTCCTCGAGCTCGGACAGCTTCTCGACCAGCTCGTTGAGCAGGCGTCGCACCGTGTCGACGTCGAGCTTCGTGTGCACCTGCGCGCTCCGGAACTCGCCCGCTTCCGCGTAGAGGTCGAAGCCGCGCTGCAGTTCGCGCAGCTGGGCTGCCTGCACCTCGCTGGCGAGGCCGGCGGCGCGGACCTCCGGGCCGATCTTGAAGTGCTTCGCGACCGGCCGATAGGGCTTCTCCCGCCCCTCCGACGAAGCGAGCTCGATCAGCCCGGCGCGATGCAGCATCCGAACGTGGAAGTGCAGGTGGCCCGGGTCGACCGAGAGATGGGCCGCGAGCTCACGGTTCGTCAACGGCCCGTCGGCGTCGCCGAGCACCTGGAGCACCTTGAGCCGGAGCGGGTGACCGAGCGCCTTGAGCTGCTCCGGGCGCTCGATCTCCAGGACGTCCCTGGGCGACGGTGTCGGGACCGTCGCGCTCATCGGCGCTCCAGCTTCGACGCGGCGGCCGCGTCGAGGAAGACCTCCACGGGGACCGGGGCAAGCCGGGCGAGGCTCGCCGTCACCGACGTGGTGACCTCGCCGCCGAACGCCCCCACGACCGCGTCGGCCTTTCCCCCGCCCGCGACGAGGAAGACGATGCGCTTGGCCGAGCGGATCGCCGGCAGCGTCAGCGTGACGCGATCGACGAACGGCTCGAGCCCGGCCGGCCCCCAGGTGACGCGACGGTCCTCGACCCCGGCCTGCGGCGAGCCGGCGAACAGCGAGGCCATGTGCCCGTCGCTGCCGAGCCCGAGCAGGAGCAGGTGCAGGTCGACCCCGTCCAGGGCAGCGTCGTACTCCTCGGCCGCAGCTGCCGGTTCGAGCTCGCCCCGCATCCGGTGCACGGCCTGCGGCGCCCCCGCGACCCGGTCGAGCAGCGTCTCCTTCGCGAGGCGGTAGTTCGAGCGCTCGTCGTCGGGCGGGACGCACCGTTCGTCGCCCCACCAGAGCGTGACGCGGCTCCAGTCCGGCTGCAGCCCGGCGGCACGCTCGTAGGCGTCGCCCACCGATGCGCCGCCGGTCAGCACGATCGAACCGCCCCGGCCCGCCTGCTCGGCGAGGAGCTCGGCCACGGGGAGGACCGGGTCGTCGACGATGTGGAGCTCAGGCCGCAGCGACATGGGGCAACGGTATGAAACCACGGCTGAAGCCGGCCAGCAGGTACACGCTCGCGAGGCCGGCCCACTCCCCGTACGGCTCGAGGAGGACATCGGCCTCCTCCGGCTCGGCCCAGCGTCCCCACAGCGCCGACGCGAGCCTGGCGAGGCCGAGGTCGCGGGCGAGGCCGTGCTCGTAGCGGCCCAGCCCCTCGATGCAGATCACGCCGACCGACCAGGGCCCGAGCCCGCGCTCCCGGCCGAGCCGTGCGGCGACGGCGGCCGACGGCTGGCTCTTCAGCCGTTCGAGGTCGAAGGAACGGCAGAGCCGGATCAGGCAGGCGGCACGGCGCGCGCCGAGCCCGAGGCGGCCGAGCTGCGCAGGCGAGAACCGCGCCAGATCGGCCGAGGCCGGCGGCGCGTGCAGACCGCCGAGCTCCGGTGTCGCGGCGCGGACGATCGCCCGCTCGATCTGCCGCGCGCGGCTCGCCTGGATCAGCTGTCCCGCGACCGCGCGCAGGAGAGCCTGCGCAACCGTTCCGGTTCGCATCGGCCTCAGGCCGCGCACGCGGCGGAGCGTCTCGCCGAGCAGCGGGTCGCCGGCGAAGCGGCGGAGGAACTCGGAGTGGTCGTCGTCGAGCCCGAGCGCGAAGCGCACGTGATCCACGCCGGCGTCGCTGTCGGCCGCGACGACGATCGTCCCGTCCGCGCGCTGCGCCGCCTGCACGCGCTCGAGGCGGTCGTCGACGCGAACGGTCGCCCGGTAGCTGCCGTCGACGACGACGCGCGTCGCATCCGAGGCGTGGCGCCCCGAGACGCGGAGGGAGTACGGCCCCTGCGGGCGAAGCTCGGCACGGACGGGCATCCGCCGAGTTTAGGGCTACGCTCAGCCGATGCTGCGCCGGGTCGCGTCGCGGGTGTCCATGCGGAGCCGCCGGCGGAAGCTCGACCTCCTGCTCGAGCTGTTCGAGCCGGGGCCGGAGACGACGGTGATCGACGTGGGGGTGACCGACGCCCCGTTCGGGGGCGGCTCGTCCGACAACTTCTTCGAGGCGCTCTATCCCTGGCCGGACCGGATCACGGCGGTCGGGCACACGGAGCTCGACCGGTTCGCGGCCGCCTTTCCCCGGGTGCGCGCCGTGCGCGCGGACGGGCGGGATCTGCCGTTCGCCGACCGAGAGTTCGATCTCGGCTTCTCGAACGCAGTGGTCGAGCACATCGCCGGGGGACGGGCCGGCCAGCGGCGCTTCGTGCACGAGCTGTGCCGCGTCTCGGGCAGCGTGTTCGTGACGACGCCGAACCGCTGGTTCCCGCTCGAGGTGCACACGCTGCTGCCGTTCGTGCACTGGCTGCCGGCCGGTGCACGGCGACACGTGATTCCGTTCGACGACGTGCTCGATCCGCTCGGTCCGAAGGATCTTGCCTCGCTCTTTCCTTACAGCGTGCGGGTAATCAACACGGGCATGACGCTGATCGCCGTCGGTTCCGCGTGAAACGCTCGGTCCTCGCGCTGCAGGTCCTGATCGTCGGGCTCGCGCTCCACAACATCGTGATGGCGCTGCTCTGGCGCGCGGGCGCGCGCGGGACCACGCTCACGATCGTCTCGGCGTGGAAGGACGTGCTGCTGCTCGTGGCGCTCGTGCTCGTCGTCCGTGAGCGCCGCCGGCTGCCGTTCGACGGCCGGCTCACCGATTGGCTCGCACTCGCCTTCGGCGCGCTCGTCGTCGTCTACGGCCTTCTGCCGCAGTCGTGGCTCGGCGGCGGCGCGACGCATCGGGGCGTCCTCTACGCAGCGCGGCACGATCTGCTGCCCGTCGCCGCCTACTTCCTCGGGCGCGGGCTCCAGCTGACCGGCCGCGAGCGCGCGCGGCTCTGCCACACGGTGCTCGCGACGGCTGCGTTCGTGGCCGCCTTCGGGCTGATCGACGTGTACGCGGTGCCGCTCTCGTTCTGGCGGCCTGCGGCGGGCTGGTTCCGCGACCAGCTCGGGCTCGTCTACTCCGCGGGCACGTCGGGCCTGCCGGAGAACTTCGTCTACAACGCCGGCAACGGCGTCGTGTTCCGGCGGCTGACCTCGACCTTCCTCTCGCCGCTCGCGACTTCCTACCTGCTCGTCGTGGCGTTGTTCTTCATCCCGATGCGCCGCCGCTGGGGCCCGCCGCTCGGCGCGCTGATCTTCGCCGCGCTGCTGTGGACGCACACCCGTTCGGCGCTGCTCGCGCTCGTTCTCGTGCTCGTCGTGAGCGCCGTCGTGAAGCGCCGCGCCCGGCCGCTCATCTGGGCGGTCGCAGTCGCGGTCGTCGGGCTGGCGTTCGTGAAGGGGTACGACCACTTCGGGCCGCGTACGCACTTCACGAAGACCGAGCTGCAGGTTCAGCAGCAGAACGCGCACCGGCACCCGCAGGCCTCGAACGACGCGACGAGCGCCAACGAGTCGTCGACCACCGAGCATCTCGCGTCGCTGCGCGACGGCGGTCGCACGGTGCTGCACCATCCGTGGGGATTCGGGCTCGGCAACTCGGGCGTCACCGCGGCGCGCACGCACGTGACCGTGAAGGCGGGCGAATCGACGTACACGGAGCTCGGTGTCGAGACGGGGATCCTCGGCATGCTCGTCTTCATCGCGTGGTCGCTGGCACTGCTCCGCTCGACGCTCCGCAACCGTGTGTGGGTCGGCGCGGCGTTCCTCGCCGTGCTGCTGCTCGGCCTGCAGACGGACGTGATCGGCGTCCCGTGGATCGCCGTCACGGTCTGGGCGTTCGCCGGCGACTCGGCGTGATCCGAAACAACTTCGTGACGGTCGCAAACGGACACTTGCGGCTCCGGCGTCCGTTCGTACCGTTGCTCGGATGCGTCTCTCGATCGTCGAGCTCGGTTTGCTCGCCGGCGCGGCCGTCGTAGCGGCGACGGCGCTTCCGCGCTGCTCGGGCGGCGGTCCGGCGGCTGTCGTCGTGCGCGCCAGCTGGGCGCGAACCCCCGGCGTCCTCAACCCGGCGGTCACACAGGCGACGATCCGCACGACGATCTGCACGCGGGGCTGGACGCGCACCGTTCGACCGCCCGTCTCCTACACCAACGCCCTCAAGACGCGGCAGCTCGAGCAGTACCACCTGCACGGCGGACCCTCGGGGTTCCAGGAGGACCACCTGATCAGCCTGGAGCTGGGCGGGAATCCAACGGATCCGCGGAACCTGTGGCCGGAGCCCTATCCGCGCGCCGCGGCGGTCGACCGGATCGAGAACGAGCTCAACGCGCGCGTCTGCAGCGGCTCACTCACCCTCGCGGAGGCACAGCGCCGCGAGTCGTCGCTGAAGCACGCCGCGGGTTGAGAGAACCATCTAGCGGGCGAGTGCGTCGGTCATTCGCGCGAGCAGGTCGAGGAGCCGCTCGCGGTCCTCTTCGGTGAGCGCTGCGGCGGCCGGCTCGAACGCGGCGGAGGCGCGTGCCTTGCGCTCGTCGACGAGCCTGCGCCCGGCGGGCGTGAGCTCGATCCGCACCGCCCGGCGGTCGTCGGGGTCGACCATGCGCTCTGCGAGGCCGAGCTCGTCCAGAACGTCGACGGTGCGGCTCGCCGTCGGGGCGCTCGTCCCGATCCGTGCAGCCAGGTCGTTCAGCCGCAGCGGGCCGGCGTCCGCGATCTCGATCAGCGCGATCCGCTGCGTCGCGGTCATGGCCGGGCCGTCGTCGGCGCCGCCCGTCATGCGGGTGAGCTCGCGGAGCAGTCTCCCGAGCTGGTCGAGGATCACCCGGGTGTCCGTGGCCGTGCTCATGGCCCCGCAATAGTTGCATATCGCAATAGTTTCATCGCGTTGGTAGTATCCCCGAGGTGACGGGCCCCGTCCAGCAGCCGCAGCCCCGCGTTCGCGCGATCTTCATCGCCCTGATGCTCGTGCTGCTCCTGGCGGCGCTCGACCAGACGATCGTCTCGACGGCTCTCCCGACGATCGTGGGCGACCTCGGCGGCATCTCGCACCTCTCGTGGGTCGTCACCGCCTACCTCCTCACGGCCACCGTCTCGGGGCCCCTCTACGGCAAGCTCGGCGATCTCTACGGCCGCAAGCGCGTGCTGCAGACCGCGATCGTGATCTTCCTGATCGGATCGGCGCTCTGCGGGCTCTCCCAGTCGATGGCCGAGTTGATCGGGTTTCGCGCGCTGCAGGGGCTCGGCGCCGGCGGCCTGATGGTGGTCACGCTCGCCGTCGTCGGCGACATCATCCCGCCCCGCGAGCGCGGCAAGTACCAGGGCTACTTCGGCGCGGTGTTCGGCGTCTCGACGGTGATCGGGCCGCTCCTCGGCGGGTTCTTCGTCGACCACCTCTCCTGGCGCTGGATCTTCTACGTGAACCTGCCGGTCGGCGCGGTCGCGCTCACGGTGATCGCGGTCACCTTCCATGCGCAGGCGGTCACGCGGCGGCATTCGATGGACTACCTCGGCGCCGCGTTGCTCGCCGCGAGCCTGGGCGCCATCGTCCTCTTCACGAGCCTGGGCGGGACGACCTGGGGCTGGAGCTCGCCGCCGGTGGTCGGGCTGATCATCGCCAGCATCGTCCTCGTGCCGGCTTTTCTCTGGCAGGAGAGCCGGGCCGCCGAGCCCATCCTCCCGCTCGAGCTCTTCCGCAACCACACGTTCGCGGTGACGAGCGCCGTCGGGTTCATCGTCGGCTTCGCGCTCTTCGGCGCGATCACCTACCTGCCGCTCTATCTCCAGGTGACCAAGGGATCGAGCCCGACGCGCTCTGGGCTCCAGCTGACACCGTTGATGGCCGGGGTGCTCGTCACCTCGATCGTGAGCGGCCAGGTGATCTCGCGGATGGGGCGCTACCGGTTCTTCCCGATCGCCGGCACCGCGATCATGGTCGTCGCGATGGTGCTGCTCGCCCAGCTGCACGCGGGGACGAGCACGTGGGTCGCCGCGGTGTTCGCGTGCGTGCTCGGCCTGGGGCTCGGGATGGTGATGCAGGTGCTCGTGCTCGCGGTCCAGAACTCGGTCGATCCGTCGATGATGGGTGTGGCCACGAGCGGCTCGACGCTCTTCCGCCAGATCGGCGGCTCGATCGGCGTCGCGCTCTTCGGGTCGATCTTCGCCAATCGCGTGCGCGTCGAGCTCGCCTCGCGGCTGCCGGCGGGGGCGAAGATCCCGAAGACGATCAATCCCGCCGGGATCCGCGACCTGCCGCCCGCCGCCCACGCGGCCTTCGCGGACGCGTTTGCGGCGGCACTGCACCCGGTGTTCCTGATGGCCGCCGGCGTGTCGGTGATCGCGTTCGCGCTGACCTGGCTGCTGCGTGAGGTTCCGCTCCGTACGAAGGCGAAGCCGGGCGAGGCG
This sequence comes from uncultured Thermoleophilia bacterium, assembly GCA_963828655.1. Lineage (GTDB taxonomy): Bacteria > Actinomycetota > Thermoleophilia > Gaiellales > Gaiellaceae > PALSA-600. The sequence continues at coordinate 65,392 of CAWHFK010000011.1, read as the reverse complement.
ATTCCGCCGCCCGGCGGCGAGCTCGAAGCCGCGTAACAACGCGGTCCGCTCGTGCCATCTCCCTCCATGACCGCGATCATGGAGGAGACTGGATGAGATCAGATGCAGCACGTGAACGGCGGCTGCCGCTCGCTCAACACCGCCGGCACCGAATGGGAGTGCTACATCGGCCAGGCGGCGGTCGACCAGCAGATCATCAGCCAGGGGTTCCTCGGTCAGGTCGAGACGGCACCGGGGGTCGGCTAGCAACCGGGGGGCGTACCTCTTAGGGATTCCACAGGGCGACGTGGTTTGCTCTGAGCAGTGTTCTATCTCCGCTATCTGAGGAACGAGCTCGTGCGGCGCCGTGCGCGCACGATCCTCACCGCCCTCGGTCTCGGTCTCGGCGTTGCGCTCGTGATCGTGATCGCAGGCGTCTCCAGTGGACTGGACAAGGCGCAGAAGAAGACGTTGAACCCGCTGGCCGGGATCGGCACCGACCTGACGGTCACCCTGACGCCGACGCAGCAGGACACGGGCGGCTACGGCGGCCCGGGCGGCGGCGGGAACCGCGACCTGATCCAGTCGAACCTCTCCGTCGTCACCGACCTGTCGAAGCTCGGCAAGCCGGGCACCCATTTCGTCCACGACTTCTTCCTGCCCGGCACGCAGCTCACGTTCAAGCAGAGCGCGGCCAAGCAGATCTCCTCGATCGCGGGAGTCGCCCAGGTGACCGATGGCCTGACGCTGCTCGCAGAGCACCAGGAGGGCGTCGTGCCGAAGATCGTCGCGACGCTGAAGACGCAGGCGAAGACGATCACGCAGACGCGGCGCGTCCGTCCGTCCGCGGCCGACTTCTCCAAGATGCAGGCCTGCCTGGCGAAGGCCGGGATCAACTTCGGCCCCGGCAGCGGCAACGGCGGCGGCGGCGGCGGGTTCGGTGGCGGGGGCGGCGGCCTCGGCGGGACTGCGAACGGCGGCCAGTCGAGCGCCCGGCGCGCTGCGCTCCAGAAGTGCCTGCCGGCCTCGTCCCAGCGGTTCCGCTTCACCTCGCCGAGCCAGACGCTCAAGCAGGTGCTGAACCCGCCGCAGACGAACATCAAGACCACCGCATACACGATCGGCGGCGTCGACCAGACGCACCCGACCATGGGGGTCGTCACGACCGCGCAGGTGGTCAAGGGCAAGTACCTCTCGCCCGCCGGTGGCCATGAGGCCCTCATCTCGCAGACCTATGCCGCGAAGTACGGGCTCAAGGTCGGCTCGACGCTGAACCTGAACGGCACGAAGTTCGTCGTCGTCGGGCTCGTCAGCCCGCCGCTCGGCGGCCAGAGCGCCGACGTCTACCTGCCGCTCGAGCAGCTCCAGACGCTCGCGAACCAGAAGGGGATGGCGAACGTCGTGCTCGTCCGCGCAACCAGCGGCAAGGACGTCTCGAAAGTGAAGCAGGAGATCCAGACCGCGCTGCCGCAGGCCCAGGTCGCCAGCTCGAAGGATGTCGCCGACCAGATCACCGGCTCGCTCGTGAGCGCGTCGAACCTGTCACACGATCTCGGGCTCGTGCTCTCGATCATTGCCGCGGTCGCCGCGTTCATGCTCGCCGCGCTCCTGACGCTGTCGTCGGTGGGCAAGCGCGTGCGCGAGCTCGGCACGCTGAAGGCGCTCGGTTGGACTCAGCGAATGGTCGTCCGCCAGATCGCCGGCGAGTCGCTCGCCCAGTGCCTGATCGGCGGGATCTTCGGCATCGTTCTCGGCGTGATCGTGTGTGTCGCGATCGGGGCGTTCGGCCCGACGCTCTCCGCGAGCTCCACCACCGGCGGGAACCTCCTCGGCCTGGGGGCCGACACGGCGCGTACGGCGACCAGCTCGATCTCGCTGACTGCGCCCGTGGGCGTCTCCATCCTCGCGATCGGGTTCGGAATCGCCCTCCTGGGTGGCCTGGTCGCGGGGGTGGTCGGCGCCCTCCGCGCCGCGCGGCTGCGGCCGGCCGACGCGCTGAGGACGGTCGAGTAGTGGATCCGCTCTACACGCTCAGGGGCGTCACCAAGTTCTTCCAGCGGGGGCCGACGACCGTGCGCGCGCTCGACGGAATCGACCTCGAGATCGCAGCCGGTGAATTCGTCGCCCTCGAGGGCCCGAGCGGCTCGGGCAAGACGACCCTCCTGCAGCTCCTAGGGGCCCTCGACCGGCCGAGCAGCGGGGACGTGTTGTTCGAGGGTGCCGACCTCGTCGGCCTGCCCGACCACGAGCTCGCCGAGCTGCGGCTCCGGTCCTTCGGTTTCGTCTTCCAGCAGTTCAACCTGATCCCGACGCTGACCGCGGTCGAGAACGTAGAAGTGAAGCTCGTCCCGGCCGGGGGCGATCGCGCCCGCGCGCTGCATCTGCTCGACGAGGTGGGGCTCGCCGAGCGAGCCGATCACCTGCCCGCACATCTCTCGGGCGGCGAGCAGCAGCGGGTCGCGATCGCACGGGCGCTCTCGGTCGAGCCGCGGGTCGTGCTCGCCGACGAGCCGACCGGCAACCTCGACTCCGCGACCGGCGGTGAGATCATCGACCTGCTGGCGAATCTCGCCGCAGAGCACGGCTCGACGGTGATCGTCGCGACCCACGATTCCGACCTGGCAGCCCGGGCGCCGCAGCGCCTGGTCATGCGCGACGGGAAACTTGTGGGAAACCCCGCACCTGCCGTCGCGTAGGCCGGTGCTATAACGGCCGGTAGTGGCCAAGCCGGTCGAGCAGCTTGAATCGGTCGTCATCCGCTTCGCCGGCGACTCCGGCGACGGGATGCAGCTGACGGGCGGGCGGTTCACCTCCGAGACGGCGCTCACGGGCAACGACCTCGCGACCTTCCCGGACTTCCCGGCCGAGATTCGCGCGCCGGCCGGCTCGCTGCCGGGCGTGTCCGGCTTCCAGCTCCACTTCGCGGACCACGACATCCTCACACCGGGCGACCGCCCCGACGTCCTCGTGGCGATGAATCCGGCCGCCCTCAGGACGAACCTGGCGGATCTGCCGAAGGGCGGCACGCTGATCGTCGACACCGACGCGTTCACCGACCGGAACCTGAAGAAGGCGGGTTACGAGTCGAACCCGATCGAGGACGGCTCCCTCGCGGACTACCAGCTGCACGCGGTGCAGCTGACCGGGATGACGGTCGGCGCGCTGAAGGAGATCGAGGGGGTGACCGCCCGCGAGGCCGAGCGGGCGAAGAACATGTTCGCGCTCGGGCTGATGTCGTGGCTGTACGGCCGTCCGACCGAGTCGACCACGACCTATATCGAGAAGAAGTTCGCCAAGCGGCCCGAGATCGCCGAGGCGAACCTGAAGGCGTTCAACACGGGTTATGCGTTCGGCGAGACCTCGGAGGCGTTCGCGGTGCAGTACGAGGTGAAGCCCGCGAAGCTCCCGCCGGGCCGGTACCGCCAGATCACCGGCAACGCTGCGCTCTCCTGGGGCCTGCTCGCCGCGTCGAAGCTCTCGAAGCTGCCGCTCTTCCTCGGTGCGTACCCGATCACGCCGGCGTCGTCGATTCTCGAGGAGCTCGCAAAGCACAAGTCGTTCGGCGTGCGCACGTTCCAGGCCGAGGACGAGATCGCCGCGGTGGGCGCCGCGCTCGGAGCATCCTTCGGCGGCGCTCTCGGCGTCACCACGTCGGCCGGTCCGGGCGTCGTGCTGAAGTCGGAGACCGTGGGGCTCGCGATCACGCTGGAGCTGCCGCTGCTGATCGTCGACGTGCAGCGGGCCGGCCCGTCGACGGGCATGCCGACCAAGCCCGAGCAGGGCGATCTCCTGATGGTGCTGCACGGGCGCAACGGCGAGTCGCCGGTACCGGTCCTCGCGTGTGCGACGCCGGGCGACTGTTTCTACGCGGCGATCGAGGCCGCCCGCGTCGCCGTGGCGTATCGCTCCCCGGTCTATCTCCTGAGCGACGCGTATCTCGCGAACGGCGCCGAGCCCTGGCTCGTCCCCGACGTGTCGTCGCTCGCGCCGATCGAGGTCGAGTTCGCCTCGGCCGACGGCAGCGAGTTCCAGGCGTACAAGCGTGACCCCGAGACGCTCGCGCGGCCGTGGGCGATTCCCGGCACGCCGGGGCTCGAGCATCGCATCGGCGGCCTCGAGAAGGCCAACATCACGGGCGCGATCTCCTACGACCCCGACAACCACGATCTGATGACGCAGCTGCGCGCGCAGAAGGTGGCCGGCATCAAGGTGCCCGACATCGAGGTCGACCATCAGGAGGGCGCGGACGTGCTCGTGCTCTCGTGGGGCGGCACGTACGGCCCGGTGCATGCAGGCGTGCGCCGCGTCCGCGCGGGCGGCGGCAAGGCAGCGCACGCGCACCTGCGGTGGCTCAACCCGTTCCCGGCGAACCTCGGCGACGTGCTCCTCAGTTACGACCGCGTGCTGATCCCGGAGATGAACCTGGGCCAGCTGTTGCAGCTGATCCGCGCCAGGTACCTGGTCGACGCGGTCGGCTACAACCGCGTCACCGGCAAGCCCTTCAAGGCGGGCGAGATCCGCGACGCGATCGAGGCACTGCTGTGAACGACTTGAAGCTGACTGCGAAGGACTTCAAGTCCGATCAGGAGGTCCGCTGGTGCCCGGGCTGCGGCGACTACGCGATCCTCGCCGCGGTGCAGAGCTTCATGCCCGACCTCGGGCTCGAGCGCGAGAAGATCGTTTTCGTCTCGGGCATCGGCTGTGCCGCGCGCTTCCCGTACTACATGCAGACCTACGGGATGCACTCGATCCACGGCCGGGCGCCGGCGATCGCGACGGGGCTCGCGGTGTCGCGTCCCGATCTCTCGGTGTGGGTCGTCTCGGGTGACGGCGACGCGCTCTCGATCGGCGGCAACCATCTGATCCATGCCCTGCGTCGCAACGTGAACATCAAGATCCTGATGCTGAACAACCAGATCTACGGGTTGACGAAGGGCCAGTATTCGCCGACGAGCGAGCAGGGGAAGGTCACCGGCTCGACGCCGGTGGGCAGCGTCGACTACCCGTTCAACCCCCTCAGCCTGGCGCTCGGCGCGGAGGCGACGTTCGTCGCGCGCGCAATGGACATCGACAAGCCCGGGCTGACCAGCGTGCTGCGCAGAGCCGCCGCGCACAAGGGCGCCGCTTTCGTCGAGATCTACCAGAACTGCAACATCTACAACGACGGCGCGTTCGACTTCGTCCGCGAGGAGAAGGAGAACCGCCTCTACATCGAGCACGGGCAGCCGGCGGGCGACACGGGGATCACGCACGACGAGACGGACTTCGCCACGGCGTTCGCCCTCTCACGCATCAACTACGCGCAACACGGCGTCGTGCCGCTGGGCGTCTTCAGAGACGTCCCGCGTGAGAGCTACGACGAGCTCGTGCAGGCGCAGCTCGACAACGCCAGGGGCGACGGCGACCTGCAGGCGCTCGTCGGCTCGGGCGACACCTGGGCGATCAGCTGATCACACGACGAGCGACTTGGAGGTCTGGCGGTCGCGCGGGATCCGCACGACCTTCCAGGCCAGCCCGAGCTTCTCGAGCCCGGTGATCACCCAGCCGCCGGGATCGAGCGCCGCCTCGAACCGCCGCATGCCGTGAAACGCGCTCGACGGGAAGGCGTGGTGGTTGTTGTGCCACGACTCGCCGAACGAGATCAGGCTCATCAGCCACACGTTGCGGCTGTGATCCGCCGTCTTGAAGCGCCGGCGGCCCCAGAAGTGGCAGACCGAGTTGATCGAGAAGGTGACGTGGTGCAGCAGGAAGATGCGGATCGCGCCGCCCCAGAGGAGCGCGGTCAGCGCGCCCTGCCAGGTGCCTGCGATCGCATAGCCGATCGCGGCGGGCACCACGAGTGAGATGACGAGCCACATCCAGAACAGCCTCGAGATCTGCTTCATGCCGCGCTCGGTCAGCATGTCGGGAACGTACTTCGCCAACTCGGCGCGACCCTCGGCGACGAACAGCCAGCCCATGTGCGCGTGGAAGAGATTCCTCGCAGCCGCGAAGAAGCCGCTGCCCTCGCCCGTGTGCGGACTGTGTGGATCCCCGTCGACGTCCGAAAACTGGTGATGCTTGCGATGGTCGGCCACCCACACGAGCACAGGCCCCTCGACCGCCATCGACCCGAGGATCGCGAAGGTCCAGCGCATCCACTGCTTCGTCTGGAACGCCCGGTGCGTGAACAGGCGGTGGTATCCGACCGTGATCCCGACGCCGGTCAGCACATAGCCGACGGCGAGGAGAGCGAGGTCGGTCCAACCCACCCAGGTGTTCCACAAGAGGCCGATCGCGGCAACCAGTCCGACGAACGGGAGCACCACTCCCAGGAGGTTCGCGAACTTGTGCGCGCGTGTCATTCGCCTGGACGGTAGCTTCTCTCGCCGTGGGCGGGGTCGTCTTTCAGGTCTATATCCGGTCGTTCGCGGACTCGAACGGCGACGGAATCGGCGACCTGCCAGGGATTGCGGCGCACCTCGACTACTTAACAGAACTCGGTATCGACGCCGTCTGGCTGAGCCCGGTTCACCCTTCGCCGAACGTCGACTGGGGCTACGACGTCGCGGACTACCGCGCCGTGCATCCCGACTACGGCACGCTCGAGGACCTCGATGCGCTGATCGCCACCGCAGGCGCACGAGGCATCGAGATCTGGCTCGACCTCGTTCCCAATCACACGTCCGACCAGCATCCGTGGTTTCGTGACCGGCCCGAGTACTACGTCTGGTCGGAGCAGATCCCGAACGACTGGACATCGATCTTCACGGGCGAGACGGCGTGGCAGTTCGACAGCACGCGGCGGCAGTACTACCTGCACCAGTTCGCTCCCGAGCAGCCCGACCTCGACTGGTGGAACGCCTCGGTCCGCAACGAGTTCGACGACATCCTCCGCTTCTGGTTCGACCGCGGCGTTTCCGGCCTGCGGATCGACGTCGCACACGGGCTGATCAAGGACCGGCAGCTGCGCAACGGGGAGAAGTACCTGCGCCAGCGCCCCGAGGTGCACGAGATCTACCGGCGCTGGCAGGAGGTCGCCGGCGAGTACATCCCGAAGCCGACGTTGATGGGGGAGACCTACGTCCCGCTCGACAAGGTCTTCGACTACTACGCGCAGCTCGATCTCGCGCAGAACTTCCCGTTTCTGCGCGCCGAGTTCGACCTGGACGAGCTGCGCCCGATCGTCGAGCAGACGATGAAGAAGCTGCCGAAGGGCCGCGAGCCCGTCTGGTTCGGGTCGAATCACGATCACTCGCGCATGGCGACTCGCTGGGCCGGCGGCGACGAGCGAAAGCACAAGGCGGCGCTGTTCCTGATCCTCACCCTGCCGGGCAGCGCGATCCTCTACCAGGGCGACGAGCTCGGCCTCGAGGACGGTGTCGTCCCTGCCGGCCGCATCCTCGACCTCGCCGACCCGCCGCGCGACCCCGAGCGGACCCCGTTTCCGTGGACGCGCAGCGGCGCGGAATGGCAGAGCCCGTGGCTGCCGCTGAACGACACGTCGCGAAACGCCGAGGACAGCGCGATCCTCGCGTACACGCGCGAGCTGATCGCGCAGCGCGCCGAGCTCGGGGAGGGCTACCGGACGCTTGCAAGCGAGCGGGGTGTGTGGGCCTACGCCCGCGGGGATAAGACCTGCGTGCTGAACATGACGAGTCGCAAGGCCGGGCACGAGGGCGCAATGCTCGAGCCCTGGCAGGGGGTCATCCTGCCGCACCAAGGAGAAAGGATGCAGACGTGAAGGACTTCAAGGAGTTCCTGCTCCGCGGCAACCTCGTCGACATGGCCGTCGGGATCGTGATCGGCCTCGCGTTCGCCGCCGTGATCACAGCGCTCGTGGCCGACCTCATCACGCCGCTGATCGCGGCGATCGGCGGCAATCCGGACTTCAGCTCGCTGAGCTTCACGATCAACAACAGCCACTTCCTCTACGGCGACTTCATCAACGCGCTGATCACGTTCATCGTCATCGCCGCCGTCATCTTCTTCCTCGTGGTGAAGCCCGTGAACGCACTGGTGGCGCGGCGGCAGGTCGAAGCGCCGGTCGACACGGATGTCCGGCCGTGCCCCGAATGCCTGAGCGAGATCCCGAAAGCCGCCAGGCGGTGCGCGTACTGCTCCGCCGAGGTCGCGCCGTTGTGAAGGCCTAGCCCAGTCTGATCGAGCCGTCGTCCTCGATCGTCCAGTGCGGGTTGTGCGCGATCTCCCACGGGTGACCGTCCGGATCGACGAACGCCCCCGAGTAGCCGCCCCAGAAGGTCTCCGCGCCCTTGCGGGCAATGCGGGCTCCTGCAGCGCGCGCGTCGGCGATCGCCGCATCCACCTCGGCCGGCGAGCGCACGTTGAGAGCGAGTGTGACGCCGCCCCAGCCGCCCGCGTCCGTGACGCCGCTGTCCTCGGCCAGCCGGTTGCGGTTCCAGAGTGACACGATCATCCCGCCCGCCTGGAAGAAGACCACCTCGTCCTCGGGCTCGGCGTTCGTCACCCAGCCGAGCCCCTCGTAGAACGAACGGGCGCGCGCGAGGTCGGTGACCCCGAGCGTGACGAGACTGAGCCGCTGTTCCATCAGCGGGGCTGATGTCCGAACTCGCGCATCAGTGCGTCGAACTGCTCCCACTCGAGCGACCAGGTGCGCTTCGCCTTGCCCGGCTTCCAGTCGACCGAGCCGCGGCTCGCCTTGAGCACGCCGAGGCGCTCGCCGTCCTGCTCCACGATCACCTTGATGTCGACGTTCCCGACCGGCAGCTCATGGTCGATCTTCAAGCCGACTGAGTGTGCCATCGGCCGAGTTTATGCCCTGAGGCTGAAGCTACGCGGCCTGCAGCCTGAGCCGGCGCATGAGCGCGAGCGACGCGGTGTTCTCGGGAGCGATGTCCGCGCGGAACGACTCGATCCCGGCCGCGCGGGCGTCCCCGGCCAGCTGGTCGATCAGCAGCTTCCCGATGCAGCGGTGCTGCCAGTCGTCGGCCACCGCGAACGCCACCTCGCCGACGTTCCCGTCGCGCACGAGACGTGCCACCCCCACCGGTTCGCCGTCGACGTAGGCGATGAGCACATGGTGGTTCGCGTCGACGCGGGTGAGGAGCTCCAGATCGGAGGGCAGCAGCACGTTCTTCGCGCCTCCGAAGCGGAGCCGGCGCGACACCGGCCCGAGCCGGTCGAAGACGGCTTGAATCGCGCGGTGGTCGCCGCGCCGGAGCGGCCGGATCGTCACGCCGTCGACGCATCTGGACTGCATCTGAACATGCTGCCGACGCACCATGGCCTGCCGCGTCGGTTTGACGGGCCATCTTTGCGTAATGGCCCGTCCGGGCCATTACGCTTCGGGTGATGGAGCAGGAGATCCGCTACCTCGACTTCGAGGGACGGCGCCTCGCCTACTCGACCTACGGCGAGGGGCCGCCGATCGTCGTCGGCCCGCGCTGGGTCTCGCACCTCGAGGAGGAATGGGACGACGCCGACCAGCGGCCCTTCTATGCGGAGCTGGCCCGCACCCACCGCGTGGTGCGCTTCGACCGGATCGGCTGCGGCCTCTCCTCCCGTGAGCTCGACCCGCGGCCGACCGTGGAGTCCGAGAGCCGCCAGCTCGAGGCGGTGATCGACGCCGTCGGCGGAAGCGCCGCCGTCTTCGCGTCGTCGTGCTGCTGCCTGGCCGCCTCGCAGCTCGCCGTGCGACGGCCCGGCGCGACCGACAAGATCGTCTACTTCGGCGGCTACGCCACGCGCAACGACATCCCCGAGGCGACGAAGGCGTCGCTGATCGCGTTCATCGCTTCGAACTGGCGGCTGGGGGCGCAGATGCTCGCGGGCCTGTTCGACCCGCACGCCTCCGGGGACGAGGTCGCGCACTACACGCGGATGCAGCGCGCGGCGGCGACTGCCGAGGCCGCCTCGATCTTCCTGGAGCTCGACCTGAGCGCCGACCTGCGCGACCTTCTCCCGCGCGTGGGGGTGCCTGCGCTGGTGCTGCATCGCCGCGGCGATCGCACCGTGCCCATCGGCCGCGGCCGGGAGCTCGCCTCGCTCCTTCCGAACGCCCGCTTCGTGCCGCTCACCGGCGACTCGCACCTGCCGTGGCGCGACGACCAGCGCGAGCTGTTTCGCGCGCTCGCCGGCTTCCTGCACGGCGAGGCCGCACCCGTGCTCGACGGTCCGTCCCCGCTGACTACACGCGAGACCGAGGTGCTTCGGCTCGTCTCGACCGGCATGTCGAACCGGGAGATCGCCTCGACGCTCGTGCTCAGCGAGCACACCGTGCACCGTCACATCGCGAACATCCTGCGCAAGCTCTCGCAGCCCTCGCGGGCGGGCGCGGCGACGCACGCCACGCGCGTCGGTCTCATCTAGCCGAGGAGTGCGACGGCGGAGGCCGGCGGCGCCGCAGGGCCGTCGCCCTCCGCCTGTCGCATGCGGGACTATGAACCCGCGGCGTAGGAGTTGCGGCGGCAGCGCGTAGGAATCCGCCTCAGCGCCCGAAGGCCGCGATCCGGCGGCCGATCGCCTCGCCCTGGTCCTCCTGGAGGAAGTGGCCGGCGCCGCGGACGGGCGGAGCGAGCTCGGCGTTCGGCAGGAGCTCCGCCATCACCTCGGCGGCGCGGCGCGAGAAGATCGGGTCGCTGTCGGAGAAGAGGACGAGCGCGGGGCGGTCGAACGTGCGCAGCTCCTCTCGCACCTCGAGCATCCGTGCCGCGTTCGGGTGCCCGGAGGAGGTCGGGACGAGCTCCGGGAACTGCACGATCCCGACCCGGGACTCAGGCACCGGGAACGGCGCGTCGTAGGCGGCGATCACCTCGTCGGTCACCGGTTGCACGAGCGAGAGCCGGATCAGCTGCCCTGCCACGATCTCCGTGCCGACGCGCCGGACGAGGCCCTGGAAACGCAGCCACTCGTCGCTCGGCGCCCGGGCGCCGATCCCCGTGTTCAGGACGACGAGGCGCGCGACCCGCTCCGGGCTCTCGACGGCGAACCGAAAGCCGATCGGGCCGCCCCAGTCCTGCACGACGAGCGTGATGTTCCGCAGGTCGAGCTCCGACGCGAAGCGTGTGATCGATGCGACATGGCGGTCGTAGGTGTAGAAGCCCGGTTCGGTCGGCTTGTCCGAGCGGCCGAAGCCGAAGTAGTCCGGCGCGATGCAGCGGGCCGACCCCACGAGCTCGGGGATGACCTTGCGGTAGAGGAACGCCCAGGTAGGCTCGCCGTGCAGCAGCAGCACCGGGTCGCCGGCTCCCTCGTCGACGTAGTGCATCCGCAGGCCGTCCTGCTCGAGGTAGTGCGGCTCGTAGGCGTGCCCCGGCAGGTCGGCGAAGCGCTCGTCCGGCGTGCGGTACACGCTCATCGGCCCAGCCTAATCCGCAAAAACCACCGATGCGGCTTTTGGGAGGCTCGCGCAGCCTGCCGATATGAGCGCGCTCGACCTTGCCCGCTGGCAGTTCGCCGTCACCACGCTCTACCACTTCCTGTTCGTCCCGGTCACGATCGGGCTCGTCTGGTTCGTGGCCGCCTTCCAGACCGCCTGGTACCGGACACGTGACGAGCGCTGGCTGCGCCTGACCCGCTTCTACGGCAAGCTCTTCCTGATCAACTTCGCGCTCGGCGTGGTCACCGGCATCGTCCAGGAGTTCCAGTTCGGGATGAACTGGTCGGCGTACTCCAAGTACGTCGGCGACATCTTCGGCGCGCCGCTCGCGATGGAAGGGCTCGCCGCGTTCTTCCTCGAGTCCACGTTCCTCGGCCTCTGGATCTTCGGCTGGGACCGGCTGAAGCCGAAGATCCATCTGGCGACCATCTGGATCGTCGCGGTCGGGACGACCATGTCGGCGTACTTCATCCTCGCTGCGAACTCCTGGATGCAGCATCCGGTCGGCTACAAGATCAATCCCGTCACGCATCGCGCGGAGATGACGTCGATCGCGCAGATCCTCACCAACTCGACGCTGATCCGCGCGTTCGGCCACACGATCGCGGCAGCCGGCCTGACCGGGTCGATGCTCGTGCTCGGCGTCGCCGCCTGGCACGTGCGCAGGGGCTCCAGCACCGCTCTCTTCGGAGTCGTGGTGCGGATCGGGCTCTGGTCGAGCCTCGTCGCCGCGATCGCGACGTTGCTGCTCGGCCACACCCAGGGACAGCTGATGACGAAGCAGCAGCCGATGAAGATGGCCGCCGCGGAGGCGCTCTACCAGACGAAGACAGGTGCGCCGTTCTCGCTGTTCGACCTCGGCCCGTGGCAGGCGCGGCCGTCGAAGTCGCTCGTCTCGATCGCGGTCCCGCACGGCCTCTCGATCCTCGCCGACAACTCCTGGAGCGGAAAGGTGCTCGGGATCAACGACATCGAGGCGGCGTACGTCGCCAAGTACGGGCCGGGTGACTACCGCCCGATCGTCGGGGTCGACTACTGGAGCTTCCGGATCATGACCGGCCTCGGGTTCCTCGCACTCCTGATCTCCGCGTTCGGGCTCTGGCTCGCGCGCGTGCCCGGCCGGATCGAACGGTCGAAGGGCTACCTGCGGGTCGCCGTCTGGGCGATCGCGCTGCCGCTGACGGCGAACCTCGCGGGCTGGCTCTTCACCGAGATGGGCCGGCAGCCGTGGGTCGTCCAGGGCCTGCTCCTCACGAAGAATGCGGTCTCCCCGACGGTCGGCCCCTGGTCGGTCGGGCTCACGCTCGTCGGCTTCACCGCCCTCTACGGTGTGCTCGCCTTCGTCGAGGGGCTGCTGATGATCCGTGCGGCCAAGGCCGGCCCCGACCCCGAGGGCACCTATCCCGAGACCTCCGACGGCTCTCCGGCCATCGTTCCCGCACTCACCTACTGATGCTCGCTGCAACCACCACCCACGGCTACTGGAACCTGCAGTCCTTCTGGTTCCTCCTGATCGCGATCCTCTGGATCGGCTACTTCGTGCTCGAGGGGTTCGACTTCGGGGTCGGCATCCTCCAGCGTTTCATCGGGCACACCGAAGAAGAGCGCGGCACGCTGGTGCACACGATCGGCCCTGTCTGGGACGGGAACGAGGTCTGGCTCCTGGTCGCGGGTGGCGCGACGTTCGCTGCCTTCCCGGCCTGGTACGCGACGGTGTTCTCCGCGTTCTACCTCCCGCTCTTCCTCGTCCTCGTCGGGCTGATCGTCCGCGGTGTCTCGATCGAGTACCGCAACAAGCGCCCGGACGCACAATGGCGAACCCGCTGGGACACGCTGCTCGCGATCTCGAGCGGGGTGCCCGCACTGCTCTGGGGGGTCGCGTTCGCGGACTTCGTCCGGGGCATCCCGATCAACGCGGCGGGCACGTTCACGGGCAACTTCTTCGACCTCGTCGTCCCGTATGCGCTCCTCGGCGGTCTCATGACCCTGGCGCTGTTCACCTTCCACGGTGCACTGTTCCTCACTCTGCGCGTCGACGGGGAACTGAAGCGCCGTGCGCGCCGCGCCGCACTCGCCACGGGGCCGATCGCCGCAATCCTCGTGCTCGTGTTCCTCGTCTGGACGTACGTGAACGCTGTGCACGCGCACGAGAAGGGGATCGTCCCCGGGATCATCCCGATCGCCGCGATCGTCCTGCCGTTCGTCGCAGGCACGCTCGCCCGCGCGGGCCGCACCACGTACGCATTCACGGCGGCGGCGCTCTCGATCGTGTTGGTCTTCGCGACGTTGTTCCTGAATCTCTACCCGCGCGTGCTCGTCTCGAGCACGAACAAGGCGTACAGCCTGACCATCTACTCGACGAGCTCGACCCACTACACGTTGACCGTGATGTCGATCGTCGCTCTCATCCTCACCCCGGTCGTGCTCGTCTACCAGGGATGGACGTACTGGGTGTTCCGCGCACGCCTGAGCGGCGAAACGGTGGAGCCGCGCGACGTGATCACGCGCTCCCCGTTGGGCACGGGCTCCAGCTCCTAAGATAGGGCATGCGCCCGCTCGATCCGAGGCTCGTGCGGGAGGTTCCCGCCGTGCGCCGGTACCTCGGAGCGTGCGGGATCCTCGCTCTTCTGTCGGCCGCGGCGATCGTCGCCCAGGCGGCGCTGCTCGGACGGATCGTCTCCGATGCATTCCTCGGTCACGAGGGGCTCGACGCGCTGAAGCGGCCGCTCGTCGCCCTCGCCGCCGTCTCAGTCGCCCGCGGCCTGCTCGGCTGGGCGTTCGAGAGCGGTGGCGCGCTCACGGCCGCGACGACGCTCGCCACTCTGCGCGGGCGGGTCCTCGCGCAGCTCGTGCGGGCGCGCCCCGGTGGGCTGGGCGCGCTGCAGGCCGGAGAGGTCGCCGGTGCCGTGCTCGACGGCGCGGACTCGCTCGAGCCGTACTTCGCGCGTTTCCTGCCGCAGCTCGCGCTCGCGACGGTCATCCCGCCCGTACTGCTCGTCTGGGTCGCGCTGCACGACATCACCTCGGCGATCGTGCTCGCCTGCACGGTGCCGCTGATCCCGATCTTCGGGATCCTGATCGGCAAGGCGACCCAGCACGCGACGATGCGCCGCTGGCGGGCGCTCTCCCTGCTGTCGACGCATTTCGTCGACGTCGTACGGGGCCTGCCGACGCTCCGCGCTTACCGGCGCGGCGCCGCGCAGACCGAGTCGATCGCGACCTACACCGACGACTACCGCCGCGCCACCATGTCGACGCTGCGGATTGCCTTCCTATCCGCGTTTGCGCTCGAGCTCGCAGCGTCGCTCGGCACGGCGGTCGTCGCCGTGGAGCTCGGGATCAGGCTCGTCAACGGCAGCGTGGCGCTGTCCAGTGCGTTCGCGATCCTCGTGCTCGCGCCCGAGCTCTACGCACCGCTGCGCACCGCCTCGGCGCAGTTCCACGCGAGCGCCGACGGGCTCGCGGCGGCGAACCGCCTGTTCGAGCTGATCGAGCTGAAGGCTCCGGTAGCGGCGGCCGGTGCGGCGCCCGAGCCCGGCGTGCTGCGGCTGGAGCAGGTGGGCTTCTCCTACCCGGAGCGGGGACGGGTGCTGGACGGCGTCGACCTCGAGCTGCAGCCGGGCGAACGAGTGGCGATCGTAGGCCCGAGCGGCGCCGGCAAGTCGACCCTCCTCGCGCTGCTCCTCCGCTTCGCCGATGCGGACGCCGGCCGGGCAACCGTCGCCGGCGTCGATCTCGCGACGGTCGACCCCGGCGCGTGGCGGCGGCAGCTCGCCTGGGTGCCGCAGCGACCGCTGCTCGAGCCTGGATCGGTCGCCGAGGCAGTGCGGCTCGGCGACCCGAACGCCGCCGACTCCGAGGTCACCGCTGCGCTTGCGGCAGCCGGCCTGACCGTTCGGCTCGACGCGGAGGTGCACAGGCTCTCGTCCGGCGAACAGCGCCGCGTCGCGTTCGCCCGCGCGCTCCTTCGCCGTGCGCCGCTGTTGCTGCTCGACGAGCCGACGGCGCACCTGGACGCAGCCTCGGCCGAACGAATCGTCGACCTGCTGGAGGCCCTGCCGCGCACCAGGGCGGTGATCGTTGCGACGCATGATCCGCGGGTCCTGCGGGCGGCGGATCGTGTCCTCGAGCTGCGCGGCGGGCGGCTCTCGGCCCTCGAGCCTGCCGAGGCCGCATGAGGCGCCGCTTCGCAGCAGCGATCGCGCTCTCGACGCTCACCCTCGCAGCCGGCGCCGCACTGCTCGCGACGTCGGGCTACCTGATCTCGCGCGCGGCGACGCGCCCGGACATCCTCTCGCTCACCGTCGTGATCGTCGGGGTGCGTTTCTTCGCGCTCGCGCGCGCGGTGCTGCGCTATCTCGAGCGGCTCGTCTCGCACGACGCTTCCTTCCGGTATCTGTCGCGCGTGCGCGTGCGGTTCTTCGCCCGCCTCGAGCCGCTGGTGCCGAACGACGTCGGCGGCGCGCGGACCGGGGACCTGCTCAGCCGCTTCGTCGCGGACGTCGATGCACTTCAGCACCTGCTCGTGCGTGTGATCTCTCCGCCGATCGCTGCGGTCGTCGTCGGACTGGGGGCCGTTGCCGTTGCAGCCGCACTGGCGCCGGCCGCCGGGCTTGCGCTCGCCGTCGTCCTGGCCTTCGGCGCCGTGGTCGTCCCGCTCGCCGTCGTCGGTCTCGCGCGGTCGGCGTCGGGCCGTCGCCCGGCCGAGCGCGCGACGGTTGCGAGCGGGGTCGTCGACCTGATCAACGCGCTGCCCGAGCTCGTCGCCTACGACGCTGCGGCGGCGCGCCTGAGCCGGCTCGGCGACGCCGAGCGTAAGCTCCGGCGCTCCGCGCTTCGGCAGGCGCTCACGGTCGGCGCAGGTGACGGCGCCGAGCTCGCGCTCGGAGGGGTCGCGGCGGCCGCGGTCCTCGCTGCCGCCATCCCGGCCGTGCGCTCAGGCTCGTTGGACGGCGTCATGCTCGGACTGCTCGCGCTGCTCACGCTGGCCGTGTTCGAGGGCGTCCGCGCGCTGCCTCCGGCAGCCGAGCAGTTCGTTGCGACCCGGGCGGCCGGCGGACGGCTGGTCGAGCTGACGGCGCGCGAGCCCGGTGTCGCCGATCCACCCGCCCCGCGGACGCTCGAGGGTGCGCCGGTGGTGGAGCTCGAGCAGGTTCGCGTTCGCTACGGGCCCGACCTGCCGTGGGTGCTGGACGGAGTCGATCTGACGCTCGCGCCCGGCCGGCGCATCGCCCTGCTCGGGCCGAGCGGCGAGGGGAAGACGACGCTCGCGCACCTGCTCGTGCGGTTCAGGGACCCCGACGCGGGCCGGGTCACGCTCGCCGGGCACGACCTGCGCGAGTACGCGCAGGACGATGTCCGCCGCAACGTCGTCCTCGCGGGGCAGGACGCCCACCTCTTCGCGACGACGATTCGCGAGAACGTCCGGCTCGCGCGGCCCGACACAGGCGAGGACGAGTTGGTCGCAGCGCTCCGCCGCGCTCGTGTCTGGGACTGGGTCGAGGCGCTGCCCGAGGGGCTCGACACCCCGGTTGGCGACGAAGGAGCCCTCGTCTCGGGCGGAGAGCGCCAGCGGATCGCACTCGCGCGCGCGTTCCTGTCCGGCGCGCCGCTGCTCGTGCTCGACGAACCGACAGCGCATCTCGACGACGAGACCGCCGGGAGGCTCCTGGACGATCTCCTGGACGAGGCGGGCGACGACGGCCTCCTGCTGATCACGCACTCACCGCTTCGCCTCGAGCGCTTCGACACCGTGCTCGAGCTTGCGGACGGTCACCTCTCCCGGGTGACCGAGCCGTAGCTTCCGTTACGCCGCGAGCCGCTCCGGCGCCGGTTCGGCCTTGAGCCGGATCGGAACGGCCGCGGTCGGCAGCTTCACCGCCGCCGCTCCGAGCGCGGTCATCGCGAGGGCGCTCGCCCCACCGACGAAGAACGCCAGTTCGGTGCCGCCCCGGTCGCACATGAAGCCGACGAGCAGAGCGCCGAACGGCGCCAGGCCGTTCCACGCGTAGTAGTAGAGCCCGAGCACGCGGCCCCGGATGTAGTCGGGGCTCGCCATCTGGATCGCCGCGTTCGAGTTCGCCGAATAGCTCGTGAAGAAGACGCCGCAGACGAAGAGCACCACGCCTGCGAGGGCGGTGGAGTGCAGCGGCGCGAGCACGAGCTCGCAGGCGCCGAAGCCCGCTGCACCGATGAACATCACGCGCCACCGGGTGGTCGCCATCATGGCCGCCGAGAGTGCGCCGACGAGGGCTCCGGCACCGAAGCAGGCCGAGATGATCCCGAACGTGCGCGGTCCGGCGTCGAGCGTGTTCTTCGCGAGCAGCGGCAGGACGATGTTGAAGTTGAAGCAAAACGCGGAGAACACCGCCATCATCGAGATGATCACAAGCACCGTTCGATTGCGGCGCGCGTACGCGAACCCCTCGCGTGTGCCGCGCCAGAACGTCGGGCGGCGGCGGTCGAGCAGCGGGTACAGCTCGGACCTGCGCATCGCGAGCAGCCCGGCGAGCACCGCGACGAAGCTGACGGTGTTGATTGCGAACGCCCAGCCGGCGCCCCAGGTGGCGATGACGACTCCGGCGAGCGCGGGCCCGAAGATGCGCGCGGTGTTGAACAGGCTCGAGTTGAGCGCGATCGCATTCGGCAGCTCGTCGCGCCCGACCATCTGGAAGGTCAGGTTCTGTCGCGACGGCGCGTCGAAGACGAGCGCGGTGCCGGTGAGGACCGCGATCACGTAGACCTCCCAGAGCTGCACGTGACCGAGCAGCGTGATCGCGGCGAGCACGGCGGAGAAGAACATCTGCACGGATTGCGTCGCGATCACGACCCGGCGGTTGTCCAGCCGGTCGGTCACGACACCGGCGAACAGACCGAGCAGGGTGAACGGCCCGAAGCGGCAGATCGCGAGCAGGCCGACCGCGAGCCCGCGCGAATGCGGCGCGAGCTGCACGACGACCCAGGCGAGCGCGATGTTCTGCATCCACGTGCCCGCGACCGAGGTGAGCTGGCCGGCGAAGAAGAGGCGGTAGTTGCGGTGCCGCCTCAGCGAGGCGAACGTGCGACGAGAGGCAATCCGAAGGAGAGCCACTACTCGTCGCCCAGCAGCTTCTCCAGCGCGTCGATCGACCCTTCGATGCTCTCCCGCTCCTCGGGCTCGAGGCGCTCGAGGCGCTCGACGAGCCACGCAGTCCGCTTCTTGCGGACCGACTTCAGCACCTTTTCGCCCTCGGGCGTCAGGGAGAGGCCGATCCGCCGGCGGTCGGAGGCGCGGGTTCGCTCGATCAGCTTCGCCGCCTCGAGGCGGACGAGGTGCCCCGACATTCCCGGCGCCGAGACGCGCTCGCGCTCGGCGAGCTCGCTGGCGGTGATCCCGGGACTGTGCTTGATCGCAGAGAGCAGCGAGACCTGGCCGCCGGTAACGCCGAGAGAGTGGATCTCCCGGCGGAGCTCCCGTGCAAGGCGGAGCAGGACGGGCCGGAGCCGGCCGGCAATTGTCATCGGATCGTTAACCACGCAAATCATTAACCTCGTTAACGATCATAGCTAAAGCTGCCAGGCTCCGTCGGCCACCAGGGGCATTCTGCGGCCTGTCTGCGTGACGCCGAAGGCGTTGAGCGCATCGGTGCCGATCATGACGTCGATGTGTGTCTTCGAGCGGTTGACGCCGAAGCGCTTCCGCCCGAGCGGCACCGTGCGGGTCTTCGCGAACCCCGAGCCGAACGCCATGTGCGCCGCGGCGTTCTCGTCGAGGAGGCCGTTGTAGTAGATGCGGCCCGTCTGGCCGATCCGGGACGACGCGTCGACGAGGGCGATCTCCCCGAGCCGGTCGGCGTTCGGCGTCGCAGCGAGATAGCGCGCGAGCCAGTCGCGGTCGGCCTCGCGCTTCGCCTGGAGCCGGACCAGCCTGCCGCCGCGGAACTCCCCGGCGAGCCCCTCGATCATCCGCCCCCCGAAGCTGCGCGGCCGCGAGCAGCGAAACGTGCCCTCGGTCGCGGCGGCATCGGGTGAGATGAAGCACTCCTCGGTGGGGACGTTCATCGCGATCCTGCGCCCCCAGTGGTCTTCCTCGCCGCCGCCGCGCCAGAGCGAGAACGGGGCGATCTTCAGGTGCAGATCGGTGCCGTCGTCGACGACGTGCAGTTCCTTGAGGTCGAGCCGGGTCAGCCGCGCCGCGCGCCGGCGGAGGGCCGCGAGATGCTGGGCCCAGCCCTTGTGGCCCGGCGGGTCGTCGGGGCCGATCCGGCAGAACCAGAGCAGGTCCCGCGCGAGCTTCCGGGCTGCCTGCGCCGTCTCGACGCCCGGATAGACGCGCGCCGCCCACGCGTCGGTCGGCCATGCGCAGATCGTCCCGCGCAGGCGGCCCTCGCGGCGGATTCGCGCGACGTACCGGCTGCGACCGCCGTTGTCGGCGGCGACCCGCTCGGGCGAGAGGTCGGCGACGACGTCGAGCTCGTACTCGCCCAGCACCTGCACGATCGCGACGCTCTCCGCACCGAAGCCCCGCCACTGCGCCTGCTTCCAGGGCGTCTGATGGCCGAGAGCCTCGTTCGAGCCGTGCTGGATCTTCGCGGCGTAGACGCGATTGTCTTCGTACGCCACCTCGACCGCGACCGCACCGGCCCGGTAGGCAGTCTCCGCGATCGCGACCGCCAGGTCGCGATGGCCGAGGCTGACGAGCTCGAGCAGCGTGTCGCCGCGGCGAAACGCGATGCAGCCGCGGACGATCAGCTCCGCGTAGCGGCGGAGCTCCTCCGGCTTCATCGGTCCCGGCCGCATCCGGGCAGACGCTAAACGCTACGGTCAGGCAATGCCGAATCCCCTGGATTCCCTGAAGGCGCTCGGGGACCAGCTGCGCGCGCAGATCGGAGAGGAGCTCGATCTCGACGTCCTGCGCCGCCAGGAGCCGGCCCGCCCGCTCGAGGAGCTGCTCGCCGAGCTAGAGGCCTTGCCGGGCCTCGAGTCGGTCAAGGAGCAGGTGCGCGCGCTCGTCGCCTTCCTGCGCGTCCAGGCGCGGCGCAAGGAGGCGGGGCTCTCCGAGGTGGCGACGATGCAGCACCTCGTCTTCCTCGGCAATCCCGGCACCGGCAAGACCACGGTCGCGCGGCTGCTCGCCCAGATGTACCGCTCGATGGGCCTGCTGAAGCGCGGCCAGCTGGTGGAGGTCGACCGGGCGGGCCTCGTCGGCCAGTACGTGGGTCTCACGGCCGTGAAGACCGAGCGCGTCGTGCGCAGGGCGCTCGACGGCGTGCTGTTCGTCGACGAGGCGTACGCGCTCGCGCGAGAGGGGGAGCGGCTCGACTTCGGCGACGAGGCGATCGAGACGCTGCTCAAGCGGATGGAGGACAACCGTCACCGCCTGGTTGTGATCGTCGCCGGCTATCCGCGCCTGATGCGCCGGTTCCTCGAGTCGAACCCCGGGCTGCGGTCCCGGTTCTCGCGCGAGATCGACTTCCCCGACTACTCGACCGACGAGCTCGTTGCGATCTTCGGACGCTTCGCGGCCGACGCCGAGTACACCCTGGGTGACGGGACGAGCGAGGCGCTGCAGTCGATCTTCGGCGCGGCGGAACGCGACGAGCAGTTCGGCAACGCACGCTTCGCGCGCACCCTCTTCGAGCAGTCGCTGAATGCGCAGGCACTCCGGCTCGGTGAGGGAAACGTCGAGCAGCTGGGCTACCACGACCTGATGTGCCTGACGCCCGAGGATCTCGTCGCCGGCGCCCGGGCGCTCGGGGAGGAGCCGGTCACCCCGCGCGGCGGCTGGTTCGGCAGGCGGCGCTAGATGCAGCTGCTGAACGTCTGGGACTACGAGCGGCTCGCTGCGGAGCGGCTGGAGCCCGGCGCCCACGGGTACTACGCGGGCGGCTCGGGGGACGAGCTGACGCTGCGCGACAACGTCGCTGCGTTCCAGCGGTGGCAGCTTCGTCCGCGCGTGCTGGTCGACGTCGCGGGCTGTACGACGGAGACGACGGTGCTCGGCCACGAGCTCTCGATGCCGCTCGTGATCGCGCCCGTTGCGTTCCAGCGTGTAGCTCACCCCGACGGCGAGGTCGGAATGGCGCGCGCCGCCCGCGCCGCCGGCACGGTGCTCTGCCTCTCGACGATGGCGACGTCCTCGTTCGACGAGATCGCCGGCACGGGCGCGCAGCGCTGGTTCCAGCTGTACGTGTTCCGCGACCGGGGGATGACGGCCGACGTCGTCGCCCGCGCGCGCGAGTCGGGGTTCACGGCGCTGATGCTCACCGTCGACACACCCGTGCTCGCCCGCCGCGAGCGTGACGACCGCAGCGGTTTCACGATCCCGCCCGAGGTCGCGATCGCCTCGCTCGGCCGCGGTGGGATCACGCCGGCAGAGGCGTTCGATCAGATGTCCGCGTCGGTCACGTGGGCCGACGTCGAGCGCTTCGCCTCCGAGGCGCGCCTGCCGGTGATCCTCAAAGGTGTGCTGACCGCCGAGGACGCACGCCTCGCGTGCGAGCACGGTGCTGCGGGCGTCGTCGTCTCGAACCACGGCGGGCGGCAGCTGGACGGCGTCGCGGCGACGATCGACGCGCTGCCGGAGGTGGTGGAAGGAGTCGACGGCCGCCTCGAGGTGCTGCTCGACGGCGGCGTGCGCCGCGGCGGCGATGTGGTCAAGGCGCTGGCGCTCGGCGCACGCGCCGTCCTGGCCGGGCGGGCGCCGCTCTGGGGGCTGGCAGTCGACGGTGAGGCCGGCGCCCGGGCCGTGCTCGATCTGTTGCGTGAGGAGATCCTCTCCGCCCTGAGGCTCGTCGGCTGCAGCTCGCCGACGGACGTCACGCGCGACCGCGTGCAACCGCGGGCGGCCCCTCTACCCTGAGCCGGATGAAGGGCCTCACCGCGCTCACCGTCGTCGTGGCCGCGGTGCTCGCGCTCGGGAGCGGTCACCTGCGCGCAGACGTCTCCGCCGGGTGCGGCCTTCCGTCGAAGGGCCTGCTGTGGATCGACTACGCGGGCCACAACGCCCCGATCGTGCCGAAGCCCGGCCTCATTCTCGCGCTGTCCTCGGGGACGGAGCTGCCGGCGCAGTTCCGCGCCGCCGGAGCGGCGACGATCTTCTTCGACCTGCACCTGAACGACCGGGTCGGCACGCCGAGTGCCCCGGCCGACCCGGCGACGATCGCCGGCAAGGCCCAGAAGGAATTCGACTTCGCGGTGCAGGTGACCGGCTGTAGCACACCGCTGATCGCCGAGAACGAGCTCTTCGGCGCGCAGACGCCGACGCCGTGGACCGACACGACCGCCCAGTACCGAGCCAACGTCCTCGCGCTGCTGCGCGCGCTGAACGCGCTCGGCGCGACGACGGCGATCACGATCGCGAACCCGCCGTTCATCGACGGTGACGCTGCAGCCTGGTGGCGTGACGCCGCGCAGGCGTCGATCCTCGTCCGGCAGGTCTACTTCACCTCGCCGCGGCCCAAAGGCCTGTACGCCCGCGGCGCTCCGCGCGCGAGCCGTTCGATGCGGCAGGGCATGCGCGGCCTGGTCGCCCACTTCGGGCGGATCGGGATCCCCGCGAGCCGCGTCGCGCTCGAGCTGCAGTTCCAGTCGGCGCCGGGCGAAGGCGGCCGCCAGGGGCTGGAGCCCACCGCTGCCTGGCTCGAGTTCGTCAAGCTCGAGGCGCTGGCGGCGCAGCAGGTGGCGCGTGAGCTTCCGGTGCAGGGCATCTGGTCGTGGGGGTGGCCGTCGTTCTCGGCCGCGGGCAACGACCCCGACAAGCCGGCCGCCGCCTGCGTCTACCTCTGGGCGCGCGACCCACGCCTCTGCGACGGCCCCGCGCTCGCGGGGCCGGGCTTCGACACCTCACGCACCGAGGGTCAGTTGACGCTCGCCGCGGGGGTGCGCTGCACGCTCGGGACGATGCGGATCCTGAAGAGCGAGGTCGGACGCACCGCCGCGCTGACCGGCGACCGCGAGTCGGCTGCAACGGCCCTGCTCCAGCGGGCAGTCCTCCGAAGCAAGGAGCCGGTCGACCCGCAGACGGTGCTCGCAGCCGAGCGCGCGATCGTGCGCGACCGGTTCGGCCGCAGCGTCGGCCGCTACCGCGCCGCGTTGGCCACGGCCGGGCTCACACCGGCCGACGCCCGCGCGGTGATCGCCGATCGCCTCGCCCGCGACCGGGTCGAGGAGCGCTTCCGGCCGAAACCGGCCGCCGCGGCTCAGGTCGCGGACTTCCTCGCCACCTATGCAGCCACGCGCATCAGGCTCGTCTCGGTCGACCCCGAGGCGCCGTGGCTCGGCGACGCCGCGCGCGGCTACGCCGTGGAGACGATCGCGCCGGCGGAGGTCTTCGACCTGCCGCAAGGGCGGGCCTCGCCGCTCGACACTGTCGACGGGCGGTTCGCGGTGCTGCCGCTCGGCCCGCCCCTACCGCTGCTCGGGCTGCCGCCCGCCGACGCGCGCGCAATCGCCCGGGGTGTGCTCGGGCGGTTCGCCCGGGACGACGTCTACGAACGGTGGCTGAACCGCGAGGAGAGCAGCCTGTTGGCCTCGGCCGTCTGCGCCAGGGACGCCCTGCCGGCTCGGGGCGACGTCGACCTCGCCGCCTGGGCGCCGTTTCTCGGCGACTGAGCAGACGGCGGCGGTCCGGTAGCGTTCCGGGATGCGCTCGCCGTTGCGAGGCAGGCTTCCCGCCGGCAGCGGCCTGCTGTCGATCCCTGCCGCGTCGCTCGTCGTTCATCAGCTGCGCTACACGCTCGCCTACGGCTCCCGCGCGAATGCGGAGCTGGCGGCACAGGGGCATTCCTATCTCTACTCGCTGACGCCCTGGTTCGTCTTCGCGCTCGGTATCGGGCTGGCGCTCTTCCTGCGCCGCGCTGCGCGGGCGTTGCGGACGGGTGATGCAGGTGTGTTCTCGCGGCGGTCGTCGTTCACGGTGTGGCTGCTCGCCTGGGTGGGACTGGTCGCGATCTACGCGCTACAGGAACTGTTGGAGGAGCTGCTTGCGTCCGGGCATCCCGGTGGGCTCGCCGGCGTGTTCGGGCACGGCGGCCTGTGGGCGGTTCCGGTTGCCGCAGCCGTCGCCGGTGTCGTCGCGCTCTGCCTGAGTGTCGCGCGCGCGATGCTCCGGGTCGCGGCCGAGGCACGGGTTCGTCTGTGGCCTCGTGCACCCCTCGTCGCCGTTCCCGTGGGCCGTTCGCTCACCCTTTCGGCTCCGCTGGCCCGTGCCTACGCCGGCCGTGCGCCTCCGTTCGCACCGGCGTTTCGATAGTCGAAGCGCAGGCCCTCGTGGCCTGGTTGGTCGCGCCGTTGCCTGGGTGCGTCACCTGCGCGTCCTCGCGCTCCGGCTCGATCTGACAACGACTCGTGAACGAAGGAGCCATTGACGTGAAGAAAAAGCTCTATCTGGCCGCCGCCCTCGCTGCGCTCGTCCTGCCGACGGCGGCGTTCGCGCACGCGCGGGTCAGCCCGCCGGTCTCGCTTGCGAAGCAACTCCAGCTGTACAGCCTCGCGGTGCCCACGGAGAAGGACAACGCGACGACCACGAAGATCGTCCTGACGGTCCCGACGGGCTTCTCGATCGACTCGTTCGTCCCGGCGGCCGGCTGGCATCGTGAGGTGCAGCAGACCGGCTCGGGCGAAGACGCCGTGATCCAGAAGGTGACCTGGACCGGCGGTGCCGTTCCGACGGGGGAGGACTCGCTGTTCCAGTTCCTCGCCGAGCCCTCGTCGAGCGGGAAATACACATTCCAGGTCAAGCAGACGTACTCGGACGGCTCGATCGTGAACTGGTCGGGCTCGGAGTCGTCCGACGCTCCGGCTCCGACGATCGAGGCGAAGTCGTCTCTTGGAGGAGGTGGCACCCCGGTGGTTTCGATCATCGCGATCGTGCTCGGAGCGCTGGGCGTCATCCTCGCGGCGGTCGCGTTGTTCACCCGCGGCGGGGGCAAGCGGGAACTCGCGTGACGCAGCGGGGGCGGGGCGTTGTCGTCGCAGCGCTCGCCGTGTTGGCTCTCGTCCTTCCGGGTGCGGCTTCGGCGCACGCCTACCTGGTGAAGACGGTGCCCACGCCGAGCGGGACGCTCAACGCTCCGCCCCCGGCCGTCGCCCTGACGTTCGACGAGGCCGTCGAGCCGCGCTTCGCGATCATCTCGGTCACGAACGCCGCCGGCCGCCAGGAGACGACGGCTCCGGTCAGCCGCTCGCCGGCGAATCCCGACACGCTCGTCGTGCCGCTGCGCCCGCATTTGCCGGAGGGCTGGTACCTCGTCTACTGGCGTGCCATTTCCGTGGACGGGCATCCCGTCCAGGGCGCCTTCACCTTTGCGATCGGCCCGAATCCGGGGCCCCAACCGCAATTCCCCGTGCCTTCGATCGCGCAGACAGCGACCACGCCCAAGCTGCTCGTTGCGCGCTGGCTCGCGTTCCTGACTGTGATGATTGCGATCGGGCTCTTCGCGCTGCGGATCGCGATCGCCCGACCGCTGCTGCGGCGGGTCGAGGGGACGAGCCTGCGGGCGGTCTCGGTCGCCATGGTTGCGTTCTCGGTCCTGGGGCTGCTCGCGATCCCCGTCTACCTCGACATCTCGACCTCGATCGACTCGTTACGGTCCGACCTCGCGGTCGGGGCCTTGGTCCCGCTGTTCCGCGTGACCGCCTTCGGCCGCGGCTACGTCGACATGGAGATCTGCTTCGCCCTCTTCTGCGTCGCGTCCTGGATCGCTGTCTGGGTCGACCGCCCACAGCGCGAGCACCGCTCGGTCGCGGAACTGGTTGCGACCTTCAGTGCTCTTGCCGCCGCGGCCGCCGTGCTGATCCTCCCCGGTACCTCGGGGCATGCGGGCCAGACCTCGCCGCGCGGCCTCTCGCTGCTGCTCGACTGGCTCCACCTCGTCTCCGGCTCGATCTGGCTCGGTGGGCTCGTCGGCCTGCTGCTCGTCTGGGCGACCCTGGCGCCGGCGAAGCGGGTCGCGGGTCTGAGCGTCACGGTTCCGCGCTTCTCGAACGTCGCGTTCGTGTCCGTCCTCGTCCTGATCGCGTCGGGCACCGGAGCGACCGTTCTCCACCTGCCGATCCTCGCTGCACTCTGGCAGACGTCGTACGGCAAGGTGATCCTCGTCAAGATCGGCCTGCTCCTGGCGGCCATGGCACTCGCCGCGTTCAACCTCCTGCGCACGAAGCCGCACCTCGAGGCTGCGCGGGAGCGGCCGGAGGCCGCCCCGCCGGCCGCGAAGCTCCTCGCCCGGCTCGTCACCGGCGAGGCCGTGATCGTCGCCTGCGCGGTCTTCGCGGCGGCGCTCCTTTCGAGCCTCGCCCCGCCCGCCAAGGCGCTCGCGGAGGTGGGGTCGGCGCTTGCGCATGTCGGCCCGGGCAAGGTCGTTCAGGTGGTGCACAAGAACGGCTATACGATCAAGGTCCTCGTCTCGCCGAACCGGGCCGCGGTCCCGAACAGCTTCGCGCTCCAGCTCACCAAGGGGACGTCCCCGGTACGCGGGGCCGACGTGACGCTTCAGTTCGCGATGCTCGACATGGAGATGGCAAACCAGGAGTACCAGCTCGCCGAGACGAGCCCCGGCATCTACTCGCGGCCCGCCCCCGCACTCGTCATGGTCGGCCGCTGGGGCCTCACGTACACGATCACGCCCAGGGGCGGCCAGCCGTTCAGCGTCCTCGTCGTCGACCACGCAATCGGATGAGCCGGCCCACGGACACGAACCGGGGCACCGAGATCAGGCTCCTCGCGTCCCTCGTCGCACTGGCGGCGGGCGTCACCGCTGTGATCATCGCGATCCTCGTCATCCACACGGTCCTCGGGTGATGGACCGCAAGCGGCTACTCGCGCCGTTGCTCGCCTTCGTCACGCTCGTGGTTCCCGCGAGCGCTTCCGCGCACCCGAAGTCGGCGACCGTCGCTCTCGACTACAGGCTCGTGCTCGACCACGCGACCCGTGCGCTCCCGCACGTCACGGTGCGGATCCTGGACGGCGACCGCTCGCTGCGTATCGGTGTCCGGCGCGGCCGCCTGATCGTGCTCGGCGACCTCGGTGAGCGGATGCTCCGCATCGACCCGACCGGCACGTGGGTCAACGAGGCCTCCGTGACCGCGCAGGCTGCGCGGCTCACCTCCGCCGGGCGCGGTTGGCGGCGGATCGGCGGCCCGACGTTCACCTGGCACGACCATCGCCTCGCACCGCCGCCGTACGACGGCGGCCGAACGGGAACGGTCGCGCGGTTCGCCATCCCGGCCACCCTGAACGGTGAGCACGTGACCCTCGGCGGTGCCTTCGTGCGCTACCGCCGCCCGTCCCCGTGGGCGTGGCTGGCCGGTGTCGCGCTCGTGGTCGCGGCGGCCGTCGCCGCGACCCGGCGCAGGCCGAAGCTGCGCTCGCCGCTCGGCCTCGCGCTCGGCGTTCTCGCCGGGGTCGCTGCGCTGACTGCCTTCGTCACGTTCGGCGTCGCCGACGCACCGAACGGGCAGGCGGCCTGGGCGCAGATAGGTCTCGGCCTGGCCCTGGCCGTTGCAGTCGCGGTCGCGCTCTTTCGGCTCGACGGTGAGCGCCGCGTCGTCCTCGCAGGGCTCGTCGGCGCCGCGGCCGCCGCTGCGAGCCTCGGCTCGCTCGGCGTGTTCCGCCACGGGGTGATCGTCTCCGTCCTGCCCGGAGCGGCCAGCCGCGGTGTGTGCGCGCTGGCAGTCGCGGCCGGGATCGCGTCTGCCGCGGCGGTGTTCGCGGGCCACCAGGGAGCATCGTGATCGCCTCGCCGCCTCCCGTTTACCCGTGGCCGATCGGGGTCGGCCCTCGCTACCACCCGACGGCATACAGCGCCGCGGTGAGCGCCGGCCGGCCGGTCGGCGCTCTTCGCTGCTCGAGTGGCGGTGCGACCTTCGCGGTGCACATCGAGCTCTTTGCCAAGCGTCGAGTCGTGATCGTGCCTCCCGGCATCGGCGTCGGGCCGCGGGGCTGCACGTACCCCCTGCACACGAATGCACCGACGGGAGTCGTGCATGTCGCGCGGGCCGGCTTGACGCTCGGCGATCTGTTTCGTGTCTGGGGCCGGCGGCTCTCCCATTCGGCTCTGCTGTCATTTCGCGAACGCGTCTCGGTGTTCGTCGCCGGGCGGCGTTGGCTCCGCGACCCGGGAGCCGTCCCCCTGACGAAGCACGCGCAGATCGTGCTCGAGGTCGGTGGCTACGTCGCCCCCCATCCCGCTTATCTCTTTCCGAAAGGAGACGGATGAACCGCCATCTGCTGCTCGGATCGCTCGTGCTCGTCGTGGCCGCCGCCGGTTGCGGCGGCTCGTCGAAGTCGGGCATCCCGACGATCGGCGCGGCGCGCACCTACGCGCTGACCGACTTCCAGCCCTCGGCCCCGGTTGCGCCCGGCAAGCCGACGCGAGTCTCGTTCAGGATCACCGAGCCGAACGGAACGACGTTGACCAAATTCAAGCGCGGTCCCGGTCCGCACACCGGCGTGCACCTGATCATCGTGCGCAAGGACCTGGCGACGATCATCCACCGGCATCCGCCGATCGCGCGGGACGGGACGATCAGCGAAACGGTTGTCTTCACGAAACCCGGGCCGTACCGCATCGTGGTGGACGTCTATCCCAGGTCGGGGCCGCAGCCCAATTTCCAGCTCGAGGGATCGTTGCGCGTCGCCGGGGCCTACCACCCCCAGAAGCTGCCCCCCTTCACGTCGACCGACGTGGTCGACGGCTATCGGATCACGATCCACGGGCGGCCGACCCTGCATGCGATCCAGGCCGGGACGCTGAACGTGACGGTCACCGGTCCAGACGGCAAACCGCAGACCTTTGCCCCGTGGTACGGCGCGCTCGCGCACGCGATCTTCTTCCGTGAGGGGACGCTCGACTACTTCCATACGCATGTCTGCGCTCCGGGTGCCTCTGGCTGTGCGAGCGTGCTCGGAGCCACCAGGGTCGTCGGAAGCTCGTCGACGCCCGGGAAGCTCACCGTCGGAGTGCTCGTACCGGTCGCAGGCACCTGGCGACTCTTCCTGCAGACTCAGGTCAACGGTCACATCCTGACCGCGCCGTTCACGCTGGTGGTCAAACCGTGAACAGAAGGTCACGCCATGGGTAGGCGCGCGATCCTGCTCGTGCTGGTCGCGGCGCTGGTCACGGTCCCGCTCGCGCGCGCGGACGGGGACCCGGCCAGCGACTACCTGCTGACCCGCTCGACCTTCGTGCCGCCCGATCTCGGCATCTCGGCCGCCGACGCGGCGCGGCTCTCTGCGACCGTGGCGCTCGCGCGGTCGCGCGGCTACCCGATCCATGTCGCGCTCATCGGAAGTGCCTATGACCTCGGCTCCGTCGTCGCGCTCGACCGTAAGCCGAAGCAGTACGCGCGCTTCCTCGGAGAGGAGCTGGCGTTCGTCTACCACGGCCGCCTGCTCGTCGTGATGCCGAACGGCTTCGGCGTGTCGCGCGGCGGCAAGCCGCTGCCCGCCTCGCAGCGCGTCGTCGATCGCCTGGCCGCGCCCGGAACGGGCGGCCCGCAGCTCGTCCAGGCCGGGATCGACGGCGTGCGGGCGCTCGCCGCGGCAGCCGGCGTGCGCGTGCCGGCGCCGCGGCGGCCGGCTGCCGCCGGGGCCGGAGGGCCGAGCGCGCTCGTCTGGGGGCTGATCGGCGGTGGGGCCGTGTTGGCGGTCGTGCTGGCGGCGGTGGGCTTCGTCGCATTTCGCCGTCGCCGGCGCAGGTGATCCCAGCCGACCGTCGTGACATGATCGCCGCTCGCTCCTCATCTGGCTCTCGATTCTGAAGGGACGTGCAATGGACTTCTCCAAGCTCACCCTCGGCTCGAAGATCGTCGCGGGCGCCGGGATCCTGATGCTGATCGACTCGTTCTTCCACTGGCAGGAAGTTAACTTCGGGCCGATCTCCGCGGGAGTCACGATGTGGCACGGCTGGGGTGTGCTGATCGGGCTGACGCTGCTGGCGATCCTCGCGTGGGAGGCCGTTCAGCTGACCGAGACGAAGATCGCCGTCGGTCCGCTCAGTCCGACGATGGTGACGATGCTCCTCGCCGCGCTCCTCGTCCTCTTCACCCTGATCAAGGTGCTCTCGAACGACTACGTCGCGACGTGGGCGTGGGTGGGGCTCGTTCTCTCGATTGCAGTCGGCGTCGGTGCCTGGCTGAACATGCAGGAGGCAGGCGAGTCGCTCGGGGACTTCAAGTCGTCGGTCGCACCGGGAGGTTCGGAAGCTCCGCCGGCTGCAGCGGAGCCGGCACCGCCGGTTGCGCCCGAGGCGCCGGCGGCGACCGAAGCCGAACCGGGGCCGCCTGACCCGACAACCTGAGCGCAGAGCAGGCTCAGGGGCGCGGGCTGCGAAATACTCCCCGAAGAGGGGCTGGACGCAGGCGGAGGCGTCCCGCACACTGGGGTGGGCATCCGGCCGCCGGACTTCGAAACGTGGGGAGAGAACTCTTGAGCAATCGCCGCATCACCGTCCTTGTCGTGGGAGCTGCGCTCGTGCTCGCCTTCGGCGCCGGCATCGGCTCCGCCGCCGGCAGCAGCACCTCCGGGGGCGGCGGCAAGCCGGCAGTGACCCGCGACCACGGCCGCGGCCACTGGTACGAGCGCGCCTGCGATGCGCCGCGCCCCGGCGTGGCGGGCTGCGCTGCGCAGGTGGTCGCCGCTGCCGACGGGACGCCGCTCGCGACGGGGACGCCGCCGGCGGGGGCGTACGGCCCGGCGCAGTTCCACTCGGCCTACAACCTGCCCACGAGCGCTCCGAACGCGCAGACGGTCGCGATCGTCGACGCCTACGACGATCCCAAAATCGAGGCGGACCTCGCCAACTACAGCGCCTACTACGGCCTGCCTCCGTGCACCACGGCGAACGGCTGCTTCAAGAAGGTGAACCAGAGCGGCGGCACGTTCTACCCGCTCTCGAACGCCGGCTGGGCCCTCGAGATCGCGCTCGACGTCGAGACGGCGCACGCGATCTGCCAGAACTGCAAGATCCTGCTCGTCGAGGCCAACTCGCCCTCGACCGCGAACCTCTATGCGGCCGAGAACGAAGCGGTCAAGCTCGGCGCGACGGCGATCTCGAACTCGTGGGCGACGGGCGAGTACTGCAAACGAGACGGCGGACGACGCCAACTTCAACCATCCTGGGGTCGCGATCACGGCGTCGTCCGGAGACGCCGGTTACGGCGTCGAGTATCCGGCGGCGTCGAGGTACGTCACCGCAGTCGGCGGCACCACGCTCGCGCTCGGCTCCGGCGGGTCGTACGCCGGCGAGTCCGCCTGGTCGGGCAGCGGCTCCGGCTGCTCTGCCTACGAGCCCAAGCCCGCCTGGCAGACGGACACCGGCTGTCCGCGCCGGTCGGTCGCCGATGTGTCCGCGGACGCCGATCCCAATACGGGCGCGGCCGTCTACAACACCACTTCCTACTATGGTCAGACGGGCTGGTTCCAGGTCGGCGGCACGAGCCTCTCCTCGCCGCTCATCGCCTCGGTCTTCGCGCTGAGCGGCAGCTACGGCGGGCCCTCCGCGCCCTACGGGAGCAGCGGGCTCCTCCACGACGTCACGTCCGGTTCGAACGGCAGCTGTTCGCCGCTCTACCTGTGCACGGGCGTCGCGGGCTACGACGGGCCGACCGGTCTCGGCTCTCCGAACGGCCTCGGCGCCTTCTCCGGCGGGTCCGCGCCGGCGCCCGACTTCTCGCTCGGCGTGACGCCGGCCTCCCAGACGGTCACGGCCGGGGCGGGGACGACGTACTCGGTCTCGGTCAACCCGAGCGGCGGCTTCGGAGGGTCGGTCACGTTCGGGACGAGCGGGCTGCCGTCCGGTGTGACGGCGAGCTTCAGCCCGGCCTCGGCGACGTCGTCGTCGACGCTGACCCTCACGACGACCTCGTCGGTCGCTCCGGCCGGCTATCCGTTCACGATCACCGGGACGAGCGGCAGCCTGAGCCACTCGGCGCCGGCGACCCTCGTCGTCCAGGCGGCCTCGCCGACCGGCGACTTCTCGCTGGGCGTGACGCCGGCGTCGCGGACCGTGACGGCAGGCGGGGGGACGACGTACTCCGTCTCGATCACTCCGAGCGGCAGCTTCGCCGGGTCGGTCGGCCTGACCGCGACCGGCCTGCCGTCGGGTGTGACGGCGGGCTTCAGCCCGGCCTCGGCGACGTCCTCGTCGACTCTGACCCTCACGACGACCGCGCTCGTTGCCGCGGGCAGCTATCCGGTCACGATCACCGGCAAGAGCGGCAGCCTCACGCATACCGCATCGGCCACCCTCGTCGTCCAGGCCGCCTCGGCCACCGGGGACTTCTCGCTCAGCGTGACACCGGCATCCCAGAAGGCGCCCGCGGGCTTCAAGAGCATCGAGCTACACGGTCACGGTCGTGCGCGGAAGCGGCTTCACCGGCTCGGTCACGCTCAGCGCGAGCGGCCTGCCGCCCTCGTTCAGGGTCGTCTTCGCCCCGAACCCGACGGCGACGACGGCCCGGATGACGTTGACCGGCCAAGGCGGGGGGTCGACGCGGAGCACGATCACGATCACGGGCACGAGCGGGTCGCTCACCCACTCGACGAGCGTCATCCTGATCCACTGACCCCGGTCGGGGGTGGTTTGAACCGCCGCGGGGGAGGGTAAGCGGCTAAAGTCCCCCGCTTCGGGTGCCGATGAAACGGTCGTCACCCGGTTTCCACACGGTGCCCGCCGGGCCGTTTCGAGCCCGTCGCGCACCACCCAGATGCATCACGCCGCCGCCACAGCCCTTCGCAAGGCCGCCGCCAAGGCGCCGTTGCAGACCTCCCGCCGCGCAGCCCTCTTCGTCTTCATCGCGCTGCTCGGTGTGGCCGTCGGGCTCTCGGGCGGCTCCACGAAGCCGGTCGCCGCCGCCGTCCAGACCGGAGACTGCACGCCCGCCTCCTCCTGGCCCGCGGACAACGGCAGCCTCGACTCGCAGGTCATGTCGCTGATCAACCAGCACCGTGCTTCGCTCGGGCTCGGCCAGCTCGTGACCTCGCCGACGCTGACGGCTTCCGCTGTCTGGAAGGCGCGCCAGATGGCCCAGTCCGGCGTCTTCTCGCACGACGACGTCGCGCCGCCGGTCACCCGCACCGCCGCGGACCGCATCTCGACGTGCGGCTACCACTACTCATGGGGCGAGAACATCGCCGAGGGCTTCCCCGACGCCGCGTCGGTCGTCAACGCGTGGCTGAACTCGGCCGGGCACAAGGCGAACATCGAGAACCCGTCGTTCGTCGCCACCGGCCTCGGGGCCGCGAAGGCCGCGAACGGCGCGATCTACTGGGTGCAGGACTTCGGCTTCGTGGCCGACGGCGGGTCGCCGCCCCCGCCGACGACGACGACGAGCTCCAGCCCGCCGCCGACGACCACGGCCGCGACGACCACGCGCGTCACGACGACGACGCCGCCGCCGACCACGACGAGGGCGACCACCACCTCGAGGACGACCACCACCTCGAAGACGACGACCACCTCGAAGTCGACGACGACCGCGCCGACCACCACGTCGCCGAAGCCGAAGAAGCTTGCTCCGGCAGGCGCGCTCGCGCTCACGTCGTTCAAGGTCGCGACGGCGGGGTCGAGGCGGCTCGTGCTCACGACCCGGGTCGTCGACTCGGGCAAGCCGGTTCGCTCGGCGAGCGTGAAGTGCGCGGCGGTGCTCGGCAAGCGGCATCTTCGCGTCGTGGTGAACGCCTACCGGTCGGGCCGGGCGCGGTGCGCCTGGCGGCTGCCGGGCAGCGTGAGCGCCGGCTCGTTCGCGAACGGGTGGGTCAGCGTGCGCGCCGGCTCGTCGCGAGGCCTTCAGGCCTTCGCCGTGAAGGTGCGCTGACCGCGCTAGCTCTTCTTCGCGTCGCTTCTTCGGCGTCGGCTTCTTCGGCGTCGGCTTCTTGACGATCGGCGCCGGGGCGTCGACCGAGACGAACCAGGCCGTCACGCCCTTCACTCCGGCGCCGTCCTTCGCGTTGATCGTCGCCTTCACCTTCAGGCGCTTGACCGACTTGAGGAGCGCCAGGCCCGGCTTCGTCAGCTTGATCACCACGGTGCCCGTCTTGCCGGTGTGGACGCTGAACGTGCCGCTGCCCACCCGGACGTTCGTCAGGGCCGGCTTCTTCTTCGAGCCCTTCTTGACCTTCGCCTGGACCCGGACGTCGAAGGTGACGGTGCCGGCGCAGAGCTGGATCACGACGTCCGGGCAGCTGACGCGGTAGGTCGCCTGGCCCTTCGCGTTCGCGCGGCTCTCGCCGGTCAGCATCTGGACGAGCACGAGGTGATCCGGTGGGCTTGTTCGGCGTCGGCACCGGAACCGGGGCTTCTTCTGTGGCGGCGCCGGTTCCTGGCGATCGGCGGTGGCACAGTCGTGGCGTTGTCGTTCAGGATCGTGAGCGTCGCCGTCGAGTTGGAGAGGGTCGCCCCGGCGGGGTTGCTCAGGACGACCTGGAACGACCGGTTCGGCTCGACGTCCGAGTACGCGGTGATCGGGACCGAGATCGTCTGCGTCGTCTGGCCGGGCGAGAAC
Organism: uncultured Thermoleophilia bacterium; assembly: GCA_963828655.1. Lineage (GTDB taxonomy): Bacteria > Actinomycetota > Thermoleophilia > Gaiellales > Gaiellaceae > PALSA-600. The sequence continues at coordinate 30,594 of CAWHFK010000011.1, read as the reverse complement.
GTCAGGGTGCCGCTCTTGGCGGTGTAGTTCACGCCGGCGACTGCTCCCTTGGAGCCGCTGCCGTCGACTGTCGCGTAGTTGACCGTCACGGGTGCCGCCCCGGCCGGCGTCAGGGTCACGACCACGGGGATCGAGCCCTGCTTCTCGGGCGCGGAGGCATCCGCGATCGAGAGCACGGACGCCGTCGATCCGACCGGCAGAACCGTGACCGTCGCCGTCGGCGCGCCGACGAAGCCCGGCACTGGAATCGGGCGACGTGAAGGCGATCGTGAACGTCCCCTGCGCCGTCCTGGCCGAGTTGGAGTTCACCTGGACCGAGAAGGTCTGCGGGCCGTAGACACCGGCCGCCCAGGTCAGGTCGCCGCTCCCGGTCGCATAGTCGGCGGGAGCAGTCGCGCTGCCGTCGGCCGTCTGCCCAGTGGATGTGCACATCCACCGGCGTCGTCTGCGCGGCAGGCGCGTTCAGCGTCACCGTCACCGGCACGCTGGTCGACCCGCTTCCGGGCTCGACCACCGGCACGGGGTTCGTGATCTGCAGCGTCGGCACGGTCGAGCTGGCGGTGCCGTTGCTGACGATCGTGCACGGGGCGAGGCTGGTGCCGAGCCGCGCACCCGCCGGGCTCGAGAGCTGGACGTCGAAGATCCGCGAGCCGGCGGGAGCGATCGAGTGCGTCGGGATCTTCAGGTCGTACTCGCGCACCGCTCCGCCGGGCGGGATGGTGATCGTGCCGGTGCCGCCGTCGAAGTCACCGGGGAGCGTGTTGACCCCGGCGGTCGTCCACGTCACCGTCGCGGGGACGGTGGAAGCCTGCACGCGGATCGGGAAGATCGCAGGAACACCGCCGGCCACCTTGCCGCCGGAGCACGAGGAGATGCCCATCTGCGGCGCCGTGTCGGCGTCGTTGATCGTCCCGGTCGACGAGGCGCTGCCGGAGATCGCCGCGCCCTGCGGATTCGAGAGTGTCATCGTGAAGGTCTTGCCGGCGCCGGCCAGATAGACGCCGTCGTCCTTGCCGGTGACCGTCACCGTCTTCGCCGTGTTGCCCGGCGCGAAGGTCAGGGTCCCGCTCGCTGCCTGGCTCACGGTGTAGTTCGTGCCGAGGACGGCGCTCCCGTCCGCGACGGCGTAGTGCACCGAGATCGCGTGATTCTGTGGCGCCTGCGCGTTGAGCGTGGCTGCGAACTGGATCGAGCCACCCTGCTCGCTGACCGCGCCAGGGTTGATCGGCGAGAGCGTGATCGTCCAGTCGTTGTCGATGATCGTCCCGGTGCCCGGGCTGCCGCCGACGGTCGACCCGTTGGTCGCGTTCGTCCCGGTGAGCGTCACCGTGAAGGTCTTGTCGTCCTCCGGCGTGCCGTTGTCGACGGTTGCGACCGGCACCTGCATCGACGTCGCGCCCTGGTTCACGTGGAACGAGCCGCTGACGCCGCCGGCGCTCGCCGAGTAGCTGACGTTGAAGGCCACGCCTGCGGCCGGTGAGATGGAGACGGGGAAGGTCGCGGGCTGCCCCTCGGTGACCGGGGCGCTCGCGTTGCCGATGATCGAGACGACCGACGACGGCGGATCGACGTTGTCGAGCGTGCCGGTTGCCGGCGTCGAGTCGACCGTCGAGCCGTCGGTCAGGTCGCTGCCTGTCAGCGTGACGGTGAACGTCCGCTGTGCGGGAGTCGGGGTGCCGTCGTCGACAGTTGCGACGTCGAAGGTCGTCGTCGGCTGCCCCGCAAGAAGTGTGAAGGATCCGCCGACGCCGCCGGCCGATGCGCTGTAGGTCACGTGTGCGTCGACGGACGCGGGCACGTCGATCGAGGCCGTGAAGGTCGCCGGGCTGCCCTCGTTGACCTCGGGCGAGCCGCTGATGGTGATGACCCCGTTGTCCGCGGCCTGGGCACCGGCCCGGTGCGCGCCCTGCCCCGCCATCGCGAACAGGATCCCGAAGATCACGACAGCACCGACGGCGAAGCGCAAGCCGAGCCGAAGCTTTCCCACCATCGAAACCGAACCCCCTCAGTTGGAACGCGTCGATTGCTGCCTCTCCCCGAGGCCGGCACGGCCCTATAGTGCACCTTTTTCGCCCAGACTGCTGGCTAGTCTTTACGGAACGTGCGGGCCCGGGACTTGTGGGATGACAGGTCGGACTGGTAAGAAGGAGGGTGCACGTGGCGAGGTGCAGGGCACGGCGGCAGTAGGGGGAGGTGGGGAGTGACCGGGAGAGGGAACGTGGGAGTGGTTTCGCTGCGCATGACACCGTTGCGCGTGGCGCTGCTCGTCCTCTCGCTGTCCGCCTTCGCCGTCGCGTTCGCGCGGCCCGCCGCCGCCGACACCGGTTCCGGCACCCCGGCCGCCGCCTCGTCCGATCCGGCGGCGACCACGACGAGCACCGGCGCGCCCGACACGACGACGACGGACACGTCCACCGCCTCGTCCGGTTCCTCCGCCTCGACCGATCCGTCCGCGCCTTCCACTACCGACTCGTCCGCCACGGACGGGTCTACGACCGAGCCGTCTGCGTCCACACCGGACCCGGCCGCCGCTCCTCCGGCGGCTCCGTCTGCGACCGACACGCCTGCGACCACGCCGGATCCGTCCACCACCTCGGACCCCTCCGCCACCGATCCGGGCACGACGACACCGCCCCCGACCGACCCCGGCACGACCGTCCCCGCCGCCCCCGATCCACCGGTCGTCACCGACCCGACGGCGAGCTCCCCCGCAGCTCCGGCGCCGCCGGCCGCGACCACGCCACCGGCCACCACCACTGCGCCCCAGACGATTACCGTGTCCATCCAGGCCAGCACGCCTGCTCCGGCGCCCGCGCCTGTCGCCGCCCCCCCGACGAGCGCGACCCCGGCCGCCTCCGCGCCGGTCCTCGCGACGCTGGTGCTGCCGACGACGGCGAACGGGCCGGCCGTCACCCACCACCGGAAGGCTGCCCCGCCGGTGCAGTTCGTGCAGCTCGTCCAGACACTCGTGACGGCCGTGTCGTCCCAGGCGGCTCCGCTGAAGCTCAAGCTCGCGCTCAACCCGCCCCCCCGCGCCACCCCGATCTCCGCCGACTACGTCAAGGTCGTGGCGCCGAGCGATGCGAAGAGCACGGCCGGCGCTGCGGGCGCGGGGTCGACCCCGGCGCCGAAGTCGCCGTCGTTCCCACCGCCCGCGCCCGACAAGCCCGCTGTCTTCGGCAGCGTCGGCAGCGCCGTCGGCGGCGCCGGCGGCATCAGCCTGTTCGCAGCCGCCTTGACGGTGCTGCTCGCTTTCTGCTTCCCGTCACAGTCCACCTCTCGCGTCGCCACGGCGAACGCGGTGCCGCGCGCGTACCGGTACCGGCTCTCGCTCGAACGCCCCGGATAGTCCGCCTCCCTGTTTCAGCGTGAACGTCGCGGCCTCGCATGTCTGAGGCCGGCTGAACTGTTGACGGAACTCAGGAGAGGGAGAGTAAGACGATGAGGGGAGAATTCACGAAGGTCGCGGCGACCGCCGTCGTGATCGATTCGAGTCCACTGCGGTTGCAGCTGTACAAGCCGCTGCTTGCGCAGTGGCAGATCGACGTCGTCGCGGTCTCGCCGACGGCTGAACGGGCGGCCGATCTCGCGGAGGTCTCCGCGTGTGAGCTGCTGATCGTCGACGCCGGGGAGAGCCCGGACAGCCGGTCGCTGTACCGGTTGCTGCGCCGGGCGCACCGGCGCTGTCCCGGGCTCGTCTCGGTCGTGTTGGTCGCGGACACCGAGCAGGTGGCCGTGGAGTCGGCGCTCGCCGCGGGTGCCTGTGCGACCGTCGATCGGTCGACGGACATGCGGCAGGCGGCACGGCTCGTCGGTGAGGCCTTTGCGGCCGATCGGTTGCTGTCCGCGCGGGAGGGCGCGGGCCTGCCGGCACGGACGTGCTTGACGCGGCGGGAGATCGAGATCCTCCGGCTCGTGGCGGAGGGACGGTCGAACCGCGAGGTGGGACAGCTGCTCTGGGTGACCGACCAGACGGTGAAGTTCCACCTGGCCAACGCGTACCGGAAGCTCGGCGTGCGGAACCGGTTCGAGGCGAGCCAGTGGGCGATCACCCGCGGGCTGGTCAAGGTTGGGCAACTCCCCCTGGGCGGCCAGCAGCTGCGGCCGGCGGGCTCACGGGGATGAGGGGAGACGTCGGTCGGCGCTGTCGCGGCGAGGTCCGCGGCCGCGCCGACCGGCCGGCCCTGGCCGACTCGCTAGTTCTTGAAGCTGCCGGTGGCGATGAGCTCGTACTGCTTCGCGTTCGCCGTCGTGCAGCGAATGGTGATCGGATAGCTGCCCGCGGCGAGGGTGGCTGCGAGGCTGCGCACGTTTCGCTCGCCAGGAAGATCGACGTACAGGCTGCCTGCGGCGCGGAAGCTCATGGAGCAGCTGATCGCGGCCGGCCCGGAGAGCTGGAGCTCGAGCGGCCCGGCGGCGAGGTTGAGCCGGACCCGCGTGCTCTTGCGAACGACGCCGGTCGTCACGAACACCTCGCGGGGAACGGGCGGCGGCGGCGGCACGAAGACGGGCGGATTCGCCGGTGCGAGCCCGAGATAGTGGGCCGCGGCCCAGGCGTCGATGACGCCGCCGCCGATCCCGGCGACGGGATGAGCGGTGGCGCGCAGCGCATCGGTGACCTGGTTCACGGTCAGGCCCGGGTCGAGCGACATCAGGAGGCCCGCGATGCCCGACACGACGGGCGGCGCGAACGAGGAGCCACAGGCCCAGGCAGGCCCGACGTTCTCGTCGAGCACCTCCCCACAGCCGGGAGCACCGAGCGCGACCCACGAGCCGCGGGTCGCCCAGCTGTACAGCGCGTCGTTCTGGTCCGTGCCGGCGACCGCGAGGACGCCGGGGTAGCCCCCGGGATAGAGCAGGGAGGTGTCTCCGCCGTTCCCGGCAGCGCCGACGACGAGCACGCCATGATCCTCGGCGTACTCCACGGCCCCGAGCTCACTGGAGTCGTAGCCGTTGCTCGCCAGGCTGACGTTGACGATGCGCGCGCCGTGGTCGACGGCCCAGCGAATGCCTGCGGCGACGGCCGGGGCCACGGCTCCGGTGCGGCCGGCCGCCACGCGCACGGGCATGATCGAGCATTTCCAGCAGTAGCCGGCCATGCCGATCCCGTTGTCGCCCGTCGCTCCGATCATGCTGGAGACCCAGGTGCCGTGGCCGAAGTCATCCGCGGTATTGGTGTCATTGCCGACGATGTCCCAGCCGGGAAGCACCTGCGTGAGGTCGGGCACCGGCGTCGATCCGCCGGGAACCTTGAAGAGCGGCTGCGAGAGGCCGGTGTCGACCACGGCGATCACGATCCTCGGGTCGCCGGTGGTGAGCTGCCAGAGGTCGGAGGCGCGGGTGAGCCGCTGCCCCCACTCGTAGCTCCAGACCGGATCGTTCGGGTTGGTCACGTCGCCGGAGCCCGCGGACGCCGTTCCGAACGCCGCCATGGCTGCGATCAGGCAGAGGACAGCCAGGGCAAGGACGCGCCGCATGCCCGGCAATGTACTGGCGCGCTGCGGCGCTCGAAAGACCAGACATCGGCGTCACGTCGCGGCTCGTGCCCGGTCACGCCCGGCTCGGGGCCGGGAACGCTCGGATACGGGGCGCCGGCCAGGGTTTTTCCCTGGAAAACCTACCCGTTCGCCACCTTGTTCCCAGCGCCCGCGGAGTTTATAAAGGTGGGTGGCGCCCGCGTTGATCTCCGCCGTGGGCGCGCTGAAGACGAAAGGGGGTGGCCTCAAGAAACACTGAGGCTGAAGTAGTCATCGAGCAAGTGTTTTTGATTTCGATCAATGAACGACGAAGCAAGGGGGAAAGGGAGAGATGCGTTTTCGCTTGGGTGTGACGTTCGTCACGCTGCTCGCGGCGATGACCGCCCTGTTTGTCTGGGCGGGCATGGCTTCGGGTGCGACGAAGGCCACCTATATCCAGTACGCGGATCCGACTGATCCGCAGAACACGAACATTCCGTACCTGGCGTGGGCCGGGGAGACGGTCAAGGTCACCAAGTGCCTGAACTTCGACGGATTCGACGGCGTTCTTCCGTCGAGCCTGACGAATCTCAGCGGCACGCTGAACATCTCCGGTTGGAGTGGGGACGACGTGGCACCAAACGCGCCGTTCTTCCTCCAGTCCAACAGCCAGGGCCTGACGGTCAACGGCTCGTACATCCGGGGCCGGGGCCTCTGCTGGTCCGGGCTCGTCACCTCGGAGAAGGCGGGTCTCGCGACCCTCAAGCTCGCGGTGAACGACATCAACCTCGAGCGGTACTTCACCGACTCGAAGAGCAACGGCGGGCAGGGCGTGCTGTTCGAGCACGACTTCCTCGTCATCTGGATGCAGTCGCAGGCTCCGGTCATCACCGAAGTGCCGACCCCGGGCGATCCCGCCGGTGACGGCACCTTCAAGCCGGTCCTGCAGTCCGACGGCTCGTACGCGTTCGAGCCGGGCCTGATCAAGGCAGAGGTCAAGGGCACGTTCCCGCTCGGCCGCAACTGGTCCGGCCTCGGCCATCCGACGGTCACGCTGCCGGACGATTGGGCATGGCTCCAGGATCACTTCGCCATGGATGCCTCGCCGCTCGGGAGCCAAGGCCCCGGAGCTGCAGGCTCGCTCTACGGGTTCAACCGTTGGGACATCCACGACGATGACCTGACGACCGAAGGCCACACTGACGGCAGCTTCTGCACCGACATGACCGATTCGTCGCTGACGGTCGATGCTGTCGACAACTGCCTCGGTTCCAGGTGGTCCGGGTGGGGCGCAGGACTCGGCCCGTTCTCGAACATCTTCGGGGGCACCGACAGCTGGGCAGTTGGGCCGTTCGACCCGATCCGGGCCGACAACACCCTCCTGTCCGACGGCAAGGTCGATGCTGGTGACGCTCCGATGCCGGCGCTTCGCGTCGACGTTTCGCTCGGCGCAGCCAGCACCGCCGGCACGCTGTCGCAGGTCGACAAGTCCGACATCTACATCCGTGACGCGTCCAAGCCTGCGTCCTCGGAGCACAACCTGTACGCACCGTTCTACAAGGCGTACATCCCGGCCGCCTGGGGCAGTCTCAACAACCCGACCTCGGGCGTCTACGGTGCATCGTTCGCGAACAACTATGCGAGCTTCCTGACGCAGGGCTTCGGCCTGCCGAGCGGTGTCGCCGCTCCGGCAACGGTCGACAACAGCCTGTACAGGAATGCACCGCTGTACGACTACTGGGATGCGTTCCCGCTGGTCACGCAGGACGGGTACAACGGTTGCTACGACGTCAGTGGCGATCCGTTCCCGCTCCCGACCGGCAACCTCAGCCAGGCCGTCTACACGGACGAGCATGGCGAGGCGTATGTCCAGTTCAACCCGGACGAAGGCAACGTCCTGACTCCGGACTCGAACGGTCGCTGTGACATCTACACCGGCAGCCTCGTCGGCAACGCGACGATCACGGCGAACTCGGTGTACCCGGACCAGATTCCGACCTGGGACGGCGGCAACAAGGTCTCGAACACGCTGGCCAAGACCGTCGACTTCGTGCCGAGCAAGGTTCTTGCTTGCGTGCCGAAGGGGACGAACGAGGCCTACTGCGTCGAGACGATCAAGGACCTCGAGGGCAATCCCGTTGAGGGTGCGCCGGTCGAGTTCAGCGCCCAGGCTGGACAGGGTGCGAGCCCGACGCTCGGGGCCGATTCGACGAACGGTGTTCCGCCGTATGACACGACCGGTCAGGGCGGCCCGTCCGTCAACACCGGTCCGATCTACGCCGGTGGGTTCATCGATCTGACCACGAACGGCAAGGGCGAGGCGGGCATCTACGTCCACTCGTCGACCAACCAGTGCATCGACGTCTCGGTCGAGAACGTCGGCACGCGGAACGGCGGCGCGGGCATCTTCCGTGACGTCGACTTCAACCCGACCTCCGGCGCCGCCTGCTCGAACGGTGGCTCGGACAACTCGGGCGGCGGCGGCACCACCACTGGCGGCACCACCACCGGCGGCAAGCCCGCCGGCGGCGGCTCCACCTCCGGTGGCGGCCAGGTCGTCCTCGCGTCCCCGGTGTCGATCTCGGCGCCGGCTCCGACCGTGGCACCTGTCTCGGTCGCCAAGACCACGAAGGTCGTCAAGGCGATGAGCCTCGTTTCGGCGAGCGTCGTCAAGACCCGCACTGGTCGGTACCTGTCGGTGCGTGTGAACGGCTCGGCGAAGACCGCCAAGCTCCGGATCACGCTGATCAACAAGAACGGCAAGAGCCACATCGTTCTTCGCACGGTGAAGACGAACCATGTGGTCCGCGTTGCGAACCTGAAGCTCGCTCCGACGGTCAAGTCGGTGCGCGTGGGGCTCGCGTAACCGGCTAGCCGGAACGCGTAAGGCAATGAAGGCGAGGGGCCCGCTCAGCGGGCCCCTCGCCTTTTCTCCGTCCGGCGCCGGAGGCGCGCCGGCCCCGGCAGGAAGACGCTCCCGCCGGGCGAAGGTCGAGCGATGAAGCTCCGGGCGATCGCAGTCGCAGGCGTCGTCGCCCTCCTGACGGCCTGCGGCGGAACGAAGGGCCCGAACAACGAGCAGCTCGCCTCCCAGGTGCTGGCGAAGCTCGGGGCCGAGACGACGACGCTCGTCTGCTGGAACCACGAGGGGTACCTCGCCGGCGCCTTCCACCACGCCTACAACCGCACGTGCGGCTCGCAGGAGGGCCTGAGCTCGATCTACATCGCACTGGACACGAAGCACGGCACGTGGTGCGTGATCACGCCGCGCTACACGAAGCTGCCGCTCTGTCCGGGCTTCGGGTAGGCCCGTCGGCTGCTAGCCGACGGTCTCGCGCGAGATGATCTTGCCGGCCTTGTTGTAGCCGACGACCGTCTTGACCCAGCTCGCGCACGTGCTCGGCGCGGGGCAGCCGAAGATGTAGCCGTGGTCGGTGGTGAGCGGGATCGTCTTCTTCTTCGAGCCGCCGACCAGGACGACCCGGGTCACGTCGTTCGCCGCGACGCCGCCGATCAGGCCCTTGATGACCGAGAACGACTCCCTTCCGGTCTGGAAGAGAATCGGCTGAGGCGTGCAGCGGTCGGAGAACGTCTTGCCCTGGATCAGCACCGAGCAGACCTGCTTGTTCTTCATCAGCGTGACGTACACCAGGAACTGGTTCTTCTTGGAGTCGACAGCCGTCGCGACCCGGCGGGAATTCGCCACGTTGGGCGCGAGTGTCTTGGCAGCTGCGGGAAGGTTGTCGTAGGCGTGATGCGGCCGCGCGAACGCCATCAGCGTGTGGGGCGGTGGCGGACTGGCCGCAGCCGCAGCTGCTGAGGCAGCGGTGAGTGCGAAGAGTGTGAAGACCCCGAGCCGACGACCCATACGGCGGCAGTGTATCTCGATTCTTCGGAGTTGGGATCGGCTCACAGGCCGAACTGGCTGACGAGCTGCAGGGCGTCCACGCGCCCGCTGCCGACGGCGCCCGGAAGCGGCTTCGCCGTGTGCTCGAGCGCAGCCTCGAGCTGGGCCTCCGATGAGGCTCCCGCCTCGTACCCGAGCGCGGCGAGGCCTGCGACGAGCGGCGCCGCGGCGGACGTGCCGCAGAAGCTCGCGAAGCCGCCGCCGAGCGCGGTCGTCATCGTGCAGCCGGGTGCTGCCAGGGTGACCCAGGAGCCGCGCGTCGACCAGGTGTAGAGCTGATCCGTGTCGTCCGTCGCTGCGACGGAGACGACGTACGGATACACGGCCGGGTAGGTGGCGGCGCCGCTGCCGGAGTTGCCCGCGGCGGCGATCACGATCACGCCCCTGTCATGGGCGTAGGAGATGGCCGACGCCACGCCGTCGTCGGGGCCGCTCAGGACGAAGCTCATGTTGATCACGTTCGCGCCGTGGTCGGCCGCCCAGCGGATGCCCTCGGCGATGCTCGTCGCGGTGCCGCTGCCGTTCGCATCGAGCACCTTGATCGGCATGATCAGGCAGTTCCAGCAGACGCCGGCGATCCCCTGTCCGTTGTCGCCGCGGGCCGCGATCACGCCTGCGACCATCGTGCCGTGCCCGTACTGGTCGGCGGTGCTGCCGGAGGGGTCGGCGAAGTCCGCGCCCGGGACGAGGGCGCCTTGCAGGTCGGGCTGGTTCGGATCGACGCCGCTGTCCACAACGGCGACGACGACCTGGCGGGAGGCGCCGGCCATGAGCGCCCAGGCTGCAGGCGCCTCGACCTGGCGAAGCCCCCATTGCTGCGTCCACTCGGGATCGTTGGGCAGGATCGACGCGGCGGCAGCAGGCTTTGTCGCGGTGGCCGTCGCCGGCGGCGCGGAGGGCCGTGCCCGTCGCGTCGAGCGGGCCGGGTGGGCTCCCACCCGGCGCAGGAGCGGCAGGATGCGCCGCAGCGACTGGCGGGCGGGCTGCCGTCTCGGCTGGGTCGCCCGGGGCCTCGCGTGTGAGATCCGCGTCGCCTGGGCGGAGGTCCGGACCGTCGTCTGCCAGGCGAACGCACTGGGCACTCGGGCGGCGGACGCGACCACGGCGAGGCACACGATCGCTCCAACGGCGGCACTGCGGCTCACCTACGGTCTATCGGCAGCCTCCCCGCGCGCCTTGAGCGCTTTGGCGACTGGAGTTTTGTTAAGCGATCTTCAGCCGGCCGGCAGCCGCCTGGGCCCGCATCCGGAGCGAGACGGCGTAGGAGCCGGCCCGCTTCGGATTGACGAGACCGGCCGCCCGGGAGAACCGCACGGTGATCCGGGCAGGGCCGATCGAGTCGCACATCACCCCGTGCGGCGGCGGCATGGTCACCTCGACGACGTGGCCCGAGGTGCGAATCGCCGCCGGATGGAGGCCGTTGACGGCCACGGTCCCGGGCGCGATCGGCGTCTGGACGCCCATCGCCGAGGGGAGGCCGACCGTCAGCTGGGTCACGTGGCCGCACTGCAGTTCGAACGTCGCCTGGAGCGTGAGCCCCGTGCGCACCCCGTGCGCCGCCGGCAGCGCGCTCGCCACCAGCGTGGTCGGTGCCCCGACGGCGACCACGAGCGATGCGAGGGCTGCAACGACGCCCGTCACGGCGGGAGCGTAGCGCGTTCGCTGCTCATCGGCAGAGCCGGCTAGGGGCTAGACCCCCTTCTCGATGGCGATCTTGCCGTCGTCGGCGGCCTTGATCAGCACCTCGTAGTCGCGTTCGTTCTGGTCCGCGTACGACTCCGCGAAGGCGGCGATCGCGCGGTCGAACGTGTCGCCGTTGCCGAGGTAGCTCGCGATCGCGATCCCGTCTCCCGAGCGGGCGTGCGCCCGCGCCAGCTCCGAGCCACACGCTCTCGCATAGAGGCGCATCAGCGCCGGCTCCATCAGTTCGACGAGCGCGGAGCCCTTTGCGTCCCAGAGCTGGCGGACGTAGAAGTCGCGCTTCACCCCGTCGATGCCGTCGGCGTTGATGAAGCCGAGCATGATGTCGCTCGCCGCCTGGGTCAGCCGTTGCCCCTCGACGACCCGCTGGCCGTGGTTTGCGAACTCGCTCTTCGTCAGGAACGACTCGAGCACCGAGGCCTCCGCCTCCTTGAACTGCAGGAAGAGCGGGTCACCGTCGTCGCGGCCGAGCAGCAGCATGATGAATGCCCGCGTGCCCACGCTGCCGACGCCGACGACCTTGCGGGCCGCGTGGACGTAGCGGTAGCGCTCGAGCAGGCGGCGGCGGTCGCCGCTCAGTGTTCGCCGGTAACTGCGCAAGACGTTGTGCAGGAAGTCGTCGAGCTCGCCGGCGCGGTCTCCGAGCAGGTCCTCGATCGGTGTCACCACCGGCGGGTCGGAGATGATCCGTGGCTGGCCGTCGACCATCTCGGTCAGCTTCGAGAACGCCTTCAGACTGTCTTTCGTCCGGGTCTTCGCGAGGTTCTTGTCTGCACGCTTCTGTTCTTTCGCGGTCGCGAACCGCGCCATCTCGCTGAGCAGGTCGTCGACGTCGACGCGCGTGTACCAGAGGTCGAGGTTGCGCATTCCGGCGTACAGGCTCATCGCCTCGCGGTACGAGTTTCCGACGGCGAGGTTCACCGCTTCCCGCTGCTTGTCGTCGAAGCCACGGTCACGCCCGGCGACGGCGAAGCTCGCCGCCAGCCGCTTGACGTCCCACTCGAACGGGCCTCGCAGGGTCTCGTCGAAGTCGTTGATGCTGAAGACGAGCTTGCGGTCGGGCGCGGCGAACGCGCCGAAGTTCGAGAGATGCGCGTCGCCGCAGAGCTGCACATCGAGACTGCTCTTCGGAGCACCCGAGAGGTCGGATGCCATCAGAAGCGCGGCGCCGCGATAGAAGGTGAACGGCGAGACGAGCATCCGTCCGTAGCGGATCGGCACGAGCTCCGGGACCCTGGTCTGCGCCTGTTGCTCGAGCAGGTCGAGGGGGCTCGGCCGGTCGGCCTGCGGCTCCCACGCAGCGTGCGCCGAGCGTGGGACCTCCGCCCGGGCGGCCTTGCCCTTCGCGATGCGCTCCGCCTCGGTGAAATGCTCGACCTTCCGTGCCCTGGCCGACCGCCCGTCGCGGCTTCCTTCTGTGACCTCGGTGCTCATGTGCTCCTCCTAGCCTCGCCGATCCGCTGATCAGAGCAGGGCGGGGCAGGGAGGGCATCACCTTGATCGGATGATCGTTCGGGGGCGGTTCATCCCCCGGCAGGCGCCGAAGTGAAGACGCCCCGCTTGGTTGCAGGGCGTCCGTGAAGCGGGAGCGAGGGGAGCAAGGAGGCCGAGTTCGGCTGTCAGGCGCTGCCGGTGATGGTGATGCTCGTCAGCCCGGGGCTGCTCGCGGTCAGGGTCGAGCTCCAAGTGGTGTTGTTCGGAGCCTGCCAGGAGTTGCTCGAAGTCGTAGCGAATCCCGACGCCGGCAGGGCAAGCGAGCTCGAGGACCAGCTGTTCGTCGTGGCCGAGAAGGTCACGGTGTGGCCGGAGCCGATGTCGCTCACGACGTTGCCATAGGCGTCGTTCGCGGTCACGGTCGCGGTGAACGTTCCCTTCTTGGCGCCGCCGGTCCAGGTGCAGGTCGTGAAGACTGTTAGCCCGCTGTGGGTGCCCCCCGGCGCGCTCTGCACAGCCGTGGGTCAGGCGCCGAATGTGATGCCCGCTCGCAGCGCTCTTTGTCGCTAGCTGAGGTTGCGCTCAGATGTTCTGTCGTGGTTCGATCCGCTTCTGCCCGTGCTCCTCTCTTGCGGCCAGGTGAAGTGGTGGATCGGCCTGCGGTGAAGACGTGACTTCTTGACACCCGCCGCGGGCCGTTCAGCTCCTAACGCAGCGGCCGAGCGCTTGAGTGCCGTCATGACAGCGCGGACGGCATGCTCTGTTCTTGCGGCGCGAGAACAGGACTCGGCTCGACCCGACGACCTGCCTTCGTGACAGTGCTACGGCGCTCTGGCCGTTTCTGCTCTCTGTCAACCGATTCCACGGCCACGCGCCGTCGATCTCCACGTCGAGCGAGAAGCTGAGCATGATCCGGATCAGGACGATGATTCCGAGCACGGGCACGCTCTCGAACGTCTGATCTACGACGACGGTGCGGACGATGTCCGCGACGATGAAGACTTCGAGCCCGAGCAGGATGCAGCGGCCGAGATCGCGGCGAAGCCGCCCGTACGATCCAGCTCTACTCGTCTTCGCGGCTGCGTCGTGCAGAAACACCAGGAACGCGCCGAGCCCGCCGAAGACCATGATGCCCGTGCCGACCGTTTCGACGACCTTGACGATCTCCGTAATCCATTGGTCGTAGGTCACCGGCGAGAGGTTACTCCCATCCAGATGTCCAGACGTTGTCGCTGCCGGGCCGATCGCTAGCTCAGTTGGGATGCCCAGATCCACGTCTCGACGAGCTTCTCTTGTCGTACTCGTCAGCCTGCTCCTGCCGCTTCTCATCCATTAGAGATGAGGTTGACGAGGTTGTTACGTGTCACCCTTGGCGGCACCCAGCAACGAAAGCGACTTGATGTGAGCAGCCAAGATCCGCCATACAGTCCCACGCGCGACCTCCGCAGATCTACCGGCGCGCGCGCGTCAGGTGGTGCCTCGGGGGTCAGCGACCGTCGCGCGCCGCGATCTGCTCGTCGGTCGGGTGTAGCGGTGGCACGCGTCGTCCTGCTCGAACGTCAGATGACACGGTTCCTGCGCAAGCCGCCGACCGTGAGAGGCGCCGCCAGCGTGATCGTCACGACGACCGGGCTGATCGTCGTCGTGAGCGGTCTCTTGATGCGTCTGCTCGACCACAAGGAGTATCCGAACTTCTTCATCGGGATGTGGTGGGCGATCCAGACGGTGACGACCGTCGGTTACGGCGACGTCACCCCGAAATCGGTCGCCGGTCGAATCGTCGCGTCCTTCGTGATGCTCGAAGCGATCGCGCTCGTCGCGATCGTCACAGCCGCGATCACCTCAACCTTCGTCGCGCGCGCCACCCGTCTCCAGGACACCGCCGCAGCCGACAAACGCAACCAGGACGAAGCGCGGCTCAATAGCCGCTTCGACCAACTGGACAAGCGACTCGACCAGCTCGAGTCGATGCTGCGCAACCTCGGCCAAAGCCAGCGCTAAAGGCGGCATGGACACGACCGATCCTCTCGGCGAATGAGGCTAGGCCGGGGCCGGCTTGGGTTTGGGTTGGGCGCCGGGTTGCACGGTGGGGATGCCTCCGGTGAACAGCAGGGCGACGAGCGCGATGAGCGCGAGGATCGAGACGGCGGCGCGCAGCCCGTCGATCCGGCTCTGCTCGTTCGTCTGCACGATCGCGTCGGCTGTCCGCGGGCGGACGTGAGCGTCCGAGAGCGCGGCCTTCAGGTCGGTGTCGGACATGAACGGGACGCCGCCGGCGAGGTTGGTCTGGGCCTTGGCGGCGACGCGCTTGGGGACGGCCGGGTTGTTCTGGATGCCGGTGAGGAACGACGCGGTCAGCGCCGAGATGAGGACCGCGCCGGCCAGCGCGGTGCCGATGGAGGCGCCGAGCTGGGTTCCGGTGTTCTGGATGCCGCCCACCTCGCCGCTCTGCTCGTCGGGTACCGCCGAGACGGTGACGGCCCCCGAGCTGGGAGGCGATCGAGCCGATCCCGGCGCCGGCGAGCAGCAGTGGCCAGGTCACGATCTCCGGGCCGGCGCCGTCGTCGAGCAGGGCGACCAGCAGCACGAGCCCGGCGAACATGCGCCACGAACCCGAGGCGGATGACCCGCCGCGGGGTCGCGTTCGGGCGCAGCTTGGGGACTCCGACGGCGAACAGCAGCAGCGTCAGCGAGAGCGGCAGCAGTCGCACGCCGGTCGCGACCGCCGACAGGCCGAGCGCGACCGACAGGAACAGCGGCACGACGAAGAAGATCCCGGCCTGCACCAGGAACATGAAGAAGAACGAGATCACGCCGTCGCGCAGCTGGATGTTCCGCAGCATCGTCGGGTCGATCAGCGCGCCTCGCCGCGCGCGATCCGCCGGTTCTCCCACATCACGAACAGGGCCATCACCACACCGCCGCCGAGGACGAGCCAGATCACCGGCGAGAGCCCGAGCCACTCGGGAGCATCGGGCTTGGGCCGCACGAACCCCCACGACCCGACTTGAGGATGCCGATCACGATCAGGCCGAGGCCGACCGCCGACAGCGCCGTGCCGACCAGGTCGAGCTTGACGCCCGGCTCGGCCGGGCTGTCGTTCACCCGCCGCGCCAGAGCGAGGATCACGAGCACGATCAGCACCTCGCCGACGAACACCCACCGCCACGAGGCATAGGTCGTGAACACGCCGCCGATCACCGGGCCGACCGCAGCCGCGATCGCGCCGGCGGCCGCCACCAGCCCGTACGCGCGCGGCCGGTCCGGCTTGCCGAAGTTCGTGGCGACGAGCGCCACGATCGCCGGCATGATCAACACCGCGCCGAAGCCCTCCAGGAACGACCAGCCGATGATCAACACCGTCAGGCTGTGAGCCAGCGCCGTCGTCAGCGACCCGCACGCGTAGATGACGCACCCGATCGTGAACGCGCGCTTGCGGCCGATGATCTCCCCGACCTTGCCGCCGGTGATCATCAACGACGCCATCACCAGCGTGTACAGCGTGATCGCCGTCTGGATCCCGGTCACGTCGGTCCCGACGTCCCTGGCGACCGTCGCGATCGCCGTGTTCATCACGGTCATGTCCAGGGCCATCACGAACTGCCCGGCCGCCAACGTCAGCAACACCAGACCCGAAGCCTTCGCAGCGGCAGAAGACGCGGTCGGCGCAGTCGTCACGACGGAGTTCCTATTGGCGACGTCGCCCGGAGGTCCACGCCGTGAGCTCCGCCTGGTCGCGGACGTGCCAGCTCAACGTCGTCGTCCCTTCGTCGCGTGAGGGGCCACTGTCAGACGCCCGTCTCGGCTTTCACGCGGCCGGACGTCACCGCCTCCTTGAGCGCCTCGTAGTCGCGTTCGTTCTGGTCGGCGTAGGCCTCGGCGAACGCGGCGAGCGCCCGGTCGAAGGCGTCGCTCGTGCCGAGGTAGCTCGCGATCGCGACCGCGTCGCCGGAGCGGGCGTGGGCCCGCGCGAGCGTCGCGCCGCAGACCTTCGCGTAGAGCGCCAGCGCCGTCGGGCTCCATCAGCTCGACGCAGCGCCGAGCCCTTCGCAGTCCCAGAGCTGGCGGACGTAGAAGTCGCGCTGACGCCGTCGACGCCCGTCGGCGCGGATCCAGCCGAGCAAGATGTCGCTCGCGGCCTGCATCAGCCGCTGGCCCTCGACGACCCGCTGGCCGTGGTTGGCGAACTCGCTCTTGCCGAGGAACGGCTCGAGCACCGAGGCCTGCGCCTCCTTGACCTGGAGGAACAGCGGGTCGTCGTCGTCGCGGCCGAGCAGGAGCACGATCCAGGCGCGCGTGCCGACGCTGCCGACGCCGACGACCTTGCGGGCGGCGTGCGACGTAGCGGTAGCGCTCGAGCAGGCGGCGGCGGTCGCCGCGGCAGCGTGCGCCGGTAGGAGCGGATCAGACCGTGCAGGAACGTCCTCGAGCTCGCGCGTCGCCGGTCGCCGAGCGAGCTCCTCGATCGGCGACGATCAGCGGCGGGTCGCTGACGATGCGCGGCTCGCCGTCGACGAGCTCGGTCAGCTTCGCGAACGCCTTCAGGCTGTCCTTCGTCCGCGCCTTGGCGACGTTCTGCTCGACCCGCTTGCGCTCCTTCGCGGTCGCCTGCTGCGCCGAGCTGCTCGGCGAGCGTCCTCGACGTCGATGCGCGCGTACCAGACGTCGAGGTTGCGCATCGCGGCGAAGCTCGCGCATCGCCTCGCGGTAGGCCGCGCCGACCGCGAGGTTGACCGCCTCGCGCTGCTTGTCGTCGAAGCCGCGGTCGCGGCCGGCGACGGCGAAGCTCGCGACGAGCCGCTTCACGTCCCACTCGAACGGGCCCGGGAGCGTCTCGTCGAAGTCGTTGATGCTCGAACACGAGCCGCCGGTCGGGCGCCGCGAAGACGCCGAAGTTCGACAGGTGCGCGTCGCCGCAGAGCTGCGCGTGCAGCCCGGTCCGCGGCATGCCCGCGAGGTCGGACGCCATCAGGTAGCGCGGCGCCGCGGTAGAACGTGAACGGCGAGACGAGCATCCGCCCGTAGCGGATCGGCACGAGCTCCGGCACGCGCGTCTGCGCCTGCTCCTCGAGCAGCTCGACCGGATCGGCCGGTCGGCCGGCGGCTCCCACGCCGCATGCGCGGAGCGCGGAACCTCGGCCCGCGCCGCCTTGCCCCTCGCCGCCCGCTCCACCTCACGTCAGATGCTCGACCCGCACTGCCTTACTCGACCGTTCGCTCGCCTTATCAATTGCAGCACTATCTTCGGCACTCATCGCGTTCCCTCCCAACCTCGCTCGCTTCGTTCAGTTGCATCCCTTCGTCTCAGATGGACGCTTCCGAACTCGAATCCACCAGCCATTGATCCACGACTGTTGCCGGCACCCCACGCTGATCGCAAACCACTTCGACGGCTACCAAATGCGAGTCGCCGCCGGTAGACCGGATAACTGACAGGGAACCAAGGGCCTAACTCATACTATCACCTCACCAAGCTACGCTAACCACGTGATCATGTAAGCGATCGCACCGATCAGCGACACGAACATGATGAAGAGCAGCCATACCAGCTTTCGCCACAGCCGCTGTGGTCGTGGCGCCTGAAGTATGTCTATCATGATAAAGATCACGAAACTCAACCCAGATCACCAGAGCGAAAAAGATAACATCGTACCACAAGATATCCAGAAACTTATAGCTGTCTGCAAGCAAACTCATCTTCTTGTCTCACTTTCTGTTGAATGGATCTCGGTTTCGTTCGTTTCCTGCCGGCAGGGATCACCTGCCGTCGCCTCGGTCGTCAGCCGATCATCGGCGGCCAGTCTGGAATCAGGCAGCCTGGATCCGATGGCTCGTGCGTCAATTGCCCGTGCCGTCGTTGCCCCACGCTGCCCCCGATTCACGTCATGGAGGACAGCGCGGGGCCAGCTGCCTAGGCGCTCGTCGCTGCAGTCTTCGCCTTCTCGGCACTCTGCTTGTCGACCTCATGCTTCGAGACCTTGTCGGCCTTCGGCAGCGCCTTCTGAACGTCCGCCGCCCAACGCTCCTCGAAGAGCGCCACGATCGCGGAGTTCCCCGGCGGAACGTCATCCTGAACCTCGTCCTTGATCTCGCTCTTCTCGGCATGAGAGACGAGCCCGCCGACCCCGGCGCCAGCGGCGGCGCCTACGAGACCCGAGGCGAGAAACGCCGGCGGGAAGATCAGGCCGATCAGCAGCCCCGCACCCGCACCCCAAGCCGCCGCATGGCCGACAGTGTGGAAGTCGTCCTTGACGTCGATCTTCCCATCCATACCTCGACGACGAGCAAGACGGCCGTCAACCGTGATCGTCTTCTCCTTCGCCATCTCCTTGATCACGTCCCAGTCGCCCTGAGCAGCGTCCGGTTCGGCGTAAGCCGCGATGTACCGAGCAACAGGAGCGTCGTCTTCAGATGCCATGATGCCTCCTTCTCTCACCGCAACCGGCCGAGTGGCCGGTCACGCAGTTTGTCTCGAGCCGCTTGGTCGAGGGCCCCACGCTACGACGGAGACGACCCGCCCGTCATCGGCCACAATGGCCGATATCGCCTACCCACGAGCTCGCGCGCGACCGACACGGACGCGAACTCAGTCGGAATCCGGATCCGGAATCGTGAGCCGGCCGTCGACCGCTCCGAGGCCGGACTGCTCGACGATCTCGACGGCTTCGGACCGGCTCTTGACACCGAGCTTGCTGGTAGATCGCAGCGACTTGGGTCTTGACGGTTGGGCGAGAGAGGTGAAGGCGATCGGCGATCTCCTGCAGCGAGAGATGCGTCGGCAGGAAGCCGATCAGCCGGAGCTCGGCCGGAGTGAGCTCGTAGTCCTTCCCTCGCCTGATCCGCTCTTCGAACCGCTGCAGCCGAGCCGGAAGCGTTCCGGCGTCCGGGTAGCCCTGGAGTGCGTCGCTCGCAACCTGCGCGAACTCGAGGGCGCCGGCGAGGTCGCCGAGGTTCAGGCTGATATCGGCGCATCGCAGCGCGCAATCGGCTTCGAGCCACGGGACGCCGTGGAGCAACGGGCGGAGCCGCCGGACGTTCTCGAGCTGGCGCGCGGCCTCCGTGTGGTCACCGCGCTGCTGGTGCGCCAGCGCTCCCGCCGCGTAGGCGATGGTGCTCTGGGCTACCTCGGCGAGACGGGCTTCTTCGACCAGCTGTAGCGCTTCGACCGCCCATCTCTGCGTGTTTCGGCGATCACCCATCTCCATGGCTGCGAAGGCCATGTAGCCGAGACAGAAGAGCCGCACGTGCGCGAGCTCCGGCCGGTGGCTCGACAGAGCGAGCGCCTCACCGAACACATCGATCGCTTCTTGCGGTCGGCCCAGGAGTGCGTTCGCCGTTCCCAGAGCGCGGCAGGCGCCGAGAAGCCACCGGGTGCCGTGCCTGCTTCTCCGCGGTGTAGGCGAACTCGGCGTCACGCAGTATCCCGTGGATTCCGTCGGGAGCGACGACGGTTCGGACAAGCGCGAGTGCGGAGCGAAGCGACGTCGCCCCGTCGGCGGATGCCACATCGAGCGGCCTCCGCTCGGCCGCGGCGACGAACCGCCTCGCTCCGACCGGATCGCCGAGCAGCGCGGCCACCCAGGCTGCCGCGATCGACAGCTGGGCGTCCGATTCGATCTCCTCGTCGGTGCAGCGGTCGAGCCAGAGCCGCAACGTCTCGATCCGCCCGCGACCCGTGAGCTCGTCCCAGTGCCCGAGCGCGATCCTGCCGGCCTGCGCGAGATCGCCGCGCTCGTGCGCGTAGGCGAACGCCTCGTCAGGGCTTCCGTGCAGCTCGCACCAAGCTGCTGCCCGCTCCAGGTACACCGGGAGCAACTCCGGATGGCGACGGTTGAGTTCCGCCCGGAGGAGATCACTGAACAGGTGGTGGTAGCGGTACCACCCGCCGCGATCGTCGAGCGGGACGACGAACGCATTCGAGCGCGCGAGGGCCTCGAGCGAATCGGCCGCGTCGTCCGTGCCCAGCACCGCATCGCACAATGGTGGCGTCATCCGATCGAGGATTGACGTGCCGAGCAGGAACATCTTGAGATTGCCCGACTGGCTCTCCAGCACCTCTTCGATGAGATAGTCGGCGATCTGCTGTTGGGTGCCGGTCAGGCCGGCAGCCCTCATGGCGGCATCGTCGCGGTCTCGCAACGAGAGCGTTGCCAGCGCGACGGCTGCAGCCCATCCCTCCGTCCGCTCGCGCAGAGCCTCGGCCGCCTCCTTCGACAGATCCAGACCACCGCGTGCGGCAACGGCGCGCGTCTCCTCCGTGTCGAGGGCGAGGAGCGCGGCCCCGACCTCGACCAAGTCGCCACTTGCACGAATGCGGCCGAGCCGCAGTCCTTGATCGCTACGTCCGACCAGCACCAGCTGAGACCCTGTTGGCACATGTTCTGCGAGGAATCCGAGTAATCGAGCGGCTCCTCTTGGCTGTGACGAGGTGAACGTCGTCCAGCACCAACACGAACTGGTCACGCTCGGCGAGGTCGGCAGCCAGGAGAGGAAGGGCGACCTGGACGATCCTCGGCTGTCCTTCGTGACAACTCCTCAAGCAGGTCACTCGCGGACCGGGCCAGTGCGCTCGAGCGCCGCCGCAAGGCGGGCGAGCAGCGCGACGGGGTCGTTGTCGCCGTATGCGAGCTGCACCCAGCCGCTGACCCTCGGATCCAGATCGCTCCACTGCGCGACGAGAGTCGATTTCCCGTAACCCGCCGGAGCAAAAACCAGCACGACCCGGCTGCGCTGCACCACCTCGTGCAAGGAAGCGAGGCGGTCCCGCATCACCGCATCCCGCCGCACTGGCGGGACCAGCACCGCAGAAGCTTTCAGCAGGCGCCGACGATCGAGAGTAGGAGACGAACCAGCGATCGCTACGACCTGCGTCCCATCAGCACTGCGAGCTAGCCCGGATCCCGAGACACGCGTGACGCTGCCGTCAAGCATCGCGAGCCGAGCGCCCGAGAAAGCCGGCGGATTCGAAGTTCTAACTGAGATGCATCGATCACGGCCACAGTCAGCCCCTTTCACCGGCGGCGCCCCACGGCGACGCCCAGGCTCGAACCGGCTTCCGGGCGCGAGAATATCAGCCACTTTGGCTGATGAGAGAACTGCCGCCGCACGCGTAGCGTTCGGCGCATGCCCGGTCATCCAAGAGCGTCACGCAAGAGAAAAGCTCCCACGATGGTCCATCTGACGCCGACCGAAACAGCCGTCCTCAACCTACTCCCAACGCATCGGACGCTCGCCGCGATCGGCGAACACCTTGGCAGCAGTCGTCCAACGGTGAAGACCCATGTCCAACACATCTACGAGAAACTCGGGGCCACAAACCGAGCCGAGGCCGTGAAGTCGGCCGAAAGTGCCGGCCTCCTGTCCACGAGTCGGGATGTCCCGGTGGGCAAGACTTGAGACGGCTGGCATGAGCATGGTTGCTGCCGGCCGGCCGACCGGTGCGAATCGCACACGCTGCTGGCCCCAGGTCGGCCGGGTGCCGGTCGTCGAGGCTTCTCGGAATTGGAGTCAACAAGCCGCGGACGTGCCGGCGCGGCACGAGGCTCAAATCGCTGCGACAGGCGGGGGACAGATCCATCACGAGATGTTCCCGCCGCTTGCCCCGCCTGACAAGGAGGTATGAGATGACGGAGATATCGGCCGAACAACTCGAGACCGAGCAGTCGATGTTGAAATCCAACCGAAAAGCATGCCTCATTGTCGTCGTCGCCTTGCTGGCGCTGATCGCCGCAGGCTGTGGCTCGGGCGGAGGCAGTTCAGCGACAACGACGACCACGAGCGCCTCGGCTACGGACACGTGGGCTAGTGGCGTTTGCTCGTCGATCACGACCTGGCAGGCCGCCGTCAAGTCGGCTGCCGCTTCGGTCACGACCGATCCGACGAAGAGCGGCCTTCAGAAGGCGGTCGGCGACGCCCAGGCGGCGACACAGACCCTGACCTCCGACCTGAAGGGGCTCGGCAAGCCCGACACACAGGCTGGGCAGCAGGCACAAGACTCGCTCACCAAGCTCTCGACCAGCCTGCACCAGGACGTCGCGACGATCCAGACAGCGGTCAAGGGCGCCTCCGGCTTTAGCGGTGCGGTTACCGCCGTCTCGACCGTGACGGCAACCCTCGCGACGATGGAAACGCAGGTCAAGACGTCGATCACCAACCTGCAGGGACTCGACGCGAAGGGTGAACTGAAGGCCGCATTCACAAACGCGAGCGCCTGCAACGCGCTGACGAGCGAGGCCGCCAAGTGACCGCGTCGGTCGCTGCCGGCACGGCAGTCGATGTCGTGAGCCCGCTCCGCGACCCGTCGCGGAAGCGACGCCTGGTCAAGGTCGCAGCCTGGATCGCGGGCGTCGCGGTGGTCCTAATCGTCTTGAATCTGCTGGGCGTGGACGTCCGGGGCTGGCTGACCCATCTGTGGGATCAGCTCAAGGGCGTCCCGATCGGCTACCTGATCGCGGGGGTTGCTTTCCAGGTGGGCCAGACGACGTTCAACGGGGTCGCCTACTACGGGATCCTCCGCTACGCGTACCCGAAGGCCGGGGTGACGCTCTGGCCGATCGTGACCGCCTACGCGGTCGGTGTTGCGATGAACAGCTTCCTGCCGGCGAACATCGGCACGTTCGTGACACTGCTGATGTTCGTGGCGATCATCCCAGGCTCGAGCTTCGCGGGGATCTTCGCCGCCTACGTCGTCAACAAGATCTTCTTCAGCATCGTCGGCGCGCTCGTCTACATCCTGCTGTTCCTTCAGGCGGGCGCGGCCTTCAACGTTGAATTGGGCTGGTTCCGCGAGCACGGGCTGCTCACGCTGTTGATCATCGTCGGTGGTGGGTTCCTGATCTTCCTGCTCGGGCGGATGTTCTGGCACAAGCTGAAGGGCCTCTGGAAGAAGGCCGAGCAGGGTGGCAAGATCCTGAGCGATCCGAAGGCGTACGTCACGCGGGTCCTCACGTGGCAGGTCCTCAGCTATACGGCGAAGATCGGCGTGATCGCAGTCTTCCTGGCTGCGTATTCGATTCCGGTGACGTTCGGCTCAGTCGTCCACGTGATCGGCTCGAGCTCGGCGGCGAACGTCACCTCGGTTACCCCTGGCGCTGTCGGCGTGACCCAGGCCGCCAACGCCGCCGCACTCCACGACTACACCACTGCCTCGACTGCGACGGCCTACTCGTTGAGTCAGCAGCTCGTGACCTCGGCGACCAACGTTGCGTACGCGCTCGTGCTCGTTCTCCTCATCTTCGGCTGGACCGGCGGCAAGGCGCTCGTCTCGACGTCCTACAGCGGCGCGAAGGAAAAGGTTCACAAGAAACACAACGAGCCCAAGGCGGCAGCAGCGGGCGGAAAGTAGGCGCGGATGAAGCGCTCTCGTGGACGCATCCAGACAACTCATGGAGCGGGTAGCCGGCCACGCTTGTGTGGCTCAACGCGGCAGGAGGGGTGACCACGTCACCGGTTCCCGGACAAAGGCGCAAGTCTCTGAGGCTCGGCCGCGTGATCGTGGTCTGGGCGATCAACACAGTGGCGTTGATGCTGCTCGCCTGGGCCCTACAGGGCTTCTCGATCGCGAGCTGGAAGAGCGGCCTGGCTCTGGCAGCGTTGCTCTGGTTGCTGAATGCGCCTGTCTGGCCGATCGTGATCCGGGTAGCACTGCCGTTGACGGTCATCACGCTCGGATTCGGTGATGCTCGTTCTGAACGGCGTCTTCGTCTGGCTGGCCTCGAACATCCTCTCCGGCTCGGTGCAGATCAATGGTCTGTGGACTGCGGTCGTCGTGGCGCTCGGCCTGACGCTCATCAACAACGTGTCGACGCTCTTCCTGGGGATCGACGACGACGATCTCTACTACAGCGAGGTGATCAGGCGACACGCGCGGCATTCGAAGGAGGCCGCGGCGCCGAGCGGCGTTCCGGGGGTGCTGTTCCTGGAGATCGACGGGCCCGCGCACGACGTGCTCGTGCGGGCGATGCGGGACGGAAGCGCGCCGACGATGGCTGCCTGGCTGCGGAACGGCTCGCACTCGCTGATCGAGTGGGAGTGTGACTGGTCGTCGCAGACCGGAGCGATGCAGGCCGGGATCTTGCAGGGCTCGAACTGGGACATGCCGGGTTTCCGCTGGTGGGAGAAGGACAGACAGGAGCCGTTCGTCTCGAACAGTCCGAAGAACGCACGGGAGATCGAGAGAGCGGCACTCGAACGGCAAGGGGTTGCTTTACGCGGACGGAGCCAGTAGGGCGAACCTCGTCTCGGGCGACGCACCCCACTCGATGATCACGATGAGCACCCTCCGCGAGAAGCGCAAGGGACGCGTCGGTGAGGACTACTTCGCCTTCTTCGCCAACCCCTACGACGCGACCCGCACGCTCATCCTCGTGGTAAAGGAGATCGTCGCGGAGATCTGGCAGCAGACTCAACAGCGACGTCAAGAGATCGAACCGCGCGTGCACCGCGGCTGGTTCCCGTACCCCCTCCTGCGCGCGTACACGAACGTCCTCCAGCGCGAACTGGAGGTCGCATCCACGATCCAGGACCTCTATAGCGGACGACCGGTGATCTACACGATGTTCCTCGGCTACGACGAGGTCGCCCATCACTCGGGGATCGAGCGGCCGGAGACGCTCAAGGAGCTTGCGAAGATCGACAAGGCGTTCGCGCGGCTCGCTCGAGCCGCCGAAGACACGCCCCGGCCCTCTCCGAGAAGGTCACCCGTCTGCTTTCGGAGTAAGGTCGCCTGAGCGGCAGGTGTCGGCCGCGGCCGCGCCGACGCACAGGCGCCGGTACCCCTAAAGGAGGTTGCATGGCCGACTACACGATCGTCCCGGTCGCGGACGTTCAGGATCAGGCTGCTGAGGTGGGGATGGATCCGGATCATTTCGAGATCCGCTTCCTCCGCGAGCGCCTCGGTCTCAAGAACTTCGCTGTGACGTTCGAGCGCTTCGGCGGCGGGTGGCGACCGGCTCGTGGTCACAGGCACGCCGTCCAGGAGGAGGTCTACTTCCTCGTCTCGGGCCGGGCGCAGGGGAAGTTCGACGGCGAGGTCGTCGACCTCGAGCCTTGGACGGCGGTCCGCGTGCCGCCGGAGACCGCGAGGGCGTTTCGCGCAGCCGGCGACGAGGACGCTGTCTTCGTGACGATCGCTGCGCCGCAGGCCGGCCCCGACGACGTCGAGCTCATCCAGGACTACTGGATCGACTAGAGAATCGCCCGGGTCCGGGTGGCGTGCCATTCGAGGCCGAACGCCTCGAACCGTACGGCAGCGCTTTCGACGAGGCGCAGCGTCCCCGCGCACGATGCCCTAGGCGCGAAGCGCGAACGGCTCGAGATAGGTCCCGGGCCGCATCACGCGGCTCGCCTCCGCCTCGACGAGTGCACGCTCGCCGAGCGCGGCAAGCCCGTCAAGGTACGTCGCCATCGAGCTGAGGTAGGCCCAGTTCGACCTGCGCACGCCTGGCTCGCCGAGCAGCGATTCGACGGCCGCGAGGTCCCCGCGCAGGAGGGCGAGCTGCACGCGTGGGGTGCTGGATACGGTCCCGTAGCCGGTCATCGCATGAGTCCCTGCTTCCTGCTCGAGGCGGTGCGCCTCCTTCTCGTCGCCGAGGTGCGCGCTTGCGAGCGCGCAGACGAGCAGCGAGCGCTCATGGAGCACACACGGTGTCGCCACGTTCGCCGCCACGGCCTCTTCCAGCCGCTGCTGCAGCCGGCTCACAGCTTCCCAGTTGCCGAGCAGCTCCTCGAGCATCAGGTCGGCGGCGACGCTGTGCAGTCGATGATGGGCTGAGAGCCCGCGGGTGATCTCTTCGTGCGAAACCGTGTAGCGCCGTGCTTCGTCGAGGTGCCCAAGCGCGACGGCTGGAGCGATCGCGAAGTGGTAGATGTCCTGCCTGGTGGTCAGGGTCTCGGATCTCGCCGACGAGCGAGAGGCGACGGCAGGCCCATTCGTAGGCATTGCTCGAAGTCGCACGCCGGCGAACGCCCTCAGCCCTTCGACGTCGTAGGCGTACGAGCGAAGGACTGGGTCGTCGAGTTGTTCGGCGATCCGGCGCGCTTCGCTCGTGAGCTCGAGCGACTTGTCGTAGTCGGAGTAGCAGCGGGCGATGAGCGCCTTCGCGCGCGACTCGCTGTCGGGAGTGCGAGAGCTCGAGGGCACGTCCGATCCAACCCTTCGACGAGGTCCGGCTGAGGCGCGACACCCCACGTGCCGGCACGGACGAGGGTCTGGAAGGCCAGCTCCGAGTACAGGTCCGCGGTGGTCAGGTCGTCGTCGGCGCGCTCGATCGCACTGCTGCATTGCCGCTTCGAATCCCCTGCCGTTGTAGCTGACGGCGTTCGCGTGGCCGAGCTCGCGCCAGATCTCGACCTGCGCCGCTGCGTTCGTCTCGAGAGCGGCCGCTCGCTCGAGCAGAGAGACGGCATCGTCGATCTCGTATCGGCCGGCGGCCAGCTCTGCCGCCCGACGCAGCCACAGGACAGCTCTGGCTCGGAGTCGCGCGAGCTCGGCCTCTTCGCCCGACCACGCGAGGTCGGCGTTTTCCGGGCGCACCGCCTCGGCGTAGTGGTGGGCGAGAAGCGGCGCGTGCTTGTCGCCGCTGTCCTCGGCGAGTCGTTCGAGCCAAGTGGCGAAGCCTGCGTGCAAACGGGCTCGACGCGCCCGGGGAAGACCGGCGTAGGCGACCTCGCGCGTGAGCGCATGCTTGATCGCGTACTCGCGCTGCCCGGTGATCGACGATGTCGAGCGCAAGCGAATGAAGTCCCGTTCCTCGAGCGCGTGGAAGTCCGGCTCACCGGTGACGAGTTCGTAGACCGGCCCGGTCCAGAACACGCGGCCGATGACCGCGGCCGTCTGTAGCGCTTCCTTGTCCGCAGGGGCTAGAAGATCGATCCGGGCGGCCAACAACGCCTGAACAGAGTCGGGGACGTCGATCTCCGCAGCGGACTCGCTCACCTCCCAGCGGCCGCCCTCGCGCGTGAGCTGACCGCGATCGATCAACATGCCGACGAGCTCTTCGACGACGAACGGGTTTCCCTCGGAACGGTCGAGAACCAGCTCACTCAGGCGTGGAGGTGCCTCCGCATCAAGGAGCTCTCCGACCAGGATCACGGACTCCTGCTGTGAGAGCGGCTCCAGTTCGCTGAGGCTCGCGCCGTCGCTCTTACCCCAACCAGGCCGGCGTTCGATGAGATCCGGGCGGGCGGTCCCTACCACGAGCAACGGCGCCTCGACTCGCACGCGCAGCCACTCGATCAGCTCGAGCAGGGGCGGCTCGGCCCAGTGCAGGTCCTCGATCAGCACGATCGTCGGCAGCTCCGAGGCAAGATCGGCCAGGAACTCGGCCCAGGCATCCTGAAAGCGATCACGGGCAACCAGCGGATGAAGCTCGCCCGCGACGTCGAGCCCCAGCGTCAGGGCGAGCAGCCGTCGCTCGCCCAGCCGCTCGAGGATCTTCTCCGGCGGGTCGGTGTCGAGCAGGTCGAAGTGCTCCTTCAGCACCTCGGCGAGCGGCCAGTAGGTGATTCCCTCGCCGTAGGAAAGGCAGCGCCCTACGAGGACGGTGGCCCGATCTCCGACGCCCGCGACGAACTCGCTGACGAGCCGCGACTTGCCGACTCCTGCCGGACCGACCAGCGTGTGGAGGCAGACACCTTTGCTCGAGGGTCGCCTCGGGCAATCGCTTCCTCGAGTTGCGCGAGCTCGCGTTCCCGTCCGACGAAGGGTGCGATCACTGCTCGGGTCGGCGCGTAGCGCTCACCGTAGTCCGAGCACGCGCCAGACCTCGACAGGCTCGGCGCGACCCGCGAGCGATACGCTGCCGACCGCCTCCGCTTCGACGACGCCGCGGACAAGGTTGCGGGTCGTCGAACCGATCAGTATCTCCGCCGGCTGCACGGCTTCCTCCTCGAGTCGGGCCGCGACCGCCACCACATCGCCGGCGAAGCGGGGCTCGTGTGGTCCCCTCGAGGCCTACGAAGACGTCCCCGGTATTCACTGCGACCTTCAGAGCGAGACGACTCCCTTCATCGCCTTCGATCTCCTCGTTCAGGGCCGACGCCGCGCCGGAGAGCTCGAGCGCTGCGCGCACCGCTCTCAATGCGTCGTCTTCGCGCGCGACCGGAAAGCCGAAGGCGGCCGTGATCACGCCGCCGGCGGACTTCTCGATGATCCCGCCGTGACGAAGGACGACGCGCTGAGTCTCTCGGTAATAGCGCGTCGCGAGCTGGTCCGCGGCTTCCGGATCGAGACGTTCGACAATCTCCATCCAGCCGGCCAGGTCGGCGAAGAGCACAGTCAAGGTCTTGCGAGCCTCACTCGGGGCCGGCTCTGCGCTCGGCATGGTCGAGGCCGCCGGTGTGGGGTCGGGGACGGTCGTCGGTCCTCCGTGGCCGGGCGTTGTCGCCAGAAGCTCGCGGTAGAGCGAGTCCGTCTCAGGTGAGGGGTACGCGCCGAGCTCGTCTGCGAGGAACCGCCGGCAGTGCTCGTAGGTTCGAAGCGCTTCTCCTCGGTTGCCGGCCGCGGCGTGTGCCTTCATCAGCCGCCGATAGCCGCTCTCACGGAACGGCTCGAGGTCGATCGCTTCCTGGGCCCATCTCGCAGCGTCAGACGAGTCACCGGAGAGCAGGCACGCGTCGGCCAGACAGTCGAGTGCATGAACGCGCAGATCTGCCAACTCGCGGCGCTTTCCTTCGACCCAGGCGGCGTCCTCGCCGGGGAGCAGCGGCTCCCGGACGAGCGACGCAGCGCGGCTCGCCGCTGCCCTGGCCGTGCCCGCGTCGCCTGCTGCCAGCGCAGCTTCTGCCTCGGCCAGCGACGCCGCGGCCGCCACGACGTCGACCCTGCTGCCCGCCGGAAGCTCGAGGCGGTAGCAGCCAAAAGCGCTCGACAGGGCCGTCGCTCCGTCGATGCCGCATTCTGCAAGCAGGGCGCGAAGCTTGCTCGCGATCACGCCCAAAGCCTTCTCCCACGTCGGCGGCGGTTCCTCACCCCAGAGCGCCTCCGCGAGCTCGTCGCGGGTCACGGCCCGACCGTTCTCACTCACCAAGTACGCGAAGACGAGACGTCCCTGTCGGCCCGGCAGGCGCTCCTCGTCGATGAGAACGCCGTTGGCCCTGATCGAGACACGTCCGGCGAGCGAGACCTCGGCACCGCGGGGGTTGTAGCCGTCCTCTTGCTCCGAGCTTTCCGGCACGTAGCAGCCCCTTCGTAGCGTCGCCGTCGAGGTGATTGAACGAAGACGGTACTCCGATGCGGACGCGGTTTCGACATCCGCGACCGGGGAGGAGGCCGAGACCGGCCCAACGGGCCACGACATGAAGGAGACCAAGATGAATCGCATTCTCGGAATGATCCTCGCCGTCGCCATGGCTGGAGTCCTCGCCGCGGCGAGCCAGGCCGGCAACCGCAGCCCGCAGCATTACCCGCGATACGGGGCCCTCCATGTCACGAAGGAGTGCTCGGCTTACTCCGGCCTCGCCGGTCAGTTCTGCACGATCACGTCGGCGAACCTGAAGGCGATCAAGGTCGGCTCGAGGGTCGTCTATGCGTCGGCGGCCGTTGGTGCCTCCTTGGACAGTGACCTCATCCTCTACTCGGGTCACGACAAGGCCTTCGGCCACGTCGTGCTCGATTTCGTGACCAAGACCGGCGGGGTCACATTCTCGGGCGGGACAGGGCAGCTCAGCGGGTTCCACGCGAGCGTCGCCGTCTCGCTCGATCCGAAGACCGGTCTCTGGCACTGGGACGGGCAGTTCTGGTTCAGGCCGCGCGGCGTGGACCCGGACGGCAACCAGTAGGCGAAGAACCCATAGGTTCGCGACGTTGGCACGGGGGACGGGCTCAGCCCGTCCCCTTGGCTTGCCAGCGGTGCGACTCAACGAAAGACCCCGTTTCCGGGGCCTTTGTAAGCGGGAGCGACGGGACTCGAACCCGCGACCTCCGGCGTGACAGAGCTGCGCGAGACGTTATTGGCGGGAACCATCGGCGATGCGAGCCTCGGGAGAAAGCAATGTGGACCTGGAGACATCGCCAATGAGGCTGGACTTGCCAGTTCACTTGCCAAGTCGTGCAGCAATGCGAAGAACACGGTTCAACGCATCCAACAACGATCGTTC
>CAWHFK010000010.1:0-16952 GCA_963828655.1 uncultured Thermoleophilia bacterium | reverse complement strand
CCATCCCCACTATCGGCTTGGTTATCACCTTCGCGGGGTGCCTCGCCGCCCGGTGTCCCTTCCTCGTCCAACTCAGCCAGCACCAGCGCCTCTAGCCGCTTCGCCTGATTTCGCTTCTCGCCCTCGTACAGGTGGCGGTAAGTCTTATGGAACAGCGCACCCCCGTCGCTGTGTTCCAGACGCTCAGCCGCAGTGGCTGCGTCCATTCCGGCCAGCGCCATGAGCGACGCCGCCGTGTGCCGGAGCATGTGGAACGTGAACCCCTGAAACACCGACCGCGATCCGTCAGCGGTCGCAGGATCGTTTGTCACCGCTGCTTCGACAGCCGCAAGCCAGACCCGGTCGCGGAAGCGGTTCGCCTCCCACCTCTTGCCTTCGGCTGTCGGAAATACCAGTCTCGTTCCCGTTGGCCTCGCCAGCAGTTGTTCGCGGATCAGCCTCGTTTCCAGCCCCGTCAGATAGATCCGATGATCTCGCCGAGCCTTTGCCAGCCACGCCGGGAGGTTGATCGTTTCGGCTTTCAGGTCGAGCATGTCGTCTGTCAGGTTGAACCACACGTTCTGTCGAGAGCCGACCTGCCCGGCGAGCAGCACCATACGCGCGACATGTTCAGGGCACCACGACGCGAGTTCCCACAGCTCGCGAACAGTTAGAGCTCGCCCCTTGCGTGGCCGATGCCTGATCGGCGGGATCTCAAAGATCGCGTCGTCGAGCCGCTGGCCACGCCCCTTCGCGTCATGCAACGCTCGTTTCAAGAACTCCAGCTCGTTCTTAGCCGACCGAGGCCTCTCGGCAGCCCGCGCATAGATTAGGTCCTCGATCTTCGCCCTCCGAAGCCGGGACACCAGTTCGCCGCGCAACGGTCCCCACACCTTCGCGGACTGTCGGTTGAAGTCGCGCCCCTTCGCACTCAGCGAGCGGGTCGCCTCGACACGGGCGAGCGTGCCATCGATCGCTTCCCCTAGCGTGATCGAAGGTTCTTCGTACAGATCGCCAAGTGCGCGACGCCGCTTCAGATCCAGCTCAATCCGTTCCGCCGCCTCGCGGGTCGGAGCAGTCTGCGCCGCGAACCCCGACACCCGCACCTGATACGACCTGCCGCGCTTCCGGATGCTCACGCTGCGTCCCGATCCTTCGTGCGTTCCAGGTATTCCTTGATGGCGCTCTCGGGATACCGACGTTCTGAGCCCACACGCACAGAACGAAGCTCCC
The DNA here is from genome assembly GCA_963828655.1 of uncultured Thermoleophilia bacterium. Lineage (GTDB taxonomy): Bacteria > Actinomycetota > Thermoleophilia > Gaiellales > Gaiellaceae > PALSA-600. Next base: position 15,740 of record CAWHFK010000010.1, on the reverse strand, counting down.
CGCGCTTTGCCGCTCGCCTGATGGTTTCCGGATGAGCCGCCAGAAGGTCAGCAACTTCCCGGCCGGTGTAATGCTTCTCGATCGGCATCAGAGGGGTTCTCCCTCGCCATCCCGTACCCCGCTGCCGAGCGCTTCGATGATCGCGTCGCCGCGAAGAGCTATGCGTGTCGACGCCGACACACCACGCTTGAACCAGGTAGCTCCCTCTTCTGCCTTCAGCAGGTCGACCAGACGCTGCGGCGTGGTCTCACCTGGAAACGCGTCCCGAAAACGGGCCTGCTCTCGAAAGACCGTCGAACGAGACGCGTACCACCAGTCAGCGAACTCCTCCAGCGTCGGCGGATGGCCGAGCGCTTCCTCCGTCATCGCCCACTGGACGATGAACGCCACCACCTTGGCGCCGGCTATCTGGCCAACGTTCTTCGAAGCCAACTGCTGCAGTGTCGGGCGCTTTTTCCGTGTACCGGGCACAGTCGCAGAATGACACTTGCAGGGCTCAGTGTCAAATTGGGACTATTCGGCGCGGCTACGCGCTGAGGCACTGTGCGTTAAGTACTTCAAGTCGGCCCGCCAGACGGGGCTACCATCTACCCATGACGATCCATAAGGGGTTCAGGTTTGGGGCGGCCTGCGTCGCTGCCACGTCGCTCCTAGTTAGCGTTCCGGCCTCCGCCGGCGCGCGACCCGCGCAAGAGGGCGGGCTAGCTATCACCCGTGTGACCAGCACCGGCGCTAAGCATCCGTTGTTGGGTTCCAGCCTCAACGTGATCACCTATCACGTTGGCACCAGCTTCAGTGTCTCTATGCGGAACTTGGACGGGCCACACTCGCGGGACGTTGCCGTAACACTGCGCATCCCGCGCGTCCCTTCGAAGGTCGGCCCGATTGTGAAGACGATGCGCGTCCACGTTCCGCCGAGCGGCGCCATGGTCACTTTCCGGCCGACACCACCGATTGCCTTCGCAGTCCGTGAGCCACTGACTGTGACCGTCAGAGATCGGCGTACCGGGCAGGCCTGGAGTCGCTCGTTCCCGATCATCTTCGCTCTCGGCTGACGCGCAGCTGGGACGACGGCGGCCACAGGCTCGCGCCTGAGCCGCCGCCGTCGTCCCGGACTGGCGTCATGGCCCGAGTGCGGGAGCAGCACGAGCGTCGAGCAGGTAGCCGACCTTGAGCGCCGTCTCCCAGCCCCAGGCCGGGTAGTCGCAGCGTCCATCCCGTGCGGCCCACAGTCGCCGTGTCTTTCGAAGTAGCGCCATCGTGCACATTGACTGGGCGATGACCCGCCTGGACACGGTCACCACTGGCCCCTTGAGCGTTCGCAGGAACCAAGGCGGATGATCTTTGGTCAGGTACTTGCAGAGGTATGACGCGGCCCGCTCGTTGCTATACACCGACTTTCGCTCGGCGTATTGCCAGCCGTCGACGAAGCCGAGCCCGCACCGCGGCGTCCACTTCTTCAGCGAGTCGATGAACGCCCGCGCGAACACTCGCTCGGCGTCGCTTGTGTAGCCGAGCGCCAGGTGCGCGTGGAGTGCCCCGCGTTTCTGCAGCTCGAGCACGCAGACAAGCACGGGCGGGAGCCGATCGGTTGAGAAGCCTGCTGCCCGGAGTGCGGCGCGTCCGTCGTTGTATGCCTGCCGCTTGACCCAGCGCATCCGTTTCTTGAATCGGCTGTTTGCCCGGTAGAGCGCGCGCGGGTCGGCTACCCGTGCGGGTCCCGCCGCCCAGGGCAGGTAGTTGCGGCGGCCCCGCACTCTCCCCGCGCGCGTCGGCCCAGCACCAGGCAACGTCACGTCCGTGAGAATGATCATGCTCGACGCTGCCTTGAGTGCTTCGCGGACGACGCGTCGCTGATCGCGTGACCAGCCCTTCCAGACCGCTTTGCACCAGCGGCGGTTGCAGTGCGGAGCCTTGATCGAGATCACCTTCCCGCAACCCATACAGCGGCCCTCGTACGGCTGCAGCCCTTCGAACTCGGCGTGGATCCGGTCGAGCGTCTCGTTTGCCTGCAGGATCTCGGGCGTAACTTCGTACTTGGCGACGTAGCCGCCGCGCTTCTTCCGACCCTGGTAGCGGCTTAGGTCGCCCTTGGGCAGGACCAGCGGCGAGTCAAAGAGCGCGAGCTGATCGCCCGCACCGTCCACTACTCAGACTCGCCCGGCAGATCGAAGAACGACAGCTGGCCGTCATGGATGAACGGCCCATCGCTGTCCACCTGCTGTCCAACCGCAGAGTGATTTCGGGTAGGTCGTGGTCGGTCGTCGCCGTCCGCCGAACCCCGGTCTTCCCCCTGCAAATCGCCCGAAGAGTCGCCCTCGGTCGAGCGGAGTCGATCAGGCCTCAGTTTGGTTCGAGCCCAGTACCGCCCACCTACGAAACCCGCTGGAAACGGCGGGTTTCTTCATTCTCAGGGTCGCTGATGGTCGGGGCCGGTGAGACGTCCGCCAGTGCGTTTGTGCCCATTCGTGCCCATTCAACGACTCGATCGAACGCTTTGCGCTCGGCCGGTGTTAGTCGATCACGACGCTTCACAGCTGCTGCGTAGACCCTCATCGTGAAGAGGGCGTCCTCGTGCCCAAGTTGCGTGGCCGTGTAGACCGGGTCGTCCCCCACCGCGAGCCGCAGAGACGCGAATGTCCGGCGAAGGCCATGGAGGCCGACGCTGCCGATCGGCTCGATCCCGCTTTCGACGAGCACGTGATTGGCCTTCTCGATCGCGGGGAGTAGGAGCCGCCGGCGAACGTTCTGCCGGTTGTCCGCCCCGCCACGTAGCGTCGGGAAGGCTAGGTCGACGTCGGTAGTGTGCTTCGACCTGTTCCGCCAGAGCACGAGCTCTTCGCGGAGCGCGGGGGTTAGGTCGACCACACGAACGCCAGCGTCCGTCTTGGACCGGCGCACAGTCAAAATACCCCGGGGGAGGCTCACGTCACCCCAGCGCAAGTCGAGCGCCTCTTGGATTCGAAGACCTGCGCCCGCCAGGGTGGCGAGCAGTGGTCTGCCCCGGCCGTGCAGAAGCGGCTCCGCGCCCTCGAGGAGCGCCATCAGCTGCTCGGGCTCGACCCACGGCCGGCGTGGCTTCGACGCCTTCAGCCGTCGTCGCCGCCCCGCCGCCGGGTTCGCAGCGATCAGGTCGTATTCGACTGCGTCGCCGAGAATTTGCGCGAGCCTGACTAGCGTCTTGTTGATCGTCCCCGTCGCTAGGACGCCCTCGCGCTGCTTCGCCACGGCGTAGTCGTCGACAAGCTTCTTGGTAATGCGGTCGAGCGGAAGCCCGGCGAAGTGCGGAAGCAGCGGCGACGAGGCCAGTTGTCGAGGCGATCGACTCGGGCAGGTTGGACATGAAGACGGCGGCCAGATAAGCGGCGCCGACGGCCCCTCCTTCGAAGATCGTTAGGCCGATCACCATCGATTCGGGGATCCCGTCCAGCACCGTCCCGAGCACGATCGAGAGCGCAGATTACGAGCGACGAGCCTGCGAGGACTCCCCAGCCAAAGGCGGCTCCCATCTAGAGCGCCATCGCAGCGGCCTGGAGGCTCACTTGCCGAGCATTTCTTCGAGCCGCGCGAGACGCTCGCTGATGTCGTCCACCTTGGCCTCGATCCGCGCCTCGGCCTCGTCTCCGGCGACCCCGTGCTCCTCGGCTGCCCTGGCGACGAACGTCGACGTGACGGCCGCGACGATGATGGTCACGAACGCGATTCCTTCGAACATGACGAACGCGGCGATGATCCGTCCCGATGTGTGTTGTGGTGTGACGTCGCCGTAGCCGACGGTAGTCACTGTCTGGATCGCCCACCACATGCCGACCCAGATGCTCGAGTACTCGTCGTGGTCGAACACTCGCATCAGAACCCCGCCGCCGGCGACTACCACCGCAGTCGCCACCACGATGACGCCGGCGGCAGTGCGCACGGACGGCGGTTCGCGCAGGAAGCGCGACATGCGGCGCTCGATCACATTCGGACGAGCTAGGCGCGGCATGCGAGCTTCTTCGTCGGGGCAGGTCGCGACCACGCGTGGGTATCCCTCATCGCGTCCTGGCGGGATGCGAGCCTATCCACCGCCGTCCGCCTCCGTTTGGAGCCCCAATGTGTCGCTGGGTGCCTGCGCGGTCGCCGGTCGCAGGCGAAGCGACAATTTGACGACGCGCACGGACGAACTCGCGGTGACGTGGAGTACGGCTCCGATCGCGAGGAGGACGCCGCCGATGATTCCGACCGCGCCGGCTCCGAGGAGTAGCCAGCCGATTCGGTTGAGCAGGAACCCCGGCATGGCCGCGACGCCGCTGAGGACGCTTGTCGTCACGCTCTGCGTCGTCCGCTCACGCCGCGTCTCGGTCTTGCGGACGCTGAGGATCCAGCAGGGAATGGCGACGAATAGATAGACCTGCACCAAGAACATCAGGACGTAGGCGAGCCAGAGCCAGCCTGTGTTCAGCCGGGGCATGAGGAGCCAGATCAGCCCCTGCGCGGTGCCGGTCAGGAGCGCCAGGCCGCCGATCAGCCGCCAGTGGCGCCGCGCGTCGTCGAACGCGGCTCTGATGTTGGTGGTCGAGCCCTGCGTCATCGTGTAGCCGAAGGTCGCGTTGCACCAGTATGCGACCTGAGCTGCAACCACGATCCCGACTGCAGCCGCGAGGGCGGCGCTCGTCGAGGTCGTCTCGGAGAGCACGCGGTGTCTGATGTTGTAGGTCATCGCCCAGATCCACACGGCTGGGAACAGCTGCAGAAGCGTCAGCCGCCAGTTGCGCAGCAGCAGCAGGACACCGTCGAAGACGACCGCGACCGTTCCTGCCACGTACACGAGCGGGGCGAGCCAGCGACGCCTGCCTCCGAGATCCGCGAGCGCGGACTCCACTGCAGCCGGATCAGTGCTGCGCATCGCTTCGACGGCACGGACAAGCGCCTGCCATCGCGCCCGTCGACGCGCCGGGGGGCTCGACGACTGGCCGGCGACGGGATCTATGCCAGACGGCGGCGAAGGCAACGGACCCTCGAGGCCAGCGGTTCTTTCCATCTCGTCACCCGCCGGACCCGGCGCTGCCGGACAGGGTTGCCAGCTCGGCTCCGGGCTCTTTACGCTCTCTCTCGGCCTGTCGCCATTCGGCCCAGATCGGAGCGAAGACGGCACAGACCATGGAGAGCGTGATCGCGATGAAGACGTACGCCAGAAGCCCGATGACCACGCCGAACGAACCGAACGACTTCCCGTTCTGGTTCAGCGTCGGCCCGATCCACAGCGGCGAGGTGGCGAGAGTCCCGCCCAGAACGAAGGTCGCCAGGGCCGCCCCGGGCAACAGCAAGCGAATCGGGACCTTGCGATGGAGCAGAGACCATGGGACCCAGAGCCAGAAGATCAACGATCCGATGATCCAGACCGGGAGCACCACGTACCAGCCCGCTCCATCGAGCTCCGCCGCCGTGCCAGACAGAATCGCGAAGGCGAGGCTGAAGACGAAGAAGAAGATCACGAAGAACAGCTGGTCGGTTGGTGCGCTGACCTGGATACGCCATGCCCGCGCGTACAGATCCTGGTAGAGCTGCCCGACCGAGAGACCCCAGATTAGAAAGCCGATCACGACCGTGATCGCGGCCGCCAGGACATTGTCCGAGGTCGTGCCGAACAGGTCGCTGACGAGGCTCGCGGTCTGACCATCGAGCCGCATGTGCGAGATCAGGCGCTCCGCGTACGCATTCTCGTCTCCGCTGGCCCGGTTGAAGAGCGCGATGAATACGAGCCCGGCAGGGAGCACCGAGAGCGTGATGTAGATGGCCGCCGAGGCGCCCGAGTTCCGGCTCGCCTCGAAGTAGCGGCGAAACCAGAGGAGCGCGAACCGCGCGAGGCTGGTATCGGCCCGCCTACCCAGCCACTCCCGCAGCCCCGAAAGCCGGCTCTGGCTCGTCATGGGAGCCTCCGCCTCCACTGGCACGGGCTGGTTCTCGGTGGCTAGAATTGCCGGCTGTGCGCCTGCGGCGGGTGTGATGAGGGGGTCCGGTTTCGTCATCGAAGGCCGGCTACATCCGACCTGCTGCCCTTTGCCCTCGCCTCATCCCTCCTGGGTGAGATTGCTTGGAACTGGGAAGAGGTAGCTTTCCAGCAGGCCCACCTCGACAGCACGTTCGATCGTTTGGCTGCGCGAGGAAGCGCCCAGTTTGCGGTAGATCGAGACTGCTTCGGTCTTGACGGTATTACGCGAGATGAAGAGTCTCGTCGCGATCTCCGGGAACGTCAGGTGCGTCGCGAGATACGGGAGCAACCGGAGCTCTGCAGCCGGTTAGGCTCATCGCCCACGCGCCGGCCGATCCTGAGGTCGCTGCCACGCGGTCGCGCAACTCCCGCGCGTCGTCGACGAGAACGCCCATGTCCGGACGGAGTTCGAGCACCCGTTCGGTCTCGGTGAAAACCGTGCGGGCGGCATCCGCCTCAGCGAGCGCGAGGTGGGCGCGAGTGAGCTCGAGACCTACTTCGATGGTCAGCCAGGGAAGGCCGTGGTCGAGCAGTGGTCGAAGACGGTGGGCAGCTCGTCGAGCGCCGCGCGCGCGTCATCCGCTCTCGCCTCGTGGACCGCCACGCGGGCCGTCGCGACATGCGCTAGGGCGCTCCCCGCATAGTCGCCGAGACCCGTCTCCTCGATAAGGGCCTCTGCCGCCCGCGCACGTTCTCCTGCCTCGCCCCAGTCTCCCTGTTTCGCTGCGAGAAGCGACAGCTGGGCCTGCGCCACGTAGACCGTCTGCACGGAGCCAACCATCAACCCGCGCTCGACGGCTGCTGTGAGGTCGTCCTTCGCTCGATCGGTTGCGCCGAGCAGCGCATGGGCAAGGCCGCGGCCAAGGAGCGCGACAGGGAACCAGCCACTTGTCGCCGGGAGCTGATCGAGCGCAAGATTGGCGTCAGCAAGCGCCTGCTCGACTCCGTTCGTCATCATGTACGCCCGCAGAGTGGCAACCCACGGCTCGATCGTGGCGCTGCCGTCCGAGAGTGGGATCTTCGAGGTCGCCCCGTCAGCTAGCGCGAGCCAGCTCTCGGCTTCCGCGGGCCGCCCCGTCAGAACGCGGATCCACGCTCCGTAAACGGCGAGTGCTGGGTACTGCACCAGCTCGTCCTCGCCGAACCAATCGAGCCACTCCTCCACGGTGTCCTGACGGCCGTCGAAGTAGACCGCCAGAGCAAGAGCGTCGACCAAGCCGGCAACGGTTTCCGCATCGCCCGCAGCCTGCCCGTAGAGGATCGGCTTCCTCGAGCAGGTCGTTGGCGACGCACCAGGCCGTTGCCCGACCGTTCAGTCGGGCCACCAGCGTCCGGCGCACTTCGCTCGAGTTCGTGTCGTAAGAGCTGGCGGAACAGCTGGTGGTAGCGATACCAGTCGCCCCGCCGGTCTAGGCGCACCACGAAGCCGTTGGCGCGCTCGAGTGCGTCAAGTGTTCGTGCCGACTCCGTCGTCTGGAGCACGGAGTCGCAAAGCCCGCCGGACATGCGGTCCAGGATGGACGTGTGCTTGAGAAACGTCGCCTCGGCCACCGGCAGTCGTGAGAGGAGCTCGAGGCGAAAGTACTCGGACACGAAGCGGTCACTCCCGTGGAAGCCCTCGTTGCCAGCCGCCCCTGCCGCCCCCGCCTGCATGGACAGCGCTGCGAGGTACAAGCCGGCAGGCCAGCCTTCCGTACGCGCGGTAAGGTCGGACAGCTCGCTCGCATCGAGCTCGACACCAGCTGCTTCCAGCAGCAACGCGGCCTCCTGCTCGTCCAGCCGAAGATCCGCCACGCCGATCTCGTGGACTTGCCTGCTAGCCCGCCAGCGAGCAAGTGGCAGCGCCGGCTCCTCCCTGCTCGTGACCACAATCTGCGATCCGCCCGGAACGTACTGGGCGAGCTCCGCGAGCATGTCCAAACAGGACGGATTGGCGACGAGTGTGCAGATCGTCGAGCGCGAGCACCAGGGGACGCTCGAGTCCTGGCCAGGGCGCCCCCGACACGCGGGACGCGTTTCGCCCAGGTGGATCCCCTTGGTCCCGGACAATGCGCCGAAGACCTCGGGCGAGATCGGCTCGACTCGGTGAATCGCGGCGGCGATGTAGCGCAAGAACACGACGGCGTCGCTGTCTCGCGCATCGAGCGTGACCCACGCAAACGGACGCGGATCAGCCTCGGCCCAACTCGCGAGAAGGGTCGTCTTGCCGTACCCGGCGGGCGCCACCACGGTCACGAAAGGCGCGCCCGCCCTGTACTCAGCCGCGCGATCACGCCCTCCTTGGCGACCGTGCCGGGCCGGACCGACGGTGCCGCAAGCTTGACCTCCGCGAGATCGAAAGGCACTTCGGTGGCGACCATTCGAACGCCAATGCTAGACAGAACCGCGCTCTGGCAACCGACCACTGGGATGATGGAAGGCAACCGACCAGGCGGTTGCCGCTTCCTGGGAGCGTCATTTCATGCCATCTGTATGAGGAAGGCTGGCGACGCTCCCGCCGATACTTCGGACTCAATCTCACGCGTCCCTATTGCAGGCGAGACGCTTGAGAAACCCAGGAGGCAACTGTGTCCGAAAAGCCGCAGTTCAACCGTGAGGTCCTGCCTATCCCTGACCGCCCGTACGAGGGCGAGCTCCCTCTGGACGCGAAGTGACCCCGCGGCCACATTCCCCCCGATCGAGCCGCTGGGCGCGCCAGCGGGTGCGCCCAACGTGCTCATCGTGCTGCTCGACGACGTCGGGTTTGCGGCTTCGAGCGCCTTCGGTGGTCCGTGCGCGACACCCACGGCCGAGCGGCTCGCAGGGAACGGCCTGAAGTACAACCGCTTCCACACGACGGCGCTGTGCGCGCCCACGCGGGCTGCGCTGCTTTCGGGCCGCAACCACCATACGGTTGGGATGGGGGTCATCACCGAGCTCGCCACCTCGGCGCCCGGATACAACTCGCTTCGCCCCAATACGTGCGCGCCTCTGGCGAAGACGCTGCTGCTGAACGGCTATTCGACGGCGCAGTTCGGCAAGTGCCACGAGGTGCCGGTCTGGCAGTCGAGCCCGATGGGGCCGTTCGATGCCTGGCCGACCGGCGGCGGAGGGTTCGAGTACTTCTACGGCTTCATCGGCGGCGAGACGAACCAGTACTACCCGGCCCCTTACGAAGGCACAACGCCGGTCGAGCCGGAGAAGACGCCCGAGGAGGGCTACCACTTCACCGAGGACATGACCGACAAGGCGATCCAGTGGGCGCGCCAGCAGAAGTCGCTCATGCCCGACAAGCCGTTCTTCATGTACTTCGCCCCGGGGGCGACGCACGCTCCGCACCACGTTCCGACGGAGTGGTCGGACAAGTACAAGGGGCGCTTCGACGAAGGCTGGGATTCGCTGCGTGAGGAGATCCTGACTCGGCAAAAGGAGCTGGGAGTCGTGCCCCCGGAGACGGAGCTGACAGCGCGGCATGAGGAGATCCCCGCCTGGGACGATATGCCCGATGGGCTGAAGCCGGTGCTCGCGCGGCAGATGGAGGTCTACGCCGGTTTCCTCGAGCACACCGACCACCACGTCGGACGGCTGGTTGATGCACTCGATGACCTCGGCGTGCTCGAGGACACGCTCGTCTACTACATCGTCGGCGACAACGGCGCCTCTGCCGAGGGCACGATCAACGGCACATTCAATGAAATGTTCGTCTTCAACGGCGCCGCCGCGCTCGAGACGCCCGAGTTCGTCGCATCGCGCATCGACGAGTTCGGCACGCCGAGCTCCTATGGCCACTTCGCCGTCGGCTGGGCGCACGCGATGGACACGCCCTACCAGTGGACGAAGCAGGTGGCCTCGCACTGGGGCGGCACGCGCAATGGCACGATCGTGCACTGGCCGCGCGGCATCACAGCGCGCGGCGAGGTCCGCTCGCAGTTCCACCACGTGATCGACGTCGCCCCGACCGTGCTCGAGGCAGCAGGGCTACCACAACCCACTCACGTCGACGGTGTCGAACAGCATCCGATCGAAGGGATGAGCATGTGCTACTCCTTCGACGGCGCGACGGAGGCAGATCGCCGCGAGACGCAGTACTTCGAGATGTTCTGCAATCGCGGTATCTACCACCAGGGGTGGACCGCAGTCACGCGCCACTCAATCCCCTGGATGATGGGGGACGCGTTGCCGTCCTTCGAGGACGACGTGTGGGAGCTCTACGAGCCCGGCGACTGGAGCCAGGCTCACGACCGCGCTGACGGGCAGCCCGAGAAGTTGGCAGAGCTCCAGGCTCTTTGGCTGGAGGAGGCGCGCCGGCACAGCGTGCTCCCGCTCGACGACCGCCGCATCGAGCGCTTCAACGCCGAACTCGTCGGCCGGCCCGAGCTCGTGAAGGGGAACTCGCAGATGCTCTACGGCGGCATGGGCCGGCTCAGCGAGAACAGCATCCTCAACGTGAAGAACAAGTCTCACGCGGTCACGGCCGAGGTGATCGTTCCCGACGGCGGCGCCCAAGGCGTGATCATCGCCCAGGGCGGCGCTTTTGCCGGCTGGAGTCTCTATGCGAAGGACGGCAAGCCGACCTACTGCTACAACCTGCTCGGCCTGCAGCACTTCAAGATCCAGGGAGACACCGCGATTCCCCCTGGAACGCACCAGGTGCGCATGGAGTTCGCGTATGACGGCGGCGGCCTTGCCAAGGGGGGCACGGTCACGCTGTTCGTCGACGGCAACGATGTGGGCACGGGCCGCGTCGAAGGCACCGTCCCGCTGGTGTTCTCCGCGGACGAGACGACCGACGTCGGCTCGGACACCGCGTCGCCTGTCAGCGACGACTACGGGCCCGCCGACAACGTGTTCAACGGTCGCGTGGACTGGGTGCAAATCGACCTCGGCGAGGATGCCAAGGACGCGGATCACCTGATCTCACCCGAGGAACGGCTCCGCGTGGCGATGGCTCGCCAATGACGATTGACCGGAGGTGACGTAATGGTTCTCGCTGCAAATGGATGGTGGCTCTGGACGATTCTCGCGATCGTGATCTGGATCGCCTTCGCATCCTGGCCGGCCCGCGTTGCTGGGCGAAAGGGCCATAGCTTCCTCGGATACTTCGCTTCTGCCTCGTTTGCTTTCCGGCGGCCCTGATTGTCGCCTACATAGGCTCGGACAAGACCGTTGCCGCAACCGCATAAGGAGGTTTCCATGACCGAAACGACAACTGACACGACAACTGAGCCTGAAGTCGAGGAGAGGCATCTCGACTCACTCGGCCCAATCGACTACCTCGTCGTCGAGTTTCCAGCGGGGGCGAGCAACTTCACGGGCGAGATGGCCACCGAGCTGCTGGCGTTGGTCGACGCCGGGATCATCCGGGTGGTCGATGTCCTGATCCTCACCAAGAACGACGACGGCACCGTTGAGGCGACGGAGCTTTCCGACATCGAACAGCTTGGACCTCTCCAGGCAGTCGAGGCTCAGCTGGCGGAGCTCTTGGCCGCCGAGGACGTCGCGAACCTGGCTGCTTGCATGGACCCGGGGAGCACAGCCGGTGTGCTGATCTGGGAGAACCTCTGGGCGGCGCCGTTCGCATCGGCGGCGCGGCGTTCGGGTGGCCAGTTGATCGCCAACGGACGCATTCCCATTCAAGCGATCATCGCCTCGATCGAGGCCGATGAAGCTGCCACCGATGAAGCTGCTACCGAAGGAGACTGAAGATGCCTCTAAGACCAGCACGCGTAGGACGGGTCGGCGTCATCGGGCACCCCGTGGCGAAGACCGCGGTCGTGGCCAAAGCGGTCACGCCTGGCCCCGCACCGGTTGCGAAGACGGCAGTCGTCGCAGCAGCTGTCACACCCGGAAGACCGGGTCGCCGCCGGTTCTAGCCCCGGGCTGGGCCGGTTTCAAGGATCGGGCTTAGGCGCTTCCGGTAGCGCCTAAGCCCGCCTCTGATCCGGGAGCAGGCGCTGCAGGGGCGGCGGGCGCGCCGCCGATGCGTGAGTCGACGTAGGCACTCAGTGCTTCACTCGCGAGGTAGGCGACAACGACTGCAATGACGACGAGTGGCGCGACCTCGAGCCCGGCCCTGGCCGAGAGAAGCGTTGCGATCATCACCGAGGCTAGCGGCATACGCAGGACGGAGACGCAGCACGCCCCCACGAGCGCGGCAACGGCAGGCGTCTCTGAGTAACCGGGCAGGTGCGCCGCAAGCAGTCCCGCGACGACGCCGAGGAAAATGGCCGGGAAAGTCGGGCCGCCACGGAAGCTGCTCATCGAGATGCTCCAAGCCAGCCCCTTGAACACGATCAGGAGCGTGAGAGCGGAGAGCGAGATCGTCCGAGTCGAGGCGAACAGTGCTGAGAAGGCGCTCTCACCCGAGAAGAGCACCGCGGTCGGCTCGTAATCGGTCGTCTCTGCAAAGGCAATCGCAAGGCCGCCGACGGCGAGCCCGGCGATGATCGTGAGTACGAACAGCCGTCTCTGCACGACCCCGTAGATCAGGCGCGCGAGCTTCATCACCATGAACGTCGCGACGGCGACCACGACTGCCAGCGCGAGGGTCCAGCCGAAGTCGGCCCAACCCGGGCCTCCGTAGTCAGGCAGGGGGAACGGCCTCAGAGACCACGCGGCGGTACTGAAGCCGGACCACGATCCCAACCCGATGAATACCAGCGAGCCGATCCCGGCGGCCATCAGGCCGGGCAGCAACACAACAGACAGCATTGGCCCGCCGAGGCCGATCGCCTCGATCACGAGCACGGCGCCGATCACCGGCGAGCCGAAGATCGACGAAAGCGCAGCGAAGCTCCCGGCGGCGGCCATCAGACTCAACGTCTGCTGCGAAGCGTCCCGCCGGACGAGCGACATGGCGAGAATGCCGAGACCCGTCCCGATTGCGATCAACGGCGCCTCAGGTCCCAGCACGAGCCCCAGTCCCAGCGTTGCGAGCGCTGCGAGCAGAACACCCGGCAGGTCGATCGGCCTGAGCGGCGTGCCGCCGACCTTGAGCCCATCCGCTGGCACATGCCCGCCGTGCCCCGGCAGGCGCACGATCGCGAACGCCGTCAGCAAGCCTGCTAGTGCCAGCCACGGCAGCGGCCACCACAGAGGTAGATGCTCGTAGCCGAGGTCGTGCGGCAGGTTCTCGTAGATCCCGACCTCGATCTCGTGAACGGCCTCGAGGAACAGCCACGAGGCGCACGAGACGAGGAGCCCGACCAGGGCCGCCAGGACAAGCAACCGGCGGTATTCGCGGCTGCGCATCAATGCCTTGGGGTCGGACGACAGGGGTGCGGCGGTCACGTCATTCACGGCTCAATCCCGCGGGGCGACGGCGCTCGCATCGGTCGGCTTCGCACTCTTCGCTCCCCTCCGCCGGCGACGATCGACGAAGTAAACCGCCGCCAGCGCAGCAGACGTGATGAGCGAGGAGATGGCGATCGACGCGAGCGGGAAGCCAGAGAGTGTTGTCGCCACCCGGTAGGCCAGCGCACACGTGTAGACCGACCAGAGGGCTCCGCCGAGGACCGACCAGGGGAAGAAGCGGCGGTATGGGATTGCGGAGAGCCCCATCGATGCGTTGACGGCGAAGCGCATTCCCGGGACGTAGCGCCCGGCCACGATCAGAACACCGGGCGAGCGGTCGAGCGCGTCCCAGACCGCGCTGACCTTGGGATTTTCCAGCGCCGTGTCGAGGTGGGGCTGTACTTTGGCGGAGCTCTTTCGGGCGATCCAGAACAACAACGAGTCTCCGAGGATCGCGCCGAGCGCGCCGGCCAGCATGACGAGCTGGAGGTCGAGGTTTCCCCCTGCGGCGATGGTCGACGCCGCGTTGAGCGTCGTCTCGCCGGGGAAAATCGGGATGACCGCATCGAACCAGACGAACAGCAAGCACAAGACGTAAGCCCATTGCTCCGGCACTTCGGCGAGCCACCTGGCAACGTCCCCCTGATCCAGGAGTTGGCCCGCCACGATCACGACCAGGAGAAGAGCGAATCCGCCGAGGATCAGGGCGACGAGGTGTCGTCTCCAGAACGGCTCATTCTTTTCGGCAACCGTCACGGTCATGCTCCCGTCTCGTCGGTCGTTCGAATGCCCTTCACCGCGGGCCAGAGGGAAGTCTGGGCGCCGGGGGGCGCCTGCATCGTCATGCAGATCGTATGAAGTTCACGGCCCGGAACGGTCAGCGAGCGCGCCGGTCACGCGCGTCCGAATCTCACCCCGGAGGTATGACGCGCGAGCGGCCCGCGCGAGGTCGAATGGGTGCAGCTCGATGGACGACTACAAAGAGCACCTCCGGCGACTCGCTCTGCACGATGCTCCGCTCCTCGAAGTGATCGCGGTGGGAGGAAGCTCATACGCCGCGACCGTCATCGACGAGAAGACCGAGTCGCTTTTGCGCGTCGCCGCGACCATCGCCGTCGATGCCGCGCCGTCCTCGTTTCAGCACGCGGTACTACTAGCTCTCACAGCCGGGGCAACCAACAACCAAATCGTCGCCACCCTCGAGGCGGTGACGCCTGTAACCGGCGCCGCACGAGTCGTCAGGTGTGCCCCGAAGATCGCACTCGCGCTCGGTTACGACGCCGAGGAAGCGCTCGAGCAACTCGACTCCCGACGCCTTACCGTGCGGCCTCCTGCGCGTTGACGCACGCCGCCACAGCCGCGCCTATCGTGGGGTAGAAGCGGGCGCTCCCGATCGTCTCGGTCACGCTGGCGGGCGCGAACTACTCCATGCGTGTCCTGAGCCGAACAACGGCGAGCGTGATCCCGTCAGCGCGAGGTCTTTCGTCAGTTGGTCGAGTGCGTCGAGCCCTGTCGAGTCGGCGTGCGTGACAGCCTCCGCGTCGAAGACGAGCCAGGAAACGGGTGAGGCGGCGGCGCGGATCGCTTCGCGCCGACTACTGGGACTGACTCAGCGCGAGCAGCTCGTAGAGGCGATCAGCCTCCTTCTTGAACCGCGCCTGCTGCCGCTCGGCGAGCCCAGCGACGTCGCGCAGCTCGTCCCCCCACATTCGGTTAAAGGCGAGCATCTGGGAGAAGGCGATGCCGCCAGACGTTGTCCCTGGGATCATGGTTCGCTCGGTCGTGTGATCGGCGTGGGCGTGAACTTCGTCACGCATTGCCATGAGCTGGTGGTGCAGCTTACGGTCGTCCTCGCTCTCCGGCCACCAGTCCCTGGAGAGGGAGGCATTCCCGGTGAAAGATCGGGCGTAGACGACGACCAGGCCGGACTCCGCGACGTCTTCGATGCGCGCGTGGACGTTGCTGAGGCGCGGCTCGCTGGAGCCCGGGCGGGGCCGGAACCGGGCGAGCTCGGTCGCGGCCTCGGCAACGACCTCCATGTCGGCAGCTGCAAGCGCAAGCCGCATGTACGAGTCGACGGCGCGAGCCTCGTCGATGACCTCGGCGAGTGCTGAAGCGATGGGCGTCTCGTGCTCGCGGTTGATGTCCGCCGTTATCCGGTAGCGAGGGCCGATTGCCGTGATCACTTCCGGCGGATCACTCACGTCGACTTCGGTTATCCCCGCTCTTCCGAGTTGGCGCAGGACTCGCTCCTCGAGTGCCCCTTCCTCAGCGACGATCGCTGCGAGCCGGTCCGACAGTGCGGCTGGTGGCGGTACGCGCGGCATGCTTAGAACACGCGTAGCAGTTTGGGCACAAGGGCCAGGCTAGTGCCCAAACCGGCCGGAATCGTCCGCAAATCGCCCTTATCCGGCCAGGGGCAAGAGCAGGCCACCCGCGTCACTTTCGGTTCAACAAAGCGGAAAGCCGGCCTCTCGACCGGCTTTCGGTTACGTGC
>CAWHFK010000009.1:0-859962 GCA_963828655.1 uncultured Thermoleophilia bacterium | reverse complement strand
GAAGGAGAACCGGCGATGCCAAACCGGCCGCCATCAACATCGCGTTGGTGATCGACGCGATCAGCGATCCACTCGGCCTGCTCACGGCTCTCGCCGTCGGGCACCCGATCGGTGGATAGTTCCAGTACGACACCAGGGTGCCCGTGGGCGATCCGGGCCGGTACGACCTGACAGATTCCGCCGACTCGTTCATCTTGCTCGACGGTGATCTACTTTACCTGGGCGGCGACGGCCGGCATCAGCCTTCTGTCGGCGTTCGTCAACAACAACCCGGCCGGGGCGGGCGGCGACCAACTGACGTTCGAAGTCGAGCAGGGTGACTTCTCGGTGTCGGTGCGCCCCGATATCGCCCCACCGCACGTCAAGTGCGTGCGCCTTCCACCTTGACTTCGGGGATCCGACGGGGCGGGCGCTGTCGAGCGACCATCTGCCTGTTCGTTTTCCCTCGTACGCGGCTTGGACCGCGAGCACCGATCCGATCTTGATCGTCGACGGCGCGGTTGGCGGCCGGATCGAGATCCGGGACGGTCTTGCTCAGCGTCATGTCGCTACTCGGCACGGCACGCGCCTTCTTCGAACAGATTTCCGGACCGATTGATGAGTTCGGATGGCAGCGAGCCGTCGCTGACGTCTTCGCTCCACGGGAGACCTCGACGGCGAGCTAAACAGAGGCCACGTCCTTCGCGCGTATCGCTGGAGCAGCCTTGAGCAGTTGCTCGGACGACACTCCTGTCGCGTCATCACCGCATCAGCTGCGAACTTCCTCTCCACGCGCAACGATGCATGGGACGAGCGCTTCCTCGAGATCGAGATCCAAGCGTGTCGCGAACCGGGAGCCCTCGACGGTGGCACGCACATCGTCGTTGTTCTCGAGCGAACCTGAGCACCCACGCCTCCCTGCGCCCGCTGGGTCGCCACCAGCTCAAGGGACATTCCCGCACACTCGGGCAGTTGGGTGTTACCGGCGTGGGTTCTTGATCAACCTGATATTGCCACCCCAGCTGCCCATCGTTTCTTCGCCTCCTTTGGTCATGCTGCCCGAGTCGACCTTGCGTCGGGCTTGTTCGGTGAGTCGGAGGGCTGTTTTGAAGTCGCGGGCTTCGCTGAGGGTGTCGAATTCGCGGTGGCGGTCGCGGTCGTGGTCGTCGCTGTAGGGGACGATGTATCGGTGGTCGGCGTGGTAGACGCTGCGGTGGCGGGTGCGGGCGAGTTTGAAGCTCAAGAGGTCGAGCGCCTTGGCGGCCTGCTGGAGGGCCTGGTCGAGCTCCGTCGGTGGCGGTACTGATCTGTTCGTGGAGCTGGCTGATCTCCTGTTGGGTGTGGAGCGCGTCGAGTCTGTCAGGGAGTTGGGGGGCGAGGCTCTGCGAGTGCGTGGTGGCGCTCTTCGAGCTGCTCGACGCAGCTGATCCGGGTCTGGAGCCGCTCGGCCTCTTCCCGCGCTTGCCGCGAGTACACGCCGATCTGGTGTTGCACGGCCAGCCGGCTCAAGTTGCTCGTGGTCGACGCGGGCGAGGAAACCTTGCGCGCCGCTGACCGCGCGGTCGGCGGTGAACAAGGCGGCGCCAAGCTCGACTAGCGGCCGCTGCAGCGGCGCGTCAACCCCGGGCAGCCGCTGCCGCACCTGCCGGGCGGCATCTGCGAAGCTCGGTGGCGAGAGCGGCGTCTCGGCAGCCTGCCCAAGCCGGCGGCGCGACCGCTCTCGGCCCGCAGAGGCGGGACTCCGAGCCCGACCCCCCGACCAGCAGCTGGAACAGCCGCTCCGGCGCAGGCCCGCCGCGGGGTAGGCAGCTAGTATCTCTCCGAGCGCCTTCACCTCGAACAGCCTGCAACCGCTCACGTGTCCCCTGCGAGAGCAGAATCTGGCCGCCTGTCCGGCCGCACAGATCCCTCGCCGCCCGATCGACGTCCACACCGATGCAGCCGCCGCCCTCTACTCCCGGTTCGCCGGTGTGCAGCCCCATCCCGCGCGCGCAACGTGATCCCCTCCGGCCCGGCATGCCCGGCCAGCAGCTCTGTGCCCACGATGCCGCGGCCGCCCCGTCTTCGCCCGCTGAAACACTCACAAAGACTCATCGGCCCCGGCACCTCGACCTCGTGGCCGCCCGCCTCGCAACCGCCTTCGCAACAAGCTTCGTGTGCTGTTCCCGAACGGCGCCGTAGCTGTCTCCGAGCCGAATGCACAACGGCGTTGACCCTTTCGATGTCCGAGTGAAGACAACGTCACCGTCCGGTCGGCAGCCCAGCCATCCGAACGCCCGAGTATAGAACCGTCCAGGCGACGGGCAAAGGGGTCTTCGTCTGAAAGGAAGACTCGGCAGTCGCTCTCGGAGATGGCGCAGGGGACTCCGTAGAGCCCGCCGTAAGGGCCTACCGTCTGCCCCCAGGGGACGTCATCAAGGACGAGCGCTGGACTCCTTCGGAGCGGAGTGAACAGACGGATCATGGTCAGTTCTCGACGATGAGTGTCACGACTGTGTAAAGGCGGAGTCCTCGGGCGGGTGAAGCTTCCTCGATCGCGGCGTCCGAGGATCAAGGAGACATGCCTAAACAGCATCAGCTATCCGAGCCTGAAGGCTGACCGTCCCGGCCTCGGAGACATTTATGGACATCAGCTTCAGTTCCGGCAGAGACTGGGGATCGTCCGTGGTACCTGGGGTTCTATCGCCGGCTTGAGGCGTGGGCGCAGAAGAACCAAGAAGACATTTACTCGCCAGGAAGGTGAGAGGAGGAACAGTGGATTGCGCGCATTCTGCGAACTGCATGACAAACAGGCGTTAAGACTCGAAAGCTCGAGCCAACTCTTCGACCTCGTCGTTGGGGATCAATCGAGCCGGAGGCCACGTGACGGCGGTGTTGGGACTGGGCCAGACCTGAACGACGTGTTCGCCAGTGCCTCCGCTCCTGTCAAAGACGAGATCTTCAGGCGCCCCGTTCAGCGGTATGAACGTCTGGGCGACAAAGTGCTTGATGCGGAAGATCGCAAATTAACCGTCTACTACGCCGGGTGATCCCATCATCCACGGACGAGGCCAAGCGTTGACCACGTCCTCGGTTGCAGTCGTTCCGGCGAGCCAAACGAAACAGTTCTCGGGCGGCTCCCACTCGTTCATAAGGGTGTCGCGGAGTGACTGTTCGACGACGGGCTTGGCGAGGATCTGATCGAGAACTGCCATGCAGGTGAGAATCCATCTGGACAGGGTCGGGTGAGTGTTGTGGGGACGTTACGACCGCTGCCAAGGACACATGGCTCGACCAATGCCTCACCCATGTGTTCGAGGCGATTTGTCCAGCCGCCGTTGCAGTTTCTGCATGCGGCATGGGGCTGGATGTCGAACGAGTCACGATGCCATGTGTGGTCGAAGCCGCTCTCGCCTTCCCGAAGGTGTCTATGTACGAAGCCGCCTTCCTGGCCTGCCGGCATGAGTTTGTCTAGCCACGCCTTGCGGAACACATGGGTCTTAGTCGTCGGTGTGGAGCCGCAGAAGATGCAACCAGGCACGGTGCCACCCTCCCACTGATGCCACAAGAGTTCAAAGAGGCGAGACCCTGTAGTACGGTCGTCGGATCCGTCCGGCCCCAGCCACGAAGGAGCACATCGTGTCTGGATTCACCTTTCGGCTGTACCCCGAGAACGGCGAAGATATCGGCACGTTCGCCACGGCCGTTCCTTAGTGGTCTGTTGGCGACGTGTTCTTCAACAGCGACCACAACGAGTTCCGCATCCTTAGCATCGTCAGTGACGAGGCTCTTGGCAGCGGAGACTTCAGCGGAGCGTTCGTCGTTACGCCGGTAGAGCTCGCGGAGCCTTAGAGCTCGGTGCAGTCCGGCCGACTCGGTTCTTATCGTCCGAAGTCGATGGCAGCGACACAATCTTCTTCGCCTGACCCGAAGACCGTTGGCGTTCTCCTTGACGCTTCGCGTCGCATGCTCGACGAGGAATCTCAACGCGGCGAGAGTCTCAATGGACGCGGCTCGGCCGTCGCCGGATTCCTAGGAATCATCATCGCGCTAGCGGGAAGTGTCGAGGCCACCACCTTCGGAGGTGGCGAGGAGTATCACGCTGTAGCTGCCGGCCTAGCCGGTGCAGCGCTGATCGCGCTTCTTATCTCTGTTGGCGTAATCAGCTGGGGCGTCTTACTCCCAACCGGCGCCGATGCCGTGTCGATGGAAGATGTGGAGCGCTTTCCGACGCTTGCATTTGTGACTCGTGACGCTCTCAGTACGAGCGGATATCTGCTTCGCGGAACGATTGGTGTTCTAAGACGTGAACGGGATCGCAACAATCACAAAGCCAGCTGGCTGCGTTACGGTTATCTCGGGATGGGATTGGGACTCCTACTCGTCACTTCTGCAGGACTCGTTCTGACAATCGAAGCGATCAGACATGCCTGAAGAGCCCAACCTCCCGACTCAGCTCCGGAGCCTGTGCCGCAATCGGATCCAGACTCGATTCCGTTGAAGAGCCAGCCTACGAAAAGGTCGAACGCGGTATTCCAGGGCCGTGGGAGCGGCCGGAGCGCGACAATGGATGAGCTCAGCCTGCGTGGCCAGTGTCTTCGCGGTCAGACCTTGGTCAGACTTCGCTCCCAGGCTGACCGCTCCAGCCCCGATGACAGCGTAAACGGCTCTAGTAATACTGTCGCCCATCGGAGCCCGCGTATCGTCAAATAGGAATCGAACCTGCGACCTCTCGCTCCGGAGGCGAGCGCTCTATCCCCTGAGCTACGGGCGCTTGATCTGAGTGTAAGTCAAAACAGCGAAGGCCCCGGCGCACGGAGCCCTGCCCGAGCGCGTTTCATCCTCGCGGTGTCCGGGGAAGTCCCGGATCATCCACATCGAGGAGGCAGGCATGGCGGCTGACGGCAGACGGGGCGGCTCGATCGGCGGAATCGGTCTCGGCGGGATCCTCGTTATCGTCGGCATCGTCGTCGCGATCGTGTGGAGCCTGTGGCTCGGGATCATCATCGCGCTCGTCGGCCTGGTCGCGTTCGGGGGATTCGCCAAGGGCAAGTGGTACTGAGGCGCGTGGTCCCATCCATACGGGGCGCGTTGCGGCACTAGTGTAGGCCCTCGTGAAACTCACGACCCGCATCGCGACGGTCCGGCTCGCGGAGACCTTCACGATCTCGCGCGGGTCGGAGGACGACGCAGATGTCGTCCAGGTCGAGGTGGATCACGAGGGCGTGTCGGGCTTCGGCGAGGCGGCGCCGATCGAGCGCTACTCCGAATCGACCGCGAGTGCCGTGGCGTGGCTGGACGGCATCGAGCTTGGTGACGATCCGTTCGCCCTCGACGAGCTCGCAGCGCGGCTGCCGCCCGGCGAGCAGGCGGCCCGCGCCGCCGTCGATCACGCGCTGCACGACCTCCAGGGCAAGCTCGTCGGACAGCCGGTCTACAGGCTGCTCGGCCTGCGCCGCGCGGGCCCGCCGACGTCGTGGACGATCTGGCTCGGCGATCCGGACGACATGGCCCGCCGCACGGAGCGGATCGCCTCGCGCGGCTTCCGGCGCCTGAAGCTGAAGCTCGGCGGCCGCGACGGGCTCGACGTGGAGCGCGTGCGCGCCGTGCGGCAGGTGACGGATCTGCCGCTGCAATGCGACGTCAACGAGGCGTGGAGCCTCGACGAAGCACTCGAGTATCTCCCGCAGCTCGACCTGCAGTACTGCGAGCAGCCGCTCGCGGCCGGCGACCCGGACGGGCCGGAGCTGAAGCGGCGCTCACCGGTCCCGGTCTACGTCGACGAGGACTGCCACGTGCTCGCCGACGTCGCCGCGTGCGCGGAGCGGGCGCACGGGATCAACATCAAGCTCGCGAAATCGGGCGGGATCCGGGAGGCCGTGCGGATGGTGCATGCGGCGCGCGCGCTCGGGCTGGGCGTGATGCTCGGCTGCATGGTCGAGTCGGGCCTCGGGATCGCACCGGGTGCGCACATCTCGAGCCTGATGGACCACGTCGACCTCGACGGCAACCTGCTGCTCGCCGAAGATCCGTGGCCGGGTGTGGCGTTCGTCGACGGCGTTCAGCTTCCCTCCGAGGCGCCCGGGATGGGTGTTGCGCCCGCGTAGGCTGCTCATCCTCGCGGAGGGCAAGTCGGACGACCCGCACTACGGGAAGACAGCCCGCGGTGTGCTCCGGTACCGGCCGCAGGACGTCGTCGCCGTCCTCGACTCGGAGTCGAGCGCCACCGAGCACGAGGGATTCCCGCTCGTCCGCTCCGTCGAGGAGGCGCGGCGCTACGAGCCGACGACGGCGCTCGTCGGTGTGGCGACACAGGGCGGCCGGTTCCCGCCGGCGTGGCGCGACCTTCTGAAGGACTGCATCCGCGACGGGCTCGACGTCGAGAACGGCCTGCACGAGTTCATCTCGGTCGATCCGGAGCTCGCTGCGCTCGCCCGCGAGCACAGGTCGGAGCTGCGCGACCTGCGCATGCCTCCGCCGGGCCTCAACGTTCCGACCGGCGCGAACCTGACTCACCGCGCGAGCACGATCCTCACCGTCGGCTCCGACTGCGCGATCGGGAAGATGACGGTGTCGCTCGAGCTCGACCGGGAGGCGCGGCGCCGCGGCTGGCGCAGCGAGTTCGTCCCGACCGGGCAAACCGGGATCGCGATCGCGGGCTGGGGCATCTCCGTCGACGCCGTCGTCGCCGACTTCATCGCCGGTGCTGCAGAGCAGCTCGTGATCGAAGGGGTCGAGCGTGGGGGCGAGGTGCTGTTCGTCGAGGGGCAGGGCTCGTTGCTGCATCCCGGGTACTCCGGCGTCACGCTGGGGCTGATCCACGGTTCGGCACCGCACGCCTACGTGCTCTGCCACAAGGCCGGACAGCTGTACGTCGACGAGAACGAGCAGTTCCCGATGCCGCCGCTCGCCGAGCTCGTCGACCTGCACGAGCGGATCAGCCTCGTGGCCCGGCCGGCGAAAGTGCGGGCGGTGGCGCTGAACACGCGCGACCTCGACGAGGCAGCGGCCCGGCGCGCGATCGAGGAGACGGAAGCCGAGACCGGCCTCCCCGCGGACGACCCGGTGCGCTTCGGAGCGGCCAGGCTCGTCGACGCACTCGAGCCTCAACCGAGTTAGGCCGGAGAGCGACGCAGGTTAGGTCGCCCGGCACTTCCCGGTGCCTGCGGCAGCGCACACGCTGGCCCTGTGAAGAGGGTGATGGGGGCGATGCTCGCGGTGGCCGCACTGACCGCAGCTGGAAATGCAACTGCCGCTCCGCTGCGCTACGGCGTGGCGGACGACTGGCCGAAGTTCCACGCCTGCGGCGACGTCTGGTGGCAGAGCGCCGGCGACATCGGCTACCAGGACTTCCGCATGACGGTGCAGTGGAACGAGGCGACTCCGACGGTGATCCCGTTCCAGGCGAACATCCAGGCGGCGATCGACTGCGCAAAGCTGAACAACCTCAACCCGATCCTCGCTGTCTACCCGCAGCATCCGGCTGCGATCGGGTCGAACGCCGGCGCGCAGGCCCAGTTCGCCACGTTCGTCAGCCTGGTCGGGCAGGCGTTCCCCGGCGTGAAGGAGATCATCATCGGGAACGAGCCCAACGTGAACCGGTTCTGGCAGCCGCAGTACCGCGGCGGCAAGGACGCGGCGGCGACCGACTACGAGCACACGCTCGCCCAGGCTTACGACGCGCTGAAGACGGTCCGTCCCGACGCGGTCGTGTGGGGCCCCGCGATCTCCTCGCGGGGGAACGACAACGCGAACGCGGCGTCGAACCCGAGTCACTCGCCCGTCTGGTTCATCAAGTACCTCGGCGACGCCTACCGGGCGTCGGGCCGGACGAAGCCGATCTTCGACCAGTTCGACATGCACCCGTATCCGCCGATCCAGGACTCGGCTCCGTTCTCGAAGCCGTTCCAGTGGCCTCAGGCGGGCGCGGCGAACCTCGACCGCATCAAGCAGGCGCTCTGGGACGCTTTCAACGGCACCGCGCAGCCGGTTCCGGCCGAGCAGGCCGGCGGGCAGGCGGCGAGGGCGAACTCGGCCGGCACCGGGCTGCCGATCAACCTCGACGAGGTCGGCGAGCAGACGGTCGTGACGGGGCACGAGGGCGCCTATGACGCGCCGCCCGAGAACGTCGTGCCGATCACGGAGCAGCAGCAGGCGACCAGCCACGTGCAGCTCGCGGAGATCGCCGCCTGCGACCCGGATGTCGCTTCGCTTCTCTACTTCCCACTGATCGACGACACGAGCCTCTCGGGTGGCTTCCAGTCGGGGAACCTCTTCGCCGACCTCACGCACAAGGCGTCCTACGGGGCGGTGAAGGCGAAGATCGCGGCGGCGAAGGGGCTCTGCCAGGGCGGCGTCCCGGCGATCTCCCGCGGCTGGGCCCACACCACGTCCGTGGTCGGCGCCCAGGGGATCTTCGGCGGACCCGGCACCGCGGCCGGCTCGCGGCCGACGGCCAAGCCGGCGACCACGTCGGGCCTCTGGACGAGCCTCACGGTCGGCGAGGACGCGAGGTACACCGCGCGGGTCGTCAAGGTCCCGGGCGGGCCGGTGGGCCCTGCGCTGACCGGGGTCGTCAAGGCCTACTACCGGCCCGGCGTGTACTTCGGAAACCTGAGGCTTGCCCCCGGCACCTACGAGTTCCAGTTCGCGCTCACGGCGGTGACGAACCCGGCCCGCACGAGCACGCTCACCTCCCCGACGTTCACCGTCGGAGCCGCGCCGGGCGGCCGCCACGGCCGCTCGGCCGGCACCCCCTCGCCGGCGCACTGCCGCCACGGGCACGGCCACGGCAAGCACGGCTGCAGCGGGAAGTAAGCTCCCCTTGACAACACGAACAGGTGTTCGCTAGAGTGGCGAACACATGTTCGTTCGGATCGCACTCATCGTGGGAATCGCCGTTCTGGCCTGGAGCGCGGTCGCGCGCTCCTCGAACGCGCACGGGCCCCGGCAGGTGGTGACGGTTCGTCCGTACGAGACGCTCTGGTCGATCGCGCAGGCCCACTACGGTGGGGACGTCCGCGACGGGATCTGGCGGATCGAACGGGCGAATCACCTGAGCGGCGCAGGCGTTCGCGTCGGTCAGAAGCTCGTCCTCCCGTAACCCGCCGCCGCCGCGCTGCGAGACTAGCTGCGGCATGGACCTGGACATCGTCTTCCTGGGCACGTCGGCGAGCGCGCCGACCGCCCGGCGCGCACCGGCCGCGATCCTCGTGCGCCGCGGCGGCGAGCGCCTGCTCTTCGACTGCGCCGAAGGCACCCAGCGGCAGCTGATGCGCTCCTCGATCGGGCTCCCCGATCTGGAGGAGATCTTTCTCAGCCACTTCCACGCCGACCACTACCTCGGGCTGCCCGGGATGCTCAAGACGTTCTCCCTGCGCCAGCGCGAGCTGCCGCTGGCCGTCTACGGCCCGCCCGGGCTCGGCGACCTGTACGCGAGCCTCAAGCGGGTGATCGGCAGGCTCAGCTATCCGGTCGAGATCGAGGAGCTCCGCGCCGGCGAGGCGCTCGAGCGTGACGGCTATCGGATCCTGGCGTTCCCGGTCCACCATGGCGTCAGCGCGCTCGGATACGCCCTCGTCGAGGACCTGCGTCCCGGTCGGTTCGACGTGGACACGGCCGACGCGCTCGGCGTCCCGGCCGGCCCCGAGCGCGGAGCGCTGCAGCGTGGTGAGTCGGTGACGCTGGCGGACGGACGGGTGCTCACACCCGACACCGTCCTCGGTGAGCCGCGACCCGGCCGGCGCATCGTGATCCCGGGCGACACCGCTCCCGTCGAGACGGTGCGCGTCCTCGCCGAAGGAGCGGACGTCCTCGTCCACGAGGCGACGTTCTCGGAGGAAGAGCGCGACCGCGCCGAGGAGACCCTGCACTCGACGGCCCGCCAGGCCGGTGAGATCGCGCGCGCCGCCGGCGTGCGGCTGCTCGCGCTCACACACGTCTCGCCGCGCTACTTCGGGAAGGAGCTCGCCGAGGAGGCGCGTGCCGTGTTCGAGGCGACGGTTGTCCCGCGCGACTTCGACGTCATCGAGGTGCCGTTCGCCGAGCGCGGCGAGCCGCGGCTCGTCAAGGCCGGCGCACGCCCCGACCGCGCGGTGCCTCTGGTGTCTGACACCGAAGGTGTCTGACACCTCTCGGGGCGAAGTGCGCGACCGCTCAGATCTGCCAATCGCCCCCGCGTAGGACCGGCACCTCGGTGCCGTCCGCCTGCCTGCCGGTGACGGTGACCTCCTCGGAGCCGATCATGAAGTCGATGTGGATCGAGCTCTTGTTGATGCGGTGCCGGTCCTCCTCGGCGACCGAGATCGCATAGGCGTTGCCGAGCGCGATGTGGCTCGCCGCGTTCTCGTCGAGGAGTGTGTTGTAGAAGACGGCGCCGGTCTTGCCGATGCGTCCCTCGCGGTCGACGAGCGCCACCTCGCCCAGCCGGGCGGCGCCCTCGTCCTTGCCGACGCGCGCACGCAATGCGTCGGCGCCGTCGCCCTCGATCTCGACCGCGCGCCCACCGTCGAAGCGAACCCGCAGGTCACGGATCACCGTGCCGCCGACGTCGAGCGGCTTCGTGGCCGTGACGACGCCGTCCGCACGGGTGGGATCCGGCGTGGTCGCGATCTCCTCGGTGGGAAGGTTCGGCGCGTGCACGATCCCGTCGACCGTCTGCATTCCGGGCGTCTCGGACGCGTACCGCGACGAGGGCAGCAGGCCGATCGTGAGGTCGGTGCCCGGCCCCTCGAAGCGCAGCGCGTCGAAGCGATACGCGTCGACTCGCTTCCCCGCCTCGTGAAGCTGTGTGAGCCGCGACCGCCAGGCCGCCGCCGGATCTGGCTCATCGAGGCGCAGCACGAAGATCAGCTGCTCCCAGAGCCTGGCCATCGCCGTCTCCTCGTCCACTCCCGGATGGACGAGGCACGCCCACTCGGGGGTCGCCCACGGGACGACCGTCCAGTTGGTCGTCTTGGCGTTGATCACCTCGAAGTTCTCCGCCAGGGCGGGCAGCGCATCCCGGCCCGCACGGGCGGGGTCGATGCCGGCCAGCAGCCCGGGCGGCACCTGTGGGGTGATCGAGATGCGGACGCCGTGCCCTTCGCCGAGATCGAGGAGCCGCCTGCCGTACCACTCCGGGACGAAATCGAGCGTGTCCTCGGCGGCGCGTTCGAGCCGGACCCGCTTGACGTGCGGATCGAAGTACCAGGGGTCGACGAAGCGCGCGCCGCGCTCGTACGCCGCGGCCGCGACCAGCCGGGCCAGCGGTGCCGCCCGGGGCTCCGCCACGATCCAGACGGTCTGTCCGGGCTGAACGTTGGCTCCGACCTCGACGATCAGGCCTGCGTACCGGCGGAGGAGTGCGTCGTCCACGGCTCGGCCAGAGCCTATCCGTCCGGTCAGATCGTCTACAGTGCGAGCCGCACCGCCCCTTTAACCCGGTCCAGCGAGGCCGGAAAGGAGTCGAATGTCGCACCCTGCCGTCACCCGGTCACAGCGGATCCTGCTCGACGAGGAGTCGATCCGCCGGACTCTTTCCCGGATCGCGCACGAGATCATCGAGCGCAACGACGACCTCGAGACGGTCGCACTCGTCGGGATCCACACCCGCGGCGTGCCGATCGCCCAGCGCATCCGCACCCTCGTCGCCGAACGCTCGGGGGAGGAGCTGGCGCTCGGACAGCTCGACATCACCTTCCACCGGGACGACGTGCACGTGCGGGCGGGGCAGGCGCCGCGCCGCGCGCAACCGCTCGTGCGCGACACCAAACTCGATTTCGATCTCGAGGGCCGAACCGTGATCCTGGTGGACGACGTCCTCTATACCGGCCGCACGATTCGGGCGGCCGTCGACGCGCTGTTCGAGTACGGGCGGCCCGACCGCGTGCAGCTCGCCGTCCTGGCGGACCGCGGCCACCGCGAGCTCCCGATTCGCCCGGACTACGTGGGCAAGAACCTGCCGACGACACGCGACCAGCGCGTGCAGGTGGAGTTGATGGAGGTCGACGAGATCGACCGTGTGATTCTGATCTCCGAGCGCGAGGAGGCCGACGTTGACTGATCTCCGTGTCGTCGGGAGCGATCTGCTTCCGCCCGCCGACGAGCGCCGCCACCTCCTGTCGATCACCGATCTGAGCCGGGATGACATCGAGCGTCTGCTCGCGACCGCCCGCTCGTTCGCGCAATCACAGGAGCGTGACAACAAGAAGCTGCCAACCCTGCGCGGCCGGCTCGTCCTGAATGTGTTCTACGAGTCGTCGACGCGCACTTCGTCGTCGTTCGAGCTGGCGGCCAAGCGGCTGTCCGCCGACACGATGACGCTGAAGGCCGTCGGCTCCTCCGTCGACAAGGGCGAGTCGCTCAAGGACACCGCGCTCACACTGTCCGCCTACGACCCGGACGTGATCGTCCTGCGTCATCCCGAGGTCGGCGCTGCGCAGTTCGTGGCCCGTGTGACCGAAGCCCGCGTCGTGAACGCCGGCGACGGCAAGCACCAACATCCGACCCAGGCTCTGCTCGATCTCCACACGATGCGCGAGGCTTTCGGCCGGCTCGACGGCCTGCACGTCGCGATCGTCGGCGACGTCGCGCACTCGCGCGTCGCGCGGTCGCTCGTGCAGGCGCTCAGCCTGGTCGGGGCGAGCGCGATCCTCGTCGGGCCGCCTGCTCTGCTCCCGGGTGGGCTGGCGCCGACGACCACCGACATCGGTGCGATCGCCGACGCGGACGTCGTCTACGTGCTGCGCATGCAGCAGGAGCGAATGCAGGCCGGGGCGAACTTCGTGCCCTCGCTGCGCGAGTACACCGAGCGGTGGGGGATCACACCGGAGCGAATCCGCGAAGGGCAGCGCGTCATGCACCCGGGGCCGATGAACCGCGGGGTGGAGATCGACGCGCGGGTCGCCGACGCGGATGTGTCGCTCGTCGTCGACCAGGTGCGCTCGGGCCTGATCGTGCGCATGGCGGTGCTCTACGACCTGCTCACCACCGGGCCGGTCGTCGTCGAGTCCGCGGTGGGGGTGGCGTGATGCTCGCGGGCCGGACCGGCACGGAGAACATCGTCATCCGCGGCGCGCGCCTGCTCGATCCGGCCGAGGGCGTCGATGCGACCCTCGACGTGCGGATCGACGGCGGCTTGATCGCCCAGATCGGTGAGGGGCTCGACACGAACGAGCACCGGATCGTCGAGGCGCGCGGGTCGATCCTGGCGCCGGCCTTCGTCGACCCGCACGTCCATCTCCGCACGCCGGGACGCGAGGACGAGGAGACGATCGCCTCGGGCACCGCCGCCGCAGCGGCGGGCGGGTACTGCGCGATCCTGGCGGTCCCGAACACCGAGCCGGTGGTCGACGACGCCGACACGCTCCGCGGCCTGCGGGCCCGGGCGGAGCAGGAGGCTCAGGTGCCGGTCGGCTTCATGGCCGCGCTGACGAAGGGCCAGGACGGCTCTGAGCTCGCCGAGCTGGGGTCCCTCGCGGACGCCGGCGCGGCGGCTTTCACCGACGACGGCAGGCCCGTCTCGACGGCCGGTGTGATGCGCCGCGCGCTCCAGTACAACGCGATCACGGGGCGGATGATCGCCGTGCACTGCGAGGAACGGTCGCTGACCAAGGGCGGTCACGCGCACGCCGGCCCGGTGGCCGCCGAGCTCGGTCTCGGCGGCTGGCCGTCGCTCGGAGAGAGCCTGATGGTCGCCCGCGACATCGATCTCGCAGGCGACACCGGCCAGCCCGTCCACCTGATGCACCTCTCGGCGCGCGAGTCGGTCGACCACCTGAGGCGCGCGCACGCGGCCGGGATCCGCGCGAGCGGCGAAGCGACACCGCATCACCTCTGCCTCACCGACGAGGCGGTGCGCACGCTCGACCCCAACGTGAAGATGAACCCCCCGCTGCGTAGCGCCGAGGACCGTGCCGCGCTCATCGAGGCGGTGAAGGACGGCACGATCGCCGCGATCGCGACCGATCACGCGCCGCACTCGCCGGAGGAGAAGGAGGTGCCGTTCGAGGCGGCGCCCTTCGGCGTCACCGGGCTCGAGACGTCGTTCGCCGTGCTGTACACGCAGCTCGTCGAGCCGGGCCTGCTGTCCCTCGAGACGCTCCTGGAGCGGATGTCCGCCGGCCCGTCGGTGATCTTCGGGCTGGACCGGCCGCGCATCGCGGTCGGAGCGTCCGCGAACCTGACCCTGATCGACCTCAACGCGACGTGGCGCGTGAAGCCGACGGCGTTCCGCTCGCGGTCGAGCAACTCGTGGCTCCTCGGCGAGCGCCTGCGCGGGCGCGTGAAGCTGACCGTCGCCGCAGGGCGCCTGGTGTTCGAACAGTGACTGTCGCTGCGCTGATTCTCGAGGACGGGATCGTCTTCGAGGGGGAGTCGGTCGGCGCTCAGGGCTTCGCCTTCGGCGAGGCCGTGTTCACGACGTCGATGAGCGGCTACCAGGAGGTGGCGACCGACCCGAGCTTCGAAGGGCAGATCGTCTGCTTCACCGCTCCGATGGTCGGCAATTACGGGGTCGACGAGACGCGGAACGAATCGCGGCGCGCACACGCGAAGGCGGTCGTGATGCGCGACGCGCGCGGGCCGGAGTGGACGGACTGGCTCCACGAGCGCGGAGTGGTGGCTCTCACCGGCGTCGACACCCGTTCGCTCGTCCTCCATCTGCGTGAACGCGGTGCGATGCGGGCCGCCGCGGTGACCGGCGATACCTCGGTGGACGAGGTGCTCGCCGCGGTGCGCGCGCAGCCGGAGATGGCCGGTGCGGCCCTCGTGTCCGGTGTGTCGGCGCGCGAGCAGTACACGTTCGCGTCCGAAGGACGGGTGCGGGTGGCGGTGGTCGACTACGGCTGCAAGCGCTCGATCCTCCGCCGGCTGTCGGCGAACGGCGCGGCCGTCGACGTCTTCCCTCACGACGTCGACGTCGACACGGTCGCCGGCTACGACGGCGTCCTTCTCTCACCAGGCCCCGGTGATCCGGAGCCGCTGGCGGACGAGGCGAAGATGCTCGGGCAGCTGCTCGGCCGCACGCCGGTGCTCGGGGTCTGTCTCGGCCATCAGCTGCTCGCGCTCGCGACCGGCAAGGAGACGTTCAAGCTGCCGTTCGGCCACCGCGGCGCCAACCACCCGGTGCTCGACCATCGCACGAAGCGGGTGCTCGTCACCTCGCAGAACCACGGCTTCGCAGTCGCGGCCGGCGACGAGTCCGGGGTGACGCACAGCTCGCTCTACGACGGCACGGTGGAGGGGCTCGACTACCCGGAGCTTCGCGCCCGCTCGGCGCAGTTCCACCCGGAGGCTGCGCCCGGGCCGCACGACGCGGCGTCGATCATCAGCGACTGGGTCGGGGAGCTGAAGTCCGCTGCCTAGGCGCACCGATCTGCGGTCGATCTGCCTGATCGGCTCCGGTCCGATCGTGATCGGCCAGGCGGCGGAGTTCGACTACGCAGGCTCACAGGCGCTGAAGGTCCTCCGCCAGGACGGGTTCCGCACGATCGTCGTCAACTCGAATCCGGCGACGATCATGACCGACCCGGGCTTCGCGGACCGGACGTATCTCGAGCCGCTCGACGTCGAGGGAGTCGCTGCGGTGCTGCGCCGCGAGCGCCCCGACGCGGTGCTTGCGACGATGGGCGGCGGAACCGCGTTGAACCTCGCGCGCGAGCTCCAGCAGGCGGGGATCTTCGACGAGCTTGGCATCGAGCTGATCGGCGCGAAGATCGACGCGATCCAGCGCGCCGAGGACCGTGAGCTGTTCAAGGCGACCGTCGAAGACTGCGGTCTGCGCGTGCCGACGTCGCGCATCGTCACGTCCGCCGACGAGCTCGACGGCATCTCCCTGCCCGCGGTCGTGCGCCCCGCGTTCACGCTCGGCGGTCACGGCGGCGGTTTCGCGGACACCCCCGACCAGCTCCGCGCGCAGGTCGAGCGTGGTCTCTCGGAGTCGCCGATCAACCAGGTGCTCGTCGAGGAGTCCGTGCGCGGCTGGGACGAGTTCGAGCTCGAAGTCGTCCGCGACCGGGTCGACAACGTCGTGATCGTTTGTTCGATCGAGAACCTCGACCCGATGGGCGTGCACACGGGCGACTCGGTCACCGTCGCCCCGCAGATGACGCTCAGCGACGAGGCCTACCAGGAGCTGCGCGACGCGGCCATCTCGGTCATTCGCGCCGTCGGGGTGGACACGGGCGGCTCGAACATCCAGTTCGCGCGTGACCGGATCTCCGGCGACATCCGCGTGATCGAGATGAACCCGCGCGTCTCGCGCTCGTCCGCGCTCGCATCGAAGGCCACCGGCTACCCGATCGCGAAGGTCGCGGCGAAGCTCGCGGTCGGCTACACGCTCGACGAGATCCCGAACGACCTGACGGGCACCACGCCCGCGAGCTTCGAGCCGACGCTCGACTACGTCGTCGTCAAGATCCCGCGCTTCGCGTTCGAGAAGTTCCCGAACGCCGACACGACGCTCGGCACGCAGATGAAGTCCGTCGGCGAGACGATGGGCATCGGCCGCTCCTTCATCGAGGCGTTCGTCAAGGCGAAGCGGGGGCTCGAGGGCGACTTCGAGTGGCACCCGCAGGGGCTTCATCCGTGGTTCCGCCACGAGCTCGAACAGCTCGCCGCCGAGGAGGAGCGCCAGCGGACACTCGCGCCGGTCTACCGCCGGATCGACTCCGTGGCGGGCGAGGTCGAGGCGCCGTCGAACTACTACTACGCGACGTGGGGCGAGCAGGACGAGGCCCCGCCGCACGGCGAGCGCGAGCGAGTGGTGATCCTCGGCTCCGGGCCGAACCGCATCGGGCAAGGCGTGGAGTTCGACTACTGCTGCGTCCACGCCGTCCAGACCTATCGCGACCTCGGCTACGAGGCGGTGATGGTGAATTGCAACCCCGAGACGGTGTCGACCGACTACGACACGTCCAACCGCCTGTACTTCGAGCCGCTCGACACGGAATCCGTCCTGGCGATCTGCGAGCGCGAGCAGCCGGTGGGTGTCGTGATCCAGTTCGGCGGCCAGACCCCGCTCAAGCTCGCGCGCGCGATCGAGGCGGCCGGGTTCGCGATCCTCGGCACGCCGTTCGACGCGGTCGACCTCGCGGAGGATCGCCAGCGCTTCGGCAAGCTGCTCGCGGAGCTCGGCATTCGCTGCCCGGACTGGGGGATCGCGCGCTCGGGTGTCGAGGCGGCGGAAGCCGCGCGGCGGATCGGGTATCCGGTGCTCGTGCGCCCGTCCTACGTGCTCGGCGGCCGCGCGATGCGCGTGTGTCACACCGAGGAGCAGGTGGTCGACGCGTTTCACGGCGTCCACGGCCCGACGCTCGTGGACCGGTTTCTCGAGTACGCGATCGAAATCGACGTCGACGCTCTCTGCGACGGCGAATCCACGTACGTCGGCGCGATCATGCAGCACGTCGAGGAGGCCGGCGTGCACTCCGGCGACTCCGCGTGCGTGCTGCCGGCGCAGTCGCTCGGGGTAGCGGCCTCGGCCGAGATCTCGTCGATCGTCAAGCGGCTCGGGCCTGCGCTGGGAGTCGTGGGGCTCCTCAACGTCCAGCTCGCGGTCGTCGACGACGTGGTGTTCGTCCTCGAGGTCAACCCGCGCGCGTCGCGCACCGTGCCGTTCGCGTCGAAGGCGACCGGTGTCAATCTCGTCGCCGCTGCGTGTCGGCTCGCCGCGGGCGAGCAGCTCGCCGACCTTGGCCTGCCCGCCGAGCGGCCGCCGCGCCAGGTGAGCGTGAAAGCCGCGGTGCTGCCGTTCGCCCGGTTCCCGGGGGCCGATCCGGTGCTCGGCCCCGAGATGCGCGCCACGGGCGAGGTGATGGCGAGCGCGACCGACCTCCCGACCGCCTTCGCGAAGGCCGAGCGGGCCGCCGGCCGGCCGCTGCCGCGGGACGGCGTGGTGTTCCTCTCGGTGCGCGGTGACGACAAGGCCGCTGCGGTCCCGGTCGCGGCGGCGCTCGTCGGGCTCGGCTTCCAGGTGGTCGCCACGCAGGGCACAGCCCGGACGCTGCGCGGCGCCGGGCTGGACGTCGACGAGGTGCGCAAGGTGAGCACCCCGGGCGAGGAGCCGAGCGTCGTCGACCTGATCCGGCGCGGGCGCTGCAACCTCGTGGTCAACACGCCCGAAGGCGGCTCGGGGCCGCGCTCGGACGGCTATCTGATCCGGGAAGCGTCGCTCGCGGCGCGGATCCCCTGCATCACGACGATCGCGGGCGCCGCAGCGGCCGTGCACGCGATCGCCAATGCACGCGCCGAGACCGCGCTCTCCCTCCAGGAGCGGATCGATGTCGAAGCCTCGGCGCGAGCGTCGTAACGTCACGGCGGTCGAGGCGGTCGGGCCGTATGTGCTCGTCCGGGTCGACCGCGGCGGGCTCGATCCCGGGATTCCCGGCCAGTTCTTCATGCTCGAGGCGCCCGGCCGTGTCCTCCCGCGGCCGATGTCGCTCTGCCTCGCGCCCACCGGCGAGCTCGGCTTCCTGCTCGATCCGATCGGTCCCGGCACGCGTGCGCTCGCGGAGCTCGAGCCGGGCGAGTCGATCCACGTCTTCGGTCCGCTCGGCAACGGCTTCCGCCTCGACGTCGACCGGCCCGTGCTCGTGGGGGGCGGTATCGGGGTCGCGCCGTTCCCCTATCTCTCGGAGGCGCTCGAGCATCCGCCGGCCGTGCTCGGGTTCAGGTCGGACTGGCACGCCGAGGCCGCCGCGCTCGTTCCCAACGCCGAGATCGTGATCGATCCGGTGCTCGTCACCGACGCGATGCCGCGCGACCGGGCCGTGCTCGCGTGCGGCCCGGAACCGATGCTCGAGGCGGTCCGCGCACTTCGTCCGGACGCGCAGCTCGCCTGGGAGGCGCCGATGGCCTGCGGGTACGGCGCGTGTTACGGATGCGTCGTCGAAATCGACGGTGAGCTGAGAAGGTTGTGCGTGGAAGGACCGGTTCTGTGCTTCTCCTGAACGCCAGTGGATGCCTCGACGCGCTCACCGCGCCGGAGGTCGCAGCGCAGTTCGATGCGTTCGTGACGAAGACGGTGACACCCGAACCGCGCGAAGGCAACGCGCCGGTTCGCATCGCGGAGACCGACCACGGAATGCTGAATGCGATCGGGCTGGCGAACCCCGGACGCGATGTGTTCCTTGGCCGAACGCTGCCGCGTTTGGCTAGCACGATCGACGTCCCGATCTGGGTTTCGGTAGGTGGTTTTTCAGTGCGCGATTACATGGAGACATGCGAGCAACTAGCACGCGACGAAGTCGCGTGCATCGAGTTGAACCTCAGCTGCCCGAACGTGGACGAGGCGCCGGAGTCGGCGGCGGAGATCGTCCGGGCCTGCCGCCGGGTGACCGCAAAGCCGCTCTACGCCAAGGTTTCTCCGCATACCTGGGACATGGGCGAGACGGTCCGGGCGGTCGAGGAAGCGGGGGCGGACGGCGTCAGCATGATCAACACGCTGCGCGGTGTCGCACTCGACGCGCGCCTCGCGACGAAGCTCGAACGCGGCGCCGGCGGCTACTCGGGACCGGCGCTGAAACCGGTCGCACTCGCCGCCGTCTTCGCCGCGCGACGTGTGACGACGCTGCCGATCGTTGCGATGGGCGGCGTGCAAGACGGACGCGACGCGCTCGAGTTGATCGCCTGCGGCGCGACGCACGTCGCGCTCGGCACGGTGCTCTTCGCAGACGTCGATGCACCGTCGCGCGTGCGCGCCGAGCTCGACGAAGCGGCGCGGCGCGCCGGCTTCGAACATCCCGAGGACGCGTACGGCGTCGCTCACCATTCCGTTGCCAAACTGGCCAACTAGCCCGGAAAGGTCCTAGTTGCACGGCGCTGGCAGGTTGGTAGGATGCTGCGCTCATGGTGCCTCCTCAGACTCAGGTCCAAGCTCCGGTCCGCTCACTCGATCAGCGGATGGAAGCCCTCAAGCGAGCGAACGACATTCGTGTCAAGCGAGCGCAACTCAAGAAGGACCTGAAGTCCGGCAGCGTCTCGATCGAACAGATCCTCGGTGAGCCCCCGGAGTTCGTGTCGACGGCGAAGGTGTTCGACATGCTCATGGCGGTCCCGAAGTTCGGCCGCGTGAAGGCGGCCCGCCTGCTCAACCAGTGCCGCATCAGCCAGTCGAAGACGGTCGGCGGCCTCTCCGACCGCCAGCGGCACGAGCTGATTGACCTCTTCAACCACCGTTAAGGCCGACCGCCCCGTCTTCGTGGTCACCGGCCCGTCCGGGGCCGGGAAGGGCACGCTGATCCAGCTCGTCCTGCCGCGGTTCCCGGAGCTCGCGCTGGCGGTGTCGGCGACGACCCGGCCGCAGCGCCCCGGCGAGCAGGACGGCGTGCACTACTGGTTCCTGACCCCCGCTGAATTCGAGGCGAAGGAACGGGCCGGCGAGTTCCTGGAATGGGTCGACTACGTCGGAAACCGTTACGGGACGCTCAATTCGGAGATCGACCGGCTGCGCGCCCAGGGGAAGGCGCCGCTGCTCGAGCTCGAGACCGAGGGGGCGCTCCGGGTCAAACGGCGCGTCGAGCCGGCGGTCACGATCTTCGTGACCGCACCCGTGACCGAGCTCGAGCGCCGGCTGCGCGAGCGGGCCACCGAGAGCTCGGGGGTGATCGAGGAGCGGATGGAGACGGCGCACCGGCAGCTGGCCGAGAGCGGCGAGTTCGATCATGTGGTGGAGAACGACGACCGCGGCGCCGCGGCAGACCGCCTGTCGGAGATCGTCGCCCGGGAGCTCGGCATCACCGCTACCATGCCGCGACCATGATTCATCCCCGCATCGACGAATTGATGGAGAAGGTCGACTCCCGCTACTCGCTGGTGATCGTCGCGGCCAAGCGCGCCCGGCAGATCAACAACTACCACCACCAGCTCGGCGAGGGCACGTTCGACGAGTTTGCGCCGCCGCTGATCGAGTCGCGCTCGAAGAACTACCTGACGATGTCCCTCGAAGAGATCGCCGAGGGCAAGATCGTCTACGAGTACAAGAAGTAGTCGGCCGAATCCGATTCGGCTGCGCCGAACCAGATTCGGCTAGCAAGCCGCCCCGAGCGGGCATCATTCAGGCATGAGCCGTGTCCTGCTAGGCGTCACGCGGTGGCATCGCCGCCTACAAGGCCTGCGAGCTGACGCGCCTGCTCGTCAAGGCCGGCCACGAGGTGATCCCGCTCGTCACACCGGGCGCGCAGCGCTTCGTGACCGAGGAGACCTTCCTCGCGCTCGCCCGGCGACCGGCGGCGGAGGACGTCTATCCGCACCTGATCGCGGGCCGACCTGCTCGTCGTCGCGCCCTGCACGGCGAACACGCTCGCGAAGCTCGCCCACGGGATCGCCGACAACGTGCTCACCGAGGCAGCTCTCGCCCACCGCGGCCCGGTGCTCGTTGCGCCGGCAATGAACCCGCGTATGTGGGCGCACCCGGCCACCCGCGCCAACGTCGAGACGCTGCAGGCCCGCGGCGTCGAGCTGGTCGGCCCCGACGAGGGGGAGATGGCCGAGGGAGAGTGGGGCGTCGGACGGCTGGCGGAGCCGGCCGAGATCGCCGCACCGCGCGGCGCAGCTGCTCGAGCCCGGGTCGCTCGCCGGCCGGCGGGTGCTGATCACGGCGGGCGGCACGCGCGAGCCGCTCGACAGCGTCCGCTTCGTCGGCAACCGCTCGTCCGGGCGGATGGGCGTCGCACTTGCGGAAGAAGCGCGCCGCCGCGGCGCGGAGGTGATCCTGCTCGCCGCCAACCTGTCGGTCACCGTGCCGCACGGGGTCGAGGCGATCCCGACTCCGACCGCCGAGTCGATGCTGGACGCGGCGCTCGCGCTGCCCGACGTCGATGTCGCCCTGCTCGCCGCCGCGGTGGCCGACTATCGCCCCGCGAAGGCACTGGCGGCCAAGCGCCCGAAAGACGACCGCGGCTGGACGGTCGAGCTGGAGCCGACGCCGGACGTCGCCCGCGCGCTCGGCGACCGCAAGCGGCCGGGCCAGGTGCTGGTCGCGTTCGGCGCAGAGCACGGGGAAGAGGGCCTGGAGCGCAAACGGGCGATGCTCGAGACCAAGAACGCCGATCTCGTCGTCTTCAACGACGTCGGGCGGGCGGACATCGGCTTCGACGTCGGCGACAACGAGGTCGTCCTGATCGGCCGCGACGGAGAGCGGGTCGTGCCCAAGGCCGCGAAGGCCGGGATCGCGAGCGCGATCCTCGACGAGGTCGAGAGGCTCCTGGCGTAAGAGGCGGCCGTCGGTCTCGATGAGCGACGCGTACACCCTCTTTCGCGAAGGCCAGAAGCGCCTTCGCACCGGGATGCCCGCCCAGGCGACCGTGCCGCTCGAACGGCCAAGAAGCTCGAGCCGGAGAAGGCGTCGATCCGCGAAGCGCTCGGGATCGCCTACTTCCGCCTCGCACGCTGGGAGGACGCGGAGCGGGAGTTCCGCACGATCGTCGAGGAGCTCTCGCCGACCGACCACTACGCGCACTACGCGCTCGGCCGGGCGCTCGAGCACCTGGGGCGGACCGCCGAGGCGAACGGCCACTACAAGCTCGCCAGCACCATGGATCCGGGCTCGGAGACGTACGCCTCGCGGATCCTCGACCTGGACGATCGGTGAAAGCGGTCGTCCAGCGCGTCGTCCGCGCGTCGGCGGCGCCCGGCGGCTCGATCGGCGCCGGGCTGTGCATCCTCGTCGGGATCGCGGACGGTGATACCGACCGCGAGGCGGTGCGGCTGGCCGAAAAGGCCGCGCGCCTCCGGATCTTCGAGAACGAGGACGGGAGGCTCGACCGCTCGCTCCTCGACACGGGCGGCTCCGCACTCGTCGTCAGCCAGTTCACGCTGCTCGCGGACACCTCGCAGGGGAACCGGCCGAGCTTCTCCGGCGCGGCGCGCCCCGAGGTGGCCGAGCCGCTCTACGAGCTGTTCTGCGCGACCCTGCGGGAGCTCGGCGTCCAGGTCGAGACCGGGTCTTCGGTGCGCGGATGTCCGTCGAGCTCGAGAACGACGGCCCGGTCACGATCATCCTGGAATAACGGGATTCTGCTACCGTCCAGGCGACATTTCGAGCACGTTCGAGATGGGCGCGCGGCGCCCATTTTTCATTCCAGGGGGCTGGTCGAGATGGCCTCGGCAACACACATCAAGGAGAGACAACTGCAGCGTGACGTCGCACGGACGGTCGAGACGACTCTGCCCGGGGTGGAGGTGCTCGCCCTCGAGCTGACCGGCAAGGAGCGGTTCTGCGTCTACGTCGACCATCCCCAGGGGGTCGACCACGCTCTCTGCGAGCGCGTCACGGAGGTGCTGCGGCCGTATCTCGACGAGTACTCGGTCGAGGTGTCCTCGCCGGGCTTCGAACGGCCGCTGCGAACGAAGGCGCATTTCGAGCGCGCCGTCGGCCAGAACGTCCGCGTGAAACTGGAGACCGGCCGCGCCCGCGGCACGGTTCTCTCCGCCGGCGAACGGTCCGCCCAGATCCAGAACGGTGCCGAACCGGCAGACATACCGTACGACCAGATCGTGCGGGCCAATCTGATCGATGAAGGGAAGTCGGCATGAGCGTAGGCTTGACGGAGCTCATCAAAGAGCGCACAGCGGCGGCTTCGCCGCCGCTGGGAGCGGGAAGTGTGAGCGTAGGCTTGACGGAGCTCATCAAAGAGCGCACAGCGCGGCGGCTTCGCCGCCGCTGGGAGCGGGAAGCTATGAGCGTAGGCTTGACGGAGCTCATCAAAGAGCGGACGCGGCGGCTTCGCCGCCGTTGGGAGCGGGAACTATGAGCCAGGAGATCGTTGACGCCGTTCGCGAGATCGAGCGCGAGAAGGGCATCGAGAGCGGGACGCTGGTCGCGGCCCTCGAGGACGCGCTGCTCGCGGCGTACAAGAAGACGCCGGGTGCCTCCCGGCACGCGACCGTGGAGCTCGACGACAAGGGCGACTTCCGCGTCTTCGCGATCGAGCTTCCCGAGGACCTCGAGCTGCGCCTCCTCGACGAGGCGCGCGAGCACGCGATCGACGATCTGGAGCGCATCGAGGAGGAGACCGGCGAGAAGAACCACACGCTCCTCTCCGACGACGACCTCGAGATCGACTGGTCGCAGGTGCCCGAGGATCTGATCCAGCGCGAGGACGTGACGCCGGAGAACTTCGGCCGCATCGCCGCGCAGACCGCGAAGCAGGTGATCCTGCAGCGCATCCGCGAGGCGGAGCGCGAGATGATGTACGACGAGTACATCGACCGCGTCGGCGAGGTCGTCACCGGCATCGTCCAGCAGACCGGCGACCGCCGGAACATCCTCGTCGACCTCGGCAAGGTCGAGGCGCTACTGCCCGGCCCCGAGCAGGTCGACGGCGAGCGCTACGAGCAGGGCTCTCGCATCAAGGCGGTGATCCGCGAGGTGCGCACGGGCACGAAGGGCCCGCAGGTGATCCTCTCCCGGCGCGACCCGGAGCTGATCAAGACGCTCTTCGAGCTCGAGGTGCCCGAGATCGCCGACGGTCTCGTCGAGATCCGCGGCGTCGCCCGCGAGCCCGGCTACCGCTCGAAGATCGCCGTCGAGTCGCACGCCCAGGGCGTCGACCCGGTCGGCGCCTGCGTCGGCCCGCGCGGCTCACGCGTGCGCATGGTCGTTTCGGAGCTTCGCGGCGAGAAGATCGACATCATCCCGTGGAACAACGAGCCGGCCCGTTTCGTCGCGAAGGCGCTGTCGCCGGCCCGCGTCCGCGAGGTCTACCTCGACGACGAGGGCAGAGAGGCGACGGTCGTCGTCCCCGACGACCAGCTCGCGCTCGCGATCGGGAAGGAAGGGATGAACGCCCGCCTCGCCGCGCGCCTCACCGGCTGGAAGATCGACATCACCTCCGACACCGAGTTCGCCCAGCAGGAGGCCGACGCGGCCTTCGGCGGCGGCGAGCCGGGGGACGAGAACGACGTCTCCGGCCGCTGCGCGGCGGTGCTCTCGAACGGCAAGCGCTGCCCGAACGCCGCGCTGCCGGGCTCGAAGTACTGCGGCGTGCCCGCCCACCAGGAGCTGGCGCTGCACGAGGTCGACGGCGAGGACAATCCGATCGTCGACGAGTCCGAGCCCGAGCTGGAGGCGCTCGCCGACACCGCCGAGCCGGAAGCGGTCACGGAGGACGCGGCAGCGTTCGGCAACCCCGAGCCGGAGGAGTTCCCCGCGGGGCCGGGCGACGCGCCCGTCGAGGGCGAGGACCAGACGCTCGAGAGTGGGGCCGCCCAGCCCGAGCGCGTCGAGGACGATCCCAATGCAGGCATTCCGATCGAGGAGGCGAGGTAACGAGCGGAGAACCGGTTCGCACCTGCGCCGGCTGCGGGCGCAAGGCGTCCCAGAGCGAGTTGCAGCGCTTCCACGCGGAGCGGGGCGCACTCGTGCCGGGAGGCGGCAGCGGCCGGGGCGTCTACACGTGCCGGCGCCGGCAGTGCTTCGACCGCGCGGCGTCGCGCAGGGCGTTCGCCCGCATCCTGCGCTCGACCGTCCACGTCGACCCGGACCTGTCCCGTCTCTACACTTGATCCCGCATGGCTAACGGCAAACCGAACAGACCGATCAGACCGCGCGGCGGCGGCCCCAAGGGGCGGCGCCGCGTCGTGATCGACCAGGGCGGCGGCCGGCCCGGCCAGGGCCAGCGCCAGCGGCCCGGCGATCGCCCGGCGGACCGCGGGCCCCGGCAGCCCCGTGAGGTCGTCGCCCAGACCGGGCCCGTCACCGTCGAGTCGGGCGTCACGCTGCGCGACTTCTCGCAGGCGCTCGGTGTCGCGATGCCGCAGATCATCAAGCTGCTGATGAACCTCAACACGATGAAGACCGCGACGCAGTCCCTCACCGACGACGAGGTGCAGCTGATCGCGGTGGAGCTCGAGCGCGAGGTGACGATCAAGCACGCCGACGACGACGATGTCGAGCCGGAGGCGTACGAGGACGCCGAGGAGACACTCGAGGCGCGCCCGCCGGTCGTCACGATCATGGGCCACGTCGACCACGGCAAGACGACGCTGCTCGACGCGATCCGCAAGACGCGCGTCGTCTCGACCGAAGCCGGCGGGATCACGCAGCACATCGGCGCCTACCAGGCCGATCACAACGGGCGTCGGATCACCTTCCTCGACACGCCCGGCCACGAGGCATTCACCGCGATGCGCGCCCGCGGCGCCAAGGTGACCGACATCGCGGTGCTCGTCGTCGCGGCCGACGACGGCGTCATGCCGCAGACCAAGGAGTCGATCTCCCACGCGCGCGCCGCCGACGTGCCGATCGTCGTCGCCGTCAACAAGATCGACCTTCCCGACGCGAACCCCGACCGCGTGCTCAGCGAGCTCGCGACCGAAGGGCTGCAGCCCGAGGAGTGGGGCGGCGACGTGCAGGTCGCACGCGTCTCGGCCAAGCAGGGCGAGAACCTCGACGACCTGCTCGAGCGCATCCTGCTCGTCGCGGACGCCGAGCTCGACCTGCGCGCGAACCCGTCGGCAGCTGCGTCGGGCCCGATCATCGAGTCGCGCCTCGACGTCGGCCGCGGTCCGGTCGCGACGATGCTGATCCACCGCGGCACGCTCCGCGTCGGCGACGCGATCGTCGCCGGCGATGCCTGGGGCCGCGTGCGGGCGCTCTACGACTACCTCGGTGAGCGCATCCAGCAGGCGCGCCCGGGCGAGCCCGTCGAGATCCTCGGCTTCGACCGGCCGCCGCCCGCGGGCGAGCTCGGCCGCGTCGTCGAGAACGAGCGGCGCGCCCGCGAGCTCGCGCAGCAGCGCGGCGAGCGCCTGCGGCGCGAGGCGATGGCGAAGCAGCGCAGCGGCGGCGTCTCGCTCGACAAGCTCTTCGAGCAGATGCAGGCCGGCGGCGTTCAGGACCTGAACATCGTCATCAAGGGCGACGTGCAGGGCTCCGTCGAGGCGATCGTCTCCGAGCTCGGCAAGATCCAGCACCCCGAGGTGCGCGTCAACGTCATCCACACCGGCGTCGGCGGCATCACCGAGAACGACGTCAACCTGGCTGCGGCGTCGACGGCGATGATCGTCGGCTTCAACGTGCGCCCGTCGGCCGAGGTTCGCGGCTGTCGCCGAGCGCGCCGGTGTCGAGATCCGCCTCTACCGCGTCATCTACCAGCTGACCGAGGAGATCGAGCAGGCGCTCGTCGGCATGCTCACCCCGGTCGAGACCGAGGCGATCATCGGCGAGGTCGAGGTGCGCGCGCTCTTCAAGGTCTCGCGGCTCGGCACGATCGCCGGCTGCATGGTCACGAGCGGCCTCGTCCGCCGCAACTCGAGCGTCCGCCTCTTCCGCGACGGGACCCGCATCCACGAGACGACCGTCGCGCAGCTGCGCCGCTTCAAGGACGACGTCCGCGAGGTGACCGAGGGCTTCGAGTGCGGCATCCTGCTCGAAGGCTTCAACGACCTGCGCGAGGGCGACGTGCTCGAGGTGTTCGAGACGCGCGAGGTCGAGCGGACCTCGCTCGACGAGCCGGCCGGCTCGTCGGGCTCAGCCGACGCTTCGTAGCGACCGCCCGCGATGGCGTCGGGCTTCGTCGCGATCCTGACCGTCGAGCTGCACTTCCCCGAGGCGTCGTCGCTCAAGGGCAAGCGCCAGTTCGTGCGTTCCGCGAAGGACAACCTGCGCAACCGCTTCGGCGCCGCGGTCGCCGAGGTCGACCACCACGATCTCTGGCAGCGGGCGACGCTGACCCTCGCCTGCGTCGGGCGGTCGGCCCGCGACGCCGAGGAGCTGGCCGACGGTGCCGAGCGCTGGCTCGCCTCGGGGGACTGGACGCTCGTTCGCTGCGAGCGGCTGCTCGTCGCGCCCGACGACGACTGACCGATCGAGCGACCAACCATCTAGGCTCCCGAGGTGTCCGAGCGCATGCGTCGAGTCAACGAGTCCGTCCGCGCCGTCGTCGCGGAAGGCCTCGGCGAGCTCAAGGATCCGCGCATCGGCATGGTGACGGTCACGGGCGCCGTCGTCTCCCCGGATCTCGGCGAGGCGCGGATCTTCGTCTCGGTCTTCGGGAGCGAGAAGAAGCGCGAGACGACGCTCGCCGGGCTCGCCTCCGCGCGCGGGGTCCTGCAGGCGAAGATCAACCGTGAGCTCAGCCTGCGCCGGACGCCGACGCTCACGTTCGCTTACGATGACTCCGTCGAGCGAGGCGTCCGCATGACGAAGCTGATCGACGAGGTTGCCGCAGACCTGCCCACGGAACCTCCTCTCGAGGAAGACACGGGGATGCCCGGAGATGAGCCAGACCACCACCGAGAATGACCTCCAGGCCGTCGCGGACGCGATCCGGTCCAACGACCGCTTCGTCGTCGCCGCGCACGAGAACCCCGACGGCGATGCGCTCGGCTCGATGCTCGCGACGACGCTGGCCCTGCAGTCGCTCGGCAAGGACGTCGTGATGTACCTGTCGGGGGCCGCGCCCACCCCCGGGGAGTACAGCTTCCTCGACCTCTCGGAGCTGCACCGGGAGGTCCCCGCCGATCTGGCGGAGCGGGTGCTGGTCGCCGTCGACTGCGCGAACGTGCGCAGGATCGGGCCTGAGCCCGACGCCGGTCGAGGGCGCGAAGGTCGTCGTCAACGTCGATCACCATCACGACAACTCCGCGTTCGGCGCCGTCAACCTGATCGTCCCGGACGCATCGTCGACGGCGGAGATCGTGCGTGACGTCCTGCGCGAGCTCGACGTCCCGCTGACACCGGCGATCGCGGCGGCGCTCTACGTGGGGCTCGTCACCGACACCGGGCGGTTCCAGTACACGAACACGACACCGAAGTCGCTGCGGCTCGCCGCAGAGCTCGTCGAGGCCG
The DNA here is from genome assembly GCA_963828655.1 of uncultured Thermoleophilia bacterium. Taxonomy (GTDB): domain Bacteria; phylum Actinomycetota; class Thermoleophilia; order Gaiellales; family Gaiellaceae; genus PALSA-600. The sequence continues at coordinate 831,233 of CAWHFK010000009.1, read as the reverse complement.
GAGCCGACGTGCACGGCATCTTCCAGCACGTCTACGAGACGGTGCAGTTCGCGAAGCTGAAGCTGCTCGCCCGCGCACTCGAGCGCGCGCAGCTCTTCGAGGGAGGGCGGCTCGTCGTCTCGTACCTCCTGAAGGACGACTTCGGGGACGTCGGCGCCGAGGAGCCGTACTCCGAGGGGATCATCGACTACCTCCGCGCGGTCGAAGGCTCCGAGATGGTCGCGCTGATCCGCGAGCCGCCGCGCAACGAGGGGCCGGCCCGCCGGATCTCGCTGCGCTCGTCCCACGACGAGGTCGACGTCTCGGCGATCGCGCGCGCGTCGGGCGGCGGGGGGCACCGGCAGGCCGCCGGGTTCTCGTCGGAGCGCTCGATCGGCGAGATCATCGATTTCATCCGCCGCGAGTTCGTGCTGGCGACACAGGGCGACGGTGCCGCCCAGGGCTCTTAGGCCCGTCGGGGTCGCGCTGGTCGACAAGCCGGCGGGGCCGTCGTCGTTTGCGATCGTCGCGAGCGCTGCGGCGGGTGACGCGCGCGCGGACCGGTCATGCGGGGACGCTCGACCCGTTCGCGACCGGGCTGCTCGTCCTGCTGTCCGGAGCGGCCACCAGACTGGCTCCGTGCTTCGTCGGCCTCGACAAGCGCTACGTCACTGACGTCGACCTCACGTCGACCACCACGACCGGCGACCCCGAGGGGGAGGAGCTGGAACGCCATGCGGCCCCCGCGCAGCCCTCGCTCGAAAAGGCGCTCGAAGCTCTTCGCGGCGAGATCGAGCTCCGGATACCCGCGGCATCCGCGGTCAAGATCGACGGCGAGCGCGCCTACCGGCTGGCGCGCCGGGGCGTTGCCGTCGAGATGCCCGTGCGGCGCTCGCTCGTCCACTCCCTCGAGGTGATCGCGTATACCGGCGAGACCGTGCGTCTCGCGCTCCACGTCAGCTCTGGCACCTACGTCCGGTCGATCGCCCAGGCGACTCGACGGGCACTGCACGAGCCTGCGGCGGACCGCCGTCGGGCCGTTCGACGTCGAGGAGTCGCAGACGGTCGACGAGGCGGTGCTCCTGCCCGTCGCCGCCACGCTGGCGCGGCTCCCGGCCGGGGCGCTGGACCAGGTGCCCGAGGCGGTTCGTGCCGGCGTGCTGGCACTCGACCGGCCGGACGGGGGAGCCGCCGCGTGAACGTCGCCCGGTCTGCGGCCGACCTCGCCGTGCGCCCGCGCGCGGTTGCGATCGGGACCTTCGACGGCGTGCACCTCGGTCACCGGACGGTCGTCCGCGCTGCCGTCGATGCCGACCGGGGCGGAGCCCTGCACCCGACCGTCGTCACCTTCCACCCGCACCCGCGAACGGTGCTCGGCAAGCGGGTCGAGCTCCTGGCGACCCTGGAACGGCGACTCGAGCTCCTCGAGGCTGCGGGGGTCGAGGACGTGCTCGTCGTGCAGTTCCGGCCGGAGATCGCGGCGCTCGAGCCGGCCGACTTCGCCCGCCAGTACCTGCTCGCGATCGGGGCGGAGGTGGTGGTCGCCGGCACGGGCTTCCACTTCGGGAAGGGACGCGCCGGCGATCTCGAGCTCCTGCGCGAGCTCGGGCTCGACGCGCGCGAGGTCACGCTCGTCGAGGGCGTGTCGTCGACGAGGATCCGCCAGTTCGCCCACGCCGGAGAGGTCGAGAACGCCGCCCGCCTGCTCGGCCGGCCGCTGGAGGTCGAAGGGACCGTCGTCGGTGGCGACCGGCGCGGCGGGACGCTCGGGTTCCCGACTGCGAACCTCGAGGTCGACCCGGAGGTGCTCGTGCCGGGGTACGGGATCTACGCGGGTGCGGTCGGCGGGCTACGTGCAGCCGTCTCCATCGGCGTCAACCCGCACTACGGCGGCACCGAGCGCCGCATCGAGGCGTACCTGCTCGACTGGACCGGGCGACCTCTACGGCGACCGGCTGGTGGTCGAGTTGTGGCGGCGGCTCCGCGACGAGCGCGTCTTCGAGAGCGAGGCCGAGCTCGTGGCGCAGATCGCCCGCGACGTGGAGGAGACGAGAGCGGCGGTGCCGCCCGTCTGACGGGGCCGCTAGGCGAAGCCGACCGCGCCGCTCCGGCGCGGATCGGCGCCGGCGCCCGTGCGCCCGACCGCACTGACGCCGCCGAAGTAGTGATGCAGTCCCGCAAACCGGCGCACCTCGCGGCCCCGTGCCTCGAGCCGTGCGAGCCAGGCCTCGTCGACGCCGGGCTCGGCACTCAGCACGTGCCCATCGGGATGGAACCGCGGCCGGTCGATCGCCGGCTGGGGTGCGACTCCCTCGTGCAGCACCGCTGCTAGCACGCCGACGAGCGCCGTGCGCAGACGCGTCCCACCTGCGGCCCCGATCCCGAGCTCGAGCTCCCCGCCGTCGAAGACGAGCGTGGGCGCCATCATGCTCGCCATGCGCGCCCCGGGACTGAGCGGCGCGCGGATGAGATCGGCCTCGCCGAGCATGCTGTTCAGATGGAGGTCGAGCCCCGGCAGCCAGTCGCCGGAGCCGAGACCGAGGCTGGATGTGAGCACGCACGCGCTGCCCGCACCGTCGACGACCGCGATGTTCGTGGTGTGGCCGTCGATCGTCGCCTCGTGCTCCAGCGCTTCGAGCAGCGCGTCCGCTCCACCGGCGGGGTCGAGGCGGGCCAGCGTCTCCGGCAGCCCTGACAGCCCGGCCCGCGTCCGCACTTGCCGGCCCACAAAGGGTGCCTCGACGGGCTCCGACCAGACGGCCTCGTAGGACGCGAGGTCGGCCGGAGTGATCGATCCGGCGCGCTCGGCGATCAGCTCCAGGAGCACGCTCGCGATCGAGCCGGTGTAGACCGTAGCCGGGCCTTCATCCCGGACGAGCTCCAGGGCCTGCACGAGACCGGGCTGCGCGAGCAGGTCGCCCTCGGCCAGCAACGCGCCCCCGGGTGCGTAGATCGCGGCTCCTTCGCGCATGGTCATCACGGGCTCGAGCATCGCGAGGCACGACGCGTGCGCCCTCGGCATCGGGACCCCCGTCCGCGCGACCTGAAGCGCGGGCTCGACGAGGTCGGCCCAGGGCAGGCTGCCGTGCCGACGCCACAGGGCATCGAGCCCGGCGGGGAGCCCTGGGACGGCGCAGGAAGAAGCACCGATCGAGTAGTCCACCGACGCGTCGCCGAAGCGGACGGGCAAAGAGGCCATCGGCGCGCCGCGGCCCGAGGGGACCGAGACGAAACAGTCGAGGTTGCGCACGGCACCGTCGGCCGCGTCGTAGTGGATCGCATATCCGCCGCCGAGGAGCCCGGTCATCAGCGTCTCCGCCACGCAGGAGACGAGCGAGGCTGCGACGGCCGCATCCGCTGCGTTCCCGCCTACGGCAAGGATCTCCGCTCCCGCTGTCGCCGTCGCGGGGTGGCCCGCAGCGACCGCCGCCCGGATCACGCGAGGCGCTCGGCGAGCCGGCTGCCGAATCGCCCGAAGCCCTCGAGCGGAAAATCGAAGCGCTCGCGGATTGCGTCGCCTTGCGTCACCTCGAACGTGCTCGGGCCGATCGCTCGCGCCGGGAACTCGTCTTCGTCGACCGCGAGGACGAGCCCGCCGGGCACCGCGCGGACCTCGTAGCGGTCGTCGCTGTTCGCGTACGACCCGGCATACGAGTCGAGGACGGCGCTCGGCAGGTCGACCGCGGTCGGCTCACGTCGTCGCGCGCCGACGACCTCGTCGAAGAACGTCCCCTCGACGTCGTACAGGGCTTTGGTGCCGAGGCTGCCGTTCGTCAGCCCGACGAAGACGGCGTCCCGGTCGGGCACGAGCAGCAGCGACGACTGGAAGCCCCCGTACGAGCCGCCGTGCCCCCAGATCTCGACGCCGCCGACTCGCTCGCCGAAGAGGCCGAGCCCGTAGACGCCGCCGGTCGGACTGCCCTCCGGGACGCGCATCCGTGCGGCGCCCGGCCGGCCGAGGTGCCACGTGCCGAACCGCAGGAGGTCGCCGACGTTGGAGACGAGGCCGCCCGACGGGCGCCGCGCCCGGGGATACGGCACGTCCAGGGCGTCGCGGCCCGTGCCGGCGAGCTCCGGCTCGCCGAAGGAGGTCGCCTCGAGGCCGGCGGGGTGCAGGATCTGCCGGTCGACGGCCTCCTCGTAGCTCGTTCCGGCTGCCTGCGCACAGAGGTGCCCGGCGAGCCAGTAGCCGGTGTTCGCGTACGACCAGACCTCGTCGACGCCCAGGAACCGCCGCACCGAGCCGAGCTCGCCGACGGCGGCCGCGAGGGCGCCGTCGGCGTCGCCGAAGCGCGCCAGGTCGCGCTCTGGCAGCTCGCAGTCGAAGCCGCTCGTGTGCGAGAGCAGGTGATGGACGCGGACGTCCGGGGGCCAGCTGCCGGTCTCGGCTTCCAGATCGAGGAGATCGAGCGCCAGGCCGGCGGTGAACGGCTTCGTGATCGACGCGATCCGGAATCGCGCGTCCGGGTCGCAGCCGACGGCGAATGTCTGCACGGCGCCTCCGACCGAGACGCCGACCGCGAGCGCCGGCACGTCCCACGCGAGCGCCGCAGCCTCGCAGCTGGCCTGAAAGCTCGATTTCATCGGGAATCCGCTACCCTAACGGCAGACCCGGCCCCGGCCGCCTCGCGTCTTCCTTCGCGGCGAGCTGAGACCTGGGTGACGTCATCATCGAGAGGAGAAGCATGCCCCTCACCAAGGAAGAGAAGCTGGAGCACGTTCAGAAGTTCGGCAAGCACGAGACGGACACCGGTTCGCCGGAGGTCCAGATCGCGATGCTGACCCAGCGCATCAACGAGCTGACCGAGCACCTCCGGACGCACAAGCACGATCACTACTCGCGTCGCGGCCTGCTCAAGCTCGTCGGACGCCGCCGCCGGTTCCTGAACTACCTGCAGCGCAAGAACCTCGAGGGCTATCGCGCCCTCATCAAGGAGCTGGGCCTCCGCCGCTAGGTGCGGCGCTGTCTCGACACCATCTCACGGAGGGTGGAGTTTGGGCGAGTGCTCCCGCCGGAGCATTGACCCAAACTTCCACCCTTCACCCTTAGCACAGTGGAGGAATAGGAGAAACATGACCATTGTTGAAGCTGAGCACCCCGCCGGGGTGCCGGTTTCCGTGTCCGTCGAAGTCGGCGGCAAGGAGATTTCATTCGAGACCGGGAAGATCGCCAAGCAGGCGGACGGCGCAGTGCTCGTCCGCAGCGGCGACACCGTGGTGCTCGGGACGGCGCAGGGCCGGACGGAAGCGCGCGAGGGCGCGGACTTCTTCCCGCTGACCGTCGACGTCGAAGAGCGCATGTACGCCGCCGGCAAGATCCCCGGCGGGTTCTTCAAGCGGGAAGGGCGCCCGACGGAGCGCGCCATCCTGACCGCACGCATGACCGACCGCCCGGTCCGGCCGTTGTGGCCGAAGGGCTACCGCAACGAAACGCAGTGCGTCGCCACGGTCTTCTCGGCCGACATGGTGACCGCGCACGACATCCTCTGCATCAACGCCGTCTCGGCGGCGCTGACCGTCTCGCCGCTGCCGTTCCTCGGCCCGATCGGCGCCGTGCGGATGGGCATCGTCGAGGGCGACCTCGTCGTCAACCCGACGCTGCAGGAGATCGAGGAGTCCGATCTCGACCTGATCGTCGTCGGCACGAAGGACGGCCTGACCATGGTCGAGGCCGGGGCGAAGCAGGTTCACGAGGACAAGCTCCTCGAGGCGCTCGAGATCGCCCACCGCGAGATCGTGAAGCTCTGCGACGCTCAGCTCGAGCTGCGCTCGAAGCACGGCAGGACGAAGTGGCTCGACCCGGCCGTCACCGAGCGGCTCGAAGGCGCGTACGGCCATCAGATCTGGGAGCGCATTCAGCAGCATGGCCTCCGCGAGGCGGCCGCGATCGTCGAGGAGATCGTCGAGAAGGAAGTCGGCGCTCCCTCGCTCGACGCCGACGAGGCGAAGGTCTTCGGCGAGCTCCAGGTGCGCATGTCGCTGGCGCAGATCCTCGAGAAGCAGCGTTCGGTCGCCGTGGAGACGGTCGTGCGCGAGAAGTTCGAGAGCGAGCTGCACGGGCTGACCGATGCCGAGCAGGACTCGAAGGAGCTCAAGTCGGCGAAGCGCAACCTGCTCTTCGAGCACATCGTCGAGAGCGTGGAGCTGCCCTTCCCGGTCGGCCCCGCCACCGTCGACGGCGAGCCCGCAGTCAAGGACTCACTGACGAAGGGGTACGTCAAGAAAGCATGCGAGGCGATCTACAAGAGCCTCGTCCGCCAGAAGATCGCGGTCGACAAGCGTCGCCCGGACGGCCGGACTGCCACGCAGATCCGCCCGATCGAGGTCGAGGTGTCCGTCATGCCGCGCACGCACGGCTCGGGTCTCTTCACCCGCGGCCAGACGCAGATCATGTCGCTGCTGACGCTCGGCACGGCGAAGGAGGGGCAGCGCATCGACGACCTCTCCCTCGAGCGTGACCGGCGCTACATGCACCACTACAACTTCCCGCCCTACTCGGTGGGAGAGACCGGTCGCATGGGCTCGCCCAAGCGGCGCGACATCGGCCACGGCGCACTCGCGCAGCGTGCGCTCGAAGCCGTGCTTCCGACGACCGAGAACTTCCCGTACACGATCCGCATCGTCTCCGAGACGCTCGAGTCGAACGGCTCGTCGTCGATGGGCTCCGTCTGCGGCTCGACCCTCGCGCTGATGGATGCCGGCGTGCCGATCACGGCTCCCGTCTCCGGCATCGCGATGGGCCTCGTCAAGGAAGGCGACGAGTACGAGATCCTCACGGACATCCAGGGCGCGGAGGACCACCTGGGCGACATGGACTTCAAGGTCGCAGGCACGCAGGAGGGCATCACCGCCCTGCAGATGGACATCAAGATCACCGGCGTCAGCCGCGAGATCATGCAGCAGGCCCTCGCCCAGGCGAAGGACGCCCGCATCGCGATCCTCGCGAAGATGAACCAGGCGATCTCGGCACCGCGCGAGGCGCTTGCAGAACATGCACCGCGCATCTCGACGATCCAGATCAACCCGGAGTTCATCGGGATGGTCATCGGCAAGGGCGGCGAGACGATCCGCTCGCTCGAGGCCGAGTACGAGGTGCAGATCGACATCGAGGAGGACGGGACGATCCTCGTCTATGCGACCGAAGGCACCAAGGGCGACGCTGCGATCGAGGCGATCCGCAACCTCACCAAGGAGCCGGAGGTCGGCGACACCTACACGGGTCGCGTCGTCAAGACGACCGACTTCGGCGCGTTCGTCGAGCTGAAGAAGGGGACCGACGGCCTGCTCCACGTCTCGAACGTCGGGCCCGGCCGCGTCAACCACATCGAGGACGTGATCGCACGCGGCGACATCCTCGACGTCGTCGTCCAGGAGGTCGACAAGGCCCGTGGCCGCATCGGCCTCAAGCTCGTGCAGAAGCACGAGGGAGACACGATGGTCAGCCCCGAGGAGCTCATCGAGCGGGCGAAGGACGCCCCGCCGCGTGAGCCCCGCGAGGACCGCGGACCGCGCCGCGACGGTGCGCGCGGCGGCAGTCGTGGCCCCCGCCGCGAGCGCGAAGGGTCGCGTAGCGAATAAGTAGGGTCGGCGGCATGCAGCCGCCCGCCACGCTCACCGACGGCGTGGTCGTCCTCCGCGAGTTGCGCGAGGACGACCGCGCCGTCGTTCTTTCGACGATGGGCGACGAGCTCGTCCACACCTGGCTCAACATGCCGGCACGACCGCGGGACGCGGACTTCGAGTCGCTGCTGCGGGCCGTCCGCGACGGGCGCAGGACGGGCGACCGAATCGACTACGCGGTGACGGAGGCCGAGCGCGACATCGCGCTCGGCGCGGTGATCGCCTCGCGCCGGGCCAGGGACAACTACGAGGTCGCCTACCTCGCAGGTGCCGCCGGGCGGGGGAGAGGATTGATGACACGTGGCGTCCGGCTGCTCTGCGACTGGCTGTTTCGCACCGGAGTCGGCCGCCTCGAGCTGCGGACGCATCCCGAGAACGAGCCGTCGCAGAGGCTCGCCGAGCGTGCAGGCTTCCAGCGCGAGGGCCTGGAGCGCAGGTCGATCTGGCTGCACGGCCGCCGGCAGGACGCGATCGTCTGGTCGCTGCTCCCGGACGACCCGCGGTGACCGTCCATTCGCTGCGCAACCGCACACTGGGAGTGATCCCGATCAGGCTCGCGCTCGGCCTGCTGCTCCTCCTCGCGGCCGGGCTCGCCGGCGCTCCGCGGTCCGGGTCGCTGCTCGCATTCGTCTCGGGAATGATCGGGATCACGTTCCTGCTCTTCAACGACCCTCGCACGCGCTTCCAGCCGGCCCGCGCGGAGCCGGTCGCGCTGCCGGCAGATGCCGAGGTGGCGCCGGTCTGGCGACAGGCCCTGGCGGCGACGCTCCCGAGCACCGCCGGCCTGACCGTGCTCGCGCTGATCACACTCGTGCCGCAGCCGACCCTCACCGCCCTGCTGGCCGGGGTGTGCGCCGGCCTCGGCGTGGCGGCTGCGCTCGCCCTGCCGCGGCTGGATCCGGAGCTCTACGTCGATCCAAAGAGCGAGATCCTCTACCGCCGTTAGCGGCCGGCACTACGCTACGGCCGTGCAGAACTGGGTCCTGACCGAGCTCGACTCCGGCGAGCGGGTGATCACCGAGCGTCTCGAGCAGGTTCGGTCGGCGGCGGTCGGCTACTGGATCGGCGCCGGCTCGCGCGACGAGGAGGCGCCCGAGGCCGGTGTGTCGCACTTCATCGAGCATCTGCTGTTCAAGGGAACGGGCCGCTACAGCGCGCTCGAGATCGCCGAGATCTTCGACGGGCTCGGCGGCGAGCTGAACGCTGCGACGTCGCGCGAGCACACCCTGGTCTATGCCCGCGTCCCCGACCACCACCTCGTGACGGCCGTCGACGTGATGAGCGACATGGTCTTCGCGCCGGCCTTCGCCGAGCTCGAGACGGAGCGGGAGGTGGTGCTCGAGGAGATCGCGATGTACGAGGACGCGCCGCAGGAGCTCGTGCACGACCTGATCGCCGACGCCGTCTTCGGCGACCACCCGCTCGGCCGGCCGGTGATCGGAACGGCCGAGGTGATCTCGTCGATCCCGCATGAGGCGATCGCCCGGTACCACGGCGAGATGTACGTGCCGTCGAACATCGTCGTCGCCGCGGCGGGGAACATCGAGCACGAGCAGATCGTCGAGCTCGTGCAGCAGGGGCTCGAGCGCCGCGACGGCAATGCAGCTGCGCGCGCGAACCTGCGCCCGCCGCTCGTCCAGGCACCGCCGCCGCAGCTGCGCTTCCAGCGCAAGGACACCGAGCAGTACCACGTCTGCCTCGCTGCACCGGGGATCTCGCGGTCCGACCGGCGGCGCTTCGCCGCCTCTCTGCTCGACGCGATTCTCGGGGGCTCTGCCTCCTCGCGGCTCTTCCAGGAGATCCGCGAGAAGCGGGGGATGGCCTACGCGGTGTACTCGTTCATCTCGCAGTACACCGACACCGGCCAGATCGGCGTCTATCTCGGCACGCGCGAGGACAACCTCGGCGATGCCCTTGCGATCACGGCCGAGCAGATCGCCGACATCGCGGCCGGGAACCTGAACGCGCGTGAGCTCGAGCGCGCGAAGGAGAACCTGAAGGGGCGGATCCTGCTGTCGATGGAATCGACCTCGACACGGATGAACCGGCTCGGCAAGTCGCTGATCACCGACTCCGAGCTCCTGTCGCTCGACCGCATCGTCGCTGAGATCGACGCGGTGGAGGCAACCTCGGTCTGCGAGCTCGCCGCGGCGCTGCTCTCGTCCGACCGGCTCTCGGCAGCCTGCATCGGCCCGAGCGAGGAGCGGTTCCTCGCGGCGCTCGAGCGGATCACGCCCGACCTCGCGCGCGCGGCGTGAACGTTCTGCTCAACGGGCGCAGCGGGAAGGTCGGCTCGGCGCTCGCGCCGGGCCTCGAGGCAGCGGGTCACGTCCTCGTCGACGAGCTCGCGGACGCCGACGCCATGGTCGACTTCACCCGCCCCGACGCCGTGGCGGCGAATGTCGGAGCCGCCGTCGCGGCCGGCGTGCCGTGCGTCGTCGGCACGACCGGGTGGGATACGGCCGCCTTCGCCGACGCCCCGGTGGCCGTGTTCTACGCGCCCAACTTTGCGATCGGCGCGGTGCTGATGATCCGGTTCGCCGAGGAGGCGGCGCGGCACCTGGAGGGCGCCGAGATCGTCGAGCTGCACCAGGCTGCGAAGCTCGACGTGCCGTCGGGGACGGCGAAGCTGACCGCCGAGCGCCTGGGCGGCGACGTGCCCATCCACTCGGTGCGCCTGCCGGGCCTGAACGCGCACCAGGAGGTGATTCTCGGCGGCCCGGGCCAGGTGCTGACGATCCGGCACGACGTGACCTCACGTGAGGCGTACACGCCGGGCGTGCTGCTCGCGCTCGAGCGTCTGCCGGCCCTTCCGCCCGGGCTGACGATCGGGCTCGATGCGCTGCTGCTGCTCTAGGTAGTTCTCCTGATGCGGCCCGGGGCGCCGGGGAGGACGATCGTCTCGTAGAGATCGGAGGCGATATGACCACGCTGGAAAAGCAGGCGGATCTCGCGGGCCCCGGTATCGGCAACTACACCGAGCTCGCCGGCATCCTGCCGCAGGACTATCGGTCAGCGCTCACGCCACGCGAGACGATGCACGCTCTCTACGCGGCGAAGCGCGTGATCGAGGAGAGGCTCTGCGACGAGCTGAACCTCATGCAGGTGCAGGTGCCGCTGATCGTCGACCGGTCGAGCGGTGTCAACGACTATCTCGACCGCGACGGCTCGCGGACGCCGGTGACCTTCCACATCGCAAACGACCACGACGCCCATCCGCTGGACGCGGAGGTCGTGCAGGCAGCGACGAAATGGAAGCGGCTCGCCCTACGGCAGTTCGGGTGCGCAGCGGGTGAGGGGATCCTCACCGACATGCGGGCCGTGCGAAAGGACTACTTCCTCGACCACGACCACAGTGCGTACGTCGACCAGTGGGACTGGGAGAAAGCGATCCGACCGGAGGACCGCACGCTCGAGTACCTCACCGAGACCGTGCGCGGGATCTGGCGGGCGCTCAAGGCGGCGGAGGCAATGCTGGTCGAGGAATGGCCGGCGCTCGCCGACTGGGGGCTGCTGCCGGACGAGCTCACGTTCCTGCACGCCGAGGACATCCTGGCCGAGTATCCGGAGCTTCCCCGCAAGCAGCGGGAGACGCTGATCCTGCGGGAGCACCCCGCCGTGTTCATCTACGGGATCGGGTGGCCGCTCGCGGACGGTCTGCCGCACGAGCTTCGCGCGGCCGACTACGACGACTGGTCGTCCGAGACGCTCTCGGCCGACGGTCGGCCGATGCACGGGCTGAACGGCGACATTCTGGTCTGGAATCCCGTCACCCGCCGGCGGCACGAGCTGATGTCCGGCGGCATCCGCGTCGACGCGGCGAGCCTCCGCCGGCAGCTCGAGCTCTCGGGGCAGACGCAGCTCGTCGAGCTGCCCTACCACCGGGCGATCCTGCGCGGCGAGGTGCCCGCGGCGATCGGCTCGGGCATCGGCCAGTCCCGCACGATGATGCTCCTGCTTCGCAAGGCACATCTCGGCGAGGTGAGTGTCTCGGTCTGGCCCGATGCGCTCAAGGAGATCTGCTCCGCGCGGAACATCCACGTGCTCGAGTAAAGGCATGCTCTCGTCGTGGCCGACCTGCGCGACGAGAGCATCACGCTGGGGGAGACCGAGCTCGTCCTACGCCGGCCGGTCTCCCCCGAGGCCCTCATCGACGAGGAGGCATTCGCCGACGACGAGTTCCTGCCGTACTGGGCCGAGCTGTGGCCGGCGGCGACCGCGCTCGCGGTAGCGCTTCCCGACGTCGGCGGCCTCAGCGTCGTCGAGCTCGGGTGCGGCCTCGGTGTTCCCTCGCTCGTAGCGGCCGCCCGCGGCGCAGCGGTGACGGCGACGGACTGGTCGGACAATGCGATCGAGTTGCTGCGCGCGAATGCGAAGAGGAACGGGCTCACGCTGACCGCCGAGGTGCGCGACTGGCGCCGGCCGTGGCCGGACCGGTTCGATCTCGCGCTCGCCGCGGACGTGCTCTACGAGCACCGGAACGTGGAGCCCGTGCTCGAACGCCTGCGCGAGCTCGCCCCGCGCGCGCTCGTCGCGCTGGCCGGCCGGCCGTACGAGGCGGAGTTCCTCCGCCGTGCGGAGAGCGTCGAACACGTCGCCGACCGGGTCGTGCTGCTCAGGCGACCGAGTTGAGGACCTCGGCGAGCTCGGCCGGCTGGGTGAGGAACGGGGAGTGGCCCGCTGCGAGCTCGATCACCTGCGCACCGTGCGCACGGGCGGCACGGACCTGCCAGCCGGGGTCGACCGCCGCGTCCCGTAGGGTCGCGATGACGACATCGCCTGCGCCGAACGGCGCGATGACGGCGTCGAGCGGCGCCTGGCGACGGAGCCGGGCGAAGGCCCAGTCGGACTGGGCGCGCGAGCAATCCGGGTACATCCTGCGGGCGGCGATGTCGGCGTCCGGCCAGTACGAACGGCCCTCCGCGTCGCGGACGAAGCCGCCGAATCCGTCCGCAAACGCCTCGGCATAGAGGTTCTCGACGGGCAGGAGCGCGCCGAGGTAGACCCGCGTGCGCGCCTCCAGCTGCGCGATCGTCAACCCGCCGAGGGAGTGACCGACGACGATCGCCTCCGGCTGAGGCCCGAGCAGCCGCGCGTAGTCGAGCGCCGTCAGGCCCACCTCCTCGCACGGCAGGTCGGGGGCCGACACCTCGTGCCCGCGCCCCTCGAGCTCCTCCGCGAGCCGGTGGAAGCACCAACCTCCGTGCCAGGCCCCGTGCACGAGGACGAACCGTGCCATGGCGGGAGTATCCTCCACCGGATGCTCGGGCACATCCTCACGGCGATCGTCACGCCGTTTCGCGAGGACGAGTCGATCGACTTCGACGCGTTCCAGCGTCTCGCCACCCACCTCGTCGAGAACGGGTCGGACGGGATCGTCGTCGCGGGCACGACCGGTGAGAGCCCGAACCTCACCGACGAGGAGCGGCTCGACCTCTTCCGCGCCGCGATCGAGGCGGTGGGCGACCGGGCGACAGTCGTCGCGGGCACAGGCACCTACTCGACGCTGCACTCGGTGCATCTCTCCGAGCGCGCGCACGAGCTCGGCGCCGACGCGCTGCTCGTCGTCACGCCGTACTACAACAAGCCGCCGCAGCGCGGCATCGTCGCCCACTTCGAGGCGATCGCGCGCGCGAGCGACAAGCCGATCGTGGTCTACAACATTCCCGCGCGCGTCGTCGTGAACATCGAGCCGGAGACGATCTCGCGGCTCGCCGAGATCGAGACCGTGCGGGCGGTGAAGCAGGCGAACGGCGACCTCGGCCAGGCGAAGCACGTCGTCGAGAGCGGGCTCGATCTCTACGCGGGCGATGACGTGCTCGTGCAGCCGTTCGTGGAGCTCGGCGGCATCGGCGGCGTCTGCGTCCACACGCACGTCGTCGGGCCTCAGGTCGCTGCACAGGTGCAGGCCACACTGGCCGGCGACATCGAGCGCGGCCGTGAGATCGACCGCGAGCTCGAGCCCGCGTACGAGCTCCTCGGCGTCCAGACGAATCCCCTTCCGATCAAGGCCGCGCTGAACCTGCTCGGCCATGGAGTGGGAGGGCACCGATTGCCGCTCCCTGCGCCCACCGAGGACGAAGTCGCGGCGGTCCGCGCGTGCCTCGAGCGGCTCGGCTTGCTGGTCGCGGCCTAGACTGCCTCCAAATGGCCAACGACGTCTTACGCGTGATCCCGCTCGGCGGGCTCGGCGAGGTGGGGAAGAACATGACCGTCTACGAGCTCGGCGACGAGATCATCGTCGTCGATGCCGGGATGGCGTTCCCGCGCGACGAGCACCTGGGCGTCGACGTGATCCTGCCCGACTTCGGCTACCTGCGCGACAAGCGCGTCCGGGCCGTCGTGCTGACGCATGCGCACGAGGACCACGTCGGGGCGCTGCCGTTCCTCATGCGTGAGATTCGTGTGGAGGAGATCTGGGCGACGCGGCTGACGCTCGGGCTGGTGAAGTCGAAGCTCGACGAGCACGGCCTGCTGCGCGCCGCGGAGCTGCGCGAGGCCGATCCGGAGAAAGGGCCGGTCGAGATCGGGCCTTTCAAGCTCGAGTTCATCCGCATGGCGCACTCGATCCCGGACGCGGTCGGCATTGCAATCGAGACGGGCGCCGGCCTCGTCTTCCACAGCGGCGACTGGAAGCTCGACCACACGCCCGTCGACGGTCTGCGCACCGATGTCGGACGGCTGGCCGCGCTCGGCAATCGGGGTGTCGACCTGCTCCTCGGAGACTCGACGAACGCGGAGCGCGCGGGCTTCACCCGCTCCGAGCGCGTGGTCGGTGAGGCGTTTCGGCAGATCATCCCGGTGCGCCGCGGCCGGATCCTCGTCTCGAGCTTCGCGTCCAACATCCACCGCATGCAGCAGGCCATCGACGTGGGCGTCGACGCGGGGCGCAAGGTGGTCGTCGTCGGCCGCTCGATGCGGCGCAACATGAACGTCGCGCGCAACCTCGGATACGTCGAGGTTCCCGAGGACGTCCTCGTCAAGCCGGCCGACCTCGACGGGGTCCCGCCCGGCGAGCAGCTGATCATCTGCACGGGCTCGCAGGGCGAGCCGCTCTCGGCACTGACCCGGATCGCCTACAACGATCATCCGGCCGTCAAGGTCGAACGTGGCGACACGGTGATCATCTCGGCGCGTCCGGTGCCGGGCAACGAGCTGCGTGTCCACGATGCGATCAACCGCCTGACGAAGAACGGGGCGGAGGTCCTGCACGAGGAGAACGCGGACGTGCACGTCTCGGGGCACGCTCGCGCGGAGGAGCTGCGGACGTTGCTGAGCCTCCTGCGCCCGAAGGCGGTGATGCCGATCCACGGCGAGTACCGGATGCAGGCGGCGCACGCCCGCCTCGCACAGGACGCCGGCATTCCCGCGAGCTCGATCGTGATCGCAGAGAACGGCGACGTCGTCGAGCTGTCGAAGAGCGGTGTCCGGATCGCCGACCGCATCGATGCCGGCGTCACCTACGTCGACGGCCTCGGAGTCGGCGACATCTCGGACGTCGCCCTGCGCGACCGCCGGCACATGTCGGAGGACGGCGTCCTGATCGTCGTCACGACTCTCTCCGACGGCGCCGCCGCTGCGCCCGAGCTGATCAGCCGCGGGTTTGCCGAGAGCGACGAGCTGATGTCGGAGATGCGCCAGGAGGCGCACGAGATCGTCCGCGAGCTGCTCGCCGACGACATCCGCGAGGTCAAGCTGCTGCAGGAGCACATCCACGACGGGCTCGGCCAGCTGATCTACGACCGCACTCACCGCCGGCCGATGATCCTCCCGGTGGTGGTCGAGGTATGACAACGCCTCTGGGGACCCGCCCGGAATGGGCGGCCGTGATCTCGGAGCACGCGGTCGACCAGGAGACGGCGCGCAAGCTGATCGGACAGCTCGTGTCCGTCGAGGTGTCGTCGCTCGCGTTCTGCCGCCTGCTCGAGCGCTGGCGGAGCGGCGACGCCGACCCGAGCACGCCGGGGCGCCGCCAGGCGGCGCTGCGCCGGGCGGCCGACCGGGTCGAGACCGCGCTCGCCGGGCTGGAGCGGCCCCTCGGCCGGTACCTCCTCGAGCTGGAGGCAGACCACGCCGAGGGGCGATCGTGGTTCGGCGAGCCGGGCCCCGCCGAGCTCGTCGACTGGGAACCGGTGCTCGAGCGCGCGGGCGTTCGGGTCGCGCCGCATCGCGTCGCGACCGCGTACCTCGAGCTCGCCGTGCTCGTGCGCGCGCTCGAGGGCCTCTCCGCGCAGGCGCGCTGGCACTCGTCGATCGACAAGAGCTCGCTCTGGGCCGGCCTGTTCGATCTGCGCGAGAACCTCCTCGGCCGCGCCCACGACGATCTCAGAGCGATCGCGGCCTGACTACGGGGCGCCCGAGCCCCGCTGGAGCAGCAGCACGTAGGGGGTGAGCCAGTCGGCGAGCTCGGTAAAGCCCTGCGGGCGAACCTCGTACACCCGGTGGTGTCCGGCTGTGCGGAACGTCACGAGCCCGGCCTCGCGCAGAATGCGGAGGTGGCGGGATGCGCTCGGCTGACTGAGACCGGTCGCGGCCGCGAGCTCACCGACCGGACGCGGCGCCTGCCGGAGCGCGTCGAGGAGGCGGCGACGGGCAGGGTCGGCGACGACGTCGAACGGACTGTCCATCGCGCGATCCAAGCACATATATGTGCCGCGGAACATATGTCCGTCGATCGCGGGCCGGCCCGCTCGTCATCTGCGTGAACT
The DNA here is from genome assembly GCA_963828655.1 of uncultured Thermoleophilia bacterium. Classification (GTDB taxonomy): domain Bacteria; phylum Actinomycetota; class Thermoleophilia; order Gaiellales; family Gaiellaceae; genus PALSA-600. The sequence goes on along the minus strand of CAWHFK010000009.1, from coordinate 814,926 downwards.
GCCACAGACGAAGGAGGAACCGGTGAAGTACATGATGCAGATCTACCAGGGCGATGCGCTCGAGACGCAGGCCAAGCTGCCCGAGGCCGACCAGCAGCGCGTGTGGGCCGACTATGCCGCCGTCCGGGAGACGCCGGGCGTGACGACGGGCGAAGGGCTCGGGCTTCCCGACACCGCGCTGACGGTGCGCGTCCTGGACGGGAAGCCGCTCGTCACCGACGGCCCGTTCGCCGACACGAAGGAGGCGCTCGGCGGCTACTTCCTGTTCGAGGCCGAGAGCCTGGAGGCCGCGCTCGAGCTCGCCGCGCGCGTGCCGGCCGCCCGCTACGGCGGCGCGGTCGAGGTGCGCCCGATCGTGGAATGGTGAGCCGGGAGCCGCGCACCGCCCCTTCGGCCATGCCTCGGCGAGACCAGTCTGGTGGCAGCCACCAACCAGTGCGCTTTGCCAGAAGGACACGTCTGGGCTGGACGCGCATACGCTTTCCGGCATGCCCGTCGAGCTCACCGTCGTCGGATCGATCAACCTCGATCTCGTCGCGCGCGTCGAGCGCCTGCCCCGGCCCGGGGAGACCATCTCCGGGACGGCGTTCGAGCGGTTTCCCGGCGGCAAGGGCGCGAACCAGGCGGTCGCCGCCGCCCGGCTCGGCGCACGGGTCCGGATGGTCGGCGCGGTCGGCACCGATCCGCTCGCCGACGAGGCGCTCGAGGGGCTGCGCGCGGCCGGCGTCGAGCTCGAGCTCGAGCGCGCCGGCACGACCGGCATCGCGCTGATCGTCGTCGGCGCGGACGGCGAGAACCAGATCGTCGTGATCCCGGGCGCGAACGCCGCAGTGCGCCCGGTCTCCCCGGCGGGCGCCGTCCTCTGCCAGCTCGAGGTGGCGAACGAGGTCGTGCTCGCGGCTGCTCGCGACGCGACGTTCTTTGCGCTGAACGCCGCTCCGGCGCGCCCGGTCGAGCTCGTGCCGGACCTGCTGATCGTGAACCGGCTCGAGCACGAGGTCGTGTCGCGCGGCAAGCTCGTCGCCGTCACCTACGGCCCGGAGGGCGCGGCGCTCTTCGAGGACGGCGTGGAGGTCGCCCACGCGACGCCGCCCGGCGTCGAGGCCGTCGACGGGACGGCGGCGGGCGATGCGTTCGCGGCGTGCCTCGTCGTGTCGCTCCTCGAGGAGCGTCCGCGGGACGAGGCGCTCCACCGCGCCTGTGCGGCCGGTGCGCTCGCAGCGTCGCGGCTCGGTGCGCAGCCTTCTCTGCCCACCGCCGGCGAACTGGAGGCAATACTCGCGACATGACGCCGACGCCGATCATCCTCGACTGCGATCCCGGTCACGACGACGCGATCGCCATCCTCCTCGCGCTCGCCTCTCCGGAGCTCGAGCTCGTCGGAGTGACCACTGTCTCGGGCAACCAGACGCTCGACAAGACGACCGCGAACGCGCTGCGCGTGCTCGAGCTGGCCGGCCGCTCGGACATCCCGGTCCACGCGGGCGCCGATGCGCCCTTCATCCGCGCGCGCGACGTCGCGGCGCACGTGCACGGCGAGTCCGGTCTGGACGGGCCCGACCTGCCCGCCGCGCGAACCGCGCCCCAGGCCCAGCACGCTGTGGAGTACCTCGCCGCACAGTTCGACGCAGGCTCGGAGGCGACCCTCGTCGCGACCGGCCCACTGACGAACGTGGGCCTGGCCTTCGCGACGCACCCGGCCGCGCGGCCCGAGCGGATCGTGCTCATGGGCGGGGCGATCGGCGAAGGAAATCGTACGCCGGCCGCCGAGTTCAACATCTGGGCCGACCCCGAGGCCGCCCAGCGCGTCTTTGCGGAGGGTCTCGACACGACGATGGTCGGGCTCGACGTGACCCACCGCGCGCTGATCACCGACGCGCACACCGAGCGGATGCGCGGGGCGGGCCGCGTCGGCAAGGTCGTCGCCGAGCTGATGGACTTCTACGCCCGCTTCCACAAGTCGCGCTATCCGGATCTCGCCGGCTCGCCGATGCACGACCCCGTCTGCATCGCGCACCTGATCGACCCGACGCTCCTCGACGTGCGCGACGCATTCATCGAGGTCGATTGCACGACCGGGCCGAGCTGGGGCCGCACGAACGTCGACTGGCGGAATCGCGAGCACTTCGGGCCGCCGAATGCCAAGGTCGCGCTCGACATCGACGGCGAGCGCTTCGCCGCACTGGTCGTCGAGCGGATCAGCGCCTTGCAATGATCGTGTTTGCAGCGATCGCGCCGCACGGCGGGCCGGTGTTCGACCAGCCGGAGGGGCCGACGCGCAAGGGGATGGAGGAGCTCGGTCACCGCTTCGCCTCGGAGCGGCCGGAGGCGGTGATCGTCGTGACACCGCACGGCGTGCACGTGGACGGCCACTTCGCCGTCGTGCGGTCGGTGCACCTGGCCGGCGACGCGTCGCAGTGGACGGATGCCGACACGCGCTACGAGGGGCCGGGCGAGCCCGAGCTCGCGGACGCCTGCCTCCAGTCGCTGCAGGCTGCGGGGCTGCCCGCACTCGGCGTCACGTTCGGGGCGACCGCCGCAGGGTCCTCGACCATGCCGCTCGACTGGGGAGCGCTGATCCCGCTCTGGTTCATGCGCGCCCCGGCGGTCGTCGTCAGCCCGTGCCGGGCGCTCTCGAACGACGACCACGTCCGCGCGGGCGAAGCCCTCGCGGCCGCGGCCGGGCACCGCCGGATCGCCTTCATCGCGAGCGCCGACCACGGGCACGGCCACACGGCGGACGGACCGTACGGCTTCGCCCCCGAGTCGGCCGAGTACGACGAGGAGATCCAGGCGATCGTCCGCGACAACCGGCTCGGCGCACTGCAGGGCTGGGACCCGGGCTTCGCGGTCGCAGCGAAGGCCGACAGCTTCTGGCAGCTCCTCATGCTCCACGGCGCGCTCGGGGACGCGTTCGACGCCGAGCTCCTCTCCTACGAGGCGCCGACCTACTTCGGGATGCTCACCGCCGCGTACGTTCGGAAACAGAGCCGGCAGGACTGATCCCGCCCAGCGCGAAGTGCGCCGTCATGGCGCGCAGCAAGCGGCCCCACAAGGCCTCCCCGAAGACGCCCAGCCGCGTCAAGAAGCGCACGGTCCGCAGGCGCCGGGGGAAGGGGCTCAGGCTCGCGCACGCCCACCAGCATCCGGAGCTGATCGGCCTCTGCCTCGCCGCCCTCGGGGTGTTCCTCGCCGCCGTGCTGTGGTTCGGCTTCAGCGGTGGGCCCGTCGGTGGGCTCGCGCGGAGCGCGATCGGAGCCGCCGCCTACCTCGCGCCGGTCATCCTCATCCCGCTCGGGGCCATGATGGTGGCGAAGAGCGCGCTGATCGACGTTCGGCCGTTCCAGCTCGGCCTCGCAGTTGCGCTGACCGGGCTGATGCTGACGCTTGGCACCGCGCACGGCGGCCTCGTCGGCGACGGCTTCGAGAGGCTCGTCGCCCTCGGTCTCGGGACGACCGGCGCCACGATCCTCGGTGTCCTCCTCACGACCGCCGGTGTGCTGTTCCTGACGGGGGCGAGCCTCGGGGCGATCCTCCGCCGAACGGGCCACGAGCTGCACCGCGCACACAGCCGCGTGCGGCGCGAGCGGGCGCCGCGGGAGGCGGCGCTGCCGGAGCTCACTCCCGAGCACGCCCTCGAGCCGCCGGTCGACGTGCGCAAGGACTACCCCGACCTCGTCTCCGATTCGGTCTCGGGACCGCCGCCCGTCCTCTTCGTGCAGGACGACGACGAGGTCCCACACGCATTCTCCGAGGAGCACACGCAGGAGACGCTGTTCGAAGCTCCGACACCGGTCGCGGACTACAAGCTCCCCGACCGGGGGCTCCTCAAGCAGTCGAAGCCCGGCGGCGGGCCGACCGGTGAGGCGAATGCACGGGTCGCCGAGGCGCTCGTCACGTGCCTCGCGCACTTCGGCGTCGACGCGACGGTGATCGGCCAGATCTCCGGGCCCCGCGTGACGCGGTACGAGCTGCAGCTCGCGCCCGGCACGAAGGTCGGCAAGGTCGCGAACCTGAAGGACGACCTCAGCTATGCGCTCGCGACCACGGAGATTCGCATCCTCGCGCCGATCCCCGGGAAGCAGGCGGTCGGCGTCGAGGTGCCGAACCTCAGCCCGAACCTCGTCACGCTCGGCGACATCTACGACGACCTGCCGCAGACCGCGAGCCCGCTCAGCGTGTGGCTCGGCAAGGACATCTCGGGCGCCGCGGTCTGGGCCGACCTCGCGCGCATGCCGCACATCCTCATCGCCGGCACGACCGGCTCGGGCAAGTCGGGCTGCATCAACGCGATCCTCACGTCGATCCTGCTGCGCGCGACACCGGACGAGGCACGGCTGATCCTGATCGACCCGAAGAAGATCGAGCTCAACTACTACGAGTCGATCCCGCACCTGCTCACGCCGGTCGTCTCGAGCCCGAAGGAGGCGAGCGCGGTGCTGCTGAACGTCGTCAGCGAGATGGAGCGGCGGTACGAACGCCTCAGCCAGGTGCGCGCACGCAATCTCGCCGAGGCGAACCGTGCGTTCCGCAAGCGCGGCGAGGAGGAGCTTCCGTACCTGCTCGTTGTGATCGACGAGCTCGCGGACCTGATGATGGTCAGCCCCCAGGAGGTCGAGGACTCGATCATCAGGCTGGCGCAGAAGTCACGCGCCGTCGGCATCCATCTCGTGCTCGCGACGCAGCGGCCGTCGGTGGACGTGATCACCGGCATGATCAAGGCGAACGTGCCGTCGCGCATCGCCTTCGCCGTCTCCTCGCAGACCGACTCGCGCGTGATCCTCGACCAGAACGGGGCGGAGAGCCTCCTCGGACAGGGCGACATGCTCTTCAAGCCGCTCGGCACCTCCCGCCTGCAGCGCGTCCAGGGCGCGTTCGTGACCGAGGAGGAGATCGCGCTGATCGTCGACCAGACGCGGACGCAGCGCGAGCAGCAGGTCGACGAGAGCTTCCTCGAGCTGCCGCAGGTCTTCGCCGACGAGTCCGACAGCGAGGACGGGGAGTTCGACCCCGACGAGGATCCGCTGCTCGACAAGGCGATCGAGATCGTCGTCACCGCCCAGACCGCGTCGGTGAGCCTCCTCCAGCGCCGTCTGCGGGTCGGGTACACAAGAGCGGGACGGCTGATCGACATGTTGGAACGACGCGGGATCATCTCCCCGTACGAGGGGTCGAAGCCCCGCCGGGTGCTCCTCACGGAGCACGATCTGGAGCGGGTCGCAGCCGACTAGCCGCCGACCTGTGGACGGGCTACGCTACGCCCGCAACTCCCCCCGGTCAGACCAATAGAGGAGGGTACGTGAAGTTTTCTCGCGGGATCATGCTGGCGTGCGTCGTCGCACTCGCCGCGGTGGTCGTCACGGCCACCGCATTCGGCAGTGCGAAGGCTCCGGCCACGCAGAAAGCGTCATTCACGGCGGCACTCGTGAGTGACATCGGAAAGTTCACCGACAAGGGCTTCAACCAGAATCAGCTCAAGGGCCTGAACACGGCGAAGGCGAAGCTGGGCGTCAGCACGCTCGCCCTGCAGTCGAACTCGACCAGCGATTACGCCCCGAACTTCAACCAGGCGATCCGCAAGGGCGCGAAGCTCGTCGTCGCGGCAGGCTTCCTGCTCGCGCCGACCGAGGCGACCTACGCGAAGAAGTTCCCGAACGTGAACTTCGCGATCACCGACTACACGGTGCACACGGCGCCGTTCGCAACGAAGACGGGCAAGGTCCTGCCGGCGTTCAAGAACGTCGAGGGCCTGACCTACAACGCGAACGAGTCGGGCTGCCTCGTCGGCGTGCTCGCGGCCAAGATGGCGAAGAAGATGGGCGGCAACACGGTCGGTGCGGTCGGCGGTCTCAAGATCCCGCCGGTCGACATCTGGATCGCCGGTTTCAGGTACTGCGTCGACAAGGTCGCGCCTGGCATGAAGGTGCTCGTGCAGTACTCCAACGACTTCGTCGCGACGGACAAGTGCCAGACGGTTGCCCAGAACGAGATCGCACAGGGCGCCAAGGTGCTGTTCCAGGTCGCAGGCGGTTGCGGTCTCGGCACGCTCAAGGCGGCCGCTGACGCGAAGCTCTGGGGCATCGGCGTCGACGTCGACCAGTACAACGACTCGGCCCGCGTCCTGACGAGCGGTGTCAAGCGGGTGGACAACGGTGTCTACGACGCGATCCAGCAGGCGAAGGCCGGGAAGTTCCAGGGCGGCTCCGACCTCGTGTTCAACCTGAAGAACGGCGGCATGGGTGTCGGCAAGATCAGCCCCTCCGTTCCGAAGGCCTGGATCACCCTGATGAACTCGTACAAGAAGGGCATCATCAACGGGACGCTGCATGTCCCGACCGGTCTCTAGAACCTCGAGTCCGTGTGAATGCGAAAAGGGCGGGCCCCGTGCCCGCCCTTTTTTCGTTCCGTTTAGGATGCTGACGCGATGGCTGACGAGCTCGTTCTCGAGATGCGCGGGATCCGGAAGGAGTTCCCCGGCACCGTCGCCAACGACGACGTGAGCCTGGACGTCCGGCGCGGCGAGGTGCATGCGCTGCTCGGCGAGAACGGCGCCGGAAAGTCGACGCTGATGAACATCCTCTACGGGCTGTATCGGCCCGACGCGGGGGAGCTGCTGCTGAACGGCAAGCGGGTCGAGTTCTCGTCGGCGCGCGATGCGATCGGGGCCGGGATCGGCATGGTCCACCAGCACTTCATGTTGATCCCGGTGATGACGGTCGCAGAGAACATCGTGCTCGGGGTCGAGCCGCGCCACAACCTCCTGCTGGACGAGCGCACCGCCGAGAAACGCGTCCGCGAGCTCTCCGAGCGCTTCTCGCTCGCTGTCGATCCGTCCGCGCTCGTCAGCGACATCACGGTGGGCCAGGAGCAGCGGGTCGAGATCCTGAAGGCGCTCTATCGCGGCGCCGACATCCTGATCCTCGACGAGCCGACCGCGGTGCTGACGCCGCAAGAGGCGCAGGAGCTCTTCGAGATCATCCGCAGCCTGCAGGCCGACGGCAAGTCGATCATCTTCATCAGCCACAAGCTGAACGAGGTGCTCGAGATCGCCGACCGGATCACCGTGCTTCGGCGCGGCAAGAAGATCGAGACGGTCCCGCGTGAAGGAGCAACCGAGGCCTCGCTGGCCCGCGCGATGGTCGGCCGCGATGTCCTGCTCCGCGTCGAGAAGGCGCCGCCGCAGGCCGGCGATGTGCTCCTCTCGATCAAGGACCTGCACGTCCGCGACGACCGCGGCATCGAGAAGGTGCGCGGGGTCTCGTTCGACGTCAGGGCGGGCGAGATCGTCGGCCTTGCCGGGGTGGACGGCAACGGGCAGACGGAGCTGATCGACGCGATCACGGGTCTGATGAAGACCGAGAGCGGCACGATCGAGGTCGCCGGTCGGGCGCTGCGCGAGGCGAGTGCGCGCGAGATGCTCGATGCCGGCGTCGGGCACATTCCCGAGGACAGGCAGCGGCGCGGCCTGGTGCTCGAATTCTCGATCGCCGAGAACATCGCACTGCACGACTACGCGAAAGCGCCGTCCGCGAAATGGGGGTGGCTGTTCCCGAAGCGGCTCCTCGCGCGGGCGAGGAGCCTGATCCGCGAGTTCGACGTGCGCGGCGGCGGGCCGTTGGCGCCCGCCGGGGCGCTCTCGGGGGGCAACCAGCAGAAGGTCGTCGTCGCACGCGAGATCTCACGCGACCCGAAGGTCTTGATCGCCGCACAGCCGACCCGTGGTCTCGACGTCGGCGCGATCGAGTATCTCCATCGCCGGATCGTCACCGAGCGCGACGAGGGACGCGCCGTCCTGCTCGTCTCGCTCGAGTTGGAGGAGATCTTCTCGCTCTCGGACCGGATCCTCGTCATCTACGAGGGTGAGATCGTCGGGGAGCACACGGGCGACGTCTCGGAGCAGGAGATCGGGCTCGAGATGCTCGGCGGGCGGGAGCGTCCGGCCGCGTGAGCACGGACCCGACGGCCCCGCCCGAGACACCCGAGGAGGCCGCGGAGACCGGCACGCTCGCCGCGCGCTTCGCCGTGAAACAGCGCGCAGGGGGAGTCGTGGTTCCCGTGCTGACCGGTGTGATTGCGTTCCTGATCGGCGGGGTCGTGGTCCTCGCGACCGGCCACAACCCGCTGCTCGCCTATCGGGACATCTTCAACGGCGCCGGGCTCAACTGGGTCTTCCATCCGACGACCGATATCGCGTCGACCTCCGCGTACAACCTCACGCAGACCCTGCTCCAGACGACCACTCTCATCCTCACCGGGCTGGCAGTGGCCTTCGCCTTCCGCTGCGGCATGTTCAACATCGGCGGCCAGGGCCAGTACCTGGTCGGCCTCTATGTCGCCAACTGGCTCGGCTACTCGCTCGCGGGCATGCGGCCGCTGCCGCACATCCTGATCGCGGTCGGCGGCGCGACGCTCGCAGGTGCCGCGTGGGCCGGGATCGCCGGTTTTCTGAAGGCGACCGTCGGCGCGCACGAGGTGATCTCGACGATCATGCTGAACTGGATCGCGATCTGGGTCGGCATCTGGCTGTTCGGCGACGGCGGCCCGCTCCAGAATGCGGCGAACAGCTCTGTCCCGATCTCGAACGACGTCGCGCCCAGCGCCCAGCTGCCCGTCTTCTGGGGTGTCCAGGGGCTCCAGGGGCTCGACGTCGCATTCTTCGTCGCGCTCGGCGCGCTCGTCGTGTTCGCGCTCATCCTGAACCGGACGACGCTCGGGTACGAGGTGCGCGCGGTCGGCTTCAACCCCGAGGCGGCGGCGTACGGCGGGATCAGCGTGAAGAAGAACCTGATCCGGGCGATGGCGATCTCCGGGGCGTTCGCCGGGCTGGCGGGCGCGCTCGACATGCTCGGCTACCTCTACCACTTCGGAACCTCCGACATCCCGGTGAGCTCGGTGGGCTTCCTCGGCATCGCCGTTGCTCTCCTCGGCCGCAACACCGCCGTCGGTGTCGGCTTCGGGGCGCTGCTCTTCGGGGCGCTGCTCTTCGGGACGACGCACGGGCTGTCGTCGAACGTGATCGACCCCTCGCTCGCCGGCAACCTCACCTACATCATCCAGGGGCTCGTGGTGCTCTTCGTCGGAGCGGACGTACTGATCCTCTCGGTCTGGGGCGCCCGCAGGAAGTTCCGGCCGCGGGCGAAGTCGGGGACCGTGGGGGCGTCGGCGTGACCTGGGCCGGTCAGGGCAGCAGCCGCAACCCCGTCACCCGCTGGCTCGGCAACCCCGCCGTCACGGGCTACACCGGCATTGCGCTCGGCGTCCTGGCCGCGTTCATCGGCATCCCGCCGATCCAGGCGCGGGGAGTGATCTGGTCGCTCGTGATCGGGATCTTCGCCGTCATGTTCGGCATCGCCACCTTCAGTCGGGGCCGCGGCCGGCTCGGGCTCGGTGCGGTTGCTGCCGGGGTGCTCGGCCTCGGCCTCGGGATCCTCGCGACCCGTTCGAGCGTGGGCAACCTGAACGTCGTCTTCAACGCATCGCTGCTCGCCCAGACCTTCGCCTTCGCGACGCCGCTCGTCTTCGGTGCGATCGGCGGAATGTTCTCCGAGCGCAGCGGCGTCGTGAACATCGGCCTCGAGGGCATGATGCTGATGGGGGCGTTCTGGGGCGTCTGGGGCGCCGACAAGGGCGGCAGCTGGGTCGTGGGGCTGCTCGTCGGCATGGCCACGGGGGGCGCGCTCGCACTCCTCTATGCCTACTTCGCGATCCATCTCCGGGCCGACCAGATCGTCGGCGGAACGGCGGTCAACTTCCTGGCGCTCGGGATAACCGGGTACTTCTTCTTCCAGCTCTACCACGGCAACTACGTCACGCAGGGCGTCTCGACGATCCCGAACGTGCACCTCCCCTGGATCTCCGGCCTCAAGTTCCTCGGGCCGGCGTTCGGCAATCTCAGTCTGATGATCTGGCTGAGCTTCCTGCTCGTGATCGTGTCGTACATCGTGGTGTTCAGGACGCCGATCGGCCTGCGTATCCGTGCCTGCGGCGAGCACCCGCGTGCGGCCGACACCGTCGGGATCAACGTCTATGCCGTTCGCTACGGGGCCGTCGTCCTCTCCGGCCTCCTCGCGGCGGCGGGCGGGGTCTACCTCTCCGACGGGTTCGGCGGAGGCGCATTCAACGACAATATGACGGCGGGCCGCGGGTTCATCGCGCTTGCGGCGATGATCTTCGGCAACTGGCGCCCGGCCGGCGCATTCGCGGCTGCGCTGCTCTTCGGATTCTCGAGCGCAGTCGCACTGCGGCTGCAGGTCTACTCGCCGTCCGCGTCGACTCTCTTCAACGTGCTCCCGTACGTGCTGACGCTGATCGCGGTCGCAGGCGTGATCGGACGGACGATCCCGCCGGCGGCGGATGGCAAGCCGTATCGCAAGCAGTAGCCCGCGCGCACGGCTCGCCGTGCTGGCGGCACTCGCGGCAACGATCACGATCGTCGCGCTTCCCGCCTCGTCGGGCGCGGTGCAGCCGCCGTTCCTCGCCTGCCTCGTGAGCGGCGTCGGCGGGCCCGACGACCCGGCGTTCGACCGGCTCGCGGCCACTGGTCTGCACGGGGCCGAGGGAAGCGGGGTGGTGGGACGTGCCGTGCGCGGCACCTCGCAGGCGGACTACGTGCGCGAGCTCAGGGCCTGCGCAGAGGACGGCGCAGGGATCACGATCGGCGTCGGCTACGAGCTCGCGACCGCCGTCGACCAGACCGCGACGGCGTTTCCCCGGGCGGCGTTCGCGATCGTCGACGTCGACGTCAGGACGCTCACGCACCGGCCGGCGAATGTGGAAGGGCTGGTCTTCAAGCAGCAGGAGGCCGGCTACCTGGCCGGCTACCTGGCCGGTCGCTGGGCCGCGAGGCGCGGGGGCAAGGCCGTCGGTTCGATCGGCGGGCTCGACATCCCGCCGGTCGACCGGGCGCTCGCCGGATTCCGCTTCGGCGCGAAGCGCGCACATCCGGGCCTCAGGGTGCTGAACGCGTTCTCCGGCGATTTCGCGGTGGCGGCGAGATGCGAGCAGCAGGCGCTGGACCAGATCGGCAATGGGTCGGTGGTCGAGTTCCAGGTCGCGGGGCCCTGCGGGGCAGGGGCGTTCGCCGCCGCCCACGCGAAGAGCGTCTCCGCGATCGGCTTCGGCGCCGACGAGTCCTCGGCCGGCCCCTACGTGCTGACGAGCGTGCTGGAGCGAGCCGACGTCGCGGTCGCCGCCGCAGTGGAGGGCGCGCGGTCGGGACAGCCGGCGGGGGGGACCAACGTGATCTTCGGGGTTGCGAACGGCGGCATCACGCTCGGCAGCTGGAGCCGCCGGGTGAGCGCCGCGGTCCGGCGGGCGGTCGCGGCCCAGTTCGCGCTCCTGAAGGCGGGCAAGATCACCGGGATCCCGACGACGGTCCGGTAACAGTTCGCGCGGCCGGCGCCAGTACGGTATGGCCGATGCGGCTGGCAGCGGCACTCGGGCTCGTCCTCGCGCTGCTCGGAGCGGGATGCGGGGCCGCGCACGAGGCAAGCACGCCGACGACCACGACCCACCGTGCGCGTGCGGCTTCGAGCGAGCTGCAGGTGGGGCTGGTCGGCGCGCTCGGGCTCGACGTGGCGGGCGCGGCCGCCGTGCACGGAACGCTCGCCCGGGTAGCCGGCCTGCCGCTCGTCCTGGTCTCGAGCGACGCGGCCGGCCCGGCGGCCGTCGCGAGAGCGGCGCGCGCCCATCCGGCGTCCCACTTCGCACTCGTCGGGGCAAGCACGAAGGGGCACCGGGCCGGCAACCTCGTCGGCCTCGTGCTGCGCGACGAGCAGGCTGCGCAGCTCGCCGGCACCGTCGCGGGCTACGCCGCCGCCGACGCGGGGGCCGCCGCACCGCGGGTCGCGTGGGTGGGACCGCAGGAGCGCACCCTCTCCGGCGCGTTCGCGCAAGGCGTCCATCGCGCGCTGCCGGGAGCCACCGTTCTCGATGAGTGGTCGCGGTCGATCCCGGCTCGCTGCAAGGAGGCTGCCCTTGCGGGCATCGACCGGGGCGCCATGGTCGTCGCCGCAGACCGTGGGCTCTGCGCGCAGGCGGCGGTGGCCGCTGCGCGCCAGCAGAACGTGCCCGGGCTCCAGCTCGGCGACTTCGAGTTCGAGAACGTCCTCACGAACCTGATCGCGCGCGATGCCGCCGCGGGGGTCTACCACGGCGGCGAGGACATCATCTTCGGCGCAGGCAGCGGGGCGATCGGGATCGGCGCGCTCGATCCGCGCATCTCGTTCGCAACGCTCGTGCGCGCCCGTGCCGCCGCGCAGGAGCTCGCAGGCAGCGCCCCATGAGCGATCTCGAGCCCGACGAGCTCGACGAAGATCCGGTCGCCGGCGTCTCGCCGACGCCCCAGCAGCACTTCGCGTGGCGCTTCCGCGGCGCCAAGGACGTGCTGGCTCCGGTGCTCACGACGCTCTTCGCCTTCCTCATGGGTGGCCTCGTCGTGGCGTTGACCGGGAAGAGCCCCGTTCGGGTCTACCACGCGATCTTCACCGGAACGGGCATCGGCTGGTTCTTCCAGGTCGGCAACCACTCCGCGCGGATCCCGTTCGCGACGAGCCACATGTGGTTCCCGTGGGACACGAGCTCGGTCGCCGCCCAGAACCTGCAGCAGACGCTCCTCTTCACGACGCCGATCATCCTGACGGCGCTCGCGGTCGCGTTTGCATTCCGCTGCGGGATGTTCAACATCGGCGGCCAGGGCCAGTACATCGTCGGAACGATCTTCGCGGTGTGGCTCGGCTCGTCGTTCGCCTCGCTCAGCCCGTGGCTGCACGTGACCCTGTGCGTGGTCGCCGGGACCCTCGCCGGCGCAGCGTGGGCCGGGATCGCCGGGATCCTCAAGGCCACGGTCGGCGCACACGAGGTGATCTCCACGATCATGCTCAACTGGATCGCGATCTGGGTGGGCTCCTACCTGTTCGGCGATGGTGGCCCGCTCCAGGGGTCGCGGGCATCGATCCCCGTCTCGAACACGATCTTCGACGCGGCCAAGCTGCCCGTCTTCTGGGGGCTCAAGCTGCTCCAGGGGCTGTCGATCGGCATCTTCATCGCGCTCGCGATGCTCGTCCTCTACTGGGTGCTCGTCAACCGCACGACGCTCGGCTTCGCGGTGCGCGCGGTCGGGTTCAACCCGGAGGCCGCCCGTTACAGCGGTATCTCCGTCGGACGCAACTACTTCGTCGCGATGGCCGTCGCGGGCGCGTTCGCCGGTCTCGCAGGAGCGATCGACGTCACCGGCTGGGAGTACCAGGTCGGCCCCGCCGACCTGCAGGCGAGCCAGATCGGCTTCATCGGTCTCGCAGCCGCGCTGCTCGGGCGGAACACCGCCGTTGGCGTCGGGTTCGCGTCGCTCCTCTTCGGAGCGCTGATCAACGGCACCTCGAGCCGCCAGCTCGACCCGACCATCTTCCGGCCCGATCTCGCCGAGAACCTGACGATCATCATCCAGGGGCTCGTCGTCCTCTTCGTCGGGCTCAACCTGGGCGCGCTCTGGACCTGGCTGCGCCGCCGGAGGCGCGCATGAGCCGCTGGACGACCCCCCAGAAGGTCGGCCTCGCAGGCATCGCGCTCGGCGGGCTCGCGTTCTGGCTCGCGCTACCGCCGCTCGCGGCGCGCACGGCCGCCCTGCCGCTCCTGATCGGGCTGCTGGCGATCTTCGCCGGCATCTGGGCCGCATCGCGCGGTGCGGTCCGCAACGGCGGGACGGCGATCGCGGCCGGCGTCCTCGGGATCGTGCTCGGCATCCTCGCGACCCGCTCGTCGGCGGCCCATCTGGACAGCGTCGTCGTCTGGGGGGCGCTCGGCGCGGCGACCCTGCGCTACGCGACGCCGCTCACCTTCGCGGCGATCGGCGGCCTCTACTGCGAGCGCAGCGGCGTGATCAACGTGGCGCTCGAAGGGATGCTGCTCACCGGGGCGTTCTTCGGCATCTGGGGCGCGATCTGGGCGCACGCCTGGGCGGGCGGGCTCGCGTGGGTGGTCGGCCTCGCCGCCGCCGCGCTGGCGGGGATGGTGCTCGCCGCGGTCCACGCCGTCTGGGCCATCTCGTTCAAGACCGATCAGATCATCTCCGGCACGGCGCTCAACTTCCTCGCGCTCGGCATCACCGGCTACCTGTTCGTGGACAAGTACGGAGACACCGGGACTCCGGGTAACGTCCCGGACTACGGAATCCCGGACATCCATCTCCACTTCCTGCAGAACTGGACTCTCATCGGACCGATCTTCGGCCAGCTCAATCTCATGATCTGGCTGTCGTTCGTGCTGCTCATCGCGACCTACGTGTTCGTGTTCCGGATGCCGTCGGGGCTCCGGCTCCGGTCGGTCGGCGAGCACCCGCGCGCGGCGGACACCGTCGGCATCTCCGTCACCAAGGTCCGGTACCTCGCGGTGATCGCATCCGGTGCGATCGCTGCGATGGGCGGCGCCTACCTCTCACTCGGCTTCGTCCACTCGTTCAACCAGGGCATGACGAACGGCATCGGCTTCATCGGGCTCGCGGCGTTGATCTTCGGCAAATGGCGGCCGTTCCCGGCCTGGGGGGCCGCGCTCCTCTTCGGCTTCTCGAGTGCGCTCGCCGACCGGCTGCCCGCCGCCTACGGCAACCAGTGGGGAACGCTGTTCCAGGCGCTGCCGTATCTGCTCACGCTGATCGCGGTCGGCGGCCTGGTCGGGCGTTCGATCGGGCCCGCAGCCGCCGGGCGCCCGTATGCCAAGCAGTAAGCGCTCCTCCCGCGCGGCCGCGGTGCTGGGTCTGCTGGCGGTGCTCGCAGTCCCCGCAGCGGTCGTCGCCTCGCGCGTGGCGAACGGGGTGACGCTCCTGCATGCGCTCTATGTCGGAGCCGCGGCGTCGTGTGTGCTCGGCGTGCTGGCGGTGGCCGCGACCCGCCGCTCCCGGTTCGTGGCGGCGCGGAGCGTCCGGCCCGAGGAGACGGGCCCCGGCCTCTTTACCCGATGCCTCGCCTGGGCCGGTCTGTATGTCGGGGTGACGGCCGCGCTGGCGCTCGCCGTGTACGGCGCCCTTCGCTGGGCGCAGTAGCCGAAGGGAGCAGGTCGCGGCTACGCTTGGAGGGCCGTGTTCGAGATTGGCAACAGCCTCCGGGAAGCGCGCATGCGCAGGGGCCTCGACTTCGCGCAGGCCGAGCTTGCGACCAAGGTCCGGGGGAAGTACCTGCGGGCGCTTGAGGAGGAGCAGTTCGACGTGCTGCCGGCGCAGACCTACGTCAAGGGCTTCCTGCGCACCTACGCCGAGTATCTCGGCCTCGACGGCCAGCTCTACGTCGACGAGTACAACTCGCGGTTCGTCGGCGTCGCGGACGATCACGAGCCCAGGGCGCGCCGCTCGGCAGCGCGCCCGCAGCGCAGGCACCGGCGTACCGAAACGAATGTCGTGCTCGTCGCGCTGGCCGCGATCGCGATCGTCGTCGTCGTTGTCATCTCGGCCTGGAAGACGAGCGGCGACAACGCCGCGCCGCCGCCGGCGAAGACCCATCCGGCCAAGCACCACTCCCCGCCTGCTCCCCTCCTCACCCTGACCGGGCTGCGCGGCTCGACCCATGTCGCAGCGCGGGTCGGCAGCGCGTCGGGGAACGTCGCCTTCGACGGGACGATCGCCAAGGGCGACTCGCCGGTGGCGCTGCGTGCGCGGCGGCTGTGGCTGCAGATCGACTCGCCGGAGAACCTCCGCATCCAGGTCCGCGGCAAGCTCGTGCACGTGCCCGGGATGCAGCCGCGCGTGATCATCGTCACGCCGACCGGTTGGCACCCCGCCTAAGAGCGAGCATCGTCGCGTCGGGCTCGGAGCTCGTCCGCGGCGACCGCCAGGACCGGAACGGCCCGCACCTGGCCGCATCACTGCTGCAGCTCGGCATCGATCCCGTCCGGATCACCGTGGTCGGCGACGAGCCCGCCGAGCTCGAGGCCGCGTTGCGGGCCGGCCTCGACGAGGATCTCCTCGTCGTCTCCGGGGGCCTCGGCCCGACGCACGACGACCGCACGATCGAGCTGCTCGCGCGCGCTGCCGGCCGGCCGCTCGCGGTGGACGAGGGGCTCGCGGGCGAGATCGAGGCCCTGTCGCGCCGCGTGGCCGAGCGGCTGAACCGTCCGTACGCGGACTTTGCGGACGGTGTGCGCAAGCAGGCCGCCCTGCCCGAGGGAGCCGAGTGGGTGGGGCTCGTCGGCACGGCGCCGGCCGTCGTCCTGGACACCGGAGCGTGCGTGGCAGTCGCGCTCCCGGGGCCGCCGCGCGAGCTGCAGGAGCTCTGGCCACGGGTGCTCGAGACGCAGCCGCTGCTCGCGCTGCGCGGCCGCGCACAGGCTCCCGGGCGGCGCGTCCTGCGGCTCTTCGGGGTCTCGGAGTCCGCGGTCGCCCAGACGCTCGCCGCCGCAGGCGGCGAGGGAGACGGGGTGGCCGTGACGATCTGCGCGCGCGACTTCGAGATTCACGTCGATCTCTTCGTCGAGGCAGGTGCGGAGGCTCGGGGCGACGCGCTCGAGGCCGCGCTGGCCGAGGCGAACCGAGCGCTACCTCTTCTCGCGCGACGAACGGCCGACGGCGGCTCTCGTGCTCGACCTGCTCCGCGCCCGCGGCTTCACACTCGCGACGGCCGAGTCGTGCACGGGCGGGCTCGTCGCTGCGCGGCTCACGGACGTGCCCGGCGCCAGCGACGTCTTCCTCGGTGCGGTGGTCGCGTATTCGAACGAGGTCAAGGCCGCGCAGCTCGGCGTTCCGGAGGACGTGTTGGCAGCGCACGGCGCCGTGTCGGAGCAGGCCGCCGCCGCCATGGCGCACGGCGCCCGCGCGCGCCTCGGAGCCGATGTCGCGGTCGCCGTGACCGGGGTGGCCGGGCCGGGAGGCGGCACGGAGACAAAGCCGGTCGGCCTCGTGCACCTGCACGCCGCCGGGCCGTCGGGCGAGCTCGCCCGGCGCCTCGACTTCCCGGGCGACCGGGCAACGATCCGCCAGCGTGCGGCGGTCGCGGCGCTGCACCTCGTGCGCCAACTTGTCACACAGTCGTGACAGACACGGGACGGCTCTTCCCCTAACGTGGCGGGCGATGAGGCGATCCGGCTCTTCTGCGCTCTTCAGCTGCCGCCCGCGGCCGTCGAGGAGCTCGTGGCTTGGCAGTTCGAGCACATGGCCTGGCAGGTCGAGCACCTGCAGAGTGGCGGCCGGGTCGTCCCGGCGGGGAACCTGCATCTCACGCTCGCCTTCCTCGGCTCGCGGCCTGCGAGCGAGGTGCCGGCGATCGCCGGGGCGCTCGCCGATGCCGCCCGCGAGGCGAGCCCGGCGGAGCTGCGGCCCCTGCGCTACCGGGAGACACGCAGCGTGGGGATGATCGTCTACGAGGACCCCTCGGGCGCCGCGACGGCACTGGCGGCGGCGGTCGGCGAGCGCCTCGAGCGGCTCGGCGTGTTCTGCCGGGAGCGCCGGCCGTGGCTGCCGCACGTCACGGTTCTGCGTTTCAAGAAGCCGGCAGGACTCGCTCCGGGAGTGGCGAACGTACGTTCGTTCCGTGCCGTCCGCACTGCGCTCTACTCTTCGACGTTGCGACCCGGTGGGGCGCAGTACGAGGCACTTGAAACGGCAGCCCTAGGAGGTCGGTAGACAGATGGATCGCGAGCAAGCACTCGACACGGTGCTGGGACAGATCGAGCGTCAGTTCGGCAAGGGCGCCGTCATGAAGATGAACGACCAGGCTCAGGTCGTGATCGGCGCCGTTTCGACGGGATCGCTCTCGCTCGACGTGGCGCTGGGCGTGGGAGGGCTGCCGCGGGGGCGCATCGTCGAGGTCTTCGGGCCGGAGTCGTCCGGCAAGACGACCCTCGTCTACCACGTGATCGCCGAGGCCCAGCGGCGCGGCGGCATCTGTGCCTTCATCGATGCGGAGCATTCGATGGACCCCGCCTATGCGAAGCGCATCGGCGTGAACATCGACGACCTGCTCGTCTCGCAGCCCGACACCGGCGAACAGGCGCTCGAGATCTGCGAGCTGCTCGTCCGCTCGGGTGCGCTCGCGGTCGTCGCCATCGACTCGGTGGCGGCGCTGACGCCGAAGGCCGAGATCGAGGGCGAGATGGGCGACTCGCACGTCGGGCTCCAGGCGCGGCTGATGAGCCAGGCGCTGCGCAAGCTCGCCGGCACGCTCAACCGCACCGACACGATCTGCCTCTTCACGAACCAGCTGCGCGAGAAGATCGGTGTCATGTTCGGCAACCCCGAGACAACGCCGGGCGGCCGTGCGCTTCGCTTCTACGCGTCAGTGCGGCTCGACATCCGCCGCATCGAGACGCTGAAGGACGGGGTCGAGGCCTACGGCAACCGCGTGCGGGTCAAGGTCGTGAAGAACAAGGTCGCGCCGCCGTTCAAGCAGGCCGAGTTCGACATCATCTACGGCGACGGCATCTCCTGGGAGGGCACGGTGCTCGAGACCGGCCTGGAGAAGAAGGTCGTGCAGAAGTCCGGCTCGTACTTCTCGTTCGGGGACGACCGTCTCGGCCAGGGACGCCAGAACGCAACCGCGTTCCTCAAGGAGCATCCGGACATCGTCCTCGGGATCCTGCAGGCGATTCAGGCGCAGGCGCCCGAGGGACAGGTGATCTCGGCCCGGCTCCTGCCGGAGGGCGACCTGCCCGTCGAGGCCACGCCGGTGCTCGAGGAGGTCGAAGAGGAAGCGACTGCGGCGGCGTAGTGCCGCGGGAGCGGGACCCGGTCGAGCTCGCCGCGCGCGCGCTGCAGCACCGCGATCGCTCGCGGCAGGAGCTCGAAGATCGCCTCGCCCGCGCCGGGGTGGGTGACAGTGAACGCGCCGACGCGCTCGACACGCTCGAGCGCGTCGGTTACGTCGACGACGCCCGGTTCGCCGCCTCGCGCGCCGCCGCTCTCGCCGGCAGGGGGTACGGGGACGAGGCGATCCGGCACGACCTCGCGGGCCACGGGGTCGGTCGTGAAGCGCAAGCCGTGGCGATCGCCGGCCTCGAGCCCGAGCTCGACCGGGCGCGGGCGCTCGTGGAGCGGCTCGGGCGCACGACGAAAACGGCGCAGCAACTGGCGCGCAAGGGCTTCTGCGAGGAGTCGCTGGAGGCGGTGGTGGGAGCCGACGTTGCGGAGGGTGCGGGTTGAGTTGTAGAGTTCATGGTTCGAACTCAAACGCTTTTTGCCTGCACAACGCACATTCCATCGATCACCCACGTTTCTTGAACCTCATCCTCAGTCAACGATCCGCCTGGCAGCGCCAGAGCCCAACCAGACAGACACCCTGAACTGAGACAGTTAGGGCGCGCGCGAGCGTGCCGGGAAACGCCGATCGGCGGCAAGTGCGGCGTGCGGGTGACCGAACCCGTAGGAGCGCCCATGCCCGTCGCTGTGGCAGTCGTGATTGGAATCGCGGTTGGAGCCGTCGGAACGCTGCTCGTTTTCCGGCTGCTCGGCCGGTCGGGGGTCGAGAACGCGCGGCGGCTCCGTGCGCGGCTGCTCGACGAGGCTCAGCGAGAGGCCGACGCGACGCGGCGTGAAGCGGCGATCGAGGCGCGCGAGCAGACGGTCAAACTGCGCGCGGAGCTCGAGGCGGAGCTGCGTGAGCGACGCGACACGGTGATGAAGATCGAGGAGCGTGTCATCTCGAAGGAGGACGACATCGACCGGAAGCTCACGGAGCTCACCCGGCGCGAGCAGGGTGTCGCCGACCGCGAGATCCACCTGCGCCAGCTGCAGGAGGAGATGAAGGAGATCCGGGACCGCGAGCGGTCCGAGCTGGAGCGGATCGCAGCCATGACGATCAGCCAGGCGCGGCAGCGGATCCTGGCCGATTCGGAGGAGCAGGTGCGCCATGAGCTCGCCGGCCGGGTGCGCCAGATGGAGGAGGAAGCCCAGACCGAGGCCAAGAGGCGGGCGCGGAACCTCGTCGCGGACGCCTTGCAGCGGGTCGCCGCGAGCGCAGCCGCCGAGACGACGGTCACGCTCGTCGAGCTTCCCTCGGACGACATGAAGGGGCGCATCATCGGCCGGGAAGGCCGGAACATCCGGTCGCTGGAGCATCTCACCGGTGTCGACTTCATCATCGACGACACGCCCAACGCGGTGGTGCTCTCCTCGTTCGACGGGATCCGGCGGGAGATCGCCCGGATGACGCTGCTGAAGCTGATCGAGGACGGACGCATCCATCCGACGCGGATCGAGGAGATGTACTACCTCTCGAAGGCAGAGCTCGACGAGCACATCCGGCAGGCCGGTGAGCAGGCGGTGTTCGAGGCGAACTGCGGCGAGATCAACGACGAGCTCGTGAAGATCCTGGGCCGCCTGCGCTACCGGACGAGCTACGGGCAGAACGTGCTGAAGCACACGCTGGAGGTCGTGCAGCTCGCCGGGATCATGGCCGCCGAGGTGGAGGCGTCGGTGAAGACGGCGAAGCGCGCCGCACTCCTGCACGATCTCGGCAAGGCGATGACGCACGAGGTCGAGGGCTCACATGCGCAGATCTCGACGCAGCTGGCCCGCCGGCATGGCGAGAGCCCGGCGGTCTGCCACGCGATCGAGGCGCACCACTACGAGGTGCAGCCGCAGACGGTGGAAGCGGTCCTCCTGATCGCGGCCGACGCGATCTCGGCCTCGCGCCCGGGTGCGCGCGGCGAGGGGCTCGAGCACTACGTGAAACGGCTCGAGGCGCTCGAGGAACTGGCCGGCCGCCATCCGGGTGTCGAGAAGGTCTACGCACTGCAGGCGGGGCGGGAGATCAGGGTGCTCGTCAAGCCGCAGGAGATCGACGACGACGGCGCCGTGCTGCTCTCACACGAGATCGCCCGGGAGATCGAGGATCACCTCGAGTATCCCGGCCAGATCAAGGTGACCGTGATCCGGGAGAGCAGAGCGATCGACGTCGCCTCGAACAAGCAGGCGGAGCGCCGCACGATCGAACGCCTCGACGCGGCGTAGGAAGGTCTAGGCCAGGTCGGGCAGCCAGAAGTGGCCTGGGTGGACGAACGAGATCCACTCGGCGAGCAGGTGCCTGCGCTCGACGCTCAGCAGCGGCAGCACAGCAGCCAGGTCGGCTTCGTCCTTCGGGCGTGCATCCTTCGCCTTGAAGAGCAGGACGACCTCAGGGCGCGCATACGGGATCCCGCCGGCGGTGTGCTCGATCAGCTCGGAGTAGGGGAGACGAATCGATGCATCTCGACGGCACACCCACTCGCCGTCGACAGTGGGCTCGCGAAAGAGGTCGACGCGCCAGGCGTTCTTCGCACGGTCGAGGCCCCAGGTCTGGTGCGTCGTCTCGATCAGGTCGCCCGCCTGCGCAAGCGGTTCG
Source organism: uncultured Thermoleophilia bacterium (assembly GCA_963828655.1). Taxonomy (GTDB): domain Bacteria; phylum Actinomycetota; class Thermoleophilia; order Gaiellales; family Gaiellaceae; genus PALSA-600. The sequence goes on along the minus strand of CAWHFK010000009.1, from coordinate 793,630 downwards.
ACCCGCCCCCGCGTCACGACGTGGAAGTCGAGCTCGCCGAGCGCCGCGGCGACCTCCTCGAAACGATCGGCCGGCACGCCGACCTCGAGATCCTCGTGTTCGCGACGCTCCCTCCCGAGGAAGAGATCGATCGCCCAGCCTGCTGCGACGTACCACGGCACGTCGACCCCTTTCAGTCGCGCCGCCGCCTCCTCGGGCCGCCACGCATCCCATTCGGCGTCGTCCCAACGCACGCGCGACTAGCCCGCGTACTCGAAGGTCGCGCCGTAGCCGCAGTTGCCACGAAAGCTGACGGCGAGTGGGCCGTCCTCGATCACGAGCTCGTCCGCGACGAGCTCCTCGCCTGCCCGCTCATGTCCGGGGATGACGCAGCTGACCGTCTCCCGGCCTTCGTAGCGATCGCGGATGCGGACGCTGACCAGATCGCGAATCCGGAGCCACTGGCGCCGCGAGGTGTGGTCGACCTCGATGTCGAGCGAGCGCACGGCGATGCGCTTGCTCTCCTTCCAGGCCCAGGGGAAGTGGTCGATCGCATCGCCGCCGAGCTGTCCCGTGAAGATCGCCTCGAGCATCGCCCGCTGGTCCTCCTCCGCCTGCGCATCGAGGTACAGGATCCAGCTCCACGGCGACCCGGGCTCATCGTCGCTGTACCGCATGGCCATCGCGACGGGCAGGCCGGACAGGTCGACGCCGTCTGCCGAACCCTCCTGGATCACCCAGGAGAGAACGCCGATGCAGGTTCCGTAGGTCGAGCGTCCACCGGGAGCGCCGTCGGTGCGCCGGCACGGACAGATCGCGTCGCAGTTGCAGGACTCGAAGTAGCTCCCACTGATCCGCCAGCTCATCCTTTCATCCCCATCTGCATGGGCATGCGATCCGGTCGATGGAGGCCCGGCATGCTCCCTGGGGAAACGGCGATCCAGGCTCCGAGGACGATGAGGGTGACGGCGAGCACGCGGGCGAACGCCTCGCCACCCGGCGAGAGCTTCTCGACCAGGATTGCCAAGGCGGCGACAGCCATCCAGAAGACGCTCATGATCCCGAGGGCGAACAGCGCAAGCATCAGCCCTGCGCAGCACCCGATGCAGTAGCCACCGTGCCCTGCACCCGCTCGCACAGCGCCGAGTCTCCCCCCGCCGCGTTGAATCAGGAAGTGGAGTGGGGAGCGGCAGTGGCGCAGGCACGCCGTCTTGAGCGGCGTCAGCTGATAGACGCCCGCGCCGGCCAGCGCCGCGCCGGCGACCCACGGGCCTCGTCGGTCCCAGGCGACGAAAGACGGAGCCGCCTCGCGGACGAGGCGACTGACGCCGTATGCGGCGACGCCGAACCCGGTCCAAGCCAGCAGGTAGCCCGCCACGAACAGTGGTGTCCGCCAGGCGCGGCCGAGACGCGAGAACATGAGCGTCGTCGGGGCTGCGGAGGGGAGCATCATCGCGATCGTCATCGTCAGCCAGATACCGACGAACCAGGCGAACGACCCGAGGTCGGTGCCGGGGCCGGCGTCCATCCCGCGCATCTGCTCGATCGCGACCGCCCAGGCGACGAGCGTCGCGACGAGCAGCCCCGTGAGGATCACCGTGCCGGTGACGCCAAACGACCGGGTGGCCGCGCGGGGCAGATCGGTCATCGGGCAAGTATCTCCCGGGAGACTGCGCGGGTACAGCCCGGCTACCCTACGGCGGTGCGCAGGTACTTCGTGACCACGTTCGGGTGCCAGATGAACGCTCACGATTCCGAGCGGATCAAGGGCATGCTCGAGGAGATCGGGCTCGGCGAGGCCGCAGAGCCCCGACGACGCGGATGTCGTCGTCTTCAACACCTGCACGATTCGCGAGAAGCCGGACACGAAGCTCGCTGCCTACCTCGGCGAGGCTGCGGCGCGGAAGCGAGAGCACCCGGATCGCGTGATCGCCGTGGGCGGATGCTACGCCGAGGCCCAGCGAGACCGGATCTTCGAGCTCTACCCGTCGGTCGACGTCGCCTTCGGTCCAGGCTCGATCGCGCACCTCGGGGAGTGGCTCGGCGCAGGGGGGATGGGGATGGCGCGTGGACGCTTCGGCCTCGACGACCGCAGCTTCGCCGCCGAGTTGCCGCTGCACAACGAACGCTCCTTCCAGGCCTGGGTCCAGGTCTCGATGGGCTGCAACTCGAAGTGCTCGTACTGCATCGTTCCGGCGGTGCGCGGCCGCGAGCAGAGCCGACGGCCGGGCGAGATCCTCGCCGAGGTGCACGGCCTGGCTGCGCAGGGCGTCAAGGAGGTGACGCTGCTCGGCCAGAACGTCAATTCGTGGGGACGCGACCTGCGGCCGGACCTCGAGACCGAGTTCGGGGAGCTGCTGCGAGTCTGCGACGCCGTCGAGGGGATCGAGCGCATTCGCTTCACGAGCCCGCACCCGAAGGATTTCCGCGAGCCCGTGATCGCCGCCATGGCCGAGTGCCCGTCCGTCTGCGAGCACGTGCACCTGCCGCTCCAGTCCGGATCGTCACGGCTGCTGAAGGCGATGCGCAGGACGTACACCCGCGAGCGGTATCTCGCCCTCGTCGAGCGCATGCGCGCTGCGATCCCGGATCTTGCTTTCGGGACCGACATCATCGTCGGGTTCCCGGGGGAGACCGAGGACGATTTCCGTGAGACGCTCGAGGTGGCCGAGCACGTCGGCTACGACAGCGCCTTCACCTTCGTGTATTCACCGCGCGCCGGGACGGAGGCCGCTGCGATGGCGGACCAGATCCCTCACGAGCTGAAGATCGACCGCATGGAACGGTTGGTCGAGCTCACGCAGCGGCTTGCGCGTGATCGCAACGAGGCGCGCGTCGGCCGCGTCGAGCAGGTGCTCGTCGAGGGCCCGTCGCGCACGGATCCGGCGATGCTGCGGGGCCGCACGCGCCGCAACACGACGGTGAACTTCACCGGCACCGCCCAGCCGGGAGAGCTCGTCGGCGTCGTTGTCGAGGGAGCGACCTCCACGACCCTGCGCGGCGCCCAGCAGGAGGTCCTCGTCACTGCCTGACAGGTCCATCACATCCATCCGTCAGACTTAGGCCGATGAGGATCCTCGTCACCGGGTCGTCCGGGCAGATCGGCACGAACCTCGCTCTCCGGCTCCTCGCAGACGGGCACGAGGTGTTCGGTGTCGACAAGCGCCCGAACCCCTGGGTCGGGGACGCCTTCCCGACCCTGCTGCAGGACCTGGCCGGCCACTACTCGGCCTTTCGTGGCGGCATCAACGGCGTCGAGTACCCGGCGGTCGACCTCGTCGTGCATCTCGCCGCGCACGCCAAGGTGCATCAGCTCGTGCGCCAGCCGCACCGCGCGCTCGAGAACGCGATCATGACGTTCAACGTCCTCGAGTTCGCCCGCGGCATGAATCTGCCGATCGTCCACTCGTCGACCCGCGAGGTGTACGGAGACGTGCACCGGTTCGAGGAGTACGCCGAGGAGGCCGCGGACTTCGCCTTCACCGAGAGCCCGTACTCGGCGTCGAAGATCGCGAGCGAGGCGTTCATCTATTCATACGCCCGCTGCTACGGCCTGCGGTATCTCGTCTTCCGCTTCTCGAACGTCTACGGGCGCTACGACTCGGATCTCTGGCGGATGGATCGTGTGCTGCCGCTGTGGATGCACCAGCTGTCGCGTGGCGAGGCGATCACGATCTTCGGCGGCGACCAGAAGGTGCTCGACTTCACCTACGTCGACGACTGCGTGGACGGCATCGCCCGCGGCGTGTACGCCCTCGCGGCCGGAACAGCCGGGAACGAGACGATCAACCTCGCCTACGGCCAGGGCAACACACTCGTCCGCGCCGCGGAGCTGATCGCACAGGCGCTCGGCGTCGAGCCGAATATCGAGCTCGCACCGTCTCTGGTCGGCGAGGTGACGCACTACGTCGCAGACGTGCGCAAGGCACACGACGTGCTCGACTGGACGCCGAAGACACCGCTCGAGGACGGCATCCCGAAAGCGGTCGCCTGGTTCAAAGACTGGCGGGCGGCGCACCCGGAGGACGATCGGCCGTTCGAGCGCCCGCAGGCGCCCGACGAGCTCGAACATGGCTTCAAGCAGCCGGCACCCGCCGGCGCGTAGCCTGCTCGCGCTCTTCGGGCCGACGGCGTCCGGCAAGACCGCGGTCGCCGGTGTGCTGCGCGAACGGATCGGCGCGTCGGTCGTCTCGGCCGACTCCGCAGCGCTCTACGCGGGGCTGCCGGTGATCACCGCTGCGCCGTCCTACCCGGCGGCGCTGGTCGGAGTCGTCCCGCTCGACGCCGACGTGTCGGTCGGTGCCTACCAGCGGCTCGCGCACGCCGCCGTCGACGCCGTCGACCTGCCGCTCGTGGTCGGCGGGACAGGCCTGTACTTTCGCGCAGCGCTGTCGGCGCTCGAGCTGCCGCCGCCGCCCGCGCCCGGCCGCCGTGAGCATTGGCAGGAGGAGGTCGACCGGCTCGGGCCCGACGGAGCCCACGCGCTGCTCTCCGAGCGCGACCCGGCAGCGGCGGCGCGCGTGCATGCGAACGACCGGAAGCGGCTCGTCCGGGCCCTCGAGCTGGCAGAGGCAGGCTCCTCGCTGGCGCCCAAGACGGATCGCCTGTGGACGGAGGACACGCGGCTGCCGACGCTGATCGTCGCTCTCGACGTCCCGTTGGACGAGCTCGACCGCCGGATCGACGAGCGGACCGCGGCAATGGCGGCGGCCGGCGCCGGGGCTGAAGCGCGGGCAGCGTGGGCGCAGCCGCTGTCGGCCACCGCACGGAAGGTGCTCGGTCTCGAGCAGTTCGCCACCCTCCCCGAGAGCGAGGCCGTGGGGGCCGTACAGCAGGCCACCCGTAGACTCGCCCGCTATCAGAGAAAATGGCTGCGCCGAATGCCGGGCGTCACCACCCTCGACGGCAGACGGCCTGCCGAGGAGCTTGCGGATGAGATCGTCGCGCTGGGACGCGCAGGGCAACATCTACCTGGTCACTGAGGAGCCTCAGACCGCCGAATCCGTGCGTGCCGCCGTGGGCGACGCCGACGGTGTGCTCGAGGTGCTCGGTCATGACGACGTCGTCGTGGAGATCACGATCTGGAACCCCGACGGCTCCCGGGCGGAGATGTCGGGCAACGGCACCCGCATCGCGGCGCGGTGGCTCGCCGAGCACAGCGGTGCGACCGAGCTCACGGTGCGCGTCGGCCCGCGCGAGGTGGCGGCCCGGCTGCTGGCCGGCGGCCGGATCGAACAGGACATGGGTGACGTCGCCGTCTCGGAGCCGGAGGAGGTCGACGGGGTCCGGTTCGTCGCAGTCGACGTCGGGAATCCCCACGCGGTCGTCGACGGCGACCCGAACGAGCTGCTGCAGATCGGCCCGCTGCTCGAGACGCACGAGCGGTTCCCGCAGCGGACGAACGTCCAGGTCGCACGCGTGCTCACGGACGGGTCGATCGAGGCACGCGTCTGGGAGCGAGGCGTGGGGGAGACGGCATCGTCGGGGACGAGCGCCGTCGCCGTCGCGGCGGCGTTCGGGGCCTCACCCGCGGTCATTCGCTTTCCGGGCGGAGAGCTGCACGTGCGGTTCGAGGGAGCCCGGGCCTTCCTGACCGGGCCGGCTGTTCGGGCCTAGCTGCCGATCTCGTAGTCGCGCAGCGCGTCGTTCAGCGAAGTCTTCAGATCGGTGGCCTCGCTCCGCCACCCGATGATCAAAGCGCAGGAGAGGTTGTACATACCGGCCGGGAACTCCTTCGGCCGCGTCCCCGGCACGACGATCGCCCGTGGCGGAACGAAGCCGCGGTGCTCGACCGGTTCGCTGCCGGTCACGTCGATGACCGGAACGGTGGCCGTGAGCGTCACGTTGGGTGCCAGCACCGCCTCGCGGCCGATTCGCACTCCCTCGACGACGATCGAGCGTGAGCCGAGAAAGGCGCCGTCCTCGACGATCACGGGACGGGCGCCGGGCGGTTCGAGCACGCCGCCGATTCCGACGCCGCCGGCCAGGTGCACGTTGGCCCCGATCTGCGCACCTGAGCCGACCGTCGCCCAGGTGTCGACCATCGTGTTCGGGCCGACCCACGCGCCGATGTTCACGTAGGACGGCATCAGAACGACCCCGCGCGAGAGGAACGCCCCGTAGCGGGCGGCTGCCGGGGGCACGACGCGCACCCCGAGCTCGGCGTACCCGGTCTTGAGGGGGATCTTGTCGTGGTAGGAGAACGGCCCCGCATCGCTCTGCTCCAGGTGCCGTTCGCGGAAGTAGTCGAGGATCGCCGCCTGAACGTCGGCGTTGACGCGCCAGCCGTCCCCGTCGGGCTCGGCCACGCGCACCTCGCCGCGGTCGAGGGCTGCGATCGTCTGGTCCGTCGTCACAGGGCGTGCCGCACGATCTCGGCCGCCCGTTCGCATTCCTCCTGCGTCGGCACGAGCGCGAAGCGAACGTAGCCCTCGCCTGCCGGCCCGAAGAAGGATCCCGGCGCACAGACGACGCCGTGCTCGAGGAGCCGGCGTGCGAACGCCTCCGACGGTCCGCCGACGTCGAGCCAGAGGTAGAAGGTGGCGGTCGATCCGGCGAGGCGCAGGCCCGCGCCCTCGAGGGCGGGCAGCATCGTCTCGCGCTTGCGCCGGTAGATCGCACGGACGTCTTCGACGTGGGCGTCGTCCGACCACGCGGCGACCGAAGCGCGCTGCACGAACTCCTGCGGCGCTGTGCCGACCGTCGGGCGAAACGTGCGCAACGCGTCAGCCAGCTCGGCCTGGGCGCAGATGAAGCCCGACCGGTACCCCGTCATCGACGAGCGCTTCGACAGCGTGTTGAAGACCACGACATTCGTCCGGTCGGCGACCTGCAGCGCCGAGACGGGCGGCTCGTCGAACCAGAGCTCCGAGTACGCCTCGTCGGAGCACAGCAGGAAGCCGTGCTCCCTTGCCCGGGCGGCGAGCTCCTCGTAGAAGGAGAGCGGCGCTTCGGCGCCGGTTGGATTGTTCGGATAGCAGACCCAGAAGAGGGCAAGCTCGTCCCAGGCGTCGAACGCATCGAGGTCGGGCAGCCAGTCGTGGTCCTCGCGCAGCGGGACGCCCGCGACCGTGCCGCCTGCGAAGAGGGTGCCGCGCTCGTAGACCGGGTACGCCGGCTCGGGAATCGCCACGACGCGCTTCTCTCCGAGGGTGAGCTGGGCGAACGAGTAGATCGCCTCCTTCGAGCCGAGCGTCGGCACGATCTCCCGGTCTGCGTCGACGCTGACGCCGAAGCGCCGGTCGACCCAGCCGGCGATCGCGCTCCGCAGTTCGGGGAGCCCGGTCGCACGCGGGTACGACGAGACCTCCTCGACCGACTCGAGCATCGCCTCCCGGATGAACGCGGGAGTGCGCTCGCGCGGATCGCCCATGCCGAAGTCGATCAGCTCGATTCCCCGGGCGGACGCCTCCGCCTTCCAGTCGTCGAGCCGTGCGAACGGGTACTGGGCCAGGCCGGCGAGGACGGGGGAGAGCTGCACGCTTAGACGCTACCGGCGAGAAAGCGCTGCAGTGTGCTGAAGGTCCGCTCGAGCTCGGCGATCTCGACCTGCTCGTCGACCGCGTGCGCGTAACGCGTTGCGCCCGGTCCTAGGTTGACTGCGTCGAGGCCCCGGGCCGCGAAGTCGGCCACGTTCGTCCAGGCCTGCTTCGGCTCGACGTCCAGGCGCCCGGCCGCGCGCAGCTCTTCCACCACGGGCGAGCGCAGGGCGACGTGCGCCGGCGGCGAGTTGGAGGTGATCTCGGCACCGGGCCAGAGCTCGTAGATCCGCGCCGCGGCCGACTCGGCCGTGCGGTCGGGGGCGTAGCGGAAGTTGATCGTGGCCTCTGCTCGCGCCGGGATCACGTTGGAGGCGATGCCGGCCTGGAACTGCGTGACGGACATCACCTCGCGGAAGACGAGGCCGTCGATCTCGACGTCCCTCGGCTCGGCGGTGAGGACCGGACGCAGCCCGTCGAGCGCGACGCCGATCGCGTTCACGCCCAGCCACGGCCGGGCCGAGTGGGCCGACCGGCCGGAGAAGACGACGGCCGCATTCAGGTTCCCGAGACAGCCCAGCTGCAGTGTGTTGTCCGTGGGCTCGAGGCAGATCACGAGTCGTGCCTCGTCCACGAGGCTCGTCTGCTCGAAGACCCCGGGCAGCGGGTTCGCCGCCGGGCCGAGCTCCTCACGCGGGAAAAAGAGGAGCCCCAGGTCGTAAGCCAGCTCCGCCTCGACCGCCCAGCGGGCGAGCTCGATCATCACGGCGAGCCCGCCTTTCATGTCACTGGCGCCAAGTCCGATGACCGAACCGTCCTCGATCCGTCCGGGCAGGTTCCCCTGGGCCGGCACCGTGTCGGTATGCCCTGCGAGCAGGACGAGCGGTTTCCCGCTTCGTTTGGCGAACAGCACCGACTCACCGTCTGCGAAGACCTGTTCCAGAGGGACGACGGAAGTGATGTAGCTGTACATCTCCATCTCCCTGCCGGATTCGGACGGGGTGTTCACGAGGTCCAGGGTGCGCTCGGCGAGTGCCATAATCGAGACCGATGATTCCACGTTCCCCCGAGCCCGAGCGCGGGTTCGTCCTCGCGGTGCTCGGACAGGGTGCGGACGTGGCCGACGAGCTCGCCGAGGTCAAGGAGCTCGCCCGGACCGCCGGAGTCGAGCCGGTCGGCGAGATCGTCCAGCACCGTGCCCGCCCGGCGCAGCGGACGTACGTTGGCAAGGGCAAGCTCGAGGAGCTCAAGCAGCGCTACAAGGAATCCGGTGCCGAGAGCCTGCTGGTCGACGACGAGCTCGACCCGGCACAGCAGAGGTTCCTCGAGAACGCGCTCGACACGCGTGTGATCGACCGCACCCAGCTGATCCTCGACATCTTCGCGCAGCACGCGACGAGCGCCGAAGGCAAGCTGCAGGTCGAGCTCGCACAGCTCGAATACAACCTCCCGCGCATGCGGGGCATGTGGCAGCACCTCGAGCGGCTTGGCGGCGGGGTCGGCACACGAGGCCCGGGTGAATCGCAGCTCGAGACGGACCGCCGGCTGGCACGGCACCGCATCACCGTCCTGAAACGGAAGCTGAAGGATCTCGAGAAGCAGCGCGCGACGAGGCGGAAGGAGCGGCATCGCACCGAGACGCCGACGATCGCGCTCGCGGGCTACACGAACGTGGGCAAGTCGACCCTGCTGAACCGGTTGACCGGCGCGGAGGTCTCCGTCGAGAACCAGCTCTTTCACACGCTCGACCCGACGACCCGCGGCTTCGAGCACGACGGGCGCCGCTACCTCGTCACCGACACCGTCGGGTTCATCCGTCGTCTGCCGCACCAACTCGTCGAAGGCTTCGCCTCGACCCTGGAGGAGACGCTCGTCGCGGACATGGTCCTGCACGTCGTCGATGCCTCTGCGCCCGACGAGGAGCAGGACCGGCAGCGGGAAGCGGTCGACGACGTGCTGCACGAGATCGGAGCAGGCGAGCTGCCCGTCGAGGTCGTGCTGAACAAGATCGACCACGTCGACCCGCTCGGACGACGTCGCCTGTCGAACCGCTTCCCGGCCGCACCGCAGGTCTCGGCGCTCACGGGCGAGGGAATGGCCGATCTCCAGGCCGAGCTGGCCCGGCGCTTCGAGGATCGCTGGGAGCGTGTCCGCCTGCTCGTCCCCTACGAGAGCGGCGGCAGGCTGTCGGAGCTCTACGCCCTCGGCACCCCCATTGAGGAGCGCGAGGACACTCCCGAAGGGGTGCTCGTCGTTGCCCGCCTGCCCCGCCGCGACCTGCCGCGCTTCGCGCCGTTCCTCGTCGCCGACCCGGCCGAGACGAACCGGGGGATCGCCTGATCGAGCTGCTGATCCAGAAGGTGCGGCCGAATGCCGTCGTGCCGGTGCGCGCCTACCCGGGGGACGCGGGCCTCGACCTCTCGTCCTGTGAACGCGTCGAGCTCGCAGCCGGCGAGCGCGCGCTCGTCCCGACCGGCCTCGCCGTCGCGATCCCCGAGGGGTTCGCCGGGTACGTACAGCCACGCTCCGGGCTCGCGACGAAGCACGGCATCTCGATCGTCAACACACCGGGCCTCGTCGACTCTGGCTACCGCGGCGAGCTGCTGGTGAACCTCGTCAACACCGACCGCGGGGAGCCGTTCATCGTCGAGGAGGGCATGCGCATCGCCCAGCTCGTGATCCTCGAATTGCCGGAGGTCGAGCTGGTCGAGGTCGACACGCTGCCCGACAGCGAGCGCGGTGTCCGCGGCTTCGGCTCCTCTCTGCACTAATGGAACCGCGCATCCGCGTCTCGGCGATCCTCCGCTGGCAAGGCCGGGTGCTGCTCTGCCGCCAGGAGAAACCGGGCAAGGAGTACTGGCTGCTCCCGGGCGGCGGCGTCGACAGCGGCGAATCGCTGATCGAGGCGCTGCGCCGCGAGCTGCGCGAGGAGCTGGGTGTCGAGGCAGACGTCCAGTTCGAGGGGCCCGTTGCGATCGTCGACTCGATCGCACCCAAGTCGGCCTCGCTGCTCACCCGCAAGCACGTCGTCCACATCATCTTCTCGGCCGATCTCTCGCATCGCTCCCTGGAGGACGTTGAGACGAAGGACGCCGCGGTCAAGGGTGCGCGGCTCTTCTCCAACGACGAGCTGCAGGACGTGGTCGTCCATCCGCCCATCAAGCGCTTTCTCGAGCGATGGCAGCCGGGCGACCCGGCGGTCTACCTCGGCGCGCTCTGGGCGCGCTAGTACCGCCCGCCGCGCGTGCGAGCCCGGTCGGCCGAGACGCGATGCGCCTCGGTTTCGAGCTCGTCCGGGAGCGGTGCGAGCTCCGTCGGCCCGCCCGCGTGAGCGAGGGCCTCGGCCAGGATGTGATCGGCGAACCAGGGGTTGCGCGGCAGGAGCGGTCCGTGCAGGTAGGTCCCGTAGACCCGCCGCCAGCGGCAGCCCTCCGCACCGCTGACGCCGTCGTTGCCGAAGCCGGAGATGATCCGGCCGAGCGGCTCCGCGCCGTCGTCCAGGATCGTCCGGCCGGCGTGGTTCTCGAAGCCGGCCATCGTCCGCCCGGCCCAGCCGCAGTCGAGGAGCACGTCGCCGATCATCCGCCGCGGCCCGGCAATCGTGTGCAGCGCCAGCAGGCCGATGCCCGGCAGCTCAGCTCCGGCGACGTCGCGGTAGAAGCGGCCGAGCAGCTGGTAGCCGCCGCACACGGCGAGAAACGCCGCTCCCGCCTCGGCGGCCTCGCGCAGCGGCCCGGTCTTCTCGACCAGGTCGTCTGCGACCAGGGCCTGCTCCCGGTCCTGACCCCCGCCGATGTAGAAGAGATCGATCTCGCCCGCCGGCACCCGCTCGGCCATGCCGATCGAGCGCACGTCGAGCTCGTGCCCGCGCAGGCGTGCGCGCTCGGCGAGGACGGCGATGTTCCCGCGGTCGGCGTAGATGTTCAGGTAGTCGGGATAGAGGTGGCCGACGCTGATCCTCATGCCGCGCTCTCCCAGTAGTTCGTGACGTGGCCGCGTCCGGCGACGATCCTGCGGAGCGCGAGCATCGCGGTGTAGGTCGGGAGCACCACCAGCTCGCCGCCGGCGGGGGTCAGCTCCAGTCCCCGGTCGAGGGCCGCCTCGAGGGACGGGATGACGTCGATCTGCTCTCGCGACAAGCCGCCGTAGGCGAAACGCAGCCCGAGCTCCGCGGCCCTGGTGCCGGTGGCGACGAGGCGGTCGAGGCTCGTGACGAGCGGCTCGAAGTCGACGTCCCAGATCCAGGATACATCGCGGCCGTCGGCGATCTCGTCGTTGAGCGCGATCACTGCGGTCCGGTGCTCGCGCCCTTCCACGAGCGTGCGCACGGCCTCGTTCGCTCCGGCCGGGTTCTTGACGAGCAGCATCAGCAGGCCGCGGTCTCCGATGCGGATCCGCTCGAACCGGCCGAACGCGGCCGAGAAGCCCTCCAGGCCGGTCACGACCTCGTCGAGGGTCGCGCCGAGCGTCAGGGCGAGCGAGCCGGCTCCGAGCGCGTTGTAGACGTTGTAGAGGCCTGGCAGGCGGAGCTCCACGCGCGCCGAGCCTTCCGGCGCCGCCAGGGTGAATGCGGCACCATCGAGCCCGCGCAGCTCGATCTCGCGCGCGACCACATCGAGCTCCGGCCGTGCGTGGCCGCAGTTCGGGCAACGGTAGTCCCCGAGATGACCGACGTACGCGGCCGCGTAGTCGTACGGGGTGCCACAACGGAGGCAGTACTTCGAGTCTGCGGCGTGCTGCAGGGCGGGCCGCGCCAGCCTCGGGTCGTCGAGACCGAAGATGCGTGCCCGGCGGCCGTGAGCCAGATCCCCGACCTGCGGATCGTCCCCGTTCACGACGAGCTCGGTGTCGGGCAGCGAGGCAACCGCCTCGCGCCAGCCTGCAGCGACCAGCTCGAGCTCCCCGTAGCGGTCGAGCTGGTCCCGGAACAGGTTGCCGAGGAGGAGCGCACGCGGTCGGATGCGGCGCACCACTTCGGGAAGCGCCGCCTCGTCGACCTCGAAGAGCCCGAGCTGTGCGCCGTCGGCGTGGAGGAGGGTGGAGGCCACCCCGGAGACGAGGTTGGCACCCGAGCTGTTGTGGGCGACCCGTCTGCGCAGCTGCAGGATCTCGGCTGCCATCGCGGTGGACGTCGTCTTGCCGTTCGTCGCCGAGACGAGCGCCGAGCCGTCTTCGAGCCGCGCCGCGAGCCGGTCGATCGCGCCCGGATCGAGCTTCCAGAGGATCTTTCCGGGGAGCGTCGTGCCGCCACCGCGGCCGGCCACGCGCGAGAGCGAGCCTGCCGCGCGGAGCACGGCCGCCTCGAGCGACAGCGGGATCGGAGGACGCACGCGCGGCGAACGGTAGCCGTGGCCGCTACGGGGCGGGCTTGGAGCGGGCCGGGGGTGGCGGACTAGCTCGCACTTGCGTTTCTTACAATTAGCTCTACCATTATTGGTGGTGGCGCGGAAGCCGTATCGCGCGGTGACGAGGATCGACCCGCAGGCTCTCGCAGAGTTCCAGGCGGGGATCAGGCGCCGCTATACCGACGACCAGATCCTCGAGGCGCTGCGCGCCTCGGCGGAACGACTCGGCCGCTCGCCGACGATGAAGGAGTTCGCGGCCGATCCGCACGCCGGCATGCATCCGCAGACGGTGATCGAGCACTTCGGCACCTGGAATGGGGCGAAGCGCGCTGCGGGCCTGATGCCGCGCCGCTTCGCGACCCGCGAGGAGCTCGTGGGCCAGCTCCGCCGGCTCGGTGAGGAGCTCGGGCGCACCCCGACCGCGCACGACATCCGGGCCAGGCGCGGAACGATGCCCTCGACGTCGCTCTACTGGCACACGTTCGGCTCGCTTGCGACAGCGCTCCGAGAGGCCGGCTTCGACGTCGCCGTCGGGGAGGAGCGCCTCGAGCGGGCGGTCGATCAGGGCAGCGGGCTCGCACGGCGGCTCGGGCGCCTGCCCAAGTTCGGCGACTGGCAGGAGGCCCGCCGCGCCGATTCCACGCTCCTGACCGAATGGCAGGTCTACCGCCTCTTCGAGGCCCGCCGCGGCGCCTGGGCGACCTTCCAGTACCTCGTGCGCGAGCGGCTGCTCGAGGAGGGGACGGCCGTCTCGGCCGACGGGACGGTCGGCTAACTCCGCAACCGCGATCAAGCGGCCGCCTGGGGGCTGAGGCACGATCCCGGCACATGAGCACGATGACGGACACCTTCAGCCGCTTCGTGGACGTCCTGGCCGAAACGCTCGACGATCACGGAGCGACCGGGGATGAACTGGCCGCTCGCATGCACATGTCGCGGTTCCACTTCGATCGCCTCGTGTCTGCAGCGGCCGGCGAACCGCCGGCGACGCTCCGCCGGCGCGTCCTGCTCGAGCGAGCCGCGTATCGCCTGCGCACGAGCGAAAGCGAGGTGCTGGCGATCGCGCTCGACGCGGGGTATGCCTCTCACGAGGCGTTCACGCGGGCGTTTCGGCGCGCCTACGGGATGTCGCCGTCCCGCTGGCGGCACGAGCAGCACAGTTTCGAGATCGAGGCACCCAGCAAGGTTCACTTCAGCCCACCCGGGGGCCTGCGTGTCCCCGCTGACAGAAAGGCCGGATCCATGGATCTACTCGTTCGCATGGTGGAGCATCACGTCTGGCTCGTCGGAGAGATGGTCGAACGCGCAGAAGGGCTGTGCGAGAATGTCCTGAATGCACCGATCGAGATCTCCGTCGACGGGATCGACTCCGATCCGACTCTTCGCTCACTCCTCTCGAGACTCGTCGGACAGCTGGCGATGTGGGAGGCGTCGATGCACAGCGAGCCGTACGACTTCGCCGCGGAGGCCGGCATGTCGGTCGCCGAGATTCGAGCGAGGCTGGACGCGATCGGCGAGGTGTTCGTCAACGACGTGAAGGAGATCGTGGCAGGCGGACGCATCGACGAGACGTTCGTGGACGCGACCTGCGATCCCCCGTACATCTGCACGTACGGCGGCATGATCGCGCACGTCCTGACCTTCGCTGCGCACCGGCGCACCCTCGTCTGCGGGGCGCTCATGGACGCCGGCGTCACGGAGCTCGGCAGCGGTGATCCGCTGCGCTGGGTCGCGGACGCGGCCTAGGCTGCCGCGAGCGCCGCGAGGCGTGTGAGGCAGAACTCCCGCTCCTGCGGTGCCCGCACGGACGGGAGGGGATCGTCCTCGTGGTAGGAGACGTCGGGCCGGAAGCGGGCGCGGCGTGCGACACGTCCGTCCTCGAGCGCCAGCCAGGTGCCCTCGCGCAGCTCTCGCTTGCGCAACCTGAGACTGCAGTACCGCTCGACGACCTCGAGTGCAACCCTCGTGGAGGCGAAGAACACGCCGTCGCGGCCCTCGCCGACCCACAGGGGCCGGCCGGTGCCGCGCGCCACGAAGACGACGCCGGGTTCGCGCTCGTCGACCCAGGAGGTCGCCATCGCGCCGCGCAGATGCTCGAGCGCATGCGGGTCGTTCGGGGAGTGCGCCGCGATCGCGAAGATCGCCTCCGAGTCGACGGTCATGCGCGGCTCGGCACGGGCGCAGGAGTGGGGGGCGAGGAGCTCGTCGTCGTTCAGGATGATCCCGTTGTGGATCCCGACGACCGGCCCGTGGCGCACCGGGTGGTTGTTCGCGGAGATGGACGGATGACCCTTCGTGTAGTCGCGCACGTGCACGAGCAGCTGGTTCGCGGCGTCGGGCACGGACACTCGTTCGAGGAGTTGTGAAGCGGGCGTGCGCTGCTTGACCACGGTCGCGTACGTGTCGCCCGGGCCTCGGTAGGCATAGCCCACGGCGTCGGCTCCGCGCTCTGCGATTGCTGCCAGAAGTGCCTGCGCAGCCAGCGTCCGCCCAATGGAAGAGCGTGAACGAAGGCTGTATCCCGCAATGCCGCACATAAAGTCGATCCTAGGTGGGTAGACGGACGAGGCGCGCTGAAGTTGCTATCGGCACGGACTCTTTACATCTCAAGTGCGCCGCTCCTGCCGCCGATAGGGAGACTGATGAAGCCGCTTCCCGAGGCGTCGCCGGAAGCCGAGCCGGATGAGCCCGTGCTTGGGCTGCTGCCTGCGCTCGACGAGATCGAAGAGGAGGTCGAGGAGGAGCCGGACAACGCGTTCCTCTCGGAGGCCGAGCGGCTGCAGACGTCCGATCCGCTGAAGCTCTACGTCCGCCAGATCGGCGACGGAAGGCTGCTCACACCGGCCGAGGAGCGGGAACTGGCGCGCCTCAAGGATCTCGGCGACCCGCGGGCGAAGCGCCGCCTGATCGAGTGCAACCTGCGGCTCGTCATGTCGATCACGCGCAACTACACGAAGGCCGGCGTGCCGCTCCTCGATCTGATCCAGGAGGGGAACCTCGGCCTCATCCGCGCGGTCGAGAAGTTCGACTACAAGATGGGCTACAAGCTCTCGACGTATGCGACCTGGTGGATCCGCCAGGCGGTCACGCGGGCACTCGCCGACCAGGGACGCACGATCCGGCTGCCGGTGCACGTGGCCGAGCAGGTTCGGCGCGTCCAGCGCTCACGCCGCCAGCTCGCCCAGAAGCTGAACCGCGACCCGTCGGTCGAGGAGATCGCGACGGACTCGGGCTTCACCGAGCAGCGGGTGCGGGAGCTCTTCGACCTCGTAGAAGACCCCGTCTCGCTCGAGACCCCGGTGGGGGATGGGGAGAGCATGGTCGCCGATCTGATCGAGGACGAGAAGTCCGAGTCCCCGGACGGCGCGAGCGCCGACAACGCGCGCTCGGCCGAGCTTGCCGCGGCGGTGGAGCACCTCAACCCGCGGATGAAGCTCGTCGTCGTGCGCCGCTTCGGGCTCGACGGTCAGCCTCCGCAGACGCTCGAAGAGGTCGGTGCCGAGCTCGGCATCACCCGCGAGCGCGTTCGCCAGCTGGAGACGCGTGCACTGCGCGAACTGCGCATGGTCGCACCGAGCCTGCAGCTCTACCTGCAGAGCTGAGCCCTAGCTCGAGTAGGCGACGGCCTCCATCTCGTGGAGCTTCCCGAGCCGTTTCAGCGCCTCGCCCTCGATCTGCCGCACCCGCTCGCGCGTCAGTCCGAGCCGGCGCCCGATCTCCTCGAGGGTCTTCGGCTCGGCGTCCTCGAGCCCGAACCGGAGGACCAGCACCGTCCGCTGGCGGTCAGGCAGCGAGCGGAGCGCGATCGCGAGCGTCTGGGAGCGGAGAGCGTTCTCGACCTGCTCGTCGGGGAGCGGCCCCTCGCCGGCGACGAAGTCCCCGAGCACGGTGTCGTCCGCGTCGCCGACCGGCGCATCGAGGGAGGCGGACGACCGCGCGGCGGCCCAGACCTCCTTCGCCTGGGCCAGCGGAAGGTTCGCCTCCTCGGCGATCTCCTCGGGCGTCGGCTCTCGTCCCAGGCTCGTCCAGAGGTTGCGTTCGGCGCGATTCAGCTTCTGCAGCCGCTCGACGATGTGCACCGGCATCCGGATCACGCGTGCCTTGTCCGCGAGCGCCCGCGCGACGGCCTGGCGGATCCACCAGGTGGCGTACGTGGAGAACTTGTAGCCCCGTCGCCAGTCGAACTTCTCGACGGCGCGGATCAGGCCCAGCGTGCCTTCCTGGATCAGGTCGAGGAACGGCAGCCCCTGGTTGCGGTAGTTCTTGGCGATCGAGACGACCAGACGAAGGTTCGACTGGATCATCCGCTGCTTGGCCAGGAGGTCGCCGGCCTCGATCCGCTTGGCGAGGTCGACCTCCTGCGGCGCGGTCAGGAGCGGATGCCGGCCGGCCTCCCGCAGGAAGAGCTGCAGTGCATCGGTGGTCGTCTCCCAGGTGAGAGCGGCCGGCGGGAGGGCCGACTCTGGGCGCGGCGCGCCGTCCTCGCGGAGGTCGTCGACGACGTCGATCTGGCGGGTCTCGAGCTCGCGTTGCACGAGATCGATCTCGATCGCATCGAGGGCGAGCGGCTCGAGCACGTCGTTCAGTTCCGACTGCAGAATCGAACCGCGCTCTTCGCACGCGTCGATCAGGCGCCGGAGATCGTCGCTCAGGAAGAGGATGTCGGTCCCCGAGGCCACGCAGAGAACCATCTAGCCACTCGGTGACCGGGCCAAACCCCCAATTCGCACCTCTTCGCGCTCTGCACGCAAATGAGAGTTATGTCAAGTTGATGAAGAACGGGAACCAGCCAGGCGGCGAGCGCCGACTCCCCCGGCTGCACGTCGGTATGGACACGGCCGGGGTCAGACGCCGGACATGTCTGATCGAGACGCGGCCGGTGCGGGCGCGCGCGGGCTCGGGACGTCGTCCACAGCTTTTCCCCAGGGCCGGGTCGCAACGAGCGGGTTTTTTCGCGCCTCCCCCCTCTTGAACGGACAAGGCCGGCGCGTTAGCTTCCCCCTTGCACCGAGCACGGAGCGCGAGTAGGTCGAAGCCGCTCCCGAGGGCCGTAGGCGGAAGCCGAAGGTTCACGGGGGAGGTGGACGAAAGCGCCACCGGCTCGGTGAATTACGGTCCGGCCCCTTTTGAGCACAGAGCACGAAATGCTAATTCGGTCTGCGCTCGGAGAAGTTTACGCAAATTGCGGCAAAGACCGTTTCGCCACCCTTGCGCTGCCTTGCCCCACCCCTTAGGTTGGCTCTTGCACCGAGCACGGAGCGCGAGTAGGTCGAAGCCGCTCCCGAGGGCCGTAGGCGGAAGCCGAAGGTTCACGGGGGAGGTGGACGAAAGCGCCACCGGCTCGGTGAATTTCTTTGGTCCCGTTTCGCCCGGACCGCGTCCGTGTGGCGCGCTAGGATCTCGCCGCGATGCACCTGCGCCCTCCCGCCTCCGACCACGGCGTCACGTCGTTTCTCTGGGCCCTCTTCTTCGGGCTCTTCATCTGGATCGGGGGGAGCGCTGTCGGCTACAGCTCGTCGACCACGTTCATCATCGGCGCGGTCGTCGGCTTCGTGACGTTCCTCTTCATCCGCGTCTACGGCGAAGACGAGCCGCGCAGGCCCTGAGGGCCGACGAGCGCGCGAACGAGCCGGCGTGCCAGCGGGCCGCCGAGCTTCTGCTCGAGACGCGTGTACGCGCTCGTCCGCTGCTCGGCGTCGACGTGCTCCTCCGCGTAGTCGGAACAGTGAACGAGCAGCAGCGCCGCTCCACGAGCAGGTTGTGACTCGAGAACACTCAGTTCACTCACTGTCGAAAGTATCGGCGAGCCGTCGGACGGCGCGATCCCTGGCGGGAGGGAAGCCGATCACTCAAGTCCGAGCCGGCGCGCGTCGAACGACTCCGACTCGAGCTCGGCCTGGAACTCCGCCACGGTTGCATCGGCGTCGCGTTCGAACAGGTGCTCGACCACGCCAACCTCCCGGTCGTTCACGAACGGCACGTCGACGTGCGCGCGCGACACGAGGTTGACCGAGATCTTCCCGCACACGGGGCAGCGCACGGCGACGCCGACGCGATCGCCCGACACCGCTGGTGCCAGCAATCTGAACGCCGACGGGAAGACCGGCCGTGGCCGTTCCTCGGGCCAGCAGAAGAAGCTCCAGGGCCACTCCCCCGCCTTGATGCGCGCTGCCGCCACGTCGCTCAGCTCGCCGGCGACGGCCTCGAGCTTCGACGTCATCAGGTTGACGAACCTCGTCTCGTCCCCCAGACCGAGCGGCGCCCAGTCGAGGTCGTCGTGCGAGACGAGCCCGGGATGCTCGGAGCCGCACCCGCAGGCGAACTCGATCCGATAGACGGCTGGATGCCGCGCGCCCGGGAGCTGCTCGAGCCGGCGGAAGCGCGACAGGCACACGCGCGTCTCGCCGTGGATCGGACAGGAGAAGGTGTAGGTGCTGGTCAGCGTGTCGTACATGGGCGGTGTCCTATCCCATGTATCGGCTGTTGCACGAGATTTCAGTACTCGATCAATGCGTGCAGGTCGGTGCCGGCCAATCGCTCGCGGCCGCCGAGGAACGACAGCTCGATGATGAAGCACGCACCGACCACCACGCCGCCCAGCTGCTCGACCAGGCGCTTGATCGCCTCGACCGTCCCGCCCGTAGCGAGCACGTCGTCGTGGATCACGACCCGCGACCCGGCGGGGATCAGATCGGGATGCAGCTCGAGCGAGTTCTCGCCGTACTCGAGCACGTAGCTCGCGCTGATCGTCTCGGGCGGCAGCTTGCCCGGGCGGCGCGCCGGGATGAACCCCACGCCGGCCTCCACCGCGATCGCCGAGCCGAGCCAGAAGCCCCGTGCCTCGGCCCCGAGCACGAGGTCGGCGTTCCGCTCCTTCACCCACGCAGCGAGCTCGCCGACCGTCCGCCGTAGCGTCTCCGGGTCTGCGAGCAACGGCGTGACGTCCTTGAACCCGACGCCGGGAGTCGGGAAGTCCTGAACCTCCCTGACCATGGAGCGAAGATCGTTCACTGCGCCAAGTCTCGCAGGTCGCGCCAGTAGAGGAGCGACGAGAGCTCCCCGGCCAGCTCTGCGAGCTGCTGCAGTTCGCGCACGGCCTGGGCGCGCCGTTCGTTGTTGCGGCCGCTCAGTGACGGCGCGAACAGCTGCTCGAGCAGCGCCGCCTGGCGGGCGGTCGCCGTGCGAATCGTGCGCAGGTGTCTCGGCCCCACACCGAAGCGCGCGAGGGAAGCACACAGGAGCGCGACGTCGATGTCGGATTCGGGATAGCGCTTGTCCGCTCCGCTCCCGTGCGGTGCGAGCAGCCCGAAGTCCTCGAGCTCCTTGGCGAGGGCCGGCTCGATCACCGCCCGCTCGCACAGCTCGTCGAGCGTGACCGACTCCTCGGCCGCGCCGAGCGCGGCCGGGCGCCGCCGCTTGCGCTCCTTGGCCCCCGGCGCGTCGAGCTCTTCCTTGATCACGCGGAGCGGCAGGAACTCGTCGCGTTGCATGCGCAGGATCGTCTGCAGGCGCTCGAGATCGGCCTCGCTGAACAACCGGTAGCCGCCCTGCGTGCGCCGAGGCATGAGCAGGCCCTCGTCCTCGAGGTAACGGATCTTCGAGATCGAGATGTCG
Source organism: uncultured Thermoleophilia bacterium (assembly GCA_963828655.1). GTDB lineage: Bacteria > Actinomycetota > Thermoleophilia > Gaiellales > Gaiellaceae > PALSA-600. The sequence continues at coordinate 773,214 of CAWHFK010000009.1, read as the reverse complement.
GGGAACTCGTCGTGCAGCCGGCGGACGACCTCGCCGATTCGCAGGAAGCGCTCGCGCGCGGGCTTCTGCGGCAGCTGCTCCGGCTGTTTCGCCGTGCTCGTCATGCGATGAACGTCATCCGGTACTTGCCGATCTGGAGCTCGTCACCCTCGACGAGCGGCGCGCTGTCGATACGTCTGCGGTTGACGAACGTGCCGTTGAGCGACCCCTGATCCTCGACGACGAACTTTCCGTCCTGTTCCAGGAGCACGGCGTGGTTGCGCGAGACGGTGACGTCGTCGAGGAAGATCTCGCAGTCGGGTGAACGGCCGATGCGCGTCCGTTCCCCGGAAGGCATGAAGCTCTCCCCCGCCCTGCCGCCGCCCGAGCGCACGACGAGGGCCGGGCCCTCGATCCCGAAGTCCTCGTGCTCGATCTCGCTGACCTCCTCGGGGGAGAAGGTCTGCGTCGTCTCCACGGGCTGCTCGCCGCGCGACAGGAGCGCCCCGCAGCGCGAGCAGTAGTTCGCCGACTCCGGATTCTGGAAGCCGCACTCCTGGCAGTAGACGACGCTCATCGCTACGCCGGCGGGCTCGACTTCCCCGTCAAGATCTCGGTGAGACGGTCGACGTCGACCTGGTCGAGCACGCTGCGCCCGCCCGAGGTCTGGAGGCGCGCTACGAGCTCCGCGCGCAGGATGTCGATCTTGCCGTGCAGCAGCCGGCGCTGGTAGCTCACCTCACGCTCCTGCACCTCGAGCTCGTCGATCAGTCCTTTCAGATCACTGTCGGGCAACGAGCCCAGATCAGGGAGCGGTTCCACAGTGCCGCCTTTCGGTCGTCGGACGAGTCATCTGATTCCAGCAGAGGCTGCCGGAACCGTCAACCTCAGCTTAAGGGTTCAGCCGGGGGCGCCGCATTCCTGCCCCCGGTTCGTCGGATCGGTCCGAGCCGCCCCCGAGGGGAGTCGGGGCAGCTCGACCGACGGCCGTCCACCGTCAACCCCTAGCGGTAGGGCGAAGCAGGCGGGCCGTCCACTGATTCTGCAGGCGTCCCGCCCAGGGGCAAGACCAGCCTTTTCGGGGAGAAACAGCCTCCGCCTCGTTAACCCGGGCTTAGTACTGCACCAGGGCGGCAGCCACTAGGTTGAGCGTATCGGCGTGGCCGTGGGGGGTTTGCGTCGTCAGCGTCGAGGCCGGGGACGCGTGGCTCTTCCTCCGTGTCCCTGGCCTCCGCGACTCACGCCCGTCAGGCCCTGCTCCCGACCTCCTCGCGCTCGATCACCTCGGTGACGAGCGTCCGCAGCTCGGTCTCGAGATCCTCCGAGTCTTCGGCCGAGTCGCCCTCGGCGTAGAGATGCACGAGCGGCTCGTCGGCGTCGGGGAGCACCTGGACCCACCCCCGCTCGTCGAAGATCTTGATCCCGTCACGCAGATCCACGTTCGCGTCGGCGAACCGCTCGTTGAGGACGCGCATGACCGTTCCCTTCAGCGCCCACGGACACTGCAGCTGGCGATGGATCAATGTCGGCCGCGGCAGCGCGGCGACGAGCTTCGACAGGGGCTGGTCGACCGCTGCGAGCAGCTCGAGCAGCTTGCACAGCGAGGCGCTGGCGTCGTAGGCGGGCAGGAAGCCGGGGAACACGTAGCCCCCACCCGGCGCGCCCGCGAAGACGACGCCGTCGCCGGCGGCCGCCTGCGTCAGGCCCGCAAGGGTCGCCGTGGTGCGAATGACCTCGAGCCGGTCGCCCACCACCTCCTCGACCTGGCTGGTCGCGGTGATCGGCACGGCAACGGTTCCCGTGGTGCCCATCGCCAGCAGGTGGAGGTACAGCAGGAGCGCCTGATCCGGCCGCACCTCGCGGCCGGTCTCGTCGATCAGGAAGAGCCGTTCCGCGGAACGGTCGAAGACGGCCCCGAAGTCGGCGCTCACCGCCTCGACGAGCCGCTGCGCATAGTCGAGCGTCGCTCCGAAACGGGCCGGCGCGGAACCGACGTCCGACTCGAAGGCATGAGCGGTCACTGCCTCGACCCCGAGCTGGCCGAACACGAGCGGCAGGACGAAGCTGCCGCCGGAGTAGCCGTAGTCGACGACGATCCTGAAGCCGCGCTCACGGATCGCCGCGACGTCGAGGTCGTCGACGAGGTCGCTCGCATAGCTTTCCCGCGCCCGCGCCGGGTAGGCGATCGAGCCGACCGCCCCGAAGGGCACCCGCCGCAGCTCCTGGCGGGTGAAATGCTTCTCGATCTCCTTCTGCATCGCCTCGGAGAGCGCGACACCGGGCCGTTCGAAGAGCCGGATCTGCACCGCCTCCGGGTCGGTGGTGGAGGCGCCGACGTGGAACGCCGCGTCGTAGTTCTGGGTCTTCAGGAGATGCTTGCCGACCGGTGCCGGCAGTGTCCGGAGGTCGGCGACCTGCACGCCGGTCGAGTTGAGGCCCGAGATGAGCGCGCGCTTGATCATGCGATAGGCCGGTGCGCTCTCGCGGCTCGCGACGACGCGCGCCCCGCGTTTGAGCGCGGTGCCCAGCGCGGCGCCGACGCGCAGCGCGACCTCGGGAGTCAGGTCGACGTTGACGAGCCCGACGACACCGTCTTGTGCGAACACCTTGGTCGTCCCGCGCGACTCCCAGATCAGGCTCTCGTGGATCTGCGCGCCGTACTCGACCTCCTTGTACGGATAGATCCGCACGCCGGGGAAGATCACCGACTGGTCGCCGAGAGTCACCTGGTCGCCGACCGCAACCCCTTCGTGGACCCGGGCGTGCGGCCGCACGTCGCAGTTGCGCCCGAGGATCGCTCCTTCGATCGTGGCGCTGCGGCCGATGTAGCAGGACGCGTCGATCACCGAGCGCGACACGCGCGCCCGCTCGCGCAGGGTCGTGCCGGGCCCGAGCACGGTGTACGGGCCGACCGACGACTCCGGCGAGACGGTGCAGTAGTTCCCGATGAACGCCGGCCCCTCGACCCCTTCGACGTCGTCGATCTCGACACCCTCGCCGATCCAAACGTCGCCGCGGATCTTCAGCCCGGGAATGTTCAGGCGAACCTTCTCGTCGAGCGCGTCGGCGTTCGCCTCGCGGTACTGATCGAGGTTCCCGATGTCCTGCCAGTACCCCTCGCAGACGTAGCCGTAGATCGGACGCCCCATCTCGAGCAGGAGCGGGAAGAGCTCCTTCGAGAAGTCGAACGGCCGGTCGGTGGGGATGTGGCGCAGGACCTCGGGCTCGAGGACGTAGATGCCGGTGTTGATCGTGTCGGAGAACACCTGGCCCCAGGAGGGCTTCTCGAGGAAGCGCTCGACCTTGCCGTCCTCGTCCGTGACGACGATCCCGAACTCGAGCGGGTTCTCGACCGACTTGAGGCCGATCGTCACCGCAGCGCCCTTCTCCTTGTGGAAGTCGACGATCTTGTTCAGGTCGATGTCGCACAGGGCGTCGCCCGAGATGACGAGGAACGTCTCGTCCAGACGGTCCGAGGCGAGCCGCACCGAGCCGGCGGTGCCGAGCGGGCTCTCCTCGACCGAGTACTCGATGTTCAGTCCAAGGTTGCCGCCGTCCCCGAAGTAGGTGCGGATCGCCTGCGGCAGGAACGCCACGGTGACCACGACGTCGCCGAAGCCGTGCTCGCGTAGCAGCTCGAGGATGTGCTCCATGCACGGCTTGCCGACGATCGGCACCATCGGCTTCGGCTGGTTCGACGTCAGCGGCCGCAACCTCGTCCCCTCGCCTCCCGCCATCACGACGGCTCTCATGCCAGCACCTCGCGCCGGGCCTTCAGCGCGTACTCGCCGAGAGCGATCAGCCCGAGCACCAGCCCGCTCCAGAAGATCCAGAGCGGCCACTGTGTCCCCTCATGCGTGACCATGATGAACCCGAGGGACGCATAGAGCAGCCACGTCGCCGCCTTGCCGATGAGGTTGACCCTGAACTCGTATCCGCGCCCGAGCATGATCGGTGTTCCCACGAGCGTGACGAGGTCGCGCGCGGGGATGATCAGCGCGAGCCACGGCAGCCGGCCGGCGTGGAGCAGCAGGATGACCGCGGCGTCGATCATCAGCCGGTCGGCGAGCGGATCGGCGAACTTCCCGAAGTCGGACTCGACGTGCCACCGGCGCGCGAGGTAGCCGTCGACCTGGTCCGTGACGCCGGCCACCCCGAAGACGATCGCGGCCGGCCACGAGTAGCCGCCGTCGCTCGTCAGGAGCAGCACGACGAACACGGGGATCAAGCAGAACCGCATGATCGTCAGCGCGTTCGGCACCTGGGAACGGGTCACGCTGACAGGATATGTCCGTGCCGACCCTCCCGGGATTCGTCGACGCCCACTGTCATGCGTTTCAACGCGCATTGCGGGGACGCGGCCACGGCGGCGACTTCTGGAGCTGGCGCGACGAGATGATCGCCCTGGCCGGCTCCCTGAGCCTCGCGGAGATCCGCAGCGAATATTTCGAGGTCTATCGCGAGCTGCGCGAGAACGGCTACACGGCCGTCGGCGAGTTCCACTACCTCGGCCTCGAGGAGGCCAAAGCGGCGGCGGCGGCGGCGGGCGAGGCCGGAATCGCGTTCGTCTGCCTCTACGCCTGCTACCTGCGGGGCGGCATCCCGCGCTTCCGGCAGGAGTCTGTCGCCGCGTACCTCGGCGAGCTCGAGGCGCTGCGCGACGCCGGCATCCGCGTCGGCCTGGCTCCCCACTCCGTGCGGGCCTGCCCCGCCGAGGCGCTCGGTGAGCTCGGCCGCTACGCGGCGGAGCACGAGCTGCCCCTGCACGTGCACGCCGACGAGCAGCCTCGCGAGATCGACGAATGTCTCGCCGAGCACGGGCTCCGGCCGATCGAGTTGCTCGCCCGCGAGGGCTGCCTCGGCGCGCGGTCGACGATCGTGCACGCCACGCATGCCGACGGCGGCGAGCTCGACCTGCTGCGCGACTCGGGCTCACGCATCTGCGTCTGCCCGACGACGGAGGCGAACCTCGGGGACGGGTTCCTGCCGGTCGCACGCGTCTGCCACCGGCAGATCCCCATGTGCATCGGCTCGGACTCGAACGTGCGCATCGACCCGCTCGAGGAACTACGCGAGCTCGAAGGCATCGCGCGCAGGCAGACCGGCGAGCGCGGAGTCATTCCCGTCGACGCACTGCTCTCGATCGGCTCCGAGGAGGGTGCTGCTGCGCTCGGCCTCGACACGTGGCCCGGGGTGAGCATCGACGTGAGCCATCGTCAGCTCCGCGGGGTCGACGAGGGTGCGGTCTACGAGGCTCTGGTCTTCAGCTGCACCGGTGGCGTGCTGCGGAAGATGTCCGACCAGTAACGCGTGCGCGTGAGATACGCGTCCTCGGCGCTCACCCCGGCCAGGCCCCACGCGCCGTTGTACGACAGGTAGCGGTACTGCCCGTGCCGACGAGTCGGGGCGGCCGGCTCGATCTGGGTCCCCTCGTGCCATTCGTTGAACGACGTGATCGTGACGCGGTCCGCCCCGCTCGTGATCGCTGCGTGCCACATGGCGTCGTAGGTCGCACCGTGCCGTCGCGGCTTCACGCGAGGGTCGTCGCTCCCGCGTTGGGCGTCGTAGCCGGGCCCGACCGACGGCGCGCAGATGAGGTGCATTGCACGCGCCTGCGCACAGAGGCGCCGGAACTTGTCGCCGCTGTAGGTGACGATGTCGTAGGTGTAGACACCGTCGAAGCCGGCTTTCGCCGCGTCACCGGCGAGACCGGTCTGCGCGAAGAGCGTGACGCCGCCCCCCGCGTGCAGCGCGCTCCTCGCGGCCGCCCAGTCTGCGACCGCCAGGTCGAAGGGGCGGTAGACGTAGAAGGATGTGATGCCGTAGTTGCGCAGATAGGCAACGTCGGCGACGGTGCTCGCCACCGTTCGCCCGGCGTACGGCTCGAGGTGCACGGCGACCGCGATCCCGTCGGTGTGGGCCGCGACGATCACGGCGGGGAGCAGCAGATCCTCGGCCGAGCCCTGCCCCCACCACGAGACGATGATCTCATCGATGCCGGCCGATCGGATCTCGCCCATCTGCTGCGCCATCACCAGGCGGTCCGCCGACGAATAGAGACCTCGGGCCGGGTAGTACGACGACGCGATGTCGTTCGGAGGTTCGTGCCCGAGCTGCCCCCAGTGCAGGTACGTGCCGTCGTGCGCGTCGGTGCCGTACCAGGGGTAGAAGAACGCGGACACGCGGACGCCTGCCTGCGCAGACGCAGGCAGGCAAAGTGCCAGCACAATGCCGAGAAGGAGTCGCCGCATGATCGGGGTCGAGTCCGATCATCCTCTTCCGCGGCCCCGCGAACAATGGGCCGGACGGCTCATCGTCCGGCCGGCGAGACCCAGCGGACGTGCCGCGGCTGGATACGGGTTTCGCCTGATGCCGACTGCGCCGGCTCCTGGGACGATCACGGCGATGGACCAGCAGTACCTCACGCCCGCGGGGCGCAGTGAGATCGAGCAGGAGCTGGCGCGCCTGCACGCTGCGCGCACCGAGAGTGAGCGGCGGCTCGGTGACGCCATGCTGCTCGCCGGTGACGCGGGTGACGTCGGCGAGTATCTGGACGAGCAGCGCGAGCAGGATCTGCTCGACCGTCGCATCGAGCTGCTCGACGAGCGGCTCGCAGCCGCCCAGGTCGCCGACCCGGTTCGGTCGTCCCGGGAAGGCGCTGTGATCGGCACCGCGGCCGATGTCGAGGATCTCGACACGGGCGTTCAGAGCCATTTCGAGCTGGTCAGCTCCGCCGAGTCGAACCCGGGGCGCGGACGGCTCTCCGTCGAGTCGCCGGTCGGGCGGGCGCTCGTCGGGCACCGGCCCGGCGACACGGTCGAGGTCCTGACGCCGAAGGGCCGACGGCACCTGAAGCTCCTCGCGATCCGCTGAACCTCATCCACTCCGGGTGATGCCATCGCCCCGCGATTTACGGGACCCTTTGTGCGGGATGAGCTCTCCGGACGAACCACACCGCGACGACGGGGTCGTGGCCGCCGCCGGCCGCGTCGCCCTCTATCCCGCCCGCGCGGCGATGCGCGCGTCGCGCACGCGGATCGAAGCGTCCGTGGAGAACGTCCTGACCGGCCCCGAGCTCGCCCGCATCGTCGACGCCGTGCTCGCCGGGCCTTTCCCCGAGGAGCTGGCGCACATCATCGTCGAGCGAAAGGTGCTCGAACGCATCGCAGCGAAGATCACCGACGAGATCCAGATCGACCGGCTCGTCGACGAGCTGCTCGCCCGGCCCGAGGTTCGCGAGGCGGTTGCAAAGGTGGCCGCTTCGGACGCGATCCACGATGCACTCAAACGAGCGCTCGACCAGCAGGCCTCGAGGGCCGGGGACGACCTGGCGCATGCGCTGCGGGCTCAGTCGCGCGCGCTCGACGCGCGCGTCGACCTGCGGCATGCGCCTGCTCCCGCACAGTTCGGCGGCGTCGTCTCGCGAGCGATCGCACTCGCCGTCGATGCGCTGCTGATCAGCCTCATCGGCGTCTCCATCTCGTCGATGGCCACGCTCATCGCCTCGCTCGTCGGCACGTTGCGACCGGCCTGGCTCGTCGGTGTCCTGCTCGCGGTCGGCTGGGCCCTCCTCAGCGGCGTCTACTTCGCCGGCTTCTGGAGCCTCGTCGGGCAGACACCCGGGATGCGGCTGATGCACGTCCGGGTGCGCGGCCCACGCGGGGAGCAGCTGTCGTTCGCGCGCGCCGCCCTCCGGGTCGTCGGGCTGTGGGCCGCGATCATCCCCTGCTTCGCCGGATTCGTGCCCGCGCTGTTCGACAGCCGGCGCCGCGGGCTGCCGGACCTGATTGCCGGAACGACCGTCGAGCTCTCAGCCCCGCAGGCCGGCGGCGACTAGCCCCGCGCTTGCCCCGAGCCCGCGCCGGCCGTAGAGTCAGCCGCGCCGGGCTGGGCTCTACGGCACCGATCGCAACGGGAGAGGGCGACCTCGGGGAGAGACGGCCCAGCCCCGCTGACCCTACGGGGCAGGATCGACGACGATCACGGTGACCGGGATGTCGTAGCGCCCGCGCGCAGCGTCGGCCGAGTCCTCCTCGAGCCACTTCTGACTGTCGGCCGTGTGAACCGCCATGACGAGCTGGTGCGCCGGAAACTCCCGCAGGCCGTCGTCGGCGGCCTGGACGGGATCCTTGGAACCGACCCGGCCGTGAGCCTGGATGCCGATCGCCTCGAGCGCGCGGAGCGTGCCGTCGAGGTGGTCGGCCCCGTCGTCGTAGCCTTGCTGATCGCCGGTCCAGCGGTCGAGCCGCGAGCCGAGCGCGGGCGCGACGACGAAGGCCTCGACGGTGTTGCCGTCCGCGTGCTCGTCGATCGCAGCGCGCAGCGCCTCGGCCGTGCAGGCTCCGTCGGCAACCACGAGCACGCGATGGACGACACCCGCCTCCGGCGGTCGAACCACCGGCGGCGCGTCCCGGTCGATCGGGTGGCGGTGGCTCCGTGCGACCCGCAGCAGGAGCAGCGCGCAGACGACGAGCCCGACCGCGCCGACGAGGAGCCACGCCCAGAGCCCGACGCTCGCTGCAGCGAAGAGAATGAAGAGCACGCAGAGGATCCCGAGCACGAGCGGGATCGCCATGAACTCTCGTTGCTTGAAGATCTTCACCCGTTCCCCCTTCGGTCGGCGTCTGTGAGAAGTTAGTCGGAGCGGGCTGCAGGTCGTCGTCCCGTTTGGATGACCTCAGGAAGCCGGAGTCTCGAAGGAGGTGGCGCGTGCCGGAGAACGTCAATGGGAAGGCACAGCGGCCAGGACGGCTGACAGCCTGGCTTGCGCTGGCCGCGGCCGTCGCGGTCGTCGTCACGCTCGTCCTCCTGATCTTCAGGAACGTGACCGCGCTCCTGCTCGTTCTGATCGCCCTGGGCATCGCGGGCGCCGCAGGCTGGTTCGCCGTCACCCGGCGCGGCGCCGTCAGGGTGCTCGCCATCATCTGCCTCGTGGGCGCGCTGGTCGGCGGAGCCGTCGCGATGATCGCTCTGGGCGCGATCGACGAGCTGGTCGCCTTCTGCCTGGCGGCCGCCGTGTTCTCGTTCGCCGCGCGCCACGCGCTCCAAGCCGAGGCGACCGGCGTCCGCGACACAGCCCGCGCGACCACGGCAAGCAGGGTCTCCGGCCGGGCGGTGCTCCTCATGAATCCCAAGTCGGGAGGAGGCAAGGTCGAGAGGTTCAACCTCGTCGAGGAGGCGCGGCGGCGCGGGATCGAGACCATCGTCCTCGAGCGCGGCGACGACCTGCGAGAGCTCGCCCACCGCGCCGCGGGCTCGGCCGACATCATCGGCATGGCAGGTGGCGACGGATCGCAGGCGCTCGTGGCGCAGGTCGCGATGGAGCACGATCTGCCCTACGTCTGCGTGCCGGCCGGGACGCGAAACCACCTGGCGCTCGACCTCGGGCTGGACCGGGATGACGTCGCCGGCGCGCTCGATGCGTTCACGAGCAGCGTCGAGCGTCGCATCGATCTCGCGTTCGTCAACGATCGCATCTTCGTCAACAACGTCTCCCTCGGGATCTACGCGGAGATCGTCCAGTCGGACGCCTATCGCGACGCGAAGCTCGAGACCGTCGACAAGATGCTGCCCGAGCTGATCGGGCCTCGAGCCACGCCCTTCGATCTTCGCTTCCGCGGGCCTGACGGCGGCGCACAGCTCTCGACGCAGCTGCTGCTCGTCTCCAACAATCGCTACGTGCTCGACCGGCTCGGCGCGATGGGCTCCCGGCCGCGCATGGACACGGGACAGCTCGGGATCGTGTCGGTGCAGATCGGCGGCGCCGCCGAGGCGGCGACGCTCCTCTCCCTCGAGGCGCTCGGCCAGGCGCGGCGATTCCAGGGCTGGCTCGAATGGGAGGCCCCCGAGTTCGAGGTCGAATCCGGCGCGCGCGTCGCGACCGGCATCGACGGCGAGGGCATTCTGCTCGAGCCGCCGCTTCGCTTCAGGATCGCTCCGGCCGCACTCACGGTGCGCCTGCCGCCGCACGCGCCAGGCGTCTCACCCGCCGCGGTCAGTCCAGGGCTGACCGCGACCGGGCTGCGCCGGCTGTGGACGATCGCAGCGGGCCGTCAGTCCTCGCCCGGCTGATCTGAACACAGCCGAAGCTGAGGAGCGCGACGGCAACGCCGAGCAGCGCCCCGGCGGTCGCATCGGAGAGCCAGTGCACCTGGAGGTACGTGCGGCTCCAGGCCATCCCGGCGATCACCACCCCCGCCGCGACGAACCAGAGCGGCCGCCTCGCCCCCAGCCTCGTGAAAAGGAGGACGACGGCGATCGCCGTCGCACCCGCGTACGCGGCATGGCCGGAGGGAAACGAGGAGCTGTGCGCGTCGATCAGCGCGCCCGGCGGGCGCGGCCGGTCGACGAGCGTCTTGACCGTGTTCGAGGCGAGCGGGGTCACGGCCTCCGCCAGAGCGAATGCGACGAGCGCCGGCCGGCGCCGCGCGATGAGCAGCGCGAGACCGATCACGGCGAGCGTCAGGCCGCGCCAGAGGCCGCGGCCGAGGGCATTGAACACAAGGGCGAGGTGCGTGAGGACAGGCGTCTCGATGTCGCGCATCAGCTCCGCCCAGCTGCTGTCGAGCGCCAGCGGTCCCGTAGGGACGAGCAGCGCGCCGAGCAGCACGAGAGTGAGCAGGAGGCCCGCCCAGCCCACTGCCCGGCGCGGGTGGACCAGGAACTGCTCCCCGCTGTCCGCCCAGGGCGGCACTCGGGCCGTCAGAGACCTGTCTCGGCCTTGACGCGGCCGTCGTGGACGGCTGCCTGCAGCGCCTCGTAGTCGCGTTCGTTCTGGTCGGCGTAGGACTCCGCGAAGTCGGCGATCGCCTGGTCGAAGGCGTCCGATCCGCCGAGGTACGCGGCGACTGCCACCCGGTCGCCGGACCGGGCGTGGGCGCGCGCGAGGGTCCAGCCGCAGGCCCGCCCGTAGGCGGCGGCTCCGGGCGGCAGCGCCGCCTCGATTGCGAAGGAGCCCTTCCAGTCCTTCAGCTGCCTGCCGTAGAAGTCGCGCGGCTCGCCGTCGAGCCCCGCACCGACGTGCTGCCAGCCGAGGAAGATGTCGCTCGTCGCCTGCATCAGCCGCTGGCCTGCGACGACACGCTGCCCGCAGTTGGCGTACTGGCTCTTCCCCACGAATCGCTCCAGCACGGATGGCTGCGCTTCCTTGAGCTGGAGGAACAGCGGGTCATTGCCGTCGATCCCGAGAAAGAGCGCGATCCAGGCGCGCGTGCCGACGCTGCCGACCCCGACGACCTTGCGGGCGAGATCGACGAACCGGAACTGCTCCAGCAGATGGCGGCGATCGGTCTCGAGCGTGCGGCGATAGGACCGGATGATGCCGTGGATCTCCTCCTGCATGGCGCTCCGATCCGACTCGGTCGGGGCGAGCTCCGAGATCGGGACGATCAGTGGCGGGTCGCTGATGATGCGGGGCTCGCCGTCGACGACGGTGGTCAGCTTCTCGAAGGCCTGCATGCTGTCCTTCGTGCGCGACTTCGAGATGTCCGCCTCCATCTTCTTCAGGCGCTTGGGATCGACGCCCTGCGAGAACTCCCGAAAGGCCTGGTCCGCGGAGAGGTGCGAGTACCACACCTCCAGGTCGCGCATGCCCGCGAACATGCGCATTGCCTCACGGTAGGAGCGCACCGTTGCGAGGGTGACAGTGCGCCGCTCCTTCTTCGAGAAGCCGCGTTCGCGGCCTGCGATCGCGAAGCTCGTGACCAGGCGCTTCACGTCCCACTCCCATGGTCCCGGCGCCGTCTCGTCGAAGTCGTTCATGTCGAACACGAGCGTCCGCTCCGGCGAGCCGAAGACACCGAAGTTCGACAGGTGGGCATCGCCGCAGAGCTGCACCCGCAGTCCGGAGACGGGGGTCCGCGAGAGATCCGACGCCATGATCAACGCGCCGCCGCGATAGAACGAGAACGGAGAAACGAGCATGCGCCCGTACCGGATTGGCACCAGCTCCGGGACCCGGGTGGCCGCCTGCTCATCGAGCAGGGCCACGGGATCGCGCCCGGCAGGGAACTCGATCTGCGCGTGCGTCGACCGCGGCACCTCTGCCCGCGCCGCCTTGCCTCGGGCCGCGCGCTCCCCCCGCGTAAAGTGCGGGACAGCTTTCGTCGAAGGTGAACTGCCTTCGGATCCTTTTCCCGGCTGCGGCGTCATCGCGTCCCCTCTCCCACGTCGTTTCGGAGTTTCGCTGCGCTTGCCCCGAGCGCCGGGCCCATGATCCCACAGTCGAGCTGTTCACCCGGCCTCGAGGCCTTCCATTCGCCGAGCATTCGTCCGGCAAATACGTGTGAGGCTTACGGGGAAATACGCCGCCCGCACGGCGCCGGCGGGACTAGGTTCGGGTGGAGACCGAAACGTTCCCGGACTGTGGGGCAGTGTTGCGGTACGGCCACTTCGACGACGCGGCGCGTGAGTATGTGATCACGCGACCGGACACGCCGCTTCCCTGGATCAACTATCTCGGGAGCGAGGACTACTTCGCCATCGTCTCGAACACCGCCGGGGGCTATTCGTTCTTCAAGGACCCCCGCCTGCGCCGCCTCACCCGGTACCGCTACAACAACATCCCGCTCGACGCCGGCGGCCGGTACCTCTACGTCCGCGACGACGACACCGGCGACTTCTGGTCTCCGTCCTGGCAGCCGACGAAGAGCGAGCTCGAGCAGTACCGGTGCCGTCACGGCCTCGGCTACACGATCATCGGGTCGCGTCGTTCCGGGATCGAGGTCGAGACGCTCTACTTCGTCCCGCTCGGCGAGACGCTCGAGCTCTGGCGCTCGCGTGTGGTGAACCGGCGCGCGGTTCGCGCCCGGCTCTCAGTGTTCAGCGCCGTCGAGTTCTGCCTCTGGGACGCCTCGGACGACGCGACGAACTTCCAACGGAATCTCTCCGTCGGCGAAGTCGAGGTCGAGGAAGGCGTGATCTTCCACAAGAGCGAGTACCGCGAGCGCCGGGAGCACTTCGCGTACTTCGGCTGCTCCGAGGCGCCCGCCGGCTTCGACACCCAGCGCGAGGAGTTCCTCGGCCCCTACCGCGGCTGGGACCGGCCGCTCGCAGTCGAGGAAGGCCGCTCCCGCGACTCGATCGCCCACGGGTGGTCGCCGTGCGGTTCGCACCGGATCGAGCTAGCGCTCGAGCCCGGAGAGACCCGCGACATCGTCTTCGTCCTCGGCTACGCCGAGAACCCCCGCGACGCGAAGTTCGACCCGCCCGGCTCCCAGCTCATCGACAAGCGACGCGTCCGCCCGCTGCTCGACCGCTATCGCGACCCGGCCGAGGTCGAGTCCGCCTTCGAACGTCTGCGTGCCTACTGGACAGGGCTCCTCGCCGGCCTGCAGGTGTCGACGCCCGACGAACACGTCGATCGAACGGTCGACATCTGGAACCAGTACCAGTGCATGGTCACGTTCAACCTGTCGCGCTCGGCATCGTTGTTCGAGTCCGGCATCGGCCGCGGGATGGGCTTCCGCGACTCGAACCAGGATCTCCTGGGCTTCGTTCATCTGGTTCCCGAGCGCGCACGCGCGCGGATCCTCGACCTGGCTGCCACCCAGCTGCCCGACGGCGGCGCCTACCACCAGTACCAGCCGCTGACCAAGCGCGGCAACGATGCAGTCGGCTCCGGCTTCAACGACGATCCGCTCTGGCTGATCCTCGCTGCTGCTGCGTACCTCAAGGAGACGGGCGACGCCTCGGTCCTGCACGAGCAGGTTCAGTTCGACAACGAGGAAGGCTCGGAGGCCACGCTCTACGAGCATCTGCGCCGCGCCCTCGGCTACACGCTGGACCGGCTCGGCCCCCACGGCCTGCCCTTGATCGGGCACGCGGACTGGAACGACTGCCTGAACCTGAACTGCTTCTCCGAGACGCCGGGCGAGTCGTTCCAGACGACGGCCCACCGCGAAGGCGGCATCGCGGAGTCGGTCTTCATCGGCGGCCTGTTCGTCCTGGCGGCGGAGGAGCTCGCGGCGATCGCGGCCCTGGTCGGCGACGCGGACGAGGCGGCCGCAGCGATCTCTTCGCGGAAGCGGATGGCGGACACGGTTCGCCGGCACGGCTGGGACGGGCAGTGGTTCCGCCGCGCCTACGACCATGAGGGCCGCCCGGTCGGCTCGGCAGAGAACGACGAAGGACAGATCTTCATCGAGCCACAGGGCATGTGCGTGATGGCCGGCCTCGGGCTCGACGACGGGCTCGCGGACCTCGCACTCGCATCGGTACGCGACCGGCTCGCCACGCCGCACGGGATCGTGCTCGTCCAGCCTGCGTACTCACGCTACCGGCCCGAGCTCGGCGAGATCACGTCCTATCCGCCGGGCTACAAGGAGAACGCGTCCGTCTTCTGTCACACGAACCCCTGGCTCGTGATCGCCGAGACGCGCGCCGGGAACGGCGACGCGGCGCTCGACTACTACCTGCGCACGAACCCGTCCGCGCGAGAGGAGATCAGCGACGTCCATCGCTGTGAGCCGTACGTCTGTGCACAGATGATCGCCGGCCCCGATGCACCGACCGGAGGCGAGGCGAAGAACTCGTGGCTCACCGGCGCCGCGGCCTGGACGTTCGTCGCGGTCACTCAGTGGATCCTGGGAATCCGTCCCGAGCACGACGGCCTTCGGGTCGACCCGTGCCTGCCGGACGACTGGGAGGGCTTCACTGCCGAGCGCCGTTTCCGGGGAGCCACCTTCCGCATCACGGCTCGCAAGGAACGCGGCGTGCACGGCCGCGTCTCGAGCCTCATCGTCGACGGCGAGCGACTGGCCGGCAACGTCATTCCGACGCAGCCGCCGGGACGGGTCGTCGACGTCGAGGCCGAGCTGACGGGCCGGCCCGTCTCGATCAGGCCCTGAGCACGGATCAGCGTCGGCACGGATGACCCTGGCGCGCGGGGGGCGCAGAGTCTAGGGGCTGAGACAAGTAGGTCGCGCTGCGCGCTCAGCACGACGATGAAAGGAGAAGCCGTGGCAACGGTCAAACACGAGTCGCACCTGAAGCTGAACCCGTTCGGTGTCGCGCAGGCGCAGCTGCGCCGCGTCGCCGAGACGTTCGCAATCGACGAAGGCCTGGTGCGAGTCCTCGAGAAGTGCAAGAAGGGCGTCGTCGTCTCGGTCCCGACCAGGATGGACGACGGAAGCATCCGGGTCTTCGACGGTTACCGCGTCCAGCACAACATGGCACGCGGACCTTCGAAGGGCGGCATTCGCTACCACCCGGACGTCACGCTCGACGAGGTACAGGCACTCGCGATGTGGATGACGTGGAAGTGCGCGCTGACGGGGATCCCCTTCGGCGGCGCGAAGGGCGGGATCGCCTGTGATCCGAAGACCATGTCGAAAGGCGAGCTCGAGCGGATGACACGCCGGTACGCGAGTGAGATCGTCAGGGAGATCGGACCGCAGATCGACATCCCCGCGCCGGACGTCAACACGACCGGTGAGACGATGGCCTGGATCTTCGACACCTACTCGATGAACAAGGGCTACCCCGTGCTCAGCGTCGTGACCGGGAAGCCTCTGACGATCGGCGGTTCTCTCGGACGCGAGGAGGCGACGTCACGCGGGGCCTTGTTCACGATTCGCGAGGCGCTGAAGAGGCTCGACCGCCGGTTCGAGGACCTGACCTGCGTCGTCCAGGGATTCGGCAATGTCGGCAGCTTCCTGGCCGTGTTCCTGCACGAGCACGGGTCGAAGGTGATCGGTCTTTCCGACTCCACCGTCGCCATCCACAACCCGAAGGGCATCGACGTCCCGGCGGCGCTCGCCTGGAAGCGCGAGCATGGAACGCTGCGGGGCCTGAGCGGAGCCGAGGAGATCGATCCGGCAGATCTGCTCGAGCTCGAGTGCGACGTGCTCGCGCCGTGCGCACTGGAACAGGTGATCGATGCTGAGAACGCCCACCGCATCAAGGCGTCGATCATCTGCGAGGGCGCGAACGGTCCCGTCACACCCGACGCCGACGCGATCCTCGAGGACGCCGGAGTGCTGATCCTGCCCGACATCCTGGCGAATGCGGGAGGCGTCGTCGTCTCCTACTTCGAGTGGGTGCAGGGGCTCCAGGAGTACTTCTGGAAGGAGCACGAGGTGAACGAGCGCCTCGACGAGATCATCACCCGCGCGTTCGACGAGACCTGGGAGGTCAGCCAGACGCGCAAGCTGCCGATGCGGGTCGCCGCCTACGGGCTCGCCGTGCAGCGAGTCGCCGAGGCGACGACGACGCGGGGCATCTACCCCTAGCGATGACAGCGGTGCTGCCTCCGCCTGGAGGCAGCACCCTCACTCCCCGGCCCACCCATGGGACGGGGAAACCTGACCTTTCGGGGCGTGCACGGCTTCCCGAGGCGTCCTAGGCAGTAATAGGCGGCGGCAAGCCTAGGGAGAGGGTAGGGGCTTGCCGCCGCCGCTTTCGTCCGCAGCCGATCCAGCCTCCCACACCGCCCGGACGACAGCGGTCACCGCCCATTCATGTTCGGCGGGCTTCTTGCCGACAGTGCGGACATGGAACAGACGTTGTGGCCGGCTGACGGAGTCGGGCCGAGTCACGGTGATGACCGGCTTCTGTTCCTGCTCAGTCTCGTTCTCGCAGTGCTCGCTGCGCTCGGCGTGATGCTGTACGCCGCGCTGCACTGACCGAAGAGACCGCCATTGACTCATTGCGCTTCGTGCGACCGGTTGACCTCTGGGCCCCGCCGGTTCGCAGCGGCGGAGTATGGTCGTCGTCTCGAGGTGGCGAAGGTGGCGATCACGGTCGCGGCGGTCGGCGACGCTCATGAGGCAGCCCTGCTCGCCGATGCAAAGCGCCTGGAGTACGCGCGCTATTCGCCGATCTTCTGGAGACCTGCGGAGAATGCCCTGGAACTGCACGAGCCGTGGTTGGCGAAGTGTCTTTCGGACGAAGGGTATTCGTCTTTCGCCGCCCGTCGCGGAGAACAGTTGGCCGGGATCGTCATGGCGGCGCATACGGTCTTTCCGCCACCGTTTCGTTCCGATCCCATGCCGTCGTGGCTCGTAGATGACTTCTTCGTTCCTTCCGCCGGCGAATGGCGGACGGTCGGCGCACCGCTGCTGCAGGCAGTTGAACAGGCAGGGCGCGAGCTCGGAGCTGCCCGCATGGTGGTGCTGACGGCCCGCCGGGACGCGCCGAAACGAGCGATGCTCGCCGGCGCCGGTTACGAACGCGGTGCGTCCTGGTGGGTGCATCCCGTGCCGGCAGTCGAAGGCGAACTTCCGACTCTTCTCCACACCGACGCCGTCGTCGGCCCCGCGCCGCCCGTCTACGACCCGGGTGGCCCGACCGCGCTCGCCCTGGAGATGCGAGACCCTGCCGACATCTCGGCGTTCGACCACTGGGCGTCCGCGTCGAACGCGATCCTCGCGATCGTCCCGGCCCGGAGCTCCCAGCCCGAGCTGGAGAACGCACTTGCCGCCGGGGGGTATGAACCAGCCTCGGATTGGTTCATCAAGGACATCTAGCCGTAGGGCGATGACGCGGCCCGGGCGGCCAGCTCCGCGCCTGCGCCGAAGCGCAGGACGCGGCCACCGAACGCGATCGAGCACACCGCGAACCAGGCCCAGCCCAGCGCCAGGCCGGCGATCACGTCGGTCAGCCAGTGGACGTCGAGCAGGACGCGGCTCGCCGCGACCCCCACGGCGATCCCCGCGGCCAGCCCGATCAGGGCAGCTCTCTGTGCGCGCGGCCGGCGACGGCCGATCAAGAGCGCAGCTGTCGCGTAGAACGCAGCCGCAGTTGCCGAGTGACCGCTCGGGAACGACGGGCCGAGGGTGGCGGCGACCGGGTTGAACGCAGGTCGTACCCGCTCGGTCAGTTGCTTCACGGTCAACACCAGCACCTCTTCGCCGCCCATCACCGCAACGACGAAGGCCGCGACCCAGACGCTGCGCTGCGCGGCGGTCTCGATCGTCGCGAGGATCACGCACAGCACGACGACGACATCGATGTTGCCGAGTTGCGTGACGCCGTTCAGGACGTGCGTGGAGAGCGCCGATGCGTGCGTGTTCCCCCAGCGGGCGACGCTCTGGTCGACCCCGAGCAGGTGCGCGTTCGTGCGCACGAGGTACGCAAGCACTCCGAAGAGGAGCCCGCCGACGATCGCGAGCACGAGCGCGAGTGTGAGGGCGAGGCCCGTGGCCGCCTCGGGGTCGAGCCGGGGCGCAAGCGCAGCCCGCAGGCCGGGATGCGCCTCGACCGTTTCGCCGACCTTGCGCGCTGCATTGGGGGCCGGGTCCCCGGCGCGCGGATACCGCCACGCCAGCAGGCCGGCCGCGAGCCCGGCGGTCAGAGCGACGGCAAAGAGGATCACCAGCGGCATTTGCTCGTTTGGAAGATTCGGGAGGCGAAGGACGGGCATATGCCCCCATCGTCTCTGCCAAAACTCAGCCGGCCGCTGCGGGCAGCCCTGGCCTCGACCTCCGTTCTGCGCGTTCGGAGGAGCGGGCCGGCGGCGGCGTGCTCTCCGCCCGTCCCGGCAGCCGCGCCGATCGGCTTGGTGCGAGCCTTGGCGCAAACGCGGTCCTCGTCTTCACGATCGCGATGCTGGCCGGGCTGGTGTTGATCACGGTCGCTTCGATCGGCGCCGGACTCCTCGTGACGAGGGTGATCGAGCACGCCTGGGGCATCGGTGCGGCCGACGAGCGGGTCGAGGTGTGGCTCGCAGCGCATCGCACACCGGATCGGACGCACGCATCGCTGATCGGCTCGACCGCTGCGGGCGGCGTTGTGCTTCCGATCCTGGTCGGCGCGATCGCGTTGTGCTGCGCGATCCTTCGGAAATGGCGGATTGCGGCATTCGTCGTCTTCGTGCTGGCCGTTGAATCGGCGACCTACCGGCTCACGACCCTGGTCGTCCACTCTCACCGGCCTCGCGTCCTCCGGCTCGAGCACCTGCCTGTCGATGCCAGCTACCCGTCGGGGCATACGGCGGCGGCGGTCGCGGTGTACGGAGGCCTGGCGCTCCTCGTCACGTCCAGGATCGAGAACGGCGCCGCCCGCGTGCTGGCCTGGGCGTTCGCTGTCGTGCTGATCGGATTCGTCGCCCTCTCGCGCCTGTATCGCGGGATGCACCACCCCCTCGACATCGGCGGCGGACTGCTCGTGGGGCTCGCAGCAGTGGCGGTGCTCGTCTTCGCGTGCCGCATTGCGGGCGCGGCTCACGACGCACGCCACGGCGGGGAAGCATGAAGATCGCGGTCGTCGCCCATGCCGGCAAGACGCTCGGCGGCGGGCTGCCCGAGCTCCGTCGCGTCCTCGAAGCCGAGGGCGTGACCGAACCGTTCTGGTGTGAGGTGCCGAAGAGCCGCAAGGCTCCCGCCCAGATTCGGCGCGCGGTGGCGAAAGGCGCGCAGCTCCTCTTCGTGTGGGGAGGCGACGGCATGGTCCAGCGCACCGTCGATGTGCTCGCGGGCTCGGATGTGACGCTGGCGATCGTCCCGGCCGGCACCGCGAACCTCTTCGCCTCGAGCCTCGGCATCCCCAAGCACATCGGACAGGCCGTGGCGATCGGACTGCACGGCGCCGAGCGCAAGCTCGACGTCGGCCGGTTCAACGGCGAGCGCTTCGCTGTCATGGCGGGGGCGGGCTTCGACGCCGCGATGATCCGGGACGCGGGCAACGGTGGCCTGAAGGAGCGGCTGGGCCGCGCAGCGTACGTGTGGACGGGCGCCAGGAACCTGCGCGCGAAGCCTTTCCGCGCGACGATCGAGGTCGACGGTGTTCGCTGGTACAAGGGGAAGGCCAGCTGCGTCCTCCTCGGTAACACGGGCGAGCTCTTCGGTGGCGTCAGTGCATTCGAGGACGCGCGGCCCGACGACGGGAACCTCGAGCTTGGTGTCGTCACGGCCGAGGGCCTCGTCGAATGGGGCCGGATCATGGCGCGTGCGGCCGTCGGCACGGCGAGCAGGTCGCCGTTTGCACGAACCACGAAAGCACGCTCCGTGAAGGTCGAGTTGAACCGGAAGGTTCTGTACGAGCTCGACGGCGGCGATCGATCGAAGGTGAAGTCGTTCAAGGTGAAGGTCGAGCCTGCCGCGATCAGCGTGCGCGTTCCCCGTGGGGCGTCAGGCGGCGCGGTGACATGAAGCACACCTACCGAAAGAGGAACGTCTCATGAACGACGTACGGTCGACCGGAGAGGTCGGCGCTGTGGAGAGCGCCGGCGACAGCTTCGTCCAGACACCCGCCTTCGAATGGCTTTCGCGGGCCGGGTTCGTCGCGCGGGGAGCCGTCTACGCGATCATCGGGATCCTGGCGTTCAAGCTCGCCATCGGTCACGGCGGCAAGCTGACGAACCAACAAGGAGCGATGCGCACACTGGCTCATCAGCCGTTCGGCAAGTACTTGCTCACGTTGCTCGCGATCGGTCTCGCGGGCTACTCGATGTGGCGGTTGTTCAGAGCCGCGCTGGGACGCGGTCCGGAGGGCGCCGACCGCGGGTTCGATCGCCTCGCTGCGCTGGGCAGCGGTCTCGCCTACGGAGCGCTCTGCATCCTGGCGATCGAGATCCTGCTCGGCGCCGGGCCCTCCGGCAGTACATCGCCCAAGCAGTCGGCGGCCGGCGTCCTGGGCTGGCCCGCGGGCGCCTGGATCGTCGGGCTCGCCGGCGCAGGCCTGGTCGGGATCGCGCTCTACCAGGGCTATCGGGGCGTGTCGCAGGCGTTCCTCGACGACTCGAAGGTCGAGCAGATGCCGCCTGCCGTGAGGGAGTGGATCGGCCGGATCGGAACGATCGGGCATCTGGCACGCATGGTCGTGTTCGGCCTCGTCGGGATCTTCCTCATCAAGGCGGCAGTCGACTTCAACCCGAACAACGCGGTCGGCCTGGACGGCGCACTGGCCAAGCTCACGCACACCGCCTACGGCGCGTACCTGCTCGGCGTCGTCGCGGTGGGGCTGATCGCCTTCGCCGTCTACTCGTTCAGCGACGCGCGCTACCGAAGGATTTGACGGTGCGCGAAAAGCTCGCTCCGGCTCGGCGCCTGCTCTTCCCGCTCGAAGCCTGGACGGGACAACAGATCTCCGGCCAGATCTGCCGCCACCATCGGAGGCGGCTCGGGCGGATCGGGTGGTCGCGCGCCCTCGATCCCGCCACGAACGCGTGGGCAACCGGAGAGTTCCCACCTCGCCCCGGCAATATCGTCGACGTGCTCATCGACGGGGTGCAAGCGCTCCCGGCGATGGTCGAAGCGCTGCGCGGCGCAACGTCGCACGTTCACATCACCGGCTGGTATTTCACTCCGTCGTTCGCGCTCGAGCGCGGCGACGGCGACCCGCTCGTCCTGCGGAACCTCCTCGCCGAGCTGGCGGAACGACTCGACGTGCGTGTTCTCGCCTGGGCAGGGGCTCCTCTGCCCCTCTTCCGCCCGTCGCGGGGAGACGTCTCCGCGATGCGCGACCGGCTGACCGCGCACACGAGGATCCGGTGCGCCCTCGATGCGAGAGAGCGGCCGATGCACTGCCATCATGAGAAGACGATCGTCGTCGACGACCGGGTCGCATTCGTCGGCGGCATCGACCTCACCTCGGAGTCGGGGGACCGCTTCGACACGAACGACCATCCATCCCGCTCCGACGTCGGCTGGCACGACGGCTGCGCGCGAATCGAGGGGCCGGCGGTCGCCGATGTCGGTGAGCACTTCCGCATGCGCTGGCACGAGGTCACCGGGGAGCGCCTCGCCGCCCCCGGCCCGGCCGAGCGCGCAGGCGACGTGGAGCTGCAGGTCGTGCGCACGGTGCCCGAGCGCATCTACGGCGCCAAGCCACGAGGGGAGTTCACCATCCTCGAGTCGTACGTTCGCGCTCTCCAGTCAGCCCAGAGCTTCATCTACATCGAGAACCAGTTCCTCTGGTCACCCGAGATCGAGGCGGTCCTGCACGAGAAGATCGCCGATCCACCTCATCGGGACTTCCGGCTCGTGCTGCTACTGCCTTCGAAGCCGAACAGCGGCGCCGACGACACGCGCGGCGTGCTCGGTCATCTGATCTCCGCCGATGGCGACGCCGGACGGGTGCTGGCCTGCACACTCTTCGCGCGTGCAGGCGATCTCGCCGACCCCATCTACGTCCACGCCAAGATCGCGGTCGTCGACGACCACTGGTTCACGATCGGCTCCGCCAATCTGAACGAGCACTCGCTGTTCAACGACACCGAGATGAACATCGTCAGCCGAGATCCTGAGCTTGCCCGCCGGACCCGCCTCCGTCTCTGGGCCGAACACCTCGAACTGTCCGAGGAACGCGTCCCGGTGGATCCGATCGAGGCGATCGACGGGCTGTGGAAGCCGATCAGCAAGGAGCAGTTCGAACGACGTGAGGCGGGTCTTCCGCTCACGCATCGTCTCGTCAGGCTCCCCCACGTCTCACGCCGCTCGGCGCGCGCGCTCGGCCCGGTCTCGGGGATCCTCGTCGACGGCTGATCCCGTCAGCCGGAATGCGGCCAGTTAGTTCAGGCATGCGTCGATGCGGTGCGAGAGCTTTGCGAGCTCAACCTCGGACCGCCCGATCATCTCCGACAGATCGGCGAGGAACTGGGCATTCACCGAAGTGTCTGCCGCCTCGAACTCGGTGCGGTCTAACCGTTGAGCGGGAAGCGGTAAACGCGCGCGTTGTGAGGCGCGAACGGGCTGGGGTCGGTGAATTTGCCGGCGGCGGCGGTCACGTTGCGCGACGGGTTGTGGGCGGGATGTGCAAGAACGGTTCCGCGGGTGACGGTAGCCGGAAGCCCGGTGAAGTGGACGCTGCCGGTGACGCTCGGGCTTCGTCTGGCGGCGATCACGTAGAGGACGCCGTTCGTCTCGCGGGCGCCGACCGCCACGTCGGGTGCGCCGGCCTTGACCTTGTGGGCGGAGGTCGGCGCGGTGAGTGCGTGCATGTGCTCGGGGTCGGTCAACTCCTGGAGGAGCGGCCGTTGGACGCGGTTCCAGTAGGTCCAGTTCCAGCCGAGCTTGCGGTCCCTGTCGTTCATGACCTGCTTGAACTGCCCGCCGAAGAAGAACAGTCCGCGAGCCCCGGCGAGGATCGCGTCGTAGGCCATGAATCTGGCCTGAGGGAGGTTGGGGAAGACGATCGGGTGCGGCGGGAACACACCGCTCCAGGCGATCTGCAGGGTCGTCCAGATGGCTCTTCTCCCGGTGGCTCGGGCGATCAGCCTGGTCATGTCGCCGACGACGCTGATGTCCGTGTTGACGGGTGGTCCGCCCGCGTGCGCCCCCGGAGGCCTGGAGACGGGATAGATGTCGATGCCGTGGATGTCGCACGCCGCCGCGTACGGTTTGAGCACGGCCGCCGTGACGGGTGTGTCTCGGCTGCCGGGGGCCGGCGCCGGGCCTCGCGGCGCCTGGATCAGCACGACCGGATGGTCGGCGTCGATCGAGCGCACGTGCCGGTAGACCTCGACACATCCGGACGCCGGCACATGCCCGTGCGCCGGCTCGTCGGCGCCCTTCCATGCGCCCAGCCCGGGATGGCTCTGCAGCGCAGCCACGATCTGGGTCAGCAGCGCCTTTCGAGAGAGGTCGTTGTCGACTCCGGCGAGCCCAACCCAGACCTGGAGGCCATGCCCGGCGGCCGCGTCGAGCTCCTGTTCCAGCGAGACCATTTGCTCGGCCGCGCCGGCCGCTGTCCAGACCGTGTAGTTGCGGACGAAGGTCACACCTGCGCCGGCGATCTCCGCCCATGCCGGCGTCCCACTCGGGGTCACGCCGGTGGTCGGCGGAGGATCGGATAGGCCGATCGGAAAGACCCGTCTCCCGCTGACCAGCAGATCCCCTGTCGCCGGCTCGACCGAGGTCTTCGTCACGTGGTCAACGTTTGCACACGATCTTCATCGGCACGAGCCGATACCCGGACCGCAAGCAGCAAAACACCCCGATCGTCGGTGGCGATGTCGGAGCGTGCCGATAACGTCAGCTCCGAGACAGTGCCGTCGACGCCGTCAAGCCCTCGCTCCCCCGCCTCGAAGCGCAAGCGGGCCGCCCCATCCCAGCGGCGGCTCTCGCTCCTGCTCCAGCTCGTCGCAGCCCACCAGCGGATGGCGCAGCTCGTCGACCGCGAGCTCGCGGCCGACGGTGTCGACTCGAACGGCTACGCCACGCTCAGCCTCATCGGCGTGCGGGGACAGGTACGTCTCACCGAGGTAGCCGCCGAGCTCGGGATGCCGCTCACCACCACCTCCGACGTCGTGCGACGGCTCGAACGGCAGCACCTCGTGTTGCGCTCCCCGAACCCGGACGACGGCCGGTCGTTTCTGTTCGCGCTCAGCGCGGCGGGCGACCGCGAGTGGCGCCGCGGCTGGGGCGCGCTGCAGCGGATCAATGCACTGCTCCAGGAGCGCCTCGGCGAAGACGAGGACGATGTGCGCGACGCGCTCGACCTGCTCGGTGCGGCGTTCGCGGCGGCGTTAACCGACGTTTAATACGAATCCGGAGCATTTGCTCCGGATTCGGACTATGTTCGCGCGCATGCGCATCTACCTGCTCGTCCTCGCCGCGGCCGGCGCGCTCGCGTCCGTCGCCTCTGGTGCCGCACAGGCGCCGATCGTGCTCGCCAAGATTCGCGTCGCCCCTGCCACGGCTCCGTGCGCAGCAGCAGGCGGCGCGGGGTTCGTCTGGGTGAGCGAGTACTCCTCTCCGTTCCTGCTCAAGATCGATCCGAAGACCAACAAGGTCGTGAGGAAGATCGGGATCGGGAACGGTTCGTGCGGCCTCGGCTTCGGCGCGGGCTCGCTGTGGGTCGAGGATACGAGCTCGAACACGATCAGCCGCGTCTCGGCGGCCACGGGAAAGCGGACAGCGGCGGTGAAGGTCGGCCTGCAGCCGTACGACGCAACCTACGCGTACGGCTCAGCGTGGGCGACAGCGCACGGCGGAGGAGAGGTGGATCGCATCGACCCGTCGAGCAATCGGGTCGTCAAGCGGTTCAAGCTCGGCTCGGCGATCGGCGTCGTCGGGGCCTTCGGCTCGGTCTGGGCAACAGGCGACGAGGGCGTCCTTCGCATCGACCCGTCGAGCAACACGGTGATTGCCACGATCCCGGTGGAGGGCGCGGGCTGGACGGCGGCATCCGACGACGCGGTCTGGATCACGACGCAGTCCGGCGTCACCCGGATCGATCCGTCGACGAACGCCGTCGCGGCGACGGTCAAGCTCGCTTCCTCGACCGTCGGCGACCCTGCGGTCGTCGGCGGCCAGGTGTGGACGCCGCTCGTGCGCGAGAACGCAATCGCCGTCATCGACCCTGCCACGAATGCGGTCGTGCGGAGGATCAAGGCAGGGACCGGCCCCTTCGTCGTCACCGAGATCGCAGGCCAGGCCTGGGTGCCGAGCTGGAAGGGCAACGACATCTGGCGGATCAAGCCGTGAACCGAGCCGGCTCGGGGAGGTCCCTCCCCGCTCGGAAGGGACCTCCCCGCACCCGTGCTCGCCTCAGAACGCGACGATGCCCTCGCCGCCGGAGGCGCCGGGAACCGTCACGGAGCCGATCGAGGTCAGCGACCCGTTCGCGTTGATCCGAAACGCGTCGACCGTGCCCGGCCCGCCGGCCTGCACATAGAGGAACCGGCCGTCCGGGGTGGCGGCGATGTCCACCGTGCCCGGGTCGGTCGCGGTGTTGCCGAGTGCCGCCAGCTGGCCGGAAGGGCCGGACTGGAAGCCGGTCACCGAACCGCTGCCGGCATTCCCGACGTAGAACAGCGACCCGGTTGCCGCGACCCAACAGGTCGCCGCCTGCCCCGTCGCCACGGAGTGAAGCAACGTGACCGTGCCGTCGTGGTTGAGGGCGAAGGTGGCCAGGCTGTTGGTGCCCGCCTCGGCGATCACGAGATTCCCGGCGCGGTCGAAGCTGATCGCGAACGGGACGGTGCCGGGCTCGGCGTTGACGACCGGGTTCGGCCAGAGATACCCGAGGAAGCCGACGCTGTACACGACGATGTCATTGCCGTTCGCCTTTGTCGTGACGATCAGCTTCGAGCCGTCGGGTGAGAAGGCGACCTGGCCCGGTGTGTTCACGAACTGCGGGGTTGCGGTTGCATCCAGGCCGAGCTGCCTCGTCGAACCGCCGAGGGGCAGCAGATGGTCGAGCACGACCCGGTACCCCTGCAGAGACCCTCCATTCTCGGCATTGAGGACGTAGACGACGTCGCCGCTGACTGCGACGCTGACGGGGAACGTTCCGCCCGATGGAACAACCTGGATCAGCGTCAGCTTGTCGCCGCGCACGGCGAACACCGACACGGTGTTGCTTCCGGCGTTGACCGCGTACAGCAGGTTGTGACGCGGGTCGAAAGTGAGCGCCCCCTGCGAGGCGGTGTGGTCGACCACCGAGCCTGCGAGTATCCCGCCGGTCCCCCCGGTCGGATAGGTACCGGCCTGGGTCAGCTGGCCGGCGCTCGAGCGGTCGTAGGCCACGACGGCGTTGCCGGCCGGGTTGTCGGTCTGCACGAAGACGACGTGGTCGGGGCCTCGGTCGAACGACCCGGTCGCGGCGCCGGCGGTCCCGGTGAGCATCGCGGTCAGGAGCACCGTGGACGCGAGCATGAGCACGAAACGAGCAACAACGCGCATCGATCATTCCCCCTTCACTGGATGGATGTCATCGATTCGCTAGAGCAGCGAGCCAACGCGTCGGTTACGGGCGTTAAGAAACTCGTAAGCCTTTCGCCCGCGCAGTGGTTTCTGAACAGTCCGTGAAATGACCCCGGATCCTGGGTCGCTCCGGGCGGCGACCACGTACAACGGAGGAAACCGGTCCCCGATCAAGGAGCTGTTCTCGATGCGCCGTTCTGTCCCGCTGTTCCTCCTCCTCGCCCTGGCCGCTGCATTCAGCGCCTCTGCACTCGCCTCTCATGGCAGCGCCGGGCCGGTGGTCAAGTTGAAGACGGCATCCTTCGGCGCGATCCTCGCAACGAAGGGCCACCTTGCTCTGTACACCTGGAATCAGGAGAAGGGCCGGAAGGTCAAGTGCACCGGAGCGTGCGCGAAGACGTGGCCGCCGCTCACGATCCCGCACGGCACGATGGCCCCGAAGCACATCGCCGGCGTGATGGGAACGTTCGGCGACGTGATGCGCCCGGACGGGACGACGCAGGTCACCTACAACGGCCACCCGCTGTATCGCTTCCACGGCGACACCGCGACGAAGATCCTCTGCAACGGCGTCGACGGCTGGTACGTCGTGAAGGTGCACTAGCGGATGGAACCTCAGGAGACCCGGCTCTACGGCCGTCGCGCGTTTCTCGGCGTGACGGCCGTAGGGCTCTCGTCTCTCGTCTGGGGACGTGCGGCCTGGCAGGCGGTCTCCGGCCTCACACACCCGGTCGTCGACGCGCTGCCGTCCGGGATCATCCCGTCCGGCTGGCGGATCTACACGGTTGCCGCGACGATGCCTCGGTTCGACCCGGCAACCTGGCGGCTGCGGATCGACGGGCTTGTCGACCGGCCGCAGACGATCGACTACGAGCAACTGCGCGCGTTGCCCGTGGCAGAGCAGGTCTCGACGTTCCACTGCGTGACGGGCTGGACAGTCAGCAACGTTCACTGGCGGGGCGTGCGGTTCGCCGACCTCCTGGCGGCTGCAGCGCCACAGCCGAACGCCGACGTGCTGACGTTCACCTCGGCCGAGCAGCCGTACGTGGACACGCTCACGCTCGACCAGGCTCACCTGCCCGACGTGATGCTCGCCTACGAGATGGACGGCCGGCCGCTGCCGCGGCCCCACGGCGCGCCCGCTCGCGTCGTGATCCCGGACATGTATGGCTACAAGAGCGTCAAGTGGGTGGAGCGGATCACCGTGGGCGCGCGGGCCGAGCCCGGCTACTGGGAGCAGCGCGGCTACGACGCGGATGCGTGGGTGGGCCGCTCGAATGGCTTCTGAGGTCGTCTACCTCGAGCGGTTCACGCGCACCGAGCGGGCCGTTCACTGGGTGCACGCCACCGCCTTCTTCGGGCTGCTTGCGACCGGTCTCGTGCTGTACGTGCCACGGCTCAGCATCCTGGTCGGCCGGCGGCCGCTGCTCAAGAACCTGCACGTTTACACGGCCGTCGCGTGGCTCGTCGCCCTCGTCCTGGTCGTCGCGCTCGGCGACCGCCGGCGGCTCCGCCGGACCGTGCACGAGCTCGACGAGTTCGACCGCGACGACCTGAACTGGCTCCGGCGGCGGCCGGCGCCGCAGGGCCGCTTCAACGCCGGCCAGAAGGTCAACGCGGTGCTCACCGCGTCGTTCGCGCTGCTCTTCGCGGTGTCTGGGTCGCTGCTCTGGCTCGGCGAGCGCGACCACCGCTTCCAGTTCGCGAGCACGATCCTGTTGCACGACTGGCTGATGTACGTCTCGCTCGCGCTCCTCGTCGGCCATCTCTACCTGGCGCTCATCTACCCGGCGACACGCCACTCGCTGCGCGGAATCACCTCCGGGTCGGTCCGCAGCGACTGGGCCGAGCGCCACCACTCCAAGTGGGTGCGCGAGCAACGACAATGAGCGCCGTGACCACCGTCCTCATCGTCGACGACGAGCCGATCGTGCGCGACGTCGTCGTTCGCTACCTGCAGCGGGACGGCTTCGACACGCTCGAGGCAGGCGACGGCGACACCGCGCGGTCGATCATCGAGAGCGGCGAACCCGATCTCGTGGTACTCGATGTGATGCTGCCGGGGACGGACGGACTTGCCCTCTGCCGCTGGATCCGCGCCGACAGCGCGCTGCCCGTGATCATGCTGACGGCCCGGGGCGAGGCGGCCGACCGCATCGTCGGGCTGGAGCTGGGTGCCGACGACTACGTCACCAAGCCGTTTTCCCCCGCGAACTGGCAATTCGCGTTCGCAACGTCCTCAAGCGGTCGGAGGTCGCGCCGAGGACGGCTCCGCAGAGGCTCACCTTCGACGAGCTGACGATCGACGGCCCCGCGCGCGAAGTGACGTTGTCGGGTGAGCCCGTGCGGCTGACCGGGAAGGAGTTCGACCTGCTCTTCTTCCTCGCGTCGAACCCGCGTGAGGTGTTCTCCCGCAAGCAATTGATGGACCGTGTGTGGGGCTACGAGGCTGCGCTCGACACCGGAACGGTGACGGTCCACATCCGCCGGCTTCGGTCGAAGATCGAGCCCGACCCGTCGGCCCCACGTCGTCTCGAGACGCTCTGGGGCGTCGGCTACAGGTTCGTCCCGTGATTCATCTCGCGATCGTCGTCGCCCTCTCGACGCTCGCGGTGGGCCTGATTGGTGCGCTGGCGCTGCGGAGGTTGTCAGCGGTCCGCGCCCAGCTTGCTGCCTTCGGGCTGCTCGCCGTTCTCCTCCCGCTCGCGGCCGTGCTCCTGTCGGGCTGGGTGATGTTCCACATGGGCGCCGACGTGAAGATCCTTGCCGTCGCCGCGGCGGCGGCCGCGAGCGCGGTCGCCGTCGCCCTCGTGCTGGCCGCGTCGATCACCCGGCCGCTCGAGCAGCTGAGCGCTTCAGCCGATCGTCTGGCCCAAGGAGACTTGACCGTCCGTGCTCCGACGGGCGGCCCGCGTGAGCTTGCGAGACTCGGGAGCTCGTTCAACGCGATGGCCTCCGAGCTCGAGAGCCTCTTCGACGCACGCCGCGAGCTCATCGCCGCCGCGAGCCATGATCTTCGGACGCCGGTCGCCTCGATCACGGCCATGCTCGAGGCGATCGAAGACGGCCTCGCCCGGCCGGAGGAGTACCTTGCGCCGCTGCAAGAGCACGCGCGGCGCCTCGCCTCGCTCGTCGACGACCTCTTCGAGCTCGCCCGAATCGACGCCGGTGCGCTCTCACACGAGCTCCAGATCGTCGCCGTCGCCCCGCTCGTCGATTCCTGCGTCCGCGGTGTCGAAGCGGTCGCCCGAGCACGCGGCGTGACCCTTGACCGGCAGCTCGGCGATGCCCCGCTCGTTCGCTGCGCGCCCGACCAGGTCGAGCGGGTCCTCCTGAACCTCCTCACCAACGCCCTTCAACACACTCCATCGGACGGCGCGATCGCCGTGAGAGTCGCGGCCGCCGAGGACCACGTCACCGTCAGCGTCGAGGACACGGGCAGCGGGCTCACCGCCGAGACGGCCCGCCGCATGTTCGACCGGTTCTGGCGCAACGATCCCGCCCGAACGGGCGGCACCGGGCTGGGCCTCGCGATCGCGCGGGGCCTCGTCGAAGCGCAAGGCGGCCGTATCTGGGCGGAAGGAGCCGCGACCGGCGGGGCACGCGTCTCCTTCACCCTGCCCGTCGCCTAGCCGTTCAGCGCGAGACCGGGCAGTCGGCCGGCGTACCAGATCTCCCAGGGATCGGCCGGCCCGGCAGCGAGATAGTCGCGGTCGAGCTGGACGAGCGCGTGCACGAGGTGCGAACGGATGGGCGTCGCCCCAAGGAGCTCCGGGAGCTCGGACAGCCCGACCAGCCAGTCGGCGTACCAGGATGCCCAGTCGGGGTCGTCGCCGTCGACGATGCGGTACACGACGTGATGCGTCTCGGCCGCTTCGTGGAGAAGGGCCGCGATGCGATCGGTGTTTTCCATGGAGCTACCGACACATGCAGGCCACCGATCGTTACGTGTGAACGCCGTGTTTACGTTCCGTTCGTCGGAGTGAGAAGAGATCAGGGGTTCGACCGGCTTCGGCGCCGGGGCGTGATGGGCCATGCGTTGAACGAGGTTGACGGGCGTTGTCGAGTCTCCGAGGAGGAGAAACATGATCACAAGCAGGCGGAAGGTCGCCAGAGTCGCAAACGAAGCGGTCGAGAACGTCTCGCCGTACGTGGATCAGTTCGCCCGGGACGAGAGATTCCGCCGGCGTGTGATCGCCGCAATGACCGCAGCGGCGGCTGCGAGGCGGCGCGCGCAGCGTCAGGCAGGCTGGACCGGGCTTGCGATCCGGCTCAGCTCCGATCCGGTCCTGAGAGCGCAAGTGGCACAGGCGGTCGAGCAGCTGCAGAAAGCCAAGAGTCGCTCGAGGCGTCGGAGGCGCCCGATGCGGAACGCAACGCTCATTCTCGGAGGGGCTGCGCTGGTGGTTGCAGCCGTGCCGGATCTTCGTGATCCGGTGGTCGGCAGCGTGCGTCGCGTCTATCGTCGGGTCTCGGGTGCGTCACGTACCTCGACCTCGGCGACGATCGTCGAGGACATCGAGGTCGACGCACCGGTTTCCGTGGTCTACAACCAGT
Source organism: uncultured Thermoleophilia bacterium (assembly GCA_963828655.1). GTDB lineage: Bacteria > Actinomycetota > Thermoleophilia > Gaiellales > Gaiellaceae > PALSA-600. The sequence goes on along the minus strand of CAWHFK010000009.1, from coordinate 742,093 downwards.
GGACGCAGTTCGAGGAGTTCCCGAGGTTCATGGACGGTGTCGACGAGGTGAAACAACTCGATGACACCCTCATCCACTGGGCAGCGTCGATCGCCGGAAAGAAGGCCGAGTGGGATGCCAAGATCATCGATCAAGAGCCCGACAAGCGCATCACCTGGGAATCGGTGGACGGCAAGAGCACCCGCGGCACCGTCAGCTTCGAAGCGGCGGGGTCTCCACAGAGAACGCGAATCCGCCTTGCGATGACGTACACCGCCGACGGCGCCGCCGAGCAGATCGGCTCTGCGATCGGCCTGGACGAGCGCCGGGTGCGCGGTGACCTCGAGCGGTTCCGTGATCTGATGGAAGAGCGCAAGTCGGAAACGGGAGCCTGGAGTGGCGAGATCGAGGACGGACACGCCCGGACGATGGATACTTCGTCGAACCTCGAGCGCGAGGCGGCCGAGCCGCTGAGCAGGAACTCGCCGACCGACTCCTGAGCAGGCCTGCTGCTTCGCACTACTACGCGCACCGGGCCGATCCGCGGGTGAACGCTCTCCGGAGCGCGGGCGGCCGCGTTCGCGCCGGCTACCTGTGGCTCGAGGACAAACCGGTCGCGGTCGTGCTCGTCGCAGCCGGCGCGACCCTCGCCGTCGCGTTCGTGCTCGCGTCCTACTCCGGTTTCCCGCACGTGTGGCGGCTCGTCCAATCGCGTCACAACTGGCCGTGGCTGCTCGGATGCCTGATCGGTGAGCTCGTCGCCTACGGTGGCTACATCCTCACCCTCAGAGACATGGCGCGAGTCGACGACGGCAACGAGGTTGATCTCAAGGTTTCGGCCAAGGCGGTGGTTGCGGGCTTCGGCGTCTTCGCCGCCACCCGTTCATCGGGCGGTTTTGCCGTCGACTACTGGGCCTTCCGTGAAGCAGGCTCGTCCCGACGAGACGCCGTGCGGCGGGTGGTCGGCCTCGGCCTGCTCGAATACGTGGTGCTGTCGATCGCCGCCCTCATCGCCTCTGGGCTCCTCTACTTCGGGCTCGATGGGCGAGCGAGCGACGGGGTGACCCTGCCTTCCCTCGTGATCGTCCCAGCGCTGGCGATCGGATTCTGGCTGACCTCCCCGGAGAGAGCTGATCGGCTCAGTCGGCGCCGCTCCGGGCTCGGGAGGCGTCTGTTCGCGGACACTGTCGCCGGGGCGGCCACCGTACGCAGGCTGTTCATGAGCCCGGGCGACCATGGGCTCGGTGTTCTCGGCAATGTCCTCTACTGGTTCGGCGACGTCTTCTGCCTGTGGGCGGCGTTGCAGTTCGTTGGGGTGCAGATCTCGGCGTCGCTGCTCGTCCTCGCCTACTCGGGCGCCTACGTTTTGACCCGGCGCGCGCTCCCCGCGGGCGGCGCCGGTGTCGTCGAGGTGGCCCTCACGGTCGCGCTCGTGGGGATGGGCGTTCGCTTCACACCGGCGCTCGTCGGCGTGGTGGTGTACCGCCTCTTCAACTTCTGGCTCCCGATCGTCCCGGCGCTCGCACTGATGCCCGCCATCCGCGATCTTCGGGAACGCTTCCACAAGGCGGAACAGACCGCCTGACGCGAGTAGTTCGAGCCACCGGGATCGGTGTATACCCGGATGCCGCGGGGCGCCATGCCCGGTGACGGTTTGACCTTGGTCCGCGGACCCGTTGGGATCGAGGTGGTGGTCGATGAGGGCGGTCGCGACGATCGGACGCTGGAGCGCCCGGCACCCGCGGCTGGCGATCGTCAGCTGGGCCGTGTTCGTCTCGCTCGCACTCGCGGGGGTGGCGGTCACCGGCACGAAGTCGATGTGGAACGGCTCCGTCGGCGAATCGGCACGCGGGTACAACCTGATGAACGCCCACGGCGTCTGGCCGCCGTCCGTCGAGTACGGCTACGTGCACAGCGCAACGCTGCGGACGAACGATCAGGCGTTCCGGTCGGCCCTGGCGGACGTCGAGGCACGAATGCAGACGGGCTTCGGCGGCGAAATGGAGCTGCGAGTTTCGGCAGACCGCCACTCTGCGATCGTCGTCCAGACCCCCGACAGGGTCCCGCCGTCGCTTCCCTCGGTGCGCGCTTCCGTACTCGAAGCCGCGCCTGCCCATCCGCAGGTGACGATCGGCGAGGCCGGAGCCTTTACCGCCGGCGATGCCCGCGACCGCGCCGGCAACCGCGACTTGCACCGGGCGGAGCTGCTTTCGATCCCCGTCACGCTCCTCGTTCTCCTGTTCGCGTTCGGGTCGATCGTCGCCGCGATCGTCCCGGTGGTGCTGGCTCTCACGGCGGTGGCTGCTGCCTTCGGTCTGCTCGGGCCGATCAGCCAGGTCTTTCCGCTCGACGACAGCGTCAAGGTGGTCGTGCTCCTGATCGGGATGGCCGTCGGCGTCGACTATGCGCTCTTCTACGTGGTGCGCTCACGCGAGGAGCGAAGTCGCGGGCGCACGTCCCACGAGGCACTGGAGCGCACCGCCCGCACTTCGGGGTGGACGGTCCTCGTCTCCGGGACGACCGTGATGGTCGCGATCGCCGGGTTGTTCGTGATCCACTCGAACGTCTTCAACGCGATCGCCGGCGGAACGATCGCCGTCGTGGCCTGTGCGGTCGCGGGCTCGGTGACCGTCCTGCCGGCGATCCTCGAACTGCTCGGCCCGCGGCTCGACCGCGGTCGCATCCCGTTCTTGCCTCACCTTCAAACCGACGGATCCGGCTCCCCGTTCTGGTCCGCCGTCATCCACCGCGTGCTCGGCCGGCCCCGCCTCTCGATCCTCCTCGGGACCGGCCTTCTCCTGCTACTCGCGCTGCCCGCACTCTCCCTGCATGTGAGCAAGCCGAGCGGCGAGACGCTCTCGTCCCAATCGAATCCGGTCTTCGCGACGCTGGACAAGGTCAGGACGGAGTTTCCGAGCACGGCTGCACCCGCGCTGGTCGTCGTGGTCGGGCCGGCGAGCGAGCAGGCGGTCGTCCTACGTGCGATCCGACGTCTCGAGCAGCTCGCCCTGGCACGAGGAATCGCCCACGGGCCGTTCACCCTGACGGCAAGCAGCGACGGAACGGCGGCGTCGGCCGAGATCCCGCTCACCGGCGCCGGGAACAACGCCGCGAGCCGGAGCGCGATCCGAGTCCTGCGCCGCGAGCTCATGCCCGCCACACTTGGTTCTCTCCCGGGAATCCAGGCGGCCGTCACCGGCGCGTCTGCGGAAGACGTCGACTTCACCCAGCAGATGAAGGACGGCCTGCCCTATGTGATCGCCTTCGTGCTCACCTTCGCGTTCCTGCTGCTGCTTGTCGCGTTTCGCTCGCTCGTTGTGCCGATCAAGGCGATCGTCCTCAACCTTCTCTCGGTCGGAGCGGCCTACGGCATCCTCGTGCTCGTCTTCCAGCACCACTGGGCGCAGGGCCTGCTCGGTTTCCGGTCGAACGGGACGATCATCTCCTGGCTTCCGCTATTTCTCTTCGTAATCCTCTTCGGGCTCTCGATGGACTACCACGTCTTCATCCTCAGTCGTGTCCGCGAGGGGGTAGACCTCGGCATGAGCAACGACGCGGCCATCAGGCACGGGATCTCGGTCACCGCCGGCGTGGTGACGAGCGCAGCGCTCGTGATGGTCGGCGTCTTCTCGCTCTTCGGCACGATCTCGTCGCTCGAGCTCAAGCAGGCGGGAGTCGGGCTCGCGTCCGCCGTGCTGATCGATGCAACCATCGTCCGCGGCGTGCTCCTGCCCGCCTCGATGAAACTCCTCGGCGAGTGGAACTGGTACCTCCCCGCGCCGCTCAAGAAGCTCGACCACCCGCATTCCCACCTGCACGGCGCTTGACGCCAGGGTGCCGTGCGTCCTACGGGAGACGGGCCGCAGATGCGGCGTTTTCCAGTCGGGGCGCCGAGATTCGAACTCGGGACCTCTAGTCCCCCAGACTAGCGCGCTAACCAGGCTGCGCCACGCCCCGCGACATCGAGACCGTAGCAACGATGCGGTATCGGACGACTGAGGCCGGCTGCGGACTACCCCAAAGAGGTCCCCAGGTCAGACTTGGGTCAGACTTCACGCCACGCGGCGGTCTCCAACTGCTGCGACCACGCCTCAAGTCTCCGGTAGAAGCCCTGGTACAAGGGCCTGTCACCCGAAGCAGATTCGTAGGCCAACTGGTGCTCATAGATGTCACCGAGCCCGGGCCTGTCAGCCTTCAGGCTGGCGTAACTGATGCTTGTTTTCAGAATGTCTCCTCAGAGGAAGCAGGCGCATTAACGAACTCTTCAACGGCCTCCTAGGTTCGCCTTATGTTCGGTGCCTAACCTCGGGTTGTAACGACGTTGACTCGTCGATCCTGCGACGGAGCCGGGGAGGGTTGCCTGCCACTCTCCGGCACGTCGCCCCCCTTCAACGAATCAGGGACGTCCGAGCCGGCAGGTGAAGGCCCGGCGAGTTTCGTTGCTCGCGTTGAGCCTCTATGCCCGTCGCCTGGGCGGTTCTATACTCAGGCGTTCGGATGGCTGGGCTGCCGACCGGTACGGTGACGTTGCTCTTCACGGATATCGAAGGGTCAACGCCGCTTGTGCATCGGCTCGGGGATGGCTTTGGTGCTGTTCGGGAACAGCACCGGCGGCTGCTGCGAAAAGCGGTGGCGGATGCGGGTGGCCACGAGGTCGAGTGCCGGGCCGATGAGTTCTTTGCGGTCTTTCAACGGGCGAAGGACGGGGCGGCCGCGGCCGTCGCAGCACAGCGGCTGTTAGCTGGACATGGATGGCCGGATGGTGTCTCGTTGCGCGTGCGGATGGGTCTGCATACCGGCGAGCCTGGTGTCGATGTCGAAGGTGGCGGGTATCTCGGTGTCGATGTCCACCGGACGGCCAGGATCTGTGCGGCCGGACACGGCGGCCAGATTCTGCTCTCGCAGACCACACGTGAGCTGGTCACAGGCGGGATCGAGGCGAAGGATCTCGGGAGCTACTCGCTGGCCGGGCTGCCCGCGCCGGAGCGGCTCTTCCAGTTGCTGGCGGTAGGGTTGCGCTCGGAGTTCCCGCCGCTGCGGGCCGAGAGCGGTCAGCACCGCCGTCTTACGGGCAGGCTGCCGAGGCGCCGTTCCCGCCAGCCGACGTTCGCAGATGCCGCCCGGCAGGTGCGGCAGCGGCTGCCTGAGGTCGCCGCGCCGTCGCAGCGGCCGCTGGTCGAGCTCGGCGCCGCCCTGTTCACCGCCGACCGCGCGGTCACCGGCGCGCAAGGTTTCCTCGCCCGCGTCGACCACGAGCGGCTCACAAGCCGGCTGGCCGTGCAACACCAGATCGGCATGTACTCCCAGCAAGCACGTGCGGAAGCCGAGCGGTTGCAGACACGGATCAGCTGCGTCGAGCAGCTCGAAGATCGCCTTCACGCGCTGGCGAGCCTCGCCCCCCAACTCCTCACCAGACTCGACGCGCTCCACACAGAAAAGGAAATCACCCAGCTCCATGAACAGATCAGCGCCACCACCGAGCAGCTCGATCAGGCCCTCCAGCAGGCCGCCAAGGCGCTCGACCTGTTGAGCTTCAAACTCGCCCGCACCCGCCACCGCGGTGTCTACCACGCCGACCACCGATACATCGTCCCCTACAGCGACGACCACGGCCGCGACCGCCACCGCGAGTTCGACACCCTCACTGAAGCCAGCGACTTCAAAACAGCCCTCCGACTCACCGATCAAGCACGACGCATCGTCGCCTCGAGCAGCATGACCAAAGGAGGCGAGGGGGCCATGGGTGGCGGTGGTTGATCAAGAACCCACGCCTGGCAACACTCGCTGGGCGAAAGCGTTGATTCCGCTGCGGGGGTCTGAGAGCATCGCCTGCGACTACCCTGCCGCCTCGGGGTAGAAGACATCAGGGTCGAGGGAGAGGGCGGATGTACAGGCGGGCAACGGCGGTCTTGGTAGCAGGGGTGATCCTCGGTCTCGGCGGCTATGCGGCGTCGGCGGCGCCGACGCTTCATGGAGCCACCCCGACCCAAGCGCTCTGCACCGCCGGCTATGTCGACGCGATCATCGGCGGTGTCCACAAGTGCTTGCGCGCTGGCGAGTTCTGCTCACCAAGCTACGAGTCGGACTACGAGCGCTACGGGTTCGCCTGTGTCGACGGCCACCTGAAGACCGGCGCGCCGACGACGACAACAGCCACGACCACGACGGCCACCACGACGACGACGGCGATGACTACAACGGCCGCGACGACGACGGCAATGACTACAACCGCCACCACTACGACGACTACGACCGTTTCGACGACGATCACGGGGCCTGCACCAGGCAACGGGAGACCGACGCCACCTTTCAGCGTTGGCTTAACCGTGAAGCTCGCGAAGCGAACGCAGACGACACGCTGCACGCGAGACACGCTGCCCGATCGGCAGTGCTCACCCGGCGCGATCTACAGCGGACTCACCAAATCAGTCCTGTGCTCACCCACGTTCCGGACCGGCACGATCCGCAACGTCCCAGACTCCGAGAAACACCAGGTCGAGATCGAATACGGGATGACACCGAAAGCGTACGGCCGGACGATCGAGATCGACCACATTGTCTCCTTGGAGATCGGTGGTTCGAACGACATCGCAAACCTCTATCCGGAGCCCGGATCAGGGCCGGCGAGCTACCACATCAAGGACAAGCTCGAGAACAAGCTCCATGCACTTGTCTGTGGGGGAACGATGACGTTGCATGCCGCGCAGGTCGGGATCGAGCGGAACTGGGAGACTCTCTACAAGACCGTGTTTGGGGTCGCACCGTAACGGCGAGCATGTTCCTTTCCGCGAACGCCTCACGGATCGGCTACCGACGCAGCCTTCAAAACTAGCGAGCAGTCGAGGTCGCACTCTCGGGGCCGGATGGCTACGTGGTCTGACAGCCTGCGCACATACCCTCCACGCATGCACATCGCTCTCGAGGTACCCGACACGGGCGGTGGTTGGCTGGTCTTGTCGCTGCTCGTGGCTGCGGCTCTTGTTGCCGGCCTGGCGGTGTTCATGAAACTGCGCGAGGAGAAGCCTTGATCGCCGCGCTCGGCATGGCGCCGTACCTCAAATAGGCGCCCCGTCATCTGACGGGTAAGGCGTGCCGTCGTCGCCTCCATAGGTGCACGCAGGCCGAGCCGCCCGCCAGGGGAAGGCTAGGCGCGCCCGACCGCAGTACGGCCGTCTGCCTCAGCCCGGGGTCATGGGCGAAGCAGACAGACCCGAGTTCCCGATTCTGCATCAGGAGCTCTCGATGACCTAACCAATATCGGCAGCGAATCAAGAAGAGTGCGGAGGCCGTGTCGTCACGCAGGGAGAAGATCAGTAGTTGTCGCCTTGCAGAGATCTGAAGTTGGTTTCAGACTCGCGGTGTGTCACCCAGCCGTTCCGAACTGAGGGATCAGCGTGTCCGGGAAGCCGTCAAGTCAGGCAGACTCCGCCGTTCGCGCGTTCAGCGCCGAGGCTATGAGCGTGACACCCGCCGCGACACCGACGCTGCCGGCACGCAGATCGAACGGCATCACCTCACCGAACGGGCCTAGCCGCTACTTCTGGGGCAGGCCGCAACCTGGTCAGGTCGCGCCTGAAGGCCGATTCGGACTCCTCAGCCTGGTACAGAAAAACCAAAGGGAGCACCTATTCGGTACTCCCCCGGTGTCGTGTCTGCGACGATCACGACCGCAGGCGATATGTCCCCCGACACATCAAAGCCTACGGGGTTCTTTTTGCCCCCTGCCCCAACGGTGAAACGCTCTGACGAGCTCTACTCACACAGGGCAGTCGGCGTGACCACGAACGCGCCGGCGAACTCCCCATCGCCAAGGTCGGGGACGATGCTGAGGATCCGGAACTCGTTGTGATCCCGGTTGAAGAACTCGTCACCGATCTTCCCAGTCAGGAACGGCGGTGGCGAAGCTGCCGATGTCTTCGCCGTTCTCGAGGTAGAGCCGAAGTTGAATCCAGACACGATGCTCCTTCGTGGCTGAGGCCGGACGAGTCGGCCGAGCCTATACCGGTTCGTCGGCTTAGGCCGTATGTGATGAGGTTAGAGCGTGACACAAGAACCTCTCGACCAGGAACGCCACCGCAACGAGGGATATCGAGCACTCGGGAGATACATCGCCACTTTTTCACTCATGGTGAAAGAGATGCGCGATCGAATGGTGTGGCGACTTCAGCCCGCAGACGATCCGCCACTACTAGCTGACATCGCCTTCGGCGCGGCCACCGCCGACCAAATCTCATCTGCCTTCTTTGCGATGAGCCGATTACTCCTGCCCCATGAGGCAGACGAAGAAAAAACAGCCGCGAGGCTGCGAAAGCTGGTCGATGAAGAAGTGAAGCTGCGCAACGACGTCGCCCACGGAGACTGGTACATCGGATGGATCAGCGCTCCGGGAGATGCGGAGCCGCAGCAGCTAGTACCTCACTGGGTTGAGCGAATCAAGGCGCGGCGGAAGGAAGGCCCATTAGTCCCAATCAGCGAAGACCTCGAGACGAGATCGGAGGAAGTTGAACAGCTCACTGAGTTTCTCCGCGAATACGGCCTTGTCTGTTTCCGGATGCACGGACGTCGACTCGCAGGGCAGTCGCTCCGAGTCCGAGACGTCGTGTGTCTGAAAGACGGCCAACCTGCCTTTGGGCCTAAGGCGCTGCATTGGCCCTAGAGAGATAACCGAGCTTCCTCCAAACCGCATCCGCGCGATGGAGATCCTCTACATCCGCTTCATCGGTTGAGGCATAGCCGTCCGCTGAATTTTCCGGCGAGTCACTCAAGTTCTGCTGCGCCCAAACCTCGAGCCGGCCATAGAAGCCAGTGAGCCAGGGGCGATCAGCAGATTCCTTTTCGTAGGCGAGCTGACCCTCATAGATATTCACGGAGCCAGGCCTGTCAGCCTTCAGGCTCGCGTAACTAATGCTTGTAGGCATTGCTTGTCTCCTGACAAAGAAAAGGCCCGATTCACACCGAGCCGCTGTAAGGCGTCCTAAGCCCTCCAAGGCATCAGGAAGGGAATCACCCCTAGAAGGCAGTTTTCGATCGCCAGACCCCGCATGGACAAAGGGGAAAATCAGCGGTTCCTGACAGGAAGGGCTCAAGCTGCCTTCAGGATCTCCGAAACCCGGCGATCCGAAATGTTCAGCTAGTCGCTAATGGCGGCCGGCACCACCCCACGCTGATGCAAGTTCAGCACCTTCGTCTTCATCGACTCAGACGTATGCCTCCGCCGAGGGGCCTTCGACACCGGAGCAGCAGAGACGTTCCGAAGAGTCACCTGGTACGCGTCCTTTATCTCGGACACACCATCAGGACCGAACCGGGAAAACATGCTTATGCAGATCTTCAGAGGTCGGAGCATCAGGGAACTGCGTCCGCCAATACATCACGAAGTCATCCCGCTCGACCTGCTTCGCAGTTCTCTTGCGCAACTCCGAACGCTCCAAAGCCTCACGCAACTGAGCATTGAACTCCGGAGTAGTGAAAGTCATCAACAGTCAATCCCTTCCGTTCAGTTGGTTCTCGCGGACAGCCAGCCCCAATCCGACCTGTCTTCCGCAGGCTCCTTGTCAAGCGCAGCCGAAAAGTGCACCAGTTTGCGCAGTTGAAAAGTGCACCACCCCGCGGGTTGAGTGGTGTCCGCCGCTCAGGCGGAGTCGCGGAGCGACGGAGCCTGAGCGGCGGGCGCGACGTCGAGGCCGCGTTCGCGCAGGCGGTAGCTCTTGCCTTTGAGGGTGATCATGGTGGCGTGGTGGACGAGCCGGTCGATCAGGGCGGCGGCGACCATGGCGTCGCCGAGGATCTCGCCCCACTGCTCGAAGCCGCGGTTGCGAGGTGACGATGATCGAGCCGCGTTCGTAGCGGCGCGAGACGAGCGCGAAGAGCAGGTTGGCGGCCTGGCGCTCGAGCGGGCAGGTAGCCGACCTCGTCGACGATCAGCAGGTGGTAGCGCTCGAGGCGGCGCAGCTCGTGCCTCGAGCTGGTTGCGGTCCTGGGCGTCCTCGAGGCGGCGAGACCCACTCCTGGGCGGTCGCGAAGGCGACGCGGTAGCCGCGCTCGCAGGCTTTGATCGCCGAGCGCGATCGCGCAGGTGCGTCTTGCCGGTGCCGGGCGGGCCGAGGAAGCAGACGTTGGCGCGCTCCTCGATCCAGGCGAGCTGGGCGAGGTGGAGCACGAGCGGCCGCTCGGCGCGAGGGTTGGGCGGTCCAGTCGAAGTCCTCGAGCGTCTTCAGCGCGGGGAAGGCGGCGTGGCGGATGCGCATCCGGGCGCCGGAGGCGTCGCGGGCGAAGACCTCGGCCTCGAGCAGCGTCTCGAGGAAGCTGCTCGTACGGCCACTCCTGCTCGCGCGCGAGCCGCTCGGCGGTCTGCTCGAGCCGCTCCAGCACGCGCGGCGCCTTCAGCTTCGCGAGCAGGTACGGGCAGCCGCTCGCCGGCCTTGCGCCTTGCTCACGCGCACAGCTCCGCGTAGTCGGCGAGCTCGGGCGGCGCGACCGTCAGCCGCGGCACCGCGAGCGGCGGCGGTGTCGCCGGCGGCTCGGGGCGCATGACCGGCGGCGGCAGCCAGACGCCCTGCTCGTAGCTGCGCGGGTAGCGGGCCACCTCGACGCCGCGGTGCATGATCCAGACCTGGTCGCGGTCGAAGCGCAGCTCGACGCGCTCGTGCACGAGCCGCTCCGGCGCCCGGTAGAAGCAGCCGCCGTGGCGCAGGTAGCCGTCGATCGGCACGCGCGCTCGTGCGGTGCCCCGACCAGTCGAAGCGCACCGGCGGCAGCGGCCGCAGCGCCTGCCGCTCCTCGGCGAGCCGCTCGGCGACGAGGAAGCGGCCGGTCGCGTGCATGCGCCGGTTGCAGACACGGTCGCGCCAGTCGGCGTACTGGCTCGTCGAGCTCGGCCAGCGAGGCGAAGCGCCGCGCCGGCCAGAAGCCGCTCTTCAGGTAGCGCACGCCGCTTCGACCGAGCCCTTCTCGCGCGGCGTCGCCGGCGTGCAGGCGGTCGCGTGGAAGCCGTAGTGGCCGCGCAGGTGCAGGAAGCGCCGATTCCAGACCACCTCGTCGCCGCTCGCGGCGGGCGACGACCGAGCGCAGATTGTCGTAGACGCACTCGCGCGGGACGCCGCCCAGCCACTCGAACGCGCGCACGTGCCCCTCGAGGAACGACTCGATCGTCATATCGAAGCGAGAAGAACGCCGTCTGCGCGCCCGAATACGGCAGCGACGCGACCAGCGCGTACACGCGCCGCTCCCGCCCGGCGATCCGCGGCCGGGTCGGCATCTCCGCCCAGTCGAGCTGCAACACCTGCCCCGGCCGATAGCCGGTCCGCTGCGCCGGCCGCACCGGCCGGCGGCCGCAGCTCACGCAGCCGCGCCTGCACCAGCCGCACCGAGCCCGCATAGCCGTACTCCTCGCGCAGGATCTCCGTCATCCGCGGCGCCTTGATCTGCGGCCACTCCTCGAGCAGCCGCCGCAGCACCGGCTCGAGCGGGTCGAGCTTCGAGCCCGCCGGCGCGCGCCGGTAGCGCGGCGGCTCGCTCGCCGCCGAGCAGCCGCGCCACCGTCCGCCGATTGATCCCCAGCCGACGCGCGATCTCCCGCTGCGACATCCCGTCCGCCGCCAACGCCTGCACCTGCGCCCACTCCAACGCGCTCCGCACCTCCGCACCTCTCGCTCGACATCACCGACCGAGCGAGCCTCGAAGACGAGGCGGACGCGATCAGCGACGCCGCGAGTGGCGCACTTTTCGATTACCGATCCCGGTGCAGTATTGGGCTGCGCGCGTCACTCCTCAGCGGGACGCAGCGAGCTCCGAGGATGCTCTTGGCACCACTCCGCAAATCTCCGATCAAACCCAAAGAAGTCAACGGAGTCCCCCGTCCACTTCAGATCGAGGCACTGTTGATCCGCGAAGTCGGTGTAGTCCTCATCAGAGGCACGCTTGCTGAAGAAAGCCATGTGCTCCTCCCTAGAAAGTGAAAGGGCCCCGGAGGCCCAGGTGCCGATCTCAAAAGTTCCGGCGATACTCGGGCCGCCCTCGCGGCGCACAGACAGCGAAATTCCTAGGCCCCTCCCCCGGCCGCGAGTTGAATGATTCAACTTTCAACTTCGCGCCTCATCTATATGTACGCACGTATAGAGAGAGGTGCAGTGCCGGCACCAGCCAGGTTCTAACCTGAGGTCTGACACACACGCTCGAGCTCAAGCACAACACCGCACAGTTACAAGGGATCTGCACTCATTGACCCCTTGTCAGGTTGGTATGGTCCGTCCATTCAAGCCATTCATCCCGGAAGGCGAGGCTGTTGCCTCGCGCACGGACGCGGGCGGGAATAAGAAGGACAGAACATGCCGGGTGCGATCTGAATAGATCCCGACGAACCCTTCCCCCTCATTTCCGGGTTGAGTTGATCTCCGCCTTGAGTACTGATGATGCGCTGAACTTTAGCGCCGTCGACGCTCCGGCTCCCCCGACGTCGACAGCCTTCTCATCTGTGACCTCGAGATCCTCAATCTTTTGTTCAGAGGTCTCTGCAGAATGTTCCGGCTCTTTCGCCATGTCGCGCCTCCCTCGTTCGTTGTTCCAACGACACTACGCCTATACGGCGCCAGTCAGTTACTTCAGCGTCTTAGGCTCTGCCCCGTCCGCCTTCTGCTGTGTGTACGTCCACTGGATCTTGCCGTACGAAAACGAGCCGCCGCCGCCCACATCGCCGGCCTCAGTCTCGTCAAGCTCGAGTCCTCAGTCGCGTCTTCCTCGACCTTCTTACGGGTGTCGCTCTCTTCACTCATGCTCTCTTCGCTCCGATCCTGGTAACAGTCAGTTACTTGAGCGTCCTAGACCCTGTCCCGTCTGCCTTCTGCGGTGTGTAAGTCACCTGGACCTTGGAATACGAAAGCGAGATATCGCCGCCGTGCACGTCGCCCGCCTCCGTCTCGTCAAGCTCGAGGTCCTCTTTGAGACCTTCCTCGACCTGCTTGCGTTCGTCCTGTTCCTTCTCAGTCACGATGTCCTCCTTGGCCTGAAGCTCATGAAGGTGACGACATTACTAAGAAGGACGGTGAAAGTCTCCGTTCTCTTCCCTTCCTGTCGAGAGACCTATCCCGTCCCGCCTAACAGGATCAACCAGCTGGCAGGGCACATCCTTATGCGACCTGGCTGTCGTCCCGATCCGTGCCAAGCAGCGGTGTCTTACCGGTGACGCTTCCCCGTGTCAGTTCGACTGACGGGCACCGTGCCCGGGTCTTCATTCTGTCCACGTACCTCATCCCCTGTCTCTTCTGTTGCTGTCGGTGTCTTCGGCTTCCACATATTCAGTGTCCTTCCGTGATCTGGTGGCGTTCCGCCAATGACTGGTTCTGCTTGTCAGCCCGGTGGGCTTTGCTCGAACGTGCCCGAGACCTGACTTCGACTATCCGCTCTCCACTCATCCGAGCTTTCCGTAGCTGTTTGTCTTTCTCTGCCATGATCGGCTTGCGCTGTTCGCGGCTCTGCTCGAGGACCTCTTCCCACTCAAACATGCTCAACCTGCATAGCGATCAGGTTTTGCCGACTTGATGACATTCCCATTCAGCCTCTTGTGGTGACACAGCATCCAGGTCTGCCCATAGAACCGGTCATCGTTTGAGCCTGAACCTTCATAGCTAGGAGCGATTCCTGCGTTGCCTCCGAGTGAGCCTGCTAGCCTTGACTGAACAGCCGCATCGGCGCCTAGCGAGAGCCATCGTTACGTTTACGGGATCCCGTTGACTCTCATCAGCACGACTGACCGATCTCTGCAATGGCTGGGTTCTGACTCGATCTCTGCTGACACCAGTGCTCTCAGTCGTTGTTCGTTCACCATCCCGGTAGGTGGCGCGCATCTGCTCGAGGCCTGCGAATGCTGTCGTCTGGTGATCGGGTGTCGGGGCGATCGTCCCGAAGCTCTCCCCCACCCTCTGATCAACCTGGCGTTCAGCCTGATGTGCTGCCTCTGTCAAGCAGCTTCATAACGTCGAGGTTCGAGCTCGCGTGCTGTATACGCCGCGCCGTCTGGACAGGCTCCGACTCGTTGATGCTCTCTTCGACACTGCTTGCTGCAAACGGGGCAGCTGCCGAGAGGCCTCAATGTCCTCGTCGCGTGTAGTACTCATCTTCCGAGTGGTTAGCCCTGCCTCGAGCTCCCGCTTCTCGTATCGCCAGCTGTGTGAATCTGCTGTTCCAATTCAACGGTATGGACTTCGCCAACATCCTCCTCCGTCTCGAACTTCTCCGGGAGCCAGTCGGACGCTCGTCCTCGTCACTCATGGAGCGTCCGTCCCCGTACTCATAGCCTCCTGCATTCTTTGATCCGATCCCACTCTGTGCTGTTCTTCTCTCGCTGTACTTCGCTCTTCACATTCTCAAAGGCTGAATGCAGAACATCAAAGGTCACGTGGGGGTCTCGGAAGTCGGCCTGAACCAGATATGGACGCTCGCCGATGTACTCAGCGATCGCAGGCTTCGCCTGCTCAAACTCGGCCCCGTAAAGCTCCGTGAGCCTGTTAAGAGCGATCGCGCCGGACTGCAGATACGACGCTCAACACGTACTGGCCTTCGATGGCCTGAATGTGACTGCCAGTCTGTTGAACAATCTGTTGTGCTCGGATTTCTGCCGCGGCACCTGCAACAGCGTTGATTGCCGCGACAGGGTCAGCGTAGAAGTACTCAGTTAGTTGCTCCTCCGCCGCTGCGGGTTCTTCGTAGTACGTCTCATACTCGTATTCGTCTTCGAACTCGGTCAACTTCTTGCTCCTTAGTCGTCGTTATCCGCCTGGTGGCGGGCGTCGTCGTCGGTCACTTCCCTAAGCAACTCCTCACAGCCCGCGATGAGTCTTGAGCTCTGACGGTCGATCCATTGCTGCGAGCAGTCGTCACAGTCCGGCCGAGAGTGCTCGAGGCAGACCAACCGTTTGCTGAGCTGGTCGAGTAGCGGCTGGTAGGCGGGGTTCATCGTGTGGTGTCCTTTCAGGCTTTCGTAAACAGCCGTGCGCAAACAGACACGGCGGGAGCTTCTTTTCTTCGATGAGCGTTAGCGCTGAAACAGGAAACGGGCTAGCCGAGCTGGAGCTTTGAAACATCGCGGCCGCTCTTCAAAGATTCGGCGACGTAGATCCCGAGACCGAGCAACTGGTGACGGGCTGGGTCCCGGAACCGGAGCACCGTCTGAAAGGTCCGTAGAGAACTCCTCTGCCGCTTTCCAGAAATGATGGGGGCACTTTGTCCAGCCGGCACCCAGCCGCGACCCGCACGCTTACCGGCAGGTCGTAACGTCACACTCGGTGATAAGTCGGCGGTCTCTCCGTCCCGTCACACTGAACCGCTTGTGAGTTCAGCCGGCGAATCGGGAACGGTGCAGCCGAGCTGATCGAGAATCTTCCGCGCCATCGCCCGATCAGACGGGCCACCATTGTCTGCAATGTTGAAGATCGCGAGCAGCTCTTCTCTCTCGAGCTCCGCCAGGTCTTCCTCAGTGGCGTTCTGCCTGGCCTCACCGAGGCTGGGAAGCGCTCCCATGCCGCAACGCAGGCCGGCGTCCTGGCGGATTCGCTCTATAACCGCGACATCCGGCCCGCAAGGGTCGATGAGTACCGGGCTCTCATGCGTGCCGGCCAATGGCATGCACCTGTTCTCCGATCCGATTGCGATCACCGAGAACGGCCAGGTCGTCAACGGCCAACATCGGATCGCTGCCGCGACAAGGGTCGATTCGTCGGCGCTCGATACTGACCCGTCATTCCTCGTCGTCTCGGGCGTCGATGCGACGGAAGCCCTTCATGCCGATGGCTCGAGGCGCACAGCAATGACGAGAAGGTGATCGGGGCGAAGCTCGTCAACGCCCTGTCGGCATCAGCCTCCGAAGTTATTCACACCAGAGTCAAGAAGGGTCTACTACGTCGATCAGCGCGGTGTCATTACGGCTGTCCTGCCTGTCTCCGAAGCAGGGAAATCACCCTCAAACTGACGACGACCCGAATCGTCCGATGGTCTCTGTGCCTACAAGCCCCGGCGCCGCTCGACACGGCCCGGGGCATGGACACGAGGTAATAGCCCATGTCGGTAGCCGATTCTACGGCCAAGCGGATCAAGGTCGGCCCCAACCTTTTCCAGAAGGGAGACCGCTTCTACCTCATCGCAAACGTTCAAGCCGCCAGGTCTGCGAGCCGCTCCTAGCGGCCAACAAGACCGAGGCAAGGACAGCTCGAGATCAGCGGATGGCCGAGTTGCGGACAACCGGACTAGCAGCGGTCGGAACCGGACACTCACCTTCGATCTCCTGGCCGCGAAGTGGCTCGAGCATGAGGAAGGGCCAAGCGGGTCTCAGAAGCCGTCCCCCGTTGAACTGCGTAAACTCTACTGCGGAAGCACATGTCCCCGGTGCTGGGTAAGTCGAAGGCGGTCTAGATCACAGCCCCGCACCTTCGGGCTCTCATCTACAAGCTCAACCATCAGAAACTGTCTGGTTCATCGGTTCGCGGCGTCATCGCATCCGTTCGATGCGTTCTCGACTACGGCGCACGCAACGGAAGCATTCCCCGCAACGTTGTTCGCGATCTTGTCCGTGGCGATCTTCCGTCAGGGAGGCGTCAGACCGAACCGCGTTATCTCACGGTAGGAGAGTCAAGTCTCTACTCGCCGCGCTCTCGGACGAGTTTCGCCCGGTCGCGGCCGCAGCGTTTACGCCGGCCTTCGAGTCTCGGAGGTTCTTGCGCTGCGCTGGCAAGACATCGATTTCGACTCTGGACGGATCACGGTCACATCAGGAAAGACCGACGCGAGTGTGGCGGATGTTCCGCTCCTTGAACCGTTGGCCGCTGAGTTGAAGTCTCACCGTCTGACACAGGCCGGAGTTCGGGTACAGCGACTCGCCTCAGGAGCTCTCGTCTTCGTGACAGCACAGGCGAGCCTCAGAGCCGTAGGAATGCTCTTCGCGCCGTGAACAACGGCAGCGTGAAGGCCGCGCTTGTCAAAGACAGAGAAGAAGAGGTCGGTCTGCATGACCTTCGGCACTCCCTCGCCGCGTATGCGTTCTAACAGAAGATTCTCCCGTGAAGATCGCCCGTCTGCTTCGTCATGCAACCCGCAGTCACGTTGACCGTCTATGCCGGTCTTGCCGGGGATCAGGTCGAAGAACTCGCGGAGAGTCTCGCCGGATCGACAGCATCGTAAAACCGAGGACTTTTGTCAGAGTTTGTCAGACCCTGTCGCCCCACGCTGCCCTTCACGGCCCCGGAGTAGCGGCGTAAACGCTTGAATCCTGCTCTCGCCCACTCCCGCCCTCGTGTGCGCAGAGCCCCCAGACTAGCGCGCTAACCAGGCTGCGCCACGCCCCGCGACGAGGGCAACGCTAGCACTCATACGGCACGCCTCAGCCGGGCACTGATGCACGAAGCCCGCATGAGTGGGCTCCCTGACGAGCCGTACGGACATTTGCCGTTGCCTTCGGTTGGCGGCTGTGTCAGACCGGGACCTGCAGGACCATTCCGATTCTGCAAGGGGAACGAAGGAGGGCGCGATGCGCAGCAAGCTGCTGTGGTTTGTGCTCGCACTCGTGGCGGTGCTCGGTCTGACGTCGGCGGCCAGCGGACGTGTGCGGAGCATGATCACGGGGGATCAGATAGCGCCTCATTCCATCAACTCGAAGCACATGGTCGACCACACGCTCCAGGCACACGACCTCTCGGTCGCTCTGGTCAAGTCCCTGCGGGGTCAGACGGGCGCGACAGGCGCCGCCGGAGCGAAGGGTGATACAGGAGCGACCGGTGCGCAGGGGCCGAAGGGCGACACGGGAGCAACGGGCGCACAGGGTGCCAGGGGAAGCACCGGCGCAACCGGCGCCACTGGGGCACAGGGACCTAAGGGCGCCACCGGTGCGACCGGTGCAGCCGGCGCGACCGGGCCGCAGGGCTCGCCCGGCCTCTCGCACGTCTCGGCCGACGGGCCGTATCCCAGCCTGACGCAGCTCAGCGACTATCCGGGAGGCCGCGCCAACTCGACGCTCGCCTGGAGCGGTGATGCAGGTGCGACGCTCTACCAGTCGTGGGTGCGCTGCGCGTCCTCCAAGGCGGCGATCGGAGGCGGCTTCAGTCATGCCGATGAAGGTCCCGCCGCCTACAAGGGCCTGCAGATCGTGACGTCGGCGCCCGCGCAGATCGATGCGAACGGCAACGTCGTCTCGGTCACCGGCGGCAGCGGGTTCACGCCGATCGCGGGTGACCCTGCCGGGTCGTTCCGCCCGAACGGCTGGCTGGTTGAAGGGTTCAACAACAACGTTGGCGGGAAGCTGGTCGTCCGTCCCTGGGTGATCTGCGCAACCGTCAACTAGCTCGTCCCGTGGGGGGAGACACGACGAGCGGGGCCGCGTCCTTTGCGGGGCGCGGCCCCATGTCTCCGATCCCAGTCGGGGCGCGGAGACTTCCCGTCAGCGGTTGGGGATCTTCAGCTCGCGCCCGGAGTAGAAGCCGGAGCTTTCGTCGGTCACGTACGGCGCCATCGCCTGGCGTCGCTTCGTTTCGACGTCCGACATGCGGTAGCGGTCACGCGACTCGGGCGAGTCCCAGATGGAGATTCCGACCACCTCGGTTCCGTCGGCGGAATAACACTCGTACGCACGCAACATCCCCGCTGGGAACTCGCCCGGTCGCCACGACCGGCTGAACTCCTCGCGCGTACCTGGCTTCAACTTGCGAGTCGTGATCCAGACGTGGGCCGTATCGAACTCCATCGGAAGCCTCCTCAAACTGGCTCATCGCGTCAGTCACGGATCCTAGCCCTCGGCCCGGCCTTCCCCAGATCGAACTGACGCCCAACGGCGGTCACAACCACAACGGGTTGCGGGTTGTGGCGGCCCGTGGTGAGTGGAAGGGAGAGAGTGTCCACCGACACCACGGGCCGATGAAAGCGACCGCAGGACAACTCACGCTTTCTCAACCATGGAACCAGAGGAGCAACGGACCTCGTCTGACCCAAATAGGTCGTCTCGCTCGCTACGGTGCATCACGATGCCGCTCTCGCGTCGTGTCCAAGCCGCGGTAGTCGCCCTGGCCACACTCGTCTGCGTCGCCGGCGCCGGGGCGGCCGGTTCGAAGCTGCCCGCGGCACCGGCTCACTGGCCGCACACGCTCCAGATCGGCGTCGCCGACGATCCGGGCGGTGCGGCCGCGCTGCGCCGCGCCGCGCCGTTCGGCTTTCGCTACCAGTACCTCGCGGGCGGGGTCAACACCGGGTCGGGGTGGTCGACGTGGAACCGCAACGGGACGTTCGCCTCGATGTACGCACACGACTCGTGGGCGCACGGTGTCATGCCTGTGTTCAGCTACTACATGCTCCTGCAGTCGGAGCCCGGCGGCGGCAACGAAGCGCACGCGGATCTGACGAACCTTCGCGACGCGGCGACGATGTCGGCGTACTGGGCCGACGTCAAGCTGCTCTTCTCGCGCATCCGCGGCTCCAAGCCGGTCGTCGTGCACGTCGAGCCGGATCTCTGGGGCTACCTCGAGCAGGCGGGCGACGTCGCCCTCGCGTCGTCGTTCGCGCAACAGTGGGTGAAGCTCCGCGACACGGACGCTCCCAACGTGATCCTCGCCTACCACATGAGCGGCTGGGGCACGAAGCACGACATCGTCTATGAAGACCCGCCCGACGCCACCGTCCGAGCCTATGCAGCACAGTCTGCCTCGTTCTACCGCTCGTTGCACGCGCGTTTCGACCTCTCCTTCGAGGATTTCTCGGACCGCGATGCCGGCTTCTATGCGAAGCAGAGCGGCAACCCGCGTACGTGGTTCACACCCGCCGACTTCCACCGTCACCTTCTCTATGCCCAGACGTTCGTGCGCCTCGCCGGCGTGCGGATGGTCGCCTGGCAGATCCCGCTCGGCAACACCGTCATGCGGTCGATGAACAACACCTGGGACCACTTCCAGGACAACCGCGTCCAGTGGATCCTCGGCTCTCGGGCGCACCTGCGCGCGTACGCTGCCGCCGGCTTCATCGGCTTCATGTTCGGTCGCGGGGCCGACGGCGCGACCTGCGCGTGCGATGCCGCGAAGGACGGCGTGACGAATCCTGCGCCGATCAACGGCAACACACGCGTTGCCACGAGCGCGGACGACGACGGCGGGCTCTTCAAGTCGCTGGCCCGCTCGTACTACGCGCAGCACGCGCTGGCGCTCTCGCACTGAGCCGCGGACAGTTCCGCTGCTACCGGAGCCCTCCTCCGGCGTAGAGTCGGCTCTCCACGAACCCACGAGAGGGGCCGCTCAGTGACCATCGGCATCCGCATCAAGCTCCCGGGTGTGACCCAGGAGCAGTACGACTCGGTGCACGACCACATCAATCCCGATCGCACCTCGCCGAAGGGCCTCGAGTTCCACGCCTCCGGCCCGATCGACGGCGGTTGGGGGATCATCGACTTCTGGGAGTCCCGGGCCGACTTCGACGCGTTTTCAGCCCGGATCCAGGAGGGCGTCGAGGCGGCGGGCGTCGAGATGCAGGGTCCGCCCGACATCAAGGAGTTCCCGGTCCACGAGACCGTCCAGGCGTAAAGCTGGGCACCGGGCAGGACCTCGAGCGCGGGGTCCTGCCTAGGGGGAACTGCGGCGTCGCCGTTCCAGCTCGACCAGGGCAGCTTGTCCGCTCCGCACGGGAGCGCGGTCGACCGTTCAGCCGACGCAGAAGAGCGTGATGGCCGACAGCAGCGCAAGCGAATGCCGAAGCCGTCGGGCGATGCGAAAGATCATGGAGAAGCAGATTCGCGAGCCGCCACGGGCGTTACATCCCTATCATGCTTTTCGTGAGCTCTCTTCCCGAGATCGAACCGCATTTCGGCGCCGACGGGCACCCCTTCGAGGAATGCGAGCACATCGTCCACGACCACGACCCCGATACGGCGCTGTGCGGCGTCGATCAGACGAACGTACCGTGGAACCAGGGCTTCCCTCCCTGCCAGGCCTGCGTGGCCGTCGCGCAGGGACGAATGTCCTAGACGGCTCTCCTCGCGCTGACCGAAAGAAGGCTCGGTGGGGCCCCTAACCCCCCAGTGGTCGCTTGCCGGGACCCCACCGCACCTATGCCATAAGACGCGCTCGGGGCTGGCGGGTTAGCCGCTGAGTCGTTTGTAAAGACGGTCGACGAGATCCGGCATGGCCTCGAGCTTCTCGGTGATCACCCGGACGCGGTACTCCCGGAAGTGCTCGGCTTCCACGTCGAGCGCTTTCGCGAGCACCTCGACGACGTCGTTCGAGGGCACCGGACGATTGCCGTGCACCAGGTGGTTCAGATACCCAGCCGAGAGCCCCGTCTTCGCCGCCAGCGCACGGTAGGTGACGCCCGTCTCGTTCATCAGCCGTTCCACGGCCGGGCCGAACTGCTCGGATGCGTAGCGGCGCCGCTTCGCCATCTAGCTCAGCGTGCCCAGGTCGGCCACATTCACACGCCGCTCGGCACCCGTCGAGCGGTCGCGGACGTCGACGGCGCCGTCGTCCAGGCTCTTCTTGCCGGCGGTGATCCGGATCGGGATGCCGATCAGGTCTGCGTCCGCGAACTTCTCGCCCGGCCGCTGGTCGCGGTCGTCCAGCAGCACATCCTTGCCTGCGGCCGACAGCGCCTCGGCCGCCTGCTGCCCAATCTCCTCTGCACCGCCGAGCACGACCACATGGACATCGTAGGGGGCGACGCTCGCCGGCCAGATGATCCCGTGCTCGTCGTGGGACTGCTCGACGAGGGCGGCCAGCACGCGAGCAAGGCCGATGCCGTAGCTCCCCATGATCACGGGCCGCTCCTGGCCTTCCTCGTCCAGGAAGGCCGCGCCGAGCGGCTCGGAATATCGCGTTCCGAGCTTGAAGATATGGCCGACCTCGATCGCCGTCTCGAAGAGGAGGCGACCGCCACAGTTCGGGCAGGTGTCGCCGTCGGCCGACTCGCGGAGGTCGGCGAAGCGGGCCTCGAAGTCGCGACCCGCCTCCACCCCGCGGAGATGCCAGCCGTCCCGGTTCGCGCCGGCGACGAACTGCCCGCCGCGCAGCGACTCGTCGGCGACGACCTCGCCCTTGAAGCCGACCGGGCCGAGCGAACCGCCGCTCGCACCAAACGCCGCGCGGATCTCGTCGTCCGTCGCCGGGCGCGACTGGCGGCCGAGCGCTGCGTCGAGCTTCGCCGGCTCGATCCGATCGTCGCCCCGGATCAGCGCGAGCACGACGGTGTCCCCGTCCACCGTCACCGGCATCGCCTTGGAGGTCGCAGCGACATCGATCGCGAGAAACTCCGCGAGTGCCTCGCACGTCTTGACGCCGGGCGTCTCCACCTCGGACGGCGCAGCTGTCGTCTCGGGGAACACCGGCGCGCGGGGGACGCCGCGCGCGACCTCGATGTCCGCGGCGAAGTCGCCGTTCTCGCACGTCACGAGCGTGTTCTCGCCAGCACCCGCCGGTGCGAGGAAGTCGACCGACTCGCTGCCGCCCATCATTCCGGACTCCGCCTCGACGTCGTAGACCTTGAGCCCGCACCGTTCGAAGATGCGCGTGTACGCGCCTCGCTGCAGCTCGAAGTTCTCGGCGAGACCGGCATCGTTCCGGTCGAACGAGTAGGCGTCCTTCATGATGAACTCACGCAGGCGGATGAGGCCCGCGCGCGGGCGCGGCTCGTCACGCTCCTTGATCGAGATGTGGTAGAGCATCTGCGGCAGCTGGCGATAGCTCTGCAGCTCGCGCGCATGGAACGTCACCGTCTCCTCGTGCGTCATCGGCAGGACGTAGTCGGCGCCCTTGCGGTCCTTGAGGCGAAAGATCTCCTGGATGAAGTCGCGGCCGGTCTGCTGCCAGAGCTCGAACGGGGTCAGCACCGGCATCAACATCTCCTGGCAGCCGATCGCGTCCATCTCCTCGCGGATGATCTGCTCGATCTTGCGGTGCACCTTCCAGCCGAGCGGCAAGAACGTCCACACGCCCCCGGTCACCTGGCGCGCGAACGCTCCTCGGACGAGGAGCTTGTGGTTGACGGCCTCCGCATCGGCGGGAGCATCGCGGAGCGTCGGGAGAAAAAGGTGTGAGGCGCGGGCGATCATCTGTTGCCGACCCAGGCTACCGACTCGAGTTTCAGGCCGTGTCTCCTTCGGCGGGGCGCTGGGGTCAGACCCCAGACGTGTCTCGATCAGGCGTGTCTTCGTGCGAATCGACGCATGAACACGCCGGCTCGAACTGCGAACGGCTGCCGCCGACGCATGGCCGCGAGCCGCCAACTGCCTCTCTCGGCCACGGTTCGGGGTCAGACCCCAGACGTGTCTCCGTTAGACACGTCCTGCGCGGTCACTGGAGCGGGATGGCCGACGCCTCCGCCATCGCGAGTGCTGCCGGCTTCGCCATCTTCAGCCGTTTCGGCCGGAACATCCCCTCGCCGATCCACCTGTCGATCTCGTGGAAGAGCTCGTCGACGAGGATGTCGCTCGACACCTTCTTGAGTACACGGCCGTGCGCGTACACGAAGCCGACATCGCGGCCGCCGGCAATGCCGAAGTCGGCGTCGCCCGCCTCCCCCGGCCCGTTCACCGCGCAGCCGAGCACCGCCACCTCGAACGCCTGGGGATAGGTGCGCAACCGCTCCTCGACGCGTTCGGCGAGCTGCTGCACGCCGACGTTGTCCCGCCCGCAGCTCGGGCAGGCGATCATCACGGGGCCGCGCTCACGCAGGTTGAGCGCCTTGAGGATCTCGTAGGCGGTCTTCACCTCCTCGACCGGGTCGGCCGTCAGCGAGACGCGGATCGTGTCGCCGATCCCGTCCGCCAGCAGAGCGCCCATGCCGACGGCGCTCTTGATCGCGCCCGAGAACGGCGTGCCGGCCTCGGTGACCCCGAGATGCAGCGGGTACGGCACCCTCTCGGCGAGCAGCCGGTACGCGCGGATCATCGTGGGGACGTGACTCGACTTGACCGAGATCTTGAAGTCGCGGTAGTCGAGGCTCTCCAGCAGGCGCACCTCTTCCAGGGCCGCCTCGACGAGCGCCTCGGCCTGGTCCTGCTGGGCGAGGCTCTCGAGGTGCTTGGGGAGCGAGCCCGAGTTGGCGCCGATGCGCATCGGGATTCCCGCAGCCTTCGCTGCCCGGACAACCGCTGCGACCTTGTCCGGCCCGCCGATGTTCCCCGGGTTGATCCTGACCGCCGCGACGCCCAGCCTCGATCGCGCGCAGCGCGAGCGAGGCATTGAAGTGGATGTCGGCGATCACCGGGATCGGGGAGAACCGGACGATCTTCGGCAGTGCGTCCGCGTCCTCGCTCTTCGGCACCGCCACGCGGACGATCTCGCAGCCTGCGCTCGCCAGGGCGGCGATCTGGGCGGTCGTCGCCTCGACGTCGTGCGTCTTGGTCAATGTCATCGACTGCACGACCGGAGGCGCGCCGCCCCCGATCCTGACGCCGCCGACCGTTACCGAGCGCTCGCTGGCCACGGCACCAGGTTACCCGCCTACCCGCCTTTCGCCGCTCAGCCGCCGCCGCCGAAGAGGTCGTTCCGCAGCCCGAAGTACATGAGCACGGCGAAGAGCGACAGCCCGATCACGCTGTAGCGCATGTAGACAGCCTGGGCGAACGTGCGACCGCGCACCTTCTCGACCAGCGCCATCACGATGTGCCCGCCGTCGAGCGGCAGGACGGGGAGCAGGTTCAGCAGGCCGAGCGCGAGGCTGACCAGACCGAGCACGAACAGGAAGTCGCGGAGCCCCTGGCGCCACGCCTGGGCGGACACGCGGACGATGCCCACGGAGCTCGAGACCTGGTTCGTGTCACGGCCCGTGGCCAGGTGGCCGAGGCCGCGCACCGTCTCGGAGGTGATCGACCAGGTGAGCCGCACGGAGTCGGCGGCGGCCGCTGGAACGGACTCGCCGGGGCCGGTGCGCGACTCGATCGCGATCCCGATCCGATAGGCGCCCTGCGACAGCTTCGCCCGCACAGGCCCGACGACCACCCGCTTGCCGTTCCGGACGACGAGCAGGCGGAACGGCCGGCCGCCGGTCGCACGGATGTGCGCAGGGATCTCCTTCGGGGTCACGGCCACCCCGGCGACGCGCAGCACGTGATCTCCGGCCCGCAGGCCCGAGGACGCCGCCGGTGTGCCTGCAACGACACGGCCGATCACGTTCGTGTCGCGCGTCGAGGCGACCATGAACAGAACGGCGAACAGCACGAAGGCGAACACCAGGTTGACGGCCGGCCCGGCGGCGATCGCGACGAGGCGCCGCCAGGTCGCCTGGCGCCAGTACGCGTCCGGTGCCAGCGACCATTCGAGCTCCTGCCAGATGCGCGAGCTCCCGATCTGCGGCCGAAGTTCGGCGAGCGCCGACCGGGCCGCGTCGTCGTCGCCGCTCTCGATCGCCACGTCGAGCCGCGCCAGCTCCGGACGGAGACGCTCGCGCGCCCCGGGCTGCAAGCTCGCCGCCAGGTCGCCCGGCGACGGCCGGTTCATCCCGGGAATCTTCACGTAGCCCCCGAGCGGGATCGAGCCGATCCCGTACTCGACACCGTTGCGCACCCGCTTGACGATCGGCGGCCCGAAGCCGAGATAGAACTTCCGCGGCGTCATCCCCACGGCCCGCGCGGCGAAGAAGTGCCCTGCCTCGTGGATCATCACGAGCACCGCGAGCCCGAAGATCGCAGCGACTAGGCCCATGTCCGCTCCTGCGCGGCCGCCAGCTCACGTGCGAGGCGGTCTGCCTCGCGCAGCTCGTCGAGATCCCGGGCCGGGGCGCCGTCGGCGTGCTCGAGCGCGTGCTCGACGAGCGAGGCGATCTCGAGGAACCCGATCCTGCCGTCGAGGAACGCGGCGACCGCGACCTCGTTCGCGGCGTTGTAGGCGCACGGATAGGTGCCACCCAGCCTGCCCGCCTCTCGTGCGAGTGTGAGCATGGGGAACGTTTCGACATCCGGCTCGAAGAACTCGAGGGGGCCTGCCGTCAGGTCGAGCGCCGGGACCGGTGTGCCGGCACGCTCGGGATAGGTCAGCGCGAACGAGATCGGCACGCGCATGTCCGGATAGCCGAGATGGGCGATCGAGGCGCCGTCGCGGAATCGGACGAGGCCGTGCACGATCGACGTCGGATGCACGACGACCTCGATGCGGTCGTACGGGATCCCGAACAGGAAGTGCGCCTCGATCACCTCGAGGCCTTTGTTCGCGAGAGTTGCGGAATCGATCGTGATCTTCGCGCCCATCGTCCAGGTGGGATGCGTCAGCGCCTGCTCGGGCGTGACGTCGGCGAGCTCGTCGCGCGAGCGGCCCCGGAAGGGCCCACCGCTCGCCGTGAGGACGACGCTCTCCGGGGCACCGAGTTGAGCGCACTGGAAGAGCGCAGAGTGCTCGCTGTCGACCGGGATCAGCAGCCCCCCGCCCCGCTCGCGCGCGCCGAGGGCGAGCTCGCCGGCCGCAACGAGGCTCTCCTTGTTCGCGAGCGCGAGCGTCACGCCGTGCTCGAGCGCCCACATCGTGCCGGGCAGCCCGGCGAAGCCGAGGGTTGCGTTCAGGACGACGTCGGGCTCGGCCCGCTCGAGCAGCGAGGTCGGGTCACCGCCCACCTGGGTCAGCGGCGCGATGCCGTCGATCGGCTGCGTGCCGGAGGTTGCGGCCACGAGGTCGAGTTCAGGGCTCGCCTCGATCACCTCGAGCGCCTGGCGGCCGATCGAGCCGGTCGCGCCGAGCAGGGCAACGCGCGTCATCCCGACAGTGTGCCGACCGCGGCCGTTACCTGGTACCTATCCGGTGAAGGCCAGGATCGCGAAGTACGCGGCCGGAGCGGCGAAGAGGACGGCGTCGATGCGGTCGAGCATCCCTCCGTGGCCGCCGAGGAGCGTGCCGGTGTCCTTGACGTCCATGTCGCGCTTGAGCAGCGACTCGAAGAGGTCTCCGAGCGGTGCGGCGACCGCGAGCACGACGCCCAGGACGATCGACTGCCCGATCGTGAGGAAGTTCTGCTTGTAGAGCGCGACGAACGCGACGAAGATCGTCGCGGCCGTCCCGAACACGAATCCCTCCCACGTCTTGCCCGGCGAGGTGCGCGGCGCCATCTTGTGCCGCCCGACGAGCCGTCCGCCGAAGTACGCCAGCGAGTCGCCCGCCCAGACGGCGACGAGCACCGTGACGACGGCGAGCCGTCCGTGGTCCGGGATCTCGCGCAGGAGGATCAGAAAGCCGAGGCCGCCGCCGATCCACATCGCACCCATGACCGTGCCGCTGATCGCGATCGTCGCCGCCTGGCGCGCCTCGGAGACGGCCTTGAGGACGAACGCCAGCACGAAGGTCGAGAGCACTCCGCCGATCATCCAGTCGAGCCCCGAGATCTCGGCACCGACGAGCGCGAGCGCGGCGCCGATGTACCCGGCCGGTGAGAGCGGCGCGAGCGGCCGGGCGAGCAGCCAGAACTCGTGCAGCGCGACCGCCGCGCCGAACGCGACGAGCGCGAACAGCCACCAGCCGCCGAGATATACCGCGCCGAGCACGACGGGCAGGAGCGCGAGCGCGACGACGATGCGTGAGACGGCGTTGCTCATCTGCCGCCGAATCTTCGACGGCGCGACGCGTAGTCCGCCAGCGCCGAGCGCAGATCGCGCTCGTCGAAGTCCGGCCAGAGCTTGTCGACGAAGACGAGCTCCGAGTAGGCAACCTGCCAGAGCAGGAAGTTCGAGATGCGCAGCTCCCCGCTCGTGCGGATCAGCAAGTCGGGATCCGGGAGCTCGGGCGCGTACAGGTTCGCCGCGAAGACGTTCTCGTCGATCTCGTTCGCCTCGACGCCGCTCTCGACGATTCGCCGCGTCGCCTCGACGAGCTCGGCGCGGCCGCCGTAGTCGAATGCGACCCAGAGGTTGATTCGCGTGTTCAGCTCGGTGCGGTCCTCCATCGCCGCCATCCGCTGGCGCAGCGTCTCCGGCGCGCGGTCGCGGCGTCCGATGAAGCGCACCCGTACGCCCTGCTCGGCCAGATCGGGCAGCTCGCGCTCGATCGTCTCGGCGAAGATCTCCATGAGCGCGTCCACCTCGTCGGGCGGGCGCGACCAGTTCTCCGTCGAGAACGCGAACACGGACAGGTCGTGGACGCCCACGTCGATCGCCGCCTCGACGATGCGGCGCACCGTGCGCGCACCCGCGCGATGGCCGGCCGCCGTCGGCAGGCCGCGCCGTTTGGCCCAGCGGCCGTTGCCGTCGAGGATGATCGCGACGGACGAGGCGACCTCCGGCAGTTCGCGATCCGGCAACGGCCGGATGCGGGCGAGTGTCCTGATGCGAGAAAGAAGCCGCATGGAGGTCCTCAGACCTCCATGATCTCGGCCTCTTTGCGCTTCAGCAACTCGTCGATCCTCGTGGTGTGCTCGTCGGTGAGCTTCTGCACGCGACTCTCCGCCGCGCGTTCTTCGTCGTCGCCGACGTCGCCGTTCTTGACGAGCTCCTCGAGATGCTTGATCGCGTCTCGGCGCACGTTGCGCACCGCGACGCGACCCTCCTCCGCCATCTGCTTGACGAGCTTGACGAGCTCCTTGCGCCGTTCCTCGGTCAGCTGCGGGATCGGCAGGCGGATCAGCTTGCCGTCGTTGGACGGCGTCAGTCCCAGGTCCGACTCGAGGATCGTCTTCTCGATCTGCTTGATCGAGGTCGGATCGAACGGCTGGATCGTCAGCATCCGCGGCTCGGGTGCATTGATCGTGGCCAGGTTCTTGAGCGGAGTCGGTGTGCCGTAGTAGTCGATCGTGATCCGATCGAGCAGCGCGGGAGCCGCGCGCCCGGTTCGCACCGAGTTGAAGTGCTCGTGCGTCGCCTCGACCGACTTGTCCATTCTTCCTTGTGCGTCGCCGACGAAGTTCTCGATCACCGTGCGTCTCCTTCGGGTGTAGAGATGATCGTGCCCACACGCTCCCCCTCCACCACTCGGCCGATGGTGCCCGGCGCAAGCTCGAAGACGTGGATCGGAAGTCGATTGTCCATGCAGAGAGAAAGGGCTGTCGTGTCCATCACTTTCAATCCTCGCTCGATCGCCTGCAAGTGGGTGAGCTCGGGAATCAGCGACGCCTGTGGGTTTTCACGCGGGTCGCCGTCGAGAACGCCCTCCACCCCGTGCTTCGCCATCAGGATCGCCTGCGCCCCGATCTCGAGCGCCCTGAGTGCCGCGGCGGTGTCGGTCGTGAAGTACGGGTTGCCGGTGCCGGCGGCGAAGATGACGACGCGCCCCTTCTCGAGATGGCGCACCGCGCGCCGGCGAATGTACGGCTCCGCGACCTCCCGCACGTCGATCGCCGACAGCACGCGGGTGTCCGCCCCGTTTCGCTCCAGCGCCTCCTGCACGGCGAGCGCGTTCAGGACGGTGGCGAGCATGCCCATGTAGTCGCCCGTGGCCCGGTCGATCCCCTGCGCCGCCGCCGACATCCCGCGATAGATGTTGCCGCCCCCGATCACGAGCGCGATCTCGAGGCCGCCGGAGCGCACACGAACGAGCTCGCTGGCGAGGTCGTCGACCGTGCGTGCATCGAGGCCGAACTCGCCGGAGCCCATCAGGGCCTCACCGGAGAGCTTCAGCAGGACGCGCTTGAACGGCACGTCAGGAAACGGCGTACCAGGCGTAGTCGAGGAGCTCGATCCCGTGCTCGGCCAGGTACTGCGCGACCGTGCCGGTTGCCTCGTCGGCCCGGTACCACGTCTGCTCGGTCAGCACGGACTCACCGAAGAACCTCTTGTTGAGCTGCCCGTCGACGATCTTCTCGCGGACGTTCTCGGGCTTCGAGAGCACCTCCTCCGACTTGGAGAGGATCTCCCGCTCGGCATCGACGAGCGCCTGTGGGATCTCGCTCCGCTCTCCGTACGTCGGACGGGCGAACGTCAGGTGCAGCGCGAGACTGCGGGCCGCTGCTGGGTCGCCGCCCTTCGTGCGCACGAGCGCGCCGACCTTGTTCGCCGGCGAGTGCACGTAGAACGTCAAGTCCTCGCCGGCTCCCGCCTCCATCCGCTTGGCGCCCGCGACCTGGATGTTCTCGCCGAGCTTCGCGGCGAGCGCGACGCGCTCGTCTTCGAGCGACGCCGGATCGCCGCCGTCGAACACGGTGCGCAGGACCTTCTCCGCGTACGCGAGGAAATCGTCGTTGTTCGAGACCGGCTCGGTCTCACAGCCGAGCGCAGCGATCGCACCGACGTTGTCGCGCACCATCACGCCGACCTTGCCTTCGCTCGTTGCGCGATCCGCACGCTTCGCGGCGGAAGCCATGCCCTTCTCGCGGAGCAGCTTGACCGCGTCGTCGAAGTCGCCGTCGGTCTCCTGCAGCGCGCGTTTGCACTCCATCATCCCGGCGCTCGTCGCGTCGCGCAGCTCCTTCACCATGGCAGCGGTGATCTCGGTCATTCGGCGGTCTCCTCGTTCGTCGTCTCGGCCTCGGCGGCTGCCGGTGCCTCGGCTGCCGGTGCCTCGGCTGACGGAGCCTCGGGCGCCGCCGGAGCCTCGGGCTCGGGCTCGGTTGCAGGCTCGGGCTCGGCGCTCGGCCTCGGCCTTGCCGTTCCTCGCGCCCTGCAGCTCGGCCGGCGTCACCTTGCGCTTGCCGGCCTCGATCCCGTCGGCCAGGGCCTTGATCACGAGATGGCAGGAGCGAATCGCATCGTCGTTCCCGGGGATCACGTAGTCGGCCTCGTCGGGATCACAGTTCGTGTCGACGAGCGCGATCACCGGCAGGTTGAGGCGCTTCGCCTCCCGCACGGCAAGCTGCTCCTTGCGCAGGTCGACGATGAAGATCGCGTCGGGCTGGCGGCGCATGTCGGCGACCCCGCCGAGGTTCGACTCGAGCTTCTCGAGCTCCGCCTCCATGGAGATGCGCTCCTTGGCCGGCAGCAGGTCGAGCTGAGCCTCGGTCTTCAGCGCACGCAGCTCGTGCAGGCGCTGGATCCGGTCGGAGATCGTGCGCCAGTTGGTCAGCAGCCCGCCGAGCCAGCGGTTGTTGACGTACGGCATGCCGACACGGCGCGCCTCGTCGCGCACCGCGTCCTGTGCCTGCTTCTTCGTCCCGACGAAGAGCACCGAGCCGTTCCGCTCGGCGATCGCCTTCGCAAAGTTGTACGCCTCGTCCAGCAGCTCCTGCGTCTGGGTGAGGTCGATGATGTAGATCCCACCGCGCTCGGTGAAGATGAAGCGCTTCATCTTCGGGTTCCAGCGGCGCGTCTGGTGACCGAAATGGACGCCGGCCTCCAGCAATTCCTTCATGGAAACAACGGGCATGGGAGCCCCTTTCTACGGTTTGAATTGCATTGCTCCGGCGAGGCCGAGGTGGAAGCCGGATGAGCTCCGGCCACCGTCCACCGAGGGATTCCCGCCGGTCGAGGGAACATGGACGACGGCATAGTAGCCGCCGGGCGCTCAGCCGAACCGGCCGAGGTACGCGGCCAGCTCGGGCGGGAGCTCCGAGGTGGTCTCGATCCGCTCACCCGACAGCGGGTGCGGAAAGGCGAGCTCCGAGGCGTGCAGGAACTGGCGGCCGAGCTCCGGCTCGGGGACCCCGTAGGCCGGATCGCCGACGACAGGCAGGTCGATCGCTGCCAGGTGCACGCGGATCTGGTGCATTCGCCCGGTCTCGAGCGTCACCCGTAGGAGCGCGTGCTCCGGCCAGAGCTCCAGCACCTCGAAATGCGTGACCGCATGGCGCGCAGAGTCGCTGTCCAGCGAGACGCGCGTCGCGTCGCCCCGGTCGCGCCCGATCGGCGCCTCGATCCGCCCGGTGCGAGAGCGCGGCCGCCCCTTGACGAGGGCCGTGTAGGTCCGCTCGAGCGCGTGCTCGCGCACGAGCTGGGTCAGGAGCTCGTACGCCTCCTGGGAGCGCGCGACGACCATCAGGCCCGAGGTGTCGCGGTCGAGGCGGTGGACGATGCCGGGCCTGCCCGGCTCTCCGCCCGCGATCTTGCCCGCGAGCGCGTCGACCAACGTTCCGCTCGCGTGCCCGGCTCCGGGGTGCACCACGAGGCCTGCCGGCTTGTCGATCACGAGCAGGTGCTCGTCCTCCCACACGATCGCCGGCTCGGCCGGAGGCGCGACGGTCGGGGCCGGGAGCGGGACGGCGAGCTCGACCTCCTCCCCGCCCTCGAGCCGGAAGCTCTTCGCCCGCGCGACTCCGTCGACGAGTGCTCCCGCCTCGATCGCGCGCCCGGCTGCCGCGCGCGACCCGAGCTGCGTCGCGAGAAAGCGGTCGAGCCGCTCGCCGGCTGCGCCGGCCGGAACCTTGACGCTGTTTCCGCTGTCGGCGCCGGCAGAGCCGGCACCTCCGCTCCCGGGCGGCTCCGTCGAGCCTACGCCGCTCTTTCCGCTGCCGGCGCCGGCAGAGCCGGCACCTCCGCTCCCGGGCGGCTCCGTCGAGCCTACGCCGCTCACCGAGCAGCGACGTCGAGCGTCCGCCGCGGCGGCTTCGGCTTGCGGTCGGCGACGATCAGCGCGCCGAGCAGGATGGCGACGCCGACGACGATGAAGCTGTCTGCCAGGTTGAACGCGGGCCACCACTTGACGTCGATGAAGTCCGTGACGTGGTGCAGCCGGATCCGGTCGACCAGGTTGGAAACGCTGCCGCCGATCAGCAGGCCCAGGGCCGCCGGGAGCACCGGGTGCCGCGCCCCGGAGCGTGCGAAGAACACGAGCATCCAGATCACCGCGCCGGCGGTCACGGCGGTCACCATCACCGTCGCGCTGGAGAAGAGCCCGAACGCGATTCCCGAGTTCTGCACGTGGTGAATCGAGAGCGGCCCGATCACGTGCTCCGATTCGTCGAGGCTCAGCGTGCTCGTGACGACGTGTTTCGTGACCTGGTCGGCGATCACCGCCGCGAGCGCGACCGCCGCGAGGCCCGCCCACTGCCAGGCGCCGGCGCCGAGCGAGCGCTCCGCGACCGACACGGGCTGCAACCCGTTCGTCGCCGATCCGACTCGTACCTCGTTCAACCGAGCCGGCGCTGGTCGTCGATGCAGAGGCGCGCCCAAGGGATCGCGGAGAGGCGCTCCGCGCCGATCGGCTCGCCGCAGGCCTCGCACACGCCGTAGCTGCCCTCTTCGATGCGCAGCAACGCGGCGTCGATCTCCTCGAGGGTGTTCTGAGCGCCTTCCTCGAGGCCCTCGTCGAGCTCACGGTCGTACGTGGCGGTCGCCATGTCGGCGAGATGGTTGTCGTCCCCGCGGCCCGCGATCTCCCCGAGCTCCTCCTCGATGCTGCCGGCGTTCTCCTTCTCCAGGAACGTGACCGCGTCGCGCAGCCGGGCTCGTTCGGCCTCGAGAAGATTCTTGTACTCGCTCGTGTCCGTGCTCGTCATTTCGATTCCTTTCCCGCGCCACTCGCCTTCAGGAGACGCCGCTCGATCTCGTCCCGGCCGATTCCCGCCAGCGCGATCGTCTTGTCCCGCGACGCGTGCCCGGAAACGATCTCGACGTCTGTCGCGCGAAGCGCCAGCGTGTCCGCGAGCAGCCGAACGACGGCCGCGTTCGCCTTGCCGTCCTCGGGAGCCTGGGTGACGCGCACCTTCCAGGCCGCTCCGTATCGCCCGACGATCCCCGGCGACGAAGCGCCCGGGGAAACCCGCAGCTGAAGGCGAGAGCTCACAGGGAGAGCGTAGCTCTAACGCGAACGCCCTACCCCCAGGAGAAGTTCCGGCCCGGGCTCGGGCTGTCGTCGTCCTCCGGCCCTCCCGTCACGGACTGAACGGGCGGCAGCTTCGGCACGTCGTCCCCCGCCGGCTCATCGGCCTCGACCGGCTGCTGAGCGACGTCCGGATGGATGGCCGCCTGGAACTCCCGCGTGTCCTCGCGCCTCGGCCACTCCTCCTCTTCCTCGCCGGCCGCCGGCGTTGGCAGGTCGTGCTTGCCCTCCTCGACCATCCCCAGCGCGGCGCGGAGCAGCGTCTCGATCCGGCGCACCTCGGCGAACAGCCGGTCGCGCTCCCCCTGAGCCCCGCGCGTGACCGACCGCGCCTCGACGTGCGCCTCCGCGACGATCAGCTCTGCCTCCCGCTTCGCCTGGTCTCTCGCGTCGGCGGCCGCGCGCTCGGCCGAGACGAGCGTCGCCGCAAGCAGCGACTCACGCTCCTTGACGTCGGCGAGGATGTTCCCGAGGTCCTCGACCTTGTCGGCCAGCTCGCCGCGCTCGCTCCAGACCTCCTCGAAGCTGTCCGCGATGTCCTCCAGCAGCTTGTCGATGTCGTGCCGCTTGTAGCCGAACAGGCTGCGACCGACGCGTATGTGTCTCAGTTCAACCGGTGTGTACCGCATTCAGTGCTCCTCTCAGTGCAGACGGCCGAGGACGTTGATCAGGATCTGCTCGGCTGCGATCAGGGCAAACACGGCGACCATCGGCGAGAAATCGAACGCCCCGACCCGGAACGGCAGAATTCGCCGCCAGAGCCTGAGATAGGGCTCGCACGCGTCGTAGAGGAAGCGCTGGACCGGTCGTAACGAGTAGGGCAGCTGCACCCAGGACGTGAGGATGTACGCGAGGATCGCCAGGATGTAAACGTCGAAGAAGACGTTCACGAACAACTCGACTTCGCTGACTGCGTCGAGCAGCATGGCGCACCCTTCGGGGCCGAACAGGCGTTTCCTACGCTGAGGCGCGCTCGAACGCCGCGCGCTCGTCGTCCCGGAGCGGACGGGACTTGCCCGTCTCCTCGTCGCGGGCCACGAGCACCGCTTCCGCCTCCGCTGCGACCTCCCCCGCCCGGGTCGCCAGCACCTCCCGCGTGCGGATGCTCGACGTCCCGATCCGGCCGAGCGCGCAGCGCGCCAGGACGAGGTCGTCCTCGAGCCGAAGCTCGCGGCGGTAGTCGATCTCGACGCGCGCCACGACGTAGCTCCACACCCGGCTCGGGTCGCCCAGTGTCAGCCCGAGCCACTCGTCCCGGGCCTCCTCGAGGTAGGTGAGGAAGACGACGTGGTTGACGTGGCCGTAGACGTCGAGATCGCGCCAGCGGATCTCGATCTCCTTCTCGTGCTCCACCTCAGCTTCGCCCGAAGTCGTCGACCGCGTTGCGTGCAGCCGTCGTCTGCGCGAGCAGGCCGTAGGCGAGCCGCTCGACCAGGAGCGCGGCTGCGCGCGAGGACTCGGGCGCAGCGTCGATCGCCTGCTTCGCGACGCTCACGGCGAGCCGCGGCAGGGCAGCGATCGACCCGGCCAGCTCGAGCGCGCGCCCGAGCGAGCCGTCGGCCGCGACGACCTCCGTCACGAGGCCTGCAGCGAGCGCCTCGACGGCGTCCAGGCGGCCCCCGAGGAGGATCAGCTGCTTCGCGCGTGCAGGCCCGAGCAGGCGCGCCGCGCGGACCGTGCCGCCCGAGCTGGGCAGGATCCCGATCGAGACCTCCGGGAACCCGAACACCGCGGTCTCGTCGGCAATGCGAAAGTCGGTGGCCAGCGCGAGCTCGAGCCCGCCTCCGAGGCAGTAGCCGTGGATCGCGCTGATCGTCGGCTGCTGCAGCGCGGCGACGCGCTCGTAGACGCCGCCGCTCTCTCGGTAGTAGCGCGCGATCGCCGCGGGATCACGGTCGGCGAACTCCGAAATGTCCGCGCCGGCCGAGAACGCGCGCCCGCTGCCGGTGAAGACGACGCAGGCGCTCTCCCGCACATCGGGCCGGTCGAGCGCGTCGCCGAGCGCCTGCTCGAGCGCCGTCGACAGCGCATTCAGCTTCTCCGGCCGGCAGAGGCGCAGGATGCACACCTCACCCTCGAGCCGTGCCTCGACGAGCGGCTCGCTCACCGCAGGAGGCCCTTGATCTCCTTCGCAGCTGCGAGCACCTGCCCGCCGATCTCCGGCAGGCGCTCGCGGGGCAGCCGGTGCTCGGTGCCCCAGACACTCACCACCGCGACGGGCCGGCCCTGCTCGGACAGCACCGGCGCCGACGCGCCGAACAGCGACTCCTCGAGCTCGCCCACGCAGACCGCCCAGCCGTCGCGCCGCACGTCGTCGAGCTCCGCCCCGAGCCGGCGCCGGTCCGTGATCGTCGTCTCCGTGTAGCGGTCGAGACGCTCGGGCAGGGCCGCGCGGCGCTCGTCCGGCGACAGAAACGCGAGGTACGCCTTCCCGGTGGAGGTCGCGTGCAGCGGCACGGGGCGGCCGAACCAGTTCGGAGCCATGATCTGCGGCGGATCGACCTGGTCGACGTACACGAGGTTGAACCGCTTGGCCACCGCAAGATTTGTCGCCTCCGCCGTGTCACGCGCCAGCTGCTCGAGGACCGGCCGCGCACGGCGGACGAGCGGATCGATGTCGGCGCCGGCGGCGATGCGCAGGAATGCATAGCCGAGGCTGTAGCGCTGGCTCACCGGGTCGCGCTCGATCAGGCCGTGCGCATCGAGCGTCGCCAGCAGGCGCCAGGCCGTGCTGCGGTTGAGCATGCACGTCTCGGCCAGCTCGACGACGGTCGGCGGACGGCTCGCGTCGGCGATCGCCTTGAGGAGCGCCGCCGCCCGGTCGACCGACTGGATCGTGCGCGAGCGCCCGCCCGGAACGGCGAGCTCGGAGACTGGCGGGTTCATGATCCGCGTCATCGTCGCATAGTGTGAACCGTCAACGATGCGCTCCGCCACCGAGGTGGATCACGACCACGCCGGCCACCACCAGCCCGATCCCGGCCAGGGTCGCCGTGGAGAGCCGCTCCTGATAGACGAGCCACCCGATGAGGGCGATCGCGAGCGTGCCGACACCCGACCAGATCGCGTAGGTCGTGCCGAGCGCCAGATGCTTGAGCGTGACCGCGAGGAGCACGAACGAGATCACGTACGCGACGACGACCACGACCCCCGGCAGGACGCGAGTCATGCCGTCCGAGGCACGCAGTGCAGTCGTGCCGATCACCTCGGCGACGATCGCCAGCGCGAGCACGATCCACGTGCTCACGGTGCCACCGCTCCGAGCGACACGACCTCCCGGCGGAACGGCACCTCGTCGCCGGCCTCCTCGCCGTCGAGCTCTTCGGCGTAGCGCCTGCCGTCCCATACCGCCGTCGCGATCGTCCCGGGTGCCCATGCATCGCCGATCGCGCGGACCGAGCGAACGCCCGCCGAATCCCATTCGGCGCGACGCGCCTGCAGCTCCTCGGCGAGCCCGTCCTGCGGGAGGCGAGCCGTCACGAGGACCACGGCGTCGCAGGCGAGCTCACGCTCGCGGCCCGTGTAGACGCACACGATGCGCGCAGTGCCGCCCGCCACGCTGTGCAGCGCGTGCGCCGTCTCGAGCGCGACGCCTCGCTCGACGAGCCGCCGGTGGATCCGCGGATGCTCCATCGTGTTCACGGTCCACTCCGACACGCGCGGCGCGGGCGTCACGAGCGTCACCGACCGGCCCTCCGCGACGAGCTGCTCGGCGAGCACGCCGCCGAGGTAGTAGTGGTCGTCGTCGAAGAGGACGATGCGCTCGCCCGCCGGCCGCGCGCCGCTGAGGAGGTCGTCGGGGGTGAAGGTCTCCGTCGCGGGATCCAGCGGCAGCCCGTGCGTGTGCCAGCGGCCGGCGCCGTCCCGGCGCCAGCGGGCGCCGGTCGCAACCGCGACGTGCGCGAAGTCGTACTCGAGGACGTCGAGGGCCCCGACGCGGCTCTCGAACGCCACGGTCACGTTCGGGAGCTTCGCCAGCTGCTGGCGGCGGTAGTCGACGACCCGGATCCAGGCCGCGAGCCCCGGCAACCGCGCCTCGGCCGCCACCCGCCCACCGAGCTCGCGCGTCGCCTCGGCGAGCACGACCTCGTAGCCGCGCTTCCCGAGCATGGTCGCCGCCTCCAGCCCCGCCGGACCGCCGCCGACGACGAGCACCTTGTCGTTCGACCCGCTGGTCCGGATGCGCTCGGGGTGCCAGCCTCGGCGCCACTCCTCCCCCATCGACGGGTTCTGGGTGCAGCGGATCGGGGTCGCCGTCCAGTCGCCCGTCACGCACACGTTGCAGCCGATGCACTCGCGGATGTCTTCGAGCCGGCCCTCCTCGATCTTCTTCGGCAGGAACGGGTCCGCGATCGACGGGCGCGCGGCGCCGATCAGGTCGAGCACGCCGTCGTTGACGAGCCTGACCATCGTGTCGGGCGAGGTCAGCCAGCCGACGCCGACGACCGGCTTCGAGGTCAGCCGCTTCAGCCCGCGAAAGTGCTCCTCCGTCCAGGCCTCGTGGCCGAAGCGCGACGTGATCGAGTCGTCCTCCCAGAAGCCGGCCATGAAGTCCCAGAGATCCGGATGCTCACCGACGAGGCCCAGGAGCTCCTCGATCTCGGATCGGCCGATGCCCTCTGCACCG
The DNA here is from genome assembly GCA_963828655.1 of uncultured Thermoleophilia bacterium. Lineage (GTDB taxonomy): Bacteria > Actinomycetota > Thermoleophilia > Gaiellales > Gaiellaceae > PALSA-600. Next base: position 703,879 of record CAWHFK010000009.1, on the reverse strand, counting down.
AGCAGCTCGTCGACCACGATCCGGCAGGCGACTGCGGCTCGGCCGTCGCACTCCTCGCGCGTCTCCTCGAGCACCTCGCGCAGCAGCCGGGCGCGGTTCTCGAGGCTGCCGCCGTACTCGTCCGTCCGGTCGTTGTACCGGCGCGAGAGGAAATGCTGCAGCGTCGTCAGCCCGTGCGCGGCATAGACGTAGACGACGTCGTAGCCGGCGTCGAGCGACCTGCGTACGGCGAGCCGGTGCCGCCGGCGCAGGTCGCGGATGTCGTCGCTGCTCATCCGCCGTGCCTGGATCGGCTCGTGCCCGGTGACGGGCAGGTGCGAGGGCCCGAGCGGCGGGATCCGTCCGTAGAGGTTCCCGGACGTCATGCCGCTGTGCACGAGCTCGATGCCGGCGAGCGCGCCGTGAGCGTGCACCTGCTCGACGAGCCGTGCGTGCGCAGGGATGTCGGCGTCGTCCCAGAGCCTGCCTTCGATGAAGCCGCCGACATCCGAGCTCGGGTGGATCTCGACCTCTTCGGTGCAGACGACCGCCCAGCCGCCCTCCGCCTTGACCCCGCGCATCACGGCGTGAGCCGTCGGATCGCGATGCCCCATGCCGTTGCAGTGCGGCACCTGGAAGAACCGGTTGCGCGCCGTCACCGGCCCGAGCTCGACGGGCTCGAAGAGAACGTCGTGGCGGGGATCGCGCACGGAGCTAGGAGAACAGGCTCCGCGCGACGATCAGGCGCATGATGTCGCTCGTGCCGTCCCAGATCTCGTCGAGCTTCGCGTCGCGGTACCACTTCTGCACGAGCGAGTCGCGGATGTAGCCGGCGCCGCCGAGCGTCTGCACCGCGGCGCCCGTTGCGAACACCGACGCCTCGGACGCGGCGAGCTTCGCCATCGCCGCCTCGGTCGAGAACGGCTTGCCCTGATCGGCGAGCCCGGCGGCATGCTGGGTGAGCAGGCGGGCCTGGTCGAGCTTCAGCTTCGCGTCGGCCAGGCGGAACGAGACCGCCTGGAACTCGTGGATCCGCCGTCCGAACGCCTCGCGGCCGCGGGCGTAGTCGACGGCGTGCTCGAGCGCCGCCCGCCCGAGCCCGAGCGTGCTGGCCGCGAGCTGCACCCGCGCGACGTCGAACACGTGCATCAGGCCGCTGAAGCCCTCGCCCTCGCCGCCGAGGCGGCGCTCGTCCGGGACGAAGCACTCCTCGAAGAGGAGCTCGCCGGCCGGGAAGCACCGGCTCCCCATCTTCGGCAGCCGCGGGCCGGCCACGAACCCGGCGTCGCCGCGCTCGACGACGAACGCTGTGATCCCCTTCGAACGGGAGCCCGGCTCGACGTTCGCGAAGACGACGCAGAGGTCGGCGATCGGGGCGTTCCCGATGAACTTCTTGCGCCCGTCGATCACATAGCCGCCGTCGACCCGCCGCGCGCGCGTCTCGATCGCGGCGGAGTCGGACCCGTGCTCGGGCTCGGTGATCGCAACGGAGCAGGCCGGCGGGTCGGTGCCGCAGAGCGGCGGGAGATAGCGGTGCTTCTGCTCGCCGGAGCCGAGTGCGAGCACGGGGCCGGCGAAGAAGCCGCCCTGGGCGATCACCCAGAAGATCGGCGAGTCGCCGAACGAGAGCTCCTCGATCACCGCGCAGCGCTCGGTCAGGCGCTCGATCCCGCCCCCGCCGAAGGCGGCCGGCAGGTCGTAGCAGGTGAGGCCGAGCTCGGCCGCGCGGCGCAGCTCGGCAAGGGGGTACTCCTCCGTCTCGTCGTACTGGAGCGCGACCGGGCGCAGCTCGTCACGGGCGAACGCCTGCGCCCGGGCGAGCAGGCCGGCGATGTCCGGGGCCGCGGTCGCGTTCATATTACGAACCTCCTACGAGCATGGCGCACCCTAGATCGGCCCCGGTGCGACGGTCAAGCCGCCTTGACGGCGCTCACGGACGCCACCTAAGCTCGCTCCGTCGCGCCATGTGCACCGCGTGTTCACATCTCGCACCACCCTTCGCGCCATGAACTGGGACGTCTTCGTCACCTGCGCGGTCACCGGGGCCGGCGACACGGCCGGCCGGAGCGAGCACGTGCCGGTCACGCCGGAGCAGATCGCGGACTCGGCGATCGAGGCGGCCCGCGCCGGCGCGGCGATCGTCCACCTCCACGTCCGCGATCCCGAGACCGGACAGGGCGGTCGCGATCCGGCGCTCTACCGCGAGGTCGTCGAGCGGATCCGCGCCGCCGACGTCGACGTCGTCATCAACCTGACCGCCGGCATGGGCGGCGACCTCGTGCTCGGCGGCGACGGATTCGCCCCTTGCCTCCGGACCCCGGCGGCACCGACATGGTGGGCGCGGAGGAGCGGCTCGCAGCACGTCGCCGAGCTGCGGCCCGAGATCTGCACGCTCGACTGCGGGACGATGAACTTCGCGGCCGGCGGCGACTACGTGATGGTGAACACGCCCGCGATGCTGCGGGCGATGGCCGCTCGCATCCGGGAGCTGGGCGTGCGCCCCGAGCTCGAGGTCTTCGACACGGGCCACCTGGTCTTCGTGCACGAGCTGATCGCAGACGGCCTGATCGACGGCCCGCCGATGATCCAGCTCTGCACCGGCATCCCCTACGGCGCCCCGGACGACCCGGCGACGCTGCTCGCGATGGTCAACCGCCTGCCGCCGGACAGCGTGTTCTCGGCGTTCTCGATCGGCCGGATGCAGCTGCCGTTCGTCGCGCTGGCGCCGCTGCTCGGCGGCAACGTGCGCGTCGGCCTCGAGGACAACCTGTACCTCTCGCGGGGACGGCTGGCCACGAACGCCGACCTCGTCGCCCGGGCCGTCGCCATCCTCGAGGCGATGAACGTCCGCGTGCTCGGGCCGGCCGAGGTGCGGGAGAAGCTCGCGCTTGGCTCACGTGGCTGATCGTCCGGCCGTCGTCGGCCTGCTCGGCGGAGGCGTGATCGGCGGCGGCTGGGCGGCGCGCTTCCTCCTGAACGGCGTCGACGTGCGCCTCCACGACCCGGCGCCGGGAGCAGAGCGCGGGGTCGCCCAGGCGCTCGAGAACGCCCGGCGCGCCTACGGCCGGCTGACGCTCGCGCCGCTCCCGCCGGAGGGAACGCTCGTCTTCGCGGGCTCCGTCGAGGAGGCGGTCGCCGGAGTCGACTTCGTGCAGGAGTCGGCGCCGGAGCGGCTCGAGCTGAAGCGGGAGCTCCTGGCGGCCGCCGACCGGGCCGCCCCGCCCAGCGCGATCATCTGCTCGTCGACCTCCGGGCTCCGCCCGACCGACCTGCAGGCGGGCCTCGAGCATCCGGAGCGGCTCGCCGTCGGGCATCCGTTCAACCCCGTCTACCTGCTGCCGCTGGTCGAGGTCTGCGGGGGCGGCCGGACGGCGGCGGCGACGCTCGAGCGCGCAGCCGCCGTCTATCGCGCCGTCGGCATGCACCCGCTGCTCGTCCGGACGGAGATCGACGGCTTCGTGGCCGACCGGCTGCTCGAGGCGCTCTGGCGGGAGGCGCTCTGGCTCGTCCACGACGACGTGGCGACGGTCGGAGAGATCGACGACGCGATCCGCTACGGCGCCGGGCTGCGGTGGGCGTTCATGGGGACGTTCCTGACCTACCGGATCGCGGGCGGCGACGCAGGCATGCGCCACTTCCTCAGCCAGTTCGGGCCTGCGCTCGCGTGGCCCTGGACGAAGCTGATGGACGTGCCGGAGCTCTCGGACGACCTGATCGACAAGCTCGTCGGCCCAGTCCGACGCCCAGGCGCAGGGCCGGTCGGTGCGCGAGCTCGAGCGCAGCCGCGACGATGCGCTCGTGGCCCTCCTCCAGGCGCTGCGCGCGGAGGGAACGGGGGCCGGGGAGACACTCGCCGCCTGGGAGCACGGCCTGCTCGACCTCGCGGAAGCCGCCGGCCCGCCTGCCGGGGAGCTGCGCCCGCACCGGACACGGGTCCCGGCCGACTGGATCGACTACAACGGCCACGTCCACGAGAGCCGCTACCTCCAGGTCTTCGCCGACGCGACCGACGCGCTCCTCGCCTCGGCGGGGATCGACGCGGAATACCTGGCCTCCGGCGGCAGCTACTTCACCGTGGAGACGCACCTCTCGCACCTCCGCCAGCTCGCGGCGGGCGACGCCGTCACGGTGACGACGCAGGTGCTCGCCGCAGACGAGAAGCGGCTGCATCTCTTCCACGTGCTGCTGCGTGACGGCGAGCCCGAGCCGGTCGCGACCGCGGAGCAGATGCTCCTGCACGTCGACACGGCGAGCGGCCGCGCCGCACCCGCCGGCGCCCGCGTGCTCGAGCGGGTGACGCGCCTCCGCGACGCGCACGCCGCGCTCGCCCGGCCGGATCGGGCGGGACGCTCGGTCGGCGCTCGATGACGCGCGACCTGACGCCGCTCTTCGAGCCCCGCTCGCTCGCGATCGTCGGCGTCTCGGCCGACCCCGGCAAATGGGGCTACTGGTTCGCGCGCGACGCGGCCAAGGGGCTCCACCGGCGCCGGGTGCACCTCGTCGGCCGCAGCGGCGGCGAGCTGCACGGGCTGCCCGTGCACCGGTCGATCGCCGACCTCCCCGAGCCGCCCGACCTGGTCGTCCTCAGCGTCCCGGCGCACGCCCTCGAGCAGGCGGTCGACGAGTCGCTCGCAGCCGGGGCGAAAGCGCTCGTCGCGATCGCAGCCGGTCTCGGCGAGCTCGGGCCCGAGGGCCGCGAGCGCGAAGAGGCGATCGTGGCGCGGGTCCGGGCGGCCGGCGCCGTGCTCGTCGGGCCGAACTGCCTCGGCGTCTTCGATGCCGAGGCCGAGCTCGACCTGGCCTCGAACCCGTTGCCTGCCGGCTCCCTGGGCTTCGTCTCGCAGAGCGGGAACATCGCGCTCGAGACGGGGCTCCTGCTCGCCGACGTCGGGCTCGGTTTCTCCCGGCTCGTCTCCGTCGGGAACCAGGCCGACCTCGACGTCACCGAGGTCGTCGCGAACCTCGCAGCCCACGAGGGGACGCGCGTGATCGGCGTGTACTGCGAGGACTTCCGCGACGGGCGCGCCTTCGCCGAGACGGCCCGGACCGCGGGCAAGCCGGTGGTCCTGCTCACCGTCGGCCGCACCGCCGCTGCAGTCCGGGCAGCCCGCTCGCACACCGGCTCGCTGACGAGCGACCTCACTGCCGTGGACGCAGCCTGCCGGGCTGCGGGCATCCATCGCGTCGACACACCGCGGCAGCTCGTCGACGCCGTTCAGGCGCTGCTCGCGGCGGAGCGGCCGCGCGGACGGCGGGTCGGGGTCGTCGGCGACGGCGGCGGCTACGGCGCGGTCGCAAGCGACCTGCTCGGCCTGCACGGTCTCGAGCTGCCCGTGCTCTCCGAAGCGACGCAGGCGACCCTGCGCTCCTCGCTGCCGCCGACGGCAGCGACCGCGAACCCGGTCGACCTCGCAGGCGCGGGCGAGCAGGACACCTTCAGCTTCGTCCGCGCGACGCGCACCCTCCTGGAGGCAGGCGAGCTCGACGCGGTGCTGTTCACGGCGTACTTCGGCGGCTACAGCGCTCTCTCCGACGAGCTGCGCGAGCGCGAGCTCGTCGTCGCGGGCGAGCTCGCGCGGGCGGCACATGAGACCGGACGGCCGCTCGTCGTGCACACGATGTACTGGGACTCTCCCCCGGCTCGCGCGCTCCGAGCGGCGGGCATCCCCGTGTACCGGGCGGTCGAGTCGGCGGTCGCGGGTCTCGAGGTGCTCGCGTGCGACGCCGTGGCCCATCCCGAGCCCATCGCATCGCTGCCTCCTGCGGCAGCGCCCGTCGCCGGTACCGGCTATCCGGAAGCTCGGGCAGCCCTGGCGGCGGCCGGTGTGCCGTTCGGTGCGGCCCGGACGGTCCACGACCGGAGCGCCGCGCTGGCGGCCGCCGCCGAGCTCGGCTACCCCGTCGTCCTGAAGGCGCTCGGAGCGCTCCACAAGTCCGACGCCGGGGGCGTCGTGCTCGGCCTCCGAAACGGAGACGAGCTGGCCGCAGCATTCGAGCGGCTCTCGGCGGACTCCCTCTCGGTCGAGGCGGAGGAGGACACGGCGGCGGGGCTCGAGCTGCTCGTCGGTGCCCGCCGCGACCCGCGCTTCGGACCGATCGTCGTCGTCGGCGCGGGCGGCACCTACGCAGAGCTCTTTCGCGACACAGCGGTCGCGCTCGCGCCGGTGGATGCACGCGGCGCCGAGGTCCTGCTCCGCTCGCTCGCCTGCGCGCCGCTCCTGGCAGGAGCGCGCGGGCGCCCGCCGCTCGATCTCGAGGCGGCCGCCGCCGCGGTCGCGGCGCTCTCGAGCTTCGCGGCGGCGCATCCGGAGATCGCGGAGGTCGAGGTCAATCCGCTGCTCGTCCGCGACACCGGGGCCGTCGGCCTCGACGCGCGGATCGTGCCCGCCGATCAGTCGGCGTAGCCGAGCTCGCCGACCGCAGAGCCGTCGGGCGCAGCGTCGTGCCCCAGCGGCTCCACCGGCGCGGGCAGCACGCGCAGTGCTTCCGCGGGCAGGTGCACCTGGACGGCGGTTCCCTGGGGCAGCTCGCGCAGCGTGCCGTCGTTGACGACGAGCGCGTTGACGACGTCCCCGGTTGCGAGGCGGATCACCAGCTGCTCGGACGAGCCGAGGTACACGACCCGGTCGATCATGCCGGGCACGCGGTTCTCACCGGTCGCGTCGTACGGCTCGACCCGGACACGTTCGGGGCGGATGACGACGCGAGTCTCGCCTCGCATCTGGATCTCGCCGCCGAGCGCCCGGAGCGAGAGCTCACCGAGGCGCACGCGGCAGCCGCCCGGCTCGCCGTCCTCGACCGTCACCGTCATCAGGTTCGAGACGCCGAGGAAGTCGGCGACGAACACGGTGTGCGGCTCCTCGTACATCGCCGCCGGCGTCGCCACCTGCTCGACGCGCCCGCCCGACATGACCGCGATCCGGTCCGACATCGTCAGCGCTTCCTCCTGGTCGTGGGTGACGTAGACGAAGGTGATCCCGAACTGCTCCTGGATCGACTTCAACTCGAGCTGCAGCGCCTTGCGGAGCTTGGCGTCGAGCGCACCGAGCGGCTCGTCGAGCAGCAGGACGGACGGATTGAGGACGAGCGCCCGCGCCAGCGCAACGCGCTGCTGCTGACCGCCCGAGAGCTGTGCCGGGCGGCGCTCACCGAGCCCTCCGAGGCGCACCGCCTCGAGCATCGTGTGCACGCGTTCGCGCGTCTCTGCCCGCTTGACGTGCCGGCGGCGCAGCCCGAACGCGACGTTGTCGAACACGTCGAGGTGCGGGAAGAGCGCGTAGCTCTGGAAGACCGTGTTGACCTTCCGCTTGTGCGGCGGCGTCGCCGCCATGTCCACCCCGTCGAGCAGGATCCTGCCCGCTGTCCGGCCGTTCGAACCCCGCGATCAGGCGCAGGGTCGTCGTCTTTCCGCAGCCGGACGGCCCGAGCAGCGAGAAGAACTCGCCGCCCTCGATCTGCAGGTCGATGCCGTCGACCGCGGCGACGTCTCCGAAGCCCTTCCGGAGATCGACGAGGTCGATCGCACCGTCGTGCGCGGTCATACCTCGAGCGCCGCGAGCTCGCGCACCGCGGATCCCTTCTCTGCACGCTGGGAGACGTTGAACTGCCGGTAGACGAGGGCGGCGAGGCCGACCGCGATGAGCGTCGTCACCACCATCACCGTCGCGAGCGCGTTCAACGCAGGCGTCGTCGTTCCGCGCACGCCGGAGTAGATCTTGATCGGCACCGTCTGCGTCGACGAGTTGGACGACAGGTAGTCGGTGACCACGAAGTCGTCGATCGAGAGGGCGAAGACGACCATCAGGCTCGCGAAGATCGCCGGAGCCAGCAGCGGCAGCAGCACGAGCCGCAGCGCCCCGAGCGCCGAGGCGCCGAGATCGCGCGCAGCCTCCTCGTACTCCGGGCCGACCGAGAGCAGCCGGCTGCGCACGACGAGCACGACGTAGGAGATCGAGAACGTCACCTGCCCGAGGACCTGCGCGGTCGTGCCGAGCTGGATCTTGTAGAGCGTCACGAAGACGAGCAGGAGCGACACCGCCATCACGATCTCAGGCGTGACGAGCGGGAACAGCATCAGGAAGTTCACCGGCCGGGCGCCGTAGCCGCGCCAGCGCGTGAGCCCGATCGCCAGCCCGACTCCGAGCGGCACGGCGATCAGCATGTCGAGCCCGGCCAGCTTCAGGCTCTGCTCGAGAGCGCCGCGCATCGACGGATCGTGAAGGATCGACTGGTTCGGGTCGCCCCAGTACCAGCGTGTCGAGAATCCCTGCCAGACGCTGCGCGAGCGTCCGTCGTTGAACGAGAACAGGATCGCGATCACGACCGGTGCGATCGCCCAGACCATGTACGCCCAGGTGACGACGCCGAGGAGGCGCGGCTGGCCCCACGGGTTCGCCCACCAGTCGCGGAAGCGCCTCATGCGTCGGCCGCCGTGCGCGACGCGCGCACCATGATCCAGAGGTAGTACGACATCAACACGGCGAGCACCGCGGAGAGCACGATCACGAGGCACGCACCGACGGTGCGCTGCGGCCCGCCCTGGAAATACAGGTTGATCTGGTTGCCGATCATCGTGGTGCGCGGCGAGCCCGAGATCACGTCGTTCGTGTAGTAGTCGCCGAACATCGGCAGGGCGATCAGGACACTCGCCGCGAGCAGGCCGTAGCGGCTGAGCGGCAGCGTCACGTGGATGAACGTGCGGATCGGGCTCGCGCCGAGGTCGCGCCCGGCCTCGAGGACGTGCGGCTCGATCCGGTCGAGCGTGGCGAACAGCGGCAGGATCAGGTAGGGCACGTAGCCGTAGATCAGGGCGAAGATCACGGAGGACGCCTGGCCGTCGAGCCACCCGTACGGCTGCGACAGGATCCCGAGATCGATGAGCACGCGGTTGACGAGGCCGTCGGGGAGCAGGAGGCCGACCCAGGCGAGCATGCGCATCAGATAGCTGACCCAGAACGGGACGATCAGCAGCACGAGCAGCAGCGTCTTCGTGCGGCGCGCGTACCGCGCCAGGTAGTAGGCGACCGGATAGCCGATCGCGAGACAGCCGGCGAGGGCGATCCCGACGTACGCGAACGTCCGCACGAAGACCGTCCAGAAGGGCTGCCCCGGCCGCAGCTCGCGCAGGACGCCCCGCATGGTGTCGAACTGCCAGTGCAGCGGGTTCCACACCGGGACCGGGTTCGAGAAGATCGGGTCGACCGTCCCGAACGCCACTGCGAGGACGGCGTAGGTGGGAACGAGGAAGAGGAGGACGAGCCACGCCGCTCCGGGAAGCGCGAAGCTCGGCCAGAAGAGACGCCGGGTCATCCTCCTGCCCGCGCCCCGGTCAGCCGGCCTTGAAGGTCGACCAGGCGTCCTGCCAGGTCGACTGGCCCTCGGTCGAGAGCGGGAGGATCGTGACGCCGTTCGCGAAGTCCGACTCGCGGACGATCGTCGATCCGAGGTTCTTCGGGATGTACCCCTGCGCGATCACCTTGCTCGGGTTGATCACCTTGAGCGGCGGCATGTAGCCCATCCACGAGAAGTTCTCGACGCCGTGCTTGTTGTCGAGCAGGAAGTTCATGAAGTGGTGTGCGAGCACCGGGTTCTTCGCGCCCTTCAGCACGGTGATCATGTCGCTGCCGACGACAGCGCCGGTCGGCGGGCGCCAGTAGCCGATCGTGCTCACGGGGACGCCCTTCGGCATGTAGTTGAGCGCCCCCGCCATGTCGCCCGACCACACCTGCCCGAGCCACGTCGCGCCGGTCGGCACGTCGGTGTACTGGGTCGTGTTCGTCTTCACGTTGACGGTCTTCGTCAACTTGCTGAGGTCGGCTGCCGCCGCCTTGACGAGATTCGCGTTCTCGGTGTTCACGTTGGTGACACCGCGGTGCAGGAGCGCCATGGAGATCGCCTCACGCTGATCGTCGAGGATCGCGACCTTCCCCGAATACGCCTGCGCGTGCCAGAACGCGTCGTAGCCGTTCTTGAACGACGTCGGCGGCGTCTTGACCTTGTCCTTCCGCCACGCGATCCCGGTCGTGTAGATCATGTACGGCACCGAGTAGCGCGAATGAGCGTCGTAGAACGGGCTCTGGAGCGACGGCCAGACGTTCTTGAGGTTCGGCAGGTACGAGTGGTTCACCGGCTGGATCAGCTTGCCGGCGACGGCGCGGGAGAGATACTCGACCGTCGCGAACCACACGTCGAAGCTCGCCTGGCCGGAGGTCAGCTTCGCGAGCGCCTCCTCCTCGTTCTCGAACGTCGTGATGTTGACCGAGACCTTGTACTGCTTCTCGAACTCCTTCACGACGCTCGGGTTGACGTACGCGGACCAGTTGAAGACGTTCAGCGGGCCCTTCTCGGTGTTCTTGCCCGACCCGATCGGAGCGTTGTCGGAGTAGAACGGCAGCGTCACGGGGTGGTTGCGGCGCGCGAGCGGGATGCCCCCCGGCCCGACCGGCGCCCCGACGGAGGCGCCCAGCGCGTCGGCCGCGCGGAGCAGCGCGTCGGCGCCCGAGAGAGCCACGGCAGCGCCCGCCGACGTGAAGAGGAACTGCCGCCTGGTCGATCTACGCTCGCGCGGGTGCACCTGGTCTCCTTCGATCGATCGCACAATGCAAACTGAGATAGCACGATGTGTCAAGAAGTTTGTAAACTTGGCCACGAGCATGACCACGAGCGGCGTCCGCCCCACCCTCCCAGGCCGCGATTACCACGCTCAGGCGGTGTTCGAGCTCGAGCGCGAGCGGATCTTCTTCCGTGAGTGGATGTACGTGGCGCGCGCCGACGAGGCCCCGGAGCCCGGGGATTTCGTGACCATCGACGTCGCCGGGGAGAGCCTGCTCCTCGTCCGCGGCAGCCGACGCTCGAGCTGCGCGGCTTCTACAACGTCTGCCGGCACCGTGGGTCGCGGCTCTGCGACCCCGAGAGCCATGGGCATGCGAAGGGCGCGATCAAGTGCCCGTACCACGCCTGGAGCTACGCCTACGACGGCCGGCTGATCGGCACGCCGATCGTCGGCAAGGACGAGCTCGACCGCGCGTCGTTCGGCCTCTGGCCGGTGACGGTCGAGGTCTGGCAGGGCTTCGTCTTCGTGAACCTCGGCGAACCACGGTCGAGCCTGCGCGAGTCGCTCGAGCTGCAGATCGACAAGCCGCTTCAGTACGAGCGCTGGGGCATGGACGAGCTGCGAACCGGCCATCGCACCGTCACGGAGCTCGCGGCGAACTGGAAGATCCTGGTCGAGAACTACAACGAGTGCCTGCACTGCCCGACGGTGCATCCGGAGCTCATCAAGGTCGCCCCCACGTTCGGCAAGGGCCTCGTGTTCGAGGAGGGCCGCGACGACTGGGGCGTCTCGATCGCCGGCGGCGGGGCCGGCTACACCGCCACGGGGACGACGAAGATCCCGGTGATGCCCGGGCTCGACGAGCAGACGGCGAGCTCGATGTACGGCGCCACGATCTTCCCGAACATGTTCGTCGATCTCACCGGCACGGTCGTGATCGCGACCCGTCTGCAGCCCCGCAGCGCGCAGCACACGACCGTGGTGACCGACTATCTCTTCCGCCCCGAGGTCGTCGCGGATCCCGAGTTCGATCCGACCGAGGTGGTCGAGTTCTCGGAACTGGTCGCCCATCAGGACTACGCCGTCTGCGAACGCGTTCAGCTCGGCGTTCAGTCGCGTGCGTTCGACCACGGCGTGTTCGCCGAGAAGGACGCGCTGCCGTACGCGTTCAACCAGACGTATCTCGCAGCGCGCGACCGCGAGTCGTAGCCGTCAGGCCTGGTTGAAGAAGCCGCCGCGTTCGAGGAGTGCGGCGCGCTGCTCGGCCGAGACCTCGACGTTGCGCGGGGTGAGCAGGAAGACCTTGTCCGCAACCCGCTGCATCCCGCCGTTCAGCGCATAGGTCAGCCCGCTCGCGAAGTCGATCAACCGTTTCGAGAGCTCGGTGTCGGCGTTCTGCAGATTCAGGATCACCGGGATCCCCTGCTTGAACTTGTCGGCGATCTGCTGCGCGTCGTTGAAGCTGCGCGGCAGGACGAGATGCACCTTCACGCTCGAAGGCGTCGGCACCGCTTCGATCTGCGGGCGCATCTCGCGAACGCGGGACGGACGGGCCGCGGGAGCCCTCTGGGTCGTCGGCTGGTCGGCCTCCGAGTCCGTCCAGTCGTCGAAGTCGTGGGAGCGGCGACGCGGCGTCAGCCTCCGGACGTTGGGCCGCTCGCGGTAGCTCTGCTCGAGGCTCTCCTCGGCTGCGAAGCCGTCCTCGTCCTCCCAGTCGTCGTCCTCCTCGGCGATGCCGAAGTAGACGAGCGTGCGGCTCCACAGGTCTCCGAGCGCCATTGCCTCGGGAATCCTAATCTCGAAAGAGGATCGATCCGACGCGAACGTGTGTGGCGCCTTCCTCGGCGGCCACCGCGTAGTCCTGTGTGGTGCCCATCGAGAGCTCCGCCAGACCGTGTTCCCGGGCCAGCTCGCGCAGGCGCGCGAACCAGGCACGGGAGTCGGTCGGGCTCGCCGCTGCGGGCGGCATGGTCGAGAGGCCGCGCACGTCGTAGGCCAGGTAGGCCGCCAGCTCGTCCGGCTCGATCCCCGACTTCGACGGCTCACCGGAGAGGTTCACCTGCACGAGCGCCGGAACCTCGAGCCGCCGCGCCGCCGACTCCGAGTCCAGCGAGTGGACGAGCGTGCAGATGCGGTTCACGACCTTGACCTTGTTCGACTGGAGGTGGCCGATGAAATGCCAGGTGAACGCGTCGCCGTACTCGGCGTGCTTCGCCTCGAGATCCTGAGCCCGGTTCTCCCCCACCACGGTGATCCCGGCTTCGACGAGACGCCCCATGTCGGCGAGCGGCACGTACTTCGTCGCGGCGACGACCGTCACCGCGGGGCCGACGACCGCCTGCACGTCGTCGAAGCGCGCGCGGATCTCCTCAGGCGACAGCACCGAGCACCCCCTGAACACCGCGCGCCCGGCCGCTGCGCCGGTGGGAGAAGAACAGCTCGGGATTGCACTGCGTGCACAGATCGGCGCGCTCGACCGCCTCGACACCCGCCGCACGCAGCGCGCGTTCTGCGGCGCGCCAGAGATCGAGTTTCCGCTCGGCGGTCAGGTCCGGGTCGAAGAGCCCGGCAACTTCGGCGCCGACCTCGTAACAGCACGGCCCGATTGCCGGCCCGACCATCGCCGCCTTCGGGCCTGCGCCGAGCGCCGCCGCCCCGGCCGCGATCACGCCCTCGGCGAGGCCCCGCCAGCCTGCGTGGAGCACGGCGAGGGTGCGCGGCGGATCGAGGCGCGCGATCGCAATCGGCAGGCAGTCGGCAGACATCGCGAGGAGCGGCACCCCGGGCTCGTCGGTCCAGAGACCGTCGCCAGGCTCGCCGCGCTTCCCGGCGCGTGCCCTGTGCACCGTGGGGGAGTGAACCTGGCGGTTGAAGACGAGCCGGTCCGCGTCGAGGCCGAGCGCCCGGCACGCGATGCGCCGATTCTCCTCGACGAGCCCGGCCTGGTCGCCGGTCCCGCTCGTGAGGTTGAGCGACTCGTAGACGCCGCCGCTCACGCCGCCGGCCCGCGTCGTGAACGCGACGACGTAGCCGGGCACCTCCCAGCGGATCAACGGGCGAGCTCCCTGGCGCGCTCGAGCAGCTGCTCTCGCGTGTTCAGCTCCGGCCGGTCGACCACCTCGTGCAGCAGCGTCTGCAGCGTCTGTCCGATCGCAGGCCCGGGGACATAGCCGAGCGCAATCAGGTCGTCGCCGCCGACCGCGAGATCCGCGAGGCGGTGCGGATTGCGCTGTTGCTCGCGGACGACCGCCCGGAAGCGCTCGAGCCGCGCGAGGTCGACGTCCGGAGGCTGGCCCTTTCCGCGGAGGTCGGCCTCCTTGTGGTCGATCAGATCGAACAGGAGCCCCGAGCCGTAGCGGGCGAGCAGCCGCCGCGCCCGGAGCGGATCGGCCTTGCCAGGGTCGATCATGTGGCTGCGCACGATGCGGACCACGCGTTTGCGCAGCTCGGTCGGATACCGAAGCCGGTCGAGCGCCTGCTCGGCGAGACGCGAGCTGATCTGCTCGTGGCTGCGGTCCGAATAGCCGCGCTTGGCGTAGTAGTGGAGGCGGCCGTCGGTGCCGCGCCACGCGACGTGCGGCTTGCCGAGGTCGTGGAAGAGGGCGGCAAGCCGAACACGCAGCGGAAAGCCGGAATCGGCGGCCGCCTGAACGACCTCGAACGTGTGCTCGTCGACCGTCAGGGCGTGCCAGCGGCTCTCCTGCTCGAACCCGATCGCCGGCTCGAACTCGGGGAGGATGTGAACGAGCACGCCCGTGTCACGGGCGAGCCGCAGCGCCTTCGCGGGCTCCGCGCCGAGCAGCAGCTTCGACAGCTCCCCCATCCCGTCGGCCGCGAGGCCGCCGCCGATTCGCTCGCCCGAGACGAGCTCGACGCTCGCCGCCTCGTCGTGCATCTGCCTCAGCGTCTGCTCGTCGGGGTCGAGCCCGAGCTGGGAGACGAAACGCAGGCCGCGGACGATCCGCAGCGGGTCCTCCGCGAAGCTCGTCGGTGAGACGGTCCGCAGCGTGCGTGACTCGAGGTCGGCGCGGCCGCCGTGCGGATCGACGAATGTCGAGTCGGCGAGGCGGCGCGCCATGGCGTTCACGGTGAAGTCGCGGCGCGCCAGATCCTCCTCGACGCTCGCTGCGGGATCGACGACGATCTCGAAGTCGTGCCGGCCCGGCCCTGTCGATATCTCACGCCGAGGCGGCGAGAGCTCGATGCCCGCGCGCGCGCGCTTTCGCACCTCGGGATCGTGTGGATGGAAGCGGACGCCGACCGGGCGGCCGGCGACGACCAGTTCCTCGGTGCGGCCGTGTGGCTCGAGCGCCGCGCGCAGGCCATCGAGGTCAACCCCGGGCACGAGGAAGTCCGCGTCCTTGGCCTCGTGTCCGAGCAGCTCGTCGCGCACCGCACCACCGACCACATACGCGTCCAGCCCGAGCGAGCCGACATACTCCTCAACCTGCTTAGACGAGGGCGATCGCCTCGATCTCGACGAGCGCGCCCGACGGGAGCTTCGCAACTTCGACGGTGGAGCGGGCCGGCGGCGTCGAGCCGACCTGCGCCGCGTAGATCTCGTTCATCCCGGCGAAGTCGTCGAGGTTCTGCAGGAACACCGTCGTCTTCACCAGCCGGTCGAGCGAGCTGCCGGCCTCCTCGAGGATCGCGCCCAGGTTCGCGAACACCTGCTGCGTCTGCGCCTTGACGTCTCCCGGCACGAGGTCCTTCTCACCCGGCCGCAACGAGAGCTGGCCGGAGACGAACACGAAGCCGTTCGCCTTGATCGCCTGTGAATAGGGCGCGCCCTGGAACGGCGCAGGTGCTGCTTCGGTGCGGACGGCTTCCTTCGTCACGAATCCTCCTTGGTCTCCGGTACGGGGCGACAGGCCTGGCCGAGTGCCGCACCGACCGCCTTGAAGATGGCGGCCAGCACGTGCTGCGGGTCCGTGCCCTCGACGAGCCGAACATGCAGGTTCAGGCTCGCGGCGAGCGCGAGCTCGTTCAGGAAGCGGGAGGCGACATCGGTTCCGAGACCGCCGACCCGCTGATCCGAGAAGTCCACATTGGTGACGAGCCGCGGCTCGTCCACGCGCTCGAGTGCTGCCAGGGCAAGCGCCTCGTCGGCCGGGACGAGCGCCCAGCCCCGGCCGGCCGCACCCGGGGCGGAGACCCGCTCGCCGAACGCAGCGCCCAGCGTGCCGCCGGCGGCGACCACGCCTTCGTCGGCCCCGCCGGGCGCGACTTCGAGCGAGAGCTTGAAGCGGCCGGCGCGCGCGAGCTCCGTCACCAGGTGGTCGAGCACCGGCAGGCCGGTACTGACGTTCGCGAGTCCCTCTGCCGCGAGCGCGACGCGTCCTCCGGTGGGGTTCTCGACCATCGCGGCTGAGCGTACCCGGTACCCGGCGGGCCGAGGAACTACAGCGACGGCACGGCTTCCGCCACTGCTTCGTCGAGGGGCGTCGTCGAGCTCGCTCAGCAGCCGGGTCGACCCTTCGATGTCGGTGAAGAGCAGACTGACCGGCCCCGGCTCGAGGCAGCTATGCCTCGACGCGCTCGATCTGCGCTCCGAGCGCGCGCAGGCGCTCGTCGATGCGCTCGTAGCCCTTGTCGATCTGGTACGCGTCACCGATCGTCGACGTGCCTTCGGCGCAGAGCGCAGCGATCACCATCGCCATGCCGGCGCGGATGTCCGGGCTCGACATCCGCTGGCCGTAGAGCGGAGCAGGCCCTGTGACGACGACGCGATGAGGGTCGCACAGGATGATTCGCGCGCCCATCGACACGAGCTTGTCGACGAAGAACAGGCGGCTCTCGAACATCTTCTCGAAGATCAGCACGGTGCCCCGCGCCTGCGTCGCGACCACGACGGCGATCGACGTCAGGTCTGCCGGGAAGGCCGGCCAAGGCCCGTCCTCGACCTTCGGGATCGCGCCGCCGAGGTCGTCCCTGATCTCGAGCGTCTGGTACGGCGGCACGCGCACCCAGTCGTCACCGAGCTCGACCTCGACACCGAGCCGGCTGAGCACCGGGAGGACCGGCCAGAGGTCGTCGGGGACGATGCCTTCGATCGTGATGTCGCCGCCGGTGACGGCCGCCATGCCGATGAAGCTGCCCACCTCGACGTGCTCCGGCCCGACCGCATGCGAGCCTCCCGACAGGCCCTCGACCCCGTCGATGTGGAGGACGTTCGATCCGATCCCCTCGATCCTCGCGCCGAGCGAGACGAGGAAGCGGCACAGATCCTGCACGTGCGGCTCGCAGGCGGCGTTCGAGATCATCGTCGTTCCCGGTGTGATCGACGCGGCCATCACCGCGTTCTCGGTCGCCATCACCGATGCCTCGTCCATGTGGATGTGGGCGCCGCTGAGCCGGCCGCTCAACTCGTAGCGCCCGGGGTATTCGAACGTCGCACCGAGCTCGGCGAACGCGTGAATGTGTGGATCGAGCCGCCGCCGGCCGATCACGTCTCCACCGGGCGGCGGGACGCTCGCGCTTCCGAGCCGGGCCAGCAACGGGCCGGCGAGCAGGAACGAGGCGCGGATGTGGCTCGCGAGCCGCACGTCGACCTCGGGCGAGATGTTCTGGGCGTGCACACGCACCTCGTTCTGGCCGGTCCACTCGGCGTCCGCGCCGAGACTCGAGAGCAGCTCGAGCATGGTGTTGACGTCGCGGATGCGCGGCACGTTCGCGAGCGAGACCGGCTCGTCGGTCAGGAGGCATGACGCGAGGATCGGCAGCGCGCCGTTCTTGTTCCCGGACGCGCGGACCCGGCCCGAGATCGGGTGGCCCCCTTCGATGACGAACGATTCCGCCACAGGCCTGACGACAGTCGAGGACAACGCGCGCACTATGCTAGCCCCACCGTGAATCCGACCCGCGAACAAGCCTGGGAGACGCTCACCCGCTACACGAAGAGCGAGGCGCTCCTGCGCCACGCCCTGGCGGTCGAGGCCTCCACCGCGTCCTATGCCGTGCGGTTCGGCGAGGACGAGGAGCTGTGGCGGGTGGCAGCCCTGCTGCACGACTTCGACTACGAGATCCACCCGACGCTCGACAAGCACCCGCAGGACGGCGCACCGATCCTGCGCGAGGAGGGCTATCCCGAGGTGGTGATCGAAACGGTGCTGTCGCACGCCAACCACCTCAGCCTTCCGCGCGACACGCAGCTCAAGAAGACGCTGTTCGCGTGCGACGAGCTCTCGGGATTCATCCATGCCTGCGGGCTCGTCCGGCCGACCGGTCTCGAGGGGCTCGAGCCGAAGTCGGTGAAGAAGAAGCTGAAGCAGCCGTCCTTTGCCGCAGGTGTGTCCCGCGAGGACGTCTACGAGGGCGCGGAGCTGCTCGGGCTCGAGCTCGACGAGCACATCACGAACGTCGTCGCAGCGCTGCAGCCGATCGCCGGCGAGCTCGGCCTGCCGTCCTGACTACAGCGCCGCGAGGCCCTCGACCAGACGCTGAAGGTCGCTCTCGTCGTTCCACCAGCCGACGGAGGCGCGCAGCAGGCCAGTGCCGGCCAGCTCACGCACGATCACACCGCGCTCGTAGAGCGACGACGCCGCCTCGGCCGTGTCGCCCGCAAAGCGGAACGCGACGAGCGTTCCCTGCCCCGCGCCCGACACCACCTCGTGGCCGTGCTCTCGCAGCAGGTCGCCGCACCGCCCGGTGAGCTCACGCGCACGCGCGAATCGTCCCTCCGGAAGATCGGCGAGCGCGGCCTCGAGCCCGGCGAGCGACGTCGACGGGGCGAAGGTCGTGTCGAAGCGTCGCGCGCCCGCCTTCGGCTCCCATGTCCCCTCTGCGATGTCGTAGGTCTCGGCGCTCGGATAGGCGATGAGCCGCGGGCGCAAGGCGTCGGGCTCGCGGACGTAGAGCGCGCCGGTCGAGTCGGGCCCGCAGAGCCATTTCTGGCCGCTGACCGTGTAGAAGTCGGCGGCTGTTGCGTCGACCGCGAGCGCGCCGACGGACTGCGCCCCGTCGACGAGCACGGGGACGTTCGTCGCTTCCCGCAGCTCGCGCCACGGGAAGATCGTCCCATCGAGCCACGAGACGGCGGAGAGCGCAATCAGCCGCGTGCGGGGCGTCACCTGTCCCCGGATCAGCTCGAAGACGGCCGCGGGCGAAGCTCCCCGCACACCGGCGATCCGGAGCCGCGCACCGGAGCCGAGCAACGGACCGGTGAGACCGAAGTGCTCGGCGTCCGTCGTCACGACCTCGTCGCCGTGATCGAGCCCGAGCCCGGTGACCACGACGTGCACGCCCTGCGTCGTGGAGTCGGTGAGGGCGACCTGCTCCGCAGGGACGCCGATCTGGGCCGCGAACAGCTCGCGAACGCGCTCTCGCCGCTCGAGCATCGCGTCGAAGTACCGCCTGCCGCCGCGCCCGTGCTCTCCTTCCCACGCGCGGAGCTCCGCCATCACGGTGAGCGTCGTGCGGGCCAGCGGGCCGAACGTGCCGGCGTTCAGATAGGCGTGCCGGTCGAGGACCGGGAACCGTGCGCGCTGCCCGGGCCACGTCATGCGATCTCGAGCTCCACCGGGGCGTGATCCGACAGGAGACGGCCGTCCCGCATTCGGTGCTCGTCGGGCCAGCGGCGCAAGGCTGTAGCCGACGCGCCGCGCACGAGGATGTTGTCGATGCCGGGACCGGGGTCGGAGAAGCCCCACTCGGCGCCCGCGAGGCGACGCAGGGTCGCCGACCGGTCGACCGACACGTTGAAGTCGCCGGCGAGCACGACGACGTCTTCCGGCTGCGCCTCGGAGACCGCGAACCAGGCAGCGCGAAGCAGCTCCGCCTCCGCGAGGCGCTCATCGGCGGCGTAGCTCGTGCAGTGCAGATTCGCGATTGCGAAGGTCCGGCCGGCGCCGTCGGCCAGGCGCACTGCCTGCACGACCCGCCGTTCTCTCGCCCACGCGCGGCGGGCACGAGACCCGAGCTGAAGCACGCGGGCCTGGCCGTCCCGGAACCGGCGAGGGTTGAGGGTCAGCGCCGAGCGCGACAGGAGCCGGAGACCGGAGCCGACGAGGATCGCATTGCCCTGGCCCGAGAACGCGGACCGGAGGAGCCCCTGGTGCTGCCGGGTCAAGCGGTGCCCGAGCCCGGGGCCGATGGGGATCGGCCCGATCCGCGGCCGGGCCGCGATGTCGCCGACGGTGAAGAGGCCGAGCGCCCAGGCCGGCACCTCCTGCGCGCAGAGCACGGCCGGATCGTCGGCGGTTGCGAGCCGCAGCATCTCGCCGAGGAATCCCGTCCGCTGTGGCGGGACGGTGTTCCCGTGGAAGAGGTTCCAGCTCCGAACCAGCACATGCCTAAGCTACTTCGATGCGCGTCCTGCTCGCCGATCCGCCCGCGTTCACACCCTGGTACGACCACGAGCTGGCGGCGGCCCTCGTCCGTGCGGGCGCGGACGTCGAGCTGCAGACGTCGCGGTTCCGCTTCGGCGACACGCCGGCCGCAGAGGGCTACCGCCGGAGCGAACGCTGGTATCCCCTCTCGTCGCGGCTCTTCAAGCGCTCACGCGCCCGGCTGCCGTTGAAGGCCGTCGAGCATCTCGACGTGATGCGCTCGCTCTCGCTTGCGCGCACCGACGTGCTGCACGTTCAGTGGCTGGCTCTGCCCCAGGCAGATGTGCATCTGCGCTTTCGGTCGCCGTCCGTCTTCACCGCCCACGACCTCCTGCCGCGACGCACCGCGGCTCGCGTCGATCTCTGGCGAACGCTCCTGGCGCGGTTCGACCGCGTCGTCGTGCACACCGAGCACGGCCGGCAGACACTCGCCGAGCTCGGAGTCGAGGCGCGGGTGATCCCGCATCCCGTCTACCCGAGCGCGGCCGTGCGCGACGACGACGGGGCGACCATCCTCGCGCTCGGCGTCATCCGTCCTTACAAGGGGCTTCCCGACGCGATCGAGGTGACGCGGCGGCTGCCGGAAGCGCGGCTGCTCGTGGCCGGCGACCCCGCCATGCCGCTCGACGACCTGCGCGGTGCGGAGCGGGTCGAGTGGCGCCTCGGCTTTCTCCCCGCGAGCGCACTCGAGCGCGCGCTCTCGGAGGCGACGGTTGCCGTCTTCCCCTACCGGGCCGAGCTAGACCAGTCGGGAGCGCTTCTGCAGGCCCTCGGCGCCGGCGTTCCCGCCGTCGTCTACGACGTGGCCGGGCTCGGGGAGCCCGTGCGGGCCTTCGGCGCCGGGCGCGTCGTGCCGGCGGGCGACCTCGACGCTCTGACTGCGGCGGTGGCCGAGCTCCTCTCCGACGGGGAGGCGCTCGCGGCCGCGCGCGCCGGTGCGGAGCGCGCACGCGCGGAGCTGACCTGGGACGCCTCCGCCGCGCGGCACGTGGCCCTGTACCGGGAGCTCCTGTGATGTTCCGCCGCGCCCGCTACGCGCAGGTGATCGATTCCCAACTGGCCCTGTTCGAACAAGATCACCGTGACGTGATCGACGAAGCCGACGCGCGCCTCGATGCCTACAACGCAGCCGGCCGTGACGAGGCGGAGGAGCTGTACGGGGACTACGTCGACGCGGTCGAGACGGGAACCGAGCTTCTCGCCGACATGCGCGACCATTACGCGCGCACGCTGGACGATCCCGACGGCTACCTCCGCGAGTTCAACAAGGCGGTCGAGCGGCGGCTGCCGCCCTTCGCCCTGGAGATCGAGAACCGGTAGTGGCCGAGCGGATCGAGGACTACGGGCTCATCGGTGACCTGCAGACCGCAGCGCTGATCGGCCGCGAGGGCTCGGTCGACTGGCTGTGCTTCCCGCGCTTCGACTCGGGATCCTGCTTCGGCGCGCTGCTCGGCACGCACGAGCACGGCCACTGGGGGATCTCGCCGATCGAAGGAGGCCCGGCCACCGAGCGCCGCTACCGGCCGGACACACTGATCCTGGAGAGCGAGTGGCAGACGGCGACCGGTCGCGTGCGGGTGATCGACTTCATGCCGCAGCGCGGCCGTGCCCCGGACATCGTCCGGATCGTCGAGGGCCTCGACGGGAAGGTCGAGATGACCACGGAGCTCGTGATCCGCTTCGACTACGGCTCCGTCATTCCCTGGGTGCGGCGCGTCGACGACGACACCCTGGTCGCGATCGCCGGCCCGGACGGGCTCGCGCTCCGGACCCCCGTCGATCTCGAGCCGGACGGGATGAAACACAGCGCCAACTTCGCGGTCCACGCGGGCGAGCGCGTCCCGTTCGTGCTCACGTGGTTTCCGTCACATCACCGTCTGCCGCAGCCCGTCGACGCGGAGCTTGCGCTGCGCGAGACCGAAGCGCACTGGCTCAAGTGGTTCGAGGGCTGTGTCTACGAGGGGGAGCACTACGAGGCGGTGCACGTCTCGCTCGCGGTGCTCAAGGCGCTGACCTACCAGCCGACCGGCGGGATCGTCGCAGCGCCGACGACGTCTCTGCCGGAGCTGCTCGGCGGAGTTCGCAACTGGGACTATCGCTTCACCTGGCTCCGCGACGCCACGTTCACCTTGTTCGCGTTGATGAACGCCGGTTTCATCGACGAGGCCCGCGCCTGGCGCAACTGGCTGCTGCGTGCGGTTGCCGGCGACCCGGCGAACGCACAGATCCTCTACGGCGTCGCAGGCGAACGGCGCGTCCTCGAGCGAGAGCTCGAATGGCTCCCGGGATATGCAGGCTCGGCGCCTGTCCGCGTCGGGAACGCCGCACACGAGCAGTTCCAGCTCGACGTGTACGGCGAGGTGATGGATGCACTGCACCAGTCCCGCGCTCACGGTCTGCCGGCCGACGATCACGCGTGGTCGCTGCAGCGGGCGATCATGGATTTTCTCGAGGGCGCCTGGGAGCAGCCCGATGAGGGCATCTGGGAGGTGCGCGGGCCGCGCCGTCACTTCACCCATTCGAAGGTCCTCGCCTGGGTGGCGCTCGATCGGGCGGTCGACACCGTCGAACGCTTCGATCTGCCCGGTCCGGTCGACCGCTGGCGGAGGCTGCGTGACGAGGTGCACCGCCAGGTCTGCCGCGAGGCGTTCAACGTCGAGCTCAACTCGTTCGTGCAGGCTTACGGGTCGGACGAGCTCGACGCATCGACACTCCTGATTCCGCTCGTCGGTTTCCTGCCCGGAGACGATCCGCGCGTCCTCGGCACGATCGACGCGATACAGCGCGACCTCACCCGTGACGGATTCGTCGAGCGCTACCGGCCGAAATCGCACAACGACGTCGACGGGCTGCCGGGCGGCGAAGGCGTGTTTCTCCCGTGCTCGTTCTGGCTCGTCGATGCGCTCCTGATGGCGGAACGCGACGACGAGGCCCGCGCCCTGTTCGAGCAGCTCCTCTCGGTCCGGAACGATCTCGGCCTCCTCTCCGAGGAGTACGACCCCGGCGCGAAGCGCCTGCTGGGGAACTTCCCGCAGGCGTTCACGCATGTCGGTCTCGTCAACTCGGCCTACAACCTCTCGCAGCACGTCGGACCGGCGCATCAGCGCACGCAACGACTCGAGACGTGAACCCGGAGCGTGCCGTGTTGGCTCACCGGTGGCCGAAGTGGTGCGCGCGCGGCAGGGCCCGCGTCACCTCCGCCTCGCTCGCCGCACGGCGGGCGAGCGGGCCGAGCGAGACCACGGTCGACACGAGCAGATTGACGTTGCGGTCGTGGCGTTCGAGCTTGCCGCGGGCGAGGATCAGCGGCTCGCCCCGGATGACCGCCCGGTGCTCCTCGTAGACCTGCGACGGGATGATCAGGTTCGCCTGGCCGAGCTCGTCCTCGAGCAGCATGAACACGATCCCCTTCGCAGTTGCCGGACGCTGGCGGGCGATCGCCATCCCTGCCACCTCGATCCGCGTGCCGTTCTGGGTGGAGGCCAGCTCGGCGGTGGTCAGCACCGTCGCAGCGAGGTGCGGCCGCAGGAGCTGCAGCGGATGGACACCGACCGAGAGCGAGGTGTGCTTGTAGTCGGCGAGCATCTGCTCCCACGGTGTCTGCTCCGGCAGCTCCGGGATCTCGGCTGTCGGCTCCAGCGGCAGCGCGAGCTGCCGGTTGCCCCCGCCGACCGTCTCGCCGCGCGGCGTGACCCCGAGGCGCCAGAGCAGCTCGCGCCGCGGCCCCCACTCGTCGCAGGCGCCGGCTGCGACGAGCGCCTCCAGCGCGTCGTGCTTCGCCGCAGCACGTCGCGCGAGGTCGCCGAGATCGCGATAGGGCTGCCCGGCGACCACCGACCTGGCGTCCGCCTCGCCCACCGACTGGACGTAGGCGAGACCGACCCGGACCGCCCGTCCGTCCTCGATGTCGCACTCCGCCTCCGAGCGGTTGATGTGCGGAGGGCGCACCTCCACCCCGCGCCGCTGCGCGTCGCGCACGAGCGACGACGGTGGATAGAACCCCATCGGCTGCGCGTTCATCAGGGCGCACAGGAACTCCGACGGGTAGTAGCGCCGGAGCCAGGCCGACTGGTACGCGAGCAGTCCGAAGGCGGCTGCGTGCGACTTCGGAAAGCCGAAGCCCGCGAAGCCGACGAGCCTGTCGTAGATCGCATGTGCAGTCTCGCCGTCGATTCCCTGTCCGTGAGCTCCCGCGATGAACCGGGGGCGCCACGCTTCGATCGCCTCCAGGCTGCGCTTCCTGCTCATCGCACGGCGCAGCCCCTCGGCCTCGCCGATCGAGAAGCCGGCGGCCGCCATGGCGACGTCGAGCACCTGGTCCTGAAAGACGACGACGCCGAGCGTGTCGTGCAGGGCCTCACGCAGCGACTCGTGCAGGACCGGCGGCTCGAAGTCGGGGTTCGCCCGCTTCGCATGCCGGTGCTGCACATAGGGATGAACTGCCTTGCCCTGGATCGGCCCGGGACGCACGAGTGCGACCTGCACGGTCAGGTCCTCGAGGTTCTCCGGACGGGTCTGCAGGAGGCTCTGCATCTGCGCGCGGCTCTCGATCTGGAAGACGCCGACGGTGTCCGCTCTCTGGATCTCCTCGTAGACACCGGGGTCGTCGAGCGGCACGCGCGAGAGGTCGATCGTCTTGCCCCGCAGGCGCGCGATGCGGTCGATCGTGTCCTCGACGGCCGAGAGCATGCCGAGCCCGAGAAGATCGATCTTCAGGAAGCCGGCGTCACCGCAGCTGTCCTTGTCCCACTGGCAGATCTGGCGCCCGGCCATTGCGGCGGGCTGGACCGGCACGAGATCGATCAGCGGCCGGGTCGAGATGACCATCCCGCCCGGGTGCTGGCTGATGTGGCGCGGCAAGCCCGCGATCTCCTTCGTCAGCTCGCGAAACGCGGCCCAGCGCGAGCCCGTATGTGCGCCGGGCACGCCGTCGAGCTCGTCGCCGACGCGGGTCGCGTCCCAGCCGTCGGTGACTCGTGCAAGCCGTTCCAGCTCGGCGAACGGCAGTCCAAGCGCCTTGCCGACGTCGCGGATCGCACCGCGACTGCGATAGCTCGCAAACGTCGCGACGAGCGCAGCGTGCTCGCGGCCGTAGCGCTCGGTGACGCGAACGATCAGCTTCTCGCGGATGTCGCGCGGAAAGTCGAGGTCGATGTCGGGCACGGCGACCATCTCGTCGTTGATGAAGCGGCCGAGCGACAGGCCTGCCGAGACGGGATCGACGTGGGAGAGCCCGGTCAGGTAGCAGACGATCGAGCCGACGCTGGAGCCGCGTCCTCGCCCCGGCGGCAGCGCATGGCGCGGACTGCCGGCCCCGCGCACCTCGAGCGCGCACGCACGGGCGAGCTCGAGCACCTCCCAGTGGAGCAGGAAGAACCCCGAGAGGCCCAGCCGCGCAATGAGTGCGAGCTCATCGCACAACCGTTCGCGCGCACGCGCGCGAACGGCTCCGCCGGCGGATCGGTAGCGCTCGGCAAAGGTCGACTCGCAGATCCTCTCGAGCTGCCGGTCTGCGGGATCGGCTCCGTCGGAGAAGTCGGGGTAGCGATAGCCGAGCTCCTGCGTCAGGTCGAACGTGCAGCGGTCGGCGAGCTCGCGGGTGCGCCGGGCCGCGTCCGGCGGCAGACGGTCGAGCATCGCCTGCGGCGCGAGCAGCACTGCTTCGTGGTTCCCACGCCGCTCGCGTTCGCAGCCGTCGAGCGACGTGCGGTGCTTGATCGCCACGAGCGCGTCCTGCAGCCGCGCCCGCGACGGGCTGTGCGCGTGCACGTTGCCGGTCGCGACGGTGGGCACGCCGAGGTGCTCCGCGAGCTCGGTGAGCCGCGCGTTCCGTCTCGTGTCGCCACGCTCGTACGGGCGTTGCAGCTCGATGGAGAAGGCGCCGGGAAAGGCGCGTGCAAGCCGCTCGGCTGCTTTCGCGTCGACCACGGCGAGACCGTTCCGGGCACAGCCGGAGAGTGCGACGAGCCCATCTGCATGCCGCTCGACGACCTCGATCGTGGTCCCGGCCGGCAGGAGGTCCCGCTCCTTCCCCGGTTCGCGGGTTCCCGCATGTGCATCGGTGAGGATGCGGCAGAGGTTCGCGTAGCCCTGCCTCGTCTCGCAGAGCAGCGTGATGTGACTGCCGCCTGCGAGCGTCACCTCGGCGCCGGTGATCGGCCGGACGCCGAAGTGCTTCGCGGCGTGAGCGAACTCCAGCGAGCCGTAGACGCCGTCGTGATCGGTGAGCGCGAGGGCGTCGTAGCCGAGCTCGGCGGCGCGTGCTGCGAGCTCCTCCGGCAGGGACGCGCCGTCGAGGAACGAGTAGGCGGAGTGCGCATGCAGCTCGACGTAGGGCGCAGCGGGGCTGGTACCAGGTACCCGTCGGGTACCTGGTACCTCTCTTGCGTCGCCGACGCCACCTCGCGCGGGGAATGCGTCCCGCGAGGCAAAGCTCATAGAATCGCCACATGCCGGAAGGCATCCTCAACGGACCCGGTGAGGGCGAGCTCTTGCGCAACGCGTCGGGGAGCCGCGTCTCGATCGTGAAGGCGGCGCTGCCGCACCTGGCCGTCTTCGAGTTCACGATCGAAGGGCCGTTCGAAGGCCCGGAGCCGCACACCCACGCGGACGAGACGGATTCCTTCTACATCCTGGAGGGGGAGCTCGACGTGTACATCGACGGCGAGTGGACGCGGGCAACGCCCGGCTCGTTCATGGCTGCAGCACCCGGGGTCGAGCACGGGTTCACGAAACGTGACGCCGGCACCTGCCGGTTCCTGAACATTCACGCGCCCGGCGGGTTCGAGCGCGAGCTGCGCGCCATGAGCATCCAGCCCTCCTAGGCCCGCTGGGTGAACCATGTTCCGGCGTCGGCGTCGTGGTAGACGACGGCGTTCTCCCCTGTCTCGAGCACGACGTCGAAGTACCGGCGGTGCACCGGATCCTCCGTCCACCAACGGTCGACGACGCGCCACTCCTCACGCACGGCTGCGACGTCCTGTCGGTTGACGCGGCGCGGCGCGCCGTCGGCGTGGCTCTCGACGAGCGCCGGGCATGGACTGTTGAGACGACGCGCGTTCAGTCGTCGCGCGGAACGAGCAATGCGCGCGCTTCGGGTATGCGTGACCAAGGAGCGACCTCCACGACCGTCGAGACTCCGCCCGCCCCGACGGCCGCGCGCACCTGGCGCAGGCCTTCACGGAGCCGGCCTTGCATCACTTCGCCCTCTGCGGCCACGAGCTCGAGCTGCTCCCCTGTGTGCTCGGCGAGCTCCATCACCTCGAGCCGAAGCTTGAGCGCCGGTGCGGGCAGTTCTGCGAGCTTCGGCGAGAGCGCGGCCCGCAGCCGGGCCGGGTCTGCCGTCGGCTCGCGCAGCGTCACCGTCCGGCGCCACGAGGCACCGCCGACCAGCCGCGCCCAGACCGCGACCTTCCTCGGCGGCCGCCCCGCGCGCTCCGGCCGTGCGAGCAGGCGATCGAGCAGCACCCCGAGCCCTCGCCGGAGCGTCAGCTCGTTGCCGACCGCTTCCGGGAACTCGAGCGTCTCGTGGATGGCCGTGGCCGGCCGTCTCGGCTTGACCCTCCCGTCCTGCTCGCCTCTCGCCAGGCTCCAGGCGCGCCGCCCGTCCGGCCCCAACCGTTCGGAGACGGCGCTGCCCGGCAGCCCGGCAAGCTGTCCGATCGTTCGCACACCCAGTTCTTCGAGCTCCTCGTAGCGGCGCCGCTCGAGCGGCAGCAGCTGCAGCGGCAGCGGCGCGATGAACGAGCGCGAGCGGTCGTCGGAGACGATCAGCGCCTGCCCCGGCCGTGCCACGTTCGCCGCGGCGAGCGCCGCGAACCGCCGCTCCGCCGCACCCGCGCGGGGATCCCAGGTCGAGCCGACGGCGGCAAGCGCCCGCTTGAGCGCGGGCTCGAGCCCGCCGTAGAGCCGCTCGACGCCCTTCGAGTCGAAGAACACCGTGCCCGGATCGACCGGCTCGACGGCGAACCCGGCATCCTCGAGCCTGCGCAGGATCTCCTCCCACGCCTGCTCGGCGGTCGCCGGGTCCTGCTCGACGAGCTCGAGCTCCGGACAGGTTGCGAGCGCCTCTCCGAGGCGCATCCCCGGCCGGACGCCCTTCACCTCGGCCGGCCCCGTGACCGAGCCGATGAGCGGCTCCGTCCCGGGCAGCGGCGCGAGCGCGGCCGGCAAGGCCTGCAGCCGCGGGCGAAGGCGCAGCGCAGCCCGTAGATCGAAGGCCGGGATGACGATTGCAGCGATCACGGGAACGTATGTTCTACACGAACACACGTTCTCCTGTCAAATCACCCGAGGCTTGCTCCCTGGCCGGCGGCAGCCTCAGCCCATTCCTGCCTCCGGCTCGAGCAGAGGAGCGACGACGGGCTCGAGGGCTTCGACCGGCAGCGGATGGAAGAACCGCTGGGCCATCGCCGTCGGGATGATCGCCGAAAGGACGACCACCGCGATCAGCAGTGAGAACTGCGTACGGTCGATGATCCCGGCGTTGAGGCCGTAGAGCGAGGTGATCGTCCCGAAGGTGAGCCCGGTCGACATGAGCAGCGTCGTGAACACGGCATGAGGCTGCGTGTAGCGGCGGGCCAGGGGGTAGACGGCGGTGAGCTTGGGGACCATCTTCCCGGCGAACAGCACCGCGAGGATGCCGAGATTCGCCCACAGTGCACCCGCGGAGACGTTCATGCCGCCTTTGAGGAAGAAGAACGGGGTCAGGAACGCGAACGCGACCACACGCATGCGCTCCTGCTCCTTGCGGTGCGCCGCGTAGTGACCGCTCATCACAAGCCCGAGGAGGAACGCCGGCAGCGCGGCCTGCGAGTTCGCACGCCCGCCGAGCCACATCAGCGCAAAGAGGACGGCAAACACGAGCTTGATCTCGGGCTCGATCACGCGGTCGCCGTACCGGCCGAAGAACCACGGTGCGATCCGCGGCAGGAGGACGATCGTCGCCACCGACGCCGCCGCGAACGGCACGATCCAGATCGTCGGCTTCAGGAACAGGACGGTCAAGCCTGCGACGGTCGCGATGTCCGTGACGAACGTCGCCGACATCAAGCGCTTGCCGACCAGCTCACGGTTGAGACCGGTCTCCACGAGGACGGCATAGACGACGGCGAGACTCGTCGTCGACAACGCGAGCCCACCGATCTCCGCCTGACGGTGGTTCCAGCCGAGCGCGTAGAACGTGAGCAGCCCAACGACGACGAACGGCGCGAAGAAGCTCACGAGCCCGATCGAGAGCGACGCCCGCCACTCGCGTCGAAACTGCGGCACGTCGACCTCGGCTCCTGCTTGGAACGTCAGCACGATGCCGGCGAACGTGCCGAGGAACGTCAGCCACTCCGGGATCTCCAGATGGAAGGTATTGCCGACGACCATGCCTGCGAGAAGCTCGATCAACGCGACCGACAGGCCGACCTCGATGCTGATCATCGATGCGACCAGGATCGTTGCCGCAAGAAGGGCTGCTATGGCTATGTCGCTCACGCGTCTCTACCTCCGTCAGGTGGGAACTTCCTGGGTTGGTAGAGGCCATCAGCGGTATGAACCGCGGTTGAGCGCGAGCCTCATCGCGCGCGAGCAAGCGAGACTATAGCCGCGCGAGCCGCAATCCACCCACACGCTTTCCAGGAGCGACGGCCTGGAACGCGGGACCATCTCGCTCGTCACGAGCCCACCCTCGTCGGTCAGTTCGTCGACGATCGCGAACCAGCGACGGATCTCCGCCGGCGAGTCGACGAGGGTCGTGACGACCGGCACGCGGCGACGGACGGACAGCAGTCGGTCGCCGTGCGGCGCGTGATCGCCCGAAAAGCCCCAGATGCCGCGCAGCGCGGTCGCCCCGCTGGCGTTCTCCTCGCGGAGGCGCCGGATCAGCTGAATGTAGAGCGGGTGGCCGTCGTGACGCGTCTGCTCGCCGGCGTAGACCATCAGCTTCTGCCAGATCCCGAGACCGACGTGGTCCTGCTCGGGCAGGTGACGTGGCTCTGCAAGCCGGGCCCCGTCTCGCTTGCACACCCGAACGCGCTCGAGGGTGAACAAGGGGTCGCGCAGGAGGCCGCCCAGACCCTCGAGCGCGTCGCCGATCCGGTCGGCCCGGCCGACACTGACGATCATCAGCGGCACTGCGGCATTCCGCGCGAAGAAGCGTGGCTCGCTGACGCTGTCCATGTGAGATGCCGTCGACACCGAGGAGCACCGTTGCGCCGGCAAGGCGGTGCCGGCGCAGGTGCTCGACGACCTCCAGGTGGGCCGGCCGACCACGGAGGGACTCGTCCCGTCCGAGATACAACGTCAGCTTCGTCTCCTCGTGCAGCGCGTCGGCGAGCTCCGCGCCGCTGAGTTCACCGTGCGATAAACGTGCCCGTTCGAGAGTGATCAGACCACCGCCGATGAGCTGCTTCACCTCTGGCAGAACGCGCTCGATCGTGCTCCGCTCGTCGACTGCAACGGCCACGAGCGGCAGATCCTCGGAGAGCGTGAGTAAGCGCTGCGTATGCAACTTGTGCTTGATGCCGAATCCCTCGACCGCGCGCATGAGCACCGCCGCGTTGAGCTCCGCACGCTCGAAGGCATCGAGCAGCTCGTCGGAGACGAGTCGCCGGCCGAAGCGGTCGGACTCGCCGAAGTAGACCGTCAGCTTCAAGCTGTCCCTCACAGGAGCGCACCCAGTGCCCAGCCCGCTGCTGCAGCGATTGCGCCGGCGAGCAGCGCCAGAACAACGTTCGCGACCGCGAGGCGTCGCTCCCCATCCTCCTCCAACCGCTCGGTCTCGAGCATCCACGTCGAGAACGTCGTGAACGAGCCGAGAAAGCCCGTGCCCTCGATCAACACCGCGTCTCCGGTGACCGCGAGCCCGGTCAGGAGCCCCAGGACGAAGGACCCCGAGACGTTGACGACGAACGTCCCGAGTGGGAACTCACCCGCGGCCCGAAGCTGAACGCGCCCGTCGAGCTCGAAGCGCGCGAGCGCACCGAGCCCACCGACTGCCGCGACGCCGCTCCAGAGAAGCACAGCGTTCATCGCAACGGCACCCGTCTCGTGACCGCGGTCGCCAGATAGACCGCGGTGAGCCCCGCAGCCAGGCTCGCGGTGGCGTAGCCCGCGGCGAGCACGATGTCCCCCTCGCGAACGAAGCGGACGAGCTCGAGCTGGAGCGTCGAGAAGGTCGTCAGTGCTCCGCAGAGCCCGGTGCCCAGAAACGGCCGCCGAAACGTCGAGGGCGGCAGCCGCTCCCCGAGCCGAGTCGCGAAGTAACCGAGTGCGAACGTACCGAGGACGTTGACGGAGAACGTCGTCCAGGGCCAGACGCCCTCGGCGGGCGGAAACGCCCGCACGAGGGCGACCCGTGCGAGAGCGCCCGCCGCCCCGCCGGCGACGATCGCAAGCCGCAAGCGGGAAGCGACACTCACGCGATCGGGAGACTACGCGCGCTCTAGGACGACGACCGGGATCCGGCGGTCGGTCTTCTCCGCGTATTCGGCGTAGTGCGGCCAGACGCCGTTCATCTTGGCCCACAGACGCTCGCGTTCCTCGCCCTCGGCGGTCGCGGCGCGGGCCGGGAAGACCTCGTCCAGCACCTGCAGCTCGACGTCGGGATCCCGGGAGAGGTTCTTGTACCAGCCGGGATCGTCCGGCGCTCCGCCCTGGGAAGCCACGATCACGTAGCGATCGCCGTCCTTCGTGTAGATCAGGGGCGTCGTGCGCGGCTCGCCGCTCTTTCGCCCCGTCGTCGTCAGCAAGAGGACCGTCGAGCCTTCCTTCCAGATGTGGCCGACCTCTCCCCCGGTCTCCCGGTAGCGGCGGACATGCTCCGCGCCGAACAGTGCTTTCGGTTCAGTCATTCGAATGCTCCTTCCACGAGCAGCAGGAGGGACGGTTCATCAGAACGCGTTTCGTGCCATTCACCTTCCTGCCACTCGACCGCTTCCCCTACACCCAGGCGCACCCGTTCGTTCTCGCTCGAGCACGTCACCTGCCCCGCGAGCACCACCAGACGCTGCCGTGACGCCGCCTCGTGGCCACCGATCACCCCGTCGAGCCTCGCCAACGAAACCTGGACCTCCCCGCGCGCAACGCGCGAGTGCCTGAAGCCCTGCGAGGCGAAGTGCTCGATCTCGCGAAACGGGAGCTCGACGTTCTTCACGCAACGATCTCCGCCG
This sequence comes from uncultured Thermoleophilia bacterium, assembly GCA_963828655.1. Lineage (GTDB taxonomy): Bacteria > Actinomycetota > Thermoleophilia > Gaiellales > Gaiellaceae > PALSA-600. The sequence continues at coordinate 671,864 of CAWHFK010000009.1, read as the reverse complement.
CCGTGCCGACCATGCGCGAGAAGCGAGGGACGACGTCGAGCAGGTCGACCTGCGCGCAGAACTCGATGTCAGCCGCGAGGCCCGGCGGCCCGTAGGTGCGTGCGTTCAGGCCTGCGAGCGCGTCCGGCCACGCGGTCGAGATCACCTCGGCACCGATCGCGGCGTCGCTGCGCTCGCCGTCGAGACTCTCGACGATGCGCCCTGCGCAATACGCATCGTCGAGCGCGAACGCGCCCTTGAAGCCGGAGCAGAGAATGGCCACGTCTCCGCCCTCCTCCCGTGCTGCGCGCGCGAGTGCGGACAGGTTGAGCAGCGAACCAAGCAGCACGATCTCGCAGCGGGCTGCCGCGGTGAGGATCGCGCGCGTGCCGTTCGTCGTCGTCAGGATCAGAGCCCGCGCCTTCGGCTCCCCCGCGAACTCGCGCGGCGAAGCACCCACGTCGAACCCCTCCACCACGACCGCGTTGCGCTCACCGCCGACGACCGCTTCGTCACCGAGCTGTGCACGAAGGGCCTGAGCCTCCTCGATCTCGGCACAGCAGAGCACTCGTTCGTAACCCGATGCGAGCGCCTGCGCGATCGACGACGTCGCGCGGATCACGTCGACCACGATCCCGATGCGGGCGGCAGCCTCCTCCTCCGGAGTGAACGCGACGTGAACGTGCACCCCGATACGCTAGCCGCGTGGACGAGCCACGCTATTGCTATCGCCATCCCGACCGCGAGACCGGACTCTCGTGCTCGGAATGCGGTCGGCCCATCTGCTACGAGTGCATGACCCCGGCACCGGTCGGGCTTCGCTGCCCGGAGCACTCGGGGAAGCCGCAGGGCCTCAAGAAGGTGACCACGCCGGCGCAACGTGCAGTCACCGGTGTGGGCAGCAGACGTACGAACGTCGTGACGCTGACGCTGATCGGGATCAACATCGCGGTCTACCTCGCCGAGCTCGCGGCGGGCGGGAGCGTCAACGGCGTCGGCAACTACTTCTTCAACCACGGAGCGCTCTTCGCGTCTGGTGTCTACGCGCAGGGCAGCGTCGTCCCGATCCCGGCGCATCAGATCCTGCCGCCCGGGTACCACGCGATCGGCCTGGCCCACGGCGAGTGGTGGCGCATCCTCTCGCCCGCGTTCCTGCACTACGGCCCATTCCACCTCGCGATCAACATGTACTCGCTCTACTTCGCCGGGTCGCTCCTCGAGCAGGTGATCGGGCGCTGGCGGTTCGCACTGCTGTACTTCGCCTCGGGGATCGCCGGCTCTGCAGGCGCGATCTGGCTGAGCCCCAACAGCGTCACGGTGGGCGCATCCGGCGCCATCTTCGGCGTCCTCGGCGGCCTCTTCGTGCTCGAGCGCGAGCGCCACATCGCGACGGGCGGGCAGGTCGCGGGGCTCATCGTGCTGAACCTCGTGTTCACCTTCGCGCTGTCGAACATCTCGGTGGGCGGCCACATCGGCGGCCTGATCGCAGGCGCGATCCTGATGTGGCTCCTCCTGCGCTTCCGGCGCTCGGCGCTCTACAGCATCCTGTCGACGCTCGGCGTGGTCGCCGTCAGCTTCGTCGTCGCGTACGCGCGCGTGCGCGGCTATCAGTAGCGGTCAGCCGCCGGCCGAGACGTACGCTCCCGAGCCGGCTTCCTGCAGCGCGGCCTGCGCGGCTGCGAGGCGCGCGAGCGGCACGCGGAAGGGCGAGCAGCTGACGTAGTCGAGACCGAGTTCGTGGCAGAACGCGATCGAGCGCGGTTCGCCGCCGTGCTCGCCGCAGATGCCGAGCTTGAGCTCAGGCTTCGTGCTGCGGCCGCGTTCGACCGCGATCCGCATCAGGTCGCCGACGCCGGCGACGTCGAGCACCTCGAAGGGATTGCGGTCGAGCACTCCGTCCTCGAGGTAGGTGGTGAGGAACTTCCCTTCGGCGTCGTCGCGGGAGAACGCGAGCGTCGTCTGGGTCAGGTCGTTCGTGCCGAACGAGCAGAAGTCCGCCACCTCGGCGATCTCGTCAGCGCGCAGCGCGGCGCGCGGCACCTCGATCATCGTCCCGACCAGGTGCTCCACGCCGGGTGCCTCCTCGGCCCACACCGACTCGGTCAGGTCGCGCAACCGTGCAAGCTCCTCGCGGAAGCCGACGAGCGGGTGCATCACCTCGACGAGCGGCACCTCGCCGGTGCGCTCGAGCACCGCCCGCGCAGCGCGGGCGATCGCGCGAACCTGCATCTCGTAGATCTCCGGGTACTGGAGCCCGAGCCGGCAGCCGCGGGTGCCGAGCATCGGGTTCGCCTCGTGCAGCGCGCGAATCCGGCGCCGCAGCTTCTCGTCCGTCACCTCGGCCTCGTCGGGCAGGAACTCGTGCAGCGGCGGGTCGAGCAGGCGGATCGTCACCGGCAGCCCGGTCATCGCCTCGAAGATCCCCTCGAAGTCGGACTGCTGGAACGGGAGCAGCCGGTCGAGCGCCGCACGGCGGCCCGCCTCGCTGTCGGCGAGGATCATCTCCTGCATCACCGGCAGACGGTCCGCTCCGAAGAACATGTGCTCGGTGCGGCAGAGGCCGATCCCCTGCGCACCGAACTCGCGCGCACGTTTCGCGTCCTCGGGGTTGTCGGCATTCGCCCGCACCTTCAGACGGCGCAGCGCATCCGCCCAGCCGAGGATCGTCTCGAAGTCGTCGTTGATCTGCGGCGCCACCAGCGGCACCTCACCCACGAACACCCGGCCCGTGCCGCCGTCGATCGTGATCACGTCTCCCTCCTGCAGCGTCCGGCCCCCGATCGTCGCGCGGCCGGCTTCGAGCGAGAGGCCGTCGCAGCCGGCGACGCACGGCTTGCCCATCCCGCGCGCGACCACGGCCGCGTGCGAGGTCATGCCGCCGTGCACCGTGAGGATGCCCTCGGCGGCGATCATGCCGTGGATGTCGTCGGGGGTCGTCTCCCAGGAGACGAGGATCACCGGCCCGGACTTGGCGCGCTCGACCGCGGTGTCGGCGTCGAAGACGATCGCGCCGCTCGCCGCGCCGGGTGAGGCGTTCAGGCCCTTCGCCGCCACCTCGAGCGCCGCCGAAGGATCGATCATCGGATGCAGCAGCTGGTCGAGCTGCGCCGGATCGATGCGGCCGACCGCCTCCTCACGGGTGATCAGCCGCTCGTCGACCATCGCCACCGCGGCCTTCAGCGCAGCGGCCGCGGTGCGCTTCGCCGAGCGCGTCTGCAGCAGATACAGCTGCTCGTCCTCGACCGTGAACTCGATGTCCTGCATGTCGCGGTAGTTCTCCTCGAGGCGTCGCATCGTCTCGACCAGCTGGTCGAACGCCTTCGGCAGGACATCGCGCATCGCCTCGATCGGCTGCGGCGTGCGAATCCCGGCCACCACGTCCTCACCCTGAGCGTTGGCCAGAAACTCCCCGTAGAGACCGGTCTCGCCGGTCGAGGGGTCGCGGGTGAACGCGACGCCCGTGCCCGAGCGGTCGCCCTTGTTTCCGAACACCATCTGCACGACGTTGACCGCGGTCCCGAGATCGTCGGGGATGTCGTGCGCGCGCCGGTAGACCTGCGCCCGCGGCGTGTCCCACGAGTCGAACACCGCCTGCACGGCCCGCAGCAGCTGGGCGCGCGCGTCCACAGCGAACCCGGCACCGGTCTCCTCGACGTAGATCCCCTTGAACGTCTCGACGAGCTCGCGCAGGTCGTCGGCCGACAGATCCGTGTCGTGCTGGGCGGCGCGCCGCTCCTTCAGCGACGAGAGCGCGCTCTCGAAGCGGTGCCCGTCGATCCCGTCCACCACCTCGCCGAACATCTGGATCAACCGCCGGTACGAGTCGAACGCGAACCGCGCGTTCCCCGTCCGCGCGCCGAGCCCCTCGGCCGCGGCCTCGTTGAGACCGAGATTCAGGATCGTGTCCATCATCCCCGGCATCGACACCGCCGCCCCGGACCGCACCGACACGAGCAGAGGATCGTCGCTCGACCCGAACCGCTTTCCCGTCCGCGCCTCCAGCCGCCGCACGTGCTCGTCCACCTCGGCCTCCAGCCCCTCCGGCAGACCGCGGCCCACCATGTAGGCCCGGCAGGCATCCGTCGTGATCGTGAAACCAGCCGGGACCGGCACCCCGAGCCCGGTCATCTCCGCCAGGCCGATCCCCTTGCCGCCGAGCAGCTCGCGCCCGCCCTGCGTCGGCTCGTCGAAGTCGTAGACGTAGCGCTCGGCCATCGACGCGCAATCTATCCGGCCCGGCGCTGCCTCAATCCGCTCGGCCGCCCCGACGGCGCGAGCGGAACTCCGCCAGCCACGCCAGAGAGCGCAGGCCGAACCAGAACGGCGTGAACAGACCGTAGAAGAGGAGGAGCGCCACGCCGAGCGTCGAGTACCAGACGCCCCAGCGCCAGACCGGCACCGGCGGTTTCGGCTTCACGAGACGTGCAGCTCCTCGCGCCTGCGCTCGACCACGCGGATGATCCGGTGCGAGATCTCCTCGATCGACAGCTCGCTCACCTCGATCACCGGACAGCCGAGCCGGCGCTGCACCCGCTCGGCGTAGTCGAGCTCCTCGTAGATCTCCACGAGGCTTGCGTACTTGCGGTCGCCGCGCATCCAACGGATCCGCTCGCCCCGGATCTCCGAGAGGCGCTTGGCGTCGATCGTCAGCCCGACCACCTTGGTCTGGTCGATCGTGAAGAGCTCCTCCGGCGGTTCGATGCCCTTCACGAGCGGGACGTTCGCCGTCTTGTAGCCGAGGTAGCCGAGATAGATGGACAGCGGCGTCTTCGAGGTCCGGGAGACGCCGACGAGCACGAGGTCGGCCTCGTCGAGCCCCGCGGGGACGCCGTCGTCGTACTTCACCGCGAACTCGATCGCCGACATGCGCCGGAAGTAGGCGTCGTTGAGCGGCGGCCGCGCGCCCGGCTTCATCCGGGCCGATCTCCCCGAGACGCGCGCCACCGCGTCGATCGGATGACCGAGCAGGTCGCAGTAGTGCAGCTTCGCCCTGCGACAGAGCGCGCGCATCGACGCGCGCAGCTCCGGCTCGACCAGCGTGTAGATGACGACCGCCTGGCGCCCCTTCATCCGCTCGACGGCGAGCTGGAGATCGGCGACCGACTCGACGCGCGGATGCCGGATCTCGCTGAACTCCTGGTCCGGGAACTGGGCCTCGAGCGCCTGGACGAGCCGCGCCGCCGTCTCGCCGGTCGAGTCGGAGATCATGTGCAGCTCGACGAGGTTCACCGGGCCACCTTAACCGGCTGTTCATGCGGCCCTGACGAGTTCAAGGCAGTCTGTGCGCCGTGAAGCGCGTGCTCATCGTCGGCCTCGTCGCGCTCGTGCTTCCCGGAGCAGCGCTCGCGTGGGACGGCACGTACCCGACCGGCGACGCCGCCGGCACGTCGATCCACATCATCGTCGCCGACAGCTATCCGGTCGACCAGACGCTGCCGCAGAGCTGGGCGACCTATCTCGGCTCACTGCCGCACGGCGCGGAGCTCGGACGGCTGACGCTGAACCTGATGCCGCTCTCGACCGTGCAGACGAACCAGTACTGCGGCGACCAGTCGCTCGCCTGCTACGACCCGTCGACCGAGACGATCTACGCCGCACCCGAGGACCAGCTCGACGAGCCGCCGGCGAAGGAGATCGTCACGCACGAGTACGGCCACCACATCGCGAACAACCAGAACGACGCTCCGTGGCGTGCGGAGGACTACGGGACGAAGCGCTGGTCGTCGTACGAGAACATCTGCGCCCAAGCGGCCGCGGGAACGGCCTCGCCGGGCGACGAAGGAGGCGCGTACAGCCAGAACCCGGGCGAGGCGTTCGCGGAGTCGTACCGCGTCCTGGCGCTGACCGACCTCGGGCTGACGCCGAGCAGCTGGGAGATCGTCAACGAGAACTTCTATCCGAACGCGACGGCACTGCAGCTCCTGCAGGAGGACATCACCTCACCCTGGACGGGGCCGACGCTGCGCCACGTGCACGGCTCGTTCGGCTTCGGCACGACCCGGACGATCGGCGTCCAGACGGCGCTCGACGGGAGCTTCACCGCACGGCTGCACGCGCCGTCGAAGGCGCGGTTCGAGCTCGAGCTCTACAACCGCGGGACGCTCGTCGCGCGGAGCAGGACGAACGTGCGCTTCGAGATCTGCGGCGAGCGGGCGCTGACGTTGAAGGTGCGGCGCCTCTCAGGCCGCGGTCCCTTCACGGTGGACGTCTCCAGGCCGTAGATTTCACTCCCGTGGGGATCGCCCACTGGGACGAGATCGAGCGCCGGCACAGCGCCAAGGGCGAGATGGACGCCACCTGGCAGCGGCTCGGCAGCGCTGCGGGCGCGCGCACGGTCGGCCTGAACCGGGTTCGGGTCGCACCGGGAAAACTTCCGACCCCGCCGCACTCACACGGCGCCTCGGAGGAGATCTTCTACGTCCTCGCAGGCTCGGGGCTCGCCTGGCAGGACGGCGACGTGCACGAGGTCCGGCCCGGCGACTGCGTGATCCACCGTGCGGACCACCACGAGCACACGTTCGTCGCAGGCCTCGACGGGCTCGAGTACCTCGTCTTCGGCACCCGCCATCCCACCGAGATCGGCTGGCTGCCCCGTTCGCGCGCAGTGCGCATCGGGTGGCCGTGGGTGATCGGCCGGGACGACGACCCGTGGGACATCGAGGCGGGGGTCGAGCCCCTCGCCGTCGGCGAGCCCGCGCCCCGCCCCGAGAACATCGTCTCGATCGACGAGGTCGAGCTGGAGCACTGGGGCGACAAGGGCGTCACGGCGCCCCTCGCGACCCGCGAGCGGTCCGACCTCGCCGGTTTCCACTGGGAACGGCTCAACCCGGGCAAGACCGGCGCCGTGCCGCATTGCCACTCCGCCGAGGAGGAGATCTTCGTCATCCTCGACGGTGCTGCGACGCTGCACCTGTGGCCCTCCCCGCTCCGCGCCGAGCGTGGCGCCGAGCGCGAGCAGCACGAGCTGCGGCCGGGCCACGTCGTTGCGCGTCCTCCGGGCACCGGCGTCTCGCACTGGTTCCAGGCCGGCGACAATGGCGTCACGATGCTCATCTACGGCACCCGGGACACCAACGACATGTGCTGGTATCCACGTTCGAACAAGATCTCGTGGCGCGGGCTCGGGGTGATCGGCCGGATCGAGGCCCTCGAGTACGGCGACGGCGAGCCCGACGACTAGGAGGCGACGGTGATCGGTGTGATCGTGAGCTTCGACTACGACGGGGACTTCGACCGGGACCGGGTGCTCGGTGTCGCCGAGCAGGCAGGCCCGTCGTTCGAAGGCATGCCGGAGCTCCGGCTGAAGATCTTCACCGCCGACGAGGCGAACCAACGGGCGATGAACGTCTACGTCTGGGACTCCGAAGCCGCGGCGAGAGCGTTCTTCTCGGACGAGCTGACCGAGCGCGTCACCGGTCTGTACGGCGTCCGCCCGCGGATCGACTTCGTGGACATTGCCGCGCTCGTCGACAACGCGCATCTCTAGTTCGAGCCTCTTCACCGCGAGGCCCCGTCCGGGTCTCAGCTAGGTTCAGGGCGATGCTCGAGGGATTCCAGGGAGCCGCCACGATCGAGAAGGTCGCGTCGCTGTGCCGGCGTCGCGCGTTCGTCTTCCCGTCCTCCGACATCTACGGCGGGCTCGGCTCGTCCTTCGACTTCGGCCACTACGGCGTGCTCCTGAACGACAACGTCAAGGCTGAGTGGCGCCGGTCGCTGATCCAGGAGCGCGAGGACGTCGTCGCTCTCGATTCGGCGATCATCCTCAACCCGGAGGTCTGGGTCGCATCCGGGCACGTCTCCGGATTCTCGGACCCACTCGTCGACTGCCGCACGTGCAAGCTTCGTTTCCGGGCCGACCAGCTCGAGCAGAGCGCCTGTGGCAAACGGCCGTCGAAGCACCCCGGCGAGATCCCCGACTGCGACCTCACGGAGCCGCGCGAGTTCAACCTGATGTTCGAGACGTTCGTCGGACCGGTGCGCGAGGACGCGTCGCGCGCGTTCCTGCGGCCGGAGACGGCGCAGGGCATCTTCGTCAACTTCAAGAACATCACGTCCTCGATGCGGGTGAAGCCGCCGTTCGGCATCGCGCAGATCGGCAAGAGCTTCCGCAACGAGATCACGCCCGGCAACTTCCTCTTCCGGATGCGCGAGTTCGAGCAGATGGAGATGGAGTTCTTCGTGCCGCCGGCCGAGGCGGAGGAATGGCACCGCTACTGGATCGACGAGCGCCGCCGCTGGCACCTCGACCTCGGGCTGCGCGAGTCGCACCTGCGCGTCCGGCCGCACGAAGCGGCCGAGCTGTCGCACTACTCGAGTGCCACCAGCGACATCGAGTACCTCTACCCGATCGGCTGGCTCGAGCTCGAGGGCGTGGCGAACCGCGGCGACTACGACCTGCGCCAGCACACCGACGCGTCGGGAACGACGCTGGAGTGGATCGGTCACGAGGAGCGCTACGTGCCGTACGTGATCGAGCCGGCGATCAGCGTCGTTCGCTCGACCCTCGCGTTTCTCTGCGACGCCTACGACGAGGAGGTCGTCGCCGACCGCCCGCGGACGCTGCTGCGCCTGCATCCGCGCCTCGCACCCGTCAAGGCGGCGGTTCTGCCGCTGATCGGGAAGGACACCGCGATGGTCGAGCAGGCGCGCGGTCTCTACGAGGACCTCCGCAGGTCGATGTCCGCCGAGTACGACGACGCCGCTGCGATCGGCAAGCGCTACCGCCGCCAGGACGAGATCGGGACCCCCTGGGCGCTGACGATCGACGAGCAGACGCTCGCCGACGGGACGGTGACGCTGCGCGACCGCGACACGCTGCAGCAGGAGCGCGTTCCGCTCGACGGCGCCAAGCGGCTGCTGCTCGACAAGCTCGAGCAGCCCTGGCAGCCACGCGCTTGACCTGGGAGAAGCTCTCGATCACCTCGAGCGCGCTGCGCGGAAACCCGCTCGGCGACCCCCACGAACGCGATCTGTGGGTCCGCGCACCGGCCGACCGCTCGCGCCGGTACCCGACCGTGTACGTGCTCCACGCCCACCTGCGGTCGGCGGCGTCGTGGTTCAACGTCGAGCCGTTCGAACGGTCCTACCCGGAGGTGATCGACGCACTCGCCCCGGAAGCCGTCGTCGTCCTCGTCGACGGCTGGACGTCGGCCGGCGGCTCCCAGTGGATCGACTCACAGGGCATCGGACGGTACGGCACCTACCTGCAGGAGGAGATCGTCCCGTTCGTCGACGCGGCGTGGCCGACAAACGGCCTGCGGGCGCTTCAGGGCAAGTCGTCGGGCGGCTACGGCGCGATCGTCAACACGCTCACGCGGCCCGATCTGTTCCACGCCTTCGCCGCGCACGCGCCCGACGCGCTCTTCGGCGTCACGCTGGCGCACGGCTTCCCCGCGGCGGCGAGGACGATCGCGGAGCGCGGCCTCGGTTCGATGAGCGAGTTCTGGGAGTCGTTCACCGGGCTCGACGAGCCCGGAACTGCGCTCCTGGTGGAGCTCGGTGCGTGCGCGCTCGCCTTCGGGGACGGCGAGCTCCCGTTCGAGCGCGGCACGGCGGCCCTGCTGCCGGAGCGCTGGGACTCGTGGCTGCGCCACGACCCGGTGCGCCTGGTCGCCGACCACCGGTCGGCCGTCACGGGGCTGCGCGGCGCCTGGATCGACGCCGGCGATCGCGACGAGTACTTCCTCGACCTCGGAGCGCGCGCGCTGCTGCGAGCGATCCAGCAGGCGGGTCTTCCCGAAGAGCGGCTCCACTTCGAGGTCTTTCCCGGCGGCCACCGCGGCGTGAGCCACCGCTACCCGCTCTCGCTCGCCTACCTGATCGGCTCTCTCTCCATCACCTTCTGACTCGGCTCGGCAAAACCGAACTTGCGATAGAGCGGGTGCATGTTGGTGGTGTGGAGCAGCCAGCGCACGCCGGCGTAGGGACCGTTCTCGACCATCTCGCGCACCAGCTCCTCACCGAGCCCGCGGCCCCGGTAGGCCTCGAGGACGTAGACGTCCGCCAGGTAGACGAAGGACACGCCGTCGGTCTGGGCGCGGCAGAATCCGATCTGCGCGGCGCCCTCGTACAGCCCGACCACGCGCGAGGCGCCGTCGACCAGCGCATCCTGCGTCTCGCGTGCCCGTCCCGCAGCCCAGTAGCTCTCCTCGCTCAGGAACCGATGCACCTCGACACGGTCGATCCGCTCCCGATCGTCGTCCACCTCGATGCCGTGCCCGAGCGACCGCTTCACGCAGAGAGCGTCCTCAGACGGAAGCCTCCGTGCTCCTCGTACGACGAGGTGATCACCGCGAGGGCATCACGCCGCGCCCGGTCCGGCAGCCCGGCGGCTGCAGCATCGGCGAGCGGTGTGGAGAGCAAGCGCTCGATCCCGGCGATGCCCTCGGGCGAGAGCCGCAGCGCGTTCGCCGCGTGGGCCGCACACACGCCGCCTCCGGCCCGTGCGGAGAACGCCACCAGCTGGGCGTCCGAGCCGCACTCGACGCAGCTCGTCAGGTGCGGCAGGTAGCCGGCGAGCCAGAGCAGCTTCAGCTGGAAGGAGAGCGCCAACGCGTCGACCGCCGGCCGGCTCTCGAGCGGCGGCGTCTCGTCGAGCACGTCGAGGAACCGCGCGAGGGCGCCGAACGCCCGCTCGTTCGCCTCGGGCTCGCCGAAGAGCCGGAGCATCGCCTCGGCCCCGATCAGACCGACGTTCAGGCGGTAGTTGTCCTCCCGCACCGCATGATGGGAGCGCAGCAGCTCGACACCCGTGATCGTCTGGAGCTCGCCCGCTCCCTCGTGCAGCATCAGCTCGACGTGCGAGAGCGGCTCCAGCCGGGCCCCGAACCGCGACTTGGTCTTGCGAACGCCCTTCGCGATCGCCCCGATCCGACCGCGCTCGGCGGTGTAGAGGTGCAGGATCCGGTCGGCCTCCGAGTAGCGCAGCGAGCGCAGGACGATCGCGTCGCTCTTGTAGGTGCGGCTGGCCATTCCGGGCCAGTCTAGAGACGGCTCCGGGGAATCCCGATGAGGGGTTATTCGTTGTAAACGGTGATGCCCCGCATTCGAATGTATACGACCGCCTGGTGCGGCTACTGCGTTCGCGCAAAGGTGCTCCTCGACGACCTCGGCCTGGAGTACGAGGAGGTCCCGCTCGACGACGACCCCGGGTTCCGCGCGACGCTGCACGACCTGACCGGCGGCTGGACGGTGCCGCAGATCATGATCGGCGAGCGCCCGATCGGCGGCTACGCCGAGCTCTGGCGCCTCGATCGCGACGGGCGGCTCGATGCCCTGCTCGCGGCGTAGCGCTGGCAGTTCGGGCAGTACCACGTGCCGCGGCCGGCGACCCGGATCTTGTCGATCGGCGTGCCGCAGCGATCGCACGGCTCGCCGCCGCGCCCGTAGACCTTGAACTCGTGCTGCGCCCCACCGGTGCCGCCGTCGGGCAGGCGGTAGTCGCGCAGCGTGGAGCCCTGCCGCCGCAGCCCGGCCTGTAAGGCCCGGCGAATGCCGCGATAGAGAGCCTGCACCTCATCCGGGCCGAGCGCGGCGGCCGGCGTCAGCGGATGGATCTGCGCCCGCCAGAGCGCCTCGTCGGCGTAGATGTTCCCGACGCCGGCCACGGTCCGCTGATCGAGGATCGCCGCCTTCACCGGCGCCTTCCTGCCCTGCAGCTCCTCGGCCAGGTGCTTGGCCCGGTACGACGCTGCCAGCGGCTCCCGCCCCACGCGCGCGTCGACGTACGGGCCGACCTCGGCCGGCTCGAGGAGCAGCCACGTGCCGAACCGGCGCACATCGCGATAGGCGACGTCCGAACCGTCGTCTAGCCTGACAACAGCACGGCGATGAGGATCGTCCGGCAGCTGTCCGAGTGCGTCGTGCAGAAACGAACCCGTCATGCGGAGGTGAACCAGGAGCGACCGGCCCGACTCGAACCGAACAATCAGATACTTGCCACGGCGATCGACGGCGGCGACCCGTTCCCCCTCGAGCTCTCGTGCGATCTCCGCCGGGTCGAACGGCCGCGTCAGGCGTGCGTCGCCGATCTCCACCTCGTCGAAGACGCGCCCCTCGAGCACGGGCGCAAGCCGGCGACGGACCGTCTCGACCTCGGGCAGCTCGGGCACGCGGCCACCGTACCGGTGCGTGTCTAGCCGACGACGTCGAGCAGCACCGGGCGCTCGGCCGGCGGGTCGTCCGCCAGCCGGTACGCGGCGAGCACGCTGCGCACGGCTTCGTCGGCCCCCGCCTCGGTGCGCGCGTGCACCGTCGCCAGTTCGTCGCCGACCTCGACGTGCGTTCCCCGCTTCGCACGGCAGACGATGCCGACCGCGTGATCGACGACGTCGTCCTTGGTCGTCCGCCCGGCACCGAGGTGCATGGCTGCGTTGCCGATGCCGATCGCACCGAGCTCGGAGACGTACCCCGCTGCGGGCGAGGCCACAGCGCGGATCACCGGGGCGACCGGCAGCGCCGATTCGTCGGAGGTGCCGCCTTGCGCCTCGATCCACCGGCGCCAGACAGCCTCGGCACTGCTGTCTGCCACGGCCGACTCCGCGCGGCGGCGGCCCTCGGCCTCGTCGATCCCGAGATCGGAGAGCGCGAGCAGCTTGCCGCACGCGTCGAGCACCACCTCGGTGAAGTCCGCCGGGCCGTGGCCGCGCACGGTGTCGAGCGCCTCCTGGACCTCGAGGGCGTTGCCGACGGCGGCTCCCAGCGGCTGGTCCATATCGGTCAGCAGGCAGACCACCTCCCGGCCGGCCTGCCGGCCGAGCGAGATCATCGTCTCGGCGAGCTCGCGTGCGTCCGCGAGCGTCTTCATGAACGCACCGTCGCCGACCTTCACGTCGAGCACGATCGCCTGGGCGCCGCCGGCGAGCTTCTTCGACATGATCGACGCGGCGATCAGCGACAGCTGGTCGACGGTCGCCGTGACGTCGCGGAGCGCGTAGAGCAGCTTGTCAGCCGGCACGAGATCGCCGGTCTGGCCGATGATCGCGACGCCGACGTCCCGCACCTGCTCGACGAACTCGTCGAGGCTCAGCTCGGTCCGGTAGCCGGGGATCGACTCGAGCTTGTCGAGGGTGCCGCCCGTGTGCCCGAGCCCGCGGCCGCTCATCTTCCCGAGCGGGACGCCGCAGGCCGCCACGATCGGCGCCACCGCCAGCGACGTCTTGTCGCCGACCCCGCCGGTGGAGTGCTTGTCGACCACCTTGCGGCCGAGTCGCGCGCCCAGGTCGAGCGTCTCGCCGCTCCGGATCATCGCGTCCGTCAACACGTAGGTCTCGCGCTCGGAGAGCCCGCGGAAGAACACTGCCATGCAGAACGCCGCCATCTGGTAGTCGGGGACGTCGCCGCGGGCGTAACCGAGGACCAGCTCCGCGAGCTCGTCGTCGGGAAGCTCCTCTCCGTCGCGTTTCCGCTGGATCAGCTCGGCGGGACGGATCATGTGGTCGCGACGAAGATCGTGCTACGGCCGTGGACGATGAACGGCAGCTCGACGTCCTCCGGCACCTCGACGGCCGGGACCGAGACCGAGTCCCGGTAGGCGACGAGCGTCTCGCGGTCGCGCACCGTCGCCGTGACGACGCCGTCGAAGCGCTCGACACCGGAGAAGTGACGCCGTAGGTGCTCGTCCCCGTTCTCGCTGTTGAACGACAGCTCGAACGCCCCGGGCGGATACGCGAGCAGCTCGCGCAGCTCTGCGATGTGGTCCACCGAGTTCGTGACCGCGATGAGCGCGCCCCCCTGAACGAGGACGCGCGCGATCTCGGCGAGGCCCGCGTCCAGATCGGGCACGTGGTACAGCATCCACGCCGCGACGACCGTGTCGAAGGAGCCGTCGGCGAACGGAAGCAGCTGGACATCGCCTTCCCGGGCGTCGACTCCCCGGGCCTGCGCCAGCGCGACCATCCGCGGCGAGAGATCGACGAACGACACCTCGGCGCCGAGCTCACGTTGCATCCGCTCGGCGAGCTCGCCCTCACCGCCGCCGACCTCGAGCACGCGGCGAGGCTGCCACACCTCGAGCGTCCGCCAGAGGATCTCCTTCGCGTCCGAGCCCTCGGCGCCGTCCCACAGCGCCTTGCGGGCTCGGAGATTGGCCTCGTCCGCGTACTGCTCGCGCACCACGGCCTGGTCGTCGAATGCCATCAGGCCCTCTCCGCCACGAAGATCGAGTTTGCCCGGCGGGCGAAGAACGGCTCCGTGACAACGGCAGGGAGGTTGCTCGCGAACGGCGACATCGAGATCGATGCTCGCACGTACTCCTCGACCGCGGCGCGGTCGGCGAACTCGAGGCGGCCGTCGATGTCCACGCGCCGAACGTGCTCGAACCGGCGCGACAGGACAGCCTCGCCGTCTTCGCGCGAGAACTTCAAGGTCGACGGGCCGCTCCCGACCAGCTCTCGCAGCTCGAGCAGGTGGAAACGCGAGTTCGTCACCGCGACCAGCCTGCCGCCCGGCCGCAGCACCCGAGCCAGCTCCGCCACGCCCCGGTCGAGGTCCGGCACGTGGTAGAGCATCCACGCGGCGACGGCGACGTCGAACTCGCCGTCCTCGAACGGCAGCTCCTGGACGTCCGCGATGCGCGCGTCGACGCCTCTCGCGCGCGCGAGGTCGACCATGTGCGGCGACAGGTCGACGGCGACGACCTCCGCGCCCGTGTCGCGCCGGATCCACTCCGCGAGCTCGCCCCAGCCGCAGCCGGCCTCGAGCACCCGTCCGGGCGTCGCCTCCACGACGGCCTCGACGAGCGGCACTCGCGCGTCCGTGCCGGTCGCCGAGCCGGTGAACGCCGCCGCCCGCCGCCTGAGACGGGCGTCATCCGCATATTCACCCGCGACGAGTGCCGGGTCATCGAGCCGGGTCAGCCCGCCGCTCCTCCGGTCAGGCCCGCTCGACGATCGGAGCCCCGGGAATGCCCTTGCCGGGCGCAGGCCCGCCGAGCCACGCGTTCACGGTCGCTCCGACGTCTGCGAACTCGCCCGCCTCGTGGACGGCGCCGGCCGCGTTGCGTCCTTCGACGTAGACGAGCAGCAGCGCGTGCTCCCGCGAATGGTCGGTGGACGGCGTCGTCGGGTCGCAGCCGTGGTCCGACGTGAGGATGAAGAGGTCGTTGGGGCGCAGCGCGTCGAGCAGATCCGGCAGCCGCCGGTCGAAGTCCTGCAGGCAGCGGTGGAAGTTCACGGGATCGTTCCGGTGGCCCCAGAGCGAATCGGTCTCGACCAGGTTCACGAAGATCAGGCCGTCGTCCACGGTGCGGAGCAGCTCCTCGGTTCTCTGAATCCCCTCGACGTTCGACCTCGTCGGGAACTCCTCGTCGATGTCCTGGTGGGCGAAGATGTCGCCGATCTTGCCGACGCCGTACACCTTCTGGCCCGCCTCGCGGACGAGCGACAGGTAGTTCGGACGCCGGGGCACCAGCGAGAAGTCGTGTCGGTTCGCCGTCCGCTCGTACGATCCGGGAACACCGGAGAACGGACGGGCGATCACGCGTCCGACCGCGTGCTTGCCGGTCAGTAGCTCGCGCGCCGTGCGGCAGGCGTCATAGAGCTCCTCGAGCGGGACGGTGTCCTCGTGCGCGGCGATCTGGAAGACCGAGTCGGCGCTCGTGTAGACGATCCACTTGCCGGTGCGCTGATGCTCCTCGCCGAGCTCCTGGATGATCTCCGTGCCGCTGGCGGGCTTGTTCGCGAGCACCCCTCGCCCGGTCCGATTCATGAACGGGTCGATCACCTCGTCGGGAAAGCCGTACGGGTAGGTCGGCATCGCCTGCGGCGTGACGATCCCCATCAGCTCCCAGTGGCCCGTCGTCGTGTCCTTCCCCTTCGAGCGCTCGAGCAGGCGTCCGGCAACCGCCGGCGCGCCAGGCTCGGGCGCGCAGCCTTCGAGCGGCTCGATGTTGCCGAAGCCGAGCGCCTCCAGTGTCGGCAGGTCGAGACCGCCAACGGCGCGGGCGACGTTGGCCAGGGTGTTCGACCCCGCGTCGCCGAACTCGGCAGCGTCCGGCAGCTCGCCCGCTCCGACGGCGTCCAGCACGATGACGCACGCCCGGGCCACCCCGCTATCCTAGACCCGTGCTGGAGAACATCCTCGGGCTGCTCGGAATCGCCGTCTTCATCGTGTTCGTGATCTCGCTGGCCGCCGGCGTGACGTGGCTCGTCGTGCAGATCAGTCCGTCACCGGCGAAGAAGAAGGCAAAAGCAGCCAAGGCCGACGCCGCGGCGAGCTAGACGGCGCTCAGGGGCAGCACGGCACCGAGCGGCGTGTAGTCGAGCGCGTGCGCATCGGCAACTGCCTCGTAGGTGAGCTTGCCCTCGATCACGTTCACGCCCTTTGCGAGCGCGGGATCGTCCGCGACCGCGCTGCGCAGGCCCTTGTTCGCGATCGCCTCGACATAGGGGAGCGTGGCATTCGTCAACGCCTTGGTCGACGTGATCGGGACGGCCCCCGGCATGTTCGCGACGCAGTAGTGCGTCACCCCGTCGACGACGTACACCGGCTCTGCATGAGTCGTGGCACGCGACGTCTCGAAGCAACCGCCCTGGTCGATCGCAACGTCGACGACGACCGCGCCTTCCTTCATGGTCGCGATCATCTCGCGCGTCACGAGCTTGGGCGCGACCGCCCCGGGGATCAGCACCGCACCGATCACCAGGTCGGCTTCCTCGACGGACGCGGCGACCTGCAGGCTCGAGCTCATCAGGAGCGAGACGCGCCCCGAGAGCACCTCTTCGAGGTGGCGCATCCGGTCGATCGAGCGCTCGAGGATCGTCACCTGAGCCCCGAGCCCGAGCGCGATCACCGCGGCGTTGTAGCCGACGACACCGCCGCCGACGACCACGACCCGGCCCGGCGCCACTCCGGGAACACCGCCGAGCAGCAGGCCGCGGCCGCCGACCGGCTTCTCCAGGTGGTAGGCGCCCGCCTGCGGTGCGAGCCGGCCGGCGACCTCCGACATCGGTGCGAGCAGCGGCAGCGATCGGCCCACCTCCACCGTCTCGTACGCGACGGCGGTGATGCCGGAGTCGATCAGCGCGCGCGTCAACGGCTCGTCGGCCGCGATGTGCAGATAGGTGAAGACGATGAGCCCCTCACGGAGCCGGGGATACTCGACCGCGATCGGCTCCTTCACCTTCAGCACCAGGTCGCTGCGCTCCCACACGTCGTCGACCGAGACGATCTCGGCGCCGACCCGCGCGAAGGCCTCGTCGGGAAACGCGCTGCCGGTACCTGCGCCCTGCTCGATCGCGACCTCGTGCCCGTGATTGATCAGCTCGAGCGCTCCCGCCGGGGTGAGAGCGATCCGGTATTCGTCGGGCTTGATCTCCTTGGCGACTCCGATCCTCATGGCGGCGGAAGCCTACCGGCGGCGCGCGGTCTCCGAGATGGATAGAAACCTCCGCATGGAACTCGTCCCCGTCGTGGTCGCGACCCCGGTCGAGGCGGAGCTCGTCGCCCGCCTGGGTGCTGTCGACGAGCGCGTCGATGTCCGCTTCGAGCCTGACCTGCTGCCGCCGCCGCGCTTCCCGTCCGACCATCGCGGCGCGCTCGACTTCGAGCGGTCGCCCGACGACCAGGAGCGATTCCGCCGGCTCGTCGAAGGAGCGGAGGTGCTGTACGGCATTCCCGGCGACACGCCCGAGGGGATCGCCTGGGCGGTCCGCACCGCCCCCGGGCTCCGCTTCCTGCAGGCGACGGCCGCGGGCGCCGGCGAGCAGGTCCGGGCGGCAGGCCTCTCGCCGGGCGAGCTCGCCCGGGTCGCGATCGCGAGCGCGAGCGGCGTCCATGCGGTGCCGCTCGCAGA
Source organism: uncultured Thermoleophilia bacterium (assembly GCA_963828655.1). Taxonomy (GTDB): domain Bacteria; phylum Actinomycetota; class Thermoleophilia; order Gaiellales; family Gaiellaceae; genus PALSA-600. The sequence goes on along the minus strand of CAWHFK010000009.1, from coordinate 654,094 downwards.
ATGGAGCCTGTTCGGCCTGCTCGCCTTCACGAAGGGCCTCCCACGGCTGCGCCGCGACACGGTAGAACGGCGGTGGGACCACTATCCGGTCGACGAGCTCCGCGGACGGACCCTGCTCGTGATCGGCGTCGGTGAGATCGGCGCCGAGGTGGCCCGCCTGGCGAGCGCGTTCGGGATGCGGGTGCTCGGCGTGAAGCGCGACGTGGGCGAGCCGGTCGCCCACGTCGAGGCTCTGTATCCCCCGTCCGCGATCGACGAGCTCGTCGCGGAAGTCGAGGCCGTGGTGATCACCCTCCCCCTCACCGACGAGACGCGCGGGCTGATCAGCCGGCGGACGATCGGCCGCATGTGCGACGGGGCGATCGTCGTCAACGTGGGACGCGGCGGCGTGGTCGACGAAGAGGCTCTGGTCGAGGCGCTCGCCTCCGGCAAGCTCCGGGGCGCCGCGCTCGACGTCTTCGCCGACGAGCCGCTGCCGAAGACGAGCCCGCTCTGGGCGCTCGACAACGTGATCGTCAGCCCGCACACCTCCGCGCTCTCCTGGCACGAGAACGAGCGGATCATCGAGCTCTTCGCCGACAACCTGCAGCGCTATCTCGCCGGCGGCGAGCTGCGCAGTCGCGTTCGGACGTCGGTCTTCTACTAGGAGGGAGCGGTTTGGTGACCCTTGAGACGGAGCGCCTGACGCTCCGGGCGTTCGAGCCAGGAGACGCGCCCATCGTCGAGCGCGAGGTATCGCGCGTCGAGATTGCCCGGATGTTCGCCGTTCCGTACCCGTACCCGAGCAACGCCGCCGCGGAGTGGATCGCGACGACACAAGCAGGGCGTGACTTTGCAATCGTCCTGCGAGCGAGCGGCGAGCTGATCGGCGCGATCACGATTCATGTGAGCGCCGAGCAGAACCGAGCGTCGCTCGGATACTGGTGCGCTCTTGCAAGTTGGGGTCATGGATACACGACGGAGGCAGTGCGCGCGACGATCGACTACGGCTTCGACGTGCTCGCCCTCAATCGGATCCACGCTGAATGTCACGGTGACAATCCGGCGTCACGTCGCGTGCTCGAGAAGGCCGGCATGACACTTGAAGGCTGTCTTCGGCAGCACTCCTACCGACTCGGAAGGTTCGCGGACAAGCTCCAGTTCGGGATCCTCCGGGACGAGTGGCTCCAAGACCGAACCCGATTCGCTCTCTGAATCTGATTCGCGAGTCTCGGAGGCCGCGGCGGGCCGGGCCGCCGCTCCTCCATCACACCGCGAGCGCAGTTTCGACCAGGGCGAACGTCACGTCGACCATCGCCTCCAGGTCGGCAACCGCGATGTGCTCGGCCGGCGTGTGGATGTCCGCCATGCCGTTCGCGAGGTTCACGACCTCGAGACCGCGCTCGTTGAAGACGTTCGCGTCCGCTGCGCCGCCCGAGAGCTCGTAGCTCACGGCGTGCCCGCGCGCTGCCAACGCGGAGGCCGCAAGCGTGACGGCGCGGTCGGACTTCGCAAAGCGATAGCCGCGGTAGCTCTTGCGCGCCTTCGTCTCGACGTCGCAGTCGGCGACGCCGGCTGCGAAGGTGATCGCGTCCTGCATCTCCTGGATCAGGTCGGCGAGCTTCCGCTCGTCCTGCGAGCGCGCCTCCGCGACGAAGGTGCACCACTCGGGGACGATGTTCGTCGCGGTGCCGCCGGAGATCGTCCCGACGTTCGCGGTCGAGTCCTCGTCGACGCGCCCGAGCCGGAACTCGGAGATCGCGCGGGCCGCAGCCGCGATCGCCGAGCGGCCGTCCTCGGGATGCATGCCCGAGTGCGCAGCGCGACCGTGGAACGTGACCTCCAGCGACTGCGAGTACGGCGCTCCGAGGATCACGACGCCGATCGGCGCCGCCTGGTCGTAGACATAGCCCGTGCGCGCCCGCAGGCGCGTGTGGTCGAACGCGTATGCGCCGACGAGCCCGACCTCCTCCTTCGGCGTGAACAGCAGCTCGATGCCGGCATGTGGGCGGCGCTCGGCGAGGATCACCCGCGTCGCCTCGAGCATTGCGGCGACGGCGGCCTTGTCGTCGGCGCCCAGGATCGTCCCGCCGGCATTGCGGACGACCCCGTCGTCGACGACCGGCTCGATCGCGGTCGTCGGCGGAACGGTGTCGAGATGGGCGCAGAGCAGGAGCGGCTCACCCGGCGCGGTCGGCTCGATCCGCGTGTAGAGGTTCCCCATCGTCGAGCCGATCCCCGGGCCGCAGCCGTCCTCGTCGACCTCGAGGCCGCAGTCGCGCAGATAGCGGATGACGAGATCGGCGACCGCGCGCTCCTCGCCGGGCGGGCTCGCGACCGCAGCCAGCTCCACGAACAGGTCGAGGACGTCCGGCGGCACCCCGGGCGTCAGGCGACTTCGACGCCGGCGCCGATGCGGGCACGCGACCGCTGCAGCGCGGCGTCGACGAACTCGCGGAAGAGCGGCGCCGGCCGTGTGGGCCGCGACTTGAACTCGGGATGGAACTGCGAGGCCACGAACCATGGATGATCCGGCAGCTCGACGATCTCGACCAGCCGCCCTTCCTGGAACGTGCCGCTGACGACGAGCCCGGCGTCGATCAGCTGCTGCCGGAAGGCGTTGTTCACCTCGTAGCGGTGGCGGTGGCGTTCCGCGATCACGGTCTCGTCGCCGTACACCGCGCGCGTCCGCGTGCCCTCGGCGAGCTCGACGGCCTGCGCGCCGAGGCGCATCGTGCCGCCGAGATCCTCGATCTCCTTCTGCTCGGGCAGCAGGTCGATGACGGGGAACGGCGTCTCGGGGTCCATCTCGGTCGAATTCGCGCCTTCGAGCCCGCAGATGTGGCGGGCGTACTCGGAGACGGCGACGTGCATGCCGAGGCAGATGCCGAGATACGGGATGCGGTCCTCGCGCGCGACCCGGCAGGCGAGGATCTTCCCCTCCCAGCCGCGGGAGCCGAAGCCTCCGGGCACGAGGACGCCGTCGACGCCGGCCAGCTCGGCCCGGGCCTCCTCGAGTGTCATCTCCTCGGCGTCGACCCAGCGCACATGCACACGGCACCCGTTGTGGATGCCCGCGTGCTTGAGAGCCTCGTGCACGGACAGATAGGCGTCGTGCAGCTTGACGTACTTGCCGACGAGCGCGATCTCGACGGATTCCTTGCGCCCCTTGATCCGCTCCGTCAGCTCCAGCCACTCGCCCAGCGCCGCCGGCGGAGCGTCGATCCCGAGCTTCCGGCACACGAGCTCGTCGAGCCCCTGCTCCTGCAGCGCGAGCGGGACGAGGTAGACGTCCGCCACGTCGGGGTTCGTGATCACCGCGTCGACGTCGACGTCGGCGAAGAGGGCGATCTTCTCGCGGATCTCGCGCGGCAGCGACTCCGTCGAGCGGCACACGAGCACGTCGGGGTGGATACCGATGCGCCGCAGCTCGTTCACGGAGTGCTGCGTCGGCTTCGTCTTCAGCTCTCCGGCCGTGTCGATGAAGGGGACGAGGGTGACGTGCAGGTAGATGACGTTCTCGGGCCCGACCTCGCGGCGGAACTGGCGAATCGCCTCCAGGAAGGGCTGAGACTCGATGTCGCCGACCGTGCCGCCGATCTCGGTGATCACGACATCGGTGTCGGTCGCCTCGGCGACCGAGCGGATGCGCGCCTTGATCTCGTTCGTGATGTGCGGGATGACCTGCACGGTCGACCCGAGGTACTCGCCCTTGCGCTCCTTGCGAAGGACGCGATCCCAGACGCCGCCGGCGGTGTGGTTCGCGGCCCGCGAGAGGTTCTCGTCGATGAACCGCTCGTAGTGACCGATGTCGAGATCGGTCTCGGCACCGTCCTCGGTGACGAAGACCTCGCCGTGCTGGAACGGGCTCATCGTGCCCGGGTCGACGTTGATGTACGGGTCGAACTTCTGCACCTGCACCTTCAGCCCGCGCGCCTTCAACAGCCGCCCGAGCGAAGCTGCGGTGATGCCCTTGCCGAGAGACGAGACGACGCCGCCGGTGACGAAGACGAACTTGGCCACCTACGTGCATCTCTCCGTGAACAGCTTCACGGAACTCCATCCTACCAGTGCGCCCGCCTCCATCACTCGCGGGATCCTAGGCGCCCCGTCGGCTGGCCGACCGATCTAGAGCTGCGCGGCGGTCTGCACGAGGTCGTACAGGCGCTGCAGGGCCGCGCCGGCGAGGCGGCCCGAGGTGGTGACCGTGACGAGCGTCCGGTCGGGCGCGGTCGCCTTGAGCCTGATCTCCGTGTCGGTCTCCGGCTCGAGCAGGTGCCACGTCCAGCGCTCGTAGAGGTCGATCTCGCGCACGAGCAGCATCGACTCGACCCGCCTGCGCCCGGTGAAGACGTTTCGCTTGGATCCCTGCACCTGCCAGCGCGCTCCGGGCGCGAACCCGCGCCGGTCCGGCTGCACGCCGGTGATGCCGGGCCACCAGTCGGACAGGTGGTAGGGCTCGGCGAGGAACTTCCAGACGTCCTCCCGCGGGGCGAGCAGCTCACGGGTCGCCGTGCTCACGGGGCGTCAGGCACCGCGGTCGATCTTCGCCAGGAAGTCCGCTCCGCCCAGCATCCGCTCGAGCTCGTCGCGGCGCTGAGCGTCGTCCAGCGGCTCGATCCGGGTGTGGGTCGGGTCGCCGGGGATCTTCTCGACCGAGAAGTGCCGGTCGGCGACCGTCGCGATCTGCGGCAGGTGGGTGATCGTCAGCACCTGGGCGCGGGCCGAGAGGCGCCGCAGCGTCTCCGCGACTGCATGCGCGGTGGTTCCGCCGATGCCGGCGTCGATCTCGTCGAAGACCATCGTCGCGCCGCCCGCCACGGCGGCGATCGCAAGCGCGACGCGGGACAGCTCGCCTCCCGACGCGGTCTCCGCGACCGGGCCGAACGGGAGCCCGGCATTCGGCCGGATCAGGAACGCCACGTCGTCGGCCCCGGCGGCGCCGGGATCGCGCTCGCTCAGAACGACGCGGAACTCACCCTCGCCGAGACCGATCGCCTGCAGCTCGGCCGCCACGGCGGCTGCGAACGGGTCGGCCGCCTGCCGCCGCGCCGCCCGCAGCTCGGCATGCACCCGGTCGACCTCCGCCTGTGCCGCCGCGAGCACCTCGGCGGCGGCCTGCACCGGGTCGTGGCCGTCGCCCAGGCGCCCGAGCTCGTGCCGCGCCTCCTCCCCGCGCTCGAGCAGCTCGGCGAACGTGGCCGTGCGGTGACGCCGCTTCAGGTCGGAGTAGGCCTCGAGCTCGCCTTCGAGCTCCTCGAGCCGGCCCGGTTCCGCCTCGAGGGAGGCCAGGAATGCGCGCAGCTCCGACACGGTCTCGCGGAGCTGCAGGCCGGCCTGGCGCAGCGCCTCGCCGGCGGCCTGCAGCTCGGGCGCGAGCCGCTCCACCGGTGCGACCGAGCGCTCCGCGAGCGCGACCAGCTCCGCTGCGCCCTCGCCCTCGTCCGGCGACAGCGCAGCAGCAGCGGCCGAGACTCCCTCTGCGAGCTCTCCGAGGTGCCGCAGCCGCTCCCGCTCGGCCAGCAGCTCGTCCTCACGATTCGCCGCGAGGCCCTCGGTGTCGGCCGCGAGCCGCTGCAGCTCCTCGAGGCGCGCCTGCGCTCCGGCGGCGTCACGGGTCAGCTCGTCGTGGGCGCGCCGCGCGGCTCCCAGCTCGCGCCAGGCGCGTGCCGCAGCCCGCGCGTCGAGGCCCGCGAACGTGTCGAGGACGCTTCGCTGGTACGCGGGCCGCGCGAGCCGCCGCTGTTCGAACTGGCCGCTCATCGCGATCAGCTCCTCTGCCGCCGCCGCAACATCCTCCCGGGCTGCGCTGCGCCCCCACGCGTAGGCCCGCGTGCGCCCGTCGGCGAAGATCCGGCGCGCCAGCACGAGGCCGTCCTCGCCGTCCGGCCGCAGCTCCGCGAGTGAGCCGAGGGTCTCGTCGTCGACGCCGTCGAACTCCGCCTCCACGTACGCCTCCTCGCCTGCCGCTCCGATCAGGGCGGCGTCGCCGCGCGACCCGAGCAGGAGGCCGATCGCGTTCGTGAGGATCGTCTTGCCGGCACCGGTCTCCCCGGTGATCGCGTTCAGACCGGCGTCGAGCTGGAGCTCGGCCTCCCGGATGAGCACGAGATTCGAGATCCGCAGGCGAAGCAGCACCGCCCCATCGTACGGCGGGCGGGTGTCGCCCTCCTATCGCCCGAAGGTTGAGGCGTACCGGCGGAAGAACGTCACCTCCGGCAGGGTGGCGAGCAGGCTCGGGCGGCTGCCGACCCGCACGACGGCCTCCGCGCCGGTGGCGAGCTTCCCGACCTGCTGGCCGTCGACCAGCACGGTCGTCTCGAGATCCGAGGTCAGGTTCGTGATCGTCACCTCCGGCCCGCGTGGAACGACGAGCGGCCGGATCACGAGCGCGTGCGGAGCGACGAACGTGAGCACCATCGCGTCGATCCCCCACACGAGCACGGGACCGCCGTTCGAGAGGTTGTACGCGGTCGAGCCGGCGGGCGTCGCGCAGATGAGACCGTCGCACGGCTGCGAGCCGAGCTCTTCCCCGCCGATCGAGTAACCGACCTCGATCATGCGCCCGAGTGTTCCGCCCGCCACGACCACGTCGTTGATCGCCACGCTCGTCTTGCCGGCGACCGTCACCTCGAGCGTCGCGAGCTCGACCGTGCGGTAGTCGCCCGCGAACACCCGCGTCATCGCCGTGTCGAGCTCGGCGCCTCCGATCGCGGTCAGGAAGCCGACACGGCCGTAGTTGACGCCGATCACCGGAACGTTCGAGCCGAGGAAGCGCGCGAGCGCGCGCAGCATCGTTCCGTCCCCGCCGAGGACGATCGCGATATCTGCGTCGTCGCTCTCGACCAGCTCGACCCCGCAGCGCTCGGCGACCGCCTCGAGCCGCGTGAGCGCGTCGCCGACGCCGTCGCGCTCGATCGTGACGACCGCTGCGCGCTTAACCGACGGCATCGTCGATCCACCGGTCGAGACCGGCTGGGCGTTCTGCGCGTTGGCGCTGGACGAGGTGGAGGACGAACTCATGGTTTCCCTTCGGGCCTGGCAGACCCGAGTCTATGACTCCGCGCGGCTCCCCCCCGGCCGCGATCAGCGTCTCAGCCACCTCACGCACCACGCGACGCCGCACCGCGTGATCGCGCACGACGCCTTTCGGGGCCTCGGCGCGGCCCGCCTCGAACTGAGGCTTGACGAGCACGAGCGCCTGCCAGCCGGGCGCCGCGAGCTGCAACGCCGGCGGCAGAGCGAGCTTGACGGAGATGAACGACACGTCGCACGTGACGAGCTGCGGCGCGAACGGCAGGCCGGTCAGCGACCGCGCGTTGACGCGCTCGAGCACGGTCACCCGCGGGTCGTGCCGGATCTTGTCGTGCAGCTGCCCGTACCCGACGTCGAGCGCGATCACGCGTGCGGCGCCGCGTTGCAGGAGGACGTCGGTGAACCCGCCGGTGGAAGCGCCGACGTCGAGCGCATCGAGCCCGGCGACGTCGAGCTCGAAGGCGTCGAGCGCGTTCGCCAGCTTGTGCCCTGCACGCGAGACGTAGGGCGGCGGCTCGAGCACCGTGATCGCCGCATCCTCGTCGACCTGCTCTCCGGCCTTCGCGTGCCCCGGGACGCGGCCGGCCATCACGAGCGCCTGCGCCTGCGCCCGCGACTCGGCGAGGCCGCGCTCGACGAGCAGGACGTCAAGCCGTTTCTTGGACAAGGGAGAACCTCGGTGCGACCACGATGAAGTTGAGGCTGGCGAGCGTCGCCAGGACCGCGATGAGCGCATAGGTGGCGTGCAGTCCGATCGCGACGAAGAGCGTGCCGGCGAGCAGGTAGCCGAGCGGCCCGGCGAGCTGGTTGATCGTGATCAGCGACTGCAGGACCTTCCCGCGCAGGGCGCGCGGCACCCGCACCGAGAGCATCCCCAGGTACGGCGCGTTGATCAGGGGGATCGATGCACCGCAGATCGCGAGCGCCACCGCCACGACGCCGAGTGACGCCTGTGGAACGAGGAGCCAGAGAGGTGCAGCCGTGAAGAAGGCGGCGATCGCAGCGAGCCGCATGCCGGGGACCCTGGTGACGAGCCGGAACGCGAGCACGGATCCGAGGACCTGGCCGCCGCCGATCACCGCGAAGAGCAGACCCGCGACGCGCGGGTTGTGGTCGTACTGCTGGTAGGCGAGCACAGGCAGCGACGCTCCGAGCATCGGGAACAGGAACCCGAACGTGAGGCTCGAGAGCGAGACGCGGGCGAGCAGCACGTCGTGCCGCAGGTAGGCGAGGCCGGCCCAGATCCCGCCCGAGTCGGCGTCCTCCTCGTGCACCGTGCGCCCGACCCGGACGAACAGCGCGATCACGACGAACGCGATCAGGAACGACGCCGCGTCGAGCCACATCACGTTGGCAGCGCCGAGCAGCGCGATCAGGACCCCGGCGAGCGCCGGGCCGAGCAGGTTGGTGACGTTGCCCGCGCCCTCGACGAGGCTGTTCGCCTGGGCGAGCTGCTGCTCGCCTTCGCCGACCACCGCCGGCAGGATCAGCCGCTGGCAGGTGAAGTAGGCGCACGAGAAGGTGCCGAGCAGGGCCGCGACCACGAGGATCACCCCGAACGTCAGGCCGCCCACGGCGTTCAGGAACGGCACGACGGCGACGATCGGCGCACGCGCACCGTCCGCAACGAGCATCGACACCTTGGGGCCGAGCCGCTGGACGACCGAGCCCGCCGGGATGCCGAGCAGCGCCATCGGCGCGAGCTCGACCGCGAACACGAGCCCCATCTTGGTGGGCGAGCCGGTGGTGACGAGCACGAACCACGGCAGCGCGAGGTACGTCAGCTGCGACCCGAACCGGGAGATCAGCTCGGCGCTGAGTAGAGCGACGATCGAACGGTCGCGGATCATCGCCGCCGAGCCTAGTCGCCGCGCCGAACGAGGCCGGTCCCGAAGGCGACCTCAGGCGGGAGCCGGAACCGGCCCGTGGCCGATCGCACGGACGCTCGGCTGCGCGATCACGATCGCGCTGCACACGAGGCTGATCACCCCGGCCGCGATCAACGTCGTCGAAGTGCCGATCTGGGAGGCGACCGGGCCGGCCAGGGCGGCGCCGACCGGGATGAGGATGAACGAGCCGAGCGCGTCGTAGGAGGAGACACGCGAGCGCGCCGCTTCGGGAACCTCGCGCTGGAACACGGTGAACCAGAGGGTGATGTGGAGCGCGAGGCAGAGGCCGGCGAAGGCGCTGTTCACGAGGAGCGCCCACAGCGGGAGCTGCAGTCCCATCGCGAGGGTCTGGAAGCCGTACGGGATCGCCGCCACGCCACGAAAAGGGATCAGGCCCTGCGACGCGGGGATGACGAAGCCGCTCGCCGTCCCGTAGACGACGGCCAGTCAGGACGCGACCAGGGGGCGTCGCGGCCTGAAGCGCAGGGCGACGATGCCCCCGCACGGCGCCGAGCCCCGATGCGCTGATGATCGCGGCCGCAGGGGAACAGTCGCGTGCCCGGTCACGATCGAGACCCCGGCCAGCGTCTGCACGACCGCCTGAATCCCGGCGACCGCGAAGAGCACGAGGTGGCGCGGCAGGCGGTCGGCCCAGACCCCGGCGGCAAGCGTGATCGCCGCGGCCGCCACCTGGCGCGACGCGATCACGATCCCGACGGCGGTCGGGGAGTTGTCCGAGATCTGAAGGACGGCGAAGACGAGTGCGATCGACGCGACGCCGTCCCCGAGCGCGGAGACCGTCGTGCTGGTGAAGACGAGCCGGAAGTTGCGTTCGGCGAGCGCCCCGAGCCGGCCTGCCCGGTTCATGCAGTGCGGACGGCGAGCTCTCCGACGATCGCCTCGAGGACGCTCGTGTCGGCATCGAGGTCGGCAAGCCGTGCGCGCGCCCGGTCGGCCGCCTCGTCGGCGAGGCGGCGGGCGTGCTCCTCTCCCACCTCGAGCACGTAGCCGTCGCCGTCGAGCACGTCGTCGACGATCTGGAAGAGGAGCCCGAGCTCACCCGCAAACGCCCGCCACGGGCCGTGCTCGGAGACCGGGACCTCGGCCGCCCAGAGCCCGCACATCACGGAGGCGGAGAAGAGCGCGCCGGTCTTCAGCGCGTGGAGCCGGTCGAGCGGGGCGCTCCCCTCGAGGTCGATCTGCTGCCCGGCGATCATCGCGAGCGTCGCCTCGATCAGCTCGCGTGCGACCACCGGCGTGGGATACGAGAGCGCGAGCCGGACCGCCTCGGCGAGCAGCGCGTCGCCCGCGAGGATTGCGGTCGCCTCGCCGTAGTGCGCCCACACCGACGGCGCGCCGCGGCGCTCGCGGTCGTCGTCGAGCGCCGGTAGATCGTCGTGCACCAGCGAGAACGAGTGCACGAGCTCGACGGCCGCGGCGGCGGGCAGCAGGTTCTCCACCCGCGCGCCCACCGCATCCCCCGTGGCGAGGCACAGCACCGGGCGGACGCGCTTGCCGCCGAGCGCGTGCCGCATGGCCGGTTCGAGCGACCCCAGCTCGAGGGTCAGTGCCAGCTCGGCGAGATACGCCTCGACGAGCTCCCGCAGCTGCTCAATCCGCTGCTGCATCCGGGCCTGGAGGCGCGGCAGCCTCGGTCTCGGCGGCCCGTTTCGCCCGCTGCAGCTCGCCCTCGACCTCTTTCGCGAGCTCGGCCAGCTCCTGCAGGATCTCGATCGCCTGGTCGGGGTCCTGCGTCTCGTCCAGCCGGACACGCGCGGCCTCCAGCCGAGCCAGCAGATGCTCGGCGTTGTTCAGCGACTCCTCGGCGCTCATGCGGCTTCCTCTCGTTGGATGCGGCCCAGAATGCCGTTCACGAGCCTCGCACCGTCGTCGGATGCATAGCGCTTCGTGAACGCCACGGCCTCGTTGATCGCCACCTCGGCGGGGACCTCGCGCGTCGTCAACTCGTGGACCGCGACGCGCAGGGCGCTGCGTTCGACGACGCCCAGCCGGTCGGCGGTCCAGCCCTCCGAGGCAGAGGTGATGCGCAGGTCGAGCTCGGTCGCGTGGCCGGCCACCGCCTCGGCGACGCCGCGCGCCCACGGATCGATCTCACCCGCGTACTGCGAGCCGATCTCCTGGCCCGAGAGATCCCACTGGTAGAGCAGGAACAGCGCCTGACGGCGCGCCTGCCGGCGGGAGACGCTCACGCGACCGGCGCCCGCAGCGCCTCGAGCGTCGACGTCGAGTACTCACCGCTTCGGAACGGCTCGCTCCCGAGCACCTCGAGCGCGAGGTCACGGGTCGTCGGCACGCCCTCGACGATCGTCTCGCGCAACGCGCGCTCGGCGCGCGCGATCGCGGCAGGCCGGTTGCTGTCCCAGACGATCAGCTTCGCGACCATCGAGTCGTAGAACGGCGAGATCACCGAACCGTCCTCGACGAACGTGTCGACGCGCACCCCCGGCCCGAGCGGCGGCTCGAAGAGGCTGATGCGCCCCGGCGAGGGGCGGAAGTCGTGCTCGGGATCCTCGGCGTTGAGGCGGATCTCGATCGCGTGGCCGCGCCGCGGGGCGCGACCGGTCACGCTCAGCTCCTCGCCCGCTGCGACGAGCAGCTGCTCGCGGACGAGATCGATGCCGGTACAGAGCTCGGTCACCGGATGCTCCACCTGCAGCCGCGCGTTCAGCTCGATGAAGTAGAAGCTCCCGTCGGGCCCGAGCAGGAACTCGAAGGTGCCGGCGTTGCGGTACCCGACGGCGCGGCAGGCACGCTCGGCTGCGAGCTCCATCGCCTCACGCTCCTCCGGGTCGAGCGCCGCCGACGGCGACTCTTCGATCAGCTTCTGATGCCGCCGCTGAATGGAGCATTCACGCTCGCCGAGCGTGAGCACGTTTCCATGCTGGTCGCACAGCACCTGGATCTCGACGTGCCGGGCCGGCACGAGCGCCTTCTCGAGGTACATCGTCGCGTCGCCGAACGCCGCCTCCGCCTCGGCAGCGGCCATCCCGAAGGCGTCCTCGAGCTCGTCGGGCTGCTTGACGAGCCGCATGCCCTTGCCGCCGCCCCCGGCCGACGCCTTGAGCAGGATCGGGAAGCCGATCTCCTCCGCGGCCGCCCGGGCCGTCGAGATGTTCGTGGCGGCCTCGGTGCCGGGAACCGTCGGCACGTCCGCTGCGCGCATCGCCTGCTTGGCGGAGATCTTGTCGCCCATCGTCGCCATCACGTCCGCGGGCGGACCGACGAAGACCAGGTCGTTGGCGACGCACGCCTCGACGAACGCGGGGTTCTCCGCCAGGAAGCCGTAGCCCGGATGCACCGCCTGGCAGCCGGTGGTCGTCGCAGCCGCGATCACACTCGGGATCCGGAGATAGCTCTCGGTGGCGGGCGGAGGCCCCACGTGGACCGCGTGGTCGGCGAGGCGCACGTGCATGGCGTCCTTGTCGGCCGTGGAGTAGATCGCGACCGCCTCGATCCCGAGCTCGTGGAGCGCGCGGATCACCCGGACGGCGATCTCGCCCCGGTTTGCCACGAGGACCCTGGTGAACATCACCCCACCGCGTCGAGCGGTCGGCCGTTGACCGGTTCGAGCTCGAAGAGGAGCTGGCCGTACTCGACCGGCTCGGCGTCCCCCACGTGGATCGCCCGCACGACGGCCTCGACCTCCGACTTGACCTCGTTCATCAGCTTCATCGCCTCGAGAATGCAGAGCGTCTGACCGGCGGCGACCGGGTCACCCTCCTCGACGAAGACGGCCGCACCAGGTGCCGGCGCGCGATAGAAGGTGCCGACCATCGGGCTCTCGACCCGGACGAACGAGTGGTCGCGCGGTGGGACGGGCGGCGGCTCGTTCTCGCCTCCCGGCGCAACCGACCCCGCCGGAGCCGGGGCCTGCGCCTGCTCCGCCGTGCGGCGCACGCTGACGCGCATGCCGTCCTCCTCGATCGTGATCTCGCCCACACCGGTCTCCTGCACGATCCGCACGACCTCCCGGATCTTCTCGGCACGCGCCTGGTCGACGCCGTGCGCGCCCAGCGATTCGTCGCCGCCCGAGCGCTCACGGATCGAGCGGAGCAGAGGCTCCGCCTCCTCGCCGAAGAGCGCGAGCAGGAGCAGCTCCTCCTCACTCGACGCGAGACCTTCGGCGTCCGCCCGAAGCTCGTCGAGGTCGACGGTCGGATCGTCGCCACGTCCGGCGCCGATCAGGTCGACCGCGCGCACGAGCGCCGGGTCGACGGCCGCCGGTGTGTGCCCGAAGCGGCCTTCGACGAGGTCGCGGAGCTCGTCGACCATGGTCGAGTAGCGATTGGCTGTCAGCACGTTCAGGAGCGCCTGCGACGCGACGATGTTCCCGATCGGGGCAGCGAGCGGCGGCGATCCGACCTCGATGCGAACCTTGTCGACCTCCTCGAGCACCTCGTCGAGCCGGTCGCCCGCCGCCTGCGTGCGCAGCTGCGAGTCGAGTGCGGCGACGAGCCCGACCGGCAGCTTCCGCTGTGCTGCCCGCACCGCGATTCTCGGTGCGACCGGTGAGACCGGCTCGTCGCCGATGTGCTCGTCGACGAGGTCGGCGGCGGCCCACAGCGTGTCCATGTCGACCCCGGTCGAGAGCCCCAGGCCGGCGAGCGCCTGCGCGGCCGCCTCGGAGGACACCCGGTGCATCGTCAGCGCGACCGGGTAGACCGAGGTCGCGATCACGTCCGCGCCGGCCCGCGCCGCCTCGATCGCGGCGGCGAGCGCGTTCCCGCCCGCACCCTGCGCGTAGAGGCCGACCGGCAGGCCGGAGACGTCGCGGAGCTCGGCGACGAGCTCGCTCGCCCGGTGCGGCTGCAGGACGGCCGCCGGATCGTTCAGGAGGATGCGGGCCGCACCGAGCTGGGGCAGGCGCTTCGCGGCTTCGACGAGCGCCTCGTGCTTGCCGCTCCCGTAGAGCAGGCCCGCCTCGAACTCGGCGCCGGAGTCGACGATCGCCTCGGCCGCCTCGCGCAGGTTGCCGACGTCGTTGAGCGGATCGTGGAGGCGGAAGACCTCGATGCCGCTCTGGGCCGCGCTGGCGACGAACCGGCGGGCGAAGTCGCCGCCGACCGGGCGCGAGCCGACGAGGAACCGTCCGCGCAGGGCCAGCGCGAGCGGCGTCGTCGTGCGGGCCTTGAGCGCACGGATGCGCTCCCAGGGGCTCTCGACGCCCCGCCGCACGGCGTTGTCGAAGACCCCGCCGCCCGAGACCTCCAGGTAGGCGAAGCCCGCCCCGTCGAGCAGCTCGGCGAGGCGCAGCAGGTCCGCGGTCGGCATCAGGCCGGCAAGCGGCTCCTGACTGAGGACGCGGATCGTCGTGTCGACGAGGCGCGGCATGGCTCAGGACCCTACCGGGCCTAGGCTCGCTGGATGTAGCGACGTTCGCGGGGATCCAGCTTGATCTTGTCCCCGACGTTGACGAACAGGGGGACCTGGATCACCGCACCGGTCTCGAGGGTGGCCGGCTTGGTCACGTTCGAGACGGTGTCGCCCTTGACGCCGGGCTCGGTGTCGGTCACCTCGAGGATCACCGAGGCGGGCAGGTCGATGCCGGAGGCGGTCCCCCCGACGAACATCACCTGGACCGAGGACGAGGGCTGCATGAAGGGCAGCTCGTCCTCGATCAGCGCGTGCGGCAGGGAGAGCTGCTCGTAGGTCGACTCGTCCATGAACACGACCTCGTCGCCCGAGTCGTAGAGGAACTGCATGTTCTTCTGCTCGGTGCGGACCCGCGGGAACTTCTCACCGGCCCGGAACGTCTTGTCGACCACCGATCCGGAGGCAAGCGACTTCAACTTGGTGCGCACGAAGGCGCCGCCCTTCCCCGGCTTCACGTGCTGGAACTCGACGATGCGCCAGGTCTGCCCCTCGAGCTCGATGTGCATCCCGTTCCGGAACTGGTTCGTTGCGACAACCTCTGCCATCGGCGCAGGAGGGTAGCGAACTCGCGAACCTGGTTCGCTGTGCGAACCAGGTTCGGGTGTCTCACGAGACCTCGATCAGCTCCTTCGGGAAGCTCGTCAGCAGGTCGACGCCGTCGTCGCGGACGATCGCGAGGTCCTCGATCCGCACGCCGCCGAGACCCGAGAGGTAGATGCCCGGCTCGATCGTGACGCAATGTCCCGCGACGAGCGTGTCGGTCGACTCCGTCGAGAGACGTGGCGCTTCGTGGACCGCGAGGCCGACTCCGTGCCCCAGGCCGTGACCGAACGCGTCACCGAAGCCGGCGGCTTCGATCGGGACGCGCGCGAGCGCATCGGCCTCCACCCCGGTCAGCCCGGCCCTGATGTTCGCGCAGGCCTGCTGCTGCGCGTCGAGGCACACGTCGTAGGCCTCACGCAGGCGGTCGGGCAGCCGGCCGGTCGAGAAAGTGCGGGTGCAGTCGCTGCAGTAGCCGTCGACCCGCACGCCCCAGTCGACGGTGACGAGCGTGCCGCGCTCCACGATCTTGTCGGTGGGATGCGCGTGCGGCCTGGCGCCGTTCTCCCCCGATGCGACGATCGAGTCGAACGAGAGCTCGTCCGCGCCGTGCGCGTGCAGCAGCTCACGCAGCCGCCACGCGAGCTCGCGCTCCGAGCGGCCGACCCACGTCTCGGCGGTCAGCGCTTCCAGCCCGCGGTCGGCGATCTTCGCCGACCGGCCGAGCTTCGCCACCTCTTCTGCGTCCTTGACGGCGCGCACCTCGTCGACGAGACCGCGCGTCGGGACGAGCTTCGCGCTCCCGGCCTCCAGGCGCTCCCATTCGGCGTGCGGAAGCACGTCCGACTCGAACTGCACGCGCCCCTTCAGTCGCTCGCCGACGTCCAGCATCAGCGTGCGCTTCGCAAGCTGCACGTCGACTCCTTGAACCTCGTGCGCCGACTCGATGTACCGGAAGTCTGTGTAGAGCGTCGCCTTGCCGCCCGGCTCGACGAGCAGCGCGGCATTCGAGCTGTCGAAGCCGGTCAGGTAGAAGACGTTGGTCAGATTGGTGACCAGGAGCGGCGCGTCGAGACGCTCGCTCAAGGCGTCGAGCCTACTCATGTTGTCTCCTTTCCGGCGAGGAACTCGAACGCCTCGCGATAGCCGTCGGGGCCCTTGCCGATCACGCGGTGCGCGGCGAGCTCCGCGACCACACTCGTTCGCCGCCATTGCTCGCGGTGATCGATGTCCGAGAGATGCACCTCGACGATCGGCACGGTGAGGAGCTCGAGCGCATCGCGGATCGCATAGCTGTAGTGGCTCCACGCTCCCGGATTGACGATCAGCGCGTCGACGTTGTCGTACGCGTCGTGGATCCAACCGATGTACTCGCCCTCGCTGTTCGTCTGGCGGCAGCGCGCGCTGATGTCGAGCTCGTGCGCCCAGCCGTAGATGCGGCTCTCGAGCTCGTTCAGGCTCAGGCCGCCGTAGATCGTCCGGTCGCGGCGCCCGAGCACGTTCAGGTTGACGCCGTTGAGCACGAGGACCTGCATCAGGAAATCAGCGTATCCAGGGCGGCCCGAACCTCGTCAGGCGATCGGGCATCGAGGTACGGCCCCTCGTCGCCGAGCAGGACGAGGTTGATCGACTCGCCGCTGCGCTTCTTGTCCCGCAGCAGTGCCTGCCAGGCACGGTCGCGGTCGACCGCGACGGGCTGCGGGTCGAGCGCCGAGAGGACCGGCGCGGGATCACGGCCGCTCAGCTGCAGCGCAGCCAGCAGGCCGAGGGCGACCGCCTCGCCGTGCGGAAGGTCGAAGTCGGCCGCCGCCTCGAGCGCGTGCGCGAACGTGTGGCCGAGGTTGAGCCATTGCCGCGGCCCGCGGTCGTACGGGTCGCGCAGGCAGAGGGCCGCCTTGTACGCCGCGGCCCCGCGCACGTCGAGCGGGCGTCCGGCGAGCAGCTCCGTCTTGATCCGCTCGGCCTCGCCCTGGCGCCGTTCGCGCTCCGGCAGCGTCGCGAGCAGCGCCTCGTCGATCACGACGCGGGCCGGCCAGTGGAACGCCCCGACGAGGTTCTTGCCCTGCGGGATGTCGATGGCGGTCTTGCCGCCGATCCCGGCATCGACCTGGCCGACGAGCGTCGTCGGCACCGCCACCCACGGCACACCGCGCAGGTAGAGCGCCGCAGCGAGACCGGCGGTGTCGGTGAGCGAACCGCCGCCGAGCGCCACCACGGTCCCCGCGCGGTCGAGCCGCAGCTCCGACCAGAGATGCTCCACGACGTGCAGCTGCTTCGCAGCCTCGCCGCGGGGCAGCTCGTGGGTCGAGCTGAGCCTGTCTCCGAGCGCGGTCTGCGCCGCGGCGCCGTGGATCCCCATCACGGTCGAGTCGGTGACGAGTGCGACCGGGCCGGTGCCGGGCACGAGCTCACCGAGGCGCTCGAGCGCCCCGAGCTCGTGGCGCACACCGGCCGCGGCGAGAATCACGCCGTCGGCGTCGCCTGCGACCGCGTCCGCCGCCTGGCGGTAGAGCGGCTCGCGTTCGTCGTAGAGCCTGCGGAACTCGGTCTCGTCCTGCGCGAGCGGCCGGTCACTGCCGCGTACTCGCTCCCAGGCGGTGTCCACGTCGATCTCGACCAGCACGGTGAGTGCGCGGTCCGCGAGCGCCTTTCGCACGGAAGCCGTCTTCACGGCGCCGCCTCCGAGCGCGACGACGGCCGGTGCCGTCTTCGTGAGCGTGTCGCCGACTATCGCCGCCTCGACCACGCGAAACTCGAGCTCGCCGCGCTTCGCGAAGAAGTCTCCGAGCGAGACCTGCACGCGTCCTTCGACGAGCCGGTCCGCGTCGACCGCGGTGCGCTCCAGCCGCGAGGCGACCTCGCGCGCGAGCGTCGTCTTGCCCGCGCCCATGAACCCGATCAGGGCAACATGCCGGTCGAGCGCGTTGAGGGTCATATGCGGTCGAGGTAGGCCGCGTGCGCGGCGACGAAGTCCCCGATCGCGTCGCCGCCGAACTTGTCCAGCGCCGAGGCGGCGAGCTCCCAGGCCACCGCCGCCTCGGCGACGACCGCTAGGGCCTCGACTGCGGCGACATCCGAGCGCTCGACGAGCGCGTCGCCGGGCTGCCCCGTCACGAGATCGACCGAGCCGAGCGGCTTCATCAGCGTCGGCAGCGGCTTCATCGCTGCGCGCACGACGATCTCCTCTCCGTTCGACATGCCGGCCTCGATGCCGCCGGCGCGGTTCGACGTGCGCCGTTTCGAGGTGTCGATCTCGTCGTGCGCCTCCGACCCGCGCAGCTGCGCGAGCGCGAAGCCATCGCCGATCTCGACGCCCTTGACCGCCTGAATCCCCATCACCGCAGCGGCCAGCCTCCCGTCGAGGCGGTCGTCCCTGGACGCGTACGAGCCGAGCCCCGGCGGCACACCGGTCGCGCGCACCTCGACGAGCCCGCCGACCGTGTCGCGCTCGGCGCGCGCCTCGTCGATCCGGCTGCGCAGCCCCTCCTCGTCGACCGTCGAGCCGGCCACCGCGACGCCGATCATCGCGAGCAGCGCCTTCGCGACCGCGCCGGCCGCCACGTGCACGGCGGTGTGCCGTGCGGAGGCCCGCTCGAGCGAGTTCCGTACGTCCGCGTGCCCGTACTTCTGCACCCCGGCCAGATCCGCGTGGCCGGGCCGCGGCAGCGTCACCGGGCGCGTGCCCTTGCCCGACGGCTCGCCCTCGGGCTGCCAGGGCGCCATCCCCCACGTCCAGTTCTTGTGGTCGACGTTCCGCACGACGAGCGCGAGCGGCGTCCCCAGCGTGCGGCCGTGCCGCAGCCCGGCCAGCACCTCGACCCGGTCCTGCTCGATCTGCTGCCGGGGCGAGCGGCCGTAGCCCTCCTGGCGGCGCTTCAGGTCGGCGTCGATGGCGGCGCGGTCGAGCTCGAGCCCTGCAGGCAGGCCGGTGAGAATCGCCACGAGCGCGGGCCCGTGCGACTCGCCGGCCGAGGAGAAGCGAAGCGTCATGGGGCGAAGCCTAGAGTGCAGCGTCGTGGCCGTCGCCCTTCAGATCCTCGCGAGCGGCTTTGCCGCGGGTGCGGTCTACGGATTGGTCGGCGCCGGCCAGTCGATCGTCTTCCGGCTGACCGGGGTCGTCAACTTCGCGTTCGGCGAGCTGATCGCGCTCGGTGTGTTCGTCACGCTGCTCGTCGCCGCAGGCTCGGGGCCTGTCTCGCAGACGAGCGTCGGCGGCGGGCGGTTCCTGCTCGCACTCGCAATCGGGCTGGCGGTGACGGCGGCTGCGAGCGCCGCCTCGTACTTCCTCGCGATCGAGCCGTACCGTGCGCGCGGGTCGGTGATCGGCTGGGTCGGAGCGTCGCTCGCCGTCGCCTTCGCGGTGCGGGCCCTGCTGCTCGTCTTCTTCGATCGTCCCGCCTACGTCTTCCCGGATCCGCTTCCGTTCGGGGTCTGGCGCGTCGGCGGCGCGACGATCCAACAGCGCTCGCTCGTCGTGGCTGCGGTCGCGATCGTGCTGGCCGCACTCGGAGCCATGGTCCTCCAGCGCACGCGCTTCGGCCGCGCGCTCGAGGCGATTGCCCAGGACTTCGACGCAGCGGTGCTCGTCGGCCTGCCGGTGTCTCGCCTCGTCGGAGTCGCCTTCGCGCTCGCCGGAGCCTGGGCCGGGCTCGCCGCGATCCTGGCAGCCCCCTCCGGCGCCTTCGATGTCGACGCGGCCGCGCGCCTCGGCCTCTACGGGCTCGCCGCGGCGGTCGTCGTCTGGTTCGAGCCGCGCAGGGCGTTCGTCGCCGGCGTGCTCCTCGGCCTGCTCCAGGCGACGATCGCTTCGGTGCACTGGAGCGGCGCCGCGGCGTACCCCGATGTGCTGCCGCTCGCGGCCGGGCTCGCGCTCCTCGCCTGGCGCGCGCGGTCGACTCCCGAGGTGATCGAGTGAAGCCCGGCGGCGTGTTCGCCGCTGCGGCGCGGGATGCGCGCGACGCCTGGCGTCCGCTCACGACGCTCGTCGCGCTGGCATTCGTAGCCGCTGCCTTCGCGCCGCTCGTCGCCGGTGAGTCGCGCGTCGCCGACCTCGCGGGCGGTCTTTACCTCGCAGCCGCTGCGGTCGGTCTCGCGTTCACCGTCGGGGTCGCGGGGCTCCCCCTGCTGGCCCAGGGGGCGTTCGTCGCGATCGGGGCGGTGGCGGCAGCGCACATCGGCTCGACCGCGCTCGGAGCGGTCGCCGGGGCACTCGCGGGTGCTGCGGCCGGAGTGGTGATCGGGGCCGCCTTCGCGCGCCTGCCGCCTGCCGGCTTCGCGGCAGCGAGCTGGATCGTCTCGTGGCTCGTCGCCTTCGCCCTGCAGTCGATCCATTGGCTCCTCGGCGGGACCCAGGGAATCGTCGTCGCTTCTGGCCCGTCACCGTCCGAGCACTACGAGCTCGCGCTCCTGCTCACCCTGCTCGCGGTCCTCGCCTACGCCGCACTGGCACGCGCGCCGATCGGCCTGCAGCTCGCCGCCGCGCGCGAACGGGAGCCCGCGGCCGCCGCGCTGCACATGCCGATCGTCCGCCTGCGAACGGTGGCGCTCGGCGGGTCGGGCCTCGTCGCGGGCCTCGCAGGCGCCCTCGCCGTGCATCTCGCGGGTGTCGGGGACCCGGCGGCATTCAGCCCATTTCTCTCGTTCAAGCTCTTCGTCGTCGTCCTGATCGGAGGTCCGCTCTCGGCGCTCGGCGGCCTGGTCGGCGAGCTCGTGCTGGGTGCCCTGTCGGTTGCCGCCGACGCGATCGGCTCGCTCGAGCACGTGGCCGCCTCCCGCTCGCACACGCTCCTCGCGGCGGTCATGCTGCTCGGGGTCGTCTCGCTCGGCTGGGACGGCATCGTGCGGCCCGGGAGGCGCAGGCGCCGTGCAGCCCCGGCCGGGACGGTCCCCGGCGGCGGCCCGCCGTCGAGCCTCGAGGCCCGCGGGCTCAGCAAACGCTACGGCGAAGTCGTCGCCGCCGACGCCGTCGACCTCGACGTGCCGGCCGGGCGGATCACGGCCCTCGTCGGGCCGAACGGCTCCGGGAAGACGACGGTGCTCCGCATGCTCGCGGGACGGGTGGCACCCGACTCCGGCCGGATCGAACTGGGCGGCGGAGAGGCGGTCCGCACGCTGCAGGCGACCGCCGTGTTCCCGTCGCAAACGCCGCTCGAGCACCTGCTCGCCGCCTCGGCGGGCCGCCGCTCCCGCGGCGGGCCGGCCCGGTCGCTGTTCTCGACACCCCAGATGCGCGCCGAGGATGCCGTTTTCGTCTCCTGGGGCGAAGCAGTGCTCGACCGCTTCGGCCTACCGCACGGCACCCCGGCCGGTGAGCTGCCCGTGAACGACCAGCGGGCCTTGATGCTCGCGACCGCCTATGCAACCGGCGCCTCGGTGCTGCTCGTCGACGAGCCGACGGCGGGCGCCTCGCACGCCGAGGCCGAGCGAATCGCGGCCCTCCTGCGCTCGCTGCGCGACGAGGGGCTGGCACTGCTCGTCGTCGAGCACAATGTGGCCCTCGTGCAGCGCATCGCAGACCGGGTGCTCGTCCTCGACGGCGGGCGGCTATGAGCCGCCGCCTCGCCCCTGCGCTCGTGCTGCTCGTGGCCGTGCTCGCCGGCTGCGGCGGTTCGTCCAAGAGCAGCGTGCACAAGCACCTGCTCGTTGTCGTCAACGGCCCGTTCTCGCACACGCCCTACCTCGGGCAGACGATCGAGAACGGCGTCCGGTTGGCGGCGAGCGAGGTGAACGCGGGCGGCCTGCGGGTCGGGGGCACCACCTACGACCTCCAGGTCCAGACGATGGATTCGGCACTTTCACCAGCGCGGGCGCTCGCGAACGTGCGACGTGCCGCGAACGAGCACGCGATCGCCGTCGTCGACGAGGGCACAGGCATCGACGCCTCCTGGCGGGTCGCGCGCGGGATGCCGATCTGCATCGTCTTCCAGGGCGGCAAGGAGCAGGTCGGCCCGGCGACGCGGCCGAACGTGTTCCGGATCGCGCCGACCGACCACGGCATCGCGTTTCGCCTGGCGGAGTACCTGATCCCGAAGGGGCTGAAGATCGGGCTGCTCCACGACGACTCCGACTACGGCACGGCCGGGGGCGCCGCCCTGCAGGAGGCGTTCTCGCAGAACGAGTCGTCGGTCGCCCTCACCGAGACCGTGCCGGCGAACGCACTCGACCTCGCCCCGCAGATCCTGCGGGCGCGCCGCGCCCACGCGACGGCACTCGTCGTGTGGGGACAGCCGGCCACGATCGCGGCTGCGATCACCGCCGCACGCTCGGCCGGCTGGAACGTCCCGTTCTTCACACCTCCCTCCGGCGACGACCCGTTCGTGCGCCAGCAGCTGGCCGACCACCCGTCGTGGGTCGACGGGCTCACGTTTGCCGCGGGCCGGCTGACGGCAGAGGTCGGGAGCGGGCCGTTCAACGCCTTCGAGCAGAAGTACGAGGCGGCGTTCGGGGTCGACCGCGTCGGGGTGAAGACGCGCGCCGGCCTGGAGGTGATCCAGCCGCCGGAGACGGCGATGTACGCCTACGACTTCGTCAACCTGCTCGCCGCCGCGGTCCTGAAGGCAGGAACGACCGATCCACGGAAGATCTCCACCGCGCTCGAGGAGGTCACGACCGAGGGCGCGAACGGCGACGAGCGGTCGTTCAACAAGGTGAGCCACGATGGGGTCGTCGACGACGACGTATATTTCGCCCGCTTCCGGGACATGACCTACGCACCCGTGAAGGACGACCCTTTGTCAGCGACCCTCCCGAGGATCCCACAGACCAGATGAAGAAGCTCACGCTCAGTTCACTCGCCGCCATGCTGGTGCTCGCCCTCGCCGCGTGCGGGGACGACGACAAGGACAAGGAAGGCCTCAGCAAGGCCTGCCCGACCGCTCCGACCGCGATGGCCACCGCGCCGACGCTTCCGGGCAACTTCCCCGAAGCGGAGGGGATCACCTACACCGGCGTCAAGAAGGACGGCCCGTCCACGATCGCGTCCGGGTATCTCCCCGACACGATCGGCCCCGCGCACGATGCGTACGTCACGGCGGTGACGAACGCTCCGGGCTACAAGGTCACGCACGAGGAACAGGACGTGGCGGACTCCGAGGTGAACTTCACCGGAGCCGGCAACAGCGGGCAGGTCAAGATGCTCCAGACGTGCAAGGACCGCACCCAGGTCACGATCACCATTCGCCCCGCCTGAGGAGCGCGCTCGCGGCAGGCGCAGCCGGGCTCGCCCTGGCCGCGCCCGCCGCCGCGGCGCGCACCGTGGCGCTGCCGTCGCCGCTCGCCGCGCTCTCGCCCTCGCCCCCGCTCGGGGCCGCAACCTCCTCGACCGAGCGGGTGCGGCACCGGATCCACTCGGCCGTCCGGGTGCACGTCTCGGTCCTGCCGAGCGGTGCGCCCTTCGCGGTCACCGCCGACCAGACGCTGGTCGTGAGCGTCGAGGGCGACTACTTCCTGACGATCGGAGCGCCGCTGCTCGGCGTGACGGCGCTGCCGGGGTCGGAGGGGCCGCCGGGGCTCCGCAGCAACGCGATCGTCTGGGCGGGCTTCAACCCGGGCCGGCGCACGCTCAAGTCGCGGGCGCGGCTCGTCGCGGCGCAGGTCGTGCCCGTGCTGCCGCTGCGCATCGAGGTGCGAAACGGGTCGACGACGTTCGTGAACACGACCGGTGTCACGGCCGCGTCGTTCACCGGCGACGCCGACCCGGCTCCACTCCTCGCCTATATCGGGAGGCTGCGCCACGCGGTCTCGGCCGGGCTGCCCCTCCCCGGGGGCAGCGCCGCTCTGACCGGCGAGGCACGCGCCACCCAGGTCCGGATCACGGTGCCGCTCGCCGTCCGCGGCACCGTGGGCGGCCGGAGCCTCGACGCGCGGGTGACGGGGCGGCTGACCGTCCCCGTGCGAGGGAGGATCGCCGTGACGGTCGAGCCCGAGCCTCCCGCCGTGGGAAGGCTCACCGGTCTCTCGGGCCGTGAGGCGCTCGCACGGGCCACGACGCTCGCGCTCACGGAGGCACGCCTCCGCCAGTTCGAGCGCTTCCTCGCCAATCCCGACCCGGTGGGGCCGTCGAGCACGGTCTACAGCTACCGCACCGCCGTTCCCCCGCGCCCCCCCGTAGCCGTGCAGCCGGCCTCGAGCGGGCGGGACTGGCCCGAGACGATCGCCGTCGCGGCGGGGCTGCTCCTCGCCGCGGCCGCCGGGCTCGCGGTGTGGGCTAGAGCGTGATCGCGGCGCGCATCGTTTCGACCGGCGGCTCGAGCCCGGTCCACAGGCGGAAGCTCGCGGCCCCCTGCCGGACGAGCGCCTCGCGGCCGTCGATCACCGTGCAGCCCGCGGCGCGCCCCGCCAGGACGAGCGCGGTGTCGTCGTCGCCGTAGGCGAGGTCGACGATCGTCTGCTCCGGCCGCGGCTGGACGAGGAGCGCCGCCCGCTCCGGGGTCGCATTGACGACGAGGTCGCAGTCCGTCGCATCCGGGGGCCAGGTGCCGGACCGGGTGAAGACGCGGGTGTCCTCCGGCAGGGCGGGCAGCAGGGCCTGTGCGGCTCCGCCGGCGCCGATCAGGCACGCTCGGCGCGCGGCGATCCCCGCGAGGATCTCGCGGTCGGTGTTGAAGCCGAGGATCCGGCCGTCCCGGAACACGATCGTGTTGACGGCCTCGCCGTCCGCCTCGTCGCAGGCTGCGACGACGGCCCGCTTGTGCGGGATCGTCACGTTCGCACCGGCAAAGCCGAGTGTCTGCAGCGCGCCGACCGCGCCGACGGGATCGGCGACATCGAAGGCGGCGTAGTCCCAGTCGAGCCCGAGCGCGGCGAACGCTGCATTCTGCATCCGCGGCGAGAGCGAGTGAGCGACCGGGCTCCCGAGGAGAGCGATGTGATTCAACAGCCGTACCCGTGAGCGCATTCGTACTGGGCGAACGCGCTCGCGCTCGCAGTGAAGAACTGGTGGATCTTGTCCGGCTTGCGCACGAAGTACAGATAGTTCACGCGCGCAGGATGCGCCGCCGCCTGGATCGATGCCAGGCCCGGGTTCGCAATCGGCGTCGGCGGCAGCTTGGTCGTCTTGCGCGTGTTGTACGGGCTGTCGCTCTGGAGCTGCGACTCGAGGATCGACTGCGTCGGTGCGATGTGCAGCCCGTAGCGGAGCGTCGCATCGATCCCGAGCGGCATGCGCGCGTGCAGCCGGTTGTAGATCACCGCGGAGACGAGCCTCCGCTCCGCAGGCACGACCGTCTCCTTCTCGATCATCGAGGCGATCACCAGCACGTCGTAGTCGGTCAGGTTCTTGGACCGCGCATAGGCGAGGTCGACCTTCGACCAGTTCTCGCAGAACGCGGTGAGCTGGTCGCGGACGAGCTGGACGTTCGTCGTCTGGCTCAGGAAATCGTACGTCGCAGGGAAGAGAAACCCCTCGAGGTTCCGCTGCGCACGGGGACGAAAGCACGGGATCGACGCGTGGTGCGATGCGGCGAGGTACCCGGCTGCCGTCAGCTTGACGGGCTTGTGGCTCTTGCGACGTGCGATCCCGGCGACGTCGTGGACGCGGCCGGCCATCTGCGCGCGCGTGAAGCCCTCGGGGAAGACGATGCGAAACGGCTTCGGGGGCGGCGGCGGCAGCGGCGGAGCCGCCTGGGAGTGATGCACGTGCGGCAGGGCGACGACGACCGCGACGACGACGGCGATGAGAGCGGCGACGCCTGCGGTCAGCGCCCCGAGGCGTCGCCGCCGGATCTGCGCGCGCGACGGCCCTCTCGGGCCGCGCGCCGGGCTCACCTCCGGGCGCTCTGCCACTCGAGGTAGCTCGACAGGAGATGCGCGGCAGCGCGGGCGTCGTCGCCGCCCGCGAGCACGGAGGTGAACCGCTCGTCGTACGTCTCGACGGGGGCCGTGAGCGCTCCGCGAAGACGCTCGACGAACTCTGCGGTCTCCCTGGCCTGCTCGCCGTGTTCGCCGCGGAGCGTCAGAGGCATGCCGACCACGACCTCGTCGGGCTCCTCGGCGGCGATCACCGCGAGGAGCTTCGCGAAGCCGTCGTCGGAGGCGGCGCGCTCCACCGTCGTCACCGGGCGCGCAACGGTGCCCGTCGGATCGGAGACCGCCACGCCGGTGCGCGCCGAGCCGTAGTCGAGCGCAAGCACTTTCGTCACGCGAGCGCTGCGGTGAGCCGGTCGCGCCCCGCGGCCAGCGCGTCACGGACGCCGTCGACGTTCTTGCCCCCCGCCTCGGCAAGCGTGGGCCGTCCCCCGCCACCGCCGCCGATCAGCGGGCCGAGCTCGCGGACGATCGCCACCGCGTCGAGACCGGCAAGTGAGTTGTCGAGGTTCACGACGAGCGCGACCTTGCCGTCGTCTGCGGAGGCGAGCACGACTGCGTCCGCCCCCTCACGCTGCCGCAGCTGGTCGGAGAGGTCGCGCAGGGCGCTCCCACGAGCCCCCTCGACCTCGGCGACGAAGACCTTGCCCTGCTTGTCCTGCCAGAGGATGTTGGGGCCGCTCTCGGGCTCCTTCGGCTTCTTTGCGGTGCGCCGGAGCTGATCGAGCTCCGAACGGACGTCGTCGAGCTCCCTCGAGCGCCCCTCGAGCACCGTCCACGCCTCGCCCGAGGTGACCGCCTCGATGCGCCTGGCCGCCGACCCGACGGAGCCCTCGCTGAGAATGAGGAACGGGCCGATCTCCGCAGTCGAGCGAACATGCGTGCCGCCGCAGAGCTCGGACGAGTAGTCGCCGATCTCCACGACGCGCACCTCGTCGCCGTACTTCTCGCCGAACAGCATCATCGCGCCGAGCTTGCGCGCCTCCTCGATCGGCGTCACGTATGTGCGCACCGGGATCGCCTCGAACACGCGGTCGTTGACGATGCGCTCGACACGGTCGCGCTCCTCCGCCGTCAACGCCTTCTCATGCGTGAAGTCGAACCGCAGCTTGTCGGGCCGGACGGCGGAGCCCGCCTGCCTCACGTGGTCGCCCAGCACGTCGCGCAGCGCCTGGTGCAGCAGATGCGTCGCGGTGTGGTTGGCCTGGGTCGGGAAGCGGTCGCCCCAGTTCACGACCGCCTGGACGCGCGTGCCCGGGGTGAGCAACAAGTGCCCTGCAAGCTCGGCGACGAGCACCTGGTCGTCGCCGAACTTCAGGACGTCGACGACGTCCAGCTTCTGCGTCTCCCCGTCGACGACGAGAAACCCGTGGTCGCTGACCTGGCCGCCGCTCGCGGCGTAGAACGGGCTCTGCTCGAGCTTGAGGAACTGGCGCGTCCCCGCTGCCGGTGCCGCCTCGAGCACCGCGGTGAGAACTTCGGTCTTCGAGTAGCCGACGAACTCCGTGGCCGGCTTACCGCCGCCGACGAGCTGAGCGGCGCTCTGCTGCGTGGTGTCGTCACCGCCGCCTCGCGAGACCTCGCGGTGCTGCTCCATCAGATCGCGGAAGCCGTCCATGTCGAGTGCCTGGCCGCGCTCCTCGGCGAGCTCCTGGGCCAGCTCGATCGGGAAGCCGTACGTCGCGACGAGCGCAAAGGCGTCGTCGGCGGTGATCGCCTCCTGACCGGCGAGGTCTTCGAACACCTTCATGCCGCGCGCGAGCGTCTCGGAGAACTTCTCCTCCTCCGCCCGCACGACCCGCTCGATCTGACCTGCGTGCTCGCGCAGCATCGGGTACGCATCGCCCATCTGCTCGACGACGACCGCGGGCAGGCGGTGGACGCCGTCCAGGCCGATCCGCTTTGCCTGATAGATCGCACGGCGCAGGAGGCGGCGGCAGATGTAGCCGCGGCCCTCGTTGGTCGGCTCAATGCCCTCGGCGATCAGAAACGTGACGGCGCGGCCGTGATCTGCCAGCACGCGGTGCGCGCGCTGCGAGACCTGGCTGTCGTTGTAGGCGACTCCGGACTCGCGCTCGATCCAGTCCATGATCACCTGGAACCCGTCGGTGTCGAAGACCGAGCTGACGCCCTGGAGCACGCAGGCGGTCCGCTCGATGCCGTTGCCGGTGTCGACGTTCGGGGTCGGGAGATGCACCAGCAGGTTGCCCGGCTGCAGGTCGTACGCCATGAAGACGAGGTTGTAGATCTCCATGATCCGGTCGCAATGGCCCGGACCGCAATCGGGTTCGCCGCAGGCGTAGGCCTCGCCACGGTCGTAGAAGATCTCGGTGCACTGGCCGCACGGCCCCGTTTCGCCCGCCTGCCAGAAGTTGTCCTTCCCGAGCCGGACGATCCGCTCGGGGGGATCCCGACGCGCTGCCACGCCTCGATCGCGACGGTGTCCTCCTCCAGTTCGAGGATCGGGTCGCCTTCGTGGACGGTCGCCCAGAGGCGCTCCGGCTCGAGCCCGAGCACCTGCGTGACCCAGTCCCATGCGAAGTCGACCGCCTCGTCCTTGTAGTAGTCCCCGAACGAGAAGTTGCCCATCATCTCGAAGAAGGAGCAGTGCCGGTCGGTGCGGCCGACCTCGTCGAGGTCGTTGTCCTTCCCGCCCGCGCGCAGGCACGGCTGGACGCTGACCACGCGTTCGCGCGGCGGCTCCCTGGTGCGCAGGAAGTACGGCTTGAACTGCTGCATCCCCGCGATGATGAAGAGCGTCGTCTGGTCCTCCGCCGGCGGGATCAGCGAGTGCCCGGGCACGCGGAGATGCCCGCGCTCCTCGTAGAACCGCTGGAAGGCCTCGCGCAACTCGTTCGTCGTCATCGCCACGGACGAACAGTGTACGGACGCCCTGTGGAACGTTCGTGACACTTCCGTAACGTCGTTCGGCGTTGGGACTGGTCTCGCGGCGACCTGTCTGATCAGGGCTGGTCGACGTTCGCCGCGACCCACGCGGCGATGAGGCCGTGCATCGCGCGGCCGCGCGCCTCCGGGAGGCGGCCGTCCCGGGCGCGCACTTCCTCGACCCAGTCGGCGGCGGAACGATCGACGTCCGCACCCGGCAGGTCGCCGTAGTCGATGTGGCCGCTGTCCAGCAGCACGAGGCCCGCGACGTTCTCCGGGTGAGCCGCCGTGTAGCGCACCGCGATCGCCCCGCCCCACGAGTGCCTCATCACGACGAGCGGCGCGAGCTCCAGCCGGGCCACCGGTGCCTGGACGAGGCCGGCGAGCGAGTCGAGGGCCTAGCGCTCCTCCTCCAGGAGCGGCGACGACCCGAAGCCCGGCCCGTCCACGGCGACGACGCGACGCCCAGCAGCCGCGAGACGCTCCGCAACCGGTGCGAAGTACTCCGCCGACGCGTCGGGGCCGAGCGCGTGCCAGAAGAGGAGCGGCGCGCCGCTCCCGCTGCCCCACTCGTGAACGGCGAGCGCCGCGTCGTCGAGCTCGACGAGTTGCACGCCGGGACGCTACGCGGACCGTCCCGCGGGACCGGACGAACGATCGACGGTCTCGATCAGGCTGCGTGCTCTGGGTCGAACTCGTCGGCGGCGATCTCGTCCCTGATCTTCTCGAGCGCGCGGCGGATCAGCCGCGAGACGTGCATCTGCGAGATGCCGACCTGCTGCGCGATCTGCGACTGCGTCAGCCCTTCGAAGAAGCGCAGGTGCAGGATCGCCCGCTCGCGCTCGTCGAGCACCTTGAACCCCGGTGCGAGCACCGCGCGATCCTCCGACACTTCGTATTCGTGCTCGATCTCACCGAGCGATTCGAGTGGATCGAGCTCCTCGCCGTCCTCGGTGCCGCCGCCCGACGAGAGCGAAAGGGAGGTGTAGGCCCGGCCCGACTCGAGCGCCTCGAGCACGTCCTCCTCCTCGACCCCGGCCGCCTCGGCGAGCTCGGCGATCGTCGGCGAGCGCGCGTTCTCGACGGTCAGCTGCTCGACGAGCTTGGAAAGCTGGACGTTCAGTTCCTGCAGCCCGCGCGGCACGCGGACCGCCCACCCGCGGTCGCGGAAGTGGCGCTTGATCTCGCCGATGATGTTCGGCGTCGCGTACGTCGTCAGCTCGACTCCACGGTCGAGGTCGAAGCGATCGATCGCCTTGATCAGGCCGATCGACCCGATCTGAACGAGGTCGTCGAGCTGCTCACCGCGATAGCTGTAGCGCCGCGCGAGGGAGCGGACGAGCGACATGTACTGCTCGATCAGCTGCTCCCGCGCCTGCAGGTCGCCCTCCTCGTGGTAGCGCCGCAGGAGAATCTTGTCGTTCTCAGCCAATGGTCGCCACCCTCTTGGTCAAGCGCACCCACTCCGCGTCGACGTGCACGTCGTCGACGGTCGAGTCGAGGATGCGGCGGATCCGAAGCTCTCCCCGGTCGGACTCGGACTCGATCTCGTCCAGGAGCGCCGCCGGCAGAGGGCCGATTCGCGTCTCGAGCTCGCCGTCGAGCAGCGACACCCGCACCGTCACGTCCCCCGTGCCCGGAGCGAGGCGGCCGAGCACCGCGTCGAGCGCAACCTGCAGATCGTCCAGGTTCTCGACCGTGAGGTTCAGCCGGGCGGCGAGCCCGCCGAGAACGAGGTGCGCAACCCGTTCGAACTCCGGGGCGCGCGGCAGTGTGAGGGTGATCTCGTCGGCCCGCTTCCGTTCCGGCGCCGGTGGGGCCGGCACGGGGCTATGGCCCATGCGTCGACTTCAACTCTTCGTCGAGATCTCGCTCCCGCCGCTGCGCGGCATCCTTGGCCTCGGCGACAGCGTCGGACCAGTTTCGGCGCGACTTGAACGACGCCCACCCGTGCGAAACGCCGGCCGACAGGCCGACGGCTTTCTGCACGGGACGCTTGACGGCGAAGCTGGCTGCCCGGACGGCTTCGTCCACCGCTTCGACCGCATCGACTGCGCTGTCCGTCGCCGTGTCGAGCTTGTCGAGTTGATGGTTGACCCGGTCCACCGACCCCCCCACCTTGTTGATCACCGGCAGAGCCTCGCGCTCTGTCCCCCGGATCAACGACGAAAGCCGGTCAAACGTCACGGCCAGCCGCAGGAATGCCCAGGACAGCCCGAGGCCGACGGCGACGAGAAACACCGCGAGCGCGAGATCAGCAAGATCTCCGAAGGAGAAGGCGACCACCACCGCTGACCAGACTAGCCCGCGGCGGCGGACGTGACCAACCCGGAACCGACAACCACGTCGCCGTCGTACAGCACGGCGGCCTGGCCACGGGCCACGCCGTAGGCCGGTTCGTCGAGCTGGAGCCGAAATCCGGCCGCCGTCGTCTCGACCGTCGCGGGCACCGCCGGAGAGCGGTATCGGAGCTTCGCGCTCACCCGGCCGACCGGCGCGTAGACCTGGCCGCGGGCCGAGACGCGGGTCCGGGCGAGCGAGGCCCGCGGCCCTGCCACGACCGTGTTCGTCCGGGCGTCGGTCGAGAGGGCGTACAGCGGCTCGGCCGCGGCGACGCCGAGCCCGCGGCGCTGCCCGGGCGTGAACCGCCAGTAGCCGCCGTGCTCGCCGAGCTGCCGCCCCGCTTCGTCGACGATCGCGCCCGCCGTCGCCGGCAGCCCCTGGCGGTCGAGGAACGAGCGGTAGTCGTCGCCGGCGAGGAAGCACGCCTCCTGGCTCTCCGCGCGATGTGCCGCCGCAAGCCCTGCTGCGGCCGCCTCGGCGCGCGTCTCCTCCTTGGTCTGCGCTCCGAGCGGGAAGAGGATCCGCGGCAGATGCCGCGGCGCGAGGCGCGCGAGCATGTAGCTCTGGTCCTTGTGCTCGTCGACACCGCGGGCAAGCAGCAGCCGGCCGTCGCGCTCGACGATCCGTGCGTAGTGGCCGGTCGCGAGGCGGGCCGCGCCGACACGGCGCGCGAACGAGAGCAGTTCGGCGAAGCGAAAGCCCCCGTTGCAGCGGATGCACGGGTTCGGCGTCTCACCGCGTGCATACCCGCGCACGAACGGCGTGACGACCGCACGCCGGAACGCATCGCGCAGATCGAGAGTGACATGCGGAAGCCCGCGTGCATGGCAGGACGCGCGCGCGGCGAGCACCGCGCTCGGCGAGCAGCAGGCACGCTCGGCGTCCGGCCCATTCGGGTCGAGCCAGAGGCGCAGCGTCACACCGACCGCTGCCGGCCCCGCCTTGAGCAGCGTCACGGCACTGTCGACGCCGCCGCTCATCGCAACCGCGACGCGGGCGGGATCCGGGGTGGCGCAGACCGCGGGTGCGAGCGCGTTCGCGAGTGCGTCGACCGGGAGCGTCTCGCCGCCGGCGGCGCAGGCCTCGAGCAGGGTCAAACCGCGGAGGTCGGTGTCGATGCCCGGAGCGTCCGCGTCGAGGATCCGGCCGTCCCGGACGCGCAGCCTGACGGCGGCCCAGTCGGTGCCGCGTGCCGAATCGCCGTACAGCTGCTGCATCGGGCCAGGGTACTGGCGGAGAGTCGTGGGGGGAGCCGAGGCTCCCCCCACCATGCTCCGACCCCGCCGGTCGTGCCGCGTCCACGTGAACCTGGACAAGCCAGGTGGGTGCCGTGCGAACCGTCGGCATCAGATGCCTAGGCCCGACCCGGGCTCCCTTTCACATGGTGTTGGTTCTACATGTACGCGGCTCCACGAACGAGGTCGAGCACTCGTTTCAGACCCTAGCGACGATCACCCGGCCCGCGCGTACGACCAGCGAATCTGCTGGACGCCGCGCAGGCCCAGGCGGCGGGCGAGCGCATCGGTCAGGTCGAACTGGCGGCCTGGCTCGTACGGCCCGCGGTCGACCACCTGGGTGAGCACGGTGGTCCCGTGGAACGTGATGAAGATCCGGACCCCGCACGGCAGCGTCGGCTGCGCGACCCCCTCGGTGTCGGGGCCGAGAACGCCGCCGCACGCCGTGACGCGACCGTAGACGCCGGGGCCGCTGGAGCCGGCGAGCGCGACGAACGAGCCCACCGGCGTCGGCCCGGTGCTGTGGTGGGCCCGCGTCTGGGCGGTCACCGCGAGCGAGACCGCAGCCGCGAGCAGCGCCAGGCCGGCGAGCGCGACTTCGCGCACCGCGAGGTTCGGTCTCATCCGAGCCGGCTCACGCGCTACTCCTGGCGATTCGCCCGGCCCGGAAGCGCACGCGGACCCGCCGGACGGGCCGGGACGTCGACCGTCTGCGGGTCGGCCGTTCCGCCGCGGCCGAACCGCCGGCGAGGCGGCGGATCGCCCAACGGGTCGAGGCTGTAGCGCGCAACCCCTCGCCCCGCACGCGCCGCCGGCAACGGCTTCGGTGCCGGCGGCCGGGGCCCGGCGGCCGCAGGCTCCGGCTCCAGGCCGGGATCTTCATGCTGGACGGCCGGAAGCACGACCGGGGCCCACGGCTCCGGCTCGCTCTGCTCTGCCTTCGGCTCGGCCGGCAGCTCGACCGGCAGCGGCGCCGCGTGCGGCCACTCGCCGAGCACCTCCTCCCGGAGCGCAGCCGAGGCGATCCAGGTCGGCGCCTCGTCCCGCTGCGCCTCCGGATAGCCGACCCGGACCTGCTCGAGCGGCTGGGCGGGCGGCAGGTTCACCTTCGGGACGTAGTACCGCGGCGGGAGGCCGCTGCCGTAGTGCGGCTCGCCGCGCCACGCGGCCCATTCGAGGATCGCGACCACGAGCCAGCCGAGCAGCATGACTCCGGCGATCTCGAGCGCGTCGAGCTTCGCCAGCGTGACGGCGACCGCAAGTCCGACGAGGAACAGCACCTCGAGGACGAACCGCGAGCCCCGACGATCAGCCATCGCGCCTCAGCCGGAGGTCTCCCCGGAAACAGCCTGCACGCCGAGCTCTCGCAGAACCGAGTCCGGCATGGGAGTCGGCGCGCCGGTCAGCGGGTCCGAGCCGCTCGAGACCTTCGGAAATGCGATCACCTGGCGGATGTCGGGCTCGCCGGCCATCAGCGCGATGAAACGCTCGATGCCCATCGCGAAGCCTCCGTGCGGCGGGGCGCCCATCGCGAGCGCCTCGAGGAGATAGCCGAACTTCGACTGGGCCTCCTCCTCGGTCAGGCCGATCGTGCGGAACACGCGCTGCTGGAGCTCGACGTCGTGGATCCGGATCGAGCCGGAGCCGAGCTCCCAGCCGTTCCACACCAGGTCGTAGTGCTGCCCGTGCACGTCGGCCGGATTCGCTTCGTCCCAGACCTCGGCGCCCGCGACGGGAGCCGTGAACGCGTGATGCATGAACGTCCAGGCGCCGGTCTCCTCGTCCTGCTCGAAGAGCGGGAAGTCGAGCACCCAGTGGAACACGTCGAGCTCGGGGTCGATCAGGCCGAGCTCCCGGCCGAGGTGCAGGCGCAGCAGACCGAGGACACGCAACACCGCCGGAGCGCTGCCCGCGCCGAAGAGCACCGTCGAGCCGGGGGGCGCCTCGAAGACCGCCAGTTCGGCCGGCGTGAGGAACTTGGCGATCGGCGAGCGCACCCCGCCGTCGTCGTCCACGACCACATACGCGAGCCCCTTCGCGCCCCACTCCTTCGCCAGGTCCTCGAGGCGCTGGATCTCACTGCGGGAAAACGCCCTCGGCGCCACGATGAAGCGAACCGACTCTGCGTTCTTGAAGACGCCGAACTCGGACTCGCGCGTCACCGCAGTTGCGTCCTGGATCTCGAGACCGAAACGGAGATCCGGCTTGTCCGAGCCGTAGCGCGTCATCGCCTCGTCGAACGAGATCCGCGGGAACGGGCGCGACGGCGCCGCGCGGCCGAGCGCCTCGAACGACGCCACGACGGCCGTCTCCATCACGTCGAGCACGTCCTCGCGCTCGACGAACGCCATCTCGAGGTCGAGTTGGCGGAACTCGAACTGGCGATCGGCGCGGAGATCCTCGTCACGCCAGCACGTGGCGATCTGGTAGTAGCGGTCGAACCCACCGACCATGCACAGCTGCTTGAAGATCTGCGGCGACTGCGCCAGCGCGAAGAACTTCCCCGGCTGCAGGCGCACCGGCACGAGGAAGTCGCGGGCGCCCTCCGGTGTGCCGCGCGTCATGCTCGGCGTCCAGACGTCGATGAAGTTCTGAGCGTCCATCGCGCCGCGCATGGCGGCGATCGCAGTGTGCTGGAGGCGGAAGTTGCGCTGCATGCGGTCGCGGCGCATGTCGAGCCAGCGGTACCTGAGCCGCAGCGTCTCGTCGACGTTCTCCTCCTCGAGCTGGAACGGCAGCGGCGTGGAGCGCGAGAGAATGTTGAGCCTGTCGACCTGCATCTCCACGGCGCCGGTGGGCAGGTTCGGGTTGACGGCCTCCGGCGCACGGGCGACGACCTCCCCCTCCGCCTGCAGCACGAATTCGTTGCGAATCTCACGCGCGGACTGAGCCGCCTCGGGCGCGCGCTCCGGATTGACGACGAGCTGGAGCTTGCCGGTGTGGTCGCGCAGGTCGATGAAGACGAGGCCGCCGTGATCGCGGCGCGTGTCCGCCCACCCGGCGACGGTGACCCGCGTGCCGATGTGATCGGTCTGAAGTTCTCCGCAATAGAGGTCGCGCCAGCTCACGCCGTGAGCGTAGCGACGACCTCAGCGAGAGCGACCGGCTCCTCGCCGCGTCCGTCGCGCTTGATCGTCGTGCCCCCGGCGCGAACGATCACGACCGTGCCCGCGCCACTCCGGCCGGCCTGCGTCATCTGGCCCTTGAAGGAGCGGCCGGCGTAGTCGGTGTCGGCCGAGACCCCGGCCCGCCTCAGCGCGGCGAGCGCCTGCAGAGCGGCGTCGCGTGCTGCGGGATCGTCGACGACGAAGAACACCTCGACGCCCTGGTGGGCGGCGGTGATCCCTTCGTTCTCGAGCGCGAGCAGCAGGCGCTCGAGCCCGGCGCCGAAGCCGATCGCCGGGGTCGGCGGTCCACCGATCTGCTCGACGAGGCCGTCGTAGCGCCCACCGCCGCAGATCGTCGAGTTGGCGTTCTCGTCCGGCCCGATGTACTCGAACGTCGTGCGCGAGTAGTAGTCGAGGCCGCGGACGAGCGTCGGGTCGATGACGTACGGAACGCCGTAGAGATCGAGCTGCCTGCGCACGGCGTCGAAGTGCGAGCGACAGTCCTCGCAGAGCGACTCTCCGATCTTCGGTGCACCCTCGAGCGCCGCGCGCACGGCGGGCGCCTTGACGTCGAACACCTGCAGCGGGCTGGTCGCACGCTTGTGCCGCGCGTCGTCGTCGAGGACGTCGGCGTGCTCGTCGAGCCATGCATCCAAGCGCTCGACGTACTGCGGGCGGCAGTTCCCGTCACCGATCGAGTTGAGGTGGAGCTCCCATTTCGTGACACCCAGACGCCGCAGTAGCTCGTGATAGAGCTGGATGATCTCGGCGTCGATCGCCGGGTCGGCGGAGCCGATCGCCTCGACGGAGAGCTGGTAGTGCTCGCGGTAGCGGCCGCGTCCCGGCGCGCCGTAGCGATACATCGGCGCGATCGTGTACGCCTTCACCGGCTGCGGCTCGCGCTGCATGCCGTGCTCGAGGTAGGCGCGGCAGATGGGCGCCGTGCCCTCGGGCCGCAGCGTCAGCGGCCGGTCGCTGCGGTCGGTGAAGTTGTACATCTCCTTGTGCACGACGTCCGACGCCGCTCCGGACGTGCGCGCGAAGAGCCCGGTGTCCTCGAAGCCGGGCGTCTGGATGCGCCGCCACCCGTAGAGCGCGGCCACCTCCTCCATCGTGCGAACGAGCTGCCACCATGCTGCGTCGTTCGGCAGCACGTCATGTGTGCCCCGAGGTGCCTGAAACTTTTGTGCTCCACCGCCGGCCAAGCCGGCGGCTCCGCTGCTGCGCGACTCCGTCAAGCCTACGTCGCGGGGTTGCCGCGTTCGGCGCGGAGATCGCGCAGGAACGGGTTCGTCTCGAGCTCTGCGCCGAGCGTGGTCGCCGGCCCGTGTCCGGGACGAACGACCGTCTCCGGCGGGAACCGGTCGAGCAGCGCGCGAACCGAGTCGAGCAGCGTCTCCCAGTCGCCTCCGGGCAGATCGACGCGGCCGACCGAGCCCGCGAACAGGAGATCGCCCGAGAAGAGCTCGCCGTCCGAGTGGAACGCGACGTGCCCGGCAGAGTGGCCGGGGACGTCGATCACGTCGAATGTGAGACCCGCGGCGACCACCTGGTCCCCGCCGGTGACGGTGTGCGCAGGCTCGTGGGGCGGGACGCGCATGGAGCCGCGCGTCTCTCCGGTGCGGAGGGCCTCGACCTCGCCGTGCAGGCGCCCAGACCTCGGCGCCGGTGCCTTCCGCGAGCGCTGCGACGCCGCCGATGTGATCGACGTCGGTGTGCGTGACGAGAATGCCGCCGGTGCGCGACCCGAGTCGCGCCAGCTCGAGCCGCAGCTCGGTCGGGTCCGCGCCGGGGTCGATGACGACGGCTTCGGACGCGCCGCGCTCGCTCCGCACGACGTAGCAGTTCGATTGAAAAGGCCCCATGACGAAGCTGTCGACGGCGAGCGGCATGAGCAGCGTTTGAGTGTATCGGCGCGTGGATACGCTTCTTCCGGTGCAGCGCTGGGACCTCCTCGACCTCGATGCTCCCGAGGGGACACGCGACCCGATCGTCCTCCATTCGGACGACGGCGCGCGCGCGATCCTGATCGTGCTCAGTCCCGGCCAGTCGCTCGGCGAGCACCAGGTGAAGGAGAACGCGTGGATCGCGGTGCTCGAGGGCGAGGTCGAGATCACCGCAGGGGCCGAGACGATCGCCGCCCGAACCGGCACCCTGGCGCGCTTCGAGCCGGACGAACGGCACTCCCTCCGCAGCGACGGCGGCGCGCGCGTGCTCCTGCTCCTCGCGCCGTGGCCCGGAGCGGGCCACTACCGCGGTTCGGACTGACTAGGCCTTCTTGCCGGACTGACGCGCGACGCGCCGCAGGTACGTGCGGTACGCGGTGCGGTCGATCCAGTACGTCAGCGGGATGAACGCGAGCGCGTAGAAGGCGCCCCACGCCACCCGCACACCCATCGGGGCGCTCTTGAACAGGAAGAGGAACGCAACGAGCATCAGCGCGCCCATCAGTCCACCGCGCTTGAAGGCGCGCTCCCAGGAGGGCGGCGAGACCTCGCGGACGGCCCGGCCGCTCTTCGTGCGCGCCGGCTGCTTCTGCTTGCCCTTCACCGGGGCCGCCTTCGGCTTCTCCTCCCGCGCGCGCAGCTCGGCGATCGGCACCTCGTTCCCCTCTTCGTCGACCTCGAAGACGCGGACGTCGTGCCTGAAGTCCTTGCTGCGGCGGCGCCGCTGCTTGCGCGTGGGCATGCCGCAGGTTAGCGCCGGAGAACGAGCGAGCCGCCGCGCACGACGCCCCTGACGACGTCACCCGCCAGGTGGTAGGCGAGGTAGCGCCAGTCGGGCGCCCCGATGAGGGTCAGGTCGGCCCGCAGGCCGGGCGCGAGGCGTCCACGGTCGGCCGCGAGCCCCAGCACGTGAGCGGCGTTGACCGTCACGGCGGTGAGCGCTTCCTCCGGGCTCAGATGGAGCTGCGTGCACGCGAGCGAGCAGATGAGCGGGATGGCCGGCCGTGAACGCGCTGCCGGGGTTGAAGTCCGTCGCGAGCGCGAGCGGCGCGCCGGCGTCGGCCAGGGCACGGGCCGGCGGCATCGGCCGGTCGAGGAAGAGCGCGCTGGCAGGGAGCAGGACGCCCACGACGTCGTGCTCGGCCAGCAGCCGCACACCGTCCTCCCCTGTCGCCTCGAGGTGATCGACCGAGCGTGCGCCGAGCTCGACCGCCAGCGGGATCGCCCCGCTCTCGGTGAACTGGTCGCCGTGCAGGCGCAGCGCGAGCCCGGCCTCGCGGCACGACCTCAGGTAGCGGCGTGCCTGGCCGGCGTCGAACGCTCCGCGCTCGAGGAAGACGTCCGCCGCGCCGGCGAGCTCGGCCGCCTCCGGCAGCACCTCGGCCAGCACGAAGTCGAGGTAGGCGTCGGCGCCGTCGAACTCGGGCGGCACGGCGTGCGCGCCGAGCCAGGTCGGGAAGCCGCCTGCGGCGCGCACGGCGCGCAGCGATTCGAGCTCGGTCTCCCGGTCGAGGCCGTAGCCCGACTTGCCCTCCCAGGTCGTCGTCCCGTGGCCGAGGAACCACTCGGCGTGGCGCTCGACCACGGCGCGCAGGCCGTCGGCTCCGAGCGCCCGCGTCGCCCGGACGGTCGAGAGGATCCCGCCGCCCGCGGCGTGCAGCTCCTCGTAGCTCGCACCGGCGGCGCGCAGCGAGAACTCGTCGACCCGGTCGCCGCCCCAGGCGGGGTGCGTATGGCAATCGACGAGCCCCGGGACCGCGCAGAGGCCGCGGCCGTCGAGCTCCTCGATCTCCCCGTCGAGCCTCGGGAGGTCGCGCATGCGACCCACCGCCTCGATGCGGTCGCCCGCGCAGAGGAGGAACGCGTCCTCGACCACGTCCACCGCCGAGAGCTCCGCGCCGCGCCGTGGCACAGGCCCGGGAGCGGGCGTCGCGAGCTGCGCGAGGTCGCGCACCAGGAGCCGCGTCATCGGCTAGGCGTCGAACATCGGCGTCGACAGGCCGTGCTCGTGCGCGGCGGCTGCCGCCTCCGGATAGCCCGCGTCGAGGTGCCGGACGACGCCCATCCCGGGATCGGTCGTCAGGACCCGCCCGAGCCGCTCGGCGGCCTCCGTCGTGCCGTCCGCGAGCACCACCATGCCTGCATGGATCGAGAGGCCGATGCCCACGCCGCCGCCGTGATGGACGCTGACCCAGGTCGCGCCCGCCGCCACGTTGACGAGCGCGTTGAGGATCGGCCAGTCGGCGATCGCGTCGGAGCCGTCGCGCATCGCCTCGGTCTCCCGGTACGGCGAGGCGACCGAGCCCGCGTCCAGGTGATCGCGCCCGATCACGATGGGCGCCTTGACCCGCCCCGCGCGCACCAGGTCGTTGATCGCGAGCCCCGCCCTGGCGCGGTCGCCGTAGCCGAGCCAGCAGATGCGGGCCGGCAGGCCCTGGAAGGCGACCCGCTCGGGAGCGAGCGCGAGCCACCGCTGCAGGAGCTCGTCGCCGGGAAAGAGCTCGCGCAGCGCCTCGTCGATCACGGCGATGTCGGCCGGGTCCCCGGACAGCGCTGCCCAGCGAAACGGCCCGATCCCGCGACAGAAGAGCGGCCGGATATAGGCCGGGACGAAGCCCGGGTATGAGAAGGCCTCCGCTACACCGGCGTCCCTGGCCTCACCTCGCAAGTTGTTGCCATAATCGAAAACATAGCTGCCGGCCCGGACGTACTCGAGCATCCCTTCGACGTGGACGGCGATCGAGGCCCGGGCCTGGCGCAGGTACTCGTCCGGATCGGACCTGCGCAGCGCGTCGGCCTCCGCGACCGAGAGACCGCGCGGCACGTAGCCGGTCAATGGATCGTGGGCCGCAGTCTGGTCGGTCACGAGATCGAAGTGCTCCCCGCGCCGCGCGAGCTCGGGCACGACGTCCGCCGCGTTCCCGAGCAGGCCGACCGAGAGCGCGTCGGCCCGACGCCGCGGCGGCCCGCACCCGGGCGAGCGCGTCCTCCAGCGAGTCCGTCGCCTCGTCGAGGTAGCGCGTCTCGAGGCGGCGGTCGATCCGGGACTGATCGACCTCGACGCAGAGGATCGCCGCACCGGCGAGCGTCGCCGCGAGCGGCTGGGCGCCGCCCATCCCGCCCAGGCCGGCGGTGAGGACGGTCCGGCCGGCGAGCGACGGGGAGCCGAAGTGCTTCTCGCCTGCAGCCGCGAACGTCTGGTAGGTGCCCTGCAGGATTCCCTGCGTGCCGATGTAGATCCACGATCCGGCCGTCATCTGGCCGAACATCGTCAGGCCTTCCGTCTCGAGCCGCCGGAACTCGTCCCATGTCGCCCACTTCGGCACGAGCAGCGAGTTCGCGATCAGGACGCGCGGCGCGTCGACCGTCGTCCGGAACACGGCGACGGGCTTGCCCGACTGCACGAGCAGCGTCTCGTCGGCATCGAGCTCGAGCAGCGCACGGACGATCGCCTTGAGCGCTTCGTGCGAGCGCGCCGCCTTCCCGCTGCCGCCGTAGACGACGAGGTCCTCGGGACGTTCGGCGACCGCGGCGTCGAGGTTGTTCAGCAGCATGCGCAGCGGCGCCTCCGTCGACCACGAGCGCGCATTCAACGCGGTCCCGCGCGGCGCGTGGATCGACGACAGGTCGCCGCACAGCGCCTCGACCAGCCCGTCGATCGACTTGGCCACGGTCACAGCTCGGCCTCCCTGGCTTGCCGCGCGGCCGCCTCGGCCCGCAGCCGCCGGTGCCACCGGTAGACACTCCAGGCCGATGCGACGACGAAGAAGAACGCGGCGATCACAGCGGCCTTGCCCACGTCTCCGTTGGTCAGCCACGCCACCACGACGATCAGCACCGCCAACGCGCCGTAGACGATCAGCGTGTCGCGGTACGGGTGCTTCGGCGGCGGCGCCTCCGGCAGCCCCCATTGCAAACGGGGGCTCACTCCAGCTCACCCACCTCCGACTCGACTGCGGCCAGCAGCGACCCGTCGCGAATCGCATCCGCGACGGCCTCGATGTCGGAGCTGAGCGACCGGTCGTCACGCAGGCGCGGCGACAGCGACCTGACGAAGGCGTGCGTGGCACGGGCGCCGCGCCCCGGCTCGAGCGGCGCCAGGAACTCCACCGCTTGCGTCGCGGCGAGCAGCTCGATCGCGAGCGCCAGCTCGCTGTTCGCGACGACCTGCCACGCCTTCAGCCCCGACGCGTTGCCCATCGACACGTGGTCCTCCTGCCCCGCGCTCGTGGGGATCGAATCCACGGACGCCGGGTGGCAGAGCGACTTGTTCTCGGAGACGAGCGACGCGGCAACGTATTGCGGGATCATGAAACCGGAGTTCAGCCCGCCGTCGGTGGTCAGGAACGCGGGCAGCCCGTCGCTCAGGTTCGGGTTGACGAGGCGCTCGACGCGCCGCTCCGAGATGCTCGCGAGCTCGGCGACCGCCATCGCGAGCGCATCGAGCGCGAACGCCAGCGGCTGGCCGTGGAAATTGCCGGCCGAGACGAGCATCTCGTCGTCGACGAGGACGAGCGGATTGTCCGTTGCCGAGTTCAGCTCGGTCGAGACGGTGTAGTCGACATAGTCGAGCAGGTCGCGCGAGGCTCCGTGCACCTGCGGCGCGCAGCGGAGCGAGTACGCGTCCTGAACCTTGTCGCACCAGCGATGCGACTCGCTGATCGCAGATGCGTCGAGCAGGCGCAGGACGTTTCGGGCAGACGCCGCCTGCCCGCGCAGCGGCCTCAGAGCATGTACCTGCGGGATGAAGGAGTTGCGCGACCCTTGCAGCGCCTCGAGGGACAGCGAGCACGCGCAGTCGGCAACGCGTGCGAGCCGACGGGCGCGGACGAGCGCGAGCGCGCCCTGCGCCGCCATGAACTGCGTCCCGTTGATCAGCGACAGGCCTTCCTTCGCGAGCAGGCGCACGGGCTCGAGGCCGGCGCGCCTCAGCGCGTCGGCGCCGTCGAGGAGCTCGCCCTGCCACCATGCCCGGCCCTCGCCGACGAGCGGCAGAGCCAGGTGCGCCAGCGGCGCGAGGTCGCCCGAGGCACCGACCGAGCCGCGGGCCGGCACGAACGGCAGGACACCGCGGTTCAAACATTCGAGCAGCAGCTCGACCGTCTCGACCCGCGCCCCCGAGTTCCCCTTCGCCAGCGCGTTCGCGCGCAGCAGCATGGCCGCGCGCACGACGGGGTCGGGATAGGGCTCCCCCACGCCGCAC
Organism: uncultured Thermoleophilia bacterium; assembly: GCA_963828655.1. Lineage (GTDB taxonomy): Bacteria > Actinomycetota > Thermoleophilia > Gaiellales > Gaiellaceae > PALSA-600. The sequence goes on along the minus strand of CAWHFK010000009.1, from coordinate 611,734 downwards.
GCGTGCGACCGGAGCAGCCGCAGCTGCAGCTCCTCGGTCTGCTCCTCGGGGATCGACCGCGAGACGAACCTGCCGAAACCCGTGTTCACGCCGTACGTGTGCTCGTGGGCCCCGTGCGCGACCGCCTCCACGACGGCGCGGGCCGCCCGCATCTGATCGCGGGCCGCGTCGGAGAGCATCGACGCCGGCCGCCGCTCGACTGCGATCGCCCAGACGTCGTCGAGGGAGAGGTCGTCGCCCGTCAGCGCGTGCGTCGCGGTCACGGCCCGAGTCTAGTTCGACGACCATGGCGGAGCCGCGCGCAGCTCGAGCACGTGCGCCGCATCGAAGCCGTCGATGCGGAGCATCGCCCCGGCCGCCGCCGCGGCGGCGCCTGCGGGCATGAGGCCCACGAGCTCCGACCCGACGACCTCGGCCCCCCGCGCCGTTGCTTCGGCGTCGATGCGCGCGACGATCTCGTGCAGCGCCGAGGCCTCCCAGTCCTCGACGTTCATCGAGACCTGGACGAGCTGCGCCCTCGGTAGGTCGAGGCCGAGCGCCCGGACGCCGGAGAACCCGCCGTCGCGCTCGCGCACGACTGCGGCGATCGCACGCGCGACACCGACGTCTCCCCGCAGGTTGACGTTGAAGGCGATCAGCGGCCTGCGGGCGCCGACGATCACCCCGCCTGCCGTCTCGTGCAGGCGCGACGGCCCGAAGTCCGGGACGAGCTCGCCCGCACCGACACGCCGCTGCAGCTCGGCAGGCCCGCCGCGCCGGTAGTGCGCGGGGCCGCGATCGGGCGGCGCGTACATGAACACGGGGAGCCCGAGCTCGGCGCCGATCCGTGCGCCGACGTCCTGCGCCGCGATGCGCGCGCGCTCCAGATCCTCAGGACGGAGCGGCACGATCGGCACCACATCGGCTGCGCCGATACGCGGGTGCGCTCCCTCGTGGCTGCGCAGGTCGATCCGCTCGACGGCGACCGCGATCGCCGCGAGCAGGGCGTCGCCCAGCTCGGTCTCGGTTCCGACGAGCGTGAAGACCGAGCGGTTGTGATCGGGATCGGCGTGCACGTCCAGCAAGCGCGCGTGCGCGCCGAGCGCCGACCCGATCGCGTCGATCGTCGCCCGGTCGCGACCCGCGCTGAAGTTCGGAACCGACTCGAGGGGCAGCACAGTTCGTACTCTAGGAGCCGTGAAGGAGTACTACGACCGGCGGGCGCCGGAATACGACGACTGGTGGCTCGGCGAGGGTGCGTTCGCCGGCCGCGAGCGGCCCGGCTGGGAGGATGAGCTCGGCGAGGTCGCCGTGCGGCTCGGAGAGCTCCCGCCGGTGCGGACGCTCGACATCGCCTGCGGCACCGGGTTCATCACCAGACATCTTCCCGGTGACGTCGTCGGGCTCGACCAGAGCGCCTCGATGCTCGCGATCGCCCGCGAACGCGTTCCACGGGCCGAGTTCGTCGTGGGAGACGCCCTCGCACTGCCCTTCCCGAGCGCGAGCTTCGAGCGTGTGCACGCGAGCTTCTTCTACTGCCACCTCGAAGAGCCGGAGCGGCTCCGCTTCCTCGCGGAGGCCCGCCGCGTCGCGCCCGAGCTGATCGTCTTCGCCAGCCGCCCCGGCGGCCCCGGCGAGCCCGCCGAGCGGTGGGAGGAGCGCGTCCTTCAGGACGGCTCGCGCTGGCCGGTCTTCAAGCGCGTCTTCGAACCGGAGGCGCTGGCGGGCGAGCTCGGCGGCGAGGTGCTGCACGCGGGCCGCTGGTTCGTCGTCGTCTGCTCGACGACGTGAGCTTTCGCTCGCTCGCGGCCCTGAAGCGAGAGCAGTCCGTCTGCCGCTCGTGCGCCGAGGCCGGCTACCCGCTCGAGTCCCTCCCGGTGATCGCCCCCGGCTCCGGCCAGCGCGCCTACCTCTTCGGCCAGGCCCCCGGCGTCGTCGAGGGAGAGGAACGGCGACCGTGGCGGGGCCGCGCGGGCAAGACCCTCCGCCGCTGGCTCGACCTGGACGAGGACGAGTTCTACGCCACGTTCTACTGCGCGTCGGTGACGCGCTGCTACCCGGGCCGGCCGGCGTCGGGTCGCGGCGACCGCACACCGTCGCTCGCGGAGCAGCGCCTCTGCGAGCGCTGGCGGGACGAGGAGCTCCGCCTGCTCGAGCCCAGCCTCGTCGTCACCGTCGGCGGCCTCGCAGCGCGCCGGCTGCTCGGCGTGCGCAGTGTCGGCGAGAGCGTCGGCGTCCGCTACGAGCTCGACGGTGCCGTGGTGATCCCTCTGCCGCATCCATCGGGCGCTTCGAGCTGGCTCAACGCGCCCGAGAACCGCGCACGCGTTGCGCAGGCCGTTGAGTCGATTCGCGCAGAGCTGTCTCGACGGTGACGCCCGGTACCCTCGTCGAGTGACCCAGGCGCCTCGCTATCGCACGACGTTCGTTCGGCTGCTCGGGTTTCTGCGGCCGTACAAGTGGTCGACCGCGATCTCGGTCGCGCTCGCGATCGGCTCGCAGGCTGCGGCGCTGATCGGCGTCTACCTGACCGGCTCGGTCGCCAACGCCCTCACGAAGAACGAGCACAGCGAGATCCCGTGGCTGATCGCGGCGATCGTGGTGCTCGGGGTCACGCGGGCAGCGATGATGGCCGGCCGCCGGCTGATCGCCGGCAAGCAGGCACTCGACGTCGAGCTGGACATGCGCACCGCGATCTACGCGAAGCTCGTTCGGCTCTCCTTCGGCTTCTACGACCGGCACCAGACGGGCCAGCTGATGAGCCGTGCGACCGTCGACCTGCAGGGCGTCCGGTTCTTCCTCGGCTACGGCCTCATCTTCTTCTTCCAGCACATCTTCACCATCCTCGGGGTCGGGCTCGTCATCTTCCTGATCGACTGGAAGCTCGCCCTGATCTCGCTCACGATCGCCCCGTTCCTGATTGCGGTCGCCTACCGCTACAGCCACGTTTCGCATCCGCTCCTGCGCGACGTCCAGCAGAAGATGGCGGACGTCGCGACGGTGGCCGAGGAGAACATCGTCGGCGTGCACGTCGTGAAGTCGTTCGCCCAGGAGGACGCCGAGCAGGTGAAGTTCGAGCGGCGCTCCGAGGAGGTCTTCGGGCAGAGCGTCAAGGCGAACCGGCAGCGCGCGTTCTACGTGCCGATGCTCAGCTTCCTGCCGCTCCTCTCACAGGCGGCGATCCTGCTGGTCGGCGGGCGCATGGTCGCCGCCGGGTCGCTGTCGGTCGGGAGCTTCGTCCGCTTCAACCTCTATCTCGCGATGCTCGTCCTGCCGCTGCGCGCCCTCGGGATGTGGATCGGCCAGGCGCAGCGCGCGACGGCCTCGGGCGAGCGCATCTTCCAGGTGATCGACGAGCCGGAGGAGATCGGCGACGCGCCCGGCGCGGCGGAGCTTCCGCCCGGCCCCGGCCGCGTGACCTTCGACGGCGTCACGTTCGGCTACGACCCAGCGCGTCCGGTGCTCAACGCCGTCGACCTCGACCTCGACGCGGGCCGGGTCGTCGCGCTGATCGGCCACACGGGCTCCGGCAAGACCACCATGGCGTCGCTCGTGCCTCGCTTCTACGACGTCCAGGCGGGCAGGGTCTCCATCGACGGCGTCGACGTGCGAAACGTGACGCTCGCATCGCTGCGCAGCGAGATCGGAGTGATCGCGCAGGATCCGTTTCTCTTCTCCGCGACGGTTCGGGAGAACATCGCTTTCGGCCGCCCGGAAGCAACCGATGACGAGATCGAGCGCGCCGCGCGGCTCGCGCAGGCGCACGACTTCGTCGAGGCGCTGCCGGAGGGGTACGACACGGTGATCGGTGAGCGCGGCATCACGCTCTCGGGCGGCCAGCGGCAGCGCGTGGCGATCGCACGGGCGCTCGTCGTCGACCCGCGCATCCTGATCCTCGACGACGCCACCGCCTCGGTGGACGCCTCGACGGAGGCCCGGATCCGGGACGGGCTGCGCGAGGCGATGCGCGGCCGCACGACGATCATCATCGCCCACCGGCTCTCGACGATCGCGCTGGCGGACGAGGTGATCGTGCTCCAGGACGGACGCGTCGCAGCACGCGGAGCGCACGGCGATCTCGTCGGGACGAACGGCGTCTATCGCGAGATCTACGAGCACGGGCAGCTCGAGCGCGTGTTCACCGAGGAGGTGGCCTGATGCGGCGGCACAGCCTCGACGGAGCGGCATGAGGGTCCATCAACCGGGCAGCCATCTCACGCGCGGCGGGCGGGCGCAGGTCGAGGACTGGTCGTGGGGACGGTCGAAGCGGCGCCTGAAGGCGCTCCACCGGCTGGCCAGGCCGTACAAGGGGCGCACGGCGATCGCGATCCTCTCGCTCCTCGGCGCGACGGCGGTCTCACTCCTGCCGCCGTATCTCCTCGGCCGGACGATCGACGAGGTCGGCCACGGCAACACCGACACGCTCGGCTGGCTCGTCGCCGCCTTCATCGCGGCGGGCGCGCTCGGGATCGCCTTCAGCTACCTGCAGACCTTCTACACCGGCTGGACCGGCGAGCGCATGCTCGCCGACCTGCGCGGCCTGCTCTTCGGCCACCTCCAGCGGCTCTCGCTCGGTTTCTACGAGCGCAACCGCGCGGGCGTGATCATCAGCCGGCTGACGAACGACGTCGAGGCGCTCGACCAGCTCGTCACCGACGGTGTCACCACGCTCGTCCAGAACACGCTGCTGCTCGTCGGCACCGCCGTCGTCCTGTTCTTCCTCGACTGGCGGCTGGCCCTCGCAGCGCTGATCATCATGCCGGTCATGGCGGTCTCGACCGCCTGGTTTCGCAAGCGGTCCGGCCGCGCCTATCGCGACGTGCGCGAGACGCTGGGAGCCGTCACCGCCACCCTGGCGGAGGACATCGCCGGCATGCGGGTGCTGCAGTCCTTCACGCGCGAGCGGCCGGCGCGGGAGAACTTCCGTGCGGTCAGCGACCGCTATCGCGAGTCGAACATGCAGACGGTCGCGCTGAGCGGCGTCTATTTCCCGGTCGTCGACTTCATCTCGTCGGCCGCGACCGCCGTCGTGCTCGGCTACGGCAGCTATCTGGCGTTCAACAACGAGCTGACGATCGGCGTCCTGATCGCGTTCCTCGCCTACCTGACCAACTTCTTCGACCCGGTGCAGCAGTTGTCGCAGCTCTACAACACCTTCCTCTCGGCCGTGGCCGCGCTCGACAAGATCACGGACCTGATGGACGAGGAGCCGGAGGTGCGCGACGCCGCGGGCGCGGTCGAGCTCGCCCGCATCGAGGGCCACGTCGTCTTCGACGACGTTCGGTTCGCCTACGGCCGTGGCCCCGAGGTGCTGCACGGGATCGACCTCGAGGTGCAGGCCGGGACGACGGTTGCCCTCGTCGGGCACACCGGAGCGGGCAAGTCGACGATCGCCAAGCTGCTCGCCCGCTTCTACGACCCGACGGAGGGCGCGATCAGGATGGACGGCGTCGACCTCCGCGAGGTCTCCCAGGCGTCGCTGCGACGCCAGCTCGGCATCGTGCCGCAGGAAGGGTTTCTCTTCGCAGGGACCGTCGCCGAGAACCTCGCCTTCGGGCGGCCGGACGCAACCCGCGAGGAGATCGTGTCCGCGGCCCGCGCCGTGGGAGCCGACGAGTTCATCGAGCAGCTCGAGGACGGCTACGACACCCAGCTCGGCGAACGTGGCTCGCGCTTGTCGCTCGGCCAGCGGCAGCTGGTCGCGTTCGCCCGCGCGCTCCTCGCCGACCCGCGCATCCTGATTCTCGACGAGGCGACGAGCTCGGTCGACATCGGCACGGAGCGCAAGATCGAGCGCGCCCTGCGGCGGCTCCTCCACGGCCGCACGGCCTTCATCATCGCGCACCGACTGTCGACGATCCGCGACGCGGACCTGATCGTCGTCCTCGAGCACGGCAAGGTCGTCGAACAGGGGACGCACGACGAGCTGCTCGCCCTGCGGGGCCTCTACCTCTCGCTCTACGGCGACTGGGCGGCGGACGCCGCCTGAGAGCGAGGCGTATCGTGTCCTTCGTGCCGGAGGACCGGAACCAGCTCGATCCCCAGACGCGCGAGCGGATCGCGGATCCCGTCTCGAAGGAGGCCGAGCGCGAGACGCGGCTCACGCCCGCCGAGGCGGTCAAGCAGATGCGCATCCGCGTCCCCGTGCGCGCGAACCGGAAGCTGCGCACGGTGATCGACCGCGTGAACAAGGACGACCAGATCAAGGGCTGGTGGCACGTAGCGAACGTGAATGCGGTGGCGCGCATGGAGATCAACGACCACTCCTGGGTGCACATCCAGATCGTCACCAACATCGCGCTGAAGCTGCTGCGGCAGCTGACGAAGCACGGGATCGAGCCGGCGATGGTCAAGGACTACGGCATGACCCGCGACGATGCCGAGCTCGTCGTGGCGCTGACCGCCCTCACGCACTGCATCGGCATGTCGGTCCACCGCCACGGCCACGAGGACTTCAGCCTCTTCCTGGCCGAGCCGAAGCTGCGCGAGCTGCTGACCGGCCTGTACGACGAGCCCGACCTCACCGTGGTCGTCTCCGAGGTGCTGCAGGGCATCATCAGCCACCGCTCCGACGGCGAGCCGCTGACGCTCGAGGCGGGCATCCTCCGGGTCGCGGACGCACTCGACATGGAGCAGGGCCGCTCGCGCATCGCCTTCGAACGCGGCCGGGTGGGCATCCACTCGCTCTCTGCTGCGGCGATCGAGGAGGTCGAGATCTCCGACGGGGAGGAGAAGCCGATCAGGATCTCGATCCGGATGAACAACTCGTCCGGCATCTACCAGGTCGACGGCCTGCTCAAGGCGAAGCTGCGCGGCTCGGGCCTCGAGCCGTACGTCGAGGTGATCGCGCACATCGACACGGAGGCGGAGAAGCGCCTCGTGCCGCTCTATCAACTCGATCTGTAGGCCCGGAAGGCGGCTACAATCCGGACGCCTTGCGGGATCGTCTAATGGTAGGACGCCGGACTCTGAATCCGGTAGTCTAGGTTCGAGTCCTAGTCCCGCAGCCTTCGCGAAAGCCCCGCAAATGCGGGGCTTTCGTTTTCAGGGCTGACGACGTTTCCGGGCGCCGGCGTCAGTGCGGCTTGGCGTAGCTCTGGATCTGGCCGAAGTCGATGAAGACGCACGCCTCGTCGCCGACGATCCAGGCGTCGTGGCCGGGGGCGATGTAGACGGCGTCGCCGGGGCCGCACTCCCCCTCGCTCCCGTCGTCCATCACGATGTGCATCCGTCCCGAGACCACGTAGCCGAGGTGGGCCGTCTGGCAGCTGTCCGTGCCGGCGATCGGCTTGACGTGCTCCGACCAGCGCCAGCCGGGCTCGAACACGCCGCGGCCGACCGGCCCGGAGCTCAGATTGACGAGGTGCGCCGCACCCTTCCCGTCAGCGAACGGCCGTACCTCGTCCGGATTGTCGAGCGCCTTGATGTCGAGTCCCGCCATGAGAACATCCCCTTCCGCAGGTCGTAGCTGTTAGGCGCGTTCAGTCAGGTGGTGCCGTTCGATCTTCGTCCCCGCTGCGTCGATGTCGCGGCGAGTGTCCCGCTCGTAGTGTCGGCGCTGGATCCGCCAGCGGCGCGAGGCCGCTGCCTTGTGCGCCTCGAGCAGGCGCCGGTCGGTCAGTTCGGAGCGACTTGTCGACACGCAGCGATTTTGACCATTTTGCGGTTTTCGGTCAAGGCAACGGACGGCTCCGGTAGTCTGATCCCGGGCACTGGTCACGCAGCCTCACGAAAGCCCTGCTCAGGCGGGACTTTCCGGTAAGCGCCGGGCGCGAAGGAGAGAGGGGTCGGATGAGGTCTTCGGTTCGGGCGCTCGTGGTGGCAGCGACGTGTGTGCTGCTCGTGCCGTCGTCGGTCGGCGCTGCCGCCTCCCCGCGCGCGTCACTGGCGGCGATTCTCGCGGCCGGGCGGGCGCAGCGCTCCGTCCACTACGTCGCGATCGCGGACAACGGCACCTCGCGCACGCGGCTCGTCTGCGACGTCGCGGCGACCTCCGGCATCCAGCGGATCACCTATCAGGAGGGCGGCCGAACCGGGAAGGTGACGGTTCTCGTGAACGCCGGCACCGCCTACATTCGCGGCGACAGCTTCGTGCTCAGCACGTACCTGGGCTTCAACCCGGTGGGAGCCGCCAAGTCCGCCGGCAAGTGGATTCGCATCCCCCACTCGGACCGCGCGTACGCGCCGGTCTCGGCCGCGGTCACGCTTCGGTCGACGATCGACGAGTTCGAGCTCGACGGGCCGCTCTCGTTCCTGCCCGCGAAGACCGTCGCGGGTCAGAAGACGATCGGGATCAAGGGCCGGGTGGGGAAGCCGGCGGCGCAGGCCGCGCTCTATGCCCGCTCCCACGGCACGCCGTTGCCGGTCGGCGAGGTCGAGACGTTCGGCAAGGCGCTCGACGAGACGCTCCTCAGCCACTGGAACGAGCAGGTTCGCGTTCAGGTCCCCGGCCGGTCCGTTCCGATCGGGACCACCGGGCTCGAATGACCAAGGTCTCGAACGCTGCCCGCGAGGAGCACCGGAGAGACGCGCTGAGCGCGTACCTCGACGAGCGGGTCGCGGCGGGCTACCGCATCGAGACGCGCGGCCTCACCCAGGCGATCATCGCGCCCACCGGTGTCCGCTCGCTGCTCGGCCGGTTCGAGCGCTCGGGCGGCCGGGGGCGCCAGGTCGTCTCGGTCGACGACCGGGGCGAGGTGACCGTCTCGCCCGCCGAGCCGCTGCGCTCGTGATCTCCGGGCGCTAGCCGCGGCCGTGGCCGGCGCGAGCGCCCGTTCGAGCGCCCGCTCGAGCGAGGAGAGCGGGAACGGCTTCACGAGGTACGCCGACGGCGCCAGGTTCAGCAATTCGGCGGTCGCCGGATAGATGCTCGTGAAGAGCACCGGCACGTTCTGTGCCCGCAGGTTCTTGGCGAGCCGGACCACGCTCAGCTCGCCCGGCTCGATCACGGCAACGTCGACGCCGAGATTCCCGACGGCCGGCCCCTTGTAGGTCTCCGGCTCGTGGCCCATCCGGCGCACGACGAGCTCGAGCAGCGCCCTGATGTCGTCGTGGGGCTCACAGATCAGAACTCGGGCCATGGCCGTAGGATCGAGCCACCCCGCAGGGATTGAGAGCGCGGGTGGTATGAAGAGGGTATGAACGCCCGCGTGCGGATCCTCGTAGTGGACGACGACGCCGACATCCGCCAGCTGCTCCGTGAGCTGCTCGAACGGATCGGCTACACGGTCGACGAGGCGGAGGACGGCAAGACGGCTCTGAGGAAGCTGTTCGCGAACGCCCCCTCCCTCGTGATCCTCGACGTGACGATGCCCGAGCTCGACGGCTACCAGACGCTCGAGCGGATCCGCGATCTCTCGGACGTCCCCGTGCTGATGCTGACGGCACGCACGCAGGAGCTCGAGAAGGTCCGCGGCCTCTCGGCGGGCGCCGACGACTACGTCGCCAAGCCGTTCGGCCGCCAGGAGCTGCTCGCGCGTGTCCAGGCCCTGCTCCGCCGGTCCGGCGGCAAATCGGAGGTGGTCGAGGCCTACAGCGACGCGTTCGCGCAGGTCGACTATGCGCAAAGGCAGGTGAAGGTCGAGGGCCGCGACGTGCAGCTGACGCCGCTCGAGTTCAAGCTGTTCTCGGCCTTCGTGCAGAACCCCAATCAGGTGCTCTCACGCGACCAGCTGCTCGAGCTCGTCTGGGGCGATCCCTACGGCGTGTCCGGCGACCAGGTGAAGCTCTATGTCGGCTATCTGCGGCGCAAGCTCGTCCCGGACGCCCCGCAAACGGCTCCGATCGAGACAGTGCGCGGGTTCGGCTACCGCTACCGGCGCCCCTGAACCGGCAGGGCCCCGCCGGGCAAGAATTCGTGAAGAGAGTTGGCGTTGCCCGGCGACGTCTCTATGCTCTCCCGACATTCCCCTGACCCCCCAGACAGGAGGACGAGTGAAAAAGCGCATCTACGTGGGCGCGGGAGCGTCCGCGCTGATCGCAATCGTCGCCCTGGCGACGATGGTGAGCGGCGCAATCGCCAGGAGCGGTGCTACGCCGCTGCCGGCGTCGTCGTGCTCGGCGATTCAGAATCCAAGCGGTCAATACCTGATCGCGTCCGACCTGCCCCTCGAGGGCTCCGGCCGGACTCAGACGTCACAGATGACCCGTGCGATCACCTTCATCCTGAAGGCGCACGGCTGGAAGGCGGGCAAGTACTCGCTCGCCTACCAGAGCTGTGACGATGCGACCGCCCAGGCCGGCAAGTGGGACTCGGGCAAGTGCTCGGCCAACGCGAACGCCTACTCGCAGAACTCCAGCGTCGTGGGCGTCATCGGCACGTTCAACTCGGGCTGCGCCGAGATCATCGTCCCGGTGCTCAACCGGGCCGCGAACGGCCCGATCGCAATGGTCAGCCCGGCGAACACGTATGTCGGCCTGACCCATCCGGGGCCGGGCACGTCTGCCGGCGAGCCGGGCAAGTACTACCCGACCGGGAAGCGCAACTACGCCCGCGTCGTGGCGGCGGACGACTACCAGGGCGCGGCTGACGCGCTCCTGGCGAAGTCGCTCGGCGTCAAGAAGGTGTTCATTCTGAACGACAAGGAGGCGTACGGCCTCGGCGTCGCGACGAACTTCAAGAACGCCGCAGTGAAGCTCGGCATCAAGGTCGTCGGGTTCACCGCGTGGGACGGCAAGGCGACCTCGTACGAGGCGCTTGCGGTCAAGGTCAAGTCGTCTGGGGCACAGGGCATGTTCCTGGGCGGCCTGATCTGCGAGAACGGCGGCAAGCTGATCAAGGACCTCGCGGCGGGTGCTCCCGGCGTGAAGATCATGGCCCCTGACGGCTTCACCCCGGTCTCGGCCACCATCCAGGGCGCAGGCACGGCATCGAACGGCATGACCGTCTCGGTCGCCGGTCTGCCGAACAACGCGCTCAAGGGAGCAGGCAAGGCGTTCGTCGCAGCGTTCACGAAGGCCGACCACAAGGCACCGGACCCGTACTCGGTGTACGCGGCCCAGGCCGCCGACGTCATGATCCAGGCGATCGCCCAGTCCAACGGGAGTCGCGCGGACGTGGCGAAGCAGCTCTTCAAGGTCAATCTGAAGGGCAGCATCCTCGGCAACGTGTCGTTCAACGCGAACGGTGACGTGACCTCGAACCCGGTCACGATCTACAAGGTCAAGGGAAGCACGTACCCGCCGTACAAGGTGATCGTGCCGCCCAAGGCCCTGGTGAAGGCCGCTTAGCCGGGACCCCAGCCTCACCAGAACGAGATCGACCAGAAAGAGGGGGAGAGCGCGAGCTCTCCCCCTCTTCCTATGCTCTACCCATGCCACTCGCGGCCGTTCCGAATCTCGAGAGCGAGCTCGACGGGCTGTACGCCCTGCCGCTCGCGCAGTTCACGAAGGCGCGGAACGACCTCGTGGGGCGGCTGCGCAAGGCTCATCAGGACGAAGCCGCAGCCACGGTCCGTGCACTGAAGAAGCCGAGCACGGTCGCGTGGGTTGCAAACCGGCTCGCACGCGACCAGCCGAAGCAGGTCGACGCCCTGCTCAGGGCGGCCGAACAGCTCCGCGACGCGCAGCAGCGCTCGCTCGCGGGTCAGGCGAGCGCGGACGAGGTCGGCGAGGCCTCGGCCGCCGAGCGCGAGGCCCTGCGCGGGCTGCTCACGTCGGCCCGGACCGAGCTCGGCGCCCGGGCGGCGGCGCCGCTGCTCGAACGGCTCTCGCAGACCCTGCGTGCGGCCGCGATCGACGACCATGCACGGGCGCTCCTGCAGCGCGGCCGGCTGACCGAGGAGCTGAACGCGGCCGGGTTCGGGCCGCTCGAGGCGGTGACGCCGTCCCGCCGGGGCGGTGACGAGGTCGCCCGCGTTGCCCGCGAGCGGGTCAAGGCGCTCCGCTCGGAGGCGCGACGGCTGGAAACGGAGGCCCGCCAGGCCGAACAGGCTGCCGCGGATGCCTCCCGCGCAGCGGAGATCCTGGAGAACGAGGCGGCCGAGAAGCGAAGCGAGGCGGAGCGGGCGGCCGCGGAGCTCGCCGATGCCGAGGCCGACCTGGGCCGGCGGCGCTAGTCGAGCCGGCGCAGCGCCGCAACCGCGTCGTCGACCGACCAGCAGACCTGCCCGACGCGCTCGATGGCGCCGACGACGAAGAGGTTCATCCCGTCGCCGACGGCATGGCCCCGCCGGCGCTGTAGGCGCAGATCCGTGACGATCCCGACGATGCCGCGATAACGGGGATCGCCGCCCTCGACCAGCTGCGCGAACAGGCCGATCTCGCAGGCTGTGCCGTCGTCGACCACCGGGCCGTCGAGCCAGGCGACGACCGCGTTTGCGGAGCGCAGGCCCTCCGCATCGACCCGGAACACCTCGCCGGGCGTCAGCTCCTGGATCGCGTCGAAGTTCTCGTGCGGGACGAAGCAGTCGAAGCCCTCGTCACGCAGCCGTCGTGCGAGCCCGTCCAGCCACTCGCGCTCCGCCTCCGAGAAGAGCGGTCCTGCCAGATAGACCCGCATCGCTGAAGGCTATCCGGCGCGTTCGGTCGCAGCGGGTGAGGGCGCCCGGCTCGCGCCTGCGAGCCGGGCCGTACCTCACTGGTAGGCGGGCACGACCTCCCGGCGGCTGAGCCACTGCTCGAGTGTGCCGATACCGGACGCCACTGCGGACCTGGCGCTCGAGATCTCACGCTCCTGGCGGCAATTGACCGCATTCGGGAATCGCGCCACGTACTCGATCAGCACCTCATGACGACGCTGCAGATCGAGCTGCCGGTGGCGTAGTACATCGAGCGCGGCATACACATCGTCCATGCCGTCGGGACTCCCCGTCCCAGTCACGCGACGTTCCATCATTTCCCCCTCGTCGTCGATCGGAGTACTCAAAGCGTCCCACAGACCACGCCGAATCGCACTCCCTGAAACGGGTGAATCGCACATTTGGCGGTGGGCGGCTCTCCGGCCCCGCTCGACAAGTCGCCGCCCGTCGCGTAGAACGTCCGCTGTGCTCGGCGACACCGATCAACCGGCGGCCGGAGGGCAGGGCGCCGGGAGCGCTCGCGTCCCCCAGGGCACCGTCACCTTCGTCTTCACCGACATCGAAGGCTCGACCGAGCTCCTGAAGCGGCTCGGCGACCGCTACGCCGATGTGGTCGCGGCGCACCGTGCCATCCTCCGCGAGGAGTTCGGCCGCCGGAACGGCGTCGAGATGGACACACAGGGCGACGCGTTCTTCTTCTCCTTCGCTCGTGCCCGCGACGCGGTCGCGGCGGCGGTCGCAGCGCAGCAGAGGCTCTCGTCGCACGGCTGGCCGGACGGGGTGAGGTTGTCCGTCCGGATGAGCCTGCACACCGGCGAGCCCGTGGTCGGAGAGGAGGGCTACGTCGGCATCGACGTCGTGCGCGCGGCGCGGATCTGCGCGGCCGGGCACGGTGGGCAGGTGCTCCTGTCGGCAGCCACGGCCGCGCTCGTCGGCACGACGCTGCCCGAAGGCGTACACGAGCGCGATCTGGGCGAGCACCGCCTCAAGGACATCGACCACCCGGAGCGCATCTATCAGCTCGACGTCGACGGGCTGCCGTCGGCGTTCCCGCCGCTGCGCACGCACGGCGAGGAGCCGCTCGATTTCGACCGGCGCCTCGAGCTCCGGATCCAGTCCTATGTCGAACGGCGCGTCGAGCAGGCGTTCGCAGGCCCTGACGCTGGTTCCCGGGAGCCGCCCGGCGACCTGACCAGGCTCGCGGCCGGCGGCCTGTTCATCGCCTTCCTCAGCCTGTGCCTGCTCGCAGTGCTCGTGGTGGGGATCGTGCTGCTGGTTCGCTTCGTGTTCTGATCCGCCTGCGGGTCACCGGCAGAAACGGCGCCGGCGGTGCGTTGTCGGATTGGGCTCGCGGCGGGTGTCAACGAAGCCACGCTGCACCACGAGCCCATCCGACCAAGCCACAGGCATGACTCCCGGTGGCGCACACCATTTGAGCAGACCCGAACGGCGGGCGCATCATCCCGACGAGGCGAAATCGCAAACTCCGGGCGGCATCACGGGCATCCTTTCGCCACGGTGTCGTACGACTCCACGAGGACGTGCTCGTTCTCAGCCGGTTCGGCGCACCCGAGGTGCTCCTCGCCCCGGGCATCCCCGACCTGCTTCGGGACAGCGAGAGCGTGCTGTCGGGCTCCTTCTCGCTCTCCTCATCGGCCCCGCCCCGGCTGAGCGGCCGGTCGGCGGACCGGCGCGTGCCTAGATCTGCCCCGGGCGAAGCACACCGTCCTCGAGCTCCCACCAGTGGTCGGCGCGATCCCGAGCGTCGAGCTCGTGGGTGGCGATGAGGCATGCCGATCCGTTGGCGGCAGCCGTGCTGATCGCGGTCCAGACGAGCTCCGCGTTCAGGGCGTCCTGGTGCGAGGTCGGCTCGTCGACGAGCAGGATCGGGGGGTTGAGGCAGAGTGCACGGGCAATCGCAACTCGTTGTTGCTGGCCGATCGAGATCTCCTGGGGATACCGGGTGCGGAGCTCGGCGATCCCGAGCCGCTCATAGATGTCTGCGGCGGGTGGTGCCGCCGCGAGCCGTGCGGGCAGCTCGATGTTCTCGGCGACGTTCAGTTCGGGGACGAGGCCGAAGCGCTGCGGAACGTACGCGAGCTGCGTCCAGTGAGTGTCTCCGGGCTCGACGGTGCCGCGGTCGGGCTGGATCCAGCCGCCTGCGATCATGAGCAGCGTGGACTTGCCCGAGCCCGACCGGCCGACGATCAGGGCGAGCTCTCCCGCACGAACCGAGACGGATGCGTGGTCGAGCACGACCGCGCCGCCGTAGCTCTTGGTCAGTCCACGCAACCGGAGCCGGCTGTCCCCCGGCGGCTCGCGGCGAGCCGGAACCGCGACGGCTGCCGGCCTCTGCCGCGTGAGATCGAGGACGTTGTCCGCCAGCGCGATCACATCGGGGTCGTGCGTGGCGACGAGAAACGTCTGTCCCCGCTCCGCACCGTCGCGGATCGCAGCCAGCACGGCGCTCGCGGTGGTGTGGTCGAGCTCGGCGGTCGGCTCGTCGACGATCACGAGCGGCGATGCCTGTGCGAGCGCGACGGCGAACGACGCGCGGGCGAGCTCGCCGCCCGACAGCTCCCTCGCGTGCGCAGACATTCGCGCCTCGAGGCCGAGCAGCTCGAACGCGTGCAGGGACGCACCCGCGGGCAGGTGCTGGGCGAGGCTCAGCTGTGGGAAGAGGTTGTCGGCGGCACGCTGCGAGACGTAGGTCACGGTGTGTCGACGGAAGTGGCTTCGCTCTCGCCCGGAGAGCGCTCCGAGGTCCTGTCCGTCGACGACCACCCGGCCCGACGACGGTGTTTCGTGCCCCGCGGTGAGACGGAGCAGTGTCGACTTGCCGCTGCCCGAGACGCCCACGACCGCCGTCACCGCGGCGGCCGGTATGTGCGCATTGAGCGGCGGAAGCGCGTCGACGGTGCCCGCAGCCGTCGCGTAGTGCTTGCTCGCAGCCTCGTACCGGATCAGCGGTTCAGCTGACACGAAGCTGCTCCCCGACATTCGAACGACGCACCAGCAACGTGACGATCGCTCCGACGAGGCCGGCGACGATCGTCACGGCGACCGCCGAGGCCGAGAGGAGCGCCCACGGAACGTGTGGAACCGGTGTCGGCGCGTACTCGGACAGGGGGTCGACGTGGCGAACGATCGCGCCGGCGCTCAGGAGTGCTCCCGCGAGACCGCTGATGGTCGCAAACGCGACGAGCAGAATCGACTCGAGCGCAACGGACCAGGCCTGGCTCCGCTGTGAGAACCCCATGCGGCGCAGGAACGCCGAGGTGACGAGTTGCGCCCGCTCGCGGCTGTTCAGGTAGAGCATCAGCGCAACGAGGGACAAGAGCACGATCGCGGAGGCGATGATTCGAAGGAAGCCGTAGGTTCGGGTGATGTTCCGGACGTCGGGAGCCCGGGAGAGGTCGGTGGCCGTGGTCAGGTACTGCGGTGAAAGGCCGGACCGCAGAAGTGCGGCCTCGACCCGGCGTGGCGGGCCGCTCGCCCAGATGTAGTCGAACGATGCGCTCGTTCCGTTCCGGAGCGCCTTGGCAGGGACGACGAGGAGCGGCTGGGACGGCCGCATTCCGGGGAATGCCCGTAGCCGCGCGACCACGTGCACGGTGGTCGGTGCTCCACCGAGGACCACGACCTGCCGTCCGCCCCCTGTTCCGACGGCGATGGCGGGCAGCGTGTCCTTCGCGGTGCCGAGCGCAGCGACGGCGGCGCGAACGTTGCGCGGCCAGTGCGCCGCCAGCACCGGCCCAAGGCTCGCCGGATCGACCGTCATCACGTCGACCGACTGTCCCGACGAGAGCTGGCCCGCAGCCACGAGCTCGCCCACCCTGGTCAGCGGGTAGGGGAAGTGCCGCGGGAGCGACTTCGTCGGATCGATGATCCCCTGGACGTCGGAGCCGTTCGCGACGAACGCCTTTTCGGTGCTGCTCGCGGAAAGGGACGACTGCAGGATCTCGGCGAAAGCGAGCGAGGCGACCCCGGCGGCGACCGTCACCGTCAACGCGGCGCCGAGCCCGCGCGCTGCCGTCACGCGTCGCGCAGCGAGGTAGCCGGCCGTCGATGCGATCCGGGCCCGCCGCACATCCTTGGATCGAAACGCTCGGCCGACAAGCCCGGTCAGCGGGACGGCCACGAGCGCCGG
Source organism: uncultured Thermoleophilia bacterium (assembly GCA_963828655.1). Lineage (GTDB taxonomy): Bacteria > Actinomycetota > Thermoleophilia > Gaiellales > Gaiellaceae > PALSA-600. Next base: position 595,087 of record CAWHFK010000009.1, on the reverse strand, counting down.
CAGCAAGAGGACGACCAGACGAGGATGCGAACCGGCGACTGGATCCTTGACGAGGCCGCCACCGGAGCGAACGACGAGCCACGACGCGATCGCGGCTGCAGCGACGACCAGTTCCCACGGCAGGCGCGTGACCGACCTCCACGCAGATCTCCCCGAGCCGAACCGGCCGCGCGCGGCTGTCACGCCGACCGCGACAGCGAGCACGGCCGACGCAACCGAGACCGCCACCCGGACAGCCGCCTGCCTGACGACGCCCGCGTCGACCGAGCCCTGGGGCGTGAAGAGGCGCCCGAGCTCGACCGCGAACGCGAAGCCCACCGCGGCGCCGCAAACCGCGGGCAGGGCGGCTTCGATCGCCGACCGTACGAAGAACAGCCCGCGCGGCTCCCCCCGGACCAGCGAGAGCCGCGCCTCCGCCGCCCGACGGCGGCCCGTGAACGCACCGGCGACGATCGCGGCACCGAGCGCGATCAGGATGCAGAAGCCGGTCAAGAGATCGATCACCGGTCCGAGGCTCGAGTTGTTGGCGCTCGCAAGCGACACGGCGTCTGAGAGCTCGCTCGACACTCGGCAGGGAAAGGCCGGGTCGGCGCAACCGAGGCTCGCTGCGAGTGTTGAACGGGCGGCGATTCGCCGCTTCACATCCGCAAAGGCGCGCGCGATCTGCTTCGCACGCGCCGGAGTCATCGAACGGGCGTCGACCGGATACTCGAAGACGTTGGCCAGTTCGTTCCCGCTGAGGGTGTGCGCGATCCGGTAGATCTGCGCGTCGGTGACGAGCGCGAAGCTGGGCGGCGGCGACGAGTCTGCGTGCTGCGCACGGATCAGCGCCGTAAAGTTGACCCAGTACGGATTTGCGAGATCGCTGTCGAGACGGCGGTACACCGCACCGACGGGCAACCTGATCCTCTTCGTCCCCGGCACCGTCGACACGAGCGTCACGCGCCCGCCGGCTCGATGTGTGATCGCATTGGACAGCCAGACGCCCGGGCCACCTCCGGCGAGCCGATGCACGTGAGCTCGCGCGCCCGTTCGCGCCATCGCCACGAGCGACGGGTTCCCCTCGTAGAACTGCAGCCCAGAGAACTGCGCAGGGGTCGTCGTCGTCAGAACCGGCCTGCCCACGAACGGGAGCCGGCGGCCGAGAGCGGCAGCTGCAGCTCGACGCTGCGCGTCGGCCGCAGCGATGGCCCTCGAGTCCCCGGTGTCGATTCCGGGCGGGCGATCGATCATCAGGCCGGCCCCGAGCGGGGTCAACTGAGCCAGCTTGCTCTGCAGCGCCTCGCTCTGCGCGCCCGCATTCAGTAACGGACCGGCCGCCGCACCCAGTGCGACGAGCAAAGCGGCGCACAGAACCGCAAGCAATCCGACTCGATGCCGCAGAAGCGCCCACGGCGCGGTCGTCCAGAGCGCACGTGGCATGACCCGATTGTCCAGGATCCGGCCCGTGCCGCGCGCGCCAGCGCTCAGGGAGTCACCGCGGTCCCGGCTCAGGAGAAGACCGGGCCGGGACCGCGGTGAGGGGCCTCAGTGCCCGGTCGGCCCGCCGTAGGCGGTCTCGACGGTCCGTGCGAGCAACTGCGCGCCCGACTGGCTCGGATGGACATCGCAGGTGAGCTGGTTGCCGGGGGTGGTGTTCAGGAGCCCGGCCGCGCAGGTCTGGCCGCCTGCGGGCGCGGCCGCCCGTTTGAACGCGGTGAACGCGTCGGCAACGATCACGCCGTCGGCGTGCGCATGGCTCGTGATCGCCTGGTTCAGCAGCTGGGTCAGCCCGGTCCCGGCCGCGTCGCTGTAGTCGAGCGAGTAGTAGTCGACGACGATGAGCCGGCCGTGGAAGTGGGCCGCCTCGATCGCGCGATAGATGGCGTCCATGTTGCTGCTGATGCTCGCGAGCAGCGCCGGCAGGCCGGCGGTGATGCACGCAGGCTGGTTGCTGCACTGATTCTCGAGCAGGAAGGCGTCGTTCGCGCCCAGCTGGATCGTCACCAGCTTCGTGTTCGGATGCGTGTTCAGGAACGAGGTCGCGAAGGCGAGCTGTGTCCCGCTGTAGTTCGTGTGCAGCGGGAAGTGCGCCCTGTAGGGGCGGCAGCCGTTGTCGGCGCCTGTCGCCGACGTGAATCCGGCAGTCGTTTCACCGGGGCACGCAGCGTTCGTCGGCGTCATCCCGAGTGCCAGCCCGACATAGTCGGGGAAGCCGACGAAGTTGGTGGGGTTGCGATACTGGAACCCGGCCTGGGTGATGTAGCCGAACGACACGCTGTCGCCGAGTGCGAGATAGGGACGGCCGGGAGACGCCTGCGTCGCAACACCACTGAGCAGAAGCGCAACGGCGGTCGCAACCGCCGCCAGGACCGAGGCGAACACCTGCTTGTGCCAACGCCGAATTCTCATCCTTCCCCCTTCATCAACGAGGTGGACCGGTCTCCGCTCACGTGCAGGGCACGGCGGAGCTGCCTTGTTCCCTTTCCCGCAATCCGACCGGCCCAACCAGGGATGCAGGGCCTCTTCATCGTCGGCGGCTGCCTCGCCGAACGCGAAGGATCATGTACCCCCAGAAGGCCGCGTAGATGAGCGCGAGCCACCAGAGGTGCAGCCGGCCTCCCACGATGGCGACCACGACGAGCATCACGATCACACGAACTACGACGGCACTCGAGATACGACGAGCGTAGCTAGCACCGAAACGCCCCTTGGTGCGCGGCGGAATCCTTCGAGCGCGTTTCCGACCTCACCGCGCCACCCAAAAGACCGCAGGCGAAGATCCGCCCCTCCCGTCATACGAAAGCAGCGGATCAGTCGCCGCAGACGAGCTAGGCCTCCCCCGCCCGTGGGACGCTCGGCCGCAAAGCAATCTCACCTGCGACACCGCGGTCCGGCATCCCCCGAAGGGGTGAGCGCGAGAACCGGACGAGCCCAGCGCAGGCGAGATCCGCGGCTCTTCCGTCACAAAACCGAGCAGCGGATCAATCGCCACAGGCGAGCAGGATCTCCCCCAAGACCCACATCCCGGCTGTACTTCAGTCTCGCCAATCGTCGGCAACATCGGTATCCCTCCGACGGGTGGCGAGACGCTGCGGCCGCCTGAGATCAACGGTCGGCGAAGAGCCTGTCCAGCGGCGCACATACGGGCGCAACCGAGCCGTTTCGGCTCTACGCCTGACTCGCTTCCGGCCCGAAGCGCTGAACTGGGGCTTACCGAGCGTCCGCGTCGACGAGTCCGGCAAACGCTGGATCTGTGAGTTCCGAGAACCCGACGCCGGGCGCGTGGAGTGCAGATTGTGCGTTTATCACGGCCAAATACGCGCCGGCCCCGTAGGCGGAAACGGCTTGACCGTAAGCCTCCCAACGGCCGCGGCCGCCTTTGAGCGTGTAGGCGGACATCGCCTCGATCATCCGCTGATGGCGAGCCCGAGCCTGCGCGATCGCTTCCCCCACGCCGGCGCCGTCACCGATCCCCGGCCTGCCTTCAAGCCCGTACCGCTCGATGGCGTCGGCATACGCCTCGAACAGCACCACCGGGACACCCTCTCGCTCCTCGAGCTTGCGGAGAACGTCGGCGAGGAACGCAAGTGCCTCCTCGTTCCGGCGTCGCGCTTTCTCCCTCATGCGAGCATCGTCTCATAGTCGAGTTTGGCCGCATGGGTGAGAGCGTGGATGTCACGACGGATGCGATGTCCGGTCGCCACTTCGCAGGCAAGCACGGGGCCACCACCGCAGGGCTCTCCCGGCATCCGTGACCTGTATGACCCGCATAGCTAAGCCAAAGTCGCCTAGCCATGCGGGTCCTTAAGGCCCATACGGGATTCGAACCCGTGCCGCCGCCGTGAGAGGGCGGTGTCCTAGGCCACTAGACGAATGGGCCACGGAGAACGCGGGCCAGTGTACCGAAAGGCCTTGGCGCGGTCGGCCTGCTAGACGCCGATCTCGTGCAGCAGCGGCTTCGTGTCGAGCGGGTCGAAGCCGAGGCGGCCGGCGATCTCCTCGCTCGTGGGCTTCGTGCCCTCACGGAAGAGCTCCCGCAGAAGCTCACCGGTGCGCGGGCTCCGCCACCAGTCGGCGCCCACCTGATCGACGAGATGATGGCGAAGCTGAGCCGAGCGAATCCAGGCTCGGAGGTAGTCCGCCGAGTAGAACCCGGCGTCCATGTCCGAGAGATAGTTGTCGCGCCGGTAGCGCACGCCCGTCGCCTCGGTCAACAGCTGCTCGTAGACGCCCGCGTCACCGCCGTCGCCGTCGAAGCGCGACCAGAAGTCGAGCTCGAACCGCAGCTTGGCCTCGTAGCGCCGGTAGAGCAGCGCCTCGAGGAACGTCGTCGCCTCGGCGTTCTCGCGTGCCTGCTCGGGTGACAGGCCGAAGTACAGCTCGTGCCATTCGGGCTCGCGCGAGATCGCCTCGACGATGTACGAGTAGATCTCCGTCAGCGCGTGGTCGCGCGAGATGCGGCGGAAGATGTACGGCAGCTCGGGGTCGCAGCCTCCGTAGTGCAGCGCGTGCCCCGCCTCGTGCAGGAACGCCTGGTAGTCGTGCAGTCCTCCCTGCGCCCGGGTGATCAGGTGCACGACCTGCGGCGGGTCGCTCGCGATCACGCAGGCACGGGGCGACTTCTGCGGCCGGTCGTCGAGGTCGAGCCTGATGTTCGGCTGGGCGTTCAGATCGAACCCGAGCGCCTCCAGCGTCTGGAGGCAGATCTCGGTTGCGCGGTCCTTGGTGTAGGTCGACTCGAGCGGAGAGAGCCGCCGCATCCAGGCCGTGTGATAGCTGGAGGGAATCGCCTCACGTTCGTCGCCGAGCAGCTTGGCGAACCAGCGTTCGCGCAATCCCTCGTACGCCGCGGTCGAGTCGTCGCTCGCCTGCTTGAGCGCGCGCGACAGATCTCGCAGAGAGATGTCCTTCTCCTCCTCGTTGCGCTCGACCGCGTCCGCGATCCCGGAGTAGTCAGCGGCGAGCTCCTCGCTCGAGACCAGCAGCTCACGCCGGTCGTCGTTGAACACCGCGCTGGCAGCGGCCTGGATTGCACCGAGCTCCTCGCGGTCGTTGTACGACGGCAGCACCGCGAGCTGTGCCTGCGCGTTGCGCAGCGGCATCTCCTCGCCCTTGAACGTCACGCGCGCGGCGAGCACGCGGTTCTCGAGCTCGTCCTCGCGCTCGGCGAGCTGGGCGGAGATCAGTCCCGACTCGCAGGTCTTGCGCAGGCGGTACAGGAGCTCGCGCTCGTCGCCGCCGGAGCCCTCCTCCGCAGCCCCGAGCGCGTCGAGCTGCTCGCGGCTGAAGAGGTCGGCGTAGCGGCGAACGATCTCGGCCTGCTCGGAGACCTCCTTCTCCCCCACCCGCACGGCGCGCCACTCCTCCGAGCGCTCGAACAGGTAGCGCTGGAGGCGCGCCTCGAACTCGGTCGGGCTGAGGACGGAGGTAGAGCTCACGCCCGCTCCGGCGCCGGCAAAGCCGGCACCTGCGCTCCTTGATCGCCTCCGTCAAGCCTACGGCTCATGCGCCAACCCTAGCGAGGCGGCGGGCGGTGTCGACGAGCATGCGTGGCTCGAACGGCTTGCGGAGCACGGCGTCGGCGGTGTCCTGGAGGTCGTCGAGGTCGACCGAGCCGGTGACGAGCGCCACCGGGATCCCCGACGCGCGCAGGCGCCGGAGCAGGTCGCGGGTGTCGTCCTGCTCGAGGTGGACGTCGAGGAGGACGACGTCGGGCCGTTCCTCCGCGACGGCACGGTCGGCCTCCGCGATCGTTGCCGCCTCGCGCACTGCGAAGCCGTCGAGCTCGAGATTCACCCGGCAGAGCAAGCGCAGCGACACGTCGTCGTCGACGACGAGCACCCTGGCCGCAGGTCGATCCATCGGCGCAGGATGGTAACGGTAGGATCGGCGTGTGGGGCCGAAGACCGGCACCGATGAACGCTACTCGGTCGCCCTGGGCGATCTGTGGTCGGGGCTCGCCCGCACCCTGTCCCGGCTCGACGTCACGGCAGCGGAGCCCGAGCGGCTCGACGAGTCCGGCGCGGCGCCGGCGCTCCGGCGGCTGCAGTACTCACTGCATCTGGCAGCGGAGCACGTCTACGGGCTGGAGCCGCCGCCCGCGGCCGCCAGCGCCCATGCCGAGCTCGCCGATGCGCTCGTCTGCGCCCGCGATGCCACCGCCGATGTCGCCGAGGCCGTCTCGATCTGGGGCGGCGAGGGCGTCGACACCCTCCTCCACGAGTGGCGCGGCGCGCTGTTCCGCGTGCGGCTCGCCCGCATGCGCCTCGCCGCGCCTGCGCCACGCGCCGTCGTCGTGGAGGAGCCTTTCAAGCGGGACTTCGGCTGGCCGCTCGCCGCGTTCATGCTGGCCCTGATCGGAGCGCTCGCCTTCGTGGCCGGGGCGACGCTTCAGCTGTGGCCGCTCTGGGTCACGGGCCTCGTCGCGGTGTGCGGCTCGGTCGTCGCCTACCGCCCGTAGAACACGCGCTCAGGCGGCCACGGCAGCGCCGAGCCGGGCGAGGCTCTCCTCGCGGCCGACCAGCTCGATGCTCTCGAACAGCCCGGGTGAGACCTTCGATCCGGTCACGGCGAGCCGGATCGGCGCGAACGCGTCCCGCGGCTTCAGGCCGCGCTCTGCCGCGAGCGCGCGCAGCGCCTCCTCGATCGCGGTGGCCTCCCACGGCTCGACCGTGACGAGACGTTCGGCGGCGGCGCGGCAGATCTCCGGGTCGGCGCCGGCCGGTGGGGCAACCGGCTCGAAGAGGAAGCGGACGAAGTCCGGGTACTGCGAGAACCTCTCGATCTTCTCCTGGACAAGCGGCACCGTCGCGCGCACGCGCGGCTCCGGCCAGTCGAATTCCTGGTCGTGCAGCCACCTGAGCAGGTCGTGCGCGTACTCGTCCGGCTGCAGGTCGCGCAGATAGACGCCGTTCATCCAGTCGAGCTTCTCGTAGTCGAAGGTCGCGGGGCTCGCCCCGATCCGGTCGAGCGTGAAACGCTCGATCAGCTCGCGGCGCGACATGATCGTCGTCTTGTCGTCGTAGCTCCAGCCGAGCAGCGCCAGGTGGTTGAGGAGCGCAGCAGGCAGGTAGCCGTCGTCCTTGAACTCGTCCACCGTCACCGCGCCGTGGCGCTTCGAGAGCTTCTTCCCGTCGGCGCCGTTCACGTTCGGGACGTGCCCGTACACCGGCAGCTCGGCGCCGAGCGCCTGCAGGATGTGGATCTGCTTCGGCGTATTCGCGACGTGGTCGGGGCCGCGCAGCACATGTGTGATGCGGTCCTGCACGTCCTCCACCGGGCTCGCGAAGTTGTACGTCGGCCGCCCATCCGATCGGAGAATGACGAGGTCCTCGATCTCCTTGTTCGGATACTCGATGCGGCCGAGCACGACGTCCTCCCAGACCGTCGCGCCCTCGTCCGGCATGCGGAAGCGAATCGCGCCTTCGTCCTCGTAGGCCTTTCCCTCGTCGAGCAGCTGGCGGGCGAGCTTCTGGCAGGTCTCGAGGTTGTCGAGCTGGAACGTGACCGGCCCGTCCCAGTCGAGGCCGAGCCAGCGAAGCGACTCCTGGATCTGCGCCGTGGCGGCCTCGACCTCGCGGTTCGTGTCCGTGTTCTCGATCCGCAGCAGGAACTCGCCGCCCTCGTGCCTCGCGAAGAGCCAGTTGAAGAGCGCCGTCCGCACGTTGCCGATGTGAAGCAGCCCGGTCGGGCTCGGAGCCATGCGGACGCGGACGTTCGCCATCTCTCTATCGTAGGGCCGCAGTGGAATTCGGCGCGCACATGTCGTCCAGCGGCGGAATCGACACGGCGATCGACCGCATCGAGGCCGTCGGCGGCGACTGCGTGCAGGTGTTCACGCAGAGCCCGCGCATGTGGCGGCCCACGAATCACAAGCCCGAGGCGATCGAGCGGTTCCAGGCCCGGCGGGCCGAGGCGGGCATCGGCGGCGTCGTCTGTCATGCGCTCTACCTCTGCAACCTCGCCGCGCCCGACGATGCGATCTACGACAAGTCGATCCAGACCATGCGCACCACGGTCGACGCTGCGACCGCGATCGGCGCCGACGGCGTCATCTTCCACGTCGGCTCGCACCTCGGAGCCGGGTTCGGGGTCGGCCTCGAGCGCACCTGCGCGGCGCTCGAGCGGGTCCTCGAGCGCTGCACGGGCGACACCTGGCTCCTGATGGAGAACTCGGCCGGGTCCGGCGGGACGATCGGCCGCTCGCTCGAGGAGCTGCAGACGCTGCTGGAACGGCTCGACCGGCATCCCCGCCTCGGCATCTGCCTCGATTCGTGCCACCTCTACGCGTCCGGCTACGAGGTGACCGATCCGCGGATCGTCGACGACCTCGTGACCGTGGTGGACGCCGGGATCGGGCTCGACCGGGTACGGGCACTCCACGTGAACGACAGCTCGGCCAAGCTCGGCTCGAACCTCGACCGCCACGCGAACATCGGCGAGGGCCTGATGGGCGAGGACCTCGGCGCGTTCATCGCGCATCCGGCGTTCCAGCACCTGAGCGCCTACCTCGAGGTGCCGGGGGTGAACAAGAAAGGCCCGAACGCGGCCGAGATCCAGAAGCTGCGCGACCTGCACGCGCGCTGGACCGCGATGTGACCCACAGCCGACCTGTGGCGTAGTTCTTGTGAGATGACATTCGCCCAGGCCGCCGAAGCGCACCTCGACGACGTCTACGGCTACCTCGCCTGGTTCACGGGCGACCGCGCAGCCGCCGACGATCTCGCCGGCGAGACGTTCGAACGCGCGCTGCGGCTCTGGCACCGCTTCGACCCGGACCGGGGCTCCGCCCGCACCTGGCTCTGCCAGGTCGCGCGAACGGTCGCGCTCGACCACTTCCGCTCCGAGCGCCGCCGCACCCGCCGCGAGCAGCTGGCCGCGCAGCAGGACCGAATGGACGAGCGCTTCGCCGAGGGGCTCTCACCCGAGCTCGAGGCGGCACTCCGGGCGCTCTCCGCCGGCGAGCGCGAGGTCGTCGCCCTCCGCATCCTGCTCGATCTCGACGCGGGCGCGGCCGCCGGCGTGCTCGGCATCTCGTCCACGAACTGCACCACGCGCCTGAACCGGGCGCTCAAGAAGCTCGAGGAGGCGCTCCATGTCGCAGCGTGATCTCGTCGCGGAACTGCGCGCCGCGCGCATCGAAGCACCGGCCGAGGTTCGTGCCCGCGTGCGGCTGATCGCAGCCGCCGACACGACCCCCCGGCAACGCCGCACCTTCACCCGGCGCCGGGCGCTCGTCGTCGCCGTGCCGGTGGCGGCGGCCGTCGCAGCCACGATCGTGCTCACCCGGCCGACTCACAGCCCACCCACCGCCGTGCCCGTCGAGCGGGGAGTCGCGCACGGCGCCGCGTCGTCCGCCACGCACGGCAAGGCGTTCTCGGCCCCCGCCGCGCCGGCTCCGCTCGCGCCGGCGCCCTCGACGACGCGCGTCCAACGCTACGGGGCGTATCTCGCGTTGCGCGTGCCGGCGCCGGACGGCGTCTCGACGGGCGTCAAGCGCGCGCTCCAGATCACCAGGTCGCTCGGCGGCTACGCCGGTTCCGTGCACGCGGCCACCGCGGGCGCGTCCGGCAGCGCCGACCTGACGCTGAAGGTCCCGCGCAGCCATGTCCAGGAGGCGGTCGCCCGGCTTTCGACACTCGGAACGATCACCGCCGAGCGGGTCGACGTGCAGGACCTGCAGGCGGGGCTCAACGCGACCGACCGGACGATCGCGCGGCTGCAGCGCCGGCTGGCGGCGCTGCGCGCCCAGCCGCCGTCTGCGGAGAACGACGCCCGCAGCGCAGCGCTCGTTCGCCGGATCCAGAGCCTGCAGCAGGCCGAGGCGACCACGGTCCGGACGGCCCGGTACGCCACGGTCCGCCTGCACCTCGGCACCGCCGCTCCCAAGCCCGCTCCGGCACATCACGGGCCGCTGCACGGCCTTCGGGTCGTGTTCCGGTGGCTCGGGATCGGCGCCGTCTACGTGCTCGCGCTCGGGGTGCCGCTGCTGCTCGCCGCATGGCTCGTCTGGCTCGCCGCCCGGGCGATCCGCCGGCGCCGCGAGGACGCCCTGCTCAGCCGTTCTTGATCTGGGCGAAGATGCGGAACGTCGGCTCGCCGACCGGCAGCTCGTCGAACTCGGGATTGACACAGCCGAGTTCTTCGTCCAGGCGCGACTCGTAGGTCCGCTCGATCTCGGCCTTGCACATCGGCAGCGGCCGGCGCCGGGCGAGGATCGCCCCGAACCCCGGTTTTCGGGCCTCTGCCGCCCGCAGCATGTCCATGTCGATCTCGACGTCGTACACCTTCTGCATGCAGCCGACGTAGGTGTGGCCCCAGGCCTCGTAGGAGTAGACGAAGGGGCAGCCGCGCGAGAGACAGGCGCCCGGGTGGACGACCTTGTCGCAGTGGACGCCGCAGCGGCGGCACTCCAGCTCGTCCTGAGGATGGAGCGGCAGGGCCGGCGCGGCGGCGGTCTGCTCGGGTGTCATGGGTGCATTGTCCGAGCGTTTACGGACGGCCGCAAGACTTGACATTTCAGCCCGACAGCGCTACGCGACGCACCGCGTTGAGCACGTCCATCGGCGTGAACGCCATGAAGTCCGGCTCGACCGGAACGGAGGTGTCGTCTGCTGTGAACCACAGTGCCTGGACGGTCGTCATGCCCAGATTCGCCGCTCCTTGCACATCGGTCTCGAGGCGGTCCCCGACGAACATCGCAGCGGCGGGCTCGACCCCGAGCTCCGCGAGCGCGCGCAGGAAGATCTCGGCGTCCGGCTTGGCGGCGCCCGCCTCCTCCGAGAAGACCATCACGTCGAGGAGGGGCTCGAGCCCGAACGCGGCCGCATCCGCGCGCAGCAGGCGGGCGGGCTCCGGCCAGGAGTTCGCAACGAGGCCCGTCTTGAGCCCGCGCGCGCGGAGCGAGCCGAGGAGCGCGGTGGCCGAGCCGAGGACGGCATGAGCGGGCCGCCAGACCTCGTGCTCGGCGTCGATGAACGCGTCGGGGTCACGGACGCCCAACTCGCGGAGCACGTCGGTGTAGGGGCGGTGCGGCACGCCGTCTCCGAGCATCAGCTCCCGGTAGCGCTCCGTGAACTCGGGGTCAGCGCGGCCGAGGCCCGCTCGATGCCCGGCAACGAGCAGGTCGTCGTCCCAGGTGAACTGGACGAGCGTGTTGCCCCAGTCGAAGAGAACGGCCTCGATCACAGCCCCGGCTAGGGTAACGGCGTGGCGCGGAGGATCCTCTGGGCATCGCTCGCTCTCGCTCCGATCGCCGTCATTGCCCGCTACGCCTTCCACCTGGACGCGACGGCGTCGTTCGTGCTCGCGGCCGTGGCGCTCATCCCGCTCGCCTGGCTGATCGGCGAGGCGACCGAGAACGCATCCCAGCACACCGGGCCTGGAATCGGCGGGTTCCTGAACGCGAGCTTCGGCAACGCCCCCGAGCTGATCATCGTGCTGCTCGCGATCGCCGACGGCCTGCCGGGCGTCGTGCGCGGGACGATCACCGGGTCGGTCGTCTCGAACATCCTCCTCGTGCTCGGGATCGCGATGATCGCCGGGGGCAAGGGCACGGTGAACGCCCGGTCCCTGCGCTGGCAGCTCTCCGGGGTCGCGATCGCCGTCGTGCTCCTGCTGTTCACGTCCGTGCCGGGCTGGCACGGCTCGCCGAACCGGGACTCGCTCGTGGTGGCGGGCATCCCGGTCGCCGTCGCCCTGCTCGCGGTGTACCTCTGGATCACGGTGAAGAACCTGCGGATCCATCACGACGCGGCCCGTGCTGCCCCCGATGCCCACGCCTGGTCGCTGTCGACTTCGCTCGCGACGCTCGGAGTGGCCACACTCGCGACCGCGTTCGTCTCGGAGGTCCTGATCCACTCGCTGCACGCGTTCGGCAAGTCTGTCGGCCTGGACGAGTTCTTCATCGCCGTCGTGATCGTGGCGATCGTCGGCAACGCGGCGGAGCACGGAGGCGCGATCGTGATCGCGAAGCACGGCAACACGAACCTCGCGACGGAGATCGCGATCACCTCGTCGATGCAGGTCGCGCTGTTCGTCGCCCCGGTGGCGGCGATCGTCTCGCTGCTGCTCCCCCACCACCTCTCGCTCGCCTTCCGGCCGGTCGAGATCGCGACGATGGCGCTCGCCTCCGGCCTGGCCTGGCTCGTCACGAAGGACGGCACGTCGAAGCGCTGGGAGGGCTTCCTGCTCGTCGGCGCCTACGTCGGCGTCGTCGGCGTCTACTACTTCTCTTAGTCCTTGAAGGGCTGCTGCGTGCGTGTGAACGGGTAGCCCGCCCACACGAGCTGCCCGTCCTCGCTGCGGAGGCGCTCGCCCCGCTCGCGCCCGGCGGAGGCGCGCCAGCCGTCGCCGTCGCGCTCGAACGTCGTCTCGGCCCGTCCGGGCGGTGTGCCGACGACCTTCGCCTGCAGAGCGCCGCGCTCCCACCAGAAGACGAACTCGTTCCCCTCCGACCACCAGCGGCCCAGCAGCGCGCGCACGTCGTCGGGCGGATCGGCCTCGGGCCGCCACGGCTCGACCGGCTCGGGCCACAGCTCCATCGCTTTCTCTACGAGAGAGACGGCGAACAGCTCCATGTTCCCGCGCGTCCCCGAGTTCGTGAGCGCAGCAGCGCCGGTCTGTGACTTCCGGTGCACGAAGACTCCGGCGAGGTGGCCCGCCATCGCGCCGCCGTGGCCGCCGAAGATCGTCCCGTTCTGGTTGTAGAGCATCAGGCCGAGGCCCCAGCCGAGCACCCAGCTGTCCGGGTAGTACATGACCTGGGGGAACCACATCTCCTCGATCGTCGCCGGCGCGAGCACGCCGTCCGCGCCGCGGGCGAGGAAGGTCGCCCAGGTCGCGAGATCCTCGACGGTCGACCAGAGCTGCCCCATCGCCGCGACCCCGCCGAGGTCGGTCTCCGGTTCCCTCCAGACGGTGCGTGCGTATTCGTCGACCAGGTAGCCCTGCGCCTTCGGCTCCTGCGCGTACCAGGTCGTCCGCTCGAGCCCGAGCGGCCGGAGGATCCGCTCGTCGACGTAGTCCATGTAAGGCAGCCCCGACCTGGCCGTGACGACCCGGCCGAGGAGACCGAAGCCGAGGTTCGAGTAGTGGTGAGCCTGGGCAGCGTCGAGCGCGAACGCAACGTCGAGATCGCCCTCTGTCGGCGTGGTGCCGTCGACGAACATCTCGCCGACCTCTCGCTGCATGCCCGAGACGTGCGCGAGCAGCCGCCGGATCGTCGGGGACCCGTCGGCGAGGCCGTCGAGGTGCTGGCCGAGCCGGTCGTCCAGGTCGAGGGCGCCCTCGTCGCGCAGCTGCATGATCGCCGTCGCAGTGAAGGTCTTCGTGATCGAGCCGATGCGGTACTGCGTGCCGGGTGTCGCCTCGCGGTCCTCGTCGTAGTTCGCAGCACCGACCGCGTTCGACCATGCAAGCTCGCCCTTGCGCGAGACGGCGGCGGCGACCGACGGCAGCCGGTCGGCCTGACGCTCCTGGAGGAGCCGATCGAGCGGCTCAGGCGTTGACATGCGCCCCGAGCGCCTGCGGGACGAGCTCGATCGCGCACTCGATGTCGTCGTCGGAGATGTCGAGGTGCGTCACGGCGCGCAGTGTGCCAGCCTTCGTCTGCGACAGCAGCACGCCGTGCTCGCGGGCCTGCGCGATCGCCTCGGTCTCGTCGAGCTCGAGGGCGGCGACGTTCAGCTGCACGAAGTTGGTCTCGACGAGCTCGAGGTCGACGGGCAGCCCGGCCGCGGCCCACCCTTCGGCGAGCCTGCGCGCGCGGGCGTGATCGTCGGCCAGCCGGTCGACGTTGTGGTCGAGGGCGTAGAGGCCCGCCGCCGCCACGATGCCGGCCTGGCGCATCGCGCCCCCGAAGCGATGCTTCTCCCGGCGGGCGTGAACCATCAGGTCGCGCGAGCCGGCGATGAGTGCGCCGAGCGGGCAGCCGAGCCCCTTCGACAGGCAGAGCGTCACGGTGTCGAAACCGCCCGCAAGCTCCGACACGGGGAGCCCGGAGGCCACGGCCGCGTTCACGAGCCGTGCACCGTCGAGGTGCACGCGCATCCCGAGTTCCCGCCCGGTCGCGACGACCGCCTGGAGCTCGTCCGGCGGCCACACCGTGCCGCCGGCCGTGTTGTGGGTGTTCTCGAGCGCGAGCACCGACGCCCGCGGCCCCCAGAACCCGCCCTCGGTCCAGCTCGCCTCGCGCAGCTGGGCGGGCGTCAGGCGCCCCCTGTGGCCCGGGATACCTCGCGTCTGCAGCCCGGAATGGAATGCCGCGCCCGCGAGCTCGGCCACCATGATGTGGGCGCGCTCCTCGACGAACAGCTCGCCGCCGCGCTCGCCGAGGATCGCGAGCGCGATCTGGTTTCCCATCGTCGCCGTCGGGAGGTAGACGGCTTCCTCCTGGCCGAGCAGCTCCGCCCCGCGGCGCTCGAGCTCGAGCACGGTCGGGTCCTCCCGCTCCTGCTCGTCGCCGACCTCCGCGCTCGCCATCGCCTCGCGCATTCCCGGAGAGGGCTTGGTCTGCGTGTCCGAACGAAGATCGACCATCGTGCGATCCTACGCATGTGGAGGAGTGCTCCTCGCGGAGCCGCAACTCGGAACTGACTCCCGAAAAGCCGAGAGCTACCGTGTCGGGATGGATCTCGAGCTCGTCACCGAGGTGCTCGCTCCCGAGCCGGCCTTCCGCACCCGCCAGGTCTGGGAGTGGGCCGCACGCGGCACGAAGTCGTACGGAGAGATGACCAACCTGTCGCTCGCATTGCGCGAGCGGCTCGAGGAGACCGTCCCGTTCTCGACCCTCGAGCTCGTCCACGAGGCGAAATCCGTCGACGGAACGGTCAAGGCGCTCTTCCACACGGCAGAGGGACACCCGGTCGAGGCGGTGCTCATGCGCTTTCGCGACGGCCGGCAGTCGGTGTGCCTGTCGTCTCAGTCCGGCTGTCCTCTGACGTGCGCCTTCTGCGCGACGGGCCAGATGCAGTTCCGCCGCAACCTGAGTGAGTGGGAGATCCTCGACCAGGCGCTGCACTTCCGCCGCCAAGGCCCGATCTCGCACGTCGTCTTCATGGGGATGGGCGAGCCGATGCTCAACTTCGACCCGGTCGCCGCTGCCGCCCGGAGGCTGCCCGATCTCGGCGTGACGCACCGCCGGACGACGATCTCTACCGTCGGCTGGCTGCCCGGGCTGCGCCGCTTCGTCGACGAGGTCGACGAGCCGATCCGGCTCGCGCTGTCCCTGCATGCGCCGACCGACGCGCTGCGCAGCGAGATCATGCCGGTGAACGATCGCTATCCCCTGGACGAGGTGATCGGCGAGTGCCTGCGCTACTACGAGCAGCGCAGGCGCAAGGTGTTCGTCGAGTACGTCATGCTCGCCGGTGTCAACGACTCGCTCGCCCACGCGCGCGGTCTCGCAGAGCTGCTCGACCCGCGGGTCTTCAAGGTCAACATGATCCCGTACAACCCGACCGGCTCCGGGTACGAGGGGTCTGCGCGACAGACGATGGCGGACTTCAAGGACGCCCTGCACGGGCTCGGCTTCTCGCCGACCCTGCGGCTCACCCGCGGACGCGACATCGCCGCCGCGTGCGGCCAGCTCGCCGCTCGCGAAGCCGCGTGACAAGGCTGGCCCTGCAAGCGGACCTCCTCGCTTCGGCTCTTAGTCGTATCGCGCACTCCGGGAGAGGAAGAGCGCGGCGGCTGAACTGCGGGCTTCAGCCAGGAACCCGGCCTGACAGGGCCAGTACGCACATCGTACGCCTCTCCGCCGCCCCGTGAGAGAGTCACGGCTCCGACGTCGATCTGTCTTGGAGGAGGAGTCATGTGGGCACGTGTGGCGAGGTTCGAGGGCGATCCGGCAGACGTGGACGCACGCGTGGAGAAGCTGCGAGGGTTGATCGAGGCGGACGAGCTGCCCGCCGGGATGGAGAACGCAAAGCTCCTGCTGCTCGTCGACCGAACCTCCGGGGGAATGCTCGGCGTGGCGTTGTTCGAGAGCGAAGAGGCGCTGCGCCGGGGCGACGAGGCGATGAACGCGGGCCCTGGCAACGCCGGCAGCCGTTCCTCGGTCGACTTCTACGAGGTCCCGCTCCACACGCTCTGAGGCGGGAAGCCAGGCGACGCCAGCCCGGGGACCCGGCGGAGGGGATGCTGACAAGGGCCACGCTCCGCGCTATGACTCTCGAATGGTCGTCGTGATCGGTGCAGGCCCGGCAGGTCTCGCAGCCGCGGCAATGCTCCAGGCCGCGGGCGAGCGGGTCGTCGTCCTCGAACGGCTCGAGGTGGGCGCGCTCTGGGCCTCGCGCTACGACCGCCTGCACCTGCACACGGTGCGCTGGCTGTCGGGGCTCCCGGGCCTGCCGATTCCCCGCTCTGCGGGCAAGTGGCCCGCCCGGGACCGGGTGGCCGACTACCTGCGCGGCTACGCCGCCTTTCACCGGCTCGAGGTGCGGAGCGGTGTCGAGGTGAGCTCGATCGCCCCCTCGGACGAGGGCTGGACCGCGACGACCGCGGACGGCGAGCTCGGCGCCGGGCGAGTCGTCGTCGCGGCGGGATACAACAACGTCGCCTTCGTGCCCGACTGGCCGGGCAAGCTCGGCCGCGAGCTCGTCCATTCGGCCGGCTACCGGAACGGCGAGCCGTATCGCGGCCGACGGGTGCTGGTCGTCGGATCCGGGAACTCCGGCGCGGAGATCGCGGTCGACCTCGTCGAGCACGGCGCGGCCGCCGTGGCGCTGTCGGTGAGGACACCGCCGGCGATCGTGCGCCGCGACGTGCTCGGCTTCCCCACCCAGCTCCTTGGCATCGCGAGCGGCCGTCTGCCGGTCGCAGCGGTGGACACGATCGCCGCGACGATCCGGCGCGTCGCCGTGCCGGACCTCGAGCCCTACGGCCTGCCGGCGCCGGCCCACCCCTACACCGACTTCCTGCGGCGGCCGAATCTCCCGATCCTCGATGTCGGAATCGTCGACGCAATCCGCACGGGCCGTGTGCGCGTCGTGCCCGCGCTGGAGCGCTTCGAGCCCGGACTCGTGGTCTTCGCCGACGGCTCTCGCGGGGAGTTCGACGCCGTTGTCGCGGCCACCGGTTTCCGGCCGGGCCTGGCAGGGCTCGTGGGCCACCTCGGCGTGCTCGGCGGCGACGGCGTTCCGCTCGTGCACGGCGGCGAGGAGCATCCACGAGCGCCGGGCCTCCACTTCGTGGGGTACCGGGTCGTGCTCGGCGGGACGTTCCGACAGGCGGGAATCGAGGCCCGGCAGCTCGCCCGTGCGGTCGGACGAGCACGCGACCGCCGGTGAGCGCCGTCGCCCGGCTCGCTACCCTGCCGGGCCGTGTCGAAGACCCTTGCCCACCGTGACGACCTGAGGAACGTCGCCATCGTCGCGCACGTCGACCACGGCAAGACGACCCTGGTCGACGCCATGTTGTGGCAGTCCGGCTCGTTCCGGGAGAACCAGGACGTCGCGGAGCGCGTCATGGACTCGGGCGACCTCGAGCGCGAGAAGGGCATCACGATCCTCGCCAAGAACACCTCGGTCCGGCTCGACGGCACGAAGATCAACATCATCGACACGCCGGGCCACGCCGATTTCGGCGGAGAGGTCGAGCGCGGCCTCACGATGGTCGACGGCGTGCTGCTCCTGGTGGATGCCTCCGAGGGCCCACTGCCGCAGACCCGCTTCGTCCTGCGCAAGGCGCTCGAGGCCCGGCTGCCGGTCGTCCTCGTCGTCAACAAGATCGACCGCCCCGACGCGCGCATCGAGGAGGTCGTCAACGAGGTGTACGAGCTCTTCCTCGACCTCGACGCGACCGCGGAGCAGATCGAGTTCCCGATCGTCTACACGATTGCCCGCGAAGGGAAGGCGGGCCTCGACCCGGCCGCCCTGGCGGACGACCTCGCACCGCTCTTCACGACGCTGCTCGGGACGATCCCCGCACCGTCGTACGACCCGGACCATCCGCTGCAGGCGCTCGTGACGAACCTCGATGCCTCGCCGTACGTCGGCAGGCTGGCGCTGCTCCGGGTCCGCCACGGCGTCCTCCGGAAGGGCCAGCAGATCGCGTGGTGCCGGGCGAACGGCGAGATCCAGAACGCTCGGGTGACCGAGCTCCTGATCACCGAGGCGCTCGACCGGGTCACGGCCGACGAGGCGGGCCCGGGCGAGATCGTCGCCCTCGCAGGCCTGCCCGAGGTGACGATCGGCGAGACGATCGCCGACCCCGACGATCCGCGGCCCCTCCCGGTGACGGTCGTCGACGAGCCGAGCCTCTCGATCACGATCGGGATCAACACCTCGCCGCTCGCCGGCACCGAAGGCGACAGGTTGACCGCGAGCCAGGTGAAGCAGCGCCTCGACCAGGAGCTCGTCGGGAACGTCTCCCTGCGCGTCCTCCCCACGCCTCGCCCCGACACCTGGGAGGTCCAGGGGCGCGGTGAGCTGCAGCTCGCCGTGCTCGCCGAGATCATGCGGCGCGAAGGGTTCGAGTTGACGATCGGCAAGCCGGAGGTGCTCGTGCGCGAGGTCGAGGGGAAGCGGCAGGAGCCGGTCGAGCGGGTCGCGATCGACGTTCCCGAGGACTTCGTCGGGGTCGTCACGCAACTCCTCGCTCTTCGCAAAGGCTCGCTTCAGCAGCTGGTCAACCACGGCACCGGCTGGGCCCGCATGGAGTACCTCGTGCCGGCGCGCGGGCTGATCGGGTTCCGCACCGAGTTCCTCACCGAGACCCGCGGGTCGGGGATCATGCACCACATCTTCGACCGCTGGGAGCCGTGGTTCGGCGACCTGCGGACGCGCCCGACCGGCAGCCTCGTCGCCGACCGCCGCGGCCAGGCGACCGGGTTCGCGATCGAAAACCTGCAGGAGCGCGGATCGCTCTTCATCGCCCCGACCGACGAGCTCTACGAAGGAATGGTCGTGGGCGAGAACTCACGGTCCGAGGATCTCGACGTCAACGCGTCGAAGCCGAAGAAGCTGACGAACATGCGCGCCTCGTCGGCGGACGAGCTGATCCGCCTGATCCCGCCACGGCCGCTCTCGCTCGAGCAGGCCCTCGAGTTCATCCGCAGCGACGAATGCGTCGAGGTGACGCCGAAGAGCATCCGTCTGCGCAAGGTCGAGCTGTCTGCGTCGAAGCGCGCGAGCAGCGCCTCCAAGCGCAAGCGCGAGACCGCCGGGCAGACGGCGGCCTAAAACCCACCCGTCGACCGCTGGTAAACAGCCGGCCGATCGTGCAGAGTGAGGGGCGAGGCCCTGTGCGGCGGGGCCTCGCCCTACCCTCCTCAGGACACGGTGGCGAGCCGCGGGGTGCAGCTCGCAAGCCCGCGCTTCTCGAGGTAGCGCTGGTGGTAGTCCTCGGCCTCCCAGAACGGCGGCGCGTCTTCGATCTGGGTCACGACCGGGCGCGAGAGGCGCGCCTGGACGCGCTCACGTGACGCCTCGGCCGCGGCGCGCTGCTCGGGATCGTGGGTGAAGATGACCGAGCGGTACTGCTCCCCGACGTCCGGCCCCTGCCGGTTCAGCTGCGTCGGGTCGTGCTCCGCCCAGAAGGTTGCGAGCAGCTGCTCGTACGGCACCTTCTCCTCGTCGTAGGTCACCTCCACGACCTCCGCGTGGCCGGTCTTGTCGCGACAGACCTGCTCGTAGCTCGGGTTGTCGACCTGGCCGCCGGCGTACCCGACCCGGGTGCCCGCCACGCCGTCGATCCGGCGGAACGCGGCCTCGACCCCCCAGAAGCAGCCGGCGCCGAACGTTGCCTTCTTCTCAGCCACTTACTCCTCCTCCAGCTTGATGGACGCCGAGTTGATGCAGTAGCGCAGCCCGGTCGGCTGCGGCCCGTCCGGGAACACGTGCCCGAGGTGGCCGCCGCACGCGGCGCACATCACCTCGGTGCGCACCATCCCGTAGCTCGCATCCGTCTCCTCGTCGACCGCATCGCCGGACGCGGGCGCGTAGAAGGCGGGCCAGCCGCAGCCGGAGTCGTACTTCGCCTCCGACTGGAAGAGCTCGGCGCCGCAGCCCGCGCAGTGATAGCGGCCGGGCTCGAACACGTGGTCGTACTCGCCGGTGAACGGCCGCTCGGTCCCCTTCTCGCGCAGCACGTGGTACTGCTCGGGGGTCAACTCGGCGCGCCACTCGGCCTCTGATTTGATCGTCTTGTTCTTCACGCCTGTACTGACTCGTTCGCCGCGAAACCGTTACGGGGTTTAACCCCCTCAATGTTCGCATACGATCACGGCATGGCCGGCTACAAGATCGTCAACATCAAGGAGCTCGAGGACATGGCCGTCAAGTTCGGCATGTCGCCGAGCATGGAGGCCCGGTTCGGACGCACCGCGACCGGTGCCGAGCAGGGCGGGTTCAGCTACCAGCGGTTCGCGCCGAACTTCCGCCAACCGTTCGGCCACCGCCACCGCGACCAGGAGGAGTTCTACATCGTGCTCTCCGGCAGCGGACAGGTGACGCTGGGAGGCGAGACGCAGACGATCCGCCCGTGGGACGCGATCCGCGTCGCACCGCAGACCGCGCGCGCATTCGAGGCGGCCGGCGAGGGGCTCGAGCTGCTCGTCTTCGGCGCCGGGCAGGCAGGCGAGGCCGAGATGCTCGAGAGCTTCTGGGACGAGCTTCCGCCCGCCTCCTAGCCCTCGTCTTCGGCCTCTCCGGCCTTCTCCCCCAGCTCCACGATGTCGCCGTCGTGGAACAGCACGCCTTCGCACGCCAACTCCTCGGGCATCAGGCTCCCTTCTGCACTTCGAACTGACGGTTGCCTGCTTGGTGCTCGATCGGATGCTCGTCAAACCGGTAGCTCACGATCTGATCCTTCGCCGCCCGCACCTCGTCGAGGCGCTTCACCGGGCGCGAATGGGGCGCACCGTGAACGAGCTCCGGCTCGTCGGCGGCCTCACGCGCGATCGCGAGCATCGCGTCGCAGAACGCGTCGAGCGTCTCCTTGGCCTCCGACTCGGTGGGCTCGATCATCAAGGCCTCGGGCACGACGAGCGGGAAGTACACCGTCGGCGGGTGGAACCCGTAGTCCATCAGCCGCTTGGCGACATCGAGGGCGTTGACGCCGTGCTCCCGCTTCAAGTTACGGGCGCTCAGCACGAACTCGTGCATGCACAGCCGGTCGTAGAGAACGTCGTAGTCGCGCTTCAGCCGCGCGAGCATGTAGTTGGCGTTCAACACCGCGGCTTCGCTCATCTCGCGGAGGCCCGGGCCGTACGAGCGCATGAACGCGTAGGAGCGGACGAAGACCCCGAACGGGCCGCTGAACGCCCGCACCCGGCCGATCGTCTTCGGGCGGTCGTAGTCGAGCCGGAACGTGGCGCCGTCCTTGACGATCACCGGGACCGGCAGGAACGGCTCGAGCATGTCGCGCACCGCGATCGGGCCTCCGCCGGGACCGCCGCCGCCGTGCGGCTGCGAGAAGGTCTTGTGCAGGTTGATGTGCACGACGTCGAACCCCATGTCGCCCGGCCGTGAGATGCCGCACACCGCATTCAGGTTCGCACCGTCGTAGTACATGAGCGCACCGGCGCCCCGGAAGATGTCGCGGATCTCCTCGATGTTCTCGTCGAAGAGGCCGAGCGTCGACGGGTTCGTGAGCATGAGGCCCGCGGTGTGCTCGTCGACCTTGGCGCGGAGGTCGTCGACGTCGATGTTGCCGCGCTCGTCGGTCTTGACGGGCGTCAGCTCGTACCCCGCCATCGTCACGCTCGCCGGGTTGGTGCCGTGCGCGGTGTCCGGGATCACGACCTTGCGGCGCTGCTCGTCCTCTCCCTTGTCCCTGAAATACGCGTGGAAGAGCATCAGCCCCGTCAGCTCGCCCTGGCTGCCCGCAGCGGGCTGCAGGCTGACGGCGTCGAGGCCCGTGACCTCGAGGAGGATCTCCTGCAGGAGCCACTCGAGCTCGAGCGCGCCCTGGGCGGCGTCGTCCTCGACGAGGGGATGGAGCCGGGCGAAACCGGGCAGGCCCACGAGCCGCTCGTTGATCCGCGGGTTGTACTTCATCGTGCAGCTGCCGAGCGGATAGAAGCCGGTGTCGATCCCGAAGTTGCGGGTCGAGAGCTCGGTGAAATGACGGAGCACCTCGGGCTCGGCAAGCTCCGGGAGGCGCGGCGCGGCCTTGCGCGCCAGCTCGGTCGGCACCTCGGGCACGGGCAGGTCGGGCTTCGGCACACCGATCCCCCGCCGGCCGGGCCGCGACTTCTCGTAGATCAGCTTCATGACAGCGCCTCGACCAGCCGGTCGATCTCGTCGACCGTTCGCTTCTCGGTGACCGCGACGAGCAGGGCGTCGTCGAGCCCGGCGTAGTCGCGGCCGAGTGGATAGCCCGCGTAGACGCCCTTCGCCCTGGCGGCCGCCAGCGCTTCGCGCGCGGGCCGTCCGGTGTGCACTGCAAACTCCTTGAACGTTGTCTTGTCGGGAAACACCGGCTCGAAGCCCGCAGCGGCCAGGCGCTCCTTCGCGTAGGCGGCGAGGGCCATGCAGGTCTCCCCCAGCTCACGCAGCCCGCGGGGCCCGAGCAAGCTGAGGTGCACGAGGCCGGCCAGGGCGAGCAGTGTCTGGTTGGTGGTGATGTTGGAGGTCGCCTTCTCGCGCCTGATGTGCTGCTCGCGGGTCTGGAGGGTCAGCACATAGCCGCGTTCACCCGCGGCGTCGACGGTCTCGCCGACGATCCGGCCGGGCAGCCGCCGGATGAACTCTGACCGAGCCGCGAGGAAGCCGTAGTGCGGGCCGCCGTAGCTCATGGCGTTCCCCGCGGACTGGCCCTCGCCGATCGCCATCGCACAGCCGTAGTTGCCCGGCGCTTCGAGCACACCGAGCGACACGAGGTCGACGTGCGCGATCGGCATCGCCTCCGCAAGGTTCGCGGCTGCAGCGAGCTCGGGCGCGTTCTCCAGGTTCCCGAAGAAGTTCGGGTGCTGGAAGATCACGGCCGCTGCATCCTGTGCGGCGTCGCGCACGCGGGCGAGGTCGGTCACGCCGTCCTCGTGCGGAACCTCGACGACCTCGAGGCCGAAGCCGGGCGCATACGTCTTGACCACCTGGCGCACCTGCGGGTTGGTCGCCTCGGTCACGACGATCTTCGACTTGCCGGTTGCATGCTTCGCGACGAAGCACGCGTCGGCGGCGACCGTGGTGCCGTCGTAGCCCGATGCGTTCGAGACGTCCATGCCCGTGAGCTCGCAGATCGCCGTCTGGTACTCGAAGATCGACTGCAGCACGCCCTGGCTCATCTCCGGCTGATACGGCGTGTACGCGGTCAGCAGCTCACCGCGCTGCAGGACGGCGTCGACCACGGCAGGGACATAGTGGTCGTAGATCCCGGCGCCGAGAAAGCAGATCTCGTCGACGGCGTTCTTGCCGGCGAGCTCCTCCAGGTGGCGCTGCAGCTCGGACTCCGTGAGCGCAGGCGCAACGTCGAGCTTGCGTGCGTAGCGCATGGCCGCCGGGATGTCGCGGAACAGCTCGTCGACGGAAGCGACACCGATCGTGGCGAGCATCTCCTCGCGGTCGGCATCGGTGAGCGAGAGGTAGCTCACTGGATCCCGCTCCGCCGCCGGCCGAGCCGACGGCTCCGTTCTTTCTGGGGCTCCGTCAAGCCTACGCCCCCTCTTCCAGCACCTTGGTGTAGGCGGCGAGGTCGAGCAGGTCGGCCTTCTCCTCGGGGCTCGTCAGGCGGATGCGGATCAGCCAGCCGTCGCCGTAGGGATCCTCGTTGACCGTCTCCGGCGCGTCGACGACTTTCTGGTTGACCTCGAGCACCTCACCCGACAGGGGCGTGATCAGATCCGAGACCGCCTTCACGGACTCCACCTCGCCGTACGAGGAGTCCTTGCTGATCGAGGCGCCGATGTCCGGGGCTTCGTAGTGCACGAGCTCACCGAGCGCATCCTGCGCGTACCAGGTGACCCCGAGCACCGCCTCGTCGCCCTCGATGCGGGCCCAGTCGTGCTCCGGGTGGTAGAGCAGATCGTCGGGGTATGACTCGCTCGAGGCCACGTCACGGCTCCTTCTTGTAGATGGGCTTCTTCACGACTTCTGCCTTCCGCACGCGTCCGCGCACGTCGATCACAAGCTCGCTGCCCGCCTTCGCCCGCTCGGCCGGGACGTAGCCCATGCCGATCCCGATGTCGAGCATCGGCGAATGCGATCCAGACGTCACCTCGCCACCGCCCTCGATCGGCATGTGCTGGCGCGGAATCGCCTTCTCGGTCATCACGAAGGGAACGAGCTTCTGTGCGGGCCCCTGCTCCTTGATCTCGCGCAGGCGGCCGACGCCGGTGAAGTCCGTCTCGAGCGCGCACGCCCAACCGAGCCCCGACGAGATCGCGTCGCGGTTCTGGCCAATGTCGTTTCCGTGCAGCGGGTAGCAGACCTCGAGACGCAGCGTGTCCCGCGCGCCGAGGCCACAGGGCACGACGCCGCGCGCGAGAATCGCGTCCCAGAGGCCCACGGCATCCTCGTCCATGCAGGCGAGCTCGACACCCTCCTCGCCGGTATACCCGGTGCGGTTGATCATCACCTCGACGCCGTCGAGCTCGCCGAGCTCGAACGTGAACGGCGTGCCCTTTGCGAGCCCGAGCCGTTCGAGTGCACGGGGGCCTTGCACGGCGAGCAGCGCGTACTGATCGGAGACGTCGCGGAGGTCGGAGCCGCGCAGCTCGCGCTCCTTGAACCAGGCGAAGTCGGCCTCGCGGTTCGACGCATTCACGACGACGAAGTAGCGGTGCCCGTCGAGGCGGTAGACGATCACGTCGTCGACGATCCCGCCCGCCTCGTTGGTGATCAGCGAATACTGCGCCTGGCCGGGCTGCAGCCTGTCGACGTCGTTCGAGAGCGTGGCCTGGAGCAGGTCGCGGGCGGTCGGCCCCTCCACCTCGAACTCGCCCATGTGCGAGACGTCGAAGATGCCCGCGTCGGTGCGCACTGCCTTGTGCTCCTGGATCACACCCTCGTACTGCACCGGCATCTCCCACCCCGCGAACGGGACCATCCGGGCGCCGAGGGCCACGTGACGATCGTGCAAGGGGGTACGCCGGAGCGTCTGCATCCGTCGGCGATGCTAACCGTCCCCGGAGCGCGGGGGCGTCAGGGTGCTCCCGGATTTCTCAGGTGATGCTTTTCCGAAGGGAACCTGGGCGCACCGGGCCGGCCCGACTTCGTGATCCGGCCGCGGACATGTCCCAGCGGTTGTGCGTTCTCCCCAGCCCCCCGTCCCAACCGGACGGCAAACTCCCGCAGATGTCCTCCGCGCGGGACCAAGGGACATGTCCCACCTGTGGACGGACTGCGACGGTGGCTGCCACCAGACGTGCCCGGCACGGCCGTGGCCTCAAGGTGAGCTTCGTGACACGCGGTTGCCGGTCGTCGAGTCGCCCGGTCGGCCCCGGCCGGTGCCTTACTCGTCGCGCAGGAAGGACGGCACGTCGAGCGAGTCGCCCGGATCGAACTCCGGGCCTCTCGACCCGAGCGGCGAGCCCGTCTCCGTGGCCGCGGTGCGGCGGAGGCGGCGCCGCTGGGCGCCGAACCCGGTCGCGATCACGGTCACGCGCACCTCGTCGCGGAGCTGGTCGTCGATCACGGCGCCGAAGATCACGTTCGCGTTCTGGTCCGAGGCGCTCGTGACGACCTCCGCCGCCTCGTTCACCTCGAACAGACCGAGATCCGGCGGGCCGCTGATGTTGAGGAGGATCCCGGTCGCGCCCTCGATCGAGGATTCGAGCAGCGGCGAGCTGACCGCATGCCGGGCAGCCTCACCCGCGCGATTCTCGCCGGAGCCGGTGCCGATCCCCATCAACGCGGAGCCTGCGTCGCGCATGATCGTCCGGACATCGGCGAAGTCGAGGTTGACGATGCCGGGCACGGTGATCAGATCGGTGATGCCCTGAACGCCCTGGCGCAGGATGTCGTCGGCGAGCTTGAACGCATCGGAGAGCGGAGTCTTCTTCTCGACCACCTGCAGCAGCCGGTCGTTCTCGATCACGATCAGGGTGTCGACCTTGTCGGCGAGCTCGCTGATCCCCTGCTCGGCCTGCTGCGAGCGGCGCCTGCCCTCGAACGCGAACGGCCGCGTCACGACACCGACGGTGAGCGCCTCGAGCTCGCGCGCGATCTCCGCGACGATCGGCGCACCACCCGTGCCGGTGCCGCCGCCCTCGCCCGCCGTGACGAAGACCATGTCCGCGCCCTTGAGCGCCTCCTTCAACTCGTCGCGCGACTCGGTGGCGGCCTCGCGGCCGACCGTCGGGTCCGCGCCGGCACCGAGGCCGCGGGTCGCCTTGGCCCCGATGTGGATCTTCACGTCGGCCTCGCACATCAGGAGCGCCTGCGCGTCGGTGTTCACGGCGACGAACTCGACGCCCGTCAGCCCCGCGTCGACCATGCGGTTGACGGCGTTCGTGCCGCCGCCGCCGACGCCGACGACTTTGATCACAGCTAGGTAGTTACCGGAGCGGTCTCTCATCTGGTGTGGGCTCGACCTCAAGCTCGAGTGCAGGGTGGGGCTGTCGAGCGCCTCCTTCCTTCGTGAGGGTACGGGTGGTTTCCTGCCCTGTCAACGCGCAAACTCCGAGTCTCGACCTCCATAACCCTCAAGCTCAACCTCCGAGTTGAGAGTTGACCGAGAGGACGGGACGCTCGGGAACGCTGACGTCCAGGTAACCGCCGCCGGTGCCCACGGCCCCGGTCCGGCGCAGGATCTTGCGCGCGATCGCAAGCTTCAGGCGCAGGTCGCCCCCGTCGCCGAGCCGCAGTTCGAGCCCGCCCCCGAGCACGAGCGTCAGCTCCTTCGGGCCGGCCCGGATGAGCTGCACGCCGCCGGGGAGCGGTGCGCCGTGCAGGAGCACGAGTGCCGCCGCGGCCTCCGTGGGCGCTGCGCCGAGCCGTTCTCCCACGACCACCGGCACCTGTTTCGTCACCCAGAGGCGCGGCAGGCCCGAGAGCCGCGGATGCGCGAGCTGCCGGATCACGCGCCCGCTCCCGGCGATCAGGAACGCGCTCGTCCCCGGAACGCGCCGCAGGACGTACGCGGGCTGCTCCTGACGCACGACCACCCGCAACGTGTGGGGGAACGAGCGATCGAACGAGTACGAGCGGACTCCCGGCAGCGGCGCGACCGCGTGGGCGACGGTGTCGCCGTCCACCCTCAAGAGGCTCGTCCCGACCGATGGCGCGAGCGCCGCCCGCACCTGCGCGCGCAAGGCGGGTGTGCCGCCGCGAACGTCGATCGTCTGCACCGCGAAGACCGACGTCTCGCGGGCCACGAAGTACGCGCCGACGGCGAACGCGACGAGCGCCAGCCCCACGATGACCGAACGGCCCGACGGCGCGATCCGGCTGAGATCCGGCATGGCCCGCCGCGCGGGCAGCGCCGCGGTGCGCGCGGTCGACCTCTTCGGGGCAGCCACGACGCCCACTTCGCCGCGGCAGGCGCTTCCCCTACACCGGCGGAAGCTCGAGCGGGCCGAGGAACTGCACCTCGTGCCGCAGCTCCACGCCGAACCGCTCCTGCACCCGCCTGCGTGCCTCTGCCATCAGCGCGAGGCAGTCCGAGCTCGTCGCACCCCCCGAGTTCTCGATGAAGTTCGCGTGACGCGGCGAGATGAGCGCGCCTCCGATCCGATGGCCCTTGAGCCCGCACTCCTCGATCATCCGCCCCGCCCCGCGCTCCCCGTCTGGATTCTTGAAGACGCTGCCGAAGGTGCGCTTGTTCGTCGGCTGCGACGCCTTGCGCTGCGCCAGCAGCTCGGCTGCGCGTGCCTTGACCGCCTCGGTCGAGCTCTCCTCGAGCCGGAAGCGGACCTGCGCCACGACCTCACCTGGACGCAGCGCCGAGTGGCGGTACGAGAGCCCCAGCTCCACAGCCGTCAGCGTGCGGACGTAGTCGGCGTCGACGATCACCGCGTCGATCATCACGTCCTTCCACTCCCGCCCGTAGGCGCCCGCGTTCATGCGCACACCGCCGCCGGCGGTCCCGGGGATCGCGGAGGCGAACTCGAACCCGCCCAGGCCCGCGGCCCGTGCGCGATGCAGCGCGACCGCGTTCGGTGCGCCTCCGCCCGCGACCAGCACGTCGCCGTGCACCTCGGCGGCGATCAGCTCACCGTCGAGCCTCAGGACGAGCGCCTCGACGCCGTCGTCGTGGGCGAGCACGTTCGAGCCGAGGCCGATCGTCTCGACCGGCACATCGCGCTGCTTCGCCCAGCGGAGCGCGTCCTGCAGCTCCTCGACCGTCGCCGGCCGTGCGAACCAGCGGGCGGGCCCCCCGGTTCCGATCGTCGTGTAGCGGGCGAGCGGGACGTTCTCTTCCACACCGGCCACGCTAGCGGCGAAGCAGGCCGACAGCCCGATCGACGTCGCCCGCGCCGGCGACGAGCAGCACGTCCCCCGGCTTGGCCCGGCGAGCGAGCCGCTCGGCTCCCTGCTCGACCGTCGGCGTGTAGGCCGCGAGCACGCCGAGGTCGCTGAGCGCATCGACGACGAGCTTCCCGCTGACGCCCTCGACCGGCTGCTCGCGCGCCGGATAGACGTCCGTCACCGTGACGTCGTCCGCGGCCGCGAGCGCCTCCGCGAGCTCGCGCGCCAGGTGCCGGGTGCGCGAGTAGAGATGGGGCTGGAAGAGGACCCGCAGACGAGCACCTGGAAACCGCTCGCGGGCGGCGGCGATCGTGGCGGCGATCTCGGTCGGGTGATGGGCGTAGTCGTCGACGATCGTGACCTCGCCCTCATGCACCTCGAAGCGCCGGCCTGTGCCCGTGAACCGCTCGAGGGCAGCGGCGGCATCCTCCCGCGCGACACCGGCGAGCCCGAGCGCCGCGATCGCCGCGCCTGCGTTCCGGCGGTTGTGGTCCCCCGGCACGGCCAGCCGCCCCTCGTAGGAGGGCGCCGCGCGCACGACCTGCGGCACACCGGTCAGCCAGCGGTCGAACTCCGCCTCGAGCTCTGCGAGAGATGCGTACTCGGTGTGGTGGTCGAGCTCGAGGTTCGTGATCACCGCGATCTCCGCCGGCAGCTCGAACACCGTGCGGTCCGACTCGTCCGCCTCGACGACGAGGTACCCGAGCCCGAAGCCGGCGTTCGACCCCAGCTGGGGGACCGGAGCGCCGATCAACCACGCCGGGTCACCGCCCGTCTCGCGCAAAGCGAACGCGATCATCGCGGCCGTCGTCCCCTTCCCGTGCGTCCCGCTGACGACGATCGACCGCCGTGCCGAGACGAGCTCGCGCAGCAGCTCCTTGCGCCGCAGGCCCGGCACGTCCGGATACGCCGAGGACACGACCGCCTCCCAGCCGTCCGGAACGACGGGCTCGGGCGCGATCTCGATCCGGACGTCGCCCAGCGCGTCGAGGTAGGGCGTTCGCACCCGGTCCCAGCCGCCGACCTCCGCTCCCCACGCCCGCGCGAGCTGGGCGTACCCGGACAGGCCGGCGCCCCCGATCCCGACGAACCAGAGGCGCCGGCCCTTCATCTTCTTGCCATCGCGACGAGCTCGTCGGCGATCTCGTCCGCGGCGTTCGGCCGCGCGGCCCGCAGCATCGCCTCGCTCATTCGCTCCAGGCGCGCGGGGTCGCCGAGCAGCGAGCGCACGAGCTCGGGGACATCGTCGAGATCGAGCTCCCGCACCATGATCGCGCCGCCGGCATCGACGAAGTGCTGGGCGTTGAGCGCCTGATGATCGCCGGTGGCGAAGGGGTACGGCACGAGGATCGCCGGCTTTCCGGCCGCAGCAAACTCCCACACGGTCGAGCCGGAGCGAGCGAGCACGAGGTCGCATGCCGAGATCGCCGCACCGAAGCGCTCGGTCTCCGCGACCACCCGGTAGTCGTCACGACGCGCGCGCCGCCGCACGAGGTCGAAGTCGCGCTGCCCGGTCACGTGCAGGATCGCAGGCCCGTCGGCGCCCCAGGTGTCGACCACGAACTCGTTGAGCGTCCTGGCACCCGCGAGCGCGCCGAACACCCCGAGCACCCGCGCGTCGTGCGGCAGCTCGAAGATGGCGCGACCCGTCTCCTGGGGGACGGCGCGCGAGCGCCCGGGGATCGGCCGCCCCACGACGCGCGTCTTCGCGCGATGTCTCGTCGCGCCCGGATACGAGAGGAAGATCCGCCGCGCGAACGGCGCTGCGAGCCGGTTCGCGAGCCCGAAGTGGGCATCCGCCTCCGTCAGCGCCGCCGGGATGCCGAGCATCCGGGCCGCGAAGACCATCGGCCCCGCCACGAACCCGCCGCCCCCGAGCACGACATCGGGCCGTCGCTCGCGCAGGATTCGGCGGCACGCGTGCGGCGCGGACGCTGCAAGCAGGAGCGACCGAACCAGCTCGATCGACGGCCTCCTCGGGAAGCCGCTGACGCGAAACGTGTCGAGCTCGAAGCCCGCCTCAGGAACGAGCCGCGCTTCGACGCGATCCGGCGACCCGGCGAACGTCACGTGCACGCCGCGCTCCGTCAGCGCTTCCGCGACTGCGATCGCCGGCAGCACGTGTCCTGCCGTCCCCCCGGCTGCGATCAGGCACCGACACTGCCGCTGTGCTGCCACGATGAGCGATGTTAAGGAGAATCCCGACGCCCGCGAGGAGAACGACGAGGCTGGAGCCTCCGTAGGAGAGGAACGGGAGCGGGATTCCGGTGAGCGGCGCGCTGCCCATCACCGCCATGATGTTGATCGCCGCCTGCCCGCACACGAGCACCGTGAGCCCGGTGGCGAGGCGCTTGCCGAACGGATCCTTGCAGCGCATCGCGATGTCGAGCCCGGCATAGGCGAACAGCGCGTAGGCCGCGATCACAGCCGTGACCCCGATCAGCCCGAGCTCCTCGCCGATGTTCGCGAGCATCATGTCGGTGTGCGCCTCGGGCAGGTAGAAGATCTTCTGCACGCCCTGGCCGAGCCCGACCCCGAAGAAGTGGCCGGAGCCCATGCCGATCTCCGCCTGGAGGATCTGGTAGCCCGTGCCCGCCGCGTCATGGGCCGGATGCAGGAACGCGAAGAAGCGGGCGCGGCTGTACGGCTTCATCCAGATCGCCGCGAACCCGGCCGCCGAGGCGATCCCGAGCGCCGCGCCGAGCACCCGGACCGGCGTCCCGGAGACCACGAGGATGCCGGCCAGCATCAGCATCAGCGCGATCGTCGTGCCGAGGTCGGGCTCGAGGACGAGGAGCACGGCGAAGACGCACGTCATCGCGCCGAGCGGCCGCCACAGCTGCTTGAGGGTGCGCGGCGCCTTCCTGCGCGAGAGATACGCCGCAGCCCAGATCGCGAGAGCGAGCTTGGCCAGCTCGGACGGCTGGAAGACGGCAGGCCCGAACGCGATCCACCGCCGCGCACCGTTGATCGGCGGCCCGACGACGAGGACGGCCACGAGCAGGACGAAGGAGACGAGGACGAGCATCGGCGCGAGTGATTTGAGCCGCCGGTAGTCCCCCCGCTGGGCCAGGATCATCAGCACGATCCCGAGCGCTCCGTAGATGCCCTGGCGCTCGAGGTAGTACATGGGGTTGCGGCCGCCGACCGCCGCAGCCGCGGAGGTCGCGCTGTAGACCATCACGAGCCCGAACGCAACGAGTGCCAGGGTCACGAGGATCAACAGTCTGGAGTCGAGCTCTCCCCGCCTCATGGGTGCGAATTCTCCGGCGCAACTCCGACTCCTTGAGGGCGGTGCGCCCCCGGGAGACTCAGTGGTGCTCGGAGAGAGCTTCGAGCTGCGGCGTGCGCGCCTGCTCGGCGCGAGCGCGGGGCCGCCGCACACGCATGTGCTCGGCGACGAAGTACGAGCCGAGCACCAGCGCGGCCGCAATGAGTTGAGCGAGGATGCCCTCGAGGGTCGGGAAGACGGCGAACCAGAGACCGACGAAACCGGGGAAGGCGACCCCGATCGAGTGCGCGGGGAGCCAGCCCGCGAGCTGCATCTCCTGGATGCTCTCGCCCACCATGACGAGCAGCACGAACCCGAGCAGCGCCCCCGTCACGACGAGCATGCGCTTGTACGGAAGCCGCTGCTGCAGAGAGAAGGTCACGATGCCGACCGCGACGGTCAGCGCGAGCCCGAGCGCGACACCCTCGAGCACCGCCCTGGAACCGGCGGTGATCCGCAGGTTCTGCAGGAAGAGGACGACTTCGAAGCCTTCGCGATAGACGGCGGTGAAGCCGAGGAGCGCGAGCCCGAGCAGCGCGCGGCGACCGGCGTCGGGGCCGCTCGTGAGGCTGCGCCGCCGCTTGTTGTGCGCGGAGATCCACCCCGTCCAGTAGATCTTGTGGAAGAACCAGTTCATGACGATGAGCAGCACCGCGACCGCGAGGAGGCCCGTTGCTGCCTGGACGTCGAGGCCCGGCCCTCCGAGCGCGCCGATCACGCCGATCGCGGCGAACCAGGTGGCGACGGACGCGACGAGCGCGAGGACGGCGCCTCCGGCCACCGGCCTCCGGAGCTTCCGGTCGCGGCCGATGAAGCTCGCGGTGAACGCAGCCAGCACGAGCACCGCCTCGAGCCCTTCGCGGAAGACGAGCAGGCCGGTGTTGACGACCACCGCGCCCGGTGAGAGGTGGGCGCCGGGGGCGGTCGGGTCGGCCACCCCGTCGGTCGCCGTGATCGCCTTCCAGGACAGCGCGGCCAGCGCGAGCGCGGCGACGATCGACCACGCGGAACGCCGGAGTATGAGCCTGCGCCGCGCGAGCTCCTCGGTGGTCGGGCACGACTGCCTCACGGCCCGGCACGATACCGGAAAATGTCCTCGGTTGTAAGGTGCCCCTTACATAGATGAGTGAATTCGCAAAACACCCTTCCGGACGGCCCTGGCGCGGCTCGCGCGCCCGCGTGCTCGGCCTCGGCGGGCTCGGCGCGCTCTGGCTCCTCACCCGCGGACGCGCCGAGGCGGCCTCGCGCGGCGTCCTCCGGGGGCTGAGCGTCGTGAACGAGGGCCTCCCCTACGCCGGCGACGGCCCCCTGTTTGCGACCGTGAGCACGCGCGCCTCGCGCGCCACCGCCCGCTTCGACTTCCAGCTCGCGCGCCGGGCAGCCGTCTCGCTCTCGATCCTCGAGACCGGTCAGGGTGCTGCGTCCGAGCAGCCGTCGGTCGTCGCAGAGACGACCCTGCGCGAGCAGGACGTCGTCGCGTCGGCGGGCTACCGGACGCTGCGGTGGACGCCCCCGGCATCACTGCCGGCGCGGACGTACATCGCGCGCGTCACGGCCCGCGCGCCGGGCCGGCCCGCCCAGACCATGCATGCGGTCGTGCGCGTGCTCGGGGTCGAGGCGGCGTTCGCCACACGCAGCGCGCTGCCCGGCGACCGCTGCACGCTGGTCGTCCGGACCGACGCGAAGACGCTCACGGTGCAGATGCTGCGCAGCGGCCCGGAGACCGGGCCGACCTACGCGAACAACGAGATCAACGGTCTCCCCGTCGGAGACCCCATCCAGGTCGACTGGCGGGCGCACGTGAACGCGCCGGCACCGCTGTCCGTCGAGATCGGGGCGGACTGGCCGACCGGCATCTACGCCGCCCGGCTCGATGCGGACGACGGCCGGGTCGGCTTCGCGCCGATCGTCGTGCATCCCGCCACGCCTCAGGCACGGGTCGCGGTGGCCATCCCCACGAGCACGTGGGGCGCGTACAACTTCTATGACGCCGACCGCGACGGCTGGGGCGACACGTGGTACGCCCGCTGGAAGACCAAGCACGCCGACCTGACCCGGCCGCACGCGACGAGGGGCGTGCCGTATCGCTACCGCAGCTACGACCTCGCCTTCCAGCACTGGGTGGCGCTGACGGGGAAGACCGTCGACACCTATGCCGACGAGGATCTCGAGCTCTTCGCGTCGCCCGCCGCGCTGCGTGCCGCCTACGACCTGATCGTGTTCCCCGGGCACACCGAGTACGTGACGAAGAGGCTGTACGACCTCGTTCAGGGCTACCGCGATCTCGGCGGCAACCTGCTGTTCCTGTCGGCGAACAACTTCTTCCGCCGGGTCGACCGCCGGCACCATGTGCTCACGCTCGTGGACGAATGGCGTGATCTCGGCCGCCCGGAGGAGGCGCTACTCGGCAACCACTACATCGCGAGCGACCGGGGCCAGCGGCGCGCGCCGTTCACCGTCGTCGGCGCCGACGTCGCCCCGTGGGCGTTCGCCGGGACCGGTCTGGGCAACGGCTCGACGTTCGGCCTCTACGGGATCGAGATCGACGCGCGCGGCCCCACGTCGCCGCCTCAGACGCAGGTGCTGGCGACGATCCCGAACCTCTTCGGCCCGGGCCGCACCGCCGAGATGACCTACTACGAGCACGCGAGCGGCGCACGGGTCTTCAGCGCCGGCGCGCTCGACTTCGGCGGCCAGGTGCTGCTCTGGCAGCAGACTGCCCAGCTGCTCGCCAACCTCTGGCAGCGGCTCTCGACGCCGTCTACCTAGCCATCGCCGCGGGCGAGCGCCCGGAACCTCTCGCCGCGTTCCTCGAAGTTCGCGAACTGGTCGAAGCTGGCACACGCGGGACTGAGGAGGACGACGTCTCCCGGCCCGGCGAGCCGCGCCGCATGGGCGACCGCCGCCTCCAGCGTCTCGTCGCGGTCTCCGTCGATCACCTCGGAGAGCCGCGGCGCCTCTGCGCCGATCAGGTGCACCGACCGGACGTTGGGGCCGATCGCCGCGGCCAGCGGAGCAAAGTCCTCACCCTTGGGTGAGCCCCCGAGGATCAGATGCACCGGCTCGTCGCGGTACGCAGCGAGTGCCCGCAGGGCGGCGGCGACGTTCGTGGCCTTCGAGTCGTTGACGTAGCGCACGCCGTCGCGTTCGGCGACGAGCTCGAGCCGGTGCGGAACGCCCGGGAACGACTGCAGGGCCTCTGCGATCGCCGCATCGCCGATGCCGGCAGCACGCGCAGCCGCCGTCGCCGCGGCGGCATTCTCGCGGTTGTGCGCCCCTCGAATCAGCGGCTCCGCCGGCAGGGGATCGTCGGCGGCGAACTCGATCCCCTCGAGACCCAGCCCGCGCGGCACGATCTTCGCCCGAGCCCGTTCGAAGATGCGCAGCTTCGCCTCCCGGTAGGCCGCGAACGAGCCGTGACGGTCGAGGTGGTCGGGCTCCAGGTTGAGCAGAACGGCGACCTCGCACGCGAAGTCGTGCACGTCCTCGAGCTGGAACGAGGAGAGCTCGCAGACGACCCAGTCCGCCTCGCGCACCGACGTCAGCGGGGTGCCGACGTTCCCCGCGACTACAACGTCACGACCGGCCGCCTGGAAGATCGCGCCGAGCAGCTCGGTGGTGGTCGTCTTGCCATTCGTGCCCGTCACGCCGACGAACCTCGAGCCCGGCAGCAACCGGAACCCGAGCTCGACCTCGGACCAGACCGGGATCCTCTGTGCGCGGGCAGCGAGCACGAGTGGCGCGCCTCCCGGAACGCCCGGCGACTTCACCACGACGTCGATGCCGTCGAGGAGCGACAGGTCGCCCTCGTTCCCGAGCGAAGCGTCGACGACGACCGGAGCGTCGAGCCGCTCGATCGCCGCGCGTCCCGAGCGCGCGAGGCCGTAGACGAGAGCTCTCAACTATGTGCCCGGAAGGGCAGGTAGTACTTGTAGAAGAGCGCGAAACCGGCGGCGCAGAAGATCGCCGTGACGATCCAGAAGCGCACCATGATCTTCGTCTCCGACCACGCCTTCATCTCGAAGTGATGCTGTAACGGCGCGATCAGGAAGATGCGTCGCCCCCAGTACTTGAAGCTGACCACCTGGAGGATCACCGAGAGCGCAACGACCGCGAAGATGCCGCCCACGAGGAGCAGCAGCAGCTCGACCTTCATCATGATCGCCATCGCCGCGAGCGCGCCGCCGATCGCGAACGACCCCGTGTCACCCATGAACACTTCGGCCGGGAACGCGTTGAACCACAGGAACCCGACCGCGCCGCCGATCAACGCCGCGCCGATGAACGCGATATCGAGGCGGTTCTCGATGCGGCCGTGCGTCGGCGTCGCCGAGCGAATGTAGATCGTGACCGCCATCGCGGTGAAGGTGCCAAGCGCGATGAGCCCGGTCCCCGCTGCGAGGCCGTCGACGCCGTCGATCAGGTTCACGCCGTTCGTCGTGCCCGCGATGATCAGGAAGAGCAGCACGTACCAGAACGGCCCGAGCGGCACCGCATGGTCGACGATCGGGACGAAGACGGAGTGACTCAGATGCTGATGCTGCGCCGCAAAGCTCACCGCGGCGGTGATGCCGGCGAGCATCAGGATCTTCCAGCGCCCGCGCAGCCCGAGCGACCGCTTGTGGTGGAGCTTCAGGTAGTCGTCGAGGAACCCGACGCCGCCACACGCGAGTGTCGTGCCGAACACCGTCAGCGCCGGCAAGGTGTAGTCGGAAAGCGGCAGGAATGCGACGGTCGCCGCGATCAGGATCAGCAAACCGCCCATCGTCGGAGTCCCCTGTTTGGCGACGTGGTGTCCGAGGCCATCCTCGCGGATGTGCTGGCCGATCTCCTTTCTCCGCAGGAACGCGATGAAGCTAGGGCCGGCGAGGATGGCGATGATCATGGCGACGAGCGCCGCAACGAGGACTCTGGCCATTAGTCGCTCAGATTCTCCGCCACGACCGCGAGTCCCACCGCCAGTGAACCTTTTATCAGGACGACGTCGCCCGGCCGGATGGCGGCCTTCAGCGCCGCCGCTGCCTCGTCCGCGGTGGCGACCCAGCTGCCGCCGTAGTCGCGGGCGAGCTCCCCAACCGAGATCACGTGCTCGATGCCGAGCTCACGGAGAAGCCTCCCGATCTCCTGGTGATAGGCCGGGCCTCCCGGGCCGAGCTCGCGCATGTCGCCGAGCACCGCGACCTTCCGGCGGCCGCCCGACCGCGCCGCGAGGTTCTCGAGCGCCGCGCGCATCGACACCGGGTTCGCGTTGTAACAGTCGTTCAGAAGCAGCCCGCCGCCCGGCAGCTCGCGCTCCTCCTCCCGGTTCTTCGAGAACTCGACCTGCAGCTCGCTCGGCAACGGCACGCCGAGCTGCTCGGCGACGGTGAGCGCGGTGCGCGTGTTCGCCAGCTGGTGCCTGGACGTGTAGTTGGTCGTGAAGGGGATCGGCGCTGCGTCGTCGACGCGAACGACGCTGATGTCCGTGCGGCCGACGTGCGGTTCGAGCAGCGGCTCGTTCGGGACGATCGCAACACCACCGGCAGGCAGCTCGTCGATCAGCTCGGCCTTGGCCGCGGCGATCGCCTCGATCGAGCCGAGGAACTCGAGGTGCGCCGGGCCGATGTTCGTGATCACCCCGATGTCGGGCTTGACGAACGACGCGAGCCACCTGATCTGCCCGGGGCCGCGCATGCCCAGCTCGCTGATGCAGATCTCGGTCTCCTCCTCGAGGCGGCAGATCGTCAGAGGGGCTCCGATCTCGGTGTTGTAGTTGCCTTCGTTCGCGATCGTCCGCCGGTGCGGCGCGCAGAGTGCGAACAGGATGTCCTTCGTCGACGTCTTGCCGGTGGAGCCCGTGATCGCGACCACGCGCGCCTGCGAGCGCGCACGTACGGCACCGGCGATCGCCGCGAGCGCCGCAAATGCGTCGACCGGCACGAGTGCGGCCGACGCGCCGCGCGCCAGCGCGTGCTCGACGAAGTCCTCGCCCCCGCCGACGGCGACGAACAGGTCGCCTTCGTCGATCCGGCGGGAGTCGACCTGCATGCCGGTGACGTTGTCGGCCCACGGTCGAGCGATCAGCCGCCCGAGCGGCTCGACCACGTCGAGGCCCAGCGGGATCAGGAGAGCACCTCGCGCACAACCGCCCGGTCGTCGAACGGGATCGTGCGTCCGGCAAGCTCCATCCCCGAGTCCGCGCCCTTGCCGGCGATCACGACCACGTCACCCGGTGCTGCATCGGCCAGGGCCGCTTCGATGGCGCTCCGGCGGTCCAGCACGATCTCCAGCCGGCCGTCCGCGACCTCGGCCGCGATCTCCGCCGGATCCTCGGAGCGCGGATTGTCGGTCGTCACGATCGCGCGATCGGCGAGCCGCGCGGCCGCGCGGCCCATCAGCGGCCGCTTCTCGCGGTCACGGTCGCCGCCGGCGCCGAAGACGACGATCAGCCGGCCGCGGCCGAGGCCGCGCGCCGACTCGAGCACGTTGACGAGCGAGTCGGGGGTGTGCGCGTAGTCGACGATCACCGCGAACGGCTGTCCGGCCTCGATCGACTCGAATCGGCCCGGCACGCCGCCGACCGCCGCGATCCCGCTGCGGATCGCGTCCTCGTCGATTCCGAGCTCTCGGGCCGCCCACATCGCCCCGAGCGCATTCGCCCGGTTGAAGCGGCCGCGCAGCTTCAGATCCACGCCTTCGAGATCGTCGTCGGGCGTGAACGTCCGCGCGTTCGGCAGGTCGGCGGCGAGCCTCCTCCCCCACTCGTCGCCCACGTTGACGACGGCGCGGGCGGCCTGCGCGAAGAGTGCGCGCTTCGCCTCGAAGTAGTCCTCCATCGTGCCGTGGAAGTCGAGGTGATCCTGTGTGAGGTTCGTGAAGACCAGAACGGCGAACCGCGTGCCGGCGAGACGCCCCTGCGTGCTTGCGATCGAGGTCGCCTCCATCGCGCACGAACGGTCACCTGCATCGAGCATCTCCCGGAACAGCCGCTGCAGGTCGATCGACTCGGGCGTGTTGAGGCCGGTCGGACGCTCCTCGCCGCCGACGCGGCGCTCGATGTTCGTCAGCAGCGCCGGGTGCCGGCCCGCGGACTCGAGGATCGAGCGAAGCAGGAAGGCCGTCGTCGTCTTGCCGTTCGTCCCCGTGACCGCCGCGATTTCGAGCGCGCGCGTCGGGTCGCCGAAGAAGCATGCAGCGGCGGGCCCCATCGCCGCACGGACGCTAGGCACGAGCACCTGCGGGACCGCAACGTCGACGTGCCGCTCGACGACCAGTGCGGCCGCGCCCGCAGCGACGGCGGCGCCGGCCAGGTCGTGCCCGTCGACCCTGCTGCCCTTGATGCAGAAGAAGAGCGCCCCACGAGTGACCGAGCGCGCGTCGTACGCCAGGTCACTGATCTCGACGGAGGGCGCGCCGGCGATCCCGAGTCGAGTCAGATCCATCGAGAGGTGAGCCTAGCGGCCGGCCGCGTGAGCTTTCGCCGCTACGGGTGCGCGGAGGAGACGGGCACGTTCGGCGGCACCGACATGTACTGCAGGTCGAACTTGGCGATCTCCGCGAAGGCGGGGGCAGCGACCACACCGCCGTAGATCTGGCCGTGCGGCTCTTCGACGCTGACCAGGACGAGGAGGCGCGGCCTCTTGACGGGCACCATGCCGACGAACGACGCGACGTACTTGCCGGTCGTATAGCCGTGCGGGCCCGGGATCTGGGCGGTGCCGGTCTTGCCGGCGACGGTGTAACCCGCGATCTGCGCCGCGTTCCCGGTCGCGCCGTGCTCGTCGACGACGCCGGTGAGCATCGTCTTCAGCTCCCGGTCGACCGCAGGCGAGACGATTCTCCGGTGCTTGAAACTGTGCAGAGTGCTGCCGCCGACCCGCCCGACGAGGTGCGGCTGGATCCAGACGCCGCCGTTCGCAATCGCCGCATAGGCCGATGCGATCTGGATCGGCGTCACCGCGATGCCCTGGCCGATCGGCACGTTGCCGATCGTGGTGCCCGACCACTGGTCGGGATAGGAGGGGACGATCCCACCGCTCTCCCCGGGGAAGTCGAGGCCGGTGGGCTTGCCGAAGCCGAACCGGCCGATCCACTTCATCAGATCCGGCGCGCCGAGCTTCTCGGCGATCGTGATCGCGCCGACGTTGGACGAGTACGACAGGATCTTCGCGACGGTCAATGTCTCCGTGCCGCGCAGCTCCGCATCGTGGATGCACTTGTCGGCGACCTGGATGCAGGGCGGCAGGCGGAACGTCGAGCGCGGGGTCACGAGCCCCTCGGTGAGCGCGCCCGCGACGGTGACGAGCTTGAACACCGAGCCGGGCTCGAACACGTCCGTCACTGCATGGTTGGTCAGGAGCGACTGCGGCACGCGCGACGAGTCGTTGGCGTTGTACCCGGGCGCCTGGGCCATCGCGAGCACGGCTCCGGTGTGCGGGTCGAGCACGATGGCCGTCGCCGACCTCGCGTGCCACTTGGCGACCGTCTCGCGGAGCACCTCTTCCGCGTTCGCCTGGATCTTGTTGTCGATCGTCGAGAAGACATCGTGGCCCTGCCGTTCCGGCGTCGCGCTGACGACGTCGATCGCCTGGCCGAACGGGTCACGGACGATCGTCTGCCGGCCCGGCTTGCCCGCGAGCTGCTTGTCGTACTCGATCTCGAGGCCGCCGAGCCCCTTGTTGTCGGTCCCGGCGAACCCGACGACCTGCGACGCGACGGTGCCCTGGGGGTACGCGCGCTTCTCCTCCGGGTAGTCGTTCACGCCGGTGAAGCCCTTCTTCATCAGCGCCGCTGCCTTCGCCGGGTCGGCGAAGCGCTGCACGTAGACGAAGGCCGACTTGCGATTCAGGAGCTGCGGATAGAGCTGGTTCGCGTCGACGCCGAGGATCCGGT
This sequence comes from uncultured Thermoleophilia bacterium, assembly GCA_963828655.1. Taxonomy (GTDB): domain Bacteria; phylum Actinomycetota; class Thermoleophilia; order Gaiellales; family Gaiellaceae; genus PALSA-600. The sequence continues at coordinate 554,614 of CAWHFK010000009.1, read as the reverse complement.
GCGCGGCAATCGCAACCGCCCGCGGGTCGGACAGCTCGCGTGGGTCGGCGTAGATCGTCTTCGTCTGCTCGCCGATCGCGAGCTGGACGCCGTTCGCGTCGAAGATCGTCCCGCGGTTGGCAGGGATGACGACCGACTCGCGATGCTGCCGCTCGGCCATGTGCCCGAGCGTCGCTGCGCGGACACCCTGCAGCCACACGGCCCGCGCGAGCGTCGCGGCGAAGACGAGTGCGAAGATGGCGAGGAGCAGGCGGATGCGCCGGTTTGCCTGCTTGTCGCGCATCACTTCGAGACGTTCACGTACCCGGACGGGCCCCGGTAGACGAGGCCGAACTGTTTGACCGCCTCCTGCTGGATCGCCCGAGATGCGACGAGCGAGGAGTACTGGGACTGCAGCGCGGCGTTGTCGGCGACCAGCTTCGAGCGCTCGGTGTTCGTCTTGTCGAGGGAGAGGTTGAGCTGCAGCACGGCCACGTTCACGAATACGACGCCTGCGAGCAGAATCCCGCTGACGGCGATCCAGAGGATCCCGCCTCTCGTCCTCGCCTGCGTGCGCTTTCTCGACCGGGGCCGCGGCCGCGCGACCGGCTCGGCGATCGTCGCTGCCTGGGCGTGGGTCAGACTGGCCATCAGACGCGCGTCCCGACGCGGAGGCGTGCGGACTGAGCGCGCGGGTTGCGGGCGACCTCGGCGGCGGTGGGCCGCACGGCGCGGCGCGGCGTTGCGCGCATCGCCGCCTCGGAGCCACAGACGCAGACCGGGAAGTCGGGCGGGCACGTGCAGCCGTGCTCCTGCTTGCGGAGGAACTGCTTGACGATCCGGTCCTCGAGGGAATGGAACGAGATCACGCCGAGCCTCCCGCCGGGGCGGAGCATCTCGAGCGCGGCCGGCAGCGCGCGCTCCAGCGCGCCGAGCTCGTCGTTCACCTCGATCCGGAGCGCCTGAAAGACGCGCTTCGCGGGATGGCCCTCGCCGAAGCGGGCCGGCGCGGGGATCGCCGCCTTGATCACCTCGACCAGGTCGGCCGTCCGCTCGAAGGGCTGCGACTTGCGGCGCCGCACGATCGCACGCGCGATCTGCCGTGCGTACCGCTCCTCGCCGTAGCGCTTGAAGATGTCAGCGAGCTCCCGTTCGTCCGCCTCGTTGACGAGGTCGCGGGCGGAGTACGGCGCGCCCGGGTCCATGCGCATGTCGAGCGGCGCGTCGACCGCATACGAGAAGCCCCGCTCGGGACGGTCGAGCTGCATCGACGAAACGCCGAGATCGAGGAGGACAACGTCCGCCTTGACGCCGTTCTCGCCGAGGTGCTCCAGCACTGCGGAGAACTCCCCGTGGTGGAGGCGCGCCTTCACGCCGGTCTCGCGCCGGACACGCTGGAAGAAGGGCGCGACCGTCGGGTCGCGATCGATCGCGATCAGCTTCCCGTCGCCCCGCAGGCACGAGGCGAGCAGGAGCGAATGGCCGCCGGCACCGAACGTGCCGTCGACGATGGTCTCGCCCGGCCGGGGGTCGAGGAGGGAGACGACCTCCTCGGCCAGGACCGGGACGTGATCGGACTCAGTTGGCAAGACGCTCGGCAACATCTTCCGCGCTCCCTTCGACTTCGTGCAGCTGCTGACGCCACTTCGCTCGGTCCCAGATCTCCAGATGGTCGAAGACACCGGCCACCGTGACCTCCCGACCGAGGTGCGCCTGCTCGATCAGGCCCGCCGGGATGACCACGCGCCCCTGCTTGTCCAGATCGGTCTGCGCGGCGCCCGCGAAGAAGTGCCGCTGCATCACCCGCGATCCCGGTGCGAGCGGATCGAGGCTCTGGATCCGCTCGGCCATGCGCTCCCACGCCGGGCGCGGGTAGGCGAAGAGGCAGCCGTCCAGGCCCCGGGTCACGAAGACGCCGTCCTCGAAGGCCGCCCGCTGCTTGGAGGGCAGTGTGAGGCGGTTCTTCTCGTCGAGGGAATGCTCATGCTCGCCAAGCAGGGGGTCCACTAATCCCCACTTTATCCCACTTTCCCCCACCTGTAAACCCCCCGGGACCATTCCGCGGCCGTCCGGGGCGGGTTTCAGGGCGCTGCTACAGGGTTTCCACGGGGTCGCCGACCCGGACGCGACCGGGCTCGACGACCGCTGCATGCACGCCGAAGGGCAGCGGCTCGGTCGTTTCGACGTCCTGCCGGTAGGCCGCGAGCGCCTTCAGCGTGCCAAGATCGGTGCGGCCGGTGTCGGGGCTCTGGGTGGTGACGACGCAGCGGCCGACATTCCCCTGCGGGACGACGACCGCCCCTCCGATCCTTACCCGCCGGCCGAGCCAGTCGTCCTCGGCGTGCGGCTCGAGACCGTCGATCCCGAAGTTCATGCGGAAGCGGCGCCCGTCGACCTGGTCGACACCGAGCAGCGCTCCGAGCGCCGAGAGCGAGCCCGTCCCGAGCAGCGTCACCGCGCCCGTCCGGCCGCGATCGGCCGCTCCGTGCGGGGGCTCGACGAGCCGCACGCGCTCACCCACGAGACTCGAGACCTCCTCCGCCCAGGGGCCGCGCAGGAGCCGCGCCCCACGCACGCGCGAGTGGAAGCGCGTCTCCAGCTCCTCCCCGCGCTCGACCTGACCGCCGACGACCGCACCGTCGGGCAGGCGCAACAGCAGCACGTCGGCGCGCTCGTCGTACTCCGCATGCACGAGCTGCAGCGGGCCGTAGTCCTTGTTGTTGATCAGGCGGCCCGACTCGCCGATGAAGTAGAAGCGGCGGTCGCCCTGGAGACCGGTCTCGAGCACCTCGACCTCGTCGACGAGCTGCAGCGCGGTCGCCTTCACGGGCGCCAGCGAGATCCACGCGACGCGGCCTCTCACCGGTCTCCACCGGTCTGCGCCGCGTACGGCCCCGAGCCGCCGATCACGGCCGAGCCCGCCCGCGCCGCGAGCTCGAGCGCCTGTTCCACCGGGTCTCCGCGCGCCAGGGCGAAGGCGAGTGCCGCGGCGAACGAGTCGCCCGCGCCGTAGGTATCGACGACCGTCTCGGCCTGCACCGCTGCATACGGCACACCGTTCGCCGTGCCGCCCTTCGCACCGTCGGTCAGCACCACCGTCCCGGCCTCGAGCGAGCCGTCGTACCGCTCGCCGGCGTCGTTCAGGCTGCCGACGAGCAGATCGAGAGGCACGCCGGCCGCGCGAAGCGTCGGCAGCTCGCGAGCCGTCGCCGCGAGGAACCGCGCTCCGCGAGCCGCCCGGAGCACGCCGGGCTCGCCCGAGACGAAGAAGATGAGGTCGTAGCCGTCGAGCGGCAGCGGTCCGTGAGGCAGCAGCTTGTCGCCGAGCACGGTGATCGTTCGCTCGCCTGCACCGTCGACGTGGGTCCAGGCCCGCCGAGTTTCGCCGCCCCACTGCACGTGCACGTCGATGCCGAGCCCGGCCAGCCGGCGCTGGGAGGCGCGACCGAGGTCGTCGCTCCCGAGCGCCGTGAAGAGCTCGCACCGGCCCGCGAGCAGCGCCAGCTGGCGCGCGACCACGGCGCCTCCGCCGGCCGGCTCCGACCACACGTCGCTCGCGTGCACGATCGCGCCCGCCGCGGGGACGCTCGGCACCCGCGCGAACTCGACCCATTCGACATGACCGACGACAGCGCATCTCACGATTTCGCACCCTGCCACGTTTGCTTCGATGATGGGGAGCATGGCCACCACTGGGTCGATCCCGCCCTTCGAGCGGTTCTACCTCGTGCACCGCGACGAGGTGCTCGGCTACCTGCGACGGCTGCTCGGCCCGCGCGCCGAGGACGCCTGGCAGGAGACCTTCCTGCGCGCCCTGCGTGCGTACGACCGGCTCGAGCACGGCAAGCACCTCCGTGCCTGGGTGTTCACGATCGCAACGAACGTCGCGATGGACGAGCTCCGCGCACGCAAGCCGGAGCCGCTGCGGGCGACCGACGAGCCCGCGGTCGAGCTCCGGCGCGAGTCGTTCCGGGAGCTCGAGCATCTGACCGGCGACCTGCCCCCGACCGAGCGCGCGGCCGTGGTGCTTCGCTACGGCTACGACCTGCCCTACACGCAAATTGCGGCCGCACTCGGCTCGTCCGAGGACGCCGCCCGCGCCGCGGCCTCGTCCGGGGTCCGCAGACTGAGGAGAACCCATGAACGTCACGCCTGAGCTCGACAGCCGCTTCCGCGAGGCCGCACTGCGTGCAGGGCTCGTCGACGTGCGCTTCGACATCTTCGACTCTCCCGTCGGCGAGCTGTTCGTCGCAGCGACCGCCCGGGGGCTCGCCCGCATCTCGTACGAGCCGGACGGGATGGAGGAATCGCTCGCCCGCACCTTCGGCGTGCGCGTGCTCCGCACGCCGCTCGACGATGTCCGTCGCGAGCTCGACGAGTACTTCGCGGGGACGAGACTCGCGTTCGACCTGCCGCTCGATCTCCGTGTGGCGCCGTTCCACGCCGATGTGCTCCGCGAGCTCGCGCTCGTCCCGTACGGCCGCACCGACACGTATGGGTCGCTCGCGGCCAAGGTCGGCCGGCCCCGCGCAGCCCGCGCCGTGGGCACAGTGATGAACCGCAACCCGATCCCGATCGTCCTCCCCTGCCACCGCATCGTCGGCGCCGACGGCTCCCTGACGGGCTATGCCGGAGGTCTCGATGTGAAGCGACGTTTGCTGCGGCTCGAACACGCAACACTGGTCTAGGTGCAGAAGGTCGTCGTCGTCGGAGGTGGGTTCGGCGGGCTGCTCGCAGTTCGCGGCCTCCGGCGTGCCGACGTCGAGGTGACCCTGGTCGACCGGCAGAACTTCTATCTCTTCCAGCCGCTCGCCTACCAGGTCGCGACTGGCTCGCTCTCGTCGGCCGAGGTGGCAGTGCCCCTGCGCCAGATCCTCCGCCGCCAGCGAAACGCGCGCGTCGTGCTCGGCGAGGTCGACGGCTTCGACCTGGACGCGAGACGCGTGTCGGTGACGGGGCTGCCCACAGGCGGCAACCTGTCGCTGGGGTACGACATCCTCGTCGTCGCCGGCGGGGCCCGCTACTCGTACTTCGGGCACGACGACTGGGCCCCGTATGCGCCCGAGCTGAAGACGCTGGAGGGCGCACTCGACCTGCGCGACCGCATCCTGCGCGCCTTCGAGGCCGCAGAGGTGGAGCAGGACGAGGCGGCGCGGGCCGAGTGGCTCACGTTCGTCGTCGTCGGTGCCGGGCCGACGGGCGTCGAGATGGCCGGTCAGATCGCCGAGCTCGGCAAGGACGTCCTGCACCGCGAATATCGCGCGATGGACACACGCAAGACGCGCGTCCTGCTCGTCGAGGCAACCGGACGGGTGCTCGGGGCGTTTCCGCCCTCGCTGTCGGCGAGCGGCGAGCGGCAGCTGCGGTCGCTCGGCGTCACGCCCCTGCTCGAGACGACGGTGGTCGGGATCGACGAAGCCTCGGTCGAGGTGGAGGCAGGGGACGGAACACGTTCACGCATACCCGCGCGCACCGTCGTGTGGGCCGCGGGCGTCACCGCGTCGCCGCTCGCCGGGCTGCTCGCTGCGGCGACGGGAGCCGAGACCGACCGGGCGGGCCGCCTGACCGTCGAGCCCGACCTGACCCTGCCGGGCCACCCCGAGGTGTTCGGCCTCGGAGACATGGTCACCGTGCGCGGCCAGCACCTGCACGGGGTCGCGCCGGTGGCGATGCAGCAAGGCCGACACGCGGCCCGCTCGATCGCCGCGGGCTCGCGCGAGCCGTTCCACTACCGCGACAAGGGAGAGCTCGCGACGATCGGCCGGTCACGGGCAGTCGGCGTCGTCAGCGGCCTCCGCGTGAGCGGGCTCGTCGCCTGGATGCTGTGGCTGGGGATCCACATCACCTATCTCGTCGGCTTCCAGAACCGGCTGCTCGTTCTGACGAGGTGGACGTTCAGCTACCTCACGCGAGGCCGTGGGGCCCGCGTGATCCACCGCCCCTAGCCTGGGCCTCCGGCTTCCGCCACCACGCGGACGGCGGCGTCGTACGCGACGGCCGCCAGGCCGCCGCCCCACGTGAGGCGGGCGACGCCGAGCTCCGCCAGCTCGGCGGGGCCGGGCACACCGGAATCGGCGATCACGTTGATCGGGCCTTCGATCCGCCGCGCGAGCTCGGCGATCGAGGCGGGCGGGCAGAGGATCGGGTAGGCGCAGTCGGCGCCGGCGGCGAGGTACGCGTTCGCGCGCTCGACCGCAGCCTCGACGTCGCCGCCGCGCAGGAACACGTCGACGCGGGCGTTCAGGACGAGCTCGGGCTCGGCCTCGCGGATCGCGGCGATCGCCGCGGTCTGCTCGTCGATCGGCACGAGACCGGCACCGGTCGAGTCCTCGAAGTTGATCCCGACGAGGCCCGCCGCCCAGGCCGCCCGCGCCGTGCCCACAGGGTCGCCGTAGCCGCGCTCGAGATCGGCGGAGACGGGCAGGTCCACCGCGGCGGCGATCCGTCGCGCCGCTTCGACCATCTCGTCGCGCGGCGCCCGCTCCCCGTCCTCCCAGCCGAGCGACCGCGCGACGGCCGAGCTCGTCGTGGCGAGCGCACGACAGCCCGGGACGGTGGCGAACGCCCTGGCGCTCGCCACGTCCCACGCGTTCGGGAGCACGAGCAGCGGCGGCTCGAGATGCATGGCCCGAAAATTCGCTGCTCTCTCATGCTGCTCCACTCGGTCCCTCGCGATCGTCAGCCGTGACAGTTGTTGCCGGCCCAGGTGCTGAGGTGCTGCTCGGCGGTCTTCAGGTTCGGCGCCGAGAACGACTTCGACGCCTGAGCGAGCGCCGCGATCTGCGACGCGGTGGGAACCTTGCCCGGCGTGAACCCCGCCTTCTGGACTGCCTTGGCGTAGTTCTGGAACGCCGTGGCGATCGTCTCGAAATCGGACCGGATCGCCGACGGCGCCTGGCTCGCCAGTGATTGGTACGCATTCGCGACGTCGGTGAGGCTCGTCGATCCGTGCGCCTCGGCCGCGGCCATCGCCTGCGCGAACTTCTCGCCGACCCCCGCCAGCTGCGCGCAGTTCTTCACCGACGCGAAGGAGTGGGTGTTGACCGTGCTCGAGCTGCTGCTGCTGCTATCGGCTCCGCTGCCGCCCGAGTTGGTGGTCGCAGCCGCGGTGGTCGTCGTGGTGCCGGAGCTCGCCGCGTTGGACGCCGTCTTCTTGCTGCCACAGCCCGCAGCGACCATCGCGATCGCCAGCGCGAGCACGAGCACGAGCGAGCCCGTCTTGAATCTCATGTCGGATCGTCCCCTCTCACCGGTTGCCTCTCCACGGCCGCCTCGGCCGCCCCGGCCGATCGTAGGCTCCGCGACGCATCCGTTCAACCTCGGTCGGCCGGGATCACTCGTCTGGCACGACCCCGCGCAGCCGGTAGCCCACTCCCCAAACGTTCTCGACGAGCGTCGCCTGCGAGCCTGCCCCACGCAGCTTGCGGCGGAGGCGGGATGCGTGCGAGTCGAGCGTTCGCGTGCGCCCAGCGACGCGATAGTTCCAGACATCCCGCAGGAGCTCGCCCTTCGTGAACACGCGCTCGGGCTCGCGTGCGAGGCAGACGAGCAGCTCGTACTCCTTCTGGGCGAGCTGGACGCGCCGGCCGTCGACGCGAACATCTCGGGTCCGCGTGTCGATGCGGACCGGCGGTGCTTCGACGAGATCTTCCAGCGGCGGCCGCGCGCGCCGGAGCACCGCTCGGATCCGTTCGACGAGCTCCTGGTAGTCGAACGGACGGGCGACGTAGTCGTCACAGCCGCGCCGGAACGCGTGGATCCGGTCGACGGCGTCGGCCTGCTCGCGCCCCAGGACGATCACGGGTGCCCGCTCGACCCAGCGGTCGAGCCGCTCGACGTCGCCCGCGAGCACGAGGTCGAACTGCCCGTGGTCCGGCACGAGCTCGAACCCGTCGCGCGGGAGATGCCTCTCGAGGAACCCCCGGGTCTCGGGCTCGGCGTCGGCGAGGAGCAGTGCAGCGGCCATCGACTCGACCGTAGCCCGCAATGCCCGGGGCCACTAGTTGTCCATTCGCACGATTCTGCGCCGATCGATCCTCAACCGGCCGGTGCGGCCACGTCGGCGGAGGGTCAGAGCCTGCCGGAGCGGATGACGCCCCACAGCAGCCAGACACCGAGGATCGCGGAGAGCATGAAACCGAGCACGGAGACGACGTGCAGCCCGAGCAGGTGCGGGCCGCTCTTCGCGAAGATGCCGATCAGGCTCGAACCGATCAGGCCGCCGGTGACGACCAGCGCGATCACGAGGCGGTTGAACAGCGTGTCGAGCTTCGCCATCAGGTCGTCCAGTCCCTTGTGCACGAACCCGACCTCGATCTGGCCGTCGCGCACCTGCTCGAGCGTGTCGTGGATCTGGTACGGCAGCTCCAGCGCCATCTGCGTCAACCGCCAGCTCTCCCGCCGCGCGCGAATCGCCATCCGCCGCGGGGTGAACCGCTCGAGCATCAGGTCGCGCGCGTACGGCTTCGCCACCTCGAACACGTTGAAGTCCGGATACAGCTCGATCCCCACCGACCCCAGGGTCGCGATCGCCTTGTCCAGCATCACGAAGCGGGTGGGCAGGCGCAGGTTCATCGAGTAGATCAGCCCGAACGCCTCGCGGATCACCTGAAGCGGGTCGATCTCCTTGAGGCTCGCGCCGTAGTAGCGGTAGTACAGGTCGCGCAGCTCCGCAACGAACTCCTCTTCGCGCTCCTTCGGGTAGCGCACGCCGAGATCGAACAGTCGGCTCGGCAGCATCTCGATGTTCTCCGACGCGGCGTCGATGAAGAGCCGCGTCAGCCGCGTCATGTCGTCGTCGGTGAGCTTCCCCGTCAGCCCGAAGTCGACGAGCCCGATGCGCTCCGGGGAGAGCACGAGGATGTTCGCCGGATGCGGGTCCGCGTGGAAGAACCCGTTGCGGAAGATCATCGTCATCCACGTCTCGGTGATCAGGTAGGCGAGATGACGGCGCTGCTCGAGCGACCACGCATCGAGCTCCAGGTCGGCGAGCTGCACGCCGTCGAGATACTCGAGCGTGAGCACGCGCGAGCGCGTGTATGTCCAGTAGACGCGCGGCACCGCGACGTGCGGATGACCTGCGAAGTCCTTGTGGAACGCATCCGCATTCCGCGCCTCGAGCCGGTAGTCGAGCTCCTGGCGGATCGAACGGGCGAACTCGTCGACGATCTCGCCCGCGTCGACGAAGTCGAGTGCGCGGATCCGCTCCTTGGCGAGCCGGGCCGCCTGGTACATGAGCGAGAGGTCCGCCTCGATCTTCCGCGGCGCGTCCGGCCGTTGCACCTTGACCACGACGCGGCGCCCGTTCGGCAGCGTCGCGCGGTGCACCTGCCCGATCGACGCGGCTGCGAGCGGCTCGTGGTCGAACTCGGTGAACAGGCGCTCGATCGGCTGGCCGAGCTCTTCCGCGATCGTCCGCTCGACGTCCGAGTACGGGAACGGCCTGACGTCGTCCTGGAGGCCGCGCAGCTCGGCAATGATGTCGGGCGGCACGACGTCGGGCCGGGTGGAGAGCAGCTGGCCGAACTTGACGAACGTCGGGCCGAGCTCGTCCAGCATCTCGCGCAGGTGCCTGCCGCGCGCCGTCCCCTCGACCGCCGGGTCGGCCGCCTTGTGACCCTCGATCGCATAGCCGAAGCCGTGCCGGACGGCGACCTGGGCGATCTCGCTCAAACGGCCCAGACTGCGCTGCTTGGGGCGGGCTGCCACCGCCGAAGTGTTGCATGCAGGGCCGGCAGACCCCGCCTCCGGCTAGTGAATGCGCTTGATCGTCGCCTTCCAGGCGCCCTTGGGCGCCTGGACGTCGACGCTGTCGCCGAGCTTCATGCCGAGCAGCGCCGAGCCGAGCGGTGACGTCGGCGAGACCGTGCCCGCGCCGCCGACCGCACTGATCTCGACGGTCATCGACTGACCCCCGTCGCCTGCGATGTCGACGATCGACCCGACGCCGACCTCGTCCGTGCCGGCGTCCTCGACGATCTCGGCGCCGTCGAGCCGTGCCCGCAGCGTTCGGATGCGCGCCTCGAGCAGGCCCTGCTCGTTCTTCGCGGCGTGGTACTCGAAGTTCTCGGACAGGTCGCCGAACTCGCGCGCCTTCTTGATCGCCGCGACCACCTCGGTGCGGCGCGGGCCTTCGAGGCCGGCCAGCTCCTCACGCAGTGCGGCCGCCTGCTTCTCGGTGAGCCGCTCTACCACTTGGAGCGCCCTCCGCGGCGGCGCGACGTGTACACGACGCGCGGCTTCGCGACCTGCATGCCGGTCTCCTGGAACTTCTCCACGTGACCCTGGAGCCGCGCGACCCGCGACACGTCCGCCTGCTGTTCGGGAAGCACCAGCGTGATCCCGACACCGCCCTTGCCCGCGCGGCCGGTGCGGCCGACACGATGCGTGTAGACGTCCGGCTCCTCGGGAGGATCGAAGTTGATCACATGCGTGATGTCGTCGACATCCAGTCCGCGTGCGGCCACGTCCGTCGCGACGAGGGTCTTGACCCTGCCCGTGTCGAAGTGCGCGAGTGCCTGTTCGCGCTGCGCCTGCCCCTTGTCGCCGTGGATCGCGATCGCATCGACGTCGTGGCGGCGCAGCTTCTCGACGAGGCGGTCGGCGCCCGCCTTGGTGCGGACGAACACGAGCACGAGCCCCCGCTCGGCGTCGTTGAGCAGTTCGACCAGCGTCGAGACCTTGGTCTCGTTCGTCACCGGGACGAAGCGGTGGTCGATGTCGCCGCTGCGACGGTCGGCCGGCAGCTCGCCCTCGAAGCGCGCCGGGAAGTGGGTGTAGCGACGGGCGAGCTCGCCGACCTCGCCGTCCAGCGTCGCGGAGAAGAACATCGTCTGGCGGTCCTCCCGCAGCTTGCGCACGAGGCGGTCGACCTGCGGCTTGAAGCCCATGTCGAGCATCCGGTCGGCCTCGTCGAGCACGAGCACGCGCACCGCATCGAGCGAGACGAGGTTGCGGTCGACGAGATCCTGCAGCCGGCCGGGCGTCGCCACGATCACGTGCGCGGCTTTCGCCTCGTTCGCCTGGGCCTTGAGCGGCACCCCGCCGTACACCGACGCGACCCTGATCTTGTCGCCGGAGATCAGGGCGAACTCCTCGGTCACCTGAACGCAGAGCTCACGGGTCGGGACGAGCACGAGCGCCGCGGGGCGCGGCTTGGACGGGTCGAGGCGCTCGAGGATCGGGATCGCGAACGCGAGCGTCTTGCCGGATCCGGTCGGGCTCTTCGCCAGGATGTCGCCACCGCGCAGCGCCTCCGGGATCACGAGCGCCTGGATCTGGAACGGGGATTCGATGCCGCGCTCGGCCAACAACCGGCACACGGCCTCGGACACCCCGAGGGGACGGAAATCTGTCACTTGTCTCAACTCCTTCGGACGTCGAGATCGTGTGTCCGACGAAGGAGACGCGATCTCACGGGAGCGCGGCCTATCCGCGTTCCGTAGGGATCACGGTAGCAGGCGTCCCGGCGGACAGCTCAGCCGGCGCCGGGATCGCGGTCCTCGACGAGTCGCAACCGGTGCTCGAGCTGGGCGACCCGAAGCTCGAGCTCGTCCCATTCGTCCCGCGTCACGAGGCCGACCTCGCGGGCGAGCTCCTGGATGCGGCGCTTCGTTCCCTCCCCCACGCGGATCGCGTCGCCGCGCCAGCGGCCGCTCAGGTCGTCGAAGATCGAGCGGAGCTCGTCGAGGCGCGGCCCGAGCACGGCGAGCAGCCGGTCGAGGTCGCTATCTGGCACGGCCGTGCGGCCGCGACTTGCGCCGCTGCCGGCGGGCCTCGCGCTTCGCATCCGGATCCTCCTCGACGATCGGGCCGAAGCCGTCGAGCGGCGTTTCCGGGTTGGGCTCGTCGGCCGCGGCCTGCTCGGCGTCCTCGAGCAGGCGCTCGGCCTTGTCGCCTTCCGGCATGTCCTGGCCCTTCCGCCGTACGTACTCGGGATCACGCTTCTCTTTCCAGAAGTTGAGGAGCGGCGCTGCGATGAAGATCGACGAGTAGGCACCGGAGGTGACGCCGACGAGCAGCGCGAATGCGAAGTCCTTCAGGGTCGCGCCGCCGAAGAAGTACAGGGCAGCGACCGGCAGCAGGGTGATGAACGTCGTCGCCAGTGAACGGCGGATCGTCTCCCATAGTGAGATGTTCGTGATCGTCGCGAACGACGCACGACGCATGATCGGGACGTTCTCGCGAATGCGGTCGAAGATGATGATCGTGTCGTAGATCGAGTAACCGAGCACGGTGAGCACGGCCGCGACCGTCGCCTCGGTCACCTCACGCCCCGTGATCGAGTACACGCCGACGGTGATCAGGACGTCGTGCAGCATCGCCGCGATCACCGGGACCGCGAACGCAAGTCCTCGGAAACGGATCGTGATGTACAGCGTGATGATCAGCATCGAGAAGAAGATGGCGAGGAGCGCCGCCCTCGCGATCTGTCTGCCGAAGCTCGAGGAGACGTTCGTCGTGCCCTTTGCGATCGCATGGACGTTGTCGTCGAGTCGCGTCGACAGCTTGGTCTGCTCTTGCTCGGAGAGCTTCTTCAGCCGGATCTGGAAGCTCTTGTAGCTCTCGCTCCCGTAGGCGGTGCCGCGGCCCTGCACGACGGCGTCGCCGCGGCCGATCGCCGCGGTCTGGGCGCGCACGAGCCCGATCGAGGTCGGCTTGGCCGTGCGGAACGTGATCTGCGCGCCGCCCTTGAAGTCGATGCCGAGATTCAGGCCGCGAATCGCAAGCGAGCCGATGCTGATGATCAGGATCGCGCCAGAGATCGAGAACCACAGCAGCGTCCGCTTCATGAAGTCGATCTGCAGCCAGCGGCCGCGCTGCGAGTGGTTCGCGCCCATGAACTTCGGGTTCTCGAACCAGCGGAAACCCGCGAGCAGGCCGAGCATCGCCCGGGTCGCCGCGACGGCTGTGACCAGCGAGACCGCCGTGCCGATCAGCAGCATCAGCGCGAAGCCCTTGACCCCTGCCGTCGCGACCGCGAACAGGATCAGCGCGGTGATCGCCGTGACGACGTTCGCGTCGATGATCGTGTGGAACCCCTTCGCGTACCCCGCGGAGATCGCAGCGCGCACGGATTTGCCCGCACGTGCTTCCTCCTTGATGCGTTCGAACACGACGACGTTCGCATCGGCCGCGACGCCGATGGTCAGGATCAAGCCGGCGAAGCCGGGCAACGTCAAAGTGACGCCCAAGAGGAGGATTGCGCCGTACATGAAGGCGGCGTAGATGCCGAGGCCGATCACGGCGACGAGGCCGAGGAAGCGATAGAGGAAGAGCAGGAAGAGACAGACCACGATCAGCCCGCCGATCGCCGCGTTCTGCGCCTGCTTCAGGGAGTCCTTGCCGAGCGTCGCCGACACGTCGGTGCGCTCCAGCGGCACGAAGTTCACCGGCAGCGCGCCGGTCTGCAGGACGAGCGCCAGGTTCTGAGCTTCCTTCAGGCTCGCCATGCCCGTGATCTGGGCGCCGGTCCCCGTCGGGTCGATCCCGTTGGGGTACAGCGTGTAGTCGATCTGCGGCCAGGAGCGGATCTCGTTGTCGAGCACGATCGCGAAGTGCTGCGGAGTCTTGAGGATCGAGCCGCGCACCGCCTCGTTCTTGGTCACCTGCGCGAACGCCTTGTTTCCCTTGCCCTTGAACGAGAGCAGCACGATCGGCTCACCGCTCTGCGGGTCGAAGTCCTGCCGGGTCCCCGAGAGGTTCAGCTCGGAACCGGTGATGTTCGGGAACTTGCCGTTCGTCGCGTACTGGTTGTCCGGGTAGGCGCCGTTCTTGAACAGGTAGTAGTCGGTCAGGCCCTTGGGGGGCACGCCCTGGTTGTCGCCGGGGCAGATGACGGAGCCCGGCTGCGAGCACGTGATCACGACCGTGCGCGCGGGCACAGCCAGCACCTTCCAGCCGGCCGGGATCTTGCCCTTGTGGGCATCCAGGAGGCCCTCGTTCCCCGTCGAGGGGTCGCGGTGCAGGGTCGCGATCGGGCCGGCCTTCTTCACCCAGACGGTCGTCGTCTTGACCTTCTTGTTCTTCAGGATCCCGGTCGTCGTCTTGACCTTGACGGGCTTGAAGAGCACGTAGCCGGTCGGGGTGCCGACCTTCGCCTGCGACTCGACGCGCGAGAGCAGCTGGTAGAGGTTGCGGAACGCGACGGGCTGGCTGCCGCTCGCGGTGATCGACGGCGGCACGAGCGCCACCTCCAGGTCGTACAGCTCGAGCTGGGCGGTGGTGCCGATGATGGCCGCCGCCTGCGCCGGGTCGTGGACGCCGGCCAGCTGGATCACGATCTGGTTCGAGCCCTGCTTGCGGATCTCCGGCGAGGCGACGCCGAGCTTGTCGACGCGGCTCCGCATGATCGAGACCGAGCGGTCGAGGTCGGAGGAGGTGAGCTTGTGGCCCTTCGGCGGCTGCGCCTTCAGCACCACTTCCAGTCCGCCCTGCAGGTCGAGGCCCTTCTTGACCCCGCGGTGCCACGGCGAGCCGGGGGCAGCCAGGAACGCCACGCCGATGAGCGCGAGAGCGATCAGGCCGATCAGGATCAGATTGGAGCGCCGAGACGACACGCGCGGGGAAGGTTAGCCTGGTTCCTCGGACGTTCCGCGGGCAGATTCCTGCGGCTCCGCCACCGGCTCCGGCTCGGGCTCTGCCTCGGGCTCCGGCTCAGGCTCCGGCTCGACCTCGACTTCGACCTCGCGCGCGACCGCTGCGATCGCACGCCGGTCGACCTCGACGACCACGCCGGGAGCGATCTCGAGCCGGACCAGATCGTCCACCACCTCGCGCACCGAACCGTGGATCCCGCCGGCGGTGATCACGTCGTCACCGGCCGCGACCGTCTCCTGCATCGCCGAGTGCGATGCGCGGCGCCTGCGGGCGGGCAGCAGGAAGAGCAGCCAGACGGCGCCGAAGATCAGAATCAAGATCAGGAATCCGCCCACTGGAGCCTTTCAATTCGGTCACGCTTGTAAGACGCGAATTCGCCGCGATCGATAGCCTCTCGCGCGCCACGGGTCAGCTCGATCAGGAAGCGTAGATTGTGGAGCGACAACAGGCGGAGGCCCAGTAGTTCGTTCTGGTTCACGAGGTGCCGGAGATAGGCCCGCGTGAAGCGCGAGCAGGCCGGGCAGTCGCACGTCTCGTCGAGAGGCTCCTGGTCGCGGGCGAACCGGGCGTTGCGCAGGTTGATGCGACCGTCGCGGGTCAGTGCACTGCCGGTGCGGGCGGTCCGCGTCGGCAGGACGCAGTCGAACATGTCGACCCCCGCTTCGATCACCTCCAGGATCCCTTCGGGGTCGCCGATCCCCATGAAGTAGCGCGGCTTGCCGGCGGGGAGCAGTGCGGCAGCCCAGTCGGTGGTCTCGAACATCGCGTCGCGGTCCTCGCCGATCGCGAGACCGCCGATCGCGTTGCCGTCGAACTCGAGAGCTGCGATCTCCTCGGTCGAGCGTCGCCGGAGCTCGGGATCGACGCCCCCCTGCGTGATGCCGAAGCGCAGCTGGCCGTCGGCAAGCGGCGCGTCGCGCTGGCGCTCGGCCCACAGCGTCGTCCGGCGCACGGCTTCTGCCAGCTCGCGCCGGGGCACGCCGGCGGGCGGCACCTGGTCGAGGCACATCGCGACGTCGCTGCCGAGGTTCGCCTGGATCCCGGCCGCGAGCTCGGGCGTGAAGCGCGTGGCTGCTCCGTCGTAGACGCTCCTGAACGTCACTCCCTCGTCGTCGACGCGCGCGATCGTGTCCCGCAGCGAGAAGACCTGGAACCCCCCGGAGTCGGTGAGGATCGGCAGGTCCCAGGCCATGAAGCGGTGCAGGCCGCCCAGCTCGCGGATCAGCTCGTCGCCGGGCCGGAAATGCAGGTGGTAGGTGTTGCCGAGCAGGATCTGCGCGCCGAGGTCGCGCACCTCGTCCGGGTGCAGCGATTTCACGCTCGCCTTCGTGCCGACCGGCATGAAGACGGGCGTGCGAACCTCGCCGTGCGCGGTCCGCAGCACACCGGCGCGAGCCGCCCCGTCGGTCGCGCGCACCTCGAAGACAGGCCCTGCTGGGCCGTGGCCCGTCGCCAAACGACGGCCTTCGAAGCGAGGAGGCTCGACCATCGGATCTCCCTAGCAGGCCTTTTGCACCCACCGGACAGGGCGCCGCGAGGCCCGTCCCGGCGCCAAACGACGTAACGGAAGTGCAACAAACGATCCACAGGTCACAGGATCAGCATCGCATCGCCGAACGAATAGAAGCGATAGCGCTCCGCGATCGCGAGGTCGTACAGGTGCCTCGTCTCCTCCACGCCGGTGAACGCCATCACGAGTGCGAGCAGCGTCGAGCGCGGCAGATGGAAGTTCGTCAGCAGCTGGTCGACCCGCCGAAAGATGAAACCTGGGGTGATGTAGAGCTCGGTGCGTCCGGCGCAGGGGCCGCCGGCCGCGACCGTCTCGAGCACACGCGTCGTGGTCGTGCCGACCGCGAGCACGCGTTCGGCTGCCTGAATTCGCTCCCAGGCCGCCGGTACGACCGAGTAGCGCTCCCCGTGCATCGCGTGCTCCTCGACGACCTCCTCGTGCAGCGGCCGGAACGTGTCGAGGCCGACGTGCAGCGTCACCCGCTCGACGTCCACCTGCGCGAGCACGTGCGGCGTGAAGTGGAGGCCTGCCGTCGGTGCAGCCACCGAGCCGGGCCGGCGCGCATAGACCGTCTGATACCGCTCCGCATCGCCGAGCGGCTCGGTGATGTAGGGCGGCAGCGGCACGGCCCCGCCGGGCTCGCCGTCGAGCCGCACCCGCCAGCGCCCCTCCCCCAGATGCTCGAGCAGCTCGACCGCGCCGTGACGGTCGCCCGCCCGCAGCTTGCGCGTCGGGCGCGCGAGCGCCTCCCAGATCTCACCCCCGACCGGCTCGAGCAGCAGCACCTCTCCGCGCGGCTGCTCGATCGGAATGCGCGCAGGAACGACCCGGGTGTCGTTCACGACCACGAGGGCGGAGTCGATCAGCCCCGGCAGCTCGCGGAACGCGTGGTGCGACACCTCACCGGTCGCGCGGCGGAAGACGAGCAGCCGGGATTCGTCGCGCTGCGGGGCGGGATGCTGCGCGATCAGATCCTTCGGCAGGTCGTACTCGAGCTCACGGGCCTCCATCCGGTGGGGACGGTAGCTTCGCGACTCATGGAAGAGATCCGTGAAGCGCTCCGCGACGGCCTCCGCGAAGAGGCGGCTCCGATCGCGCGCCGCCTCGCCGAGGTGAAAGGCCTCTCGAACAACGTGATCCGCCGGCTCGACAGGCTCGAGCACACGATCGACGCCGAGCGGGACGCCCGGGTCGACGACCTCGCTCTCATGGTGGACCTGCTCACCGAAGGCTGGCGGGGCCTGAATGCACGCCTCGACCGGATCGAGGCCGCGCTGACGCCGCCCGAGACGAACGTCGTGAAGCTCCGCGAGAGCGCCTAGTCCCGCCGGCTACGCGGGCAGCAGCAACTCGAAGCGCGAGCCCTCGCCGACGGCGGACTCGAGGTCGATCCGGCCACCGAGGGCCATCGAGAGCTCCTTCGCGATCGCGAGCCCGAGGCCGGTGCCACCGCTCACGTTCGAGACGAACGGGCGGAACAGCCGCTCGCGCGCCTCCGCCGGGATTCCCGGCCCCGTGTCCTCGACCGCCACGTGCACGGTGCCGTTCCGCTGAGCCAGCTCGAGGGTGATGCGCCCGCCGTCCGGCGTCGCCCGGAACGCGTTCGAGAGCAGGTTGCCGACGACCTGCAGGACCCGGTCGCCGTCCGAGATGATCACGGGCCGCGCGTCGAGCTTCTGGCGATAGTCGATCGACCGGCGCTGCGCCTCTTCGCGATACCGATCGTAGGCCTGCTCGATCAGCGCGGCCATGTCGACCTCCTCCGTCGTGACGGTGAACCGGTTCGTGTCCAGCTTCGCGAGGTCGAGGATGTCCCCGACGAGCCGCTCGAGCCGCTGGGTCTCGGCCTCGACCGTCTCGAGCGAGTTGCGTCTGAGCTCCGGGTCGGCGATCACATCTTCGAGCAGCGCGGCGACATGGCCGCGGATCGCGGTGAGCGGCGTGCGCAGCTCGTGAGAGACCGACATCAGGAAGTTGCGCTCCATCTGTTCGACCACGCCGAGGCGGTCGGCCATCTCGCCGACGCGCGCGCTCAGGTGGCCGAGCTCGCCGGGCGCGTTCTGCGGCACCGTGACGTCGTAGTTGCCACTCGCGACCTCGTCGACCGCATCGGAGAGCTGCAGGATCGGCCGCACGATGCGTCGGGACAGGTACCACGCGAGCAGCGCGGCCACGAGCAGGCCGAGCGCGCCCGCGATCGCGAGCCGGCCGATCAGCGAGTTGACCTGCTGTCGGACGTCCGCCTTCGGAGTCGCGACGACGATCGCGCCGATCGTGGTGCCGGACGAGGCGATCGGATTGGCGACCGCGAGCCAGCGGCGGTGCTGGCCCGGCGGCGTGAACTCGAACGTGACCGACTTGCCGATGTGCCAGTCGATCGGCTCCTGCGGCAGCGGCCGCAGCCCGGTGATCTGTCCCGGGAAGAGCCCGAGACGCGGGCCGAGCAGATAGATCCGGTCACCCGTCGCCTTCTCGAGCGTCTTGCCGGCGAACGTCGGCGCCTTCTGGTCCCTCTTGTTGCCGTACCCGGCGTTCACCGCCTTCGAGTAGAGCTCGGCGATCCCGTTCGCCTCGCGGGTCAGCTTCGAGAGGGTCTGATTCTCGGTGAACTGCGAAAAGAGGCGAATCGAGATCGCCGTCGTGATCACGCCCGCGAGGACGACCCCCGCGAGGAAGACGAGCGGCAGCCGGACGCGTAGCGATCCGAGCATCGCGAACAGCCTACGAGGTAGCGGGGTCTTTCTTCGCGTCCTTGGCCGGCGACACCTTGTAGCCGACCCCCCAGACCGTGACGATCGGTGACGCGTCGCCGAGCTTGCGGCGCAGCTGACGAACGTGCACGTCGACCGTCCGCGTGTCGCCGGCGAACGTGTAGCCCCAGACACGCTCGAGCAGCTGATCGCGGGTCAGCACGAGACCGCGGTGATCGAGCAGCTCCCAGAGCAGGTCGAACTCCTTCGGGGCCAGCTGGATCTCCTCGTCCCCGACCCGAACCTCGCGGCGGCCCGCATCGATGTGCAGATCGCCGTGGTCCATCGTCTCGGTCTCCCGCTCCCGCCGCTCCGGGGTGGCGCGGCGGAGGATCGACTTGACGCGCGCGACGAGCTCGCGCGGGTTGAACGGCTTCGTCAGATAGTCGTCCGCGCCGACCTCGAGGCCGATGATCTTGTCGACGTCCTCGTCGCGGGCGGTGAGCATCAGGATCGGCACGTCGCTCGTCTGGCGGATGCGCCTCGTCACCTCGATGCCGTCGATGTCCGGCAGCATCAGGTCGAGGACGATCAAGCCCGGCATCTCCTGCGCGACCTGGGACAGCGCGTCGGTCCCGTTCGAGGCGGTCCGGACGCCGTAGCCGGCGTTCTTCAGATAGAGAGAGACGAAGCTGGCGATCGAGCTCTCGTCCTCGACCACCAGGATGTTCGAGGTCGGCGAGCTCACGCTACGGGGTCGCCGACGGGCTGCCGGCCGGCGTCGGCTGGACGCCGAACAGGACGAGTCGCGAGGCCGGGAAGTACGGCACGGGAATCCACTTGCCGCTGTCGAGCGCGTAGTTGCCCGGGGTCTCGGCGAGCAGGTCACCAGCGAGCTGCGCAGTGCCCACGCCGACGGCGGTCAGGTCGATGCCGCTGCCCTTCAGCGACAGGCGGTACCGCCCGCCGGTGACGCGGAAGCGGATGTCGGTGCCGCCGTAGACCGTCGTCCCGTCGAGCACGCCGGCGCGCTTGGTCTCCGCGCCGCTGACGAGCACCTGGCCGTCGCCGAGGATCGGGTCGGAGACGACGAGCCTGCCCTTGTCGATCTGCCCCCAGAGCGTCCCGCGTGTGCCCGTCACGACCACGGTGCCGTTGACCTTGCTCAGCTCGAGGACACCGTCGCCGGGCGCGCTCACGGCTGCCAGGGCCGCCGGGACGGCAACAAGGCCACAGAGCAGGATGAGGCAGAGCCGGCGCATCGACATCAACAGTCTTTCCTGCCGAATTATGCCTCGAATGAGGGGTATGTAAGGAGTTTTGTGCCAACCTCTCTTATACGGTCGTCCCGTGCACGACGTCACCAGCTTCGGCCTCACCATCCTCGTCGTCTCGGGCGCGCTCTCGGCGGCACTGCTCGCGTCGAAGGTCAGCGCCCGCACGTCGATCCCGTCGGCGGCGTTCTTCCTCATCGCCGCCGCCGTGGCCTCGGACCTCTGGCCGTCCCTCGGGCTCTCGATCGTCACGGTCGAGCGAATCGCCACCGTCGCCCTGATCGTCATCCTCTTCGACGGCGGCTCGTCGATCGGCTGGCGGCGGCTGCGGCCGTCGCTCCTGCCGATCGCCTCACTCGGCGTCTTCGGGACGTTCGCCACGGCCGGGCTCGTCGCCGTCTTCGCGCACTGGGCGTTCGGGCTGTCCTGGGTGACGTCGGGCCTGCTCGGGGCGGCCATCGCCCCCACCGATCCTGCGGTGATGTTCTCCGTGCTCGGAGAACGCGAGATCTCGGGTCGCACCGGGACGATCCTCGAAGGAGAGTCTGGCGCCAACGACCCGGTCGGCATCGCGCTGATGCTCGGGATGATCGAGCTCGCCACGCACGCCAATGCCTCATTCTGGATCGTGGTCCGGGTCTTCGCCGAGCAGATGTCGATCGGGCTTGCGATCGGGATAGCGGGCGGTCTGATCGAGCGCCTCGTGATGCGCCGCATCGCCCTCCCGTCCTCGGGCCTGTACACGCTGCGCACGCTTGCACTCGCGGGCCTCGTCTACGGCGTCGCCACCGTGGCGCACGGCTCGGGATTCCTGGCAGTCTTCGTCGCGGGCTTGCTGATCGGCGACCTGCAAGCGCCGTTCAGCAAGGAGATCCAGGTGTTCCAGGACGGTCTCGCCGCGCTGGCGGAGATCGTCGTGTTCGTCGCGCTCGGCCTGACGATCGACCTCTCCGGGCTCACCTCCGGGCGCTGGGTCGAGGGCCTGCTGTTCGCGGCCTTCGTCGCCCTGGTCGCCCGTCCGCTGGCGGCGGGCGCGCTGCTCCTCCCGGCGCGCCTGCAGACCGGCGAGCGACTGTTCGTGGTCTGGGGCGGTCTCAAGGGGGCGGTTCCGATTCTCCTGGCCGCGTTCGCGCTCGGACGCCACGTCGCGGACGCGCAGCGCATCTACGAGACCGTCTTCGTCGTCGTGCTCGCCTCGGTGATCGTGCAGGGCGGAACGATCGGCGTCGCCGCGCGCCGCCTCGGTGTCGAGAAACGCGCGCCCGAGGACTAGATGGCTGATCTAGGCGACGCGGCGGACGGTTCGCGTGAGCCCGGTCACGCGAACGCTCTCGTACGCATCCACGACGCGCACTGCACCGGCGTCGTGCACGGCGGGCTCGCAGACGACGCAGACCGTCTGGTCACGCCGTTCGAAGCGCCACGTACGGTAGCGCTCACCCGCGAGCAGTGTGCGGCGGCAGACCTGGCACATCGCCATCTGCCCGCCCACCGTAGTCGCACCGCCGGACGGTGCGAGCCAGGCTAGAGGCGCTCGACCACGCCGGCGATCGCCATCCCGAAGCCGACGCACATCGACGCGATGCCGAAGCGCGCGTCGCGGCGCTCGAGCTCCGACAACAGCGTCGCGGTGATCCGGGCCCCGGTAGCACCGAGCGGATGCCCGAGCGAGATGCCGCCACCGTTGGGATTCACGTCGTCCATCCGCTCCTCGAGGTGCAGGTCCTGCGCGGTCTGCAGCACGACGGACGCGAACGCCTCGTTGATCTCGATCACCGCCATGTCGTCCATCGTGAGGCCGGCCTTCGAGACGGCGTTCTCCATCGCTCGAGGATTGCCGTGCAGCATCCGCGTCGGATCGACCCCGGCGATGCCGAAGGACACGAAGCGCCCCCGCGGCTCCAGCCCGAGCCGCTGGACGGCCGTCTCGCTCGCGATCAGCACAGCAGCCGAACCGTCGACGATCTGGGAGGAGTTGCCGGCGGTCACGACGCCGTCCGGGCGAAACGCGGGCGGCAGCGCGGTGAGCGCCTCGGCCGACGTCTCACGCCGCGGCGCCTCGTCCACGGCGAACCACACCTGAGCGGGCTCCGGCAGCTCGATCGGGATGATCTCGCGGTCGAACCTGCCGCTGTCCGAGGCGGCCAGAGCCCGCCGGTGCGACTCGAGGGAGTAGGTGTCGAGCTCCTCGCGCGTCAGGGTCCATTCGTCGGCGAGCAGCTCGGCCGACGTTCCCTGCATCACGATGTCGTAGCGCTCGGTGACGCGCTCGGAGATCGAGCCGCCGTTCGAGCCCATCGGGACGCGCGACATCATCTCGACGCCCGCGGAGACGACGAGATCGAGCTGCCCCGCCATGACCGCCGTGGCGGCGTTGAAGTTCGTCTGCATCGAGGAGCCGCACTGCCGGTCGACGGTCGTGGCCGAGACGGTGACCGGCCAGCCGGCCGCGAGCACCGCCATTCGGCCGACGTTCCACCCCTGCTCCCCGATCTGGGTGACGCAGCCCATCTGCACGTCCTCGATCTCGGCCGGATCGAGGTCGTGCCGGCCGAGGAGGCCGTTCAGGACCTGAGCGGCCAGATCGTCCCCGCGCAGCACCGACAGCGTTCCGTTCTTGCGGCCGATCGGCGCCCGGACCGCATCGACGATGTAGCCGTTCATCGGTGTCACTCTAGACCCGGGAACTCGAGCGGCCGAACGTCGTTCAATCGGCGAGGGCCGGCTCGAGGGCCGTGACGCGGCGCGCGCGATATTCGAAGACGAGATTGACCGCGATGAACGTTGCCACGGCGTACGCCCAGCCGGCGACACAGTCCACCACGTAGTGCTCGCCCGTGTAGACGAGCGAGAACGCCATTGCCGGCGGGTAGAGAGCGAGCAGCGGCCGCCACCAGCGCGGGACGAGTCGCCAGAGGTACACCACGATCAGCAACGAGTAACCGGCGTGCAGCGATGGCATTGCAGCGACGTTGTTCGCGTACGTCTGGCCCTTCTCGAACAGCGACCCGAAGTGGGCGATCGGCACGTGGTGCCAGACGATGGCGATCGTCCTGTTCGCCGAGCCGATCGAGCCGTGCCGTGCGGCGAGCCACGGCGGCACCGCGGGGAAGAGCACGTACGTGGCGAACCCCGCGAGCGAGAGGACGCACACCATCGTCGCGAACTTGATGAACCGGTCGTGCGCCCACCTCCACAGGATCGCGGCGACGACGAGCGTCGCGAAGAAGTGCGTCAGGTAGACGAACCAGGTGGCGTAGTCCCACCAGCGCAGGTCGCCCGCACCGTGCCACAGGTGAGCCTGCAGCCACACCGTCGGGATCGGCCGCCCGAAGATCGCGGCCTCCACCTTGATCTGCGGAACCTCGCGCGCGTGGAAGAGCAGGCCGTCCGCGTAGCCGCGCAGACGGTCGTAGACGAACAACACGGCGATGAACGGCGACCACTCGATGATCAGACGCGACGTTCGGCGCCGGACGTCGGTCACCGAGAACGCGATGATCCCGAGGGCGAACCAGAAGAAGACGAGATCGTGCGACGTCGGCACCCCGACGCTGATGATCATCGCGATCGATGCGAGCACCCAAAGCGTCGGGGCGCCGATCCGTGCTGCTCTCCGAAAGCTCACGGGAGAAGATTAGAGTTGACCTCCATGACGGCCGTCAACACCGACCATTCGCTCCTGATCGACGGCGGCCCGGTGGAGACGGGCGAGTGGACCGAGGTGCGCTCGCCCTTTTCCGGCGCCACCGTCGCCCGGATCGCGCGAGGAGGCGCCGATGAGGCCCGGCGGGCGCTCGATGCGGCGGAGCGGGCGATGAGCGAGCCGCTGCCGGCCCACGAGCGGGCGCGGATCCTCGATGCCACTGCGCGGCTGCTGGACGAGCGCCGGGAGGAGGCGGCCCGGATCGTCTCCGCCGAGGCGGGTAAGCCGCTGAAGGCCGCGCGAGTCGAGGCGCAGCGCGCGGTGTCGACCTATACCTTCGCCGCCGTCGAGGCGCGAAAGCTCGCCGGCGAGATGGTGCCGATGGACGCATCGGCAGCAGGCGCGGGGAAGCTCGCCTTCACCCTGCGGCTGCCGATCGGGATCGTCGGTGCGATCTCCCCGTTCAACTTCCCCCTGAACCTCGTCGCGCACAAGATCGCGCCCGCGCTCGCCGCCGGGTGCGCGGTCGTGCTGAAGCCTGCGTCCACCACTCCCCTGTCGGCGCTCTTCCTCGCGAACCTCGAGGAGGAAGCGGGCCTGCCGCCCGGCTGGATCAACGTCGTCTCGGGTTCGGCCGGGGCGATCGGCGACGTCCTCGTCGACGACGATCGGGTCAAGCTGATCACCTTCACCGGCTCCGGCGCCGTCGGCTGGGGAATCGCCGAACGCGCGCACCGCAAGCGCGTGAAGCTCGAGCTCGGCAATGCGACACCCGCGATCGTCTGCGGCGACGCGCCGCCTGACACCGCGGCCAAGCTCGCGGCGAACGCGTTCTCCTTCGCCGGGCAGAGCTGCATCTCCGTGCAGCGGATCTTCGTGCTCCAGGACGCCTGGGACGACTTCGTCGCCGAGTTCGTCCCGGCGGTGGAAGCCCTCCAGGTCGGCGATCCGGCCGATCCGGACACGGACGTCGGCCCCGTGATCGAGGAGAGCGAGCGCGATCGCATCCTCGAGTGGATCCGCGCCTCGAAGGGCGAGGTGCTGACGGGCGGCGACGTGACCTCCGACGGCCTGATCCGCCCGACGGTGATCGCGAGGCCCGCACCGACGGACCAGGTTCAGTGCGAGGAGGTCTTCGGACCGGTGGTGACGCTGACGAGCGTCGGGAGCGTCGACGAGGCGATCGCCGGCGCGAACGCCACGCGGTACGGGCTCCAGGCGGCGATCTTCAGCCGTGATCTCCCGACGTGCCTCCGGGCTGCACAGGAGCTCGAGTTCGGCGGTGTCACCGTCAACGAAGCCCCCACGTTCCGCGCCGACCAGATGCCCTACGGCGGCGTCAAGGCCTCAGGCAACACGAAGGAGGGCCCGGGGTGGGCCGTCCACGAGATGACCGAAGAGCGGCTCGTCGTCCTGCAGCTGTAGCCGGGTTCCACGCCGAACCGCTCGTTAGACTCGCCTGGCAATGGCCGCACCCTTTCGCCGGCGGGCGCACGACGCCGAAGGAATCGCTCCGCGCCGGCCCCAGGCCGGTGTGCTGCGCCGCGAACGCCGGGCGCTCCTCAAGGCCCGCGAGGATGCGCTGCGCGACCTCGGCGGCCTGCTGGTCGAGATGTACCGGCGCGGCGGGTTCCGCGAGGATCTGCTCGCGGAGCAGGCTGCCGCGGTGATCGGGATCGACGCGCGCCTGGCGGAGATCGAGGAGCTCCTGCACGTCCACCGGCACGTTCCCCGTTGCGAGTGCGGCGCACCCGTGCTGCGGGGATCGCGGTTCTGCCCGAACTGCGGCCGCCCGCTCGGGAGCGAGGCGACGTCGGAGGAGACGGTGATCGAACCGGCTCCCGACGCCTGATGGGCACCAGGACGGCCGAGCGCGAGACGGCAATCGCGGCGGCCGACGAGACCTGCCCGCGGTGCGGCGCGAGGCGGGCGCGGGACCAGCGCTACTGCCTCGACTGCGGCCTCCAGCTGCCCTCGGTGACCGGTCGGCTGGCGGCCCTCCGCCGGCGCTGGATCCGCCGCTTCGGCTGGTACCCCGGAGACTGGGTCTGGGCCTCGCTGCTGACGCTGATCGTGGCCGTGGGGGGCGGGGCGGCCGCGATCGCGCTGACGGCCTCCGACGCGAACGCGACCCGGCCGACCCTCGCCGGCGCCGAGGCCGTGACGCTCGCCCCGCCCGCCCCTGTCCCGGCCGAGCCGGCAACGGTCGAGACCTCCACGCTGCCGCGGGCGCCCGAGCCCGCGAGTGCCGGCGCCGGGCGGCGGAACGGCCGCTTCGCCTGGCCCTCGAACGAGAACGGGTGGACGATCGTGCTGGTCTCCTACCCGAAGACGACCGGAGCCGCCTCCGCCCACGCCAAGGCCGCCGCGGCCGCGAAGTCGGGCCTCTCGCAGGCGGGTGTGCTGGACTCGTCGAACTACGCGAGCCTCCAACCGGGGTATCTGGTCGTCTTCACGGGGGTCTACGCGTCGAAGGCGGATGCCGACGCGGCGGTCTCGACCGCCCGCCAGGCGGGCTTCGCGGGCGCCTACTCCCGCCAGATCGCCCGCTGAAGCAGGAGTTTTCGGTAGGTGTAAGCCGCCACCGGACGGGTAACGGACCTCCGGAAACCGTGCCGGACGTTTACTCAGCTGAAAACATTTGTAACAGCCCCTCCGAGCGTGTAGAGTCGTTCGCGGGTCGCGTCGGCAAGGGAGGATTTACTGCTTCTTAAAGGGCTGGCGACTACAGTCGAGGAGAGATAGACGGCGATATGGATGAGCGGATCCTGCATATTCAGCACTGCATGTATCAGTACTCGCGAGCGATCTATCGCTCGATCAAGGACCTGATCGACCCCTACGTCGACGATGAGACCCAGCTCGAGTACCGCCGGGAAGTGCTCCAGGCCTGCGAAGGGACGATGCAGCGCCTCGCACAGGATCCGCACTACTTCGCCAAGCCGGACCGCGCTCTCTTCCAGGACATCCGGCGCTACTTCCCGATCAACGTCCAGGCGCAGGTCGCCTGGGCCGTGAACCACGGCGTCGATGCCGCAGTCGACTTCGTCGAGGACCAGATCGAGGCCGGCGCGTTCGACGGCGGGGTCGCCCGCTGCCGCGCGACGACCCGCAAGGGCAAGGCCTGCCAGCGGACCCCGCTGCCGGATCGCGACTACTGCCCGAGCCACCAGCATCTCGAGCGCAGCAGAGCCGCCGCATAGTTGTCGGATAAGCTCGCCCTCGCCGGCGTAGGCTCGACGGAGCCGGCCGGAGAGATCAGATGAGCCATGACACCGACAAGCTGATTCGTCAGCTCTCGCTGGTTGCGTTCCTGATGGCGGAGCGCCGCCCTCTGACCGCGCGCGACATCAAGTCGAACGTCGAGGGCTATCAGGAGATGAGCGACGAGGCGTTCGCGCGCCGCTTCTACTCCGACCGCGCAGAGCTCGTGTCACTCGGCGTCCCGCTCGACTCGCAGCGCGACGAGTTCACCGGGGAAGAGCTCTACACCCTGCGCTCGGAGCGCTACTTCCTGCCCGAGCTCGAGCTCGACGACGAGGAGCTGGCGGCGCTGCAGACCTGTTTCTTCCTGCTCGAAGGACGCTTCGCCTACGCCGAGCCGCTTCGCCTCGCGCTCCAGAACCTCGCGCTCGGCCGCTCGGCGGGCTCGCTCGCCGCCGCCCCGACCGGCACCGCCTCCCGCGTCGAGGTGCGCGATCCGGACTACTCGCCCGAGCTGCAGGGCCGGCTCGGCAAGCTCGAGGGCGCGATCTCGAAACAGCGGACCGTCAAGTTCCGGTACTGGTCGATCTACCGCGACGAGGAGGAGGAGCGGACGCTCAACCCGTTCGCGCTCCTGCCGGAGAACGGCTCGTGGTACGTGATCGGGCACGACCTCGAGCGAGACGACATTCGCACGTTCCGCGTCTCGCGCATCCGTTCCGACATCCGCTTCGCAACCCGCCGCGAGCGCGACTTCCGCCTGCCGCCCGAGTTCGACGTCGAGAACTACCGCGGCCGGGCGGAATGGCAGTTCGGCGACATCGTCGGCGAGGCGAGGATCGAGGTGGCGCCCGATACCGCCTGGTGGGTCGAGCGCGCCTACGGCGGCGAGCGGAACCTGGTGGAAGGCGACGTCTTCGTCACCAAGTACGCCTCGTCGAACCTGCTGGCGCGCTGGATCCTGCGGCAGGACGGCCGCGCCGTTCCGCTCGAGCCCTCGGAGCTTCGCCGGCTCGTCGTCGAAGGCGCCCGTGCCGCGCGAGCGGCACACGAGGGCGCGCCCCCGACACCCGCCGCCGAGATCGTCCCCGGCGAGTCCGATGTCGTCGAGCGCTTCGCCGGCCCGGTCGCACCCGAGCGCTTCGGGGTCCTGCAGTCGCTGCTCGCCTATCTGCTCGCCGCCTGCGGCGAGGAGCGTGAGGGGATCATCCCCGCGCACGAGCTCGTCAACCGCTTTTCGATTCCGGCTGAGCAGCTGGAGGAGCATCTCTCGCTCCTCAACCTCGTCAACTTCGGCGGCGGCTGTTACGCGGTCTATGCCGAGCTGCACGGCGACCAGGTGCACGTCGACAAGGAGCTCTTCGGAGACACGTTCCGGCGCGCGCCCCGGCTGACGCCGCTCGAGGCCCGCGCGATCCGGCTCGCGCTCGAGTTCGTCGGCCCGATGGTCGCCGCCGGCACGCATTCGCCGCTCGACCGGGTGCGCGCCAAGCTCGAGGAGACGTTCGGCGCCTTCGAGCTGACCCAGACCCCTGCGCCGCACGTCGGCGAGGAGGAGGGGCTGGTCGACACGCTCACCCATGCGATCGACGACCACAAGCTCGTCGAGATCGAGTACCTCAAGCCGGAGGAGCAGGAAGTGGTGACGCGCAGCGTCGAGCCGTACTCGATCGAGCGCCGGCTGCCGCACTGGTACGTGCACACGTGGGACATCGACCGCGACCAGCCGCGGTCGTACCGTCTCGACCGCATGCGCAACGCGAGGGTGCTTCGCAAGAGCTTCACACCGCGCGAGGGCTTCGACCCGTCCGAGCTCCACTCTGCAACCACTGCGCGCATCTGGTACTCGCCCGCGGTCGCGCGGTGGGAAGTCGAGAAGGGCGCCCGCCCGCTGGTCGACGGCGCCGCACTCGCCGACAAGTCGGTCGGCAGCGCCGAATGGCTCGTCGGAGAGGTCGTCTCCTATCGCGGCGAGGCGATCGTGCTCGAGCCGGCCGAGCTGCGCAACCAGGTCGCGCTCCGCGCACGCGCGCTCGCCGCCGAGCTGCGCCCCCGGCGCCCGGCGTCGGCCTAGGCCGACGACGCGTCGAGCTTCGCGCGTTCGCCGATCCGCTCGATCGCCCAACGGGCGTGCTCGTCGTCCGCGTGCCGCTCGAGCACCTCGATGTGCTCGGGCCCGCCGGTGTTCCCGAGCGCGACCAGCGCATTGCGGCGCAGGAAGCTCGGATCGTTCCGAGGCACGTACAGACGGTCGTAGTCCTGGATCAGGGTGTCGGACTCGAGCCACTCGACGAGATCGACGTGCCCCGAGTCGTCCGGCGCGCGATCGGCCCTGCGCTTCTCCACGCCGCGATTCCAGGGACAGACGTCCTGGCAGATGTCGCAGCCGTACACCTGCGCGCCGAGCCTGGCCCGGTAGTCCTCGGGAATCGCTCTGGGCGACTGCGTCCAGTACGAGAGGCACCTGGTGGCGTCGAGCGTGCCCGGCTCGTCGAGCGCACCGGTCGGGCACGCGTCGATGCAGATCCTGCAGTCGCCACAGTCGGTGCCGAGCGCCGGCGTCGATTCGAGCTCGCGGTCGCTGATGAGCGTGCCGAGGACAACCCACGACCCGTGGCTGCGCGTGATCAACATCGTGTTCTTCCCGTAGAACCCGACCCCGCTCCGCGCCGCGGCCTCGCGGTCGACGTGCTGGTTCGCGTCGACGAGCACCCGGTAGCTCCCTCCGATCGCGCGGCCGAGCACAGCGAGCTGCTCGCGCAGCTCGGCGTAGGCGTCCGACCAGGTGTAGCGCGCGAGGCGCCCCGCGCCCGCCGCGAGCGGCTCCTCCGGCTCCCAGTAGCAGAGCGCAGCCGACACGACGCTGCGCGCGCCGGGCAGGAGCGACTCGGGGTGGCACGAGCGCTCGGGCTGCGCCATCGTGAACTTCATCTCCGCGAAGAGGCCGCGCGAACGGCGTTCCACGATGTGGCGCTCGGTGTCGACGTAGGCCTCGGCCCGCGCCACGCCGACGGCCGCGAGCCCGAGCTCTGCAGCCAACCGGCGGATCTCGTCGGCCGTCATGCGAGGATTGTGCCCGCATGAAGGCGATCCGCATCCACGAGGACGGCGGCCCGGACGTTCTCCGCTACGAGGACGTGCCGGATCCGGTGCCCCGCGACGGCGAGGTGCTGATCGAGCTGCGGGCCGCGTCGCTCAACCACCTCGACGTGTGGATTCGCAAGGGGCTGCCGTCGGTGCCGAAGCCGCGCATTCTCGGCGCTGACGGAGCCGGCGTGATCGCGGGCACCGAGACGCGCGTCGTGATCAATCCGGGAATCGTGAGCGACGGGAGAATGCACATCGTCGGCGAGACGATGGACGGCACGCACGCGGAGCTGATCGCCGTCCCGCGCGACTACGTCCACCCGATCCCTGCCTCGCTCTCGTTCGAGGAGGCGGCGGCGTTCCCGCTCGTCTTCGTGACCGCCTATCGAATGCTCGTGACCCGAGCGCACCTGCAGAAAGGCGAATGGGTCCTGATCTGGGGCATCGGCGGCGGGGTGGCGACGGCCGCACTGACGATCGCGAAGTCACTCGGTGCGCAGGTCGCCGTCACGTCGTCGAGCGACGAGAAGCTCGCACGCGCACGCGAGCTCGGCGCCGACCTCGGTGTGAACCACGCGACCGGCGACGTCGTGGCGGCCGTCAAGGAGGCGAGCGGCGGCGGCGCGCACGTGATCGTCGACGACGTCGGCGAGGCGACCTGGAAGCGCACGCTCGAGTCGGCGCGGGCCGAGGCGAGGATCGTCGTCTGCGGCGCGACGACCGGCCCCAACCCCCCGGCGGCGCTGCACCGCCTCTGGTGGAAGCAGCTGTCGATCCTCGGCTCGTCGATGGGGACGCCGGAGGATTTCCAGGGCGTCTACGACCTGGTCGCGGCCGGACGGGCGCGCCCCGTCGTCGACCGGGTGTTTCCCCTGGCCGAGGCACGCGCGGCGCACGAGCGCCTGGAAGCCGGCGACCAGTTCGGCAAGATCGTGCTGTCGATTCCGTCCTGAACCGACAAGTGCCCCGGCGGGATGGCCGGGGCACTCGAGGCAGCGTCGTCGTGTTGTGAGGCTTACGGGCCGGTGGCAGCTGCGAGCGTGACCGTCGACGTGTACGTCCCGGCGAACGAGTTACCGGGGATCGCAACCTGAATCGTCGGGGTGACGTCGACCTTGCCGAGCCCGGTGTTGACGGCCGCGTTGAAGAACTTCGCCGCGGTGCCGGTGATCGTCAGGGGCAGGGTGATGCCCGAGTTCGTCGCCGCGGTGCAACTCGAGCCCGAGTGGCAGGCCTGGACGGCCGCCGTGACCGTGCCCGGGGCGAGGGTGTGTCCCGAGCCGTCCGAGAAGTTCGTCGCCGAGATCTGCAGGTTCCAGCCCGCGCCGCTACCGCGTGCATCGACCACGCCGAGCACGGGTGCATACGAGACCGTCTGGTCGGTGCCGTCGAGCGTGGCCGAGACGGACGGGTTGGACGGAAGGTTGAGCGAGACGCCGGCCGTGCCGGAAACCGTGGCGGTCGCTGTGAGCGTGCCGGCGAACGCCGCGGTGGCCGTCACCAGCGCCAACGCCGCGATTGCGCCGATGATCAAGATCCGCTGCCTCATATCGTGTTCTCTCCTGAATCCGAAGGGTGTTCTTACGCCACACCCACCATCGCCGCAGTGCGTCGGAGAAACAGGGGCCTCACGGTATGAAGAAGGAAGGGACGAACCGTCCCTTGAGCGCCTTGTTCAGGGGAAAACCACAGTCGGCCCCCCGTTGCCGCGTGCGACGATCGATTGTGGATGCCCGGGCGGTCACATCCCGTTTCGGCACTGCGGGTCGGTGCAGACGCGGCGTCACTGGAGCTACTGGCGCCGGCGTGGGACGAGCTGGCCAGCTCGCTCCCGAGCCCGATGCAGCAACTCGCCTGGCTGCGCGCCGCAACGGAGCTACCGGGGCTCCGGCTGCATGTCCTCGCCCTGGGCAACGGCTCGGGGGTCGCCCCGCTCGAGTCGAGGCTCGGCCGGCTCGAGACCGCCACCGTGAGCCGGCTCTACGAGCCCGTCGACCTCCTCTGGGAGAGCGAGGACGCACTCGGCCGGCTCGGCGACGAGGTCGCCCGCCTGGGCGTGCCGGTGCTGCTCCGTCGAGTCCCGGCCGACTCTCCTTCGCTGCGCGTGCTCGAGGCGGCCTTCGGCCGGAAGGCGGCCACCGCGGTCCGGCGCCGCCCGTCGCTGCCCGTGCTCCACCTCACCGCGCGGTCGCAGGAGCCGGAGGCGATTCTCAACAGCGGGCGCCGCTCCGACCTGAGGCGCGCCAGACGGCTCGCTCGGGAGCAGGGCGAGGTCGGCTTCGACTACCTCGCTCCTTCTCCCGGTACCGCGGGTGAACTGCTGTCCACCGCCCTCTCGGTCGAGGCGCACGGCTGGAAGGGCCGCACCGGGACGGCGCTCGCGCAGGACCCGGCGAGACTGCCCTTCTTCGTCCGCTACGCCGCCGAGCAGGCGCAGAGTGGAGCGCTGCGGATCGCGTTCCTGCGCATCGACGGTCGGCCGGTCGCGATGCAGGTCGCCGTCGAGCGTGCGAACCGGCTCTGGCTCCTGAAGATCGGCTACCACGAGTCGTGGGCGCACTGCTCTCCCGGCCGGCTGCTGATGGCCGAGGTCGTGCGGAAGGCAACACAACAGGGCTTGAGCTCGATCGAGTTCCTGGGGTCGGAGGCACCCTGGACGCGAGAGTGGACCCGTGACGAACGTCCTTGCGTGGCGGCCGCGTTCTATCCCCTGCGCCCCCGCTCTGCGCTACCGATCGCCCATGACGCGCGCTGGCTGGTCGGCAGGCGACTGACGACGAGATCGACATGACGGGCGTCCGCGAACGCCTCGTTCACCGCGCGACCCGCCGCTACGTCGCCGGGCCGGAGCTCGCGGACGCGGTCGACGTTGCACTGACGGTCGGGCACGCAACGACGCTCGGCTACTGGGACTCCCCCGGCGACTCGCCGGGTGACGTCGCGTCGCTGCACGGGCGCGCGGTCGCTGCGATCGCGGCACAGCGTCTCGACTCGTACGTGTCGATCAAGCTGCCGGCGCTCGGCACCGACGACCGCGCGGCCCGGCTCGCCGAGGTTGCCGCGGCAGCCGGTGTGCCCCTCCACTTCGACTCGCTGGCAGAGGAGCACGCGGACCGCACGCTGGCGCTCGCGTGCCGGCTCGGCGCCCGCGGCTACGACGTCGGCGCGACGCTGCCCGGCTGCTGGTCGCGCAGTGTCCACGATGCAGAGGCGCTCGCCGCAGCCGGCGTACGGGCCCGCATCGTGAAGGGGCAGTGGCCGGGAGACGCCGACCCGGGCACAGGGTTCCTCGCCGTCGCAGAGGTGGTCGCGCGCACGGACGGACGCGCGGCAATCGCGACACACGATGGCCCGCTGGCGCGGGCCACGCTGGCGCTTCTGCCCCACGCCGAGCTCGAGCTTCTGTTCGGCCTGCCGACGGCGGCCGCCGCTCGAACCGCCGAGCCCGGCACGCCGGTGCGGATCTACGTGCCCTTCGGGCGCGGCTACCTGCCCTACGCCGTCCGCCGCGCAGCCGCTCATCCCGCGCTGCTCTGGTGGCTCGTGCGCGACCTCGCGTCCCCGCGGCTTGTGCACACGCAGGTACGGGCATAGGCTTCGCCCACTGGACTGCGGCTCGACCGAAGGACTGACATGACGGGATCTGCCGAGCCGCCGGCGCCGAGAACCGCAGAAGCGACCGACCTCCTGCGCCTCGACTATCAGCAGACGATCGGCCTCCTGGCCGGGATCGGTGACGTTCGGTTCAAGCTGCTCGCACTCGTGCCGACGCTGAGCGGTGCCGCGGTCGCGGTGCTGGGGCGTCCCAGCTCGACGGCAGAGCTGCTCGCCGTCGGCTTGATCGGGCTGATCGCGACGCTCGGCGTGCTGCTGTACGAGCTCCGCAACACGCAGCTCTACGACTACGGGCTCCGCCGGGCGCAATGGCTCGAACGCGAGCTCGGGCTCGGGTCGGTGCACGGCGCTGGGAGGGCGGGCGGCCTCTTCTCCGACCGCCCCGGCAGGACGCTGCGGCTGTTCGGTGTGCTGCCGGTCGACCGCGACGCGGGGCTCGGTCTGGTCTACAGCGCCGCGATCGCGGGCTGGACGTATCTCTGCGCGTGGGGAGCGCTCCATGCACTCGGGGTCGGGAACGCGCGGCAGATCGGCGGCGCGCTCGGAGCTGCTGCCGGAGTGCTCCTGCTCGTCGAGCTCACACGCGCCCGCCAGCCTGCGGGCTCTCCCGCCCCGGAGTGAGCGCGACCGACGCCGGCTTTCAGCTCGCGAGGCCCGGGAAGTTGGGCGAGTCGAAGTGCTTCAGCTCGTACGGCGGCCCCTGCGGCTGGTAGATCGTCACGGTGACGTAGTAGTCACGGCCCTTCTTCGGTGCGGGGACCCAGACCGACCAGTCGCCGGCGTCGTCGTCGTTCGCCGGAATGAGGGTGTACGCACTGTTCTGCGAGGCGACGAGATCGTTCGTCGCAGCGTTCGACAGCTCCCAGCGCAGTGGAAGTCTCTTGTGGCGTAGGCCGACGATCTCGTAGTGAAAGCTGACCATGACCCCGGCGCGGTTGAGGTAGGTGTGGCTCAGCCCGCGGGGAATTGGAAGCTGCTGGCGCTGCAGGTAGCGCTTGAAGGTGACCGGCTGAAACACCCGCTTGTCGCTGATCGTGGCTTTGGAGGTGTCCGACGGCGCCTGCGGCTTCCACCCGGGCTTGAAGATGAAGACGAGCGCGAGCACTCCTCCGATCAGCCCGACGAGCGCAGAGGCCTGTCCGACGGAGGGCCGGCGAATCGACCATCTCCCCCGCGGCGCCGGCGCCTGGGGCTCGACCGCCTTCTCGGTGGTCACTTCTGCCTCGGGAGCAGGATTGCGCGGCCCGGGAGCACGACGAGCCCACCGTCCGGGTCGACCAGCGTGATCTTCAGCCGATACGAGCCTCCCGCGAGCCTCCTCGGGATCGCCAACCGGAGCACGTTCGTTCCGGGCTTGACGCCGTAGCGGCCGTGCGCCACGACGGTGCGCAGCCGCGCGAGCGCCACCAGGGCGGCGGTCGGTCTGTTCACGCGCAGCTTGACGACCAGATGCCGGCCACCGCCCCGACGGTCGATGCCGACCCCGGCGAGCCGCGCCGCGAGGCGGCACGACCGGGTGGGCGCGGTGAGCGACGTGCGTGGAGACCGATTGCCGTTCTCGTCGACCGCGTCGACCGCGAGGGTGTACTGATGACCGCAGAGCAGGCCGCTGAAGGTGTACGTCGTGTCGGTCGTGTCACCGGCCGTGGCATCGTTGAGGTACACGCGGTAGCCGGCGACCGCGACATTGTCGGTCGAGGGTCCCCATTGGATCTGGATGCCGGTGCGCGTCGCCGACGTCGTCGCCAGCGAGCCTGGACTGCTCGGCGGGCTCGTGTCGTGGTCGAAGAGCGCCCTGATCGAGGTGACCGGCCCGACCGGGAAGGTACAGGTGGTCTCCGTCTTCGAGCAGACGCCGTTCCACCCCGAGAACACCGAGCCCTGGTCGGGCTTCGCGGTCAGCCTGAGCGTCTTCCCGTAGCCGTACTGACGGGTGCAGACGGTGCCGCAGTCGAGATCTGCAGCGCTCACTCGACCGCTGCCGGTCCCCCCGCGCTTCAGCTGGAACTGAACGTCGATCGTCGTGGGGAGCCCCGGCGGGTCGTCGCCGTCGAACGTGGCGCCCACCCACGTGGTCTCGTCCTCGACGGTGATCGTGCAGGTCAACGCATTCGTGGGCTCGCAGCCGGGATTCCAGCCCTTGAAGGTGTCCGTGCCCTTGGTCACCGTCAGCTTGACCTTCGTCCCAGGGGCGAACTCGAAGCATTGATCGGCGTTGTCCGGGATCTGGTCATCCGGGCATTTCCGCCCAGCCGGGTCCGGCGAGACCGTGCCGTCGCCGGGCGACGAGGGCGACAGTTTCACGCCGAGCCGCAGCGGATCGAAGACCGCGACGATCGACGTCGCGTCGTCGTCGAGCATCAGCGCGCAGTCCCCGGTGCCGGGACAGTCGGCGGTGCTCCACGAGAACAACTTCCGGCCCGCGTCGCTGCTCGCGGTCAGCTTCACGTGGGTGCCGCGGTCGTACGTCAGGGAGCACGAGGCCTGGTCGGTGTGCTCCTTGCCATCGCAGACGCTGAGCGAGTCGTTGTCCGGCGGCGTCACGGACACGGTGCCGAGCCCGCGAGGTGCGATCTGCAGAGTCACGACGGCCGAACCACGGCTCCCTGACGCAAAGGCGAGCGCCGCAAGCAGAAAGGCCGTGGTACACGCCCCAACCAGCGCCGCAGCAACGACCAAAGGACGGACGGGCACTGTCCCCTCCCCTCGCTGCCGAGTTCACACGGTTGCAGGTCGGAACCGTTGTGTCAATCCCCACAAGCTCCCGACCGCCTACCCTGCTCCCGTGCCCTGGGATCCGGACTCGAGGCCCATGACGCGCCGGGAGCTCGTCGTCCGCGCGGCTGCACTGTCGGCAGCCGTGGCCGTGCCCGCCCTCCGCTTCGAGCCCGAGGCTCGTGCGCGGGCGCAGGCCGATCCGCGGGTCCGGGCCCTGGCGAGGACGCTGCGCGGACCGGTGATCACACCCGGGTCGACGGCGTACGAGAGCACGCGCCTCGTCTTCGACGGTGTCTACGACGGTGTCCACCCCCTCGCGATCGCTCAGCCGCTCGACGCTGCAGATGTGAGCGCGGTCGTTCGCTGGGCGCGCACTTCGGGCGTGCACATCGTCGCCCGCTCCGGCGGGCACAGCTACGGCGGCTACTCGACGACCTCGGGAGTCGTCGTCGATCTCTCGAAGCTCGCCGCCGTGCACGTCAGCGCGGGACAGGCGACGGCCGGCCCAGGCGCACGACTCGGAAACGTCTACAACGCGCTCGCCCGCCACGGGCTCGCGATCCCGGCCGGCACCTGCCCGAGCGTCGGAATCGGGGGCCATGCACTCGGCGGGGGCTTCGGCCTCGCCTCGCGCGCCTGGGGCCTCGCCTCCGACAACCTCCGCTCACTGCAGATCGTCACCGCCGACGGCGAGATCCTGAGCGCCGATGCAACGCACCACAGCGATCTCTACTGGGCCTGCCGCGGGGGTGGTGGCGGCAACTTCGGGATCGTCACGCGGCTCGTCTTCCGGACGCACGCCGTCTCTCAGGGCTCGTACTTCATCGGGACGTGGCCGTGGACGCAGGTGGAGGAGGTTCTCGCGAGCTTCCTGCACTGGGCGCCGGCCGCTCCGGACGCACTCGGCAGCCTCTGCCGCCTGGCCACCGGCCCCGGCGGGCCGACGCTGCAGGTGTTCGGCCAGTTCCTCGGCCGCGAGGCCAGGCTGAAGACGGCTCTCTCGACGCTCGGGCCGCCGGCGCAGCAGCTCGTGACGGGAAGCGCATCGTGGCTCGATCTGGTGCGCCGCTGGGCCGGTTGCCTGGGACACACGCTCCCGTCGTGTGCAGCGCCGGGGCACCAGGTGTTCGTCGGCGCCTCCGACTACATCGCGCGCATTCCGGCCGCGGCGCGCCTCGCGGCCTTCAGGCACGTGATCGAAACGCGGGGGACGGCGCCGGGCGCGCTGCTGATCGACGCCTACGGCGGCGCGCTCAACCGCGTGCCGGCCGGGGCGACGGCCTTCGCGCACCGCGACACGCTCGCGTCGATTCAGTACTTCGCGAGCGGCGACGCCGCGTCTGCTCGTTCGTGGGTGAACGCCTCGCGCGCGACGCTCGCCCCCTCGACCTCCGGCGCCGCGTACGTGAACTACATCGATCCCGACCTCGCGAACTGGCAGCACGCCTACTACGGCCCGAACCTTGCCCGCCTACGGCAGGTGAAGCGGGCCTACGACCCGCACAACCTGTTCCACTTCGCCCAGAGCATCCGGCCGGCGTGACGGGACGCGTCAGGGAATCCGCACATCCCTCCGCTCGGCCGCGAGCTGCAGCTCGGCCTCCGGGAGCTCGGATCTGTCCACGGGCGCCACGATCGTCCAGTGCCTGCCCACCGGGCACCGCTGCAGCCGCCACCAGCCGAGGCGAACCGACTTGAACGACGCGCCGGGGATCCAGATCGTGGTGAACAGGTGCCCTCGCCGGCACCGCACCACGACGTTCCCGCCGAGCCCGTAGCCGCGAGTTCGCAGGGCGGCCACCTCGACGAGGACCGCCGCCGCGAGCAGCGCCCGCCGGTTCCGCCTCCGCTTCATGCCCGGAGGGTACGCCCGGGCCGCTACCAGCCGTAGGTTGCGGGCTCCGGATCGACGATCGCACGCGCCGGAACGCGCTTCTGCGGCCGAACCTGCTGGGCGGCGCGGGCCGACGGCTTCCGGGTCGGCTGCTTCCGGGCCTCGACAGGCGCGGATTCGCCGCGCCGGCTCTGAAGCTCGCGGACGGCATCGCGGCCGGCCGAGATCGCACCGAGCTCGCGGCCCTCGGACAGCCGAACCGCGGCGTAGCCGATCACTGCGGCGACCATGCAGATCACGGCCGAGCCGAGCCCCGCCGTCGCCCAAACTGCCGCGAACGCGAATCCGACCGCGCCGCCGATGATGCGCTGTGCACTTCCAGCCATTCTTGACCGCCTCCTACGTCGCCGTGCCGATTTTCCGGAAAGGGAAACTCGGATTCTCCGTTCGGGCCCAGGCTCCTGCGCAGCCGCCGCGAGAACCGAGAGCGGATTTCACGGCGTGACTCCATAAATGCGCAGGTACAGCCCCTCCCAGTTCGATGCGATCCCGGCCTGAGCCGCGTGGAGGGTGATGGTCCCGGCGCACACGAGGTCATGCAGCTTGTTCTCCAGCTTGTCCTTGACGTGATAGCTCGCCGGGCCCGACCCCGGCTCCGGGTAGAGGTTGGCGATGTCGTTGGAGCCGCCCAGTTCAAGCGACACGATGTGGTCGATCTCGATCGTCCGGCCGTAGCCTTTCGGCGCCATTCCGTACTCGATCTCGACCTGATGCTTCTCCGAGTCGGGGACGTTGCGGATGGACGCAGTCCGAAATGTCGACGAGCAGAGCACCGCCCTCGTGAGCCCGCTGTAGTACGCGCCGGGCGAGCACTGGCGGTCCGGGAGCAAGCCGCGTGAGCAACTGCTCGTCTGTGTTCGTCTCGCCAGCTCGACCGTCCGGCCGAGCACCGTCGGCTGCGACACGGTCGACGGCTCGGTCGTCGCGACCGCCGAGCGAGCCTCGAGGTGACCGGCGACGCAGGCGAAGCCGTACCGCTCGTAGTCGGCCTCGTGACCCGGCGAGCAGAACTCGCCCGCACGCAGGCACTTGTGCGCACCGCCGACGACCGCATCGACGTAGCCGGCGCCGCAGAGCGCATGAACCGGGCCGAGCGGCCCGGCACTTCCGACAGGCGTTGCCGCCGACGCGCCGTACCCGCCGATGCCGAGGACCATGCCTGTGAAGCCGATCGCCGCCGCCCGCCTGAACATCGTCCCTCTCGCTCGACCTCATCCCGTTCTACTCCGAGAACGTCTGCCGGTCAACGACGGTCGGCGTATCTCTCAGCGATGGGCCGCGAAGACGTCCTCGCACAGCCGCAGGGCGCGCTCGGCAAACGACCGGGCGGCCGTCAGC
Source organism: uncultured Thermoleophilia bacterium (assembly GCA_963828655.1). Taxonomy (GTDB): domain Bacteria; phylum Actinomycetota; class Thermoleophilia; order Gaiellales; family Gaiellaceae; genus PALSA-600. The sequence goes on along the minus strand of CAWHFK010000009.1, from coordinate 515,061 downwards.
GCCGGGCCTGGGAACCCGGCGAGACCCGAACCTCCAGCAGCCGGGATCAGCGTGCAGGTGAACGTCCCCTTGCGAGCGTCCACCACGGACGGCAGCCGTCCACCCTGGTAGCCCCACTTACCGCGGCCGCCCGCCGGCGCCAGCATGCGAAACGTGCCGTAGGGATGGTCACCGCGGTGCTTCCACAACGTCTGGTCGCCGTCGTCGATCCGGAGAAACACCTGGACGCCGCTCCCGAACGCGGCGCTTCCGCGCGGGAAGAACGCACAGTCGCTCGAACCGCCGAGCCGGATGGGCGCTACAGGCCCGGTGAAGAGCGCGCGGACGTGCTGGACGCGGATCGCCCGGCAGAGCTTGCGGTACGTGGCTTCGGTTGGTGGCGCGGAGCTCGTTCGCCGGCCCGCACCGAACACCGTGCTCGCGGTGATCGCCGCGAGCAGAGCGCATCCGACCACGCAGGCTGTGAGCGCCGCGGGGCGGCGGCGGTCACGCAGTTTCGCGACGACTGGCATGCGCGCGACTCTAGTGGCCAGACCTCATTCTGCTGATCCGAAACTCTGATCGACCTGCACTCGTTTCTTGACGATGACCAGTCCTTCGCCCCGGTCGACCACGGTTTCGACGGCGTCGATCTCGTGGCCGGCCTTGACGACATAGTGGTCGGGGCGACTGTGGATCTTCGCCAGTGTCTCCGGGGTCACGTCGATCCGGTCCTCGCAGAGCGGGTTCGCGCACTCACAGATGAACTCCGTCCAGTCGGCCTCCCGGTTCGACGCGACGAGCGAGTCGTTCAGCTCGGCGAAGAGCTTCTCCGTCAGCGCCGCCCGCGCGGCGAAGTTCTCCGGATAGGCATGGTCCAGCTTGACGAGCGCGTCGGTGATCGCCGCCGGTGTCTCGCGGGTCTCGACGAGGTGCTCGGCGAGCTCCCGGACCTTGATCTGATGTGAGCGGGCGGCCTGCCGGAGCAGTTCGAAGCTGTCGTCCATGGTCACTCCGAACCGCTCGAAGATGATCCCCTTCGCCTGTTCGATCACGACCCGCGCTGCCAGGGCGTGCTGCAGCTGGGCGATCTGCTCGTCCTTCGGGTCGTTCGCGTCGACACTCGTGTCTGCCACCGGACCTCCTCTCGCTTCGCGGTGCCCCGGAATCGCGGGCTGCCTCGCCGGGAGGAGCAGTCGGTCGGCGGACCCCGGAACTGTAACCGCGTCTTGTCGCCCGCCGCGCCCCACCTGGTAGATTCCCACCATTCGCAACTGAGGCCCTGTCCCTGCCTCGTCGGTTCCCATCACATGACGAAGGACGGTCGCTTTTGCTGCGCAGAGCCGCTCACCCCTCGAAACCGCGCGACCCGCTCGGAGTCCTCGTCGTCGACGACGATGCTCTCTTCCGGCTGGCGGTTCGGGCGCTCCTGGAAACGGATCGCCGGCTGAACGTCATCGGCGAGGCCGCCGACGGCAGGCAGGCCGTCGACGCGGTGCTCGAGCTCTCCCCGGATGTCGTCCTGATGGACCTCGACATGCCCGGCATAGACGGGCTCGAGGCGATCACGCAGCTCGCGCAGCACACGGCCGGCCCACCGGTGATCGTCCTGACGGGCTCGAACGATCCTCAGGCAATCGAACGCGCCCACGCGGCAGGCGCTGCGCGCTACCTGCTCAAATCCCACATCGCCGACGTCTGTGGGCTCGTCGTGGCGGTCGGCCGCCGTGAGCCCGAGTGGGACGAACGGGCTAGCCGAAGCCGAGGATGAACTTGGCGTCGTCGGACATCTTGTCCGGCGACCAGGGCGGGTCGAAGGTCAGCTCGCTCGAGACCGCCTCGACACCCGGGATCTCGCGGACGACGCGCTCGATGTCCTCCTGGATCATCGCGCCGGCCGGGCAGCCCATCGACGTGAGGGTGTACTGCACCCGCACGTTCGGGCCCTCGATCTCCGCATCGTAGAACAGGCCGAGCTCGACGATGTCCATGCCGAGCTCCGGATCCTCGACCCCGCGGAGAGCCTCGACGACCTCTTCCTTCGACGGCATGCCGCCAGGCTAGCTGAGGCGCACTTCTTCGCGGCGGTCGCGCGCGAAGAAGTGGATGCCGTCGACGAAGCGCACCCAGTTGCAGCGCGTGCACATCACGAGCGAGTGAGTGCGCGCCGAGTCGGCGAGAAACCGGACGCCGCGAAGCAGATCGCCGTTCGAGACCCCCGTCGCCGCGACGATCACCTCCTGGGGCGCGAGATCGTCGATCGTGAAGATCCGGTCGATGTCCTCGATCCCGTGCTCGGCGGCCTCGGCGATCTCCGCGCGCCGGGTCGGCCAGAGCTGCGCCTGAAGCTCGCCGCCCAGGCAGCGCAGCGCGGCCGCCGAGAGCACCGCCTGCCGCGTGCCGCCGATCCCGATCGCGAGGTGGTCGTTCGTGCCGCGAACGGCCGCGCTGATCGAGGCCGTCACGTCGCCGTCCTGGATCAGCTTGATTCGCGCGCCCGACGCCCGGATCTCCTCGATCAGATCGTGGTGGCGCGGACGATCGAGCACGATCGCGGTGACGTCGTTGACCATGCGGTCGAACGCCTCGGCGATCGCGCGGATGTTGTCGCCCACGGGGTTGGACAGAGAGATCCGCCCGCGCGCGCGCGGGCCGACCGCCATCTTCCGCATGTACATGTCCGGCAGTGACGGCAGCGATCCGCGCGGCGCCGCGGCGATCATCGAGATCGCGTTCGTGCCGCCCCGGGCGACCACCGAGCGCCCTTCGAGCGGATCGAGTGCCAGGTCGTACTCCTCGCCGCCGAGGCCGATGTTCGTTCCGGCAGCGAGCTGCTCGGCCTCCTCGTGCCCTCCGATCACGACGTGACCGCTGATCGGCATGCGCTCCAACGCGAGCCGTGCGCCCGAGAAGGCGGCGTCCTCCGCCGCCTGCATGTCCGCGCGCCCGAGCCAGCGTGCGCCCGCGAGCGCGGCGCGCTCGGTCACTCGGGCAAACGTCTCGCACTGGCACAGCGCTCGTGTGTCGTCCGCGGCCTGGGTCACGCGATCTGCCGCGTCCGTTCGGCCGCCTGCATCACGTGCTCGATCACCTGGTCGATCGTCCGCTCGACGTTCGCGTTCTCGATCACCTGCACACCCTCTCGGCGCGCCCGGCTGACGACATAGGTCTGGACCCTGCGAATCGCATCGAGCTGCCCAAGGTACTTGTCCATGGCCCGGACGCCTCCGGTCGAGGAGTCGCGCACGTGGAAATGCAGCCGATGCACGTCCTCGTCCGCGATCTCGAGCACGACGTGGACGATCAGGGCGCCTTCGAGCTCGGCCGGCAGCAGCCCGGGAACGAGGTGGACGCCCTCGAGCACCATCGACCAGCCCTCGGTGAGGGCCCGGCGCAGGGCAGCCTCGACGCCGACGCACACATGGGTGCACTGATCCAGGAAGCCGACGATCGTCGGGTCGCCGGTGGCTTCGTCGTCGAGCGCCTCGCCCGCCTCGAAGCTCGAGAAGTGGATCGTCGGCATGAACGCCGGTGAGAAGAACGCCCGCATCGTCTGGCGGATGAAGTCCGTCGACGCGACGCGTGTGATGCCGAGCCGATGGGCGACCTCGGCGGCAACGGTCGACTTGCCCGTGCCGGTCGAACCGCCGATCAGCAGCACGATGGGCACGTCGAGCGACTGCAGGTCGGCGAGCCTCCGCAGCCGGCCGACCGCCCGCTCGGCCTCCTGCTCGCCGAGCACCTCGCGCGCCAGCTCGTCCAGGCGCTCGACCTCGATCGCGGAGATGCCGCGCTCGGCGAGATCGAGCTCGATCCGCCGCGCGAGCTGGTAGGCGTGGTCGGCCGGAACGCCCGCCGCGATCAGCGCGCGTGCCATCAGCCCTTTCGAGTACGGGAGCCCGTCGTCGCCGAGCGGCAGCGGCTCGCCGTGCCGGCGCTGCATCATGCCTCCACCGGCACGAGCCCGAGGAGCTGCTCGTCGAGGCCGGGCGCGACCACGTCGTTGGTCGCGAGCACGACGCGCACGCCGTGAGCCAGCGCGTGCTCGACGACCACGTCGATCGCGGCGGCCTTCAACTCGACCAGATACGTGTCCGCCTCGACGAGGTCGCCGCGCAGCGCGTCGCGATTCGCGAGGTTCGTCGAGACGTGGACGACGTCCGCGTCGAGGTGCGACACGTCCCGGGACCCCGCCGTGAAGACCGCGACCCGGCCCTCGAGCGGCGCCGACGCACCGAGCCGCAGCTCGAAGTCCTCGATCACGACGTCGGAGACGAGCCGCCGATACGTGTTCAGGTAGTCGTCGCCGGACTGTCCGCGGCCGACCACGAGAACCCGGCGATCGACGTCCACGGGCGGGATCGCGGCACCGCTGCCGTCGAAGATCACCACGTCCGGATCGCGCTGGGCGGCGAGCTTCGCGCCCGCCGCGACGTTCGAGACGAAGACCGCGCCGGCGAGGCCACCGCCCGCGCGCCGGCAGCCGATCGTCGGCACACCGGCGAGCGCGGCGATCTCGAGGTGGTCGGAGGCCGCGTGCAGGCCGGCCCGCGACCGCCCGACGAGCTCCTCGAGCGACGGCGCCGTCTCCACGACCTCGGGCTCGGGCGGCCCGCCACGGCCCATCGCCACGACGACGACGCTCCGGTCCCGGGCGAGGAGCCGCGCGAGATGCGTGGTCACTGCGGTCTTCCCCACGCGCTTCCCGGTGCCGATGACGGCGATCGACGGCAGCTCGAACGGCTCGAGGGGCGGCGGGTCGAAACGGAAGTCGGCGCCGACGTAGGGCAGGCCCTGGGCGAGCGCCCGCGAGGCCCAGCGCATCCGTTCGGCCGGGCCCAGCACTGGTTCGTCGGAGAGGTCGATCACGATCTCCGCCCCCGCGAAGCCGTCGACGAGCGGCACGCCGTAGTCCGCGTCGCCGCGCAGCTTCTCGGTGCCGCCCACCAGGATCGCGCCGACCCAGTCGTACGGGAGCGCCCGCAGCGCGTCGCGCACCACAGGCGCGTAGTGCTCCCCGTCGATCAGCGCGACCGCTTTCACCGGCGTGCCGTGACCTCGCGCTCGATCCGCCCGGTGTACTTCTCGTACTCGCCCGTGACGAGGTCGAACTGGATGATCCGTTCCTGCCCGTGGAACGGATACCGCCGCCAGATCGCGGCGTGGTTGCCCGAGACCTCGACGACGTTGTAACAGGGCCGCGTGTTGCCGCGAAGCCGCAGGGTCGAGACGGTCCCGGTGTTGACCACGAAGAGGCTCTCGAGCTTCCAGGCGTACGGCACGTGCTTGTGACCGGAGAGCACGAGCTGAACGCCGGCGCGCTGCAGGCATTCGATCGCGTCCCCCGCGTCGTACACGACGTTCCGCTCACGGCCCGTGCCCGGGATCGGGAGCAGGTGGTGGTGCAGCACGAAGACGCGGAGCTCGGAGGGCTCGGCCGCGAACTCCTCCTCGATCCAACCGTATCGCCCACGGCCGATCTGCCCGTGATCCAGGTCCGGCTCGGTCGAATCGATGGCGACGACCGTTGCCCCGCCCTTGCGGAGCACGGAGCTGCGCTCGCCGATCAGCTCCTCGAAGTGCACGTAGCCGACGTTCCGGGAGTCGTGATTCCCGGGCACGACCACGAGCGACTCGCACTGGATGCGGTCGAGGTAGCGCTTCGCCTGGGCGTACTCCTCCTTGAAGCCGAAGGTCGTCAGATCGCCCGAGCACACAACGATGTCGGGCTTCACGTCGTTGATCTCGGCGATCGCCCTGTCCATCAGATCCGGTACGAAGTGCGGATCTCCGCAGTGGAGATCCGACAGATGGGCGATCGTCACATCCATGCGAATGAGTCTAGGGCATCCGGGGCCACTGCTACTCTGGCCCCAGTGGTGCCGGAAACACCCGTTTTCCAGGCATATTGCGGCTCCGAGCCGCCGCGTTTTGCCAACCCCGCAGAGCTCGAGTACGCCAAGGTCCTCGACTGGTACGGCATTCCGTGGCAATACGAGCCCACGACCTTCGTGCTGGAACGGGACGAGGAAGGGCGCGTGACCGAAGCGTTCTCGCCCGACTTCTACCTGCCGGACCAGGATCTCTACCTCGAAGTGACCGTCATGAAGCAGTCGCTCGTCACCCGCAAGAACCGGAAGCTGCGCAAGCTGCGGGCGCTCTACCCCGAGGTCAAGTGCAAGCTCTTCTACGAGCGGGACTTCGAACGGCTCGCGGCCCGCTACGGGCTGCGGAAAGCGTCCTGAGCGCGCTGGCCGAGCTCGACGAGCGAATCGGCGAGGTCTTCCTCGGCGCCGACGAGATCCTTGGACGGGTGCGCGAGCTCGGCGCCGAGCTGGCGCGCGACTACGAGCGAGCCGAAGCGCTGCTCGTCGGTTCGCTCAAGTCGTGCATCCCGTTCGTGTGCGATCTCTCGCGCGCGGTCCCGGTCCACCACCATCTCGACTTCATCGAGCTCGCCGGCTACGGCGAGGACGGCGACGGCATCCGCTTCCTCAAGGATCTGAACGTCGAGATCGAGGGCCGTGACGTCGTGCTCGTCGACGCGGTCATCGACACCGGCCTGACCATGCACTATCTCGTCCGGTCGCTGGCGATCCGGAGCCCTCGCTCACTGCGGATCGCCACGCTGTTCGACCGGCCCTACCGCAGGCTGGTCGACGACCTGCCCGTCGGCTACATCGGTTTCACGATCCCGGACGAGTTCTTCGTCGGCTACGGCTTCGAGCTCGACGAGCGCTACCGCAACCTGCCCGACCTGCGCCTCGTCCGCTGACAAAGTTTAGGTCCGGCTAAATTGGCCGGATGATCGCTTCCCGGACCGAGCTGCCGGAGGGCCTCCGCACCGTCGACGAGGCTCTCCACCGCACACGCTTCCGCATCCTGCCCTTCCTGGGACCGGCGTTCATCGCCTGCGTGGCCTACATCGACCCGGGCAACTTCGCCACCAACATCGCGGGCGGCTCGCGGTTCGGCTACCGGCTCGTCTGGGTGATCGTCGCCGCCAACCTCATGGCGATGCTGATCCAGACCCTCTCGGCGAAGCTGGGCATCGCGACCGGCCGCAACCTGCCGGAGCTCTGCCGCGAACGCTTCTCGCGCCGGACGACCATGTTCCTCTGGGCCCAGGCGGAGCTGATCGCCATGGCCACCGACCTGGCCGAGTTCCTCGGAGCCGCGATCGGGTTTCAGCTCCTCTTCGGCTGGGCGCTCTTTCCGTCCGCGGTCGTCTCCGGCGTCGCTGCATTCTTGATCCTCGGTCTGCAGCGCTTCGGCTTCCGCGCCTTCGAAGCGGTGATCGCCGTGCTGGTCGGCGTGATCGGCGCGTGCTACGTGATCGAGCTGACGTTTGCCCACGCCGACTACGGCCAGGTGTTCGAGCATGCCGTCTACCCGCAGTTCGGAAGCAGCGAGGCGCTGCTGCTCGCGGTGGGCATCATCGGCGCGACCGTGATGCCGCACGTGATCTATCTCCACTCGGCGCTCACGCAGGACCGGCTCGTGCCGGAGACGGACGAGGACGCGCAGACGCTTCTGCGCTTCACGCGGATCGACGTGGTCATCGCCATGACGATCGCCGGCGTGATCAACGTCTCGATGCTCGTGATGGCCGCCTCGACGTTCTACCGCTCGGGGCTCTTCCACGTCGCCTCGCTCGACACCGCGCACAGGACGCTCGAGCCGATCCTCGGTCCCGCCTCCGGCGCCATCTTCGCGCTCGCGCTGATCGCGTCCGGCCTCTCGAGCTCTGCCGTCGGCACGCTGTCGGGGCAGGTCGTGATGCAGGGATTCATCCATCGCCAGATTCCCGTCACCGTGCGGCGCCTCGTCACGATGGTCCCGGCCTTCGTGGTGATCGGCCTCGGGCTCGACCCGTCGCGCACGCTCGTCCTCTCGCAGGTCGCGCTCTCATTCGGGATCCCGTTCGCGCTGATCCCGCTCGTGATCTTCACGGCACGCAGGGACGTCATGGGCCCGCTCGTCAATCACCGGATCACGACGGTCGCGGCCACGGCGGTCACCGCGCTGATCGTCGCGCTGAACATCTTCCTGCTGCTTCAGACCTTCGGCGCGGCCTGAGCTAGAGGTAGCCCATCGGGTCGACCGGGTTGCCGCCGATCCGCACCTCGAAATGCAGGTGCGGGCCCGTGCAGTGGCCGGTGCAGCCGACGTACCCGATCACCTGCCCCTGCGCGACCTGCTCGCCGCAGCTGACCGCGAGCGAGCTCTGATGGCCGTACGCGGTGGCGAGGTTGCCGCCGTGGTCGATCACCGTGAGGTTGCCGTAGCCGGACTCCCAGCCGCAGTAGATGACCGTCCCCGCAGCCGCCGCCTTGATCGGTGCGCCCATCGGCACGCCGATGTCGATCCCCTGATGCATGCGGCCCCACCGCCAGCCGAACGGGCTCGTGATCGGGCCGCTGACCGGCCAGATCAGCCCGGCGGAGGACGGCGTCGAGGTCTGACCGACCTGCGCGGCTCGAATACGCGCCGCGATGTCGTTCGAGGCCGCCTGCAGCGCGTCGATCTCCCCCGCCTCCGCCTGCTCGGCGGCCGTCAGCTTCGACAGATCGGTGACCTTCCGCTCCTTCGTCGCGGAGAGGTCGCTCGCCGCGCCGGCGAGCTCGTCTCTCACATCGCGGGTCTCGGCGGCGCGGGCGGAGATGACCGCGGTCTCGCCCTGGACCGTCGTGCGCAGCTTCTTCGTCTTCGCGCGCGCAGCCGTGACCTGGAGCTTCGCGTACCGCACCTGGGCCGCGATCCGGCGGTCCTGCTCCCCGATCTCGTTCAGGTACTGCACCTGGTCGAGCGCGTCCTGGATGGAACGCGCGCCGAGCACCACCTCGAGCGTCGACGCCGGCTCGGATTCGTAGATGTCGACGAGCCGCCGGTTCAACGTCTCGATCGAAGTCGCATACTGCTGCTTCAGGAAATCGAGCCGCGTCGTCTGCAGCCGGAAGAGCGCACTCAGCGCGTCGAGCCGCCGCTGATGGAGCGAGAGGTCCGACTCGAGCGTCGCCAGCCGAAGCGAGACGTCACCGACCCTGGCTTCGAGCGACCGGATCCGGCGTGTGTAGCCGTCGACCTCGGTGCGCAACGACTGCTCCTGCTGCTTCTGCACAGCGAGCCGGTCCTGCAGGGAGGAGATCTTGGTGTCGATCTGCTGCTTCCGGCCGATGTCGGACGCGAGCGCAGGTGTGACGCAGACGAGCGCAACGGCCAGAGCGAGCGTGATCCGCCCCATGAACAGACGCTTTCGCCGTCGGCGGGGACTACTCCTGCGGCAGGGTGGCCCGTTCGGGCGCCGGCGCCTGCTCGGGCACCCGGCCGGGCTTGTCGGCAGCTTGCGTCGAGCCTCGGTCCTGCTCGATCGCCCGCAGCGCTGCGGCAACCGCCTGCCGCAGCGGCCCGACGAGCTCCCGGTAGTCGTCGTCGCCGATCCCACCGGCGCGGTGGTCGAACTCCAGCTCCTGGAGGGCCGCGAGCGCACGGTCGCGCTCCTCGAGCAGCGCGAGCCGCCGCAGCTCGGCCTCGCTGCGTGCATCGAGGCGATCGTCCGCCGCCGCGGGCTCACGAAGGAACGGCAGGGCGACGACCAGGACGACCGCCGCCGCCAGGAGAGTCCCGAGGACGAGCGTCATGCGGGCACGAGTCGCGTCGCGAGCCGACGCTGCTCGCGCGCATCCGGCCAGAGCGTGACGGCTGCCCCGAGCAAGAAGACGATGCCGGCGATCCAGATCAGGTTGACGAGCGGTTTCACGAGGACCTTCGCGTACACGACGTTCGTCTTGACGTTCACGTCGTCCGCGATCACGTAGAGGTCCTCCGCTCTCAGCCAGCTCGTCTTGATCCCCACCTCGCGGGACGGCTCCGGCGGGAAGAAGTACTGGTTGTCGCCCGACGAGAGTGTCCCGTGCCAGCGGCCGCTGACGTCGAAGACGGCACGGGTCTCGATCGCGTTCGGCGTCGGCGTGCGGCGCACGCCGCGAAGGGTCAGGGTGTAACCGCCGATCGACGTGCTCTGGCCTGGGATCAGACGGACCTCCTTGGAGCTCCCGTAGGCGCTCGACCCCGCAATGCCGATCGCGAGCAGCACGATCGCCGCATGCACGATGTACCCGCCGTAGCGGCGGCGGTTGCGTGCGACCAGCGTGAACACCGAGCCGGTCACCCGTGTGCCGCGAACGAGCTCGAGCACGATCGAAGCGAGGACGAAGGCCGAGAAGGTGTAGGCGATCAGCCCGGGCTTCGACGAGCCGGCGCCCGCGAACGCGAGCGCAACGCCGCAGGTAACCGTGACGACCAGGGGCCAGGCGAGCGTTCGTGCGAGCGCCCGCACGCTCGTCTTCCGCCAGGCGATCAGGGGGCCGATGCCCATCAGGAGCAGCAACGGCAGCCCGAAGGCCCTCAGGAAGAAGTCGTAGTACGGCCTGCCGATCGTGCGCGTCTCGCCCTTGACGAGCTGCGTCACGATCGGGAACAGGACGCCCCAGAGCACCGTCAGGCAGAGGGCGACGAGCAGCAGGTTGTTGTAGAGGAACGCAGCCTCGCGCGAGAGCGCCGACTCCAGCTTCGTGCGCGCTTTCAGCAGCGGCAGCCGCCACATGATCAGCGTGAGCGAGAAGACCGTCGAGATGACCACGAACGCGAGGAACCACGAGCCGATCGGGCTCTTGGCAAACGAGTGGATCGAGTTCACGACACCGGAGCGCGTGAGGAACGTCCCGAAGACCGACAGTTCGAACGCGAGCGCGACGAGGACCATGTTCCAAACCTTCAGCATCCCCTTGCGCTCCTGGATCATCACCGAGTGCAGGAACGCGGTCGCCGCGAGCCACGGCATCAGGGCGGCGTTCTCGACCGGGTCCCACGCGTAGTAGCCGCCCCAGCCGACCTCGACGTACGCCCAGTGGGCCCCGAGCAGCTGACCGAAGCCCAGAAACGCCCAGGCCACCAGCGTCCAGCGGCGCGTGGCGACGATCCAGCGCTCGTCGGTCTTCCCCGAGAGCATCGCGCCGGCGGCGAACGCGAACGGGATCGACAGGCCCACGTAGCCGAGGTAGAGCATCGGCGGGTGGGCGACCATGTACGGGTTCTGGAGGCTCGGCGTCAGCCCCGCACCGTCGATCGGCGCGGACTGTGTGCCGAACGGGCTCGCGACTGCGACGAGCACGAACGCGAAGAACGTCGCGATCCCGCCGAGCACGGGCACGACCCACGCGGTGAGGTCGCGCATCAGCTTCCGGTTCAGCGCGACGGCCAGCGCTCCGTAGCCGGTCAGGACGAGGAGCCAGAGAAGCAACGAGCCCTCCTGCCCGCCCCAGAAGGCGCTCAGCGTGTACGCCGTCGGCAGCGTGCGGTTCGTGTGCTGGGCGACGTACGTGAAGCTGAAGTCGTGGCGGACGAGCGCGGAGGCCAGCACCACGGCGGCGATCAGCGTCGAGGCAAAGCTGCAGTAGAGAGCGTTGCGCGCAGACGCGGCGAGGCGGCGGCGATTCGTGACCGCGGACATCGTGCCGGCGACGAGCGCGTACACCGACAGCCCGAGGCTGACGACGAGGGCCGCCCGGCCGAGGTCAGCCATCTACTTCGCGGTCGATGTCGTGGCCGTGTACTTGGACGGGCACTTCGTCAGGATGTCCGTGGCGTTCAGCCGGCCGGCCGCGAGGCTGCCGCTGGCGACGACGCTCCGGCCGGCCCTGAAGAGCGGCGGCGGATCCTCGCCGCGATAGACGACCGGGACGACCCCGCTCTGCCCGTCGATGTTCTTCAGCCTGAAGCGAAGGCCACGCACCGAATGTGAATCTCCGCGCACGGGCCCGACGACGACCCCGACGACCGCGAGCTTGCCCGTGTGGCCGGCGATCTGGTGCGGCGTCAGCGTCGGCGTCGAGTTGCCTGCGACCGCCGTGTAGAGCAGGAAGATGGCGAGGACGGCCGCCACCGCGAGGGCGACGACGAGCCGCGCGGGACTGCGCGTGGGCACGGCCCCGAGTTTAGCTAGACGTCGGCGTTGGCGGTCTGCTTCCGCGCCGGCACGCGATAGCCGTGATCGGCACAAAGTGAGCCGGGCAGATCCTCGGTGAGGGCGTCGCAGTAGCCCTTGCCGTAGGCGGCGCGCATGAAGGCGGCGACGACGTCCAGCGACCACTCGCTGATCCCTGCCGCCTCGCGCCAGAGATCGGCCAGCCGCAGGTCGATGTCCAGCTCGAGCAAATCGATCCGTGAGGGCCCCGTTGTCATTGCGCCTTCAGAGTAGGAATCGCGTCGGACGGACCTCCCGCCGGCTCCAGGGTGGCCGCCCGGGCGCCCGGCGATACCCTCCGGGGGTGGCACGGCGGCTCCACTTCGGCCCGGCCCGGGTGCCCTCCCGGGACTCCCCGGCGGCGGCGGTCGACGCCCTGCTCGAACGGGGGCTGTCGGCATGCGAGATCGACTTCGAGGGCCGCTTCTGGATGGACTACGACTTCGCCGCCGACTTCGGCGAGCGCTGTGCCGCAGCCGACATCGCGGTCTCCGTCCACGCTCCGATCGCCGGGTTCATGGGCCACGCCGAGCGCGGCAAGAAGCTGAACATGGCCGTCGGCATGCTCGATCACTCGGCCGGCATCGCCAAGGCTGCCGGAGCCGAGGTGGTGGTCTTCCATCCAGGGTTCCTGCTCGGGCGGACCCGCGAGGACGCGATCGACGCGGTCGTCGAGCAGCTCGGCGAGCTGCGGGAGCGGCTGGAAGGAAAGGATCGGGCTGTTCCGTTCGGGATCGAGGTGATGGGCCGGGTGCGCGAGCTCGGCTCGATCGACGACGTGTGCGAGATCGCCTCGCGGCTCGACTGGGTTCGTCCCGTGATCGACTTCGCGCACATGCACGCGACGTCCGACGGGGAGTTCCTGTCGGTGGAGCCGTTCGCCTCCGCGCTCGAGCAGGCGGACGCGGTGATCGAGCCGGGCGCCCCGTTCCACATCCACTTCTCGGACATCCAGTTCGCGAACCGCAACGAGACGAAGCACCTGCCCTACGGCGAGGGCACGCTCCGAGCCGAGCCCCTGCGCGACGCGCTCGCCCGCTTCGAGCGTCCGGCGACGGTCATCTCCGAGTCACCGACCGCCGAGTCGACCGACGCGATCAAGGAGATCCTCGGCGCGTAGTCGCTAGGCTCCGCCCGTGCTCGACCCGAACGCCTTCAAGGCCTACGACGTCCGCGGGCTGTATCCGTCTCAGCTCGACGAAGCAGGCGCGTACGCGATCGGACGGGCCTTCGTCGAGCAGTTCGCGCCTGCCTCGATCGCGGTAGGGAGAGACGTTCGGCTCTCGTCTCCCGCGATGGCCGCCGCGGTGATCGAGGGTGCCGCGGACGGAGGTGCTGACGTGCTCGACCTCGGGATGGTCGGCACCGAGATGGTGTATTTCGCGGTCGGCGAGCTTGCGCTCGACGGCGGCGTGATGGTCACCGCGTCGCACAACCCGAAGGAGTACACGGGGATGAAGATCGTGCGGCGCGGCGCGCTCCCCGTCGGAGGAGAGTCCGGCCTGCTCGACGTGCGTGACCGGGCGGTCTCGGCCGCCTGGGGCGCAGCTGCCAGCGGCCGGGTGAGACAGGAGGACATCTGGGAGAGGTTCGTCGACCGTGTCCTCTCGTTCGTCGACCTGGACGCGCTACGGCCGCTTCGCATCGTGATCGACGCGGCGAACGGCATGGCGGGCGTCATGCTGCCGCCGGTGCTCGCGCGCCTGCCGATGCTGGACATCGTGACCTGCTACTTCGATCCGGACGGCGCGTTCCCGAACCACGAGCCCAATCCGCTGCTGCCGGAGAACCGCGACTTCATCATCGCCAAGACCCAGAGCGAGGGCGCAGATTTCGGGGTCGCCTACGACGGCGACGCCGACCGGTGCTTCTTCGTGGACGACACGGGCGACTTCGTCCCGGGCGACTTCACGACGGCTCTGTTCGCAGAGACGATCCTCGCCCGCGAGCCGGGTGGGAAGGTGATCTACGACGTGCGGGCCTCGCGCGCCGTGCCGGAAACGATCGAACGGGCCGGCGGCGTTCCACTGATCAACCGCGTCGGTCACGCGTTCATCAAGCAGCGCATGCGCGACGTGGACGCGGTGTTCGCGGGCGAGGTGTCCGCCCACTATTACTTCCGCGGGTTCTCCCAGGCCGACTCGGGTACCGTGCCGTTCCTGCTCATGTGCGAGCTCGTCTCGCGGCGCGGCAAGCTGAGCGAGGTGCTCGCTCCGTTCCGCGCGAAGTACTTCATCACCGGCGAGATCAACACGCCGGTCGCGGACGTCCCCGGCAAGCTGCAGGAGCTGGAGGATCGCTTCGGGGCGAACGGACGGGTCACGCACCTCGACGGGCTGTCCGTCGACTTCGACGACTGGCACTTCAACGTCAGGCCGTCGAACACGGAGCCGCTGCTCCGCCTGAACCTCGAGGCGAGCTCGCGCGAACTGATGGACGAGAAGCGCGACGAGGTGCTCGGCGTGATCCGCGGCGCCTGACGCACGAGATCGTCATTGCCGAAGTGCGAACAACTGTCCACAGGGGCTTCCGGACGGCGCGTTACGATCGCCCGGTGATGATCGAGCTCGGACATGTCACCGATCGCAAGCCGCCGTACCGCTACGCGGCCTACCAGCGTGTCGGGTTCTCGGAGACCGATGCGCAGGGAGTCGTCTACTACGGCCGCTACATGCCGTACTTCGACGTCGCGCGCACCGAGTACCACCGTCACCTCGGCCGCGTGCACCTCGGTGGTGTCGACTTCGCGATGCGCGCGGTCAACGTCGAGTACGTCGCCGGCGCGCGGTTCGACGACCTGCTCGAGATCTTCGTGCGCGTCGAGCGGATCGGGACGACGAGCATCACCTACGACCATGCGGCGTATCGCATCGACGACGACGGCGACACGCTGATGGCGACGGCGAAGGCGACACTCGTCTGCATCGCTCTGGACGTGCGCAGAGCGGTGCCGGTGCCGGAGGCGTTCCGCCGGCAGATCGAGGCGCTGGAGGATCCCGCCTGAACATCGCCTGCAGGGCGGCTATCCCCCGTCCGAGGTACCCGGCCTGCGGGCGCCTTGATCACTCGATCGAGGGAACGCCATGACCTCGGTGCGGTAGCGAAACGGGAACGGCTCCGGCCGCCCGTCCACCAACGCCCGTGCCCGCACGAGCAGCCGGTCACGTTCCATCGGGCTCATCGCCGCCACGAACGACGTCGACGCGACGCGGTCGCACAGGTCGTCCGCCGTCGAAGGATGGTCGAAGCGAAACGCAGCCTCCCGGCTCGGCCCGAAGAGCGGCGAGCGCTCGAGCGGCCCTCGCCAGGCGCCGTACTGCTGCGCGACCACCGATCGCCGCACCGGCTGCAGCAGCTCCTCGACGGCTTCCTGCAATGGATCCTCGAGGTCACGCATGTTCCAGATCAGGATGAGCATCCCGCCGGGCCGCAGCACCCTGTGCAACTCGGGCAGCGCAGTGTCGTGGTCGAACCAGTGGAAGGCCTGGGCGACGGTGATCGCATCCGCCGACGCGTCGGCAAGTGGCAGCGACTCCGCCGTTCCGTCGAGCGCCTCCGCGCCCGGTGACGTCTCCGCGAGCTTCGCCCGCATCTCGGCGACCGGCTCGACGGCGACGACGCGCGCGTCCGTCGGGACGAGCAGCCGGGTCAGCTTCCCGGTGCCGGCGGCGAGGTCGACGACGACACGCCCCGGCCCGAGCCCGGCCTCCGCGGCGATCCAGTCGACCGCCTCGGCGGGGTACGACGGCCGCGCGCGCTCGTAGACGTCTGCGCCCTGCGCGAAGCCGGCGGCCGCAACCGGATCGATCCGGTTCACGAGGGGGTGACGCGATATGCGTCGAACACGGCCTCGAGGTTGCGCAGGGCCGTCAGGAGCGTGCGCAGCCCCTTCACGTCGCCGACCTCGGCCGTGTACCAGTTCTTCGCCAGCTGATCCTCGACAACGCCGCCGTAGCCGACGATGTTCGCACCGTGCTCGGCGAACGTCCGCGCCACGTCCTCGAGCAGGCGCGGGCGGTCCCACGAGTCGACCGCGATCTGGACGCGGAAGCTCTTCGCCGACGCAGCGCCGTCCCAGTCGACCGGTGTGAACCGCTCCGGGCTGCGCCGCAGCGCCTTGACGTTCGGGCAGTCGTCGCGGTGGATGGTGATGCCCTTGCCCATCGAGATGTAGCCGACGATCGGGTCGCCCGGCACCGGCGTGCAGCATTTCGCGAGCCGGATCAGCACGTCGGTGACGCCCGGCACCACGACGCCCATGTCGGAGCCGGAGACGGGCTGCGTCTTCGGCGCCTTGGTGACGACGGGCGCTTCCTCGGCGACCTGCTCGGTCTTCAGCCGCTGGACGACCTTGTTGACGATCGCGCCCGGCTGGAGCTTGCCCGAGCCGAGGGCGAGATAGAAGTCCTCCGCCTTCTTGAACCCCGTCTCACGGATCACCTGCGCGAGCGTGGCGGAGCCGCGCAGCTTCGCGTACGGCAGGTTCTGCGCCTTGAGCGCCTGCTCGAGCGCCTCACGGCCCTTGTGCTCGGCATCCTCGCGCGTCTCGCGCGAGAACCACTGGCGGATCTTGTTGCGCGCCCGAGAGCTCTTCGCCAGCGACATCCAGTCGCGCGACGGCCCCCGCCCCTGCTTCGACGTGAGAATCTCGACGAAGTCGCCGTTCTTCAGCGTGTAGTGCAGCGGGACGATGCGCCCGTTGATCTTCGCGCCCACCGTGCGGTGACCCACGTCGGTGTGCACGGCATACGCGAAGTCGATCGGCGTCGCACCGGCCGGCAGCGTCTTGACCTGGCCCTTCGGCGTGAAGACGTGCACCTCCTCGTCGAACAGGTCGGTGCGGAACGTCTTCATGAACTCGCGGGGATCCGCCTCGTCCGTCGTCCCCTCGTCCATCAACTGCTTGACCCACGCCACCCACTCGGCGTCCTTGTCCTTCTTGCCGCGCTTGTAGAGCCAGTGCGCGGCGACGCCGAACTCGGCCGTCTCGTGCATCTCCCGCGTGCGCACCTGGATCTCGAGCGGCCGCCCCTGCGGCCCGATCACGGTCGTGTGCAGCGCGCGATAGCCGTTGAACTTCGGCATCGCGACGAAGTCCTTGAAGCGGCCGGGCATCGGCTTCCAGAGCGAATGGATCAGACCGAGCGCGCCGTAGCAGTCGCGCGTTCCCTCGTCGGCGCCCCGCTCGACGATCACACGCATCGCCGTCAGGTCGTAGATCTCGTTGAACTCGCGGCCCTTCTTCGCCATCTTGTCGTAGATCGAGTAGAAGTGCTTCGCGCGTCCCGAGATCTCCGCCGGGATGTCGACCTTGTCGAGCTCCTTCTGCAAGACGAGCGCCGCCTCACGCACATGCTCCTCGCGGTCGGTGCGCCGCTCCGCGACCATCTGCTTGATCTCCTCGTACTTGCGCGGATGCAGCGTCTGGAACGCGAGATCCTCGAGCTCCCACTTGAGCGCATGGATACCGAGGCGATGCGCCAGCGGCGCGTACACCTCGAGCGTCTCGCGCGCCTTCTGCAACTGCTTCTGCTTGCCGAGATACTCGATGGTGCGCAGGTTGTGCAGACGGTCCGCGAGCTTGATCAGGATCACCCGCAGGTCCTCCGCCATCGCCACGATCAGCTTGCGGTAGTTCTCGGCCTCCGCGTGCTCACGGCTCTGGAACCGGACGCGGGTCAGCTTGGTGACGCCTTCGACGAGCTGCGCGATCTCGTCGCCGAACTCCGCGCGGATCTCGTCGATCTCCTTGTCCGTGTCCTCGACGACATCGTGGAGCAGCGCGGCCGACAGGGTCGCCTCGTCGAGCTGCAGGCTCGCCAGGATCTTCGCCGCCCCCCAGGGGTGATAGATGAACTCCTGGCCCGACTGGCGCACCTGCCCCGCATGGGCGTCCGCGGCGTACTGGAACGCCCGCGTCAGCAGCTCACGGTCGACGTCGGGCTTATACGCCTCGACATCGGCAATCAGCTCGTCGACGAGATCCTGATGGCGTTCCAGAACGGCCATCAATCCAGTGTACCCCCGCTCTTCCGAGGGATCTGTGCCCCCTCAGGAGGAAACGCCGTTCTGCCGATGAACGAGAGGAGCCCATGTTCAAGCGCCGGCGGCAGACCAAGAAACTGATCCAGATCGCCCGCATGCTGCACGAGCTGGACGCGGTCGCGGCCGCGCCTAGGCGGCCGCGGCGAGCGCGGGTTTCTCTTCGAGCAACGCCCTGAACGCCGGCGACTCGAGCAGGCTCCGGCGGGCGCCGTCGGCCAGCTCGAGCTCCTCGAAGATCAGGCGCGCCTGCGGCGTCCACGCCGCCTCGCCCGCCTTCCACTGGCCGCCGAGCCAGTCGCGCAGCTCCTCGAACCCGTCGACCGCATCGAAGACGCGCCGGACGACGAGCTGCGGCGACGACACGCCGTTCCAGCGGTTCTCCTGGAGGCGGAACGCCACGTCGTAGCGGCCCTCACGCCGGAAGCGGTCGAGCTGGCCGCCCATGCCGAACGCGATCGCGGAACCGGAGTCGCGGCCGCGCTGCCGCACCCGGAAGCGCAGGTGCTTGCCGTCGCCGACCGTCGAGAGGTCGGCCAGCTCGCAGCCGTCGACGAGCAGCAGCACCCCGGGGTTCCCGAGCCCGAAAGGCGCGAGGCGGGCGAGCTCGGTGCACAGGCCGAGGTTCAGCTTGCTGCCGGGAACGATCGCGTCCACCCGGGTCACCGGCCGCAGGTCGTCCTCGGTGAGGGCCTCGTCGGCGTGGGCGGCGAACGCCGCCGCGAACGTCTCGACCCTGTCGCCGGAGATCGTCAGGCCGGCTGCCGCGCGATGGCCTCCGAAGCGCTCGAGGTGCGCGGCACACGCGCCGAGCCCGGCATGGAGGTCGAAGGCCGGCACCGAGCGGCCTGAGCCCTTCCAGTCGCCGTCGGTGCCGGCGATCATCACGACCGGCCGGTTGTAGCGCTCGACGAGGCGCGACGCGACGATCCCGATCACGCCTTCGTGCCAGCCCTCACCCGCGACGACGTAGCCGCGGCGGCGGCGGCGCGCCTCGGGCCAGGCCTCGACCTGCGCGATCGCCTCGCGCAGGATGCGCTCCTCGACGGCCTGGCGTTCGCGGTTCAGCGCCTCGAGCTCCTCGGCCAGCGCATGCGCCTCGCGCTCGTCCTCGGTGAGCAGCAGCGCGAGCGCTGCCTCCGGACGGCATAGCCGCCCCGAGGCGTTGATGCGCGGTGCGAGCCGGAAGCCGATCGACGACTCGTCGATCGAGGCCGGATCGACGTGCCCGACGCGCATCAGTGCGCGCAGCCCGGGCTTCTGTGTCTGCGCGAGGCGCCGCAATCCGAGCAGCGCGAGCGCGCGGTTCTCGTCGACGAGCGGCACGACGTCGGCGACGGTGGCGAGCGCGACGATGTCGAGGTGCCGCTCGAGGAAGGGATGGTCGGCGCCGAGCAGGGCCTGCGCGAGCTTCCAGACGACCCCGGTGCCGCACAGCCCGGCGAAGGGATAGTCACCCTTGAGCGGCGCGACGACCGGACAGGCGGGGAAGTCGTCGCCGGGCCGGTGGTGATCCGTGACCACGACGTCGAGCCCGAGCGAGCGCGCATGTTCGACCTCGGCGACCGCCGTGATGCCGCAGTCGACCGTGAGGACGAGATCGAAGCCTTCCTCCGCCAACCGCGTGAGCGTGTCTGCGTTCAGGCCGTAGCCCTCCTCGAACCGCGAAGGCAGGTGCCACGCGACCTCGGCCTTCAGCTCGCGGAGCAGGAGCACGGCGAGCGCGGTGGCGCAGATCCCGTCGGCGTCGTAGTCGCCGTGCACGCAGATCTGCTGCCCCGCCGCGACCGCGGCGGTGATCGCATCGACCGCCTCGCGCATGTCGCCGAGGGCGAACGGGTCGTGGCCGGGCAGCGCGCCGTCGAGGAAGCGGCGTGCCTCGTCGGGCTCGCCGTAGCCGCGGCGGACGAGCACCGAGGCGGTCACCTCGTCGAGCGCCAACGTATCGGCGAGCGCCCGCACACGGGCGTGCGAACAGGGTTCGAGGTGCCAGGTTCCGGACGCCATGTCAGCGCGACGGTACGGACGCGGTCGGACAGAACGCCCTGGAAACTGGTTGAATTGCGGCCCTCGTGCTCCGGACGTTCGCCGCGCTCGTCGCCGCTGCAGGACTGGCCTGCGCGGCCGCGCCTGCCTCCGAGCGAACAGCCACGATCCCGCCGGGGGTCACGGTGGCCGGCGTGCCGGTCGCCGGCCTGAGCGCGGAGCCGGCACGGGCCGCGATCGACGCGGCCTTCAGCCGTCCCGTGACGATCGCCTACGACAACAGGCAGACGATCGTCGATCCGGCGCAGGTCGGCGCGCGGATCGACGCCGACGCGGCCGTGGGCTCGGCGCTCGCGGCAACGCCCCACAGCCGGATCGCCCTGCCGGTGGCCTACTCCACCGCGCGGGCGGCGCGCATCGTCGGCGGGCTCGCCGACCGCGTCGACCGTCCGCCGGTCGGGGCGCGGGTGGTCGGCGCGACCTCGGCCGGACCGGTGTTCACCGCCTCGAGGCCGGGCGTTGCGGTCGATGAGAAGGCGATGCAGGCCGCCCTGGCACGACTGCTCGGCGACGGGACACGGGCGCCACTCCAGCTGATCACGCAGCCCGTGCCGGCACAGCGCACGATCGCGCACTTCGGCCCGGTGATCGTCGTGACGCGGGCCACGAACACGCTGCGCCTCTACGACGGCCGGAGGCTCGTGCGCACGTTTCCCGTCGCGACCGGACAGGCGATCTACCCGACGCCTTCGGGTGTGTGGCGGATCATGGACAAGCAGCGCGATCCATGGTGGTACCCGCCCACCTACGACGCCTGGGCCAAGGGCCTGAAGCCCGTGCCGCCCGGCCCGTCGAACCCGCTCGGCACCCGCTGGATGGGGCTCAACGCGCCGGGGGTCGGCATCCACGGCACCGACGCCCCCACATCGATCGGCTACAGCGCCTCGCACGGGTGCGTGCGCATGCACGTCCCCGATGCGGAGTGGCTCTTCGAGCACGTCCGCGTCGGGACGCCGGTGGTCATTCTCTAGGCAGGGACACGCCGAGCCAGGTCAGCACCACGACCACGCCGACGAGGGCCACCAGCCCGCCGTAGATCCACTTCGGATGCCCTGATTCGCGCACCGAGGCGGCGAACGCGCGGCCGAGGAGGATCATCACGGCGCCCACGAGGCCGATCCCGACGACGAGCGCGGGGAGCCAGATGACGAGGCGCTCCCAGTTGGAGGTGGCGACGATGACAGCCATTACCATTGGGATCGTGCCCGAATCGCTCCCCTCACCCGATTCGAACTACAGCTCCGGGAACGACTACGTCGTCGAGTTCCTGGGCTACCGGTTCTCCTTCAGCAGCACGGACTTCGAGGGACGGGTCGTTGCCGCGGCGGTCAAGCTCGGCGTCGTCGAGAGCTCCGAGCTCGACGAGGACGAGATCGCCGACCTCGTCGCCCTGGCCGCGCAGGGTGTGGTCGAGGAGCCGTTCTCCCGGCTCGGGCGCTACCTCGTCCGCAACTGGGAGCGCGTGTCGCTCGTCGAGGGAGAGTCGCTCGTCTACTGGCTGCGCAAGCTCATCTTCCGCGGTGCGTGGCTCGATCACCAGGTGAAGCGCGGAGCGCTCGAGGTGGTGTGGGACGAGGGCGAGGCGGAGTTCGCCTACCAGCATCCGGGCGGCGGCGGCCGGCCGCTGCTCGAGCTCGCACCGGTGCCGTCGTGGCACGAGCTGCAGTTCCGGCAGTAGCGGGAGCCGCGTACCTCGCGGCTCTGCTCGCACTCGACCACTACGCGACGTACCCGGAGCAGCTGGCGCTCGGCGTGCTCACGTTTGCCGTGCTCGGCGTGGCGCTCTCGCGGGTCAGCCCGGAGCGCAGGGCGCAGGCGCTCGCCGTCGTCGTCTTCGCCACGATCGGCGAGGTCACGGGCTCGCTGATCTGGGGCGTCTACACCTACCGGCTGCACAACCTGCCGCTCTTCGTGCCGCCCGCCCACGGGCTCGTGTACCTGACCGGGCTGTCGGTGGCGCTGCTGTTCCAGCGGCACGCCCGCCGGCTCGTGTGGGTCGCCGGCGCCGCGGCGGCCGCCTGGGGCCTCCTCGGCCTCACGGTGCTGCCGCAGCGGGATGTTGCGGGCGCGGTCGGGGTGCCCTTGCTCCTGCTGTTCCTCCTGCGCAGCCGCAACCGGGCGGTCTATGCCGGGGTGTTCCTCGTGGTCGCATCACTCGAGCTGTACGGCACCGCGATCGGCACCTGGCGCTGGCAGCATGTGCTGCCGGGCCTCGGCATCCCGGATGGGAACCCGCCGAGCGGCGTGGCATCGGGCTACGTGTGGTTCGACGTGATGGCGCTCTTGACGGCGCCGCTCGCGCTGAACCTCGTCAGGAGGCGTCGAGCTTCCCGAACTCGGAGTGAAGCCGATCGGCCTCTCTCGAGCACCACTCCTGCGTGAGCGCGACCCCGAGCTGGGCCGACACCACGTCCGCGAGGCGCAGGCCGAGCCGGCGGCAGAGCAGCGTGAACCCTCGCGGGCCCGCATCGGTGTGGGCGACGAGGACCACCCCTCGGGCCAGGCCGTGCAGCTCGAGCAGGTAGTAGGAGCGAATGCCCGGCTCCTCGTCGAGCGGAGACGGCAGCGGGACGATGCTCGCATCCTGGACGCAGTACGGAAAGCGGCCGTCCTCCAGGACGCCCTTCAGCGCCGCACCGACCTGAGAGGGCCGCGCGCCCAGCGTCCAGCCGCGATCGACGAGCTCGACGCGCTCGCCCTCCGCGAGGTACACCGCGGCGATCTCACAGGCGAGCGACTCCGCCGCGATCAGTCCGAGCGCGCGCATGACCGACACCACGTCCTCTCCCTGCACGGCCATGGCCGATCGCACCGCCTCGAGCTCCTCGAGCTCGTCGGCGAGCCGCTTGGCGGGCGTGACCGACTCGACGGCATCAGCGGCCATCGTGGCCGCCGAGGCGAGCGAGTCGTCGCTCGCAGCGTCGAGCGCGTCGTCCTCGGCGCCGAAGACGACGACGACGTCGTTCGTTACGGGCACGAACGCGGCAGCGTGAGCGTAGTACGGCCCGAACACGAGCTCCTTGCCGCCGTGGGCGAGCCGGACGGTGCTGCGCGTGGTCAGCGCCTCACCGAGCGAGACCTCCTCGTCGGCCGAGACCTCGATCAGCCCGGCCCAGCCGGCACCGCGGCCGCTGCCGCCGAAATGCACGAACCGGCTGCCCGTGACCCGGCGGAGGACGAACAGGTCGCGGGCCCCGACTGAGGCGGCTGCGGCATCGGCGCGAGGGGCGGTCGTGCTCATGGCAGGAGCCTAGAACAGCTTCGCCGAGTCGGGTCGCGCACCCAGATGGGCCCGGCCGAGGTCGGTCACGATCCGGCCGCGCGGGGTCCGCTGGAGGAAGCCGAGCTGAAGCAGGAACGGCTCGTAGACGTCCTCGATCGTCTCGGGCTCCTCACCGAGCGCGACGGCCAGCGTGGAGAGGCCGACAGGCCCGCCGCCGAACTTCTCGATGACGCAGCGCAGCAGCTCGCGATCGAACCGCTCGAGGCCCGCTCTGTCGACCTCGAGCAGCGTCAGCGACTCCTCCGCGATCGCCATGGTCACGTTCCCCTCGTGCCGAACCTCGGCCACGTCGCGGACCCTCCTCAGGATGCGGTTCGCGATCCGGGGCGTGCCGCGCGATCGGTGTGCGACGAGCTCCGCCGCGTCCTCTGCGATGTCGACGCCCAGGATCGAGGCCGAGCGGCGCACGATCGCCGCCAGCTCGCCGGGCGTGTAGAGGTCGAGCCGGAAGGTCAGCCCGAACCGGTCGCGGAGCGGCGTCGTCAAGAGGCCCGTGCGCGTCGTCGCGCCGATCAGCGTGAACGGCGGCAGGTCGAGCGTGAGCGTGCGGGCGGCCGGGCCCTGCCCGACGATGATGTCGAGCCGGAAATCCTCGAGAGCCGGGTAGAGGATCTCCTCCGCGGCCCGGTTCAGCCGGTGGATCTCGTCGACGAACAGGACGTCCCGGGGCTCGAGCGAGGTGAGAATCGCCGCGATGTCGCCCTTGCGCTCGAGCGCCGGCCCGGCGACCTGGCGAATGCCGACGCCGAGCTCGTTGCGCACGATCTGGGCGAGCGACGTCTTGCCGAGCCCGGGCGGTCCTGCGAGCAGCACGTGATCGAGCGCCTCCCCCCGGGCCTTGGCGGCCGACAGGGCGATCGAGAGCTGCTCCTTGACGCGTTCCTGTCCGACGAAGTCGGACAGTTCGCGCGGCCGCAGCGACCGCTCGAGCTCCTCCTCGCCGCTGTCGTGAACGACAGCGGCCAGCAGTTCGCTCATACCCGCTCCCGGCGCCGGCCGAGCCGGCGCCTCCGCTCTTTCGAGCCTCCGTCAAGCCTACGGCTCACGCGACCCTCCGCAGCACGGTGCGGACCTGTTCTTCGACGGTCAGCTCAGGATCAATATCTGCGAGCGCGCGCTCCGCGTCGAGCAGAGACCAGCCGAGGCCGACCAGGGCGTCACGAGCCACGAGCTCTTCACCAGCCGCCGTCGCGTCAGCGACGGGGGCCAGCTTCTCCTTGAGCTCCAGCACGACGCGCTGCGCGGTCTTCAGCCCGACGCCGGGGATCGCCTGGAAGCGCTTGACGTCGTCGCGGGCGATCGCCCGCCGGAGCTCCACGGGCGTCGAGCCGGAGACGATCGCGAGCGCCACCTTCGGGCCGACGCCCGAGACGCCGAGCAGCAACTCGAAGAGCTCCCGCTCCTCCGCCGTCGCGAAGCCGAAGAGCGCCAGCGTGTCCTCCCGGACCACGGTGTGGATCTCGATCGTCACCTCGCCGTCGCCGAGGCGCTGCACGGACGGCGTGGCGCTGACGAGGTACCCGACGCCGTTGACGTCGACGATCAGCCCCTGCCCGGCCCGGGCGGCGATGCGGCCACGGAGCCGGGCGATCATGCCGTGAGCCTCATGAGCGGCGGGATGAGCGCGTGGCAGATCGCAACCGCGAGGGCGTCGGCAGCGTGGTTCGGCGCCGGCACCTCGTCGAGCCCGAGAATCGCCTTCACCATCTTCCCCACCTGCTGCTTGTCGGCGCGGCCGTACCCACAGACCGCCTGCTTGACGCGAGCGGGCGCGTACTCAGCGCACGCGACGCCGGCGGACGACGCGGCGACGAGCACGGCTCCCCGTGCCTGACCGACGGAGAGTGCGATGCGGGCGTCTGCGCCGACGAACGACTCCTCCAGGGCGACGGCATCCGGCGCGTGTTCCGCGATCAGCTCCTGGACGCCCGTGAAGATCGTGAGCAGACGAGCCGCCAGAGGATCGCGCGGAGACGTTCGCCACCACCCGTGGCACGTGGCCCTGAGGCGCCCGCCGCTTTCGTGGACGATTCCGTACCCGCACGCTGCCGTCCCTGGGTCGATGCCGAGAACCTTCACGCGGACACGTTAGGCACCGCTCCGGACGTTCCTTCGCGGGCTGGCGAGGCCTCGGCTAGGCGTCTCGCTCGAGCACGACCTCGTAGTGAGCGACGGAGACGCGCCGGATCGTTCCGCCCTCGGGAGGGCTCATCGCCTCGAAGATCGCTGCGCCCGCCTCGAGGTCCTCCTCGGAGGGAAAGCGGACGGCCACGACGACGGTCCCGGCCGTACGATCGGCGAGCACGGTGATCCTCTTCGCATTGACGCCCGGAGGCGGGCCGTCGGCGGAATCGATCTCGGCGGCGAGCGCGTCGATTGCGGCGCTGTCGGCTTCGAACGTGGCGACGCGGGAGTACTCGGACATGCCGTCCTCCTTGGCTCGGGGTTCGGGCGGAGCCTACGCCAACCGGGGCCGCTCAGCCGCCGGCGGCTGCCACGCGGAGAGCCAGCTCGGGATCGTCTCCGCAGAGCCGGTCGAAGTCCGCGCGGGCGACCGCGAGCACGCGGACGCCGCTCACCGCCCGGACCCGCGCGGCCCGGAGGCCGGCGGCGGACAGGAGCGCCCGCTCGCCGATCACAGCGCCCGGCCCGAACTCGAGCATCCCTTCGGGCGCCTCGACGACCACGGTGCCCTCGAGGATCACGTACAGGCCGGCGCCGTGCTGGCCGCGCTCGATCAGCACCTGGCCCGCGGCGATCGTGGTCTCGGCGCCGACCGTGCCGAGCAGGAGCAGGTCGTCGGGGGTCATCCGGCGACCGCCTCGAGCACCTGCTCCGGGATGTCGAAGTTCGCGAAGACCTCCTGGACGTCGTCGTTGTCCTCGAGCTCGTCGATCAGGCGCATCACCTGGCGGGCCTTCGCTTCGTCATCGACCGCCACGGTCGTCTTGGGGACGAGCATCAGCTCGGCCGAGTCGACCGAGAAGCCGGCCGCCTCGATCGCGCCGCGCACCGTCGAGAGCGACTCCGGGGCCGAGGTGACCTGGAAGATGTCGCCGTCCCGCTCGAGGTCGTCGGCGCCGCCGTCGGCCGCCACCAGCAGGAGCTCCTCGTCGTCGACCCCGTCGGCCGGAACGACGACGACGCCGCGCCGGTCGAACTGCCACGCAACCGCCCCCGTCGCGCCGAGGTTGCCCCCGTTCTTCGCGAAGAGGTGGCGGACGTCCGCGGCCGTCCGGTTGCGGTTGTCGGTGAGCGCCTCGACGATCACGGCGACGCCCTCCGGGCCGTAGCCCTCGTAGACGATCGTCTCGAACGCGTCGGCGTCGGCGTCCGCGCCCGAGCCCTTGGCGATCGCGCGGTCGATGTTGTCCTTCGGCATCGAATACGACTTGGCCTTCTCGATCGCGTTCTGGAGCGCGAGATTGTTGGCAGGGTCGCCCCCGCCCTCCTTCGCCGCGACGATGATCGCGCGCGAGAGCTTCGAGAAGAGCTTGCCGCGCTTCACATCGGCGGCGCCCTTCTTGTGCTTGATCGACGACCACTTGCTATGCCCCGACACGTTGCTCCTCCCTGACGAGCTCCAAGAACTGTTCGTGCAGCCGCGTGTCGTCGGTGAGCTCGGGATGGAACGCGGCGAGGAGGAAGCGCCCCTCGCGCGCGAGCACCGGGCGGCGGTCGACCTCGGCGAGGACCTCGACGCCCGGGCCGACCTCCTCCACCCACGGCGCGCGGATGAAGACCGCGCGCACAGGATCGTCGAGCCCGGCGACGTCCAGATCCGTTTCGAACGAGGCCACCTGGCGGCCGAACGCGTTTCGCCGCACGGCGATGTCGACGAGCCCGAGGTGATTGCGGTCGAGCACGATCATCCCCGCACAGGTGCCGAAGACCGCTCCCTGGAACCCCCGAATCGCCTCGTCGAGGCCGTACAGGTGCATCAGCCGTGTGAACGTGGTGGACTCGCCGCCCGGGATGATCAAGCCGTCGAGCCCGGCGAGCTGGTCCGGCTTGCGCACCTCGACCGCATCCGCACCGAGCCTGCGCAGCATCTGCGCATGCTCCCGAAAGTTGCCCTGCACGGCGAGAACGCCGATCCGAAGCGGCTCCATGCGTGAATGGTATCGGCCCGATTCACGCGCTTCAGGCGGGAGTCACGTAGCCGAGGCCAACGCGCGCCGCCCGGTCCTCGTGCACGAGCCGTTCGAGGTGCGCGAGCGCCTCGGCCGTCGCGAAGCGGCGCAGCGTCGTCGACAGATCGGCTCCGAAGAGCGACAGCGAGACCTCGTAGGCCGAGCGCGGCTCGGGCCCGAGCGACGCCGCCGCAAGCTCGAGGCGCTCCACGTGATGCGCCCGGATCTCGCGGGCCCGCCCGGCAGGATCGCGCGACCGGCTCCTTGTGCCCTGCATAGGCGATCCGCGGGGCGAGCTCCTCGATCCGGCCGAGGGTCTCGAAGTAGTCGGCGAGCGGATCCGGGCGCGAGTTCGGGTAGAGGCCGATCGCGGGCGTGATCCCGCCGAGGATCACGTCTCCGGCGATCAGCACGCCGTCGCGGAGGAGGACGATGTGGCCGTCGGCATGGCCGCGCAGCACCTCGACCCGCCAACCGTCGAGCTCGTCGCCGGCGTCGAGCAGCTCCGGGCCTGGGACCCAGTGGACGGCCGCGATGAGCCGGTCGGACTCCTGAGCGAGGCCGCGCACATGGCTCTCGGGCAGCCCGTGGGCCGTCCAGTACGCGGCGAACTCCTCCGGGTTTCGCTCCCCCCACGCCCGCACGCACTGGACGTGGTCCTCGCGCCCCTGGAACACCGGGGCGCCCGTCAGCTCGGCGATGTCCCGCGCACCGCCGACGTGGTCCGGGTGCATGTGCGTCACCACGATCCGCTCGACCGGTGCGTCGAGCTCGTCGAGCACCGAACGCCAGCGCGCCTCGGGGTCGCGCGAGCCGAGGCCGGTGTCCACGAGGATCCAGCCGCCGGTCGTGGACCGCAGGAAGTAGCAGTGCACGTGGTCGATGCCGAAGGGAAGGTCGAAGGTCACGCGGTGGATCCCGTTCTCGAGCTCCTCGACCATGCCGGGACGGTAGTCGACGGCCGGAGGCGGCGCGTTCCCGCACCACCTCCGGCCGTGGAGTGCGCTAGCGGGCCTTCGAGAAGATGTGCCCGAAGGGCTGCCAGGCGGATCCCTTGTACTGCTCGAGGATCTGCTGGTCGATCGGGAAGCGCTCCGTGGGCGTCGTGACCATCTTGACGCCCGGGTAGAGGAACGGGTTGACCTGGTTCATGTTGGTGAGCGCGGTCATCAGACCGGAGCGGGTCGGGTTGGCCCCGGCCTTCTTCAGAGCCTGCACCATCGTCCACGCGCTCGCGACGCCGTAGAGGACGTTCGCGTCGAGCGGGTCGGCGCCGGCGTCGTACTTGGCGATGATCGCCTTGTAGAGCTTCGCCGACGCCGTGTTCGGGTTGTTCCACACGTCGTTGACGTACGTCGCCGAGATGTCGCCCTGGATGTTGGCACCGCTCTTCTGCGCGAGGCCCATGAAGAGCGGCGATGACGAGACGTTGTTGATGAACGTCGTCGGCGCCCAGCCGACCTTCGTCGCCACGACGAGCGCGGTGATCGTCTGCGTCGGCAGCGCGAACAGCGCGAACACGTTCGCGCCTGCCGCCTTCAGCTTCACGACCTGCTGGCTCACGTCGGTCGAAGTGGCGTCGTACTTCTCGACGTCGACGATCTTCGACTTGGCGGAGCCCAGGCCCGCGATGAGGCCGTTGTAGTAGTTCTGGCCGTAGGCGTCGTCCTGCAAGAGGATGCCGATCTTCGCCTGCGGGATCTTGTTCTTGATGAACTGCCCGTAGACGTACGACTCTCCCGGATAGTCGGGCTGGAACCCGATCGTCCACGGGTACTTCTTGTACTGCAGGCCCCAGTACGAGTCACCCGTCGCAACGAGCACCTGCGGGACCTTGCTCTGGTTCAGGTAGTCGCGCGTCGCCAGCGTCGGCGCGGTGCCGAGGCTGCCGTAGACCGCGAAGACGTGGTCCTGCTGCACGAGCTTCTTGGTCAGCGGAACCGTGTTCGCGGGGTTGTACTGGTCGTCGTAGTACTTGAAGACGATCTGGCGCTTGTTGACGCCGCCGTGCGCGTTGACGTAGGAGAAGTAGGCGGCCTCGGCCTTGGGGATCACCCCGTAGAGCGCGGCCGGCCCGGTCAGCGGGAACGTCCCGCCGATCGTGATCGTCTTGCTGGTGACACCGGGGGTCGCGGAGGTCGCGGCGAACGAAGCCGAGACGACGACCGCGGCCAGCACCAGTACTGCGAGCGCAAGCGCTCCGTTCAACCTTCTAGTCATCTGCCCTCCGTACCTTGGGGAACGTCTGAACTCTGACCGATTTGGGATCCGAAATGCAAGGCTCGCAGCAAGTTGGCCACACCCAGGGGAAGCAGGGCCATGACTGCGATGACAACGGCTCCGAAGATCACCGGTACCGATTGCGACGAACTTATGTGGGTGGTGGTTAGGCCAATCGGCAGCAGTTCGACGAAACACGCGCCGACCAGCACGCCCCAGAGCGAGCCCAGCCCGCCGACCACCGCCCCGATCAGGATGTAGAGCGAGAGCGTGAGCGCGAACACATCCGGGTTCACGAAGTTGTTCACGAGCACGTACAGCGACCCGGCAACGGCGGAGAAGGCGGCCGAGATCCCGAACGCGAGGGTCTTGTACAGCGGGAGAGACACCCCGGACGAGGCGGCGGCGATCTCGCTGTCCCGCACGGATCGGAACGCGCGCCCCGTTCGGCCTTGCAGGATCAGCCACGCGAGCACGAAGATGATCCCGGCCACGATCCAGGTCGTGCGGTAGAGCCACAGGCCGCTGTGGGTGGGAAGCGCGAGCCCCTCGGTCCCGCCGGTGAAGTTCGGGTAGTTCTTCGCGATCTGGGGCACGGCGAGCGCGACGGCGAACGTCGTCAGCGCGAGGTAGACGCCGTGGAAGCGCAGCGCCGGCAGGCCGACCACGATGCCGACGCCGAACCCGACGAGCGCCGCCACCGGCAGGGTGGCCAGGTCGCTCCAGCCGTGGTCGTGCGTCAGGATCGCCGTCGTGTAGCCGCCGAAGGCCATGAACGCCCCCTGCCCGATCGAGATCTGCCCCGTGTACCCCGTCACGATGTTCTGCCCGAGAATCGCGATGAAGAAGACGGCGACCAGCGCGCCCGTCGACAGGTGGTAGTCGGACAGGGTGAACGAGAGCAGCGCGATCGCGACCGCGACCACGAGAGCCGCCGTGCCGCCGATCGTCGTTGCTGCATGGCGTCTCATACGCGCCGCACTCTCGTACGGCCGAACAGGCCGGACGGTTTCACGAGCAGCACGACGAGCATCAGCACGAACGCGGCGGGCAGCAGCAGCTGCGGTGTCACCCAGCTGACGTAGCTACCGAGCAGGTTGAGCACGACGCCGATCGCAAGAGCGCCGACGACCGCGCCGGCGGCGCTCTCGAGCCCGCCGAGGACGGCGGCCGCGAACGCGTAGATGAGGACGCCGTCCATCATCGAGGGCTGCAGGAGCACGCTCGGGCTGGCAGCCGCCATCATCCCGGCGACCGCTCCGAGCGCAGCCGCGAGCCCCCAGCCGAGCGACAGCATCCAACTGACCCGGATCCCGACCAGGCGGGCTGCGTCGGGCCGCACGGCCGCCGCCCGCATCGCAAGGCCCAGCTTCGTGAACTGGAACAGGAGGTGGAGAACGAAGACGGCGGCGATCGAGATCGCGATCGTCGAGATGTCCTGCCGGGAGAACGCCACGCCGCCGACGCGGTAGATGTGCGCGGGGAACGGCGTGGGCATGAACTTGATCTCGTTGCCCCAGATCCAGCCGATCGATCCCTCGACGAGGATCAGCAGCCCGATCGAGGCGATCACGACCGTCAGCTGATTGCCTCGCCGCTCGACGGGACGGATCGCGACCACCTGGACGAGCGATCCACCGACGAATGCAATCGCCAGCGTGCAGGCGAAGGCGAGCCAGTAGGTGAGGCCCCAGTCGATCAGCTGCCACGCGATGTACGTCGTGAAGGTTGCGAGAGCGCCTTGGGCGAAGTTGATCACCTCCGTCGCGCGGTAGATCAGGACGAGCGCGACGGCGAGGCTCGCGTAGATGCCGCCGTTCGCGAGACCGGAGATCGTCTGCTGTGCAAACAGCGAGCTCCGCAGCGAGCCGATCAACAGACAGATACAGCCCGTGATGATCAAGGACGGGACGATCCAGCCGGAGGTCGGGCGAAACACCGGACCCCGTTGTTTGATGGAGAGCGTCGCCATCAGTAACCCAGGTAGCTGCGGCGGATCGTGTCACGGGACAGGAGCTCTTCGCTCGTCCCTTCGAACGCGACCTGTCCGACCTCGAGGACGTAGGCGCGCGCAGCGGTCGCGAGCGAGGTGCGGGCGTTCTGCTCGACGATCAGGATCGCGGTGCCCTCCCGCTCGTTCAGCTCACGGACGATCCGGAAGATCTCGGCGGTGACGAGCGGCGCGAGCCCGAGGGACGGCTCGTCGAGCAGCAGCAGCTTCGGCCGCTGCATGACCGCCCGCGCAAGTGCAAGCATCTGCTGCTCGCCGCCCGACAGCGTGCCCGCCTGCTGCGTGCGCCGCTGCTCGAGCCACGGGAAGTACTCGAGCACGCGGCGAAAGTCGTCGCGAAGCGAGCCACGGCGAATGATCGCGCCGAGCCGCAGGTTCTCCCAGACGGTCAGCTCCACGAACGTGCCGCGCCCCTCGGGCACGTGAGCGACACCGAGCCGAGCGGTGGATTCGGGGCCGCGGCGTGCAAGCGACTGTCCGTCGAGCTCGAGCTTCCCCGTGCGCCGCACAGTGCCGGAGATCGCGCGGAGCGTCGTCGTCTTCCCCGCGCCGTTCGCTCCCAGGATCGCGACGATCTCGCCCTCGTCGACCGTGAGGCTGATGCCGCGGAGGACGTGCACCTGGCCATAGCGGGCATCGACGTCGCGGAGTTCGAGCAGCGCCCCCATGCGGTCGGTCAGTCAACCTGCATTTGACCCATCAGTCAATATTGGCGCATGCCGGATGCCGTGATCGTCTCAACCGCCCGCACACCGATCGGCCGCGCCGCGAAAGGATCGCTCGTCTCCGCCCGCCCGGACGACCTGGCCGCATTCGCGGTCGACGCCGCCCTCGCGAAGGTGCCGCAGCTGTCTCGCGAGGAAATCGTCGACGTGATGATCGGCTGCGGCTTTCCGCAGGAGCGGCAGGGGATGAACCTCGGGCGGCGCGTCGCGCTGCTCGCCGGGCTGCCGGAGACGGTGCCGGGAACCACGGTCAACCGCTTCTGTGCGTCGAGCCTGCAGACGATCCGCATGGCCTTCCATGCGATCAAGGCCGGAGAGGGCGAGGCGTTCGTCGCGGGCGGCGTCGAGTCGACGTCGCAGGTGAGCGGATACCCGAAGTCGGAGGAGGAGCTCCACCCCGCGCTCTTCGGAGACGACGCTCCGATTGCGAACGTCTACATCCCGATGGGCCTCACCGCGGAGAACGTCGCCGAACGCTGGGGCGTCTCGCGCGAGGACATGGACCGGTTCGCGCAGCAATCGCAGGAGCGCGCCGTCGCGGCACAGGACTCGGGGTTCTTCGCCGGCGAGATCACGCCGTACGACGGCGTCGAGGCGGACGACGGCCCGCGGAGAACGTCGACCTACGAGAAGCTCGCCGCGCTCGAGCCCGCGTTCAAGCCGGGCGGGAAGGTCACGGCCGGCAACGCGTGCCCGCTGAACGACGGTGCCGCTGCGGTCGTCGTCATGTCGGCGAGCCGTGCCGGCGAGCTCGGGATCCAGCCGCGCGCCCGCATCCTCGCCTCGAGCGTCTCCGGCATCGCCCCCGAGATCATGGGGGTCGGACCGATCGAGGCCGTCCGCAAGGTGCTCGCGCAGGCGGGCATGACGATCGACGACGTCGACGTGATGGAGCTGAACGAGGCGTTCGCCGCGCAGGTGCTCCCCGTCTGCCGCAAGCTCGGCGTGGATCCGTGGAGCGACAAGCTGAATCCGCACGGCGGCGCGATCGCGGTCGGCCATCCCTACGGCATGACCGGCGCGCGGATCATGAACACGCTCCTGAACGACCTCGAGACGATGGACCGGACGGTCGGCCTCGAGACGATGTGCGTCGGCGGCGGGCAAGGCATGGCGATGCTCGTGGAGCGGCTGAGCTAGCTCTGAGCGCGCTCGCGCTCGTCCTCGCGCTCGGGTCCTCGGTCGTCTGGGGGACCGCTGACTTCTGCGGCGGCTCGCTGACGAAGCGACTGCCGACCTTCGCCGTCACCGTCGTCTCGCAGTCGGCCGGGTTCGCGGCGCTCGCCGTGGTCGTCGCCTTCCACGGCGAGGTCGGGGGCCGGTCGCTCGCGCTCGGGCTGCTCGCCGGCCTCGGCGGAGGAGCGGGGCTGGCCGCGTTCTACCGGGCGCTGTCGCTCGGCACGATGAGCGTCGTCTCGCCGGTGGTCGCATGCGGCGCGGTCGTGCCGTTCGCCATCTCGATCGCGACCGGCGAACGGCCGTCGACCCTCGCGCTCGCCGGGGCCGTCGCCGCGCTCGCGGGCGCGGTGCTCGCGTCGGTGGAGGAGCGCCGCGCGGCATCGCCCGCACGGGCGCGCGCGATCGGGCTCGCCGTGGTCGCGGCGGTCGCGCTGGGCCTGTTCGTCTACTTCCTCGGCCTCGGCAGCCGCCAGGGCGATGCGCTCTCGACGCTGCTCGGCGCACGAGTGGGCTCGCTGGCGCTGCTCATCGCCGTGGCCGGCGTGCGGCGCGCACCGATCCGGGTCCCCCGGCAGTGGCTGCTCGCGGTCGCCGCGGTCGGCCTCGCGGACGTGACGGCGAACGTGCTGTTCGCGTTCGCGGCCGGCCACGCGCTGCTCGCCCTCGTCTCGGTGCTCGGCTCGCTCTATCCGGTGGTGACCGTGCTGCTCGCGCACGTCCTGCTCGGCGAGCGCCTGACCCGTGTCCAGCAGGCGGGTGTCGCGGTCGCGCTGGCCGGTGTCGCCGCAATCGCGGGCGGGTGACGGTGGCGGTTGACCCTGTGGAACGTTCGTGACGCTTCCGTAACATCGTTTGGCGACGAGACGTGGCTCGGAAAACCGGGCGAGATACGAGGCCCAGAGCGGGATCCCTGCGACCTGTGGATTGTTTGTGACAGTTCCGTAACGTCGTTTGGCGAAGAAACTGGTCTCGCCGCGCGATGTCCCGAAGGGCTAGCTTCGTTCGTCGAGCCACGGCTTCAGCTCCGACCAGAGGTGCTCCATCGTCGTCTCGCGCGACGGGTGGAGCGGGTCGTACGGGATGTAGTTGACCGTCCGGACGATCCACGTGCCGTCGCCGCCGAGATCGAGCAGGTTGATGCACGCCGGTGCCTGCTCGAACGTGCCGAAGTAGGTGCGCCCGCCGGCCAGCGCGTGCGAGAGGAGGATCCGATTCACGCCGCCGTGGAACACTGCGAGGGCGGTCTGCCACTCGCGCGCCACGAGCTCCTCGAGCGCCGGCAGCACGCGGTCGAGCGCCTCGCCGAGCGACTCGCCGCCGAGGAACCGCGCGGCCTCGCTGCGCACCTGGAGCGACCCGACGAAGAGCGCCTCGAGCTCCTCGAGCGGAACATCGTCGAGCCGCCCGCCGCGCCATTCCGCGAACGCCGGCCACTGCTCGGGCTCTCGGTCCGGGACGACGACCGCCGCCGTCTCGAGCGTCCGGGGCAGCCCGCTCGTGACGACGAGGTCGAACGCAACCTCCGCCAGCGCGCGGCGCGCGGCGGCGGCCTGCTCGAGCCCGCGCTGCGTGAGGTGCACGACCTCCGGGTCGCGCTCACCGACGTACGAGACCTCGGCATGCCGCATCAGGTAGAGCCGGCGACGCACGGTGCGTAGCATCGCAGCGATGGCCGACAAGCCCCCGCTGATCGTCGAGGCGAGCGTCGAGGCGTTCCTGGACGCCCACGGCCTCGGGGCCGGGCCGGTCACGGCGACCCGGATCGGCGACGGTGGAGGCTCGAACTTCAGCTTCCTGATCGAACGTGGCGGCGAGCGGTTCGTGCTGCGCCGGCCCCCGCGCCCACCGCTGCCGCCGAGCGCGCACGACATGGTCCGCGAGGCCGGGCTGCAGACCGCGATCCGCGCCGCCGGCTTCGAGCGGCTCGCCGAGATCCTCGCGGTCTGCGACGACGAGAGCGTGCTCGGCGTGCCCTTCTACGTGATGCGGTACATCGAGGGGCACGTGATCACGAGTGCACTGCCGCCGGGGCTCGAAACGGAAGAGGCGCGCCACGCGCTCGGCCTCGACCTGGTCGAGACGCTCGTGGAGATTCACTCGGCTGACGTGACCCGTGACGAGCTCGCGGCCTTCGCGCGCCCCGGCAGCTACCTGGAGCGCCAGGTGCGCCGCTTCTCCCAGCTCTGGGAGATCAACAAGACGCGCGAGCTGCCGCCGGTCGAGCAGGTGGGCGCGTGGCTCGCGGCCAACCTGCCGGAGCCTCTGCCGTCGACCGTCGTGCACGGCGACTACCGCCTCGGGAACATGATGGTCTCGCCGTCCGACCCGACACGGATCGTCGCGGTGCTCGACTGGGAGATGGGCGCGATCGGTGACCCGCGTGCCGATGTGGGTTACCTGCTCGCGACCTACTCGGAGCCGAACGGCCGGGCGAGCGCACTCGGCTCATCGCCGGTGACCGCCGAGGCCGGCTTCCCCACCCGCGCGCAGCTGGTTGCGCGCTACGAGGAACGGAGCGGCCGCGACGTGCAGCCGCTCGCCTGGTTCGAAGCGCTCGCGCTGTGGAAGGCGGCGGTGTTCTGCGAAGCGATCTATGGCCGCTTCATCCGCGGCGAGCTCGGACGCGAGGACACACGCGCGGCGCTCTTCGAGCAGGCCGTGCCGCTGCTCGCCGAAACAGCGCTCGAAGCGATCAGTTAGCCGCTTCGGCGACGCCGCGCAGCGTCGCCGCGTCACGCGTCGAGACGAGCAGCGTCGTTGCGCCGCTCTCCCGCCAGGCGGCGAGCCGGTCACGGATCCGCTCGACCGGCCCGATCAGCGCGACCTCGTCGACGAACGCGTCCGGCACCTTCGTGACGGCCTCGCGCTGGTTGCCGCCGAGAAACAGATCCTGGATCTCGCGCGCTTCCGCCTCGTAGCCGTAGCGGGCGAAGAGATCGTTGTAGAAGTTCTTCCCGCGGGCGCCCATCCCGCCGATGTAGAACGAGTAGTACTCCTTGAGCACCGCGCGCGCGGAGTCGACGTCCGCGGTGACGATCGCCGGTACCGACGGCGCGATGTCGAAGCCGTCGCGCACCCGCTCGAGCGGGAAGACGTTTCCCGCCTGCTCCGGCGACCAGAAGATCGGCAGCCAGCCGTCGGCGATCTCGAACGCCTGCTCGACCGCCTTCGGCGCGATCGCGGCCAGGTAGATCGGGATCTCCGGCCGGAGCGGCCGCGCCATCAGCTTCAGCGGCTTGCCGAGGCCGGTGCCGCCCTGGACGGGGATGTCGTAGTGCTCGCCGTGATGCTCGATCCGCTCCCGGCGGATGATCGCGCGCACGATCTCGACGTACTCGCGGGTCTTGCCGAGCGGCTTCCCCCACTCCTGGCCGTGCCAGCCCTCCACGACCTGCGGCCCCGAGGTGCCGAGCCCCATCAGGAAGCGGCCGCCGGAGAGCAGGTCGAGCGTCACCGCGGTCATCGCGGCGTTCGCCGGCGAGCGCCCCGGCAGCTGCATGATCGCCGTGCCGAGCTTCAACGTCGACGTCTGAGCGCCGAGCCAGGCGAGCGGGGTGATCGCATCGACGCCCCAGGCCTCCGCGGCCCAGGCCGAGTCGTACCCGAGGGTCTCAGCCTCGCGCGCCAGCTCGAGGAGCTCCAGCGGGCTCGTGCCGGGCTGGGCGTACCCCATGTAGAAGCCGAGCTTCATCAAATGCGATGCTATGGCAATGACATCGACCTTCGCCCCTCCGGCGGAACGGCTCGCACAGGTGCGCGCCTTCATGAACGACCGCGTGCTCCCGAACGAGCACATCCTCGACCGGGAGGACGACGAGGCGGACGCGCTCGTCGCGCAGCTCCGCGAGGAGGTGCGCGGGCTCGGCCTCTGGGCGCCGCACGTGCCGCCCGAGGCGGGCGGCACCGGGACGGGGTTCCTCGACTACGCGTACCTGAACGAGCAGATCGGCCTCACCGTGTGGGGCCAGCTCGTCTTCGGGTGCCAGGCGCCGGACGCAGGCAACGCCGAGATCCTGCACCTGTTCGGCACCGGCGAGCAGAAGGAGCGCTGGCTCTTCCCGCTCGTCGCCGGCCGCATCCGGTCGTTCTTCTCGATGACCGAGCCCGAGGTGCCGGGCTCCGACCCGACGACGCTCCGCACCCGCGCGGTGCGCGACGGCGACGACTGGGTGATCGACGGCCACAAGTGGTTCTCGTCGGGCGCCCAGGGGGCGGCGTTCGGGATCGTCATGGCCGTCACCGATCCCGAGGCGGCGCCCCACGCGAGAGCGACCCAGATCATCGTGCCGGTGGACACTCCCGGTGTCGACGTCGTCCGGCCCGTGCCGGTGATGGGGCACGCCGGCCGCGGCTGGTCGACTCACTGCGAGGTGCGGTACACGGGCGTCCGCGTGCCGGTGACGAACACGCTCGGCGCAGAAGGCGCCGGTTTCCAGATCGCCCAGAAGCGCCTTGGGCCCGGGCGCATCCACCACGTGATGCGCTGGCTCGCGCAGATGCAGCGGGCGTTCGACCTGATGTGCCGCTATTCGCTCGAGCGCGAGACGTTCGGCGAGCCGCTGGCGCGCAAGCAGACCGTCCAGAACTGGATCGCCGACAGCTACGTCGAGATTCAGGCGTGCCGGCTGATGACGCTCGAAGCGGCACACAAGATCGACACGGGAGACGAAGCACGGGTCGAGGTCTCGGCGATCAAGTTCTTCGCCGCCAAGGTGCTGAACGACGTGATCGACCGCGCGATCCAGGTGCACGGCGCGAAGGGCCTGACCGACGAGACGCCGCTCGCACACATGGCGATGATGGCGCGCGGCGGCCGGATCTACGACGGGCCCGACGAGGTGCACCGGCAGGTCGTCGCCAAACGCATCCTGCGCGCGTTTGCCGACGGCGACGGGTGGCATTTCCAGTAGGTGGACTCGCTCCAGGGGAAGCTGCTGGTCTCATCGCCGGCCTTGCACGATCCGAACTTCCGCAAGACCGTCGTCCTGATCGCGCACCACGACGAAGAGGGCGCGATGGGGCTCGTGCTCAGCCGACCGTCGGACGTTGCCGCCGTCGACGCGGTGCCGGCGCTCGAGGGCCTTCCCGGAGCGACCGATCCCGTGTTCGTCGGCGGACCGGTGCAGCCCGACGCGTTCATGGTGCTCGCGGAGTTCAACGACCTGGACGACGCGGCCGCACCGATCATGGAGCACCTGGGTTTCATGGCGGCAGAGTCGGAGCCCGAGGATCTCTCCATCCGGCGAATGCGGCTCTTCGCGGGCTATTCCGGCTGGGGCATCGGTCAGCTCGAAGCGGAGCTCGAGGAGTCGTCCTGGATCGTCGTCGACGCGCTGACGGATGACGCGTTTGCCGACGATCCGGATGCACTGTGGCGCACCGTGCTGCACCGGAAGGGCGGGCCGTTCGAGCTGATGGTCGACATGCCGTTCGACCCCGGCCTGAACTAGCCGCTAACCGCCGATCGGAGGCAAACCGACCGTCTCTCCCTCGCGTCGCGGCCCCGGCACGTTCGGGAAGCGGAACGGCGCCGGCGCCCGGCCCGGCTGCACGAACCAGCACTCGCCCGACCCCTCACTCGTCGCGGCGAGCCACATTGCCTCCGCGACCTCGTCGGGCGCAAGCAGCGGGAACCCGGACGCCGCGAACATCGCCCGCTGGTCGTGCTGGTCGAGCATCGGCGTGTCGGCGATCCCGGGGCAGATGGCGTTGATCCGGATCGGCGCGATCTGCGGCGCGATGCTGCGGACGAACCCGACGACCGCATGCTTCGTGAGCGAATAGATCGCATCCAGGGGCATCCCGACGAGCCCCGCGAGCGAAGCGGTGACGACGATCGTGCCGCCGTCCATCACCTGCGCGAGGCGGCGCACACCGAGGACGACGCCGTCGACGTTGACCGAGACCGCGCGCCGGTAGTCGTCGTACGAGAGGCTGCGGAGCTCCGTTCCGGCGGTCAGGACGCCGGCGTTGAGGCAGGCGAGGTCGACGGCCCCGACGCTCTCCCAGGCACCGGGGTCGGTCACGTCGAAGCCGGTCGCCAGGTCGAGCGACGAGACCTCGTAGCCTTCGCGCTCCAGCAGCGCGCGCATCGCGCGGCCCAGACCGCCTTCGCCGCCCGTCACGAGCGCCTTCACGGCTCGAGCACGACCTTGCCGACGTGCTGCCTCGACTCGATCGACGCGTGGGCCGCCGCGGCGTCGGCCAGCGGGAACGTCGCGCCGACGACAGGATCGATCTCACCGCTCGCCCACAGGGCGAGCAGCTCGATCGCGGATTCGTGAACGAGCTGCGGCTGCAGCTTCATCAGGCGGCCGAGGTACACGCCGACGACGCTTGCGTTGCGACCGACGAGCCACTGCACGCTCGGGTCGGTCCACAGCCCGCCGGCGAAACCGATCGCCACGATCGCTCCGAGCGGGTTCAGGAGCGGCAACGAGCGGGTGAAGACATCGCCGCCGACCGGATCGATCACCACGTCCACGCGGAGGTCGTCGAGCTCGTCGTAGCCGCGTGCCTCGTCGGCGCCCACCTCAAGCGCGAACGCGCGCTTCTCGCCGGAGCTTGCGGTCGCGATCACCCTGGCGCCGAGCTGCTTTGCGAGCTGGATCGCCGCGCAGCCGACGCCCCCGGACCCGGCATGCACGAGCACAGTCGACGCGGGAGTGACGCGCACCTGGTGGCGAAACGGGATGTAGGCGGTGAGATAGGTGGTGAGGAACGACGCTCCCGCCGCGAACGACGCCTGGTCGGGAAGCGTGAACGTCCATTGCGGGTCGACCTCGACCCGTTCGGCGTATCCGCCCGCCGAGCGCGGCAGCGCGAGCACGCGCCGGCCGTCGAGCTCGCCTGCGACCTCGTTGCCGAGCACGTACGGAAGCTCGGGAGCCTGCGGGTAGAGCCCGCGCCGGATGAGAATGTCGGCGAAGTTGATGCCGGCCGCGCGAACCTCGACCACGCTGCCCGTGGGCTCGGGCCAGTCCTCGAGCGTGAGATCGCCGCCGACCTCGCGCAGCACGATCGCCTTCACCGGCCGGTCCAGTTGGCCGCGCGCTTCTCGAGAAACGCGGCGACACCCTCCTGCCCGTCGTCCGAGTTCAGGCAGGCCGCGAATGCGAGGATCTCGCGGTCGTCGCTCCGATCGTCGCGCGTGTCCAGGAGGAGCTCCTTGATCTGGCGGATCGCATGCGGGCTCTGTTTTGCGAGCGGCTCGACGTAGCGGGCGATCCCCTCGTCGAGATCGTCGACGACGAACTCCACGAGCCCCCACGCCTCGGCCGTCTCGGCCGGGATCCGCTCCCCCGACATGACGAGCCAGCGGGCGCGCCCGGGCGAGATCAGCCGTGGAGCGCGCTGCGTGCCGCCGCCGCCCGGCAGGAGCCCGAGGTTCACCTCCGGGAAGCCGAGCTGCGCGCCTCGCTGCGCGATGCGGAAGTCGCACGCGAGCGCGATCTCGAGGCCGCCGCCGAGGCAGTAGCCGTGAATCGCGGCGACGACGGGCACCGGCGCCTGCTCGATCAGGTTTGCGACCGGCTGGATCCCCGCGGGGCGCTCCCCGTCGGCGGCTCCGCCGACGAAGCCGCTGATGTCGGCTCCGGCCGAGAACGCCCGCTCTCCCCTACCGCGGAGGACGACCGCCCCGATGTCGGGACCGAGCCGCTCGAACGCGTCCCAGAGCGTGTCGATGATCGCACGGCCGACGGCGTTGACCGGCGGATTGTCGAGCCAGACGGTCTCGATCATGTGGTCGCCGCCGGCTGCTCGGCGAACATCTCACGCAGCTCGGTCTTGCGGAACTTGCCCACACTCGTCTTCGGGATCTCGGCGACGAACTCGAAACGCTCGGGGAGCCACCACTTCGCGAAGTTCGGCGCGAGAAACGCACGCAGCTCGTCCGCGGACGCCGTCTTCCCCTCGCGCAGTACGACCGCGGCGAGTGGCCGCTCGTCCCACTTCGGGTCGGGGATGGCGATCACCGCCGCCTCGGCGACCGCAGGATGGGCCATGAGCGCGTTCTCGAGCTCGACCGACGAGATCCACTCGCCGCCGGACTTGATCACGTCCTTCGAGCGGTCCTTGATCATGATGAAGCCGCGTGGATGCATCGCGACCACGTCGCCCGTCTTGAACCAGCCGTCCTCGGTCCAGCGTTCGGCCTGGTCGGGCGTGTCGTAGTAGCCGGCGGCGACCCACGGGCCGCGAATCTCGAGCTCCCCCATCGACTCGCCGTCCCACGGGAGCACGGTTCCCTCGGCATCGCGGTTCCTCAGCTCGACGAGCGGCAGCGGCCGCCCCTGCATCGCGATGTAGTCGAACTGCGTCTCCTCGTCCGCCTCGGCGAGCTCGCCGGGGAGCTGAGCGGTCGAGGCGACCGGCGAGGTCTCCGTCATGCCCCAGCCGTGGACGACGCTCATCCCGTGCCGCTGCTTGAAGCCGGCGATCATCGAGCGCGGCGCGGCCGAGCCGCCGACGAGCATCCCCTTCATCCTCGAGAGGTCCCACCTGCCGGGATTCGCATCGAGCAGGCCGAGAATGCCGAGCCAGATCGTCGGCACACCTGCAGTCCAGGTCACACCTTCCTCCACGAACGCGTCGAGGAGGCTCTCCGGATCGAGATGCTGGCCGGGGTACACGAGCTTCGCGCCGATCATCGCGGCCAGGTAGGGGTACCCCCACGCGTTCGCGTGGAACATCGGCACGACCGGCAGGATCGTGTCCGACTCGGAGATCCCGAGTCCCATCGGGTTGCCCGCGGCAACGCCGAGCGTGTGCAGCATCGTCGACCGGTGCGAGTAGAGCACGCCCTTCGGCAGGCCGGTCGTGCCGCTCGTGTAACACATCGCCGCTGCCTCGTTCTCGTTCAGCTGCGGATCGCGCCAGGCGTCGGCATCCGCTCCGCCGACGAGCGATTCGTA
The DNA here is from genome assembly GCA_963828655.1 of uncultured Thermoleophilia bacterium. Taxonomy (GTDB): domain Bacteria; phylum Actinomycetota; class Thermoleophilia; order Gaiellales; family Gaiellaceae; genus PALSA-600. The sequence continues at coordinate 472,503 of CAWHFK010000009.1, read as the reverse complement.
CGAGTCCTCGACGACGAGCACGTGCTCGATCGGCGTTCGGTCGACGAACTGTTCGAGGAGCGGCACGAGGCTCTGGTCGACGATCACGACCCGGTCGCCGGCGTGCGTCGCGATGTAGGCGAGATCGTTGGGGTGCAGGCGCAGGTTCAGCGTGTGCAGCACGAACCCGCCGCTCGGGATCCCGAGGTAGGCCTCGTGGTGCTGGTGGTGGTTCCAACAGAGGGTCGCCACACGGTCGCCCCGCTGGAGCCCGAGCTCCTGCAGCCCGACTGCGAGTGCGCGCGCCCTGCGGCAGCTCTCGGCATACGTGGTGCGATGGAAGCTCTTGTCGGGGAGGCGGGTGACGATCTCCTTGCCGCCGCTGTACTGCTCGGCCCGCTGCAGCAGGGAGGGAAGCGTCAGCTGGTAGTCCATCATCAGGCCGTTCACTTCTGCATCTCCTTCATGCCGATTCGCTTTGCGAGGTCCTCCGGGCCGACGAGCTGGCCGTCGCGCTCGACGTAACCGCCCTTGCCGCCGACGATGAAGAGCACGAGATCGTCGTCGGTGCGGTTCGAGATCATCCGGCGGGTGGTCGACTCGACGTGGACGAGGCCGCCCTCGGGCACCTCGTGCTCGTCGCCGTCGAACGAGAACGTCGCTGTGCCGCGGTGGACGAAGTACAGCTCGTCCTGTTGATCGTGGTAGTGATTCGGGCCTTCGTAGCCGGGCGGGAAGACGAGCGCGTTGACGCCGAACGCGCTCACACCGAGTGGCTGGCGGATCTTGCGGAAGCCGTAGCCGTCGCCGAGCGCGTCGAGTGAGGAGATCGAATAGCTCATGCGCTGGATCCTAGGCCGCTCACGTCTGCCGCGAAAGGCAACAGGTCCACTCGGGACAGGCAACCGCACTGGTCATCGGCTGCCACCAGACTGGTCTCGTCCAGACATGTCCGGGGTCTGACCGCGATCGGCGTCAGGCGGCCGGTTCGGGCCAGACGCGGACGAGCACCGCGCTCACGACGGCCAGCACGCCGAAGACGCCCGCGGCGGTCTCGCTGCCTGCCTCGTAGAACGCCACGATCGCCGAGGCGAAGATCACGAGCTCGACGAGCAGGCGCGACGGATCCGGCAGGCGGTGCGTCGCCTTCGGTGCGACCACGAGGCCCCACATCACCGCGACCGCGAGCGCCACCAGCCAGCCGACGAGCGGCCAGCCCCACCACACGAACGCCACCAGCGCCGCGAGCTCGCAGCCGAACCGCACGATCAGGTTGAGCATCTTCATGAGCCGAAGAGATAGCGGGTCAGGACCCGGTCGCGCAACCGGTCCGGGAGCATCTGCACCCGGGCGCGGCGCTTCGCATCGGGGCCGACGACGTAGCGTGTCCTCGGCTTGGGCGAGCTGAGCGCGTGTTCGACGGCCTTCGCCACCTCGACCGGCGAGACTGCCTGGGAGGCGCGCGAAGCAGCAAGCGCACGGAACTTCGCCAGACGCGGTCCGTACAGCTCGGCCGCACCGCCCGGGAGCTCGTCGACGGCGCGCTGCGGCTTCGACCAGATCGGCGTGGCGATCGTCCCCGGCTCGATGATGGCGACCTGCAGCCCGAACGGGGCGAGCTCGACGCGCAGCGCGTCCGCCATCGCCTCCAGCGCGAACTTCGACATCGCGTAGGCGCCGAGGAACGGGAGCGCCGAGCGCCCGCCGATCGAGCCCATGAGGACGATGCGGCCCCGCGCCCTCCGCAGCGCAGGCAGAAAGGCCTGCAGCACGCGCAGCTGACCGACGACGTTGACGTCCAGCTGGCGTGTCAGCTCGGCCGGCGGCAGGAACTCGAGCGGGGACGCGATCGCGATGCCCGCGTTGTCGACGACGGCGTCCAGCGACTCGACGGCGGCCGCAGCGGCCGCGATTCCCTCGGCGTCGGCGACGTCGAACACGAGCTCGGTCGTTCCCGGAGGCGCCTCGCCCGGGCGCCTCACCGAGGCGTAGACCGTCCACCCGGTGTCGCGCAGGTGCGCGGCGGTCGCCGCACCGATTCCCGTGGACGTGCCGGTTACGACGACAGAAGGGATGCGGCGATCTCCGCGCGGTGCTCGCGACCGTAGCCGAGCGCGCTTTCGAGCCACAGCGCTCGCTTGTAGTAGCGATGCAGCGGGTGCTCCCAGGTGAAGCCGATGCCGCCGTGCGCCTGGATCGACTTCTCGCAGGCCAGCACCGCCGCCTCGGCGGCCTGCGACTTGGCCGCGGCGACCGCGAGATCGACCTGCTCGTCGTTCTCGGCGACGCACCAGGCCGCCCAGTACGCGAGCGAGCGGGAGAGCTCGACGGCGACGTAGCCGTCGACGAGCGAGTGGGAGATCGCCTGATAGGAGCCGATCTTCTTTCCGAACTGCTCGCGGTCGGAGACGTACGCGAGCGCCAGCTCGATCGCCTTCGAGCCGATGCCGACCGCCTCCAGCGCGAGCGCAGCGAGCAACCGCCGCCGCACGTCGACCCACTCGCCCTGCGCCGTCTCGGCACCGTTCGGTGACAGCCGCCCGAGCCCGAGCGTCTCGTCGACCGTCGCGACGGTCTCACCCTGCGCGCTCGCGCCGCGCATGTCCGGCGTGAGCACCCGGCCGACCTCGTCCAGGTGGGGAACGAATCCGTCGATCTCGATCGACCAGACGTCGTCACCGGCCTGGGCGGCGACCTCGTTCAACGTGTACGGGCCGTCGTAGAGCACGCGCCCGAGCTCCTCGAAGAGCACGGCGGCGTCGAGGAACGTGAAGTCGTCTCCCTGGAGGATCCCGACCCAGCCGAGCTCGGCGAGCTGCTCCATCGACGGCGAGGCGTTCGCCTCCAGGAACGCGCGCGCTTCGCGGCGCAGATCGTCCTGCTCGGGGGTGAACGAGAAATCCATCTACCTGCTCCTCGGCAGGTTCAGCACCCGCTCGGCGACGATGTTGCGGAGGATCTCGCTCGTCCCGGCCTCGATCGTGTTGCCCCGCGAGCGCAGCTGCTGGTACTGCCAGTAGCCGTCGGCGTAACCGCCGCCGTTCGTGAGCTGCGCGTGCGAACCGAGGATCTCCAGGGCGAGCTTGGTGAGCCGCTGGTTGTTCTCGGACCAGACGAGCTTCGACGCCGACCCCTCGGGGCCGGGGATCCCGGTCTTCGTCAAGGTCGAGAGCGACCGGTAGTTCGTGTACTTGAGCGCCTGCAGCTCGATCCACTCCCGGGCGATGCGGTCGCGGAGGATCGGATCGGTGACGTTCCGTTCCTTCGCCAGCGCGATCAGCTTGCGCACCGCGACGTCGAGCGTGGCGGAGAGCGCGAAGCCGAGCGTTCCCCGCTCGTGGAGCAGCGTTGTCATCGCCACCTGCCAGCCGTCCCCCACGCCGCCGAGCACGTTCTCCTTCGGCACCTGCACGTCGGTGAAGAAGATCTCGTTGAACTCGGGATGGCCGGTGATCTGGACGAGCGGACGCACCTCGACGCCCGGTGCGTGCATGTCGACGATCACGTAGGTCAGATTCTTGTAGCGCGGCGCATCGGGCAGGCCCAGACCGACGAGGATGCAGAAGTCTGCGATGTGCGCGAACGACGACCACACCTTCTGTCCGTTCACGAGGAAATGGTCACCGCGGTCGTCGATTCGCGTCCGCGATGCGGCGAGGTCGCTGCCCGCGTCGGGCTCCGAGAAGCCCTGGCACCAGATCTCGTCGGCCGTGAGGATCTTCGCGAGGTACCGCTCCTTCTGCTCGGGCGTCCCCCACGCGATGATCGTCGGGCCGGCCATGCCGAGCCCGATCACGCCCAGATGTGAAGGCGCCTCGGCTCGCGCCAGCTCCTCGAGGAAGATCGCCTGGTGGCTGTACGGCGCCCCTGCCCCGCCGTACTCCTTCGGCCAGGTGAGCCCCGCATAGCCGGCGGCGCCGAGCTTGCGGCTCCAGTCGCGGTCCGCATCCTCGAAGCGCCGGGCCCCGCGCGCTTTCGCGCCCGACGGCAGGTTCTCCGCGATGAAGTCGCGCACCTCCTGCCGAAATGCAGCTTCCTCCTGGGTGTCGCGCAGCTCCATTGCCGCGATCTTAATCGTCGCCTTCGCGCAGCGTCATGCAGGTCGACGTCGCATACGCGACGAGCGACCCCGAGTCGTCGGTGATCCGGCAGTCCAGGAGCGCCAGAGTGCGGCCCGCCTTGATCACCTCTCCGACCGCTGTGAGCCGCCCGGTCCAGACCGGCTTGAGGAAGTTGATCTTCAGCTCCACCGTCGCGAACGACTCCCCCTCCCCGAGCCGCGAGAGATTCGCACAGCCCATCGCCCCATCCGCGAGGTCGCAGAGGATGCCGCCGTGCAGCGTCCCCGGCGGGCTCGAATGCTGCGGGCCGGCGTCGAGCTCGAAGGTCACCCGACCGGGCTCGGCGGCGACCATCCGCATCCCGAGCAGCTCGGCAACCGGCGCCCCCGGGATCTCGCCCGAGATGATCCGCTGCAGCAGGGCGAGCGTCACGGTGTCAGCACCGTGCGAATCACATCGCCGTGCTGCATCGCCTCGATGGCGTCCTGCCAGCCGGTGAGCGGCGCGGTGCGCGTCACCATCCCCGCCAGGTCGAGCTTGCCCTCGAGCGCCCACTGCGCGAGCCGCGGGAAGTCCTCCTGCGGCAGGTGGTCGCCGCCGTGCGAGACGAGGATCCGCGCGCGCCGACCGAAGAGGCCGGGCAGGTCGACCTCGGCCGTCTCGCCGCCGGGAGAGAGACCGATCAGCGTGACGGTGCCGCCCGTGGCGATCATCCCGAGCGCCTGCTCGAACGTGCCGCGGCGCCCGACGACGTCGAACACGAAGTCGACGCGCCCGGGCTCCGTGTGCGTGGCGCCGAACCGGAGCGCCTGCTCGCGCTTCTGCCCGTCGAGATCGACCGCGCGGATCTCGGACGCGCCTGCGATGCGGGCGCCCTGGATCACCGACAGCCCGACGGCGCCGCACCCGATCACCGCGACCCGCGCGCCCTCCCAGACCTGGGCCGTCTCGAGCACCGACAGCACCCCGGTCGCAACCGCGCAGCCGATCAGGCAGGCCTGCTCGGCCGGGAGCTCTCGTGAGACCTTCACGGCCGCGACCGACGGGACGACCGTGTGGGTCGCAAACGTGCCCGTGCGCAGAACCGGGGTCAGCTCGTCGCCGCCGGCGCGGAAGAGCCGCCCCTTGGCCGCCGGAGGACGGGTGCAGCGGCGGGGCTCGCCGCGCAGGCAGGTGGGACACTTGCCCGCAGGAGGTCTTCCACCCGAGCACGACCGAGTCTCCTGTCGCAAGCCCCTCGACCCCCTCGCCGATCGCCTCGACGCTGCCGGCACCCTCGTGCCCGAGCAGCACGGGGAAGGCGTGCCCCCAGCCGTCCTCCTCGATCACGTGCAGGTCGCTGTGGCACACACCGGTCGCCTCGATGCGGACGAGCACCTCACCGGGACCGGGCGCATCGACGCGGATCTCCTCCAGCGCGACCGCGCCCGGCGCCGAGAGGACTACGCCGCGGTCGACAGCCACGAACGGTCGAGCTCTCGGATCGACGTTCCGCCGGCGAGCGCGAGGTTGAGGTCGATCTCGGCCAGCAGGTTCTGGACCAGCTCCTCGACGCCGCGGCGGCCGCCGACGGCGAGCGCATACGCGTAGGGGCGGCCGAGCAGCACCGCGTCCGCGCCGAGCGCCACCGCTTTCAGCACATCGGCTGCGCAGCGGATGCCGCCGTCCATCAGCACGACCGCCTCGGGCAAGGCAGCGCGAACCTCGACGAGCGCATCGAGCGCTGCGACGGCGCCGTCGACCTGACGGCCGCCGTGATTCGAGACGACGACGCCGTCCATCCCGCAGGCGAGCGCCCGCTGTGCGTCCTCGGCGGTGAGCACGCCCTTGACGAGCAGCGGCAGCGTCGTCTGCCCGCGCAGCCACTCGAGATCGCTCCACGTCAAGCCGAGGTTCGGGAAGGTCGCGAGCATCGTCGCCGCCGCGGTGAGCAGGTCCTCGTGCGGAGGCTTGTCGAGCCGCGACAGGAACACCGGGTCGGAGAAGTACTGGCCACAGCCCTCACCGCGGATGAACGGCAGGTACGCCTGGCGGAGGTCCCGCGGCCGCCAGCCGAGGGTCAGCGTGTCCAGCGTGACGACGATCGCGCCGTACCCGGCCTGCTCGGCCCGGCGGACGAAGCTCGCACAGATCTCGCGGTCGTTCACCCAGTAGAGCTGGAACCAGCGCGGCGCATTCGTCGCGGCGACGTCCTCGATCGAGTGGGTCGCCGCGCTCGACAGCACCATCGGCACGCCCGACGACGCCGATGCCTCGCCGACCGCCACCTCCGCATCTGGATGGGCGATCGAGAGCACGCCGACCGGCGCGAGCAGGAACGGCCCCGGTGAACGCGTGCCGAGCACCTCGACGGAGAGGTCGCGCACGGCATTCCCCGTGAGCATCCGCGGCCGGATCCGCCACTTCTCGAACGCCTCGAGGTTCGCGCGCATCGTCGCCTCCGACCCTGCGCCGCCCGCGATGTACCCGAAGGCGCCCGGATCGAGCCGCTCCTCGGCTGCGCGCTCCCAGTCACCCGAGGTGACCGGCCACTCGGGCGGCTCCTGCGCGATATAGATCGCGTTCTGGACGAGCGCCCCTGAGAAGCTCATCCCACGATCCTAGACCTGCCTCTCCCGAGGCTGCCGCTCCGTCAAACCTGGTCCGGCCGCTTGTCCTCGGTGTAGAGGTCGCCCTGCGCCGCCGCCGAGCCCGACTTGCCGCCCCCCGCACCGCGCAGGATGTAGGCGAACCCGACCGCGATCACGGCGCCCGTCAGCGGCCCGGCGACGTAGACCCAGTAGCTCCCGAAGTCCCTGCCGACGAGGTCGGGGCCGAACGTGCGGGCCGGATTCATCGACGTGCCCGAGATCGGGCTGCCCCACAGGCCGGCCAGCGCAATGTACGAGCCGACGCCGATCGCACCGAAGATCCCGATGTTCTGCGCGCCGGAGGCCGTTCCGAGAATCACGCTCACGAGGCCGAGCGTCAGGAGCGCCTCCATCAGGTAGGCCTGCCAGCCGGAGTACCCGCTCGCCGGGTAGTTCGAGCCGAACTTCGCCGAGACCTTGATCACCTCGTGCAGGAAGAGCGCGGCTAGCGACGCACCGATCAGCTGCACCACGATGTACCCGGGGACCCGGCGCCACGGGAAGTCACCGCGCAGCGAGAAGGCGACGCTGACTGCGGGGTTGAGGTGGGCGCCCGAGACCTTGCCCATGAACATGATGACGCCCATCACCATCAGCCCGGGTGCCACCACCGCCGCGCTGCGGGTGATCGTGTTCGGGAACGCCTCGCCCATCATCCCGCCGCCCGCTGCCACGATCACGAGCAGGAACGTGCCGTAGAGCTCCGAGAACAGGCGGCGCCACTCCTGGTTGGGATCCTGGAAGTTCGCCATCGGCTCCGTGACGTCCCGGTCGATCAGGGCCAGGATTTCGGATTCGGCGCGCTTCACCGGCTCAGCCACAACTTCAGCTCCTCTGTTCGCGGGCGACGATCATTCCGCGGCAACTTCTCCCAGGAGAGCTGCGCCGCTTTCATCCGATCCGGATGAACCGGCCGAAAAGCGTCAGGTGAAGGCGTTGACCGCGCGCGCGACGACGAGACCGAAGAGCGCGATGGCGACGGTCGACTGCACCAGCATCGTGTACTTGGCGCGGTAGGTGAGCGGCATCACATCGGTCGGGCTGAACGCCGTCGCATTCGTGAAGCCCAGGTGGAGGTAGTCGAGGAAGAACGGCCGCCAGCCGAGCGGCGCGATCTCCGGGCTCAGCTGCTGCGTGAAGGCGAAGTCGACCGGCACCGGTTGCCGGAGTCGCGCGATCGGCCCGCCTCCGTCCATCAACCAGAAGAGGAGCGCGAACGCGAGGTTGTTGCCGACCCAGACGAACGCGCCGTCGGCGAGCAGCGTCGACGGCGACTGGGCAACCGGTTCGGTGCAACAGCTGGAGAGGCGCCTAGCAGATTCGAACTGCTGTAAACGGCTTTGCAGGCCGCTGCCTAACCACTCGGCCAAGGCGCCAGGGGGCGGAATGGTATCGGGCCGCCCGGGTCGGCTCCGGACCGGAGAAGCCCGAAGCCTTTCGCCGACTGAATGACGCGTATACAGTCGCGGTTGCCGTGTCGTTGCAGGAACGCAGTGCGTCCGAGCGCGTCCAGGAAGCCCGTGAGCGCTACGTCGCCCGCGGGATCTCGACCCCGCCCCTCGTCGTGGAGCGCGCCGAGGGAGCTCGGATCTGGGACGCGGAGGGACGCGAGTACATCGACTTCGCCGGCGGTCTCGGGTGCGCCAATCTCGGGCACAACCTGCCTGCGGTCGTCGACGCGGTGCACGCTCAGGTCGACCGCTACATGCATCAGTGCTTCATGGTCGGGATGTACGAGCCGTACGTCGACGTGTGCCGGCGGCTTGCGGAGCTCTCACCGTGCCGCGGCGCGGACCAGAAGTCGGTCCTGCTGTCGAGCGGCGCGGAGGCGATCGAGAACGCCGTCAAGATCGCGCGGGTCGCCACGGGCCGGCCGGCGGTGATCGTCTTCGACAACGCGTTCCACGGCCGGACGCTCCTCTCGATGACGATGACGTCGAAGGTCGTCCCGTACAAGGCGGGCTTCGGTCCCTTTGCGCCCGAGGTGTACCGGACGCCGGCGCCCTATCCCTTCCGGGGCGTGAGCGAGGACGACGCGATCGACGGCCTCAAACGGCTCTTCAAGGGAGACGTCGACCCGAATTCGGTCGCGTGCGCGGTGCTCGAACCGGTGCAGGGCGAGGGCGGCTTCATCCCGATGACTCCCGACTTCCCGCGCCGGCTGCAGGAGCTGCTCGACCACTACGGGATCCTCTACGTGAACGACGAGGTGCAGAGCGGCTGCGGCCGGACCGGCCCGGTCTGGGCGATCGAGCACTACGGCGTCGAACCGGATCTGCTCGTCTCCGGCAAGACACTCGGCGGCGGCCTGCCGCTCGCGGCCGTCACGGGCCGCGCAGAGGTGATGGACACGGTCCCGCCCGGCGGTCTCGGCGGCACCTTCGGCGGCAACCCGCTCGCCTGTGCGGCCGCGGCCGCGATCCTCGACGCGCTGGCGGAGCAGCGGCCACGCGCCGAGCAGATCGGCGCGCGTCTGCGCGAGCGGCTCGAGGCGATGGCCCCGGCCGGATCCGAGGTGCGGGGGCTCGGGCCGATGGTCGCGATCGAACTGGCGAAGCAGACCGGAGACGAGACGGGGCGGGTCATCGCGGCCGCACGCGAACAGGGCCTCATGCTCCTCTCGTGCGGGCTCTACGGGAACGTGATTCGGATCCTCGTGCCGTTCACGGTCGGCGACGAGGAGCTCGAGCGCGGGCTCGACATCCTGGAGCAAGCACTTCGTGGCTGACGTCTCGGTCGAGGGGATTCGAAAGAGCTATGGAGAGGTCGTCGCAGTCGACACGGTCGACCTGACGGTCGGGGACGGCGAGTTCTTCACGCTGCTCGGCCCGTCGGGCTCCGGCAAGACGACCACACTGCGGATCATCGCCGGGTTCGAGCAGCCCGATGCGGGACGCGTGACGCTCGGCGGCCAGGACATCACGAAAGAGCCGCCCTACTCGCGTGACGTCAACACCGTGTTCCAGGACTACGCGCTGTTCCCGCACATGACCGTCGCCGAGAACGTCGGCTACGGGCTCAAGGTGAAGGGCGTCGGGCGCTCTGCCCGGCGAACACAGGTCGACGAGGTCCTTCGCATGGTCCGTCTCGACGCATATGGCGAACGCAAGCCCGTTCAGCTCTCGGGCGGCCAGCGACAGCGGGTCGCGCTCGCGCGGTCGATCGTCAACCGGCCGAAGGTGCTCCTCCTCGACGAGCCCCTCGGCGCGCTCGACCTGAAGCTCCGTCAGGAGATGCAGGTCTTTCTCAAGTCCCTGCAGCGCGAGCTCGGCATGACCTTCCTGTACGTCACGCACGACCAGGAGGAAGCGCTGACGATGAGCGACCACGTCGCCGTCTTCAACGAGGGGAAGATCGAGCAGGTCGGCTCGCCGAACGAGGTCTACGAACATCCCGCGACGGAGTTCGTCGCGGGCTTCGTCGGCACGTCGAACATCCTCGAGCGCGGCGGCAAGCGGTTCTCGATCCGCCCCGAGCGGATCGAGCTGAACGGCAGCGGCGAGCCCGGCGTCGTCGCAGACGTGATCTTCGTCGGCGCGTTCACCCGCATCCTCGTCGACACCGACGCCGGCGAGAAGCTCACGGTCGTCAGGCAGAACGACGGCTCGGCAGTCGAGCCGGGCACCCGCGTCCACGTCCGCTGGCGCGACGGGGACGCATACGAAATCACCCCCCCACACACACTCGAGCAGGAGGTCAGATGACGAAGCGCATGTGGGCGCTGCTGGCGACCCTCGCGGTTGCAGCTGCGTTCCCCGCGGCAGGGGTTTCACGGCAGAGCGGCGGCACCCTGAACATGATCGCGTGGGAGGGCTACACGCAACCGCAATGGGTGAAGCCGTTCGAGCAGTCGACGGGCTGCACCGTGCACGCGAAGTACGCCGGCTCCTCGGACGAGATGGTCACGCTGATGCGTTCCGGCGGCGGCAGCCAGTACGACATGGTCTCAGCGTCCGGTGACGCATCCCTTCGCCTGATCTACGGCAAGGACGTCCAGACCGTCGATCCCTCGAAGATCCCGTCCTTCAAGGACTTCGGGAAGGTGTTCCAGTCGCCGCCGAACAACACGATCGACGGGAAGCACTACGGCATCTCGTTGCAGTGGGGCCCCAACACGCTCCTCTACAACACGAAGAAGGTGTCACCCGCACCGACCTCATGGGCGTCGATCTACTCCCCGAAGTACAAGGGAAAGGTCACGGTTCCCGACAACCCGATCCAGATCGCCGATGCGGCGCTGTACCTCATGAAGTCGCAGCCCTCGCTCGGCATCAAAGATCCGTACGAGCTGAACTCGACGCAGTTCAACGCCGCGATCAACCTGCTCAAGCGACAGAAGCCGTTGATCAAGAAGTACTGGGCGCTCGCCTCGGACGAGATCGATCTGTTCAAGAACGGCGATGCCGTGATCGGCGCTTCCTGGCCCTACCAGACGAACACGCTGATCACGAACAAGGCGCCGGTGAAGGATCTGATCCCGAAGGAAGGCGCCACGGGCTGGCTCGACACGTGGATGGTGTCCTCGCACACCAAGAACCTTGCCTGCGCCTACAAGTGGTTGGCGTGGATCTCGACGCCGAAAGTCCAGGCCGAGCAAGCGATCTACTTCGGTGAGACACCGGTCAACTCGAAGGCCTGCGCGATCATGGACAAGCTGTCCAAGGGCTCGTGCGAGCAGTACCACGCCAATGCACCGCTCAAGTACTTCAAGCAGATCCACTTCTGGAAGACGCCGATCGCCGACTGCGGCAACGGCCAGAAGAACTGCATGGACTACACGAAGTGGCAGCAGGCTTGGACGCAGCTCAAGGGCTGACCCCTGATCGGCACGGAGCGCGCCGCCGGTTCGGCGGCGCGCTCTGGCGCCGGCAGTGGCTCAAGGGGCTCTCGCTCCTAGCTCCACCGGTGCTGGCGTTCCTCATCGTGTACATCGCGGCGCTCGCCGCGCTGTTCGTCTCGTCGTTCTGGACGGTCGACCCGTTCACGTCCCTGACGGTCCACAGCTGGACGCTGGACAACTACCGTGAGCTCTGGAACAGCCCGGTGTATCGCCACGTGGCGCTTCGCACCATCTCGATCGCCGCCGCGGTGACACTCACGGACGCGATCATCGCCTTCCCGTTTGCCTACTTCATGGCACGGGTCGCGACCCCGAAGGTGCGCGCCGCGCTGTTCGTGCTCGTTCTCCTGCCCCTCTGGGCGTCGTACCTCGCGCGCGTCTACGCGTGGCGGCTGATCCTGGACTCGGACGGCCTGCTCAACTGGTCGTTGCACAAGCTCGGATTGCCGTCCGCCAACATCGCCTACACCAACACGGCGATGTGGTTGGTGTTCTCGTATGTGTGGTTGCCGTTCATGATCCTGCCGGTCTACGCCTCGCTCGAACGGATCCCCCACTCCTACATCGAGGCCTCGCGCGATCTCGGGGCCAAGGGCTTCCGGACGCTGCGCTCGGTGATCCTGCCGCTCGCCCTGCCGGGCCTCGTGGCCGGCTCGATCTTCACCTTCTCACTCACCCTCGGCGACTACATCACGCCAATTCTGATCGGTGGCGCGTCGAGCCAGTTCATCGGCAACGTCGTCTACGACTCCGTCAACGGCGCGGGGAATCTGCCGTTCGCCGCGGCGTTCGCAGTCGTACCGCTCGCGGTGATGGGCGTCTACCTCCTACTCGCGCGCCGACTCGGCGCCTTCGAGGCCCTCTAGGTTGGAGAGCCGCGCAACCCGCATCGGTCTCGGCATCTGGGTACTCCTCGTCCTCGCGTTTCTCTACGTCCCGATCATCGTCATATGTCTGTACGCGTTCAACTCGTCGAACGTGCAGAGCTGGCCGATCGCCGGCCTGACGACGAAGTGGTTCTCGCCGACGATCCACAACGGCGACATGCAAGACGCACTCGTGCTCTCCCTGAAAGCGGCAACACTCGCGACGCTGATCGCGCTCGTCCTCGGCTCGCTGGCGTCGTTCGGCGTGCACCGCTTCAGGTTCTTCGGGCGCGAGTCCATCTCGTTCCTCCTCGTGCTCCCGATCGCCCTGCCCGGGATCATCACCGGGATGGCGCTCAACTCGTACTTCGTCTTCTGGAAGTTCAACTTCGGGCTCTGGACGATCGTGATCGGCCACGCGACGTTCTGCGTCGTGGTCGTCTACAACAATGTGATCGCACGCCTTCGCCGTGTCCCCGGATCGCTGACCGAGGCGTCGATGGATCTCGGCGCGGACGGGATCCAGACGTTCCGTTACGTCACCTTCCCGTCGATCTCGACAGCGCTGGTCTCCGGCGCCCTGCTGGCATTCGCCCTCTCGTTCGACGAGGTGATCGTGACGACGTTCACGGCCGGCGCGCAGAACACGCTGCCGATCTGGATCTTCGGCCAGATCCGGCTCGGCCAGCAGCTGCCGCAGGTGAACGTCGTCGTCTTCCTGATCCTCGCTTTGACGATCATCCCCGTTGCGCTCGCGCAACGCCTCACCCGCGAGAGCGGGATCCTTCGCACCGAATAGGAGACTCCAGTGGCAACGATCGATGTCATCAACCCAGCGACCGCCGAGACGATCGACTCGGTGCCCTCCATGTCGGCCGAGGAGGTCGACGAGGTCGTCGAGCAGGCCAAACAGGCGCTCCCCGGCTGGCTCGACGCGACGCCGAAGGAGCGCTCGGAGCTCCTGCACAAGCTCGCCGACGTGCTCGAGGACAACGCGGAGGAGCTTGCGCAGATCGAGTCGAGGAACGTCGGCAAGCCGATCGGGCTCGCCCGCGAGGAGATGCCGTTCAGCGTCGACAACCTGCGCTTCTTCGCCGGCGCGGCGCGCAACCTCGAGGGCAAGTCCGCCGGCGAGTACATCACGGGCTACACCTCGCTCGTGCGGCGCGAGCCGCTCGGGGTCGTGGCAGGCATCTGCCCGTGGAACTACCCGCTGATGATGGCCGTCTGGAAGATGGGGCCTGCGCTCGCGGCCGGCAACGTGCAGATCCTCAAGCCGTCGGAGCAGACCCCGATGTCGCTCCTGCGGTTCATCGACCTCGCGAAGGACGTGATCCCCGCGGGTGTCCTGCAGGCCGTGACCGGTGACGGCGTGCCGACGGGCGCACGGCTCGTGGAGCACCCGGACATCCGCCTCGTCTCGCTGACCGGTGACATCGAGACGGGCAAGACGATCGCGCGCAACGGAGCGGCGAGCCTGAAGCGGATGCATCTGGAGCTCGGCGGCAAGGCACCGCTCGTCGTCTTCGACGACGCCGACGTCGACGCCGTCGCGGAGGGGATCAAGATCGCCGGCTACGCGAACTCCGGCCAGGACTGCACCGCCGGCTCACGGGTGCTCGCGGGGCCGAAGATCTACGACTCGCTGCTCGAGCGCCTCGTGCCCGCGGTCGAGTCGATCAAGATGGGCGACCCGTCCGAGGGCGAGGAGATCGAGATGGGGCCTGTGATCACCAAGGATCAGCAGGAGCGGGTGCTCGGGTTCCTCGAGCGCGCCAAGGGAGCAACCGTCCTGACCGGCGGCGAAGCCGGCCGCGACCGGGGCTTCTTCGTCAAGCCCACGGTCGTCACCGACGTCGACCAGAACGACGAGATCGTGCAGGACGAGGTCTTCGGCCCCGTTGTCACCGTGCAGCGGTTCGCCGACGACGCCCAGGCGATCGCCTGGGCGAACGGCGTGCGCTATGGGCTCGCGGCCTCCGTCTGGACACGCGACGTCGGCCGCGCGATGAACGCGGCGCGCAAGCTCCAGTTCGGCGCGGTGTGGGTCAACGATCACCTGGTTCCGATCGCCTCGGAGATGCCGCACGGCGGCTACAAGCAGTCCGGCTACGGCAAGGACATGTCGATCTACTCCATGGAGGAGTACACGCAGATCAAGCACGTCGTCGTCAAGATCGACTGAGCCTCAGAGGCTCCGCAGCTCCGCGACCTCGGCCGCCGTCGGCACCCACTCGCCGGCGGCGGCATTCGCGCGCACCTGCTCCGGCTTCGTCGCGCCCGCGATCACGGATGCGACCGGCGAGACGGCGGCGAGACCGCCCACGGCGACGTCCAGCAGCGACGCGCCGTGAGCCTCGGCCCAGGCTCGGAGACGCCCGACGCGGTCGAGGTCGGCGTCGTCGATCGTCCGGCCGTACAGGCGGGTGCCTTCCGCCGGCGGGGCATCCGGCGAGACCTTGCCGGTCAGCAGGCCGCTCGCGAGCGGAAAGAACGGGATGAAGCCCAGGCCGAGCCGTTCGCAGGCGGGAATGACCTCGGCTTCGGCCTTGCGGCGAAGCCAGGAGTACTCGCTCTGCTCCGAGACGTAGGCGGTCGAGCCGATCGCCTTCGCACGCTCCAGGGTCGCCGCGCGGTAGTTCGACGTGCCGTACGCGAGGATCTTCCCTTCCGCGACGAGCTCGTCGAGTGCGCCGATCGTCTCCTCGAGCGGCGTCTCCGTGTCCTCCTCGTGATGCTGGTACAGGTCGACGCGCTCGGTCTGGAGGCGCCGCAGTGATGCTTCGAGCGCCGCCCGGAGGTAGCTCCGCGAGCCGCGACGCTGGGCGCCGTCCCCCATCTCCTTGCCGAACTTCGTGGCGAGCACGACCTCGTCGCGGCGCCCCTGCAGCACGCGGCCGAGCAGCTCCTCGCTGCCGCCCTTGTTCCCGTAGATGTCGGCGGTGTCGAAGAACGTGACGCCGGTGTCGAGCGCTGCGTCGACCACCGCACGGGTCGCCGCCTCGTCGATCCGGCCGCCGAAGTTGTTGCATCCGAGGCCCACCACGCTCACGGAGAGCGGGCCGAGGTTCCGTGTGCGCACAGCGGGACGCTAGCGATAGCGTCCCGGGTCATGCGTTACTGGGAGGACTTCCAGGTCGGCGAGGTGAGCGAGGTCGGACCGGTGACGGTGACGGAGGAGGAGATCGTCGACTTCGCCACGCGCTACGACCCTCAGCCGTTCCACATCGACGCGGAGGCGGCCCGGCAGTCGCCGTTCGGCGGCCTGATCGCAAGCGGCTGGCACACGACGGCCCTGTTCATGGGGATGTTCGTGCGCGCCGTCCTGCTCGACTCCGCCTCGCTCGGGTCACCCGGCATCGACGAGCTTCGCTGGACGGCGCCGGTCCGGCCGGGCGACACACTGACAGGCCGCTCGACGGTCGTCGACGTGCAGCCGTCGTCGAAGGACCCGCGACGGGGAACCGTCTTCACGAAGAACGAGGTGTTCAACCAGGACGGCGTGCTCGTCATGCGGCTGATCGCACGCAGCTTCTTCGCGCGACGACTGGTGTCTGACACCGTCGGTCGTCAGACACCAGTTCGGCTCAGCG
Source organism: uncultured Thermoleophilia bacterium (assembly GCA_963828655.1). Taxonomy (GTDB): domain Bacteria; phylum Actinomycetota; class Thermoleophilia; order Gaiellales; family Gaiellaceae; genus PALSA-600. The sequence goes on along the minus strand of CAWHFK010000009.1, from coordinate 456,534 downwards.
CCACGTCGCGCGCAGAACGCGCAGCCAGTTCTCGTGCGTGATCTTCGCCACGGCCTCATCGTCGTAGCCGGACGCACGCAGGGCATCGACGAGCCTGGGCAGGCCGGCGACGCTGCCGAGCTCCTCCGGCACGACCGCACCGTCGAAGTCCGAGCCGAACGCGACGTGGTCGATGCCCATGCGCTCGGCGAGATAGTCGACGTGGCGCACGATCTCCGTGATCGGCGTCTCGGGCACGAGCAATCCGTCCGCGCGGAGGAAGGTGACGGCGAAGTTGACGCCGACGATGCCGCCCGTGTCCCGGATCGCGTCGAGTTGCGGATCGACCAGGTTGCGCGACGCGGCGCAGAGGGCGTGCGCGTTCGAATGCGTCGCCACGAGCGGCGCGTCGGAGAGCGCCGCGACGTCCCAGAAGCCCGCCTCGTTCAGGTGCGACACGTCGACGAGGATGCCGAGCCGGTTGCACCCACGGACGAGCTCGCGCCCGGCGGCGGTCAGCCCGCCGCCCGTGTCCGGCGAGGAAGGGAAGCGGAACGGCACACCTTCGGCGAACTGATTCGGCCGTGACCACACGAGGCCGATCGACCGGAGCCCACGTTCATACCAGCGGTCGAGGTTCGAGAGATCGGGCGCGATCGCCTCTGCCCCCTCCATGTGCACGATCGCGGTGACGTGACCGTCCCCGAAGTCGTCGGCCGAGGTCGCGCGAACGACGGGCAGGCTACACAGCGTGTCGAACAGCTCCTCGGCGATGCGCGCCGCCTCGTCGTGCGGAATCGGCTCCGGAAGCGGCACCGCATACGGCGTCTCGGTTGGATCCGGCACCTGGGGCGACGGGATGTAGAGCGCGAAGAAGCCTCCGGCAAAATCCGCGGCTCCTGCAGCTTCGAGGTCGAGATGTTCCGTCGGCACTCCTCGCCAGCGATGCAGGACGAGGTCGTTGTGGCCGTCGATGATCACCGCCGCATCCTACGGGCCCCTGTGACACGCTCCCGTGGTGGCCGGCGAACCGCTTCGCGTTCTCATTGCCGAAGACGACACGCAACTTGCGGAACTCGTCGGGAGCATTCTCGAGGACGACGGGCGCTTCGTCGTCGTCGACCGTGCCTCGAACGGCGACGAGGCCGTTCGGCTCTGGGCCGAGCACCAGCCCGACATCGTGTTGATGGACATCGGCATGCCCGGTCTCGACGGCATCGACGCAACGCGTGCGATTCACGCCCATGACGCCGCTCAGCACGTCGTCATCTACACCGGGTCGGACGAATACGACGACGTCGCACGTGCCGACGCCGCCGGCGCCGTCGGGTTCCTGCACAAGCACGCGCTCACCTCTCCCGATCTGGCGGAGGCGCTGCACGTGCTGCACGCGAACTACGCCAAGCGGGCTCTCGAGCCGGAGTAGCGGCTAGGTCGCTACACGCGCGACGAGGATGCGCGCGAGCCTCAGCTCTGCTGCCCGGACTGCCGGCTCGGCGACCATCGGTGCCGTGGTCGTCAGCGTGAGCTCGGTGCTGCCGCGACCGATCAGGATGAGATCGACGAAGACGCGGACGGTCCCCGAGGCAGACTTGACGTCCACCGTCGTTCGATATACGCGGGTGTATCCGGAGACCGCGGGGAAGGGGATACGTCGGACCGACACGAGCCGTTCGGACGCAGTCAGGTTCTTCTGGAGGTTCTGTCGCAGACACGGCATCACCTGCGGCGCGAGCACCGTCCGCTGCCAGTCGAGGCGCACCATCGCCGGGGTCGCCAGCACCTGCGCCTCGCTGTCGAACTCCACACCGGGGTGCTTGAACACTGTTTCCGCGGCGCCGACGAGGACCAGGTCGGATTGCTTGGGCTTGAAGTTCGCACAGCCCGTCCCCGGGGACAGGTCGGGCTTCTTCGACCCTCCGGTCCAGCCGGCGGCCCCGCCCAGATCGGCCCGGTGCATCACGGCCGCTCGCGCGGCGGCCTGCCCGGCCGCGGTCAGGTGGATCTGCTCGCGGTCCGCCGCCGCGACACCCGCGAGCAGCAGCGCCGCAGCGCAGACGCCGATCAGCGCGGCAGCCCGACTCCGGCCGATGTGCCTCATTCGTCGCGTCCCTGGTCCATCGCCTGCTCGACCTATCGGCCATCGGAGCCAGGTCTTGAGCGGCGGCTGCCGCGTCCTCCTCACGATTCACTAGGGTCACGTCCGAATGAGCCGTCTCATCCTCAGGGCGTCGATCCTCGCCGCGGCCACGGTGGTGGCGGCAACGGGCGCGGCGGCAGCCAAAGCGCCGCCGCCCACGCCGAAGGCCGCGGGGGGCCGCACCGTGACGGTCGTCGCGCGCGGCGTGCCGACTCCGACCGCGTTCGCGGTGACGGCGGGACGGCTCTTCGTCGCCGGCTACGGAGACTCCGACAATCCCAAGGTGCTCGGCGGGCTCTACGTGCTCGGGGGCGGCAAGGCGGCCCGCGTCCCCGGCTCGCCGGCCCACGTGCTCGGCGTCGCGGTGGCCGGCAGAGGAGCGCTCTACGTGAGCACCGGACCGGCCATTCTCGAGTTGAGCGGCTGGGACGGGCACCGGTTTCGGACGACGCGCACGATCGCGACCGGCCCGCAGGGGTACGCCGCCTTCAACGGGCTCGCCGTCGGCCCCGACGGGTTGATCTATGTCGGAGCGAATCCCGGGACGCCCGACCCGCAGTACGCGACCAACTTTCTCACGGTCGATCCGGCCTCCGGGGGGATCGCGGTCGTCGCGACCGGGATCCGCCAGCCGTGGCAGCCCCTCTTCCTGCCGGGTCACGCGCTGCCGCTCGTCTCCGATCTCAACCAGGACGACCTCGGGCCGAAGCGACCGCCCGACTACGTGCTGGCGCTCAAGCAAGGCGCCGACTACGGCTATCCCACCTGCCCGGCGGCTCCGAGCACGTGTGCGAACTACGCGAAGCCCTTCGTCCAGTTCGCAGCGCATGCGTCGCCGATGGGGCTCGGCTTCCTGAAGGGCCGGCTCTACATCGCGCTTTGGGGTGGGCTCGGCCAGGGGCCGGAGGTCGTGTCGATGCCGGCAGCAGGCGGCAGAGTGGTCCCGTTCCTGACCGGGTACGGCGTGCCGGTGATCGCCGTCGGCACGGCCGGCGGCAAGCTGTACACCGGCGATCAGAGCGGTGCGATCTACCGCGTGACGCCGTAGGACGACGTGGAGGCCCGGTGGTGGGCGATGCGGCCCGCGCAGAACCTCAAGCCGGCGAGCTACGTCTGCCCGTTGTGCGACGGGATGCTGCACGCAACGAGCGAGCATGCGCTGATCGCGCCGGAGGGCGACCTTTCCCGCAGACGCCACGCGCACATGGAGTGCGTGCTCGCAGCCCGCAAACGCGGAGAGCTTCCGACCGAGGACGAGTTCAGGAAGAAGCGCGGCCGCTGACGTCCACGGAGTCGAACGTCTCCATCGCCGTCGGCCGGCCGTAGTGGTAGCCCTGGCCGCGCTCGCAGCCAAGCGTGGTGATCAGATCGCTCTGGGCCGCCCGCTCGATTCCCTCTGCGACGAGCCGTGTCCCCAGAGCGCTGCCGAGGCCGATGATCGCCCGCAGGAGGGCCTCGCCCCCGTTTTCCTCGTCGATCGTCGCCGTGAAGCTCCGATCGATCTTCACGATGTCGACCGGCAGCTTCTGCAGGTAGGCGAGCGACCCGTAGCCCGTGCCGAAATCGTCGAGCGCGATCTGCACTCCTTGCTGCTTGAGCAGCGCGAGGCGCGTCTCGACGTCACCGGTGTCGATGACGACGCTCTCGGTGATCTCCAGGACGAGCTGCTGCGGAGCGAGCCCCGACTCCTCGAGGGCGTCCTCGACGTGCGTCACGAAGTCGGGATGCTGTAGCTGGCGCGCCGAGACGTTGACGGCAATCTCGTAGCCGCGTCCCGTGCTCTCGCCGAGCCTGGCGATGTGACGGCAGGCTTCTCGCAGGACCCACTGGCCGATCGGGACGATCAGGCCGCACTCCTCCGCGAGCGGGATGAACTCGAGCGGTGCCAGCTCGCCCAGAGTGGGATGCCGCCACCTGATCAACGCCTCGTAGCCGTCCGTCGAGCCCGAGGCGAGGGTGACGATCGGCTGGTAGTGGAGCATGAACTCCTCGCGGTCGATCGCGTCGCCGAGCTCGGCGACCCGCCGAAACCGGACCAGGGCGGCCTCATCGAGGGCCGGATCGAAGAACGCAAACCCGAGGCCAGGATGGGACTTTGCGCGATACATCGCCGCGTCGGCCTCCTTCAGCAGGACCTGCGGATCGTCGCCGAGCGCGATGCCGATGCTCGCTTCGACCTTGATCTGACGTCCCTCGATCTCGAGCGGCTCCGCCAATGCGCTGTGCAGCCGCTGGGCGACACTCGAGGCCTCGGCCGGGTCGTGGACGCTCTGGAGGATCACCCCGAACTCGTCACCGCCGAGGCGCGCTGCCGTGTCTCCCGTTCGGATGACCGACTCGAGCTGCTCGGCGAGCGTCTGCAGCGCTGCGTCGCCGGCGGGGTGCCCGAACCGGTCGTTGATGCTCTTGAAGTTGTTCAGATCGACGAACAGCAGAGCTGTCTGCCGGCCGGATCTCTTCCGGGTCGCCACCGCATGGTCGAGCCGCTCGGTGAAGTGGACCCGGTTCGCGAGTCCGGTCAGCGGATCGTAGAGCGCCTGGCGCCGCAGCTGCTCTTCCGCCTCCCGCTCCGTCGAGATGTCGAGCAGGTAGCCCTGCAGGTGCAGGGGCTCTCCGTCCTCGTCGGTGACGACCACTCCCTCGTCTCGAATCCAGACCCACCGGCCGTCGCGCGCGCGGAGGCGATACTCGACGCTCAACGGCTCGTGCGACCGGTGCGTTCTGGCATGCGCGGCGAGGACGCGGTCGCGGTCGTCGGGATGCAGGAGCTTGACGAAGAGCATCTCGTCGGAGTGCCAGTCCGAGACGGAGTATCCGAGGATGCCCTCGATCTGGCGGCTGGTGAAGATGTTCGAGCTGACCGCGTCGAGCGCGTCGGCGTAGATGACCAGCGGAAGCTGCTCGACGAGCGTGCGGTACCTCCGGTCGATCTCGCTGCGCTCGGTTGCCTGCCGGGCCGCCAAGGCGACTGCTCGCTCGCGCTCGAGCACGATGCTCGCGATGCCCGCCGCCACGTCGACCAGCTCGAGGTCGCCCTCGGCCGGACGCCGGACGGCGTCGTAGTACAGGGCGAACGTCCCGATCACTTCGTCCGCGCTGTCGACGATCGGCGTCGACCAGCAGGCGCGCAGGCCGTGCTCGAGCGCGAGCTCGCGGAACGACTCCCAGAGCGGGTCGGAGGCGATGTCCTCCACGACGACCGTCTGCTTGCAGGCGGCCGCGGTCCCGCACGACCCCGCGCCCTGGGCGATCGCGACCCCATCGATCGCATCGCAATACGCAGCCGGCAGTCTGGGTGCGACGAGCGTCCGGAGCGTTCGCGTCTCGGGGTCGACCAGGAGCACCGATCCGACCGCCTCGGGCGCATAGGCCTCGATCAGCCCGACGAGCAACTCGAGCACGTCGCGTGTCTGCGCCCCGGACGCGGCCTGCGCGAGCAGGGCCCGCTGCATCTGCAGGAGAGCAGGAACGCGATCGGGATCGGAGTCGCGGGCGGGGTCCGCAGCACGCACAATCGGTGTCATCGGTCGGCTGCGGGCAGCGGGCATCCCCCGCCCAGGGGATGCGAATCCGGACGAAAACGGCTTCGGGCTAGGCGGACGGGTCGCCGGCCCCGGAGAGGGGCACGGCCTCGGTGCGCCGCCAGCGCTGGGCCGGCGCATGCACGCTCTCCATGCTCGGGAGGCGACCGGCGGCGTGAGCCCGGTACCAGCGGGCATAACGGTCGGTCAGCGGCCTCGCGGAGAGGCCGTGGAGGTACACCGAGAGCACGATCGTGAAGACGACCGCGACCGTGATCTCGGACGCGTGGGCCAGCGTTCCGTTCTCGAGGGCGATCACCGTGAACACGATCGAGGCGAGACCGCGCGGGCCGAACCAGCCGACGAACGCAACCGTCTGCACCCTGGCGTGGGTGCCGAGCAGCGCGAGGGCGACCGGCAGCATGCGGACGACCGTCAGGCTGAGCACGCCGTACAGAGCTGTGCGCCAGGTCAGGTCGACCAGAACGGTCCCGGCGATCGCTGCGCCGAAGACGAGAAAGGTCACGCCGTTGGCCAGCTCGCCGAACTGCTCGAGGAGATAGCTCAGCTCCCCGTCCGCGTCACGGTGCAGTTTCCCGAACGCGAAACCCGCAACGAAGGCGGCGATGAAGCCGCTGCCCCCGAGCGGTGCAGCGAGCCCGTAGGCGAGCGCGGCGGTGGCGACCGGCAGGATCTGGCGCCAGCCCGAGCCCATCAGGCCGTGCCGCCGGGCGAACCGCGCGACCAGGCCGCCGACGACACCGGCGATCGCCCCCATGAGGATCCCGTAGCCGATCGCATCGACGACCAGCACGAACGCGCCGTGATTCGTCTCCGAGCCCGCTTCGGCCTCGGCGAGCGCGAGCGCGATGAACAACAACGGGACGCAGATGCCGTCGTTCAGCCCCGACTCGACGTTCAGCCCCTGCCGGATGCGAGAAGGGAGGCGCGGATCGGTCACCACCGCCTGACCGAGTGCGGCATCCGTCGGCGCGAGGATCACCGCCAGGATCAGGATCTCCGCGAGGCTGAACGAGCCGAACAGCCCGGCCCCCACGAGCCAGCCCGCCGCGATCGTCAACGGAAGGCCGATCCCGAGCAGCCGAGCCGGCACGCTGTACTCGCGGCGGAGCGCGGGCAGGTCGATCCTCGAGGCGTCCGAGAACAGGACGAGCGTGAGCGTCACCTCGGCGAGGATCCGAACCTGTTCGCTCCTCGGGGCGAGGTCGATCCAGCCGAGCCCCTTGCTGCCGGCGATCAGTCCGGCCGAGAGGAAGAAGATCGGCGCCGAGACCCAGGTTCTGGCCAGGCTCCGCGAGAGGCTCGCGTAGACGAGCACGATACCGGCGGCGGTTGCGAGGGACCAGGCGCTCAGAGCTCGACCCTACGCGTCACCGCTGACGGCCGTGCTCGTTAACCAAGTCTTTAGGCTCCTCGACAATTCACCAAATCTCTGCCGACTAGCGTTCCCGCATCGACGTCGACCGTCGATTGCGCCGGGCCGGGGAGTCGTTGCCTGCCACTCCCCGGCTCGTCGCCTTTTCAGAGCAGGCTGCCGCGGTCGGGGTTAGGCTCGAGAGAGGTGGGCGGCACCGTCGAAACCGTTCGCGGCCCGGTCGAGCTCACGGAGCTCGGGCCGACGCTGATGCACGAGCACGTGTTCGTGCTCGACCCCGAGGCGCTCGTCAACTTCGGACATGTCTGGGGCCCGCGCTACTGGGACGAGGAGGTGCGGGTCGCCGACGCGATCGTGAAGCTGCAGCGGCTTCGCGGCAGCGGCATCCGCACCCTCGTCGACCCCACGGCGCTCGGGCTCGGCCGGGACATCCCGCGGATCCAGCGGATCAACGCCGAGGTCGAACTCAATATCGTGGTCGCAACAGGCGTCTATGCCTTCCTCGAGCTGCCGAGCTTCCTGGCCTACCGGTCGGACGACGCGATCGTCGAGCTGTTCGTGCGGGAGCTGCGCGAGGGGATCGACGACACGGGCGTCAAGGCTGCCTTCCTGAAGTGCGCGGTGGAGGTGCACGGGCTGGTCGGCGACGTGCCTCGCATCCTGGCCGCCGTCGCCGCCGCGAGCGTCGAGACCGGTGCTCCCGTCATGGTCCACACCAACGCGATCGCGAAGACAGGGCTCCCCGCTCTCGACACGCTGACGCGGGCAGGCGTCGATCCGGCGCGCATCGTGATCGCCCACGCCGGCGACAGCAACGACCTGGAGTACCTCCGCGCGATCGCAGACACCGGTGCTGCCCTCGGCTGCGACCGGTTCAACATCGAGCACTTCAACCCGGACGAGAAGCGCATCGAGACGCTCGTGGCGCTGATCGCGGAGGGGTACACCGGCCAGGTGCACCTTGGTCACGACGCGGCGTGCTTCAACGACTTCATGATCGGCAACCCGTTCTTCGTGGACGAGCGGCCGGACTACCTCCACATCTCCACGCACATCCTCCCGGCGCTCCTCGAGGCCGGGGTGACGCAGGAGCAGATCGACCAGATGCTCGTTGCGAACCCGCAGCGCTACTTCGCGCGCGCCTGAGCCTGGCGCCGGTCGACGACGCGCACGGCCTTGCCTTCGCTCCTGGGCACCGCGCCGCACTCCAGCACATCCGCGCGGACACGGATCCCGAGCTGCTCGCGCAGGACTCGCTCGACGGCCGAGCGCAGGAGCGCAGGATCCACGATCGTGCTGGTGGGCTCGCACTGGACCGTCAGCTCGTCCATCAGGCCGTTTCGCTCGACGACGAGCTGGTAGTGCGGAGCGGCGTCGGGAACGGAGAGGAGCGCATGCTCGACGTTGGAGGGATAGACGTTGACCCCGCGCACGATCACCATGTCGTCGCGCCGGCCGCGCAGGCCCCGGATCCTCGCGGTCGTCCGTCCGCAAGCGCACGGCTCGGACGTGACCGAGGCGATGTCGCCCGTGCGGTAGCGAAGGAACGGCATCGCTTCCTTGAGCAGCGTCGTGAAGACGAGCTCGCCCTCCTCTCCCTCCTCCACCGGCGCACCGGACTCCGGATCCACGACCTCGACGATGAAGTGGTCTTCATGCACATGGAGCCCGTCGCGCACCTCGAGGCATTCGGCCGCGACCCCCGGGCCGCACATCTCGGAGAGCCCGTAGAAGTTGACCGCCCGGAGCCCCGGCAGCGCGCGCTCGATCTCCTCGCGCAGGCCCTCGGTCCAGGGCTCACCACCGAACAGGCCCAGCTCGAGCCGAAGCGCCGCCGGGTCGATGCCGGCGTCGTGCACCGCCTGCGCGATCACGAGCGCGTACGACGGGGTCGACACGAGCACCTGTGCGCCGAGGTCGTGGAGGAGCGTCGCCTGCCGTGGCGTGAAGCCTCCGGAGACCGGGACGACGGGCGCTCCGATCAGCTCCGCGCCCTGTTGGAAGCCGTGGCCACCCGTGAACAGGCCGTACGTGTTCGCGTTGTGCACGAGCATCCCGGGCCGCACGCCGGCGAGCGTCATGCAGCGCGCCATCAGCTCGGTCCAGGCCGCCAGGTCCGCGGCCGTGTAGCCGACCACTGTCGGCTTGCCGTGGGTCCCGCTCGAGGCGTGCACGCGCGCGAGCGACGCGACGGGCACCCGCAGCAGCCCATAGGGATAGGCGTCTCGGAGGGACGACTTGCCGGTGAACGGCAGATCTGCGATCTGCTCGAGCGACTCGAGCTCGATCCCGAACGCTGCTCGCACGCGCTCGAGCTGAAGCTCACGGAGCTCGGCGCGAGGCAGCTGCTCGGCGGGGCTCCAGATCACCGGTTCAGAGGCGGCGCTCGTGAGCGTTCCAGTGCTGCTCGAGGTTCCGGACGAGCGCGGGGCTCAGATGGCAATGGGCCTGTTCGCGGCAGAACGTCGCCATGTACTGCCGGAAGAGGTCGAGCGGCTCGGCGCCGACGCGCAGCGCGCGCCGGTTGCCCGCCGCGTTCACGAGCCCGGAGCTCGTCAGCGCCTCGACGCGCCGGGCGACGGCGGCGTCCATCTCGTCGGACGACTCGACGATCTCGTCGCAGAGGAGATCTCCGTGCGGCGTGCCCGCCTCGAACTCGAGGCCTGAGAGGATCGCCTGCCGCGCCAGCCGGTCTCCGACGGAGCGGGGCAAACGCAGGTTGGACGCCCCCGGGAGAATCCCCTCTTTCCGAGCCGGCAGGTAGAGGCGGGCGCCGCGCGCCGCGATCACGTGATCGACCGTGTGCAGGATCTGGCAGGCGCCGCCGATCGCGAACGTCTCGACCGCGGCCACCCAGAGCTTCTCGGTCGTCTCCTCCGGCTCCTCCGGCCGGTGCTCCTCGTGGCTCAGCCCGCGGAAGAGCTTGTTCACGTAGCCGAGGTCGCGCGTGACGAAGAAGAGATAGTCGATGCGGCCGTGGTAGAGATGGGTGAGGTTGAGGCCGGCACCGAACACGCGGCGGCCCGCGTAGCGCGGATGGCTGACCATCGCGCCGCGGATGACGCCGACCTCCACCTCCGGGTCGAGCAGGGCCAGGTCGACTGCCGTCTCGGTGGTCGGGAGCGTGTCGCAGTCCTCGGCGTTCAGATGCCGGTCGTTGCGGATCTCGAGGTAAGCCGCCGGTCCGCGGCGCTCGAGGTACGTCCCGCCGAGATCGGCGACACCCGTCGCCCGGAACTCGTCGAGCCTCGCCAGCGCCGCCTCCGTCGGGCGCAGCATCGACCAGACGAGATGTGCGCCGCAGCGAGGCGACGCGAGCACGAAGGAGAGGAACAGCCCCTGCGCGATCTCGATGCCTTCCTTGTCGGGCAATGCTCTCGCCCGTTCGGCCGCCATCTGCGCGCGCGTCGGCACGAGCCCGGGGAAGCGGTCGGCGGCGGCGTAGACGAGCTCCTCGTCCCTGACCGCCAGCCGCAGGTCGTCGGTCAGCGCCGCGTAGACGTCGTCGGCATGGGCGCGCAGGAAACGCGCGCGCGCAGCGTCGAGCTGCGTCTGGAGGACTGCCGCCGCGGCCGCCTCGGCCCCGGTCCGGGCGGGACGGGCCGGCAGGTGCGCGAGCAGCTCCTCTCCGCGAGTGAGGTACGCGCCGGTGCCGGCGCTCGCAGTCGCGAAGGCGGTGGCCACCGCAGGCTCGCCGGCGCGCCATTCTTCGACCGCGGACGGCGGCAGGCCCGCCGCTTCGAGGACGGCGCCGAGCTCAGGCATCGGCCAGCAGGAACTCCGCGGCGCGTTCCCCGATCATGATCGTCGGAGCATTCGTGTTCCCGGTCGTCACCGTCGGCATTATCGATGCATCGGCGACCCGCAGGCCGTCGACCCCGCGAACGCGCAGCCGGGGATCGACGACGGCTGCGGCGTCGATGCCCATCTTGCAGGTGCCGACCTGGTGGTGGTAGGTGATCGCGGTCTTGCGGACGTACTCGCGCAAGGCGCCCGGCGTGTCGACCGACGGGCCGGGATACTGCTCCACCGCGCCCCACTCGCGAAGCGCAGATGCTGCCCCGACCCGGCGGCACAGCTCGACGGCGGCGGCGAGGCTCTCGACGTCGGCGTCGCAGGCGAGAATGTTCGGGTCGAGCGCGACCGGGTCGTCCGGCGCCGGCCCGGTGAGGCGCAGAGAACCGCGGCTTGCAGGCCGCACCATTCCGCCCATCAGCGTGAAGCCGTTCTCCGGCCCCTCCATCCACGGCTCGTACATCGGGACCATGAAGTGGATCGGCTGGATGTCCGGCACGGGCAGCCCCGGCCGCGAGCGCCAGAAGAGGTGGGTCTGGCAGGCGGGCAGCCCGGCGGACGGAGGCCCGACCTCGCGCTCTGCGCTGAAGATGACCGGGGAGAGCAGGTGGTCGTGCAGGTTCTCGCCGACCCCAGGGAGGTCTGCGACGACGTCGATCCCGACCGAGCGCAGGTGATCCGCGGGACCGAGCCCCGAGAGCAGGAGGAGCTGCGCCGACCCGATCGTCCCGCCGCACACGACGGTCTGCCCGGCCAGCACGCGCTCGACGCGGCCGTCCTGCGACCATTCCACCCCGACGCAGCGCGTTCCGTGGAACAGCAGACGGCGCGCGACGGCGCCCGTGACCAGCTCGAGGTTCCCGTCGCTCTCGACGGGACGGAGGTAGGCGGCGGCGGTGCTGTGGCGGACGCCGTCCTCGATGCTGTACTGCATGAACGACACGCCGTCCTGCGACGCGCCGTTGTAGTCCCGGTTCAGGGGGATCCCGCACTCCTGCGCCGCTTCGGCAATCGCTGCGTGGATCGCGTCCGGCTGGAAGGACGTGAGCAGGCTCACCGTGCCCGGCCCGCCCGGCTCACGGCGCTCGATGCGCTCGTAGACCGGCCGGACGTCCTCCCACGACCAGCCGTCGGCGCCCAGATACGCCCAGGTGTCGAAGTCCGCGGGCGCGCCACGCACCCAGATCATCGCGTTGAGGCAGCTCGAGCCGCCGAGCACCCGGCCGCGGGGCCAGCCGAGGCGGCGTCCCGCAGCGTGCGCCTGCGGCGCCGTCTCGTACGCCCAGTCGACCTCCGAGAGCCAGAGCTCGTGCAGCCGGCCGGGATCGTGGATCGCCGGATGCTCGTCGAGCCCGCCGGCCTCGAGCAGGAGCACACGCGCGGCGCCGCTGTCCACCAGCCTGCGTGCGACGACGGCGCCGGCCGAGCCCGCCCCGACGACGACTACGTCTGCGCTCTGCTCGGTCACGCGCCGTCGGGGCTCGGCATGTGCGGAGACTACGGTGGCGAGGGCGGATACGCCACCCGCACGGAGACATTCAGCAGGGCTGCTGTTGCCGAGCGCCCTACCGACTGCCCCCGAGGGCCGCCGCCAGCCCGGCCGACCGTCTCTGCCCCCCAGACCCGGCCTCGCCAATGCTGGACCCTCACCCCACTAGACGGGTGCACGGGACCAGATCTTCCGGCGCACGGTGGCGCCGCCAACTTTTCGCCGCTTCGCGAATCGAAGTAGGCGGACGATCGGCCCGGCCGGTAGAGGCTCGAGGCGTCAGCCGCTCTGAATTGTCTCCCCGCGGCGCGGCGATGCCTCGCCTCCCGGTCGCGCTGGGCTCACGTGCCGGTCACACCAGGCCGAGCACACGCCGGTAGACGAGCGTCTCCATCTGGTCGGCGACGCGGCGCATGTCGAAGCGCTGGATGGCGCGGATGCGCGCGTTCCGGCCGAGCTCCTGCCGGAGCTGCGGGCTCTCGAGCAGCGCCGAGATGTTCGCCGACAGCCGGTCGATGTCATCGGCAGGCCCTACGAGCCCCGACTCCCCGTCGACGACGATCTCCGCCGGGCCGCTGTCGTCGACGGTCACGATCGCCTTCGCCATCGAGAGGGCCTCGATCACCGCGTTCGGGCCCGGATCCCCGACAGCCGGGTGGGCGATCACGTCGGCGGCCGCGACGAGCGCCTGCGCGTCCGGACGGAAGCCGACGAGCTGCACGTTCGCCTCGAGTTGCAGCTCGGCGATCAGCTCGCGCAGCTCGTCCTCGAACGGGCCGCCCGGCCGCCGCCACGGCTCCTGCTCCTGGCCGACCAGGAGGAGCTGCGCCGTCGGGAACCGCGACACCACCTGGGCGAACGCCCGCACGAGCAGGTGCTGGCGCTTCCACTCCGCGAGCTGCGCGATGCAGACGACGAGCGGGACGCCGTTCCCGACCCCGAGCTCGCGACGGGCTGCGGCGCGGTCGACGGTGGCCGGGTCCCAGCGCGCAGTCTCGATGCCGTTCATCACCGTGACGACACGGTCGGCCGGGATGCCGCCCCGCTCGACGATCAGGCGCCCCGTCCAGTCCGACACCGCTGCGATCAGGTCGGCGCGCCGCAAAGCGGCCCTCGCCACGGGCGACATCCAGTTGCCGTACTGGGAGTGGAACCCGCTCACCCACTTGGCGCCGCTCGCCCGGGCGAGCAGGAGGCAGTACACCTCGTTGCGGGCGGTGTCGTATCCGTGCACGACATCGATCTTGTGGCGACGCAGGTACCGGACCGCGCGCACGAACTCGCGGATCGTGGCGACGAGCTCGAAGGGCGCCCGCCACCACGAACGGCGCTCCCGGCCGAACCGCATCGGGAAACGCTCGACCCGCGGCGGGATGCGCTTCGAGACCGCCCCGGCGTGCGACGCATACGGCTCGACGTCCGCACGCCGGTCGTACAGCGCGTGAACCTCGATCTGAGGCGGAAGGGCCTGCATCAGCAGCGTCCGTCCCGTCACGGCCGGGGCCGTCAGCGGCTGCGACAGCACGAACGCGACCCTGACGGTGGTGGTCTCCGTCGCTTCGCGGTGCGCAGCCGGCACGTGGGCCCTCGAGCCCGCGCCGCGGCCGTCCCCGGACCGCGGGCGAGCCCGCGTCTGCCCCGGCGCGACGAAGAACTGCGGCTTCCCGTCCATGGGGTCGGTTATCGACCGAGCGGGGAGAAAGCTGTACCACCCGGCACAAACCGGCGCGCACTGCTCAGCTACGGATCAGTACCTGGTACCGGGAAGTACCAGGTACCTGACTTGCACGGAGTGTTCCGGAGTGACCCTCGAACAGAGACCGAATCAGATTCAGTGGCCACCGAACGTGGAAGGCATCGAGAGAGAGAGAGAGAGAGAGAGAGAGAGAGAGAGAGCGGATGATGGGACTCGAACCCACGACCTTCTGCATGGCAAGCAGACGCTCTAGCCAACTGAGCTACATCCGCGAACGGTCGCCAGTATAGCCGCGCCCGCTCCGGGGTCAGGCGATGCCCAGGCGGGCTGCCATCGCGGCTGCGACCGCCTGGAGCCCCGAGAGCGGGCGGATCATCACCGTGAAGCGCTCGATCAGGCCGTCGTCGTTCTCCTCGAGGATGTCGATGCCCTGCAGCTCTCTGTCGCCGACATTCGCCTCGAAGAAGAGGATCGTCGTTCGACCGTCACGCCACTCGTTCGTGTAGCGGAAGTTCTCGAACACCGTCGCAACGAGGCGAAGGATCTGCTCGACGGTCTCCTTGCCCTCGTACGGTTTGTAGACCGCCGGGCTACGAAAGACGACGTCGTCGGCGATCGTCGCCAGCGCAGCGTCCTCGTCGTCGGCGAGGACGGCGATCCCGAACGGATGCTGCACGTTCACGCTGCGTCCAGCGCTTCGTTGACCAGGCGGTCGGCGAGCTCGTTGTGCGCGCGCTTCACGTGTCGATACTCGACGTTTGTGAACTCGCGCGCAAGCGCGGCCGCCTCGACCGACAGCGCCCGCAGGGCAGCGTTCTTCACCCGATACTCGCCGCGCATCTGCTTGACCATCAGCTCGGAGTCGGAGACGACCTCGACGTCGGGCACGTGCAGCTCGGCCGCCTTGCGCAGCCCGGCGATCAGACCGCTGTACTCGGCCACGTTGTTGGTCGCCGACCCGATCGCCTGCCCTTCGGCGGCGAGCACCGTACCGTCCTCGGCCTCGAGCACGTAGCCGTAGGCCGCCGGGCCCGGGTTTCCCCGCGCCCCGCCGTCCGTGAACAGGCGCGCTCGCAATTACCCGTTGTTGTCGATCTGAGCGCGCTGCAGCTTGCCGCTGTAGTCGACGTAGACCGACTTCCACTCGGTGAAGACGTCGAGAGCCGCCTGTCCCGCCTCGCGGTGGCCGTTGCCGGTCTGCTTCATGCCGCCGAACGGCAGATGCACCTCGGCGCCCGTCGTGCCGGCATTGATGTACGTGATCCCGGTCTGCAGGTCGCGCATGGCCCGGAAGGCCTTGTTGACGTCGCGCGTGAAGATCGACGACGACAGCCCGTACCTCACGCTGTTCGCCGCGCGGACGGCCTCCTCGAACGAGTCGACCGGGATGAGCGCGGTGGTCGGGCCGAAGATCTCCTCCTGCGCGATCCGCATCCCGGCGTCGACGTCCGCGAAGACGGTGGGCCGGTAGTAGAAACCGTGCCCCTCGACCCGCTCTCCGCCGGTGAGCAGCTTGGCGCCCTCTCCCTTGCCGATCTCGGTGTAGGAGTGGATCTTCTCGACCGCGGTCTCGTTGATCACCGGCCCGATCTGCGTGTCGTCCTCCCACGGCGCCCCGATGCGCATCTTCTCCGCTCCCGCGACGAGCTTCCGCTGCAGCTCCTCGTACACCGCGCGATGCACGATCACGCGCGACGCCGCGGTGCAGCGCTGCCCGGCCGTCCCGAAGGCAGACCAGAGGATGCCGTCGACCGCGAGATCGACGTCGGCGTCCTCCATCACGATGATCCCGTTCTTGCCACCGAGCTCGAGATGGACGTGCTTGAGCTGGTCGGCTGCGTTCTTCGTCACCAGCACGCCGGTCTCGCGCGAACCGGTGAAGGTGATCACCGGGACGTCCGGATGGCGGACGAGCGCGTCGCCCGCCTCTTCCCCGAACCCGTGCACGATCTGGACGACCCCCTCGGGCAGCCCCGCCTCGTGGAGCAGATCGACGAAACGCTGGGCGAGCAGCGGCGTGTCCTCGGCGGGCTTGAGGACCACGGTGTTGCCGCAGACGAGCGCCGGGCAGAGCTTCCAGGCCGGGATCGCGATCGGGAAGTTCCACGGCGTGATCGCGCCCACCACCCCCACCGGCATCCGGACGCTCATCATGAACTTGTCGCGGAGCTCCGACGGCGTCGTCTGGCCGAAGAGCCGCCGGCCCTCGCCGCCCATGTAGTAGCTCATATCGATCGCTTCCTGGACGTCCCCGCCCGCCTCCGCCTTCACCTTCCCCATCTCACGGGTCATCAGGTCGGAGAGCTCGGGCTTGCGCTGCTCGAGCAGCTGCGCGAAGCGGAAGAGGATGTTGCCGCGCTCGGGCGCCGGCACGAGGCGCCAGTCCTCCCAGGCGGCGCGTGCCGTGGCGACGGCGCGCTCGACGTCGGACGCCGTCGAGCGAGGGAAGGTCTCGATGACCTCGCCGGTGGACGGATTCAGGGATTCGAAGGTGGCTGCCGCCATGCGGCGATCGTAGCGCCGTCAGGCGTCGGGCAGAGCGGTGTCGGGGAAGGTCCCCGTCACCCGGGCACGCCGCCGGTCGCGGATCACGCGGCGCTCCTTGAACTCCGCGTCGTCCTGGCCCGCGCGGCGATCCGGGCCCTCGCGGCGATCGATCATCACCGTCACGTTCGGGTTGTCCCGGTAGTACTCGACCATCTTGTCGTAGAGCTCCGCCTCGAGCTCCTTTGGAATCACGCAGTAGATCACCGGCTCAGTGTAGGCAGTGGAGCGGAGGAAGCTAGAGCCGGGCGATGTTCGGGACGATCCGGCCGTCCTCTTCCATGTGCGAGTTCCACTCCGTGATCGGCCCCTCGAGCTCGTCCGGGTCATGGCCGCGCTCCTCGAGCCGGACAGGGTTGTCCGAGTCGAGCGAGACCCGATACTGGTACCAGGAGATGTCCCAGGCGACGGTGACGACGACCTCGGCGTTGACCCCGGACAGCACGACGACGGAGACCTTGGGCGGCCCCAGCGACTTCCCGATCCCGCCGACCGTGCGGCGGTACTGGGAGGCGTTGAAGATGTCGGCCGCCTCGACCATCGAGAGCTCGTGCTCGGACAGGCGGCGCAGGATCGGCTCCGAGGCGATCGTCTCCTCCGGCCCGCGCGACCGGGTGCCGAGGATCCCGGAGAGGAAGCTGCTGCCGCGCCGGCGCCGCTCCGCGGGGACGGTCGGCGAGGTCGGCGCCCCTTCGCGCACCCAGCCGTACTCCACCGCCGTGTCGGCGCAGAGCGGGCAGACGTCGACGTAGTCGGTGCCACCGTTCGGCGAGAACCGAATCGCCCGTTCCCCCATCAGCAACGTGCGCTCGCAGATCGCGCACGCACGCTCCACGGTGACCCGTGTGATGCGCGTCATCGCGAAAGCGTAGCGATGCCTCTAGGCCGGGACGGCCTCGTTCTCCTTCTTTGCCGCCTCGATCAGCTTCTGCGCGATGTGGGTGGGGACTTCCTCGTAGCGCAGGAACTGCATGTGATAGTCGCCGCGACCGCCCGTGAGCGACGTCAGGGCCTGGTTGTACGTCAGGACCTCGGCCATCGGCACCTCGGCCTTGATCGTCGTCATACCGCCCTTCGGCTCCATGCCGTGCAGGCGCCCGCGGCGCGAGTTGAGGTCGCCGTTGATGGCGCCCACCGCCTCGTCGGGGACCGTCACCTCCAGCTCCATGATCGGTTCGAGCAGCACCGGCTGCGCCTGCTCGTACGCCGAGCGGAAGGCCATCGAGCCGGCGATCTTGAACGCCATCTCGGAGGAATCGACGTTGTGGTAGCTGCCGTCGACGAGGGTCACTCGCACGCCTTGCACCGGGGCGCCTGCGAGGTTGCCGTGCTGGAGCGCCTCCTGGATGCCCTTGTCCACCGCAGGCCGGAAGCCCTGCGGGATGACGCCGCCGACGATCTTGTCGACGAACTCGTAGCCGACGTGGTCGTCGAGCGGCTCGAGCACGATGTGGCAGTCGCCGAACTGGCCGCGGCCGCCCGTCTGCTTCTTGTAGCGCCCGTGCGCGCGTGCCTCGCCCTTGATCGTCTCCACGTACGGAACGCGCGGCTGGTGCAGCTCCATCTCGACGCCGAAGCGCCGCCGTGCGCGCTCGACCGCGACCTCGACGTGCACCTGGCTCATGCCGGAGAGCAGCTCCTCCCCGGTCTGCTGGTCGCGCGAGAGCCGGAGCGTCGGGTCCTCCTCGCCGAGGCGGCGGAGCGCCTGGGCGACCTTGTCCTCGTCGCCCTTCGTCTTCGCGGACACCGCGAAGCTCATCACGGGCTCGGGGAAGCCCAGCGCGGGAGGCTCGAGGTCGTGCTCGGCGTCGACGAGCACGTCGCCCGTCTGCACCTCCTTGAGCTTCGCAACCGCGCCGATGTCGCCCGCACCGAAACCGGCAGCCTTCTCGTGCTCCTTCCCCTCGAGCGTCATCAGAGAGCCGAGCCGCTCCTTCGAGTGGTCGCGGTGGTTCACGAGGGTCGTGTCGCTCTTCACCTCGCCCGCATAGACCCGGAAGATCGAGATCCGGCCTGCGAACGGATCGGCGACCGTCTTGAAGACGAAGGCCGCGACGTTCGCGTCGGTCTCGATCGGGGAGCCCTTCTTGACCGGGCTCGGAACGCCCTCGACGATCAGGTCGAGCAGGGCGTGAGCGCCGAGGTTCTTGGTCGCGACCCCGCAGGCGACCGGATAGATCTCGTCCCGCGTGACCGCGTTCTTGAGCGCCGCCGCGATGTCCTCCGCGGGGATCTCCTCGCCGCTCAGGTAGCGCTCCATCAGGGCCTCGTCGGTCTCGACGACGGCGTCGAGCAGCTTCGTGCGGTACTCCTCGACGGTCGCGGCGAGCTCGTCCGGGATCGCGACCGGGTCGCCCTCGCGCTCGCCGTCCGGGTCGAGGTACGCACAGTTGTGCAGCAGATCGACGACGCCGGTCAGTTCGTGCTCGACGCCGATCGGCAGTTGGATGGCGACGCAGCGGTCGGAGAGCTGCTCCTGCACCGCGGCCAGCACCCGGAAGAAGTCGGCGCGCTCGCGGTCGAGCATGTTGACGTAGACGACCCGGGAAAGCTCGAGCTCCTCCGCCCTGTTCCACACGCGCGCCGTATTCACCTCGACTCCCATCACACCGGAGACGACGACCAGCGCGCCCTCGACCACGCGCAGGGAGGCAACCGTGTCGGCCTGGAAACCGGAGTCGCCCGGCGTGTCGATCAGATTGAGCTTGCGGCCCTGCCACTCGCACGCGCAGAGCGACGCGGACAGCGACATCTGGCGCCTCTGCTCGTCCTCGTCCCAGTCCGAGACGGTCGTCCCGGCCTCGATCGTGCCGAGCCGGTTCGTCTTGCCCGCCTGGAAGAGCAGAGCCTCGACGAGCGAGGTCTTGCCCGTTCCGCGGTGTCCGACGACGGCAACGTTGCGGATCTTCCCGGCTTCGATGGGCATCGAGTCCTCCTGGGCGCGTGGAACGGGTCGCGCGAATCCTATGCCCCGGCCGAGCCCAGGGCGAGCCGTCCCGTCACCGTGTGGTCGGAGGCGACCGCCCAGTCGATCCGCACGGTGCGGGAGCCGCAGGAGCCGCTCAGCCCGTTCGAGGCGAGCGACGTCACCGTTCCGCGGCACGAAGCGCCGGTCGGGAAGTTCAACGCGAGCGACGTCTGCTCGACCTGGCCCTGATCGACGAGCAGATCGATTCGCAAGCCCGCGCCGCCCGCGTGGCCCACCACCGAGAGGACGGGCGACGAGCCGGTGCTCACCACCCGGGCTGCGACCGTGCCCGTGAACGCGGTGGGAATGGTCGTGGCCGGCGCCGCGGCAGCCCTCGCCTGCTTGTGGGGCGCCTTCGGCTGCGGTGCGAACCCGAGTGCCAGAACCGCGACGATCGCGGCCGCCGCGACGCCGCCGACGGCGCCGACGCTGACCGTCCGCGCAAACCGCCCGAGGAAGGCGAGCCCGACCGTGCAGACCGCCACACCCACGAGCGCGATGAACCAGAAGTCCTGGCGGTCCGTGCCGGAGAGCAGGCCATGCGCGGTCGCCGTCAGCCACACCGCGAGCGTCACGTAGTGGATGCGCCGCCAGACGCGGAACGGCAGCCGTTTACGGATGAGGTTCGAGAGCGACACCGCGAGGAGCAGGAGCGCGGAGGTGACCCCCAGCCCGACTCCGAGCGGCCGGTAGCCGGTCTGGAAGGGGATCACGAGCTGGACGATCGAGATCGGGACGACACGGTCGGCGAGCAGCGCGAGTCCGTGGAGGGCGAGGAACACGCCGGTGAGGATCGCCAGGAAGCGGTGCACCTCCTCGACTGCGAAGCGCGGCCAGGTGAACCTCGCGCGGGCCGACATGAGCACCCCGAGCACGACCGACGTCGAGAGGAGCAGGTACGCGACGATCCCCGCCGAGCGGGCGACATACCAGGTGAGGGCGGTCAAGCTGCCGCCTCGAGCGGGACGCTGCCCGACCAGCTGCCGTTCGTCGTGACCGCACCGTCGCGGTCGACGAACCGGCCGGGGAGCCTGCGCTCGTCGAGCCAGGCAGGGCCCCCGTCGCCGAGGAGCAGCGCGGCCTTGGCCGCGACGTCGGCGGCGAGGCATGTGGGCGCCGCGACCGTGACGTCCCGCCAGCGGGCCTGTGACGGCAGTCCGCTCGCGGGATCGATCAGATGGTGCTGGAGCCGGCCGCCGCGCAGCCAGGAGCGCTGCGCCACGCTGCTCGTCGCGAGGCCGCCGCGATCGAGGGTCACGGTCTGTCCCCCCGGCAGGCCGACCACGATCGGGAAGGTCGTCGCGAGGTCGCCGCCGGCCGAGACCCAGCCCTCGCCGAGCAGCGCAAGCGCGTCATCGACCGTCCTGCCCTTGACGACGCCATTCAGATCGAGGATGAGCGGCTCGACACGGAGGAGGATCCTGCCGCGCAGGACCATCGATTCGAGAGGGGGCACCGCCGCCGGCTCGACCGGAGTGCTGTCAGGGGAGAGCAGCGGGAAGTCGCGGTCGTAGCCGGCGGCGAGGATTGCGCCACCGACGGCGGGGGTGACAAGACCGCCGGTGGCGTGAGCGGCGTCGAGTGCCAGGGAGAGCATCGATGCCAGTTCCTCCGAGACGACCGTCACGCCGCGGGGGACGGCGTTGATGCGATTGAGCTCGGAAGATTCGATGAAACGGCTGAAGCGGCGGTCACGCTCGTCGAACAGCCGGCGGACACCACGAGCCGGCGCGCCGGGCGACAGCAGCACGTCGCAGCCCATCGAGCGGAATGCGGTCACGACCCGGAGCTCTGGACGACGGGAGGGCTCGTCGCGGGCGCCGGGCTGACGGAGCCGCCGGAACTGCTCGAGCTGCCGGAGCTGTCGTCGCCGCTGCTCGGTGTCCCGAACACGCTCGACTGGGCGGCCGCCGCCACCGCGTCCGATTCACTCGGAATTGCAGCCTGGGCCGACGACGAGGAATGATGGGCGGCGCCCGGGTGGGCTGCGCGGGCGATCGCGACGCCGCCTGCAAACGCGCCGACTGCGACCACCCCGACGGCATAGCGGGTGACCTGAACGCGGCGGCGCGCGGAGTCGATGCGGGAGGAGGGATTCATGCTCCCAAGCCTGCCCTCCGGGCCTAAGCCGGGGCTAAGGCCCCGGTTCAGATTTCCTGTGGATTCAGACGCGGGCGGCTGCGCCGGCGAGCCGCGACTTCAGGCGCAGGATCGCCTTCGTGTGGAGCTGGGAGACCCGCGACTCCGTCACGCCGAGCACCTCGCCGATCTCGCGCAGGGTCAGTTCCTCGTAGTAGTAGAGCGTGACGACGAGCTTCTCCCGTTCGGGCAGCCGCGCGATCGCGTCGGCGAGCGCCTCCCGCATCTCGGCTTCGTCGAGCATCTCCGCGGGCCGCGGACCGGTCGTGTCCTCGATCGTGTCGAGGAGAGAGACCTGGTCGCCCTCGCCCGACACCGACCACAGCTCGTCGAGCGCGGCGATCGAGGAGCGCGAGATGTCGGTCAGCGAATCTTCGAGCTCGGCGACGGTGATGCCAATCTTTGCCGCGATCTCCTCGTCGCTCGGAGCGGTCCCGAGCTTGGCCTCGAGCTCGGCGATCGCGCGTTCGATCTCACGCGCGCGTGACCGCACCGAGCGAGGGACCCAGTCGAGCGCGCGCAGCTCGTCGATGATCGCGCCCTTGATCCGCGCGATCGCGTAGGTCTCGAACTTGATGTCGCGTCCCGGGTCGTAGCGCTCGATCGCGCCGATCAGACCGAGCAGCCCGTAGGACACCAGGTCGCCCTCGTCGACATGGGCGGGGAGGCCGGAGCCGAGGCGTCCCGCCACGTACTTGACGAGCGGCGCGTAGGTCAGGATCAACCGGTCGCGGATCGCCTGGTCGTTCGTCCGCCGGTATTCCAGCCAGAGTGTTTGTGTGTCCTCCCCCGCCACTACTTGAGAATACGCGCTAGAACCGCGTTCTCCTTAGTGCCGAGTAGGCGAGTGAGCCCATCCAGGCGGCGAGAGCGCCCGAGGCGACCGCGATCGGCCACTGCGACGCCGTGGCGCTGTAGACCGCGATCGCCGCAAACGCCACGGTGATCAGGGTGAAGAGCGCGGCGAGGGGCACGCGAGGATGCTACTGCGGACACCGCGGATACAATCCGAGCCGCAAGCCGAGGGGCGTGGCGCAATTGGTAGCGCACCGGTCTCCAAAACCGGGGGTTGCAGGTTCGAGTCCTGTCGCCCCTGCTCGGTCGTGCAGGCCGAAACCCCGATCCCGGGCGGGGTTTCGGCTCTTCCGCGACGAGGGCGGGCGGCTGCGCGTAAGCGCGCCTGATCGACCCGATCGACTCATCGCTCGTCACTGGTTGACTGATGCAGCCGCCGGCTGCTGGACCCCGAGCGGGAGCTTGACCACGAAGGTCGAGCCCTCGCCCGGGGTCGACTCGACCTCCAGCGTCCCCTGGTGGGACGTGACGATGTCGCGCGCGACCGCCAGGCCGAGCCCCGTGCCGCCCACGGTGGCGGCTGCGTCGGGCGCGCGGAAGAACTTGTCGAACACGTGCTCCGCGTCCTCCGGACTGATGCCGATGCCGTCGTCGGACACGGCGACGATCGCATCGCGGCCGTTGGCGCGCACCGACACCCTGACCTCGCCCTCCGGCGGCGAGTACTTGATCGCGTTCGAAAGCAGGTTGCCGACGACCTGAGAGAGCCGGTCGCGGTCGCCGTCGACCACGAGCGGCTCACCGGGGGTCTCGAGCGCCAGGCGGTGGCTCGCAGGCTGGAGGAAGAAGAGCTCCGTCTGCTCGTGCACGAGCTCCACGAGATCGAAGGGAGTTCGCACGATCGTGAGGTCGCCGCCGGCCAGGAGCTCCACGTCGAGGAAGTCGCCGGCGAGCGAGGCGAGGCGGCGGGCCTGAGCATCGATGATCTCGAGGTAGCGGCGCTGCTCGTCTGGCGGGAAGTCCCGCTCGAGGAGGAGCGCGGTGAAACCGAGGACCGCCGCAAGCGGCGTGCGCAGCTCATGCGAGACCATGCTGATCAGGTCGCGCTTGTGACGCTCCCCTTCACGGAGCTGCTCGTTCTGGAGGATGAGCTCGTGCCGCCCGAGCTCGAGGGACCGGGTCATCGAGTTGAATGCCGTTACGAGCGTGCCGACCTCTGCGGTGCCGTCCGGCTCGAGCCGCACCGTCAGGTCGCCGCCGGCCACCTCCGCAGTCGCCTCCGCCACGCGGCGCACCGGCCGCGCGACGCCGCTCGCAACCCACGCACCGAACAGGAGGACGAGGGCGGACGAGATGATGATCGCCGCGATCCCGACTCCGACGGCCGTGTCGACGACCTTCCGCGCATGCGCCGAAGCCTCCTGGGCTCGCTCGTTCTCCGCCGCGAGCAACTCGTCGAGGGTGCCGTTGATCTCGCCGATCCGCCGCTTCGCCTCGCTGCCGGCAGCCTGTCCGGCAGCAGCGCCGGGCGAGACCTTCGCGATCAGGAGCACGTTGTCGGCGTAGTCGACCAGGTAGGCGCCGAGCTCATTCGCCACGGTCTTCGCAAGCGCCCGCCGCGGCGGATCGTTCTGCACGAGCCTCAGGAGGTTCGCAATGTCGGCCGGCGCCCCGGCGCGTGTCTGGCGAAAGATGCCTACGAAGCGGGGGTTCGCCGAAAGCACATACCCGCGCAGCGCCGACTCGAGATCTGCGGTGCGCGTCCGGACGCGCAGCGCCGCAACCGTGACGTCCTTCGACCGCGACTCCTGCGACTCGGCCTGGCGGAGCGACAGGATCGCGAACAGCGCGGCGACGAACAGAACACCGACGAGCGCCGCGACGCACGCAGCGAACAAGCCGACTCGCTGAACGAGCGAGAAACGCCTCACGCACGCCGCCCGACGAGCTCTTCGGCGATCGACAACACATCCTCCACGCGGAACGGCTTGGCCAGGAAGCTGTCCGCGCCGTTCTCGAGGGCGTCGTCGATGTTCTCCTGCGCCTGCCAGGCCGAGACGACGACCACGCCCACGTCGCGCAGCGCAGGATCGGCTCGGATCTCGCGCAGCACGTCGATCCCGCCGAGCCCGGGGAGCATCACGTCGAGGAAGACCAGATCCGGCGGCGACTCACGCAGACGGTCGAGCGCAGCTTCACCGTCGGAAACCTCCTCGCAGCGAAACGCGTCCCCGAGCGTCACGACGAGCAACTCGCGCAACGGCGCCTCGTCGTCGACCACGAGCACGCGTGGACGGTCGTCACCTGGCTCGTCCGTCACCCGACCAGCCGGAAGAGGAGCACTTCGTGGCGCGGCCGCAGGTGCGTCGCCGTGACTGTGAGGGTGCCGCGAGCGTTGTCGTAGAGCCCCGTCCCGCCCACGATCGGGATCTCGTAGAAGAGCCTCGATTGCAGTGCGCCCGTGGCGACGAGGGAGCCCTTGGGCAGGACGTACGTCGCCGCGCACGTCCGGTTTCGCGCATCGACGTAGGTGCAAGCGATGACACTCCGGCCGATCGGCTTCTGCGAGAGGCTCGGGTTGTAGAGCTGCTGCGTGATCGTCTCGATCGTGCCGGGAGCACCGCCGTTCACCGGGTGGCTCATGCGATAGGTCACCTGGATGTCCGTGATCCGGATCTGGGCAGGCCCCGTGGCGCCGTTGGCGGCGCCGAGCGCCGTGAAGAGCGCCACCGGCAGACACGCGATTGCCCCCAGCGCCACCAGCCGCCACTTGGCTCGAATCATGGACTCCCCCTTTCGTCGCCGGGCCCAGTGTCGCACAGGCGCCTGTCCGTCGAGTGGCTGGACCCGCGGCCCGCACAGCCTTCTGCTCTTCGCTCCGCAGGCCGTGTTTCCTGCGCTCCGAGCGGCTCGGGATCCGCAAATCCGCGGATTCGAAAGCCCCTGGGCCTGCGCGACACTGCCGTTGCATCTTGCGCGGCCGTCGCACGACTCCTGCGGCGGCCGTGCAGGCTCGAGAAGGGAGCTCCCATGACGAAGGCGACGACCGCAGTGCCACATGTGGGTGATCGGGTCCGGATCCCGGGACACCGCGTCGGCGATGCACCCCGGAGCGGCACGATCACGAAGGTGATCGGCAAGGCGCCGAGCCGGCATCTCGAGGTGCGCTGGGAGGACGGGCACGTCTCGGTGCTCTACCCCGGCAGCGACGTCGAGATCGTGCAGCGGCGTGCACCGGCACCGGCGCGCAAGCCCCGCCCTGCGCCACGGCCCGCCTGATCCAGCCCTACGCCGTGGTGGACGCGGTCGTGCCGATCCGCTCGGTGAACTCGGCGCCGCCTTCGATCGCCCGGCGAACGGGACAGGCGGCCGCGACCGCCTCCAGACGTGCGAGCTGGGCTGTGGTGAGCTCCGCGCCGATGCTGACGTCGATCTCGAAGTGCCTCGGCGTCGACCGGTGGTCGTACTCCACCTCCACGGACACCGGACCGAGGTCCCAGCCCTTGGTCCGACCGTAGACGACGAGTTGCGTGGAGATGCACGCGGCGAGCGCGGCCGGGAGCAGCTCGTGTGGCGATGGCGCACTGCCCTCACCGCCGATCGCCTCCGGCTCGTCGGTGACGAGATGATGCCGGCCGTCGATCTCGACGTCCTGGCGGAGCGTCCCGGAGATCGCGCGCGCGGTCGCGGTGAGGCTCATGCCCGAACCCTGGCTCGGATCGTGCTGCGGGCCATCGGGGTGCCTGCTGAACGGGCTGCGGTAAATCCGCCCGGCGATTGAAGGAGACGACGAGGGAGCGCCCCCAGAACGCTCCCGATCGTCGCCGTCTCGAGGCCTCTCGGCTCAGCCGCCCGCGGGCACGTACTTCGCCCCGGCGGCGAGAACCGCCTGCGCAGCCGCGAGCCGCGCCACCGGGACGCGGAACGGCGAGCAGGAGACGTAATCGAGGCCGATGCCCTCGCAGAACGCGATCGAGGCGGGGTCTCCCCCGTGCTCGCCGCAGATCCCGATCTCGATCGACGGACGAGCCGCCCGGCCGCGTTCGACGGCCGTGCGCACCAGCTCGCCCACTCCCTCGACGTCGATCGTCTGGAACGGGTCGTGAGCCAGCAGCCCGTGCTGGAGGTAGAAGGTCAGGAAGCGGCCCTGGGCGTCGTCGCGGGAGACGCCTAGCGTCGTCTGCGTGAGGTCGTTCGTGCCGAAGGAGAAGAAGTCGGCGTGTTCGGCGAGCTCGCCGGCGCGCAATGCTGCGCGCGGCAGCTCGATCATCGTGCCGACCTTGTACTCGAGCCCGCCCTCCTCGGCAACGGTCCGGGCGGTGAGCTCGACGAGCCACTTCAGCTCCGCTGCGAACGCGACGAGGGGGTGCATGATCTCGACGATCGGCAGGACGCCCGTCCTCTGCTCGACCGCCTGCGCGGCCCGGACGATCGCCTTGATCTGCATCTCGTAGATCTCCGGCCGTTCGATCCCGAGGCGGCAGCCGCGGGTGCCGAGCATCGGGTTCGCCTCGCGCAGCGACTCGATCCGCTCGCGAATCCGCACATCCTCGACCTCGGAGGGATCGGGGAGGAACTCGTGCAACGGCGGGTCGAGCAGCCGAATCGTCACCGGCAACCCGACCATCGCCTCGAAGATCCCCTCGAAGTCGGACTGCTGCATCGGGAGGAGCTGTGCGAGCGCCGCAGCCCGTTCCTCGACGGTCGAGGCGAGAATCATCTCGCGCACGATCGGGAGGCGCTCCGCGGCCATGAACATGTGCTCGGTCCGGCAGAGGCCGATTCCCTCCGCCCCGTGCTTGCGTGCACGCTCGGCGTCGAGCGGCGTGTCGGCGTTGGCGTAGACGCGAAGCCGGCGGACCTCGTCGGCCCACTCGAGGATCGTGGCCAGATTCGCATCCGGCTCCGGCTCGACGAGCGGCGCCAGGCCGAGGATCACACGCCCGGTGCTGCCGTCGATCGTCAGCGCGTCGCCTTCGCGGATGGCGACGTCGCCGATCCGGGCGGTGCGCTCGTCGACGTCGATGTCGAGCGCGGCGCAGCCGGCGACGCACGGCTTGCCGAGGCCCCGTGCAACGACTGCTGCGTGGGAGGTCATGCCTCCGCGCGCCGTCAGGATGCCCTGGGCGGGCAACAGGCCGTGGATGTCGTCCGCGGTCGTCTCGGGCCGCACGAGGATGATGTCCTCGCCGTCCGCGCTGCGCGCGGCTGCCGTGTCCGCGTCGAAGATCGCGAGACCACAGGCCGCTCCCGGCGAGGCGCAGAGGCCGGTCGCGATCACCTGGAGCTCGGCGCGCGGATCGATCGTCGGATGCAGGAGCTGCTCGAGCTGGGCGGCGTCGATCCGCTGCACGGCTTCGTCGCGCGTCAGCAGGCCCTCACCCGTCATGTCGACCGCGGCGCGGAGCGCAGCAGTCGCGGTGCGCTTGGCGCCCCGCGTCTGCAGCAGATAGAAGCGCCCGCTCTCGATCGTGAACTCGACGTCCTGGATGTCGCGGTAGTGCCGTTCGAGCGCGGCGACCGCGGTCTCGAGCTGTGCATGAGCTTCGGGGAGCACCGCG
Source organism: uncultured Thermoleophilia bacterium (assembly GCA_963828655.1). Classification (GTDB taxonomy): domain Bacteria; phylum Actinomycetota; class Thermoleophilia; order Gaiellales; family Gaiellaceae; genus PALSA-600. The sequence goes on along the minus strand of CAWHFK010000009.1, from coordinate 428,511 downwards.
CGCATCTCGGCCACCGGCAGCGGTGTCCGGGTGCCGGCGACGATGTCCTCGCCCTGCGCCTCGGACAGGAACTCGCCGTAGAGGCCCGGCTGGCCGGTCGCGGGGTCACGGCTGAAGCAGACGCCGGTCGCCGAGTGCGAGTCACGGTTTCCGAACACCATCTGCACGACGTTCGCCGCGGTGCCCGCGTCCTCGGAGATCCCCGCAGTGGCGCGATAGACCTGCGCGCGAGGGGCGTTCCAGGAGTCGAAGACCGCCGCGACGGCGGCGAAGAGCTGCTCCTTCGGATCCTGCGGAAAGTCGGTGCCGGTCGCGAGCAGGTAGATGCCGCGGAAGGCGTCGACGAGCTCGAACAGGTCGTCATGGGTGGTCGAGGTCGTCTCGCGGGCCTCGAACGAGTCGAGCTCCTTCGCGAAGAGCGAGGAGTCGATGCCGGCGACGACCTCGCCGTACATCTGGATCAGTCGGCGGTAGTCGTCGAGCAGGAAGTGCACGGAGGCCGGGTCGGCCCGCCTGATGACGGCGTCGCTCATCCCGAGGTTCAGGACGGTCTCCATCATCCCCGGCATCGAGACCGGGCCGCCGGAGCGAACGGAGACGAGCAACGGGCTCTCGGGGTCGCCGAAGCGCTGGCCCGTGCGCTCCTCGAGAACCGAGAGGTGCTCCTCGATCTCGGTGCGCAGCTCGGCCGGCAGCGGCCCTGGATGGGCGAGATGGTGGCGGCAGGCCTCGGTCGTGACGGTGAACCCGAACGGGACCGGTAGATCGAGCGCGGTCATCTCGGCGAGCCCCAGGCCCTTGCCCCCGAGCACGTCGCGTCCGCCCTCGCAGTATTCGTCGAAGTCGTAGATCAGCTTGGCAGTCATCTTGCGCACCTCCCGTGAAGGTCGTCCCTGTCGGCCTCGACGGGCAGGTTGGCCATCGGCTCGACGGTGACACTCATTGCTCCGAGTCTTGGTTTCCCCCGGGAAGGCAGCATCGGCGCGATCCCCGATCGGGCCGCGGTATTCCCGCAGGGGCCTTCGAACAGGGATCGGGAAAAGGCGAGGCGGCCGCGCAGGGCGGCCGCCTCTGGGGAGAGGAACGTTGTTCAGACCGGCTGGGCGACGGGCACGAGCACCCGCTGCGCGAGCTCGGCGAGCCGGGTCGAGTAGCCCCACTCGTTGTCGTACCACGAGACGACCTTCACCTGGGTGCCGCCTCCGACCAGGGTCAGCCCGGAGTCGAAGACCGACGAGAAGCGGGACTTGATCACGTCGGACGAGACGAGCGGCTCGTCGCTGTACTGGAGGATCCCCGCCAGCTCGTCGGTTGCCGCGGCGCGGGCGAAGAGCGCGTTGACCTCTTCGACGGTCGTCGGCTGCTCGACGTCGACCGTCAGGTCGACGAGGGACCCCGTGAGCACCGGCACACGGGTCGCGAAGCCCTGCAGCTTGCCGGCGAGCTCGGGAATGACGAGGCCGATGGCGGTCGCAGCCCCGGTCGACGTCGGAACGATGTTCCACGCGGCAGCGCGGGCGCGCCGCAGGTCCTTGTGCGGGAGGTCGACCAGGCGCTGGTCGCCCGTGTAGGCATGAATCGTCGTCATGACCCCGGTGCGGATCCCGAGCCCCTCGTGCAGGACCTTGGCGACGGGTGCGAGGCAGTTGGTCGTGCAGGACGCGTTCGAGACGACGTCGTGAGCGGCCGGATCGTAGGTGTCGAAGTTCACACCCAGGACGAGGGTCGCATCGACGTTCTTGCCGGGTGCGGAGATGATGACCTTCTCGGCGCCGGCGGCGAGGTGCCCGGCCGCTTCGTCGCGCGTGCGGAACTTGCCTGTGCAGTCGAGGACGACCTCGACGCCGGCGTCCCGCCAGGGGATCGCCTGGGGCGCGGTCTCCGAGAACACCGGAATGCGGGTCCCGTCCACGACGAGCGCATCCGCCTCGACTCCGACCACGCCCGGGAACGGGCCGTAGACCGTGTCGTGGCGGAGGAGGTGCGCGAGGGTCGCGACATCCGCAACATCGTTGATCGCGGCCCACTCGATCCCGGCCCCGCTCTCGTAGGCCGAGCGGAACGCGCAGCGTCCCACCCTGCCGAATCCATTGATCCCCACACGAACGGTCATTTGCTGTCTCCTTCGCTTCTCTGCTGTCGCTTCCAGATTGCACCCGCCCCGGCACCTCCGCACCGGGGTTTTCCCGCAGCTTCCTCCGGGGCTTCGCCGATTGCCGGCCGCGCACCCTGGTTCATGATCGAGGTACGCGGCCTGGAGAAAGGAGGCTCTCGTGTACGAGATCGTGCTCTGGGCAACCGACGCGTCTGCGATCGCGGACGGTGCACTCGCGGAGGCCCTCCGGCTCCTGCAGCCCGGGGGGCACCTGATCGCGTTCCATTGCGACGAGCGGTTCCTCGGCGGGCGTGCGGGCGGCCTGCCGGTGCTCGCCGACGAGTCCGAGCGGCGCGAGAAGCTCGTCGCGCAGATCGAGCGCCTGCAGGCAGGGGGCATCGACGCCGAGCTGGTCGTCGAGACGGCTCGCCGCAACATGGCCGGCGAGATCGCCAAGGCCGCCGGGGTCCACGGTGCCGACGTGATCGTGTGCGGCACACGCGGCTTCGGCCTGGTCGCCGGGGCTGTCACCGGGAGCGTCGCGATGCGCCTCCCGCATCTGGCGTCGTGCCCGGTGATCGTCGTGTCCGAGAAGGCCGCCGAGCGACGGGCGCTCGCGGCTCGCTAGATGCTTGATCGGCGTGGGCGCCGTGCCGGAAGGCCGGCGCCTACGCTTCGACGCGTGACGGCGACGATCCGGATCGAGCACCTCCACGTGGTCCGCGGCGGGCGAACGGTGATCGACGACCTCACGATCGCCGTGCTGCCCGGGCGTGTGACCGGGCTCCTCGGGCCGAGCGGCTGCGGGAAGTCGACGCTGATGCGGGCGATCGTCGGCGTCCAGGTGGTCGAGTCGGGCAGCGTGACCGTCCTCGGGCGCCCGGCCGGAGAGCCGTCGCTGCGGCACGAGGTCGGCTACCAGACCCAGTCGCCGTCGGTGTACGAGGACCTGACGGTGACCGAGAACCTCCGCTACTTCGCGGCGGTGACGGGCGCCGCTCCGAGCCGCGTGGACGAGGTGATCGCGCAGGTCGACCTGCAGGACGCCGCGCGCCAGATCGTCGGCTCGCTCTCGGGCGGCCAACGGACACGCGTGTCGCTCGCGACCACGCTCGTCAACCGCCCACGAGTGCTCGTGCTCGACGAGCCGACCGTGGGGCTCGATCCGGTCCTGCGCGCCGACCTGTGGGGATCGTTCCGGGAGCTCACGGCCGCCGGAGCGACGCTGCTCGTCTCGAGCCATTCGATGGAAGAGGCGGCCGAATGCGACGACCTGCTCCTCATGCGCGACGGGGCGATCCTCGCCGCCACGACCCCGGACGAGCTCCGCGCGCTCACCGGTGAGAGCGACCTGAGCCGAGCCTTCCTCGCCGTCGTGCGGCGGAGCAGCCCATGACGGCGACCGGTCGCCGGGTGCTCTGGCAGATCCGCCGGGACCCGCGCACGATCGCGCTCCTGCTCGGGGTGCCGGTCGGCCTGCTCACGCTGCTCAAGTACGTGTTCGACTCGCAGCCGGCCACCTTCGAGCACATCGCGGCGCCGATGTGCGGCCTCTTCCCCTTCATCCTGATGTTCCTCATCACGTCGATCGCGATGCTGCGCGAGCGAACGTCCGGGACGCTGGAGCGCCTGATGTCCCTCCCGATCTCGAAGCAGGCCCTGCTCGCCGGCTACGCCCTCGCCTTCGGCTTCCTCGCTGCCGTGCAGGCTGCGATCGTCTGCACGGTCGGCTTCGCGTTTCTCGGCCTCGCCGCAGCCCACGGGGCGTGGCTCGTCGGACTCCTCGCCGTCGGCAACGCGCTGCTCGGGATGGCGCTGGGCCTCCTCGCCAGCGCGTTCGCGCGCACGGAGTTCCAGGCGGTGCAGTTCATGCCCGCGATCGTCTTTCCGCAGCTGCTCCTCTGCGGGCTCTTCGTGCCGCGGAGCGCGATGGCCGTGCCGCTGCAGTACGTCGCGTACGCATTCCCTCTCACGTACGCCTTCGACGCGCTCAGCCGCGCGACGCACGTCGGGCCGCTCGGCGGGACGTTCGTGCTCGACGTCCTCGTCGTGATCGGAGCGACCCTCGGAGCGCTGGCTCTGGCAGCCGCCACCCTGCGCCGCAGGACGCCGTAGGCGCCCGCAAGCGCGCCTCGGGGTTTATCCCGATGCGGAACGGTACGGCCCGCGCAACAGTTGAGGCATGACACCGGCAACGATCAACGCGCTCGGCATGATCGTCGCAACGGTCCTGATGTTGCTCGCCGGCCTGTCGAAGAAGCGTCTCGAGTGGAAGCCACGCGACGAGACACGGCGCGGCCGCAAGCCGCCCGGCACCGCCTGATTTCGCGAAGATCAGGCTGATGCACGCGATCCACGCCGAGGGGCTGACGAAGCGCTACGGGAGCACCCTGGCTCTCGACGCCCTCGATCTGGCGGTCGAGCGAGGCGAGATCTACGGCTATCTCGGCCCCAACGGATCCGGCAAGACGACGACGATCCGGCTGCTGCTCGGCCTGCACCGGCCGACCGCCGGGCACTCCGAGCTGTTCGGCCTGGACGCCTGGCGCCGGCCGGTCGCGGCGCACCGGCAGATCGCCTACGTCGCCGGCGAGCCGTATCTCTGGCCCGCGTTGACGAGCACGGAGACCTTCGCGTTCCTCGAGCGCCTGCACGGCTCGACCGACACCGCCTACCGCGACCTGCTCGTCGAGCGGTTCCAGCTCGACGCGGACAAGAAGATCCGCGCGCTGTCGAAGGGCAACCGGCAGAAGGTGCAGCTCGTCGCCGCCTTCGCCACCCGCGCCGACCTGCTGATCCTCGACGAACCGACGAGCGGCCTCGACCCTCTGATGGAGATGGCCTTTCGCCAGACCGTGCTGGAGGCCAAGGAGCGCGCTCAGACGGTGTTCCTCTCGTCGCACATCCTCAGCGAGGTGGAAGCGCTCTGCGACCGGGTCGGGATCCTCCGGGAGGGACGGCTGGTCGACGAGGGCACGCTCGCGCAGCTGCGGCACCTGAAGTCGCAGACGGTGGAGGTCTCCTTCGCCGGACCGCCGCCGGATCTGACGGGCGTCCCGGGCATGCATGTCGTGGACGCGTCGCCGAACGCGTTGCGGCTCGAGGTGAGCGGCGACCCGAAGCCGCTCCTGGCCGCCCTCGCCGGTCTCGACGTCACGGGACTGACGAGCCGCGAGCCCTCACTCGAGGAGATCTTTCTCCACCACTACGACGGCTCGGAGCACGGTGGCCGTCGCTAGCGCGGTCGCCCGGCGTTCGTTCGCCGACGCGCGGGTGCGCACCGGATCGTTCGCCGCCCTCTTCGTGTTCGTCGCGGCCGCGAACGTCGTCGGCTACCGACGAAGCTATCCGACGATCGCCGAGCGGCTGAACTTCGCGCGCAGCTTCGGCGCGAACAAGGCGGTCGAGCTCTTCTACGGCTCGCCGCACGACCTCCTCAGCGTCGGCGGCTATGCCGCCTGGCGCGTCGGCGGGGTCGGCGCGATCATCGCCGGTGTCTTCGGCCTCCTCGGAGCCGTGCGCGCCCTGCGCGCCGAGGAGGATGCCGGCCGCCAGGAGCTCGTGCTCGCGGGCAGCATCAGCCGCAGCTCCGCCTACCTGGGCGCGCTCGCCGCGATTGCCGCGGGAGCCGCCGTCCTGTGGCTCGCACTCTTCGCGAGCTTCGTGTCGACCGGCCTCCCGCCCGGGGGCTCGGCGTTCCTCGCGCTCGCAATCGTGTCGCCCGTCGTCGTCTTCGCAGGAGCCGGGGCGCTCGCCTCCCAGCTGGCGCCGACGCGTCGGATCGCCCTCGAGCTCGCGACGGCGACACTCGTGCTCGCGTATCTCCTGCGGGTGGTCGGCGACCTCTCGGCGTCCGCCGGCTGGATCCGCTGGACGACGCCGTTCGGTTGGAGCGAAGAGGCCCGTGCGTTCGCCGGCCCGCGTCCGGCCGTCCTCGCGCTGCCGGTGCTGGCGGGCGCGGTGCTGCTCGCCGGCGCCGGCCTGATCGCGGGCAGGCGCGACGTCGGGACAGGCCTGCTGCCGGCCCGCGACCGCGCCGAGCCCCGCCTCCGCCTCCTCTCGTCCCCGCTCGCGCTCGCGCTGCGTGAGGAGCTCGGCAGCTTCGTCGTCTGGGCCGGCGCGCTCGGGGTCTTCGCGACGGTGGTCGGCATCCTCTCGACGAGCTTCACGGCCGCGAACCTCCCGGCGAACCTGCGGCGGCAGCTGCACAAGCTCGGCGCCGGGTCGATCACCACGCCGCGCGGGGCGCTCGGCTTCTACTTCCTGCTCTTCGTGCTCGCGATCAGCCTGTTCGCGTGCTCCCAGATCGCGTCACTGCGCCGAGACGAGGCCGAGCAGCGGCTGGAGACGCTCCTCGCGTTTCCCGTCGACCGGCGCAGCTTCCTGGCCGGCCGCCTGCTCCTGGCCGCGGCCGGCTCGACACTGCTCGCGTTCGTCGCCGGTTTCTGCGCGTGGGCCGGATCAGCTGCCGAGTCCGCCCAGGTCGCGCTGCCCCGCTTGCTCGAAGCGGGCGCCAACTGCCTGCCGGTCGTGCTGCTCTTCCTCGCGCTCGCGGCACTCGTCTTCGCGGTCGTCCCGCGCGCGACCGTCATCGTCGCCTACGGGCTCGTCACCGTCGCCTTTCTCTGGCAGCTCGTCGGCGCACTGCTCGGCGCCCCGCAGTTCCTGCTCGACCTCAGTCCGTTCCAGCACTTCGCATTCGTCCCGGCGCAGGCGTTTCGCGCCGGCCCTGCCGCGGTCATGCTCGCGATCGCGGTCGTGGCCGCGGTCGCGAGCATCTGGTCGTTTCGCCGACGCGATCTCACCGGCGCCTGACCGGCGCCGGGGTCAACCCTCCCAGTCGCCGGTGATCAGCGCGTACAACAGCGCCTGCTCGGTGGGCATGCGGTTGGCTGCCTGACGCCAGACGACCGATCGCGGCCCGTCGATCACCTCCGCCTGGACCTCGCAGCCGCGGTGCGCCGGCAGGCAGTGCATGAAGACCGCGTTCCGAGCGGCGTGCTCCATCAGCTCTTCGGTGACCTGGTAGGGCGCAAGCACGCGTTCGCGTTCGGCGGCTTCGTCCTCCTCCCCCATGGACGTCCAGACGTCGGTGTAGACGACCTCCGCGCCCTCGACCGCACGCTGCGGATCGTGGACGACAGTCACGTCACCGGCCACCGACGGCTCGTAGCCCGGAGGGGCGGCGATCGTCAGCTCGAGCCCGGTCAGGCCCGCGGCCTCGACCAGCGAGTTGGCGACGTTGTTCCCGTCGCCGACGAACGTCAGCTTGACTCCGTCCAGCCTGCCGTGGGCCTCTCTGATCGTGAGCAGGTCGGCCAGTGCCTGGCAGGGATGGTGCTCGTCGGTGAGGGCGTTGACGACGGGAACCGTGGCCGACGCAGCAAGCTCCTCCACGGTCGCGTGGGCGAACGTGCGCACGGTGATCGCCGCGGCGTAGCTCGACAGCGTCCGTGCCGTGTCGGCGAGGGTCTCCCCACGGCCGAGCTGGAGCTCGTCGGGGCGGATCACCTGGTCCTCCATCCCGAGACGGGAAGCGGCCGTCGCGAACGAGATGCGTGTCCTGGTCGACGGCTTGTCGAACAGCGAGACGACGATGTCGCCCTCGAGCGTGTGCAGCCACCCGTACGGGTGCTCCTTCATCCGCGCGGAGAGGTCGAGCAGCTGCTCGAGCTCGGTCACCTGCAGATCTGCGACCCGGAGCAGATGCCTGGTGCGTGTTCCGGTGGCCATTACTCCTCCCTCATACGGTGGTCATCAGGTGCAACGTGCCGAGAATCGGAGCGAGCACCTCCTCCAGCGTCGGGCGCCCGACCTCTTCGAGGTCGTAGGTCGCGTGCCTGATCGGGTGACGCGACTCGATCAGCCTGCTCAGGTCGATCGGCGTGCCGGTGACGACGACGTCGCAGTCGACCGCGTTGATCGTCTCCTGCAGGTCGTGGAGCTGGCTGCCCGAGTAGCCCATGGCAGGCAGCACGTCGACGAGGTGCGGCCACTGCTCGAGCGTGTCGCGGATCGTCCCGACCGCGAACGGACGTGGATCGACGAGCGACGCGGCGCCCGCGTCTCGAGCGGCGACAGTCCCGGCCCCGAAGGCCATGCCGCCGTGCGTCAGCGTAGGCCCGTCGTCCACGACGAGCACGCGCCGGCCGCGGATGTCCTCACCCGGCTCCAGCTGCACGGGGGACTTCGCGTAGACGATTCGCGCAGTCGGGTTCGCGCGTTCGACGTCGGCGACGACACGGAGGACGTCGGCGGGCTCCGCCGTGTCGACCTTGTTGACGACGACGACGTCGGCCATGCGGAGATTGACCTCGCCCGGATGGTAGGTCAGCTCGTGCCCGGCCCTCAGCGGATCGACCACGACGATGTGCACGTCGGGCGCGTAGAACGGGAAGTCGTTGTTGCCGCCGTCCCAGATGATCACGTCGGCCTCCGCCTGGGCGCGCTCGAGGATCTGCGCATAGTCGACCCCGGCGTACATGACCATGCCGAGCTCGACCGGCGCCTCGTACTCCTCACGTTCCTCGACCGTCGGGTTCGCGGCATCGATGTCCGCGAGTGAGCCGAAGCGCTGCACGCGCATCGCCTCGAGGTCCCCGTACGGCATCGGATGCCGCACGAGCGCGACCGACAGGCCGTGTGAGCGCAGGATCCGGCCTACCGCACGGCTCGTCTGGCTCTTGCCGCAGCCGGTGCGCACGGCGGTCACGGCGATCACGGGCTTGACGCTGTTCAGCATCGTCGACCTCGGGCCGAGCAGGGTGAAATCGGCCCCGGCCGCCAGCGCGATCGACGCCTTGTGCATGACCGTTTCGTGGGCGAGGTCCGAGTAGGCAAGGACGACCTCGTCGACGTCCTCGCGCAGGATCAGGTCGGCGAGCTCTTCCTCGGGGACGATCGGAATGCCTCTGGGATAGAGCGGCCCCGCGAGCGAGGACGGATACCTGCGGTCGTCGATCCCCGGAATCTGGGCCGCGGTGAAGGCGACGACCTGGAGATCCGAGTCCTCGCGGAACACCGTGTTGAAATCGTGGAAGTCGCGCCCGCCGGCGCCCATGATCACGACGCGTCTCATGATTGCTCCTTTCGATGCGTCAGCTGACGGCGCAGTCGGGTCTACAGGTCCATCGTCGGACGAGGCGCCTCGGGCGGCATCGGTGGCTTTACGGACGAATCGTCCGGTCCGGCGCTGACGCTCGTCCGGGCCTGGACCGGCCTTTCCCGGCGTGTGGGTTTCCCGCAGTGCGGTTCCGCACGAAGCCGGATGGCGGGAGAAGCCCGCACCCTCAGAGTGCTCGAAACGGCTGGATGACCACCCCGGCCCAAGCGAAAAGGAGTCAGAGATGCGCAAGTACCTGGAGATTGGAGGCGCCATTGCAACGGTCGTGCTGATCGTGTTCGGCGTCGTCGCAATCGCACTCGGCGTCAACGGCCGCAACACGGTCCGCGACAGCCTCAAGACAGAGCAGATCGTCGGCACGCCCGACATGACCAAGGCCGGCATCGCGGCCGAGGCGAAGGCGGCAGGACTGCCCGCCTCGATCAAGCTGCCGACTTCGGACATCGCCGGCAAGGCGATCACGACGGGCGCACTCGCCCGTGACTTCGCGACGTACATGCGGATCCATGCGCTCGAGGCGAGCGGTGGGCTGACGTATTCGCAGATGCCGCGCTATGCGTCCGCCGACGGCAAGGGGACGAACGACGCGACCAAGGCCACGAAGGGTGCAAACGGTCAGCCGCTCGACAACGCCGCCCGCAACACGTGGGTGACCGAGACGGCTCTGGCCACCGCGCTCAACTCGGCGTACCTCGCCGAGAACGTCGCGCTGTTCGGCATCGTCACCGGTGTCGCGTTCCTCCTCACCGGCATCGGCTTCGGGATCCTCGTGCTCTTCGGATCACTCCGGGGCCGCGAACAGCCTCACCCCTTCGGCAAGCGCAAGCCGGAGCCCGCGGGAACGACGACGGTTCCCGCTGCGTAACACCTGCGCATCTCCGAAGGCGGGCCGCCTGCAGGCGGCCCGCCTTTGTTTCTTCGATCAGGGAAGGCGAATGAAATCCTCGGCCACCGTTCTCGAACTGCCCGCCCGGAGGGCATGATGCTCGGCGTCCTCGACACGAGGCGGGTGGCCTGGCGCCGGCAGTACGCGCAGCGCCACTACGTCGGCTACGCCACCGTCACCGAGAGCGCCGTCCGCCTCGTGGGCCGCGAGGAGGCGACGGGCATCGACGTCTCCCTCTCCATCCCCCACACCGCGATCGAGGCCGTCCGCGTGGGGAGCGACGGCACCGAGATGGTGGACGGTGAGTCGGCCGTCGTGCTCGAGCTCCGCGACGAGGAGCCGATCTACGTCCGCCCGCTCGGCGAAGGACCGCTCGATCTCGACGGCTTCGCCCGGAAGCTCCACGTCGGCTAGTCAGGCAGGCGGCTCGAGCTGCCCGTGCTCGATCGCGTAGCGAACGAGCTCGGCCCGCGTCGAGAGCTGGAGCTTGCGCATGATGTGCGCACGGTGCGTCTCGGCCGTGCGCACCGAGATGAAGAGCTGCTTGGCGATCTCCTGGTTCGTGTGGCCGAGCGCCAGGAGCCTCAGCACCTCGCGCTCGCGGTCGGACAGCGGATCGGATGCCGCCGCCTCCTGGGCCGCCGCGTCGGCCGCAACCATCCGCGCACCGAGCGCCGGGTGGACATAGCGGTTGCCGCCCGCGACCTCGCGGATCGCAGCCACCACCTCCGCGTCGGCGGCCTCCTTCAGGACGTAGCCGCTCGCGCCTGCGGCGAATGCCTCGCGAACGTAGCTCGGATCGTCCTGCATCGAGAGCATCAGCACCTTCGCGGTCGGAGCCTCGTGGAGCAGCTTGGGCAGCGCCTCGATGCCGCTCTCGTCCGGCATGACCACGTCGAGCAGCACGACGTCCGGCTTACCGGCGCGGACCTCGAACACCGCGTCGCGCGCGTTCCCGGCATCACCGATCACCTTCATGTCCTTCTCGGCCTCGAGCAGGAGCCGGAGGCCCGAGCGGACGACCGCGTGATCGTCCACCACGACGATCCTGATCATGAGAGCGGCACCTCGGCGACGAGGCTCGTCCCCGCCCCGCGAGTCGATTCGATCGTGAGGCGCCCGTCCAGCAGCGCGAGGCGCTCCCGCATCCCGGCGAGCCCGATTCCGCCCCGCAGCTCGTCCTCCGCGTCGAACCCGTGGCCGTCATCCTCGACGAGCGCAGTCACAGCACCTGCCCGCCGGACGAGCAGCACGCTCACGCGTCTCGCGCCCGCATGCTTGGTGATGTTGGTGAGCGATTCCTGCACGATCCGGTACAGCGTGGTCTCCACCTCGGACGGCAGACGCCCCTCGCCGAGCTGCGACTCGAACTCGACGTGGATCCCGGTCGCCTCGACGAAGGTCTCGACGAGCCGCTCGAGCGCGGGCACGAGACCGAAATCGTCCAGCGCCTTCGGCCGCAGCTCGACGGCCAGCCGCCGAACGTCCTGCAGTGTCGCCACCACGAGCTCGCGAAGCTCCGCGAGTGCTGCCGGCTTGTCCTCCGCCTTCTCGACCGCTTTGAGCCCGAGCAGGACCGAGGTCAGCGCCTGGCCCGTCTCGTCGTGCAGCTCACGCGCGAGCCGGCGCCGTTCGATCTCCTGCCCCTCGATCAGCCGCCGGAGCGAGTCTCGCTGCACGCGCCGCGAGAGATCGACCGCGACCGCGGCACGCTGCGCGAAATGCTCCGCGAGCCGCAGGTCGGCGCTGGTGAAGCGCGGGTCGCGGCCCTCCCGGTCGTGGGCAAAGGCGATCCCGATCGACCCGTCGCGGATCAGCAGCGGGACATACAGGCCGGTGGTCGCACCGAAATGGCGCGCCACCTCCTGCATGACCTCGGGATCGTCGAGCACCGCGTCGACCCGCTCGCTGCGGGCGCGATTCAGCACGGCGCCGACCTTGGTCTCGTAGGGGATCACGTCGTGCAGCAGCTCGTTCGGCTGCTCCGAGGCGATCGCCTCGATCCGCAGGCCGTCCGGCGTCGGTAGGGCGATCGCAACGATCCGCGCGTGGATGAGCTCGCGGAGCCGCTCCACGACGAGCTGGAGGAGCCGGGGCAGCTCGAGCTCGCCGGCGAGCGCGGCGCTGATCTCCTGCAGCGACTCGAGCTGGCGCGACCAGGCGGTCGCCGACTCGTAGAGACGCGCGTTCTCGATCGCGACGGCCGCCTGGGCCGACAGGAGCGCGACGAGCTCCTCGTCCTCCTCGTCGAAGTCGCCGCCTCCCTCCTTCTCGGTCAGGTAGAGGTTGCCGTAGGCGACGCCGCGCAGCACGATCGGCGTTCCGAGGAAGGTGTGCATCGGTGGATGGCCGGGCGGGAAGCCGACGGAGCGGGGATCGTCGGCGAGATCGTGCAGGCGAAGCGTCCGGGCGTCCGTGATCAGCGCGCCGAGAATGCCGCGGCCGCGCGGGAGATCGCCGATCAGCGCCCTGGTGTCGTCGTCGATGCCGTGGGTGACGAACCGCTCGAGGCTCGTCCCCGTCGGGTCGATGACGCCGAGTGCCGCGTAGCGCGCACCGGTGACGAGTGCGGCCGCTTCGACGATCCGCTGGAGGACGCCGTCCAACGAAAGCTCCGAGCTGATCGCGAGCCCGGTCTGCAAGAGCGTGCGCAGCCGGGTTGACTGCTCGGTCTCCACGGGGCAATCGTCGCAGAATTCACCAGGTCTTCGGTGAAGCCGCCGGCGCCGGCCGGCCGATCCGGACCCGCATGTCGACCGCGACGCAGCCGTCGGGGCCTGCGAGCACCGGGTTCAGGTCGAGCTCGGTGACCTCCGGCAGGTCGACGGCGAGCCGTGAGAGCCGGTGGAGAAGGTCTGCAAGAGCTGTCCTGTCGGCCGCGGGGGCCCCGCGCCAGCCGTCGACGAGCCGGGCAGCCTTGCCGGTGCCGAGCAGCTCCGCGGCGTCGACGTCCGTCAGGGGCGCGAGGGCGAAGTTCGCAGAGCCGATCAGCTCGGCGAGCACGCCACCCGGCCCAAAGGCGACGAGCGGCCCGAACACGGTGTCCTGCACGACGCCGGCGAGGAGCTCGGCGCCCTCGGTCAGAAACTGCTGCACGATCACCGGGCCGCCCATTCGAGTGGCGGCCGCGCGAACCTCGTCGGCGGTGCGCAGATCGAGCGCGACGCCGCCGGATTCGGTCTTGTGCGCGCCGGCTGCCGCGGTCTTGACGACCGCCGGCAGGCCGAGCTCCTCGGCAACCGCCGCGGCCTCGTCGGGCGTCTCCGCCCGGCGTTCGCGAACGAGCGGGATCCCGTAGGCCTCGAGGAGCCGGTGCGCGCCGTCGGCGTCGAGCCAGCCTTCGCCGGCCGAATCGACGATCTCACGGGCACGGGCGTAGTCGACCTCGACATCCGGTGTCGTGCCGGCGGGCCGCCTGAGCCAGGCCGCCCGCTGCGCGGCGAGGCCCAGAGCGTGGGCGGCGGACTCGGGGTATTCGAAGCCTCCGTGGGCCGAGCCGTCGGCGCTCATCACCACGGAGAGCAGCGGCTTGTCGGACTCCCTCGCGTAGCGCGCGAGCAGCTCTTCGACGGCCTGCGGGTCCTCGACGACCGGAGGCACGAAGAGGGCGATCACCGCATCGATGTTCGGGTCGGCGAGGATCGGGCCGATCGTCCGCTCGTAGGTTGCGGCGTTGGCGGAGCCGAGCAGGTCGATCGGGTTCGCGACGCTCGCCTCCTTCGGCACGCCCTCGCTCAGAACTGCGCGGGTCTCCGGCGTCAGCTCCGGCAGGACGAGACCGTGCGCCTCACACGCATCGGCGCAGAGGATCCCGAGGCCGCCCGCGTTCGTGAGGACGGCGACGCGGTTTCCCGCAGGGGCCGGCAGCGAGGTGAGGAGCACAGCGGTGTCGAGCAGCTCCTGCAGGGTCGTCGCGCGCAGAACGCCCGCTTCGCGGAAGAGCGCATCGACGACGACATCGGAGCCCGCCAGAGCGGCGGTGTGCGATGCGGCGGCGCGGGCACCGGCGCTGCTGGTGCCGCTGCGCATCGCGAGGATGGGCTTCGAGCGGGCCACGCGCCCCGCGACCCGCGCGAACTTCCGCGGGTTGCCGAACGACTCGAGGTAGAGCAGGACGACGTCCGTCTCCGGATCGTCCTCCCAGTACTCGAGCAGGTCGTTCGACGAGACGTCTGCCTTGTTGCCGATCGAGACGAACGCAGACAGGCCGAGCCCGCGTGCGTCTGCCTGCTCGAGCAGCGCCAGGCCGAGCGCACCGCTCTGCGACGAGAAGGCGGTGCGGCCGGTCGGGAAGGCGCTCCGCGCGAACGTCGCGTTCAGGTGGCAGGCGGCCGAGGCCACGCCGAGGCAGTTCGGCCCGATCAGGCGGGCGCCGTACCGGCGGACGAGGGCAAGCAGCTGCACCTGGCGCTCGAGGCCTTCGGAGCCGGTCTCGGCGAAGCCCGCCGAGATCACGCAGATCGCCCGCACGCCGCCGCGGAGCGCCGATTCGGTCGCATCGAGCACCTGATCGCCCGGCACGCAGACGATCGCGAGGTCGACCGGTCCGGGGATCTCCTGGATCGAGCGGTAGGCGGGGACGCCGCCGACCGGCTCGCCCTTCTGGTTCACCGGGTAGGCGGCACCCGAGAAGTCGGCGGAGATGACGTTGCGGAAGAGCTCGCCGCCGATCGTGCCGCGGCGGGCGGAAGCGCCGATCACGGCCACCGAGGCGGGCTTGAAGAACGACTCGAGGGAGGCGGCGACGGCCGAGTGGTCGCGCTGGGCCATGCGGTCGAGCACCTCGGCGGACGTCTTGAGCGCGAACTCGACCTCGACGACGCCGCCCACGTAGCGGCGGCGAACCTCGAAGCCGGTGTCGCCGAAGACGCGCAGCATGGCGGCGTTCTCGGGCAGGACCTGCGCGACGAAGCGGTCGATCCCCGCGTCTCGGGCATGCGCGGCGAGCCGCTCGAGCAGACGGCTCGCGATGCCCCGGTGCTGGAACTCGTCGGCGACGACGAACGCGACCTCGGCGCGGGACGGATCACGTAGCCGGATCCAGGTCCCGAGCCCGATCACGCGCACGGCGCCGTCCGCGTCCACGAGCTCGCCGATCAGCGACAGGCTCTCGTCGCCGTCACTGCGCAGGAACGATGCGATCAGGTGCGAGTCGACCCGAACCGCGCCCTGGAACCGCAGATACCGGCTTTCGGGCGTCAGCCGCTCGAAGAACTCGAGCAGCGCCTGCTCGTCGGCGGCGCTGGTCGGACGCAGGCGCAGCGTCGAGCCGTCCCGCAGGACGACGTCTTCCCGGTCGGCGATTGCAACCACGACGCCACTGTAGGCGGAGCCCGACCGGGAAACCATCCGACGAGGGCCGTTGCAATGGTGCGGGGAACTACGTATCTGCCAGGGACCGCGCCCCGATTCAGGGGAGCGCCGGCCGCGGCACGATCTGGGTGTCGATCGGAGAGGAGGCCCCACGATGAAGACGATCATTCTCGCTACCGACGGTTCACCGTCGGCCGCAGAGGCGACGCTGCGTGCCGTCGAGCTCGCAGGCGCCCTCGAAGCGACCCTCGTCGCCGTCGCGGTCGAGCACGTGACCGTCCCCTCGTACGGCTACTACGGCTACGCAGACGTGGTCACGGAGCTGGCGAAGATGGAGCACGAGCACGTGGACGACGTGCTCGCGTACGCCAAGGCCGTCGCGGCGGAGGCCGGAGTTCGCTGTGAGGTGGTCCATGCCACCGGTTCCATCTCCGAAGAGATCTGCGCCGCCGCGGCTAAGCACCACGCCCGCCTGATCGTGATCGGCGCACACGGCTGGGGAACGGTTCGCCGGCTGCTCCACGGGAGCGTGTCGAGCGCGGTCCTGCATGAAGCCCCCTGCCCCGTGCTCGTCGTCCGTGCCGACCACGCCGCCGGCGAAACGGCAGCACCGCCGCACCTCGAAGAGGCGAAGCGATGACCCGCACGCTCGTCGCCTACGGAAGCAAGCACGGTTCGACCAAGGAGGTGGCAACGGCGATCGCCGCCGACCTGCGCGCGGCAGGCCACGACGTCGACCTGCTCTCCGCCGGTGCTGCCACCGTGGCCGGACCCGCCGGCTACGACAGCATCGTCCTCGGCGGCTCGCTCTATCGCGGGCGCTGGCACACCGACGCGTGCAAGTTCGTCCGCCGCCATCACGACGCCGTCGTCGAGCTCCGCTTCGCAGTGTTCGCACTCGGCCCGCGCACGCTCGAGGCAGGCGCCGTGACCGAGTCGCGGAAACAGCTCGACGCGGCGCTCGCGCGGCTGAAGGTCGAGCCGGATCTCAGCAAGATCTTCGGCGGCGTCATCGAACCGGCCGGGCTGCACTTCCCGTTCAGCCGGATGCCGCGGAGCGACGCTCGGGACTGGCAGGCGATCGACGCGTGGAGCGAAGAGATCGGCGCGCTGATCTCCCGCACGGCCGTCGCCGTCGAGGCTTAGGACTCGGCGACCGGCTCGGGGCCGCGCCCGGTCGCGAGCACGCACCCCACGAGCACGAGCGCGAACCCGATCGCCATCCCGCGGGTGATGTGCTCTCCGAGCACCGCGACCCCGAGGATCGCCGCGACGGCCGGGTTGACGTAGGTGATCACGGTTGCGCGGACAGGCCCCACTTCCGAGATCAGTGCGAAGAAGACGAGGAAGGCGAGCGCCGTGCAGACGACCGCGAGACCGGCCACCGATTCGAGCACGTGTGCGGACGGCCGCGACGACGGCCAGCGCGACGCCGCGAACGGCGCGTAGATGAGCGCCGAGATGGCAAGCGAAGCGGCGACCACTCCGAGCGCGGGCACATCACCGAGCCGGCGTGCGAGGATGATCGGCCCGACTGCGTAGGCGACGGCGACACACCCGACCTCGACGAGCGCAGGCACGTTCACCTGGCCGATGTCGAGGCCGACGATCGCGGCAACGCCGACGATCCCGACGAGCAGACCGAGCCAGCTGCGGCGGCCGAGCCGGTCGCGTTCGCCCGTGAGCGTCACCACGACCGCACCGACGAGGGGCACAGCTGCGATCAGGAGGCCGGTGAGCGAGCTCGTGAGCTTGGTCTCGGCGCGGGCCAGCAGCACCCAGGGGATCGCCACCTCGACTGCCGTGTAGGCGAGCAGCGCCGGCCAGCAGCGGAGCAGCGGCCGCAGGTCACCGCGGTAGAGGGCAACGGGCGTGAGCAGCAGCGCAGCCACCACCGTGCGACCGAACACGAGCGTGACGGGCGCCAGTTCCCGCACCGCGACACGGATCATCAGGTACGGAACGCCCCAGATCACGCACATCGCTGCGAAGAGCAGCGCCCCGCGGCGGTTCATTCAGCAGGCTGGGGCTCGGTCAGCATCCGCACGACACAGAGCACTGCAACGATCGTGATCACCACATCGTTCCCGAGGCACCACTGGCAGATCGCTCCGATCGGTCCGAGCTGAGCCCAGAGGAGATACCCGCTGAACGCAACGCCGACGAGCGAGAGCAGCACCGCCGAGAATGCCGCGACGGTCCCGCGCACGGCCGTCGTCGCGATGATCGCGATGTAGGTGAACAGCCCGAACAGCGCCACCGGAACGCCCGCGAGCTCTGCGTACTTCGACTTCTGGACGGTCTCGCAGCCGCTGTTCACGCAGATCGGAGCGGTGTGCGAGTAGTGGACGTAGGTGAGATACGCGGCGATCGCTGCACCGACGAGAGCAGCCGCGGCGATCGATGCCCGCAGCCTCACTGCAGCAATGGATCGAGCGCCTGCGCGAACGAAGCCGGATCCAGCGCGGAGAGCTGCAGCTGGGTGGGCACCGCCGGGGGATGCTCGACGACGAAGGTGGGCGTCCCGTGGACGGCGTACTTGGTCGCGGCCGCGTCGGCTTTCTTCCACATGTTCGTCACGGGCGCCGTCAGAAAGGCGGCGGACAGCGAGTTGACGTTGACCCCGGCGGCCTTCGCTGCGCTCGCGATCGTCGAATCGTTGATCCAGCCGCTGTTCTCCTCGCCCTGGCGGGCGTACAGCTCGTCGACCATCTGCCAGAGCCTGTTCTGGAGCCCGGCGGCGTAGTTCGCACGCAGGCCGTACTCCGAGTTCGGGCCGATGATATTGATGCCGCGGTACACGAGCTTCACCTTGCCGGTCCTGACGTAGTCCTTGACGACGCTCGGCAGCGTGTCGACGTTCCACTCCTTGCAGTAGGGGCACTGCGGGTCCTCGAAGACCTGGATCGTGACCGGCGCGGACGCGCGGCCGAGTGTGTCGCCCTTCTGCGGGATACCTGCGAGCGACACGCTGGTTGACGTGCTCGTCGTCCCCGTCGCCGTCGTGCCGGCGCTCGTGGTCGTCCCGGACGAGCCGCCGCTCGTGCCCACGATGATCAGGATGACCGCGACCACCACGGCAGCGCCCGCAGCGGCGCCGAGCAGATACAGACGCGACCGGTCCACGCGCACAGCATGCCCGAGCCGCGGGCCTCACTGCTCCGTGGAAACCCACAGAAGGAGCAGACGGTTAGGCTCCTCCCGTGGCGCTCCTCCAGAGCCGGGTCGAGCAGACGGACGATTTCGCCCGCCGGCGGGCTCGGGTGGAGACGCTCGTGCAGGAGCTGCGCTCTCGGTCCGCGACGGTGGCCGCCGGCGGCGGTGCGCGGGCGGTCGAACGTCACCGGGCCCGCGGCAAGCTGCTCGCCCGGGAGCGGATCGACCGGCTCGTCGATCCGGGGACGGCGTTTCTGGAACTGAGTGCGCTCGCGGCGTGGGACGTCTACGACGGGCAGGCGCCGAGCGCCGGCATCGTGACCGGCATCGGAGTCGTCGAGGGGCGCGAGTGCGTGATCGTCGCGAACGACGCGACGGTGAAGGGCGGGTCGTACTTCCCGCTGACGGTGAAGAAGCACCTGCGGGCGCAGGAGGTGGCGGAGCAGAACCACCTGCCGTGCCTCTATCTCGTCGATTCGGGCGGCGCGTTCCTGCCGTTGCAGGCCGAGGTGTTTCCCGATCGCGAGCACTTCGGCCGCATCTTCTTCAACCAGGCGCGGATGTCGGCGAAGGGCATCCCGCAGATAGCGGTCGTGATGGGCTCGTGCACCGCCGGGGGCGCCTACGTGCCGGCGATGAGCGACGAGACGGTGATCGTCCGCGGGACCGGGACGATCTTCATCGGCGGCCCGCCCCTGGTGAAGGCGGCGACCGGCCAGGAGGTGACCGCCGAGGAGCTCGGCGGCGCCGACGTGCATGCGCGGCAGTCCGGAGTCGCCGACCACTACGCCACGTCAGACGAGCACGCGCTCGCGGTCGCCCGGCGGATCGTCGCGAACACGCACGGCCGCAAGCCGGAGCCGCCCTGGACGCGCCTGCCGGCGGAGGCTCCAGCGGTCGACCCGTCCGATCTCCACGGGCTGATCCCGGACGACCACCGCACGCAGATGGACGCGCGGGAGGTGATCGCTCGCATCGTCGACGGCTCGCGATTCGACGAGTTCAAGATGCTGTACGGCGAGACACTCGTCTGCGGCTGGGCTCACATCGAGGGCTTCCCGGTCGGGATCCTCGCGAACAACGGTGTCCTCTTCGCCGAGAGCGGGCAGAAGGGCGCGCACTTCATCGAGCTGGCCTGCAAGCGGCGGGTGCCGCTCGTCTTCCTGCAGAACATCACGGGCTTCATGGTCGGCAAGGAGTACGAAGCACGTGGGATCGCGCGCGACGGCGCCAAGCTCGTGATGGCCGTCGCCTGTGCCGACGTGCCGAAGTTCACGGTCGTCACCGGCGGCTCGTTCGGCGCCGGCAACTACGGCATGTGCGGCCGCGCCTACTCCCCGCGCCAGCTCTGGATGTGGCCGAACGCACGGATCTCGGTGATGGGCGGCGAGCAGGCCGCGACCGTGCTCGCGATGGTCGGCGACACCGACCCGGACGAGATCCGCGCCAAGTACGAGCTCGAGGGAAGCCCCTACTACTCCACGGCGCGTCTCTGGGACGACGGGATCATCGACCCGCTCGACACCCGTCGCGTGCTCGCCCTCGGGATCAGCGCCGCGCTGAACGCGCCGATCCCGGAATCGTCGTTCGGCGTCTTCCGCATGTGACCGCGGCGCGGCGTTAGGGTTCGCATGTGGGCTACTCGATGGTGAAGATCGACGAGGTCGTGGGCGCGGGACGGGATGGGATGGTCAAGTTCCTCCGCCGCGAGCTCGACGTTCTACCGAATCGACGGTGAGGAAGTGCCCTTCACCGCTCCGACGATCTTTCGTTTCGACCCGGAGACGACGCGTCAGCCGGTCGCGGGCCCCGACGGGTTCGCCATGGTCGCGGTCGGCGCCCGCCGCGGTAGCTACGAGGCGCACGGGCCGTTCTAGTCCGGATCGTCCTGTGGAACCTCGCAGACTCGCTGAGCTCGATCGGCGAGCTGCGGCGCTACCTCCAGGACGAGGCGGTGGAGGCGTTCGAGCGGGTGCCGGGCCTGCTCTTCAAGGCGTGGTTCTCCGACGAGGTGACGGAGCGCTGGGGGGCGGTCTACGTGTTCGAATCGCGTGAGGCATCCGAGCAGGAGCTGCCGTCCCGCGCACGCGCTCTGATCGGCAAGGACCCGGACGTCGTCGAGGTCTTCGACCTCGAGGCGTCGGTGTCGGTCGCCGCGGAGCTCCGGCGACTCGGGCTCGCGTTCGAATGAGTGCCGTGCGGGTGGAGCGGGACGGCAGGCTGCTCCGCATTGCGATGGCCAGGCCCGAACGCCGAAACGCGTTCGATGCAGCCTTGATCGAGGAGCTCACCGGTGCGTTCGACCGGGTCGGAGGCGACGTGCGCACCGTGCTCCTGACCGGCGACGGTCCGTCGTTCTCCGCCGGCGCGGACGTCGAGTGGATGCGCGCCTCGGTCGAGTTGACCCACGACGAGAACGTCGCCGACGCGCTGCGCCTCCGCGCGATGCTCGATGCGATCGACGGCTGTGCGGCCCCGGTCGTGGCGCGCGTCCAGGGCCACGCCCTGGGCGGGGGTTGCGGGCTCGCCGCCGCCTCCGACATCGTCGTCGCCGATTCCGGCGCGCAGTTCGCCTTCAGTGAAGTGAAGCTCGGGATCGTGCCGGCCGTGATCTCGCCGTTCGCGCTCGCGAAGATCGGCCCGAGCGCCGCCCGCCGCTACCTCGTGACCGGTGAGCGCTTCTCGGCCGACGTCGCGCTGCGCATCGGCCTCGTCCACGAGGTCTCGGAGGACCTCGACGGGGCGGTCGACCGGGTGCTGGCGGAGCTTCTCTCGGCAGCGCCGGAAGCCGCCCGCGCCGCGAAGGAGCTCGCGCGGGCGCCGCTCTCGGCACAGCAGACGGCGGAGCGGATTGCCGCGCACCGCACGAGCGCCGAGGGCCAGGAAGGCCTGCGGGCGTTCCTGGAGAAGCGCACACCCGGCTGGACCGGCCGGTAGACGGCGAGGCGCTTCTTCGCATACCGGGCGCGGACGGGTGGGGTCAGACCCCAGCCGTGTCTCCGGAGGACGAGTCGAACGATCGAAGCCCGAGGAACGAGCCGCAGGGGCGAACCGCGGCACGTTGCGGCGCGGGGCCGCGACCGTCCACAAGGGACAGGGCATCGGGTCAGACCCCGGCCTTGGCCGAAGTAGCCAGGCCCCGGAGTGACGGGCCGCCGGCCCCTCGCGACCTAGTCGCGCACCGCGACCGGGCGCGAGACGGTGGACGCGTACGCCGACCCGCCCGGTACCGCGATGCGATAGCTGCCGGGACGCAGGGTGCGGTTGAAGACACCGCGCGAACTGGCGACGAGACGCCAGCGGCTGTTCGTGAGCCGCTGCACCTGCAGCGGCAGCGACGGAGAGACGAGCGCGTGCAGATCACCGTTTCGCGTGCTCAACGACACGCGCGGCACGACCTGCATCGGCACCGCGTCCCCGGCGACGCCGTTGTACGCGAGGCGGAGCGCCGTTGAGCGCACGACGGGAATCGACACGGTGAAGTGCCCGGACGGCGCCGGCTGGATATGGCGAATCGTCTGCCAGCCTGTCCCGGTGAGCTCCTGCAGCCGCGCCTTGCCGAGCCCGCGCACCCAGCCCTGAACTCGAACGTGACTGCCGTAGACGAGACGACCCGCGACATCGTCGAGGGTCATCGCGTGAATGTCGAAGTCGGTCGACCCGAGCTTGAATCTCGTGCGGATCAGCCGTCCGGGAAACTGCCGCCACCCGGTTGCGGTCAGGGCACGCACCGCCTCCGCACGGCCGGACGAGTTGTGCACGACGCGCAGATCGCGCACGTCGCTGACGTGAAGCTCCGCTGCAACCTCGGCAGGCGTGAGCACCGTCGTCGGCCACACGTGATGCGGCGAGATGTAGTCGTAGGGATCGGCGACCGAGACGAGATACGGCACCTGTTGCATCTGCGGCCACGCGTCGTGGATCGACGAGGTCCTGCCGCCCGACGTCGAGAAGTAGTACGCAGGAATGATCGCATCGCCGTACTCGAGCACCTGCCCCGCGGTCGCGCCGATCGCGAGGTTCGTCTCCGGGCGCTCTGCCCCGACCCCGCCGTACATCTGAGACCGATCGTCCGGGAACAGGTCGAAGTCCTCACCCGGCTTGAGCATTGCGAGGGTGTACGAACGCGCGGCCACCGCCTGCGCCTCGTACGTCTGCGTGTGCCAGCCGACCGGCACCTCCCAGGGCACGACTCCGCGCAGGTAGCGATCGAGCGGCAGCACATTCACCGCCATCAGTCCACCGGGCTTCGCCTTGACCAGGATCGCGCCGCGGTAGCCGGCGCCGCCGAGCCGCAGCGGCTGAGCTCCCGGTTCGAAGCGGAGCGGGAACGACAGATGCCTGAACCCGGCCGGGACGACGACGGTCCGAGCCTGCAGATGCAGCTTGCTGCCCCGAGCGTCGACGACGAGGAACGGCGCCGCCGAACCGATGCGGAGTGAGGGTTGCTCCTGACGCAGCAGCACTCGCACCGTCCGCGGCGCTGCCGGAGCAATGTGCGTATGCGGGTAGTAGTGCGCGAGAATCTGGCGGTAGCCGAGGCCGTGACGCGCGTAGCCCTCCGCACCCCACTGGCTCATCCCGACGCCGTGACCCCACCCTCGGCCGTCGAGGAGGAACACCGTCCCGGCGTGCGCGAAGCCGGGAAACGCAAGAGCGGCAAGTAACACGATCCAGACCCTCATCGCGGATCGGCAGAGTAGCTGCGTGCGCAGGCTCCTGCTCCTGACAAGCGCGATCGTCTTCTTCGACACGCTCTTCTTCGCAGCGCTCACTCCGCTGCTCCCGCGGTACGCATCCGAGCTCGGTCTGGGCAAGACCGGCGCAGGCGTCCTCGCCGCGGCATACCCCGCCGGTGCCTTCCTCGGAGCCATCCCCAGCGGTATCGTCGCCTCGCGCGCCGGAGTTAAGCCCACGGTGTTGATCGGGCTCACGACGGTCGCCGCCTGCACCGTGCTCTTCGGGATCGCGGGCGAACCGTGGCAGCTCGACGTCGCACGGTTCCTGCAGGGCCTCGCGAGTGCGTTCTCGTGGACCGGTGCCCTCGCCTGGCTGGTCGCCGCCTCCCCCGCGGGCAGGCGCGGCAGCCTGATCGGAACCGCCTTCGCAGCGGCCGTCGGCGGCGCGCTCTTCGGCCCGGTGCTCGGCGGTGTCGCAGCGGTGGCCGGAACCGGCCGGACGTTCGGCGCCGTGGGCGTTGCATCCCTCAGCCTCGTCGCCTGGGCCGCGTCGACCCCGGCTGCCCGTCCGGAGTCACCACAGCCGCTCCGGATGCTCGCACGCGCATTCCGCGACCCGCGCGTGCTCGGGGCGTTCTGGTTCGTGGTGCTGCCTGCACTGCTCTTCGGCGCGGTCTCGGTGCTCGCGCCGCTGCGGCTGTCGGTGCTCGGCTTCGGAGCGGTCGCGATCGGTGCCGTGTTCCTCGTCTCGGCGGCATTCGAGGTCGTGAACAACATCGTCGTCGGGAGACTGTCCGACCGCCGCGGCCCGCTCTACCCGATCCGCATCGGGCTCGTGGCATCCGTTGTCGTGGCTGCGATCTATCCGTGGCCCGACAACCCCTACGTGCTCGCAGTCGTCGTGATCTGCGGCGCTCTCGCCTTCGGGACGTTCTTCACGCCGGGCATGACCCTTCTCACCCACCTCTCGGAGAAGCGGGGGCTCGACTACGGCTACACCTTCGCTCTCGTCAACCTCGCCTGGGCGCCCGGCCAGGCGCTCGGCGCAGCAGGCGGCGGCGCAGTCGCTCACGCAACGCGCGACGCAGTGCCCTACCTCGGTCTGTCCGCCGTCTGCGCCTTGACGTTCGCCGCCCTGTGGCGCCTGCGCTCCGGCGGCTAGGGTCCGCGCGTGCAGAAGGTGCTGGTCGCCAATCGCGGGGAGATCGCCCTGCGCGTCTTCCGCGCGGCGCGCCGGCTCGGTCTCGGCGCGGTCGCAGTCGTCGCAAGCGACGACCTCGGGTCGCTGCACGCGCGCTCGGCCGACGACGTGATCCAGATCGGCTCGTACCTCGATCCCGCGGAGCACCTCCGCGCGGCCCGCGAGCTCGGCGCCGACGCGATCCATCCCGGCTACGGCTTCCTCGCCGAGAGCGGCGACTTCGCCGCGGCCGTCGCGGCGGCGGGCTTGACCTGGATCGGGCCGCCGCCGGAGGCGCTGCGCGCCGGCGGCGACAAGCTCGCAGCGAAGCGAATCGCGGCCGGCGCGGGAGTGCCGACGATCCCTGAGACGAGTGAGCCGCCGTTGATCGTCAAGGCGGCCGCCGGCGGCGGCGGCCGCGGGATGCGCGTCGTCCGCGCGGCCGCCGAGCTCGACGATGCGGTCGCAGCCGCACGACGCGAGGCCCAGTCCGCCTTCGGCGACGACCGCGTCTACCTCGAGCGCTACCTCGAACGCCCCCGGCACGTCGAGGTCCAGCTGCTCGCCGACCAACACGGCACGGTGCTCGCGCTCGGCGAGCGTGACTGCTCGGTGCAGCGCCGCCACCAGAAGGTGCTCGAGGAGTCACCGGCGCCCGGCCTCGAGCCGAGCCTGCGCGACCGGCTGAGCGACGCCGCCGTGCGCTTCGCGCGCGCGATCGGCTACGTCGGAGCAGGCACCGCCGAGTTCGTGCTCGACGGGCACGAGTTCTTCTTCCTCGAGCTGAACGGACGGATCCAGGTCGAGCACCCCGTGACCGAAGCAGTCACCGGGATCGACCTCGTGCAGTGGCAATTGCGCATCGCGCGCGGCGAGGAGCTCGATGTCCGGCCCGAGTCGAACGGCGCCGCGGTCGAGGTGCGGCTCTACGCGGAGGACCCGAGGACGTTCCTGCCCCAGGCAGGCCGGATCGAGGTCCTGCGGCTGCCCTCCTCCATCCGCGTGGACACGGGCGTCGCCGAAGGTGACGAGATCGGCACCGGCTACGACCCGATGATCGCGAAGCTGATCGCAACCGGCGCGACGCGCGATGAGGCGTTCGACCGCCTGACCGCGGCACTCGCCGAGACCGAGGTCGACGGTGTGACGACCAACCTCTCGTTTCTCCGCTGGCTCGTCGCGCATCCCGTGCTGCGGGCGGGTGACGCCACCACCGCGTTCCTCGTCGAGCACCCGCCGCTGTCGGCTCCTCCGGCCGCGCTGCCCGACCCGGTCTGGCGCGGCGCGTTCCGCCTCAACCTCCCCGGCCCGGCCCCGCTGCCGCCGCCGGACGTCGATGCCGCCGCGCACGCCCACGGGACGGCAGACGAATCGAGCACGATCGTCGCCCCGATGCCGGGCACCGTGATCAAGGTGAACGTTCGGGCGGGCTCGCTCGTCAGCGCCCGCGAGCCGCTCGTCGTGCTCGAGGCGATGAAGATGGAAACGCCTCTCCTCTCCCCCTACGACGCGACGGTGCGCGCCGTCCACGTGCGGGAGGGTGATCGTGTGAGCGGCGGGACGGTGCTCGTCGAGCTCGCGGACTAGAAGATCTTCTGGAGCTTCATGGCTGCGCCCATGTCGCCCTTGATCTTCAACTTGCCCGTCATGTACGCCGTCGTCGGATTCTGTTCACCGCTGATGATCTTCTCGAACGTCTCGGAGGACGTCTCGATCGTCGCGTCCGCGGTGCCGTCGCCCTCGGTGACGGCGATCGACCCGTCGGCCACATTGACGAGCCACTTGCCCTCGCCGTCGATGTCGAACAGGTACGAGTTCGTCATTCCCGCGAGCTTCGATGCGTCTGCGCGCGACTCGAGGGTGTCGAAGAATTCCTTGGCTGCCACTGCTGCATCCGCTCCTTGGGTCGTGGGTTGACTCGCCAGTCAACCTACCGGAGCGGTGGACTAGGCTGCGCCTGCCTGCGGCAGGTGGCGCTCGATCAGGAGATCCGAGAGCCGGCTCTGCGCGGCGGCGAGCCGACGGCGGTTCTCCTCGAGCTCGGCCTGTCCGGCGCCGACGGCACGCAGCTCCTGCCGTTCGGTGACGATCCGACCGATCTCCTCGGTCAGCGTCTCCACCGTATGCCGTACCGCTCTCTGGTCACTCGCCGCATGCATCTGTCTCCTAGGCCAATCGGCCGCTGCCACGGTTCACTCATGCCACGAAAGGGGGTTTCGACACACCGCCCCCTGCTCCTCGGTACCATCGCCCCCCGATGCGTGCCAAGCTGAGGGCGCCGGCGTGAACTTCGACGTAGAGCGCGAACACAAGTTGGTACGCGAGACGGTTCGCCAGTTCGCGCTCGAGAAGATCGCGCCGGTCGCCGAAGAGCTCGACCGCGAGAAGCGGTTCCCGTACGAGCTCGTCGCGGAACTGGCCGAGCTCGGCCTGATGGGCATGACGATCCCGGAGTCCTACGGCGGCGGTGGTACCGACACGCTGTCGTACGCGATCGCGATCGAAGAGCTCACGCGAATCGACTCGTCGGTCGCGATCACGGTCGCGGCGCACCACTCGCTCGGCACGCTGCCGATCTACTACTTCGGGACCGAGGAACAGCGGCAGCAATGGCTGCCCGACCTCGCCTCCGGCAAGGCGCTCGCCGCATTCGGGCTGACCGAGGCGAACGCGGGCTCGGACGCGGGAGCAACGCGCACGACGGCGAGACTCGACGGCGGCCAGTGGGTCGTCGATGGCTCGAAGATCTTCATCACCAACGCCGGCACGGACATCACCGCGTGCGTGACGATCACGGCGGTCACCGGCGAGGGTGAGATCTCGAACATCATCATCCCGAACGGCACCGACGGCTACACCGTCTCCGAGCCGATGCAGAAGCTCGGCTGGCGCGCCTCCGACACCCGCGAGCTGTCGTTCCAGGCGGTGCGCGTCCCGAAGGAGAACCTGCTCGGCCCGCGCGGCGAGGGCTTCCGTCAGTTCATGGAGATCCTCGACGGCGGACGCATCTCCGTCGCCGCGATGGGTGTGGGGCTCGCGCAGGGCTGCTATGACCTCGCCCACCGGTACGCCCTGGAGCGCGAGCAGTTCGGGCGCCCGATCGCAAAGTTCCAGTCGGTGCAGGCGATGCTCGTCGACATGGCGACCGAGATCGAGGCCGCGCGCGACCTCGTGTGGAAGGCCGCGTGGGAGAAGGACCAGGGACGTGACTTCGGCAAGACCGCCGCGATGGCCAAGCTCTTCTCCGGCGAGCTCTCGCATCGCGCCGCGAACTGGGCGCTGCAGATCCACGGGGGCTACGGCTTCATGGACGAATACGCGATCTCGCGGCTCTACCGCGACCAGAAGATCCTGGAGATCGGTGAAGGGACGAATGAGGTTCAGCGGATGGTCATCGCTCGCCATCTCGGTTTGTAGCGCGCTCATCTTCGCGGCGCCGGCCGGCGCGCACCTGTCGATCAACCCGGACACGGTGCGCGCCGGGGAAATCGTCGACCTCGTCTTCTCGGTGCCGAACGCGGCCGACACGATCGGGATCGACCGCGTGACGATCGACGTTCCGGAGGAATTCGTGCTCGATGACGGCGAGTCGATCACGGGCTGGACGCAGTCACGCACCGGGCAGACGCTGACCTGGACCGGCGGCAACATTCCGCTGCGCGAGTTCGCACGGTTCACGATTCGTGGCTTCGCACCGCCGCAGGCCGGCACGGTGCTGTTCAACGTGCTCGTTGCCGACCGGACCGGGAGGTCGCTCACCTACCCGGTCGGCATCCAGGTGGTCGCGCACGGCCCGCGCGACAACGGAGCTCGCTCGCTCGGCAAGGCCGCGCTCGTCGTCGCGGTGATCGGAGCCGGACTGGCGCTCGTGGCGATGTTCGTCGCCCTCTATGTCTGGCTGCGACCGCCGCCCCCGTGAGTTAATCTCGGGAGCCGTGCTGCTCTTTCGGCAGTTCGTGGACGACGATCTGGGGTGCGCCTCGTACCTGGTCGGCGACCCCGAAGCGGGAGTCGCCGTCGTCGTCGACCCGTCCTTTCGCATCGAGCAGTACCTGGCTGAGGCGGCCGCCGCCGGCGTGCAGATCGAACGGGTTCTGGAGACGCACACGCACGCCGACCATCTGTCGGGCCACGGGCGCCTCGCGCTCGAGCATGGCGTGCCGGTTGCGATCCACTCGATCGCCGAGCCCGACTACCCGTTCGAGCCGCTCGCCGACGGGCAGGTCGTGCAGGTCGGTGCAGCTCAGGTCCGGGTCGTGCACACACCGGGCCATCGCCCCGAGCACTGTGCGTTCGTGGTCGACGACCGCATCGCGCTCACGGGCGACTCGCTGTTCGTCGGAGACGCAGCACGGCCCGACCTCGCGGTGGCCGCCCGCGAAGGCGCCGAGGATCTCTTCTACTCACTGGCGAAGCTGACCGGCCTCGGCGACGGAGTCGAGGTCTACCCTGGTCACGTCGCCGGCTCGCTCTGCGGCGGCAACATGAGCAGCGAGCGCTCGTCCACGATCGCACACGAGCGCGAGACGAACACTGCGCTCTCGTTCCGCGACGTGCAGGAGTTCGTGCTCGTCTCCGCTTCCGTGTCGACGCCGCGGCCGCCGACGACTGCGCTCGTGGTCTCTCTCAACCGAGGACCGTGGGTTCGCCGGCCGGACGATCTCGCCGAGCTCGCCCAGCCCGGCGAGGCCACCGTCCTCGATGTTCGCCCCTTCGCCGACCACGCCGCCGGTCATGTGCCCGGGGCGATCAGCGTGCCCGTGAGCGGCTCGTCGTTCGGGACGAAAGCCGGATTCGTGCTCGTCGCGGACGAACCGGTGGTCCTGCACGCGCGCACACGGGACGAGGCGCTCGCCGCTGCGTGGGGGCTCTGGGCGATCGGCCGGCTCGACCTGGCGGGGTACGTCCTGTCGCCGCATGCGACCGAGACGCTCGCGACGGTGGACGTGGCTGAGCTGAAACGGCTGCTCGAGACCGCTGAGGTGCAGCTCGTCGACGTGCGCGAGACGACCGAGCGCGACGACGGCTACATCCCAGGCTCCCGCAACATTCCCTACCGGCTGATCCGCAAGCTCGGCTGTGGAGCGCTCGAGCGCTCCAGGCCGGTGGTGACGGTGTGCGAGAGCGGCCCGCGCGCGGCGATCGCGGCCTCACTGTTGCAGCGCGACGGCTTCGACGTGCGCGCCGTCGCCGACGGCGGGATCGCCGATTTCACCGACACGGTGTCGTTCCGCCGCTGTGGCGGCTAGATACGGGGTTTTTCCGGATCGAGGCAGGCGTTGTCAATGCCGATGACCGCCTCATGATCTCCGATTCTGCAGCTGTTGCCGCCCTGCGGGCCGAGCTCGAACGGCTCGAGCAGGAAGAGCGCGAGATCTCGGCCTACCGGCGGAAGATCCACGAACGGATCGACCGGTTCCCGAGCGAGGCCGCGGTCATCGAGGAGCGTCAGGTCTCTGCCGAGCGGAAGGTCCTGCATCGCCGCATCGACGAGCTCCGCGCACGGCTCGAGATTTGACTCCGCGCCCGGCGGCCGTGAAGCAGGCGGTGATCTCCGCGTCGGCGCCGAGCCTGCTCTACCCCGGCGACGGCATCGACGGGTACGGGCGCGACGAGTTCCTCGCCGATCTCGTCGCCGAGGCCGAGCCGACATCCGCCGCTGCCTCGATGCCGGTGCCCACAGCGTCCAGATCGACGTCACGGAGGCGCGGCTCTCTCTCGGTGGCCGCGAGCCTGCGACCCGGCCGGCGAGTGTTCGTCGGCGTCACCGATCCGATCGACCCGGAGGTGGAGGAGCCCCTCGGCGTCTGACGTCGGGCTACCTCAGACGCTCGAACTCGTAGCCCGCCGCGGCGAGGGCGCTGCAGAGCTCGACGCAGTGCTCCTCGTCGCGGGTGACGAGCGTCAACTCGACGCCGGTTCGGACGAGGCCGATGCCCATCCCCTCCCGCCGGTGGTTCACCTCGACGATGTTGCCGCGCTGGTCCGCGACGAGCTGCAGGAGCTCGAGCAACTCGCCCGGATGGTCGGGGACGCTCGTGCGCAGCACGAGGAACCGTCCCGCGCGCGCGAGCCCGTGACGCACCACCGACATGAGCAGTGTCGCGTCGATGTTGCCGCCGGAGAGCAGCGCGCACACCCCGCCGGAGCCGCCGACGTCCCCCCGCAGCAGCGCCGCCACCGAGGCGGCTCCCGCGCCCTCGACGACGAGCTTCGAGCGCTCGAGCAGCAGCGTGATCGCCTCCGCGATCTCCTCGTCGTCGACATGGACGACCTCGTCGAGCAGCTCGTCGAGGATCGACATCGTCAGCTCGCCCGGGTGCTTGACCGCGATGCCGTCTGCAATCGTTCCCTGCCCCTCGCGGCCGGCCTGGACACCGACGAGACGCACGCCCGGTCGTTGCGAGCGCAACGCGATCGCGATCCCCGCCGCGAGCCCGCCGCCGCCGATCGGCACGAGGAACGTCTCGGCTTCTGGCAGCTGCTCGGCGAGCTCGAGCCCGAGTGTTCCCTGCCCGGCGATGACGGCCTCGTCCTCGAACGCGTGCACGAACGTCGCACCGGCTCCCTCGGCGCGCGCCATCGCCTCGGCCAGGGCATCGTCGAACGTCGCGCCGGCCAGGACGGTCTCTGCCCCGTAGTTGCGCGTCGCGTCCACTTTCGCCATCGGCGCGTCCTGGGGCATGAAGACGGTGGCGCGGATGCCGAGCTCACGGGCGGCCCAGGCGACCGCCTGCCCATGGTTCCCGGCGCTCGCGGCGATCACCCCCGCCGCCCGCTCGGCGCTGCCGAGCCCCGTCAGCTTGTTCACCGCACCGCGGATCTTGAACGAACCGGTTCGCTGCAGGTTCTCGGCCTTGAGCCAGACCCGGCGACCCGCACGCCGCGAGAGCGTGTCGGACCCGTAGACCGGGGTCGCACGCGCGTGACCGGCGATGCGGTCGCGGGCCGCCTGGAGGTCAGGGAGTGTCGGAGCTGTCCGGTTCGCCAACGTGGAACACCTTCTGGAGGATTTCACGAACTGCAGTCAGGGGGTCGAGCCGGCGTGCCTGGACCTCGTCGAGCAGCCTCCGCAGCTCGGGATCGTCCTGGACCGCCCGCTCGATGTGACGGCGGGCGCGGTTCGAGGCGACCTGGAACACCTCGGAGGCGAGATTGCGCCGGCGGCGCTCGTCGAGCTCGCCTTCTGCCTCGAGCCAGGCACGGTGCTCCTTGATCTTCTCCCACAGGGTCTCCACTCCCTCGCCGCGCATCGCCTCGGTGAGCACGATCGGCGGCCGCCAGCCCTCGCGGGGGCCGAGTGCGAGCACCTGCCTGACCTCGTTCAGCATCGTCTTCGCCATCGGGTGATCCATCTTGTTGATGGCGATCACGTCAGGGATCTCCATGATCCCGGCCTTCAGCGCCTGGATCGAATCGCCAGAGCCGGGCATCAGCGCCAGCACGACGGTGTCGGCGATCGAGAGCACGCCGACCTCGCTCTGCCCGGTGCCGACCGTCTCGAGGAAGACGATGTCCTTGCCCGCCGCATCGAGGAGCAACAGCGCCTGCAGGGTCGTCTCGGCGAGGCCGCCGAGATGTCCCCGGGTGCCCATCGAGCGGATGAAGACGTCCGGGTCGAGGAAGTGGTCGGTGAGCCTGATCCGGTCGCCGAGCAGCGCCCCCTGGGTGAACGGGCTCGAGGGGTCGACGGAGATCACGCCGACGGTCCGTGCCTCGGCGCGCACGAGCCGGATCAGCGCGGACGCCAGGCTCGACTTGCCGACGCCGGGCGGTCCGGTCAGCCCGACGGCGAACGCTCGGCCCGTCTTCGGATAGACATCGCCGACGACCTCGTACGCGAGCGGATCGCCGTTCTCGACCAGCGTGATCGCACGGGCGAGCGCACGCCGGTCGCCCGCCAGCACCGCCTCGACGAGACGCTCGCGCGTCCAGTTGCGCCGCTCGCTCACGTCGGGATGCTACGCAGCGAGCTCACGGGGCAGAACTGCCCGGGCCCTGACACCCCGCGCGAGCAGGAACGCCGTCAGGCCGCCGCACGCGACGAGCACACCGGCGACGGCGAATGTCCACCGCGCACCGACGGCGTCGGCCAGCGCACCGGCGGTGATCATCGCGAGCCCGAGCAGCGCGTTGTGCGCACTGATCACGAGGGTGAAGGCGCGGCCGCGCAACCGGTCGATCGTGTGCTCCTGGATGATCAGGACGGTGAGCGGGAACGTCACCCCGTTGCCGAACCCGGCGACCCCCATCGCGAGCGCCGCCACCCAGACGTTCGGCGCCATGGCGGCACCCGTGATCCCCGCCGCCCACGGGACGAACCCGAGCGGGTAGACGCGCAGCGGCCTGCGCCGCCCGACGAGCGTTCCCATGATCAGGCTGCCGACGACGAGCCCGACCCCGCTCGCCGTCCAGAGGAGCCCGTAGCCGAAGGCACCCGAGCCGAGCGAGCGTTTTGCGAGAACGACCTCGGAGACATTGACGAGCCCGGACGCGAGCATCGTCAGCCCGAAGGCGACGAGCACGATGGCGAGCGCGCGCGATTGCCTGAACGTGTCGAGCCCGTCCCTGAGATCGTGCAGGCGACCGCGCGTGATGCCCTGCTCGCTCTGCAGGAACTGCGCCGGGATCCGGACGAGCAGCAGTGCGGAGAACAGGAACGTGGCCGCATTGATCCAGTAGACGACGTCCGGACTCGACCAGGCGACGATCGCGCCGCCGAGAATCGGGCCGAGGGCGGTCGCCAGCCAGTCGGTCGCCTGCAGGAGGGACGTCGCACCGGCGAGGTCGCTCTCCGAGACGAGGTTCGGCAAGCCTGCGAGAACGGCGGGCCGGAAGAACGAGTTGGCCGTGCCTGCGATGCCCGCGAGCAGGATGATCGCGATCGGTGCACCGACGAACGGCAGGGCGCAGAACACGGCGAGACGCACGAGGTCCGCGGTCACGACCAGCCGCTTGCGCGAGAGCACGTCGACCAGCGGGCCTGCAAGGAGCCCGACGATCACGGACGGCACGAAGGTGACGACGTAGAGCGCGGCCACCCACCACGTCGAGCCCGTCCGGTCGAAGACGTCGAGCGTGAGTGCGATCGTCGCCATCCAGGTCCCGATCCCGGAACCGAGCGTGGCGAAGAAGAGCAGCCGGAAGTTGTCGTAGCGGAGTGCCGGCAGGTGCCGGCTGAGCGAGAGGCGGCCGATCACGCGCGGGCCAGCACCCGGCCGAGCGCTGCTGCGAACAGGTCGAGCTCCTCCGGCGTGCCGACCGAGATCCGGATCGCGGTGGGAGAGCCGAAGCCCGCCAGCGGCCGCACGATGATCCCCTCGTGCAGCAACCGGTCGAAGAGCTCGTTCGCGTCGGTGCCGGTGTCCACGTAGAGGAAGTTGCCGACCGACGGCACGGGCTCCAGCCCCTGGCCGGCCAGGGCCGCTTGCAGCTGGGCGAGCCCCGCCGCGTTGACCGCGCGCCGGCGCGCGATCTCCGCGACGTCGCCGATGCTCGCGATCGCCGCCGCCTGCGCCGACGTCGTCACGTCGAACGGGCGCCGCACCTTCGCCATCGCGGCGCACACCGGGCGTGGCGCGACCGCATAGCCGACCCGGAGCCCGGCGAGCCCGTAGATCTTGGAGAACGTCCGCAGGACCGCCACGCGATGCCCCGCCTTCACATAGCGCTCGACGGCATCCGGGTAATCCGGCCGGTCGATGTACTCGAAGTACGCCTGGTCGACGACGGTCAGCACATGGCCGGGGACGCGCTCGAAGTACGCATCCAGCTGATCGGCCGTGTTCATCGTCCCGGTCGGATTGTTGGGATGGCAGATGTAGACGAGCTTCGTCCGCGGGTCGATCGCCTCGAGCAGAGCACCGAGCTCGTAGCGATGATCGAGCAGCGGGACAAGCGTCGCCTCGGCTCCCTGCTTGCGCGCGTAGATCACATAGCTCGGGAAGGACGGCCAGCCGCACACGACACGGTCACCTGGGTCGAGGATCGCCTGGCTGATCATGTCGATGCATCCGTCCGCGCCGGCTCCGACGCAGACCTCCTCGATCGCGACGTCGTGCCGGGCTGCGAGTGCCTCGTGCAGGCGGTAGCTGCCGCCGTCCGGGTAGCGGTTGAGGTCGCGGGCGGTGCTGTCGAGTGCCTCGAGCGCCGTCGCGAACGGGCCGAACGGCCCCTCGTTCGACGCGAGCTTGACGACCCGGTCGAGCCCGAGCTCGCGCTGAACGTCCTCCACCGGCTTCCCCGGCTGGTACGGCGTCAGCCCGTCGACGCTGGGCCGGAAGAAGGCGTCGCCGTAGCTCTCTGACCCGCTCGTCACGTTGCGAGACCCTACCGGCGCCCTACGCCTTGTTGATGCGCACAGCCGTCCCGTACGCACAGATCTCGGTCCAGGTGTCGCCCATCTCCGAGGTGTCGAACCGCATCGCGACGATGGCGTTTGCTCCCTTGGCGTCCGCCTCGTCGGTCATGCGCTGGATGACGTCGTTCCGGCTGTCCACGAGCGCCTTCGTCATGCCCTTCAGCTCTCCGCCCATCATCGACTTCAGGCCCGCGCCGAACTGGGAAAAGGCATTGCGCGAGCGGACGGTCAGGCCGAATACCTCGCCGTAGACATCGGTGATCTCGTAGCCCGGAATGTCGTTCGCGGTCGTGATCAGCACGGTCGAGCACCTCCGATTCTCTGGCCGGGACGGGGTCGCCCCCAGACCCTCCCACACCCGGACCCCGCGCGATGTGCCTAGGCTGCACGCATGCCGGAGCTCGGTCTCTTCCCGCTGCCGATCGTGCTCGTTCCGACCGAACGGATCCCGTTGCACATCTTCGAACCGCGGTACCGCGAGCTGATCGACGAGTGCGTCGCGACGAGCACGGAGTTCGGGCTCGCGCTCTCGACGGGCGACGGCGCAGTCCACGAGATCGGGACGCGCGCCCGGGTCGCCGACGTGCTCGAGGTGCTCGAGGACGGACGGATGAACGTGATCGTGGAGGGCGGCGACCGGTTCCGCCTGCTCGAGCTGACGACGGGCCGCGCGTTCACGACCGGCATCGTCGAGCAGGTCGAGGACGAGGACGACCCCGCCGACGGGGCCGACGTCGAGCATGCGCTCGAGCTGTTCGGCGACCTGGCCACGCTCGCGGACAGTGACGTCGACGTTCCCGACCCGGCGTCGCCGACGTTCGACTGGGAGCTGTCGGCGCGTGTCGACTTCGGCGTCGACCCGAAGCAGGAGATCCTGGCGATGACCTCGCCTCGCCGTCGCATGGCGAGGCTCGTCGAGGTGCTCGAGACGGCGCTCGAGGCCCTTCAGGCAGAACAGCTCCTGCGGGAGCGCGCAGGCCGGAACGGCAAGGTCACACCGCTCGACCCGGACACCTAGATGGGGCGCCGGCCCGCAGCTCACGACCCGGTGACGATCCCGGCCCCGCCGCGGCGGGCGTCGCCGGCGGCGGCGAGCGAGCCGTTCTTCAGCTCGACCGCGTTCGTGCCGCCGAAGAAGAGGTTGCGCCTGCGCCAGCGCACGACGTCGTAGCCGAACGACTCCAGGCGATCGAGCACGTCCGGATCGAAGCCACCCTCACAGTGCACGTGCGGCTCGTCGAGGTGCACGCGCGGATGGTCGATCGCGGCCGCGACGTCGAGACCGCGGGCGACGACGTGCGCGATCACCTGCATGATCGCCCCGCGCAGCCGCACCGACCCGGCGCTGCCGACGACCAGGCGCGGCCCGTCGGCGCCGACCACCACCGTGGGCGCCATCATGCTCGTCAGCCGCCGTCCGGGCGCAGTCGGGCCGCCGGCCACGAGGTCGTACTCACCGAGCATGTTGTTCAGATGGATGCCGGTGCCGGGCACGATCACACCCGAGCCGGAGCCGGTGGACGAGGAGAGCGACGCCGCGGTGCCGTCGGAGTCGACCACGGACACATGGGTTGTGCCGGCGGGTGCCGGCTCGACGAGGCCGGGCGCTCCCTCCTCCATTCGCGCGAGCCCACGAGCGATCCCCTCGTCGGAGAGCAGCCGGCGCGCGAGCCCACCCCGGTGCAGGCCGCTCGTGAAGCCCTCCTCGCGAACGCGCGTCTGCTCGCGCATCACCTCGACGAGCGACGCAATCGACTCGGCGCTCCCGGCGTCGCCGTGCCCGGCCCGCGCAAGCAGGGCGAGCCCGTAGGCGATCAGGATCCCGCCCGACGACGGCGGCGGATTCGAGATCACCTCGTTCCCGAGGTAGTCCACCCGCACCGGGCGCCGCCAGGCGACGCGGTAGTCCGCCAGATCGCGCTCGGTGATCGCGCCGCCTCCGTCACGCACGGTCCGCGCGATTGAACGCGCGAGCTCGCCCCGATAGAGCGCTGCCGAGCCCTCGACGGCGATCTGCTCGAAGGTCCCGCCCAGATCGGGCAGGAGCAGGTCGTCGCCCGGCCCCAGCCGTGATCCGTCGGGCCGGCTGTACACGCGCCGGCCCTCCTCGGTGTGCCGCAGGATCAGGTCGAGGATGGCGTGCAGGTGCGCCTGCGGGCGCGAGACCTCGAGCCCGCTTCGCGCCAGCTCGATCGCCGGCTCGAGCAGGATCGGCCAGGGCAGCCGGCCGTAGGCGCGATGAACGGCCTCGAGGCCCGCCGCCGCCCCGGGCACAGCGCACGACGCCTCCCCGATCCGGAAGACCTGCGTGGTCTCGCTGTCGCCGCCGAAGGCGACGTCGATCGCGTGCATCTCCGCCTCGGTGGGCGCAGGGCTGCCGATGCCGGGGGTCGAGACGAAGAAGTCCGCCACCCGCGGCGGCCGTCCATCCGACGGGACGACGAGCGCGAAGCCGCCGGCCCCGGGCCCGGTGAGCGGGCTCTCCGCCACCCAGGCGGCGAACGCGGCGGCCACGCAGGCATCGACGGCGTTGCCGCCCTCCGCCAGCACCCGGGCACCCGCGGCAGCGGTGAGCGGGTGCCCCGCGGCAACAGCACCCTTCATGAATGGCCGCCTGCGGCCGATGACGACAACGTGTTGGGCATTCCTCTCCGAATCTTCACCGTTTCCGCACTAACTCGCCGCGATCCTTTGGGGTCCATACAACAAAGGCCCCTGTCATGACCCTGTCCCGCCGGAAACTCCTCATCTCCGCGGCGGCCCTCGCCCTCGTTCTGGGCGTCGCCTCGTCGCCGCAGCTGCTCGGCGCACACGTCGCCTCGGCTTTCGAGTCGTTGCGCGGCGCCGAGCGGCACTGGCTTCTGGTAGCAGCACTCGGGTTCGTGGCGGCGTTCGCCTGCGCCGTTGGTGCGTGGCGCGCTGCGCTCACGGCCGCCGGCGGCCGGGTCTGCCCCCGGCGGGCCGCTGCAAGCCTCGGCGTCGGCGCGATGGTCAACTCGTTCGCACCCGCCAAGCTCGGCGACGCGGTGAAGATCGCGCTGTTCTCGAAGGCGATCGACGCGCCCGGGCGGATCTGGACGGCCGGCGGCGTCTACGCGGCCCTCGCGG
The DNA here is from genome assembly GCA_963828655.1 of uncultured Thermoleophilia bacterium. GTDB lineage: Bacteria > Actinomycetota > Thermoleophilia > Gaiellales > Gaiellaceae > PALSA-600. The sequence goes on along the minus strand of CAWHFK010000009.1, from coordinate 390,611 downwards.
CCGCCCGCTCGCTGGTGCTCGCCGCGCTGCTGGTCGCCGCCTCCGCGACGGGTGCATTGCCGCTCTGGCCGGTCTTCGTGCTCTGCGGAAGCGTCGCCGCGCTCGCCCTGGCGGGCGCCCTGTCGGGCCGCCTCCGGCGTCACCCACGCATCGCCCAGATGCTGGCCGGCCTCGCCGCACTCGAACGTTCGCCACGAGCGCTCCTCACCGTCTTCGGCTGGACGGTCGGCATGGTGCTCGCCCGTCTCGGTGCCACGATGGCCGTTGCCGCCGCGCTCGACATCCCTCATCCGGTGCTCGCGGCGCTGCTCATCCTCCCGGCGCTCGACGTCGCCTCGGCCTTCCCCATCACCCCCGGCTCGATCGGCATCGGGAGCGGCGCCGTCGCCGTTGCCCTCGCAAGCCGCGGGATCGGCATGAACGAGGCCCTGGGGGTCGGCTTCGCGATCCAGGCGGTCGAGACCTTCGTCAGCGTCAGCGCCGGCACGCTCGGCGCGCTCTACCTCGCAGGCTCGGGGTCAGCCGTCCGCCGGTGGACCTTGCGCATCGCGACGGTCGGCGCATCGGTCGCCTTCGCGGCCGGAGTCGGCGTCGCCGTCTTCCTCGCGTTCTAGCAAGCCCTCCCGGTTACGGCTCGCGCAGGAACGACGGAGGCTCGAGCACCTCGCCGAACCCGGCCGACGCTGCCGTCACGAACGTCCCGCGCTTCGACGATGCGGAACGACCGCCGATGCCGGTCGCGACGACGGTGATCCACATCTGACCTTCGAGCCGGTCGTCGATCGTCGCTCCGAAGATGATGTTCGTGTCGTCGGTCGCCGCCTCGCGCACGGCCTCCGCGGCCTCGTTGACCTCGTACAGCGTCAGATCGTCGCCGCCGGCGATCGAAAGCAGGATGCCGCGTGCACCCGTGATCTCGGTCTCGATCAGCGGACTGCGCAGTGCGCGCTCCGCAGCTTCCTTCGCACGGTTCTCACCGGTCGCGTAGCCGATCCCCATCAGCGCCGAACCGGAGTCCGCCATGATCGTGCGGACGTCGGCGAAGTCGAGGTTGATCAGGCCCGGATTGGTGATCAGGTCGCAGATGCCCTGGACGCCGTGGCGGAGCACGTCGTCGGCGATGCGGAATGCGTCGAGCATCGAGGTCGACTTGTCGAGCACCTCGAGCAGACGGTCGTTCGGCACCACGATCAGCGTGTCGCAGGCCTCCCGCAGCGCCTGCAGCCCGTCGTCGGCCTGCTTCTTCCGCCGCGTGCCTTCGAACTTGAACGGGAGCGTCACGATCCCGACCGTCAGCGCGCCGATCTCACGCGAGACGCGCGCGATCACGGGCGCAGCGCCCGAGCCCGTGCCACCGCCTTCGCCGGCGGTGACGAACACCATGTCGGAGCCGCGGAGCGCGCGCTTGATCGCGTCGTAGCCGTCCTCGGCGGCGCGGCGGCCGATCTCCGGGTCCGCGCCGGAGCCGAGGCCCTCGGTGATCTCGCTGCCGATGTGGATCTTCGTCGAGGCGTCGCTCATCTGCAGCTGCTGGATGTCGGTGTTGACGGCGATGAAGTCGACCTGGTTGATCCCGGCGTCGATCATGCGGTCGACGGCATTCAGGCCGGCACCGCCGACCCCGACGACACGGATGACCGCGAGGTACGACGCGCTGTCGCGCGCGCGCTCGAGCCGCGCAGGCTGTTCGGGCAGCGGATCGAGCCAGCGCGCCAGATTGTGGTGCTCCGTCGGAGCGCTCTCGGCCTCGACGTCCGGCGCCGGCGAGACCGCCCGGATCGGCGTCGGCTCCGGCGGAGCCGGCTCCTCGGCGACGGGCGCCGGCGGCTCGGTCGGGAGCTGCTGCTGCTCACCCTGGTCGTTCTTCGACTGCCGCTGGGCCGCTTCCGTTGCCCGGAAGAGGTCGGCAAGCGGCCCTTCACGCATGCTGGCGCGATTTCTGGCCACTGAGCACCTCCTTCGCAAGGTCACGGTACATCCGGGCCGCCTCGCCCGACGGCTCGTAGGCGAGGACGGATGCTCCCTTGACCGGCGCCTCGGCGAAACGCACGGTCTTTCGAATCCGGGTGTTGTAGACGAGATCGCCGAAGCTCTCGCGGAGGATCTCGTCGGCCTCGCGCGAATGCGTGATGCGCTTGTCGAACATCGTCGGGACGATGCCGATGATCTCGACCTTCGGGTTGAGGTTCTCCCGCACCATCGCGAGCGTGTTCTCGAGCTGCACGAGCCCGCGGAGCGAAAGGTATTCCGTCTGGACCGGGACGACGACGCCCGTGGCCGCGACGAACGCGTTGATCGTCAGCAGCCCGAGCGACGGCGGCGTGTCGATCATGATGAAGTCGTAGTCGCCGAGGATCGGCGCGAGCGCCTTCTCGAGCGCACGCTCGCGGCCGATCTGGCTCGACAGCGCCATGTCGGCGCCGGCCAGGTCGATCGACGAGACGGCGATGTCGACCTCCACGGTCTCGATCACCTGCGTGATCGGCAGGCGGTGGACCAGGACATCGAACATCGAGGTCTCGATGGTGTCCGGGTTCAGCCCCTGCGACATGGTCAGGTTCCCTTGCGGATCCAGGTCGACCAGCAGCACCTTGTAGCCCTGCTCCGCGAACGCGACCCCGAGGTTCAAGGTCGTCGTCGTCTTCGCAACGCCGCCCTTCTGGTTCGCGAGTGCGATCACCTGCGTCTCGGCAGCCAAAGGCACGCTCGCAGGGCGAACGTTGGGACGCGGAAGGAGGCGCGCGAGACCCATGTGAAGCGCCATTTCGGGTTGGCTCAGCTCATTCCTTCGTCTCCTCTCGAAGTTTCGCCACCGCCGCCCTTGCCCGCGCGTCGCCCTCCACCCTCGCCCACGCCTCGGCCTCGGGCACGAGCGCGCGCAGCTCGCCCAGCAGCTCGCTCGTCGGCCCGGCTGCCCGCAGGGCCTCGATTCGCTCGAGCCGGGCCAGCACGCCCGCCGCTCCAGTGCTCTGCTCGTCCATGCCACGACCGTAGCCGGACGTCTGTGACGTGTCTGTGCCGGCTCTGTGAGAAGTGCGTGCCGGCGCTAGGCGACGCGGAGCACGGACTCCGGCCTCGGCCGGATCCCGAGCAGGGTGTCGTCGAGGGCGAGCACGAGCTCGCCCCTGCTCCCGCGGAGCAGGGTCTCGACGAGCGCCCGGCGAACGGCGTCGCGCGCGTCACGGCCGAGCCGCTCGGCGCGCAGGGTCTCGAGCAGCTCCTCCCGCTCACGGCCCTTCTCGGTCAGGAGGACGGCGGCGCGCATCGTGGCCGCCCAGGCCCCGCCGTCACCGCCGAGCAGGCAGACGAGCCCCTCCCGGATCTGGGCCGAGCGGAACGGCTCCTCAGAGAAGAGCGAGAGCTCCCAGCGGTCGAGCGCCTCGCCGAGCTCACGGTCGGTGTCCGCGAGCGTCAGCCGCTCGCGCAGGTCGGCGGTCAGCCCCGCACGCAGCCGGTCGAGCCGCGTCGCCTCGCCGCGCGGCTGGGTCGCCGCGATCGGGAGCAGAGGCGAGATGCGCAGGGGTCTGAAGTCGAGCCGCTCGAAGACCACCGGGCCGGCCGCGATCGCGCCCGCAGTCGCGAGCCGCAGCGCCGTGATCGCGTCGGCGAGCTCCGCGGCCGCATCGGGCGGCTCCGACTCGTCGGGCTCGAGCTCGCGCTTCAGCTCCAGCAGGAGCATGCGGTCGGTGTCCCGCCCGAACTCGGGCGGCATCAGGCCCTGGGCTTCCGGCCAGAGATGGGAGATCTCACCCGAGACGATCGGGCGAAGCGTGATGCCGCCGCCGAGGTCGGCGTCGTTCCCGGACGACAGCCCGATCACCGGTGCCAGCGCGACGTAGGTGCGCGCGCTGCCGAAGAGTGTCCGCTCGAGATCGGCGTAGGCAGCGTCGAAGGCGTCGTCGTGCCAGTCGAATCCGCCGCTCCGCTCGGCGGTCCAGGTCAGCATCGGCACGAGAATCGACCGAAAGAGCGCCTCGTCGCCGGTGTCGCCGATGCCGGAGTGCGCCCGCGCGAAGATCGCCGCGGCGGGCTCGCGCTTCAGGTCGTCGATCGCGTTGCGCGCGTCCGGGAGCCGCCGCAGGGTCGGCGCCTGCTCCTCGACGAAGCCGCGAACGAGCGGCCGGTACTCATAGAGCGACGGCCCTGCCCGCGTCGCATGCTCCTCGAACGCGAACGGGATCTGCGCGCCGCGCTCGGCCGCGAACGCCGCGAGGCAGAACGCGCGCAGCGACTCGTAGAGATGCGGTGCGCGTAGCGCCATCGGTTGCGGAGTTACACGCGCGGCGGGTCGTCTCCTGCCTGGCAGCCGGGACACCAGTACGTCATCCGGTTGTCGTCCCCCTGGCCGAACGACCGAATCGGCAGGCCGCAGCGCGGGCACGGCCGCCCGACCAGGCGGTAGACCTGATGACCGCCGCTTCGACCGCCGTCGACCGACGCCCGCATCAGCACGGCCGCCGCTTCGAGCGCGCGGCGGCGGTTCGCCTCCGGCACGTGGCGGAGCCGGAGCCAGGGCGAGAGCTCCGCGCGCCAGAGCGCCTCGGCGAGCCACATGTTCCCGATCCCGGCCACGAGCGACTGGTCGAGCAGCGTCTCACCGAACCAGCGGGTCTGGTCGGCTGCGCGCAGTCGCCCCAGCATCGCGTCGATCCGGGGCGGCCGCCCGAGGATGTCCGGGCCGAGCCGTGCGATCGCCCGCGTGTGCAGCTCGAGCACCGGTCCGTTCCAGAGCACCGCTTCGGCCCGCTCGCCCCGCAGGACGAGCCACGGCTTGCCGGTCCGGCGGCCGCCTGCCGGACCCACCGTCCAGCGACCGGACATGCGCAGATGAGACCGGAGCACGAGCTTCCCGTCGAAGCGGAAGACCAGGTTCTTGCCGTGCGCCTCGACCGCCTCGAGCACGTGCCCGTCGATCCGCTCTGCGACCCGCCCCGCGCGGGCCCGTGGGTGCGGCGACTCCGCGGCGATCCGCTGGCCGACCAGCACCTGGAGGCGGTTCGCGGCACGGTGGATCGTGTCCCCTTCGGGCACGGCCGCCACGCTAACCACTGGCACAGTGGGTGTGTGAGCCGCACGCGCGCAGCCGCAGCCGGAGCGACCGCAGCACTCGTCTGGGCGGCGGCCGAGCGCATCGACCGGAAGGTCTTCGCGAACGACTACACCGACGTCGCGCTGCTCGGGAAGTTCATCACCCGCTCGCGCGCCTGGCCGGTCGCCGGCGTCGCTCTGCATGCGGCGAACGGTGCCGCCTTCGGCCTCGCCTTCGAGACCGCGCGCAGACACACGTCCGCTCCGCCGCGGCGGCTTGCGCTCGGGCTTGCTCTCACCGAGCACCTCGCGCTGTTCCCGCTCGGCGCGCTGGTCGACCGGTACCACCCGGCGCGAGGCGAGCCCGGCCTCGAGCGCGTCTTCGGCGGACGCGCGTTCGTGCAGGCGTCTGTGCGGCACGCGCTCTTCGGGATCGTGCTCGGGCGCCTGGCCGCCGCATGATCGACCTCGAGATCCCGGTCGTCCAGGCTCCGCTCGCCGGCGGCCCCTCGACGCCGGAGCTCGCCGCAGCGGTCTCCAACGCAGGCGGGCTCGGGTTCGTGGCGGCCGGCTACCTGAGCGGCCCCGCGCTCGCCGAACAGATTCGCCGAACGCGCGAGCTGACCGACAGGCCGTTCGGGGTGAACCTCTTCGTCCTCCACGAGGAACCGGTCGACCAGAGCGCGATCGCGGACTACGCGAGACAACTGGCGGGCGAAGCTGAACGCTACGGCGTCGTGCTCGGGGAGCCGCGCTACGACGACGACGCCTTCTCCGCCAAGCTCGATCTCGTCGTGGCGGAACGCGTGCCGGTCGTGTCGACGACCTTCTCCGGTCCACCGCCTGACCTGGTCGAGCGCGTGCACCGGGCCGGCGGCGAGATCTGGGCGACCGTCACGAGCGCGGCCGAGGCACGGGCCGCGTGCACGGCCGGCGCGGACGTCCTGATCGCGCAGGGCGCTGAGGCCGGCGGCCACCGCGGCTCGTGGGCCGACGACGACGGCCCCGATCTGGAGCTGGCCGCGTTGCTCTCGGCGATCGACGTGCCGCTGCCGCTGATCGCAGCGGGCGGGATCGCAGACGCGCCTTGCGCGGCCGCGGCCCTGGAGGCCGGCGCGACGGCGGTGCAGGCGGGAACCGCATTCCTCCTCTGCCCCGAAGCTGCGACCTCGACGCCGCACCGCCTGGCGATCGCGGCCGGCGGCGAGACGGCGATGACGCGCGCGTTCACCGGACGCCGGGCGCGCGGGATCGTGAACGAGTTCATGCACTCGCATCCGGGAGCGCCGCGCGGGTACCCGCACATCAATCACCTGACTGCACCGCTCCGTGCGGCGGCGCGGGCTGCGGGCGATGCGCAGCGCATCAATCTCTGGGCGGGCACCGGGTTTCACCGCGCGGAGGCGCGGCCCGCGGCCGAGATCGTCGCGGCGATCGGCCTCTAGGCGCGCAGGACTGCGCGGCGCGGCCCCGCGAGGAACCCGGCGTCCACGAGCAGCTGCATCGCGTCCGTCTCGACCACCGGCTCGCCGTCGAAACGCTCCACCGCGAGGCGTTTGACCCCGCCGGCCCTGACGTGCGCGACGAGCGCGGCGAGCGCGGGCCGCAGCCAGGCCTCATCCGGGTCGCGGAGCGGCACGAGCGAACGGCCGCCGCGCTCGACGAAGAGCACCGGCTCACCGCCGAGCGAGACGAGATACGCACCCGCGACGCGCGCTGCGCGCGCTCCTGCACGACGCGGCCACGGCAGTGCGGCGCCGTACGGCTGTGCGGGATCGGCCGCCGCGAGGACGAGCGCGTCGCCGTCCTGGTCCCTGTCGCGGAGCTCGCGCAGGCGCTCGACCGCGCCGCCGAGCGCGAACTGCGCGCCGCCCAGGCCTTCGACGAAGTAACCCCGGCGGCACAAGCCGAGCGTTTCGAGCGCCCGCAGTTCCGCGTAGACGGCGCCGTATCCACCTGGAATGCCCTCGGCCCGGACGCCGTCGCGGGTGACGATGCCCTGCCGCTCGAGGAGCAGCTCGGCGAGAGCGCGACGGTCGGGCTCCCCGCCGAAGAGGCGCTCGGTGCGCGACCAGCGCCCGGCGGTCGCCGTCGGCCCCTGCACCCGCCGCCGGGAGAAGCGGCGCGGCCGGCGCTCGAGCTTCGGTGAGGAAAAGCGGCGCGCCGCGCGGAGCGGCGTCCATGCGTCGTTCGTCACCTCGCCGGCCCAGACGAGATCCCAGAGCGCGGGCAGCGCGATCGCGTCGGCCAATCCGGTCTCGAGCAGAAGCTCGTCCCAGAAGAGCGCCCCGGAGAGCGCCGCACGGATCCGGTCGTGCTCGGCGCCTTCCGGTCTCACCGCCACCGGCACCGCGCCGAGCGCCGCAGCGTCCTCGCGGAAGTAGACGGCGACGCGGTCGTGGCCCGCGCCGACCCAGACCACCTCGCCGCTCGCGGTGAGCGCATCGAGATGCTCCGGCCGGTAACCGGGGACGCGCCTGGGCAGGACCTCGGACTCCCAGAGCGCGACGGGCAGCGGCAGGGCCTGCAGCGGTACGAGCGCTTCGCGAAGCGACGCGCGCCGGTCGACCCCGTGCCACGAGGGCAGGAACCGCCCGAGCGCCTCCTGGTCCACCGGTTCGACCTCGCGGCGCAGCGCTGCGAGCGAGGCCCGCCGGAGCCTGCGCAGGACGTCGGGGTCGCACCATTCGCGCTCCACCCCGCCGGGCCTGAGCTCGCCGCGGACCAGCTGTTCCGCCTGCTCGAGCTCCACGAGGACCTCCTCGACCGCACGCCCGAAGCGCTCGTTCGCCTGGGCCGTCGTGAACGGCCCGTGACCCTTCGCGAAGCGGAGCACGAGCTGCCGCAGCGACTCCGGGCCGCCCTCGAGGAACACGTCGGGGAGACCGGACGGCGGCATCACGCCGAGCGCGTCGCGATAGCGGCCGGCGTCCTCCACGGCGATCAGCCGCTCCTCGCCGGCGATGCGCACGACGAGGGCGCGCCGCTCCTCGAGCAGCGGAGCGGCGAGTCCGGCCTCGTATTCCTCCGCGCGCAGGTCGCCTCGCAGGCGCAGCTTGTCGTGCAGCTGGTCGGGCGTCCTCGGGTCGCCGCGCAGCTGCCGCTCGACCTCGTCGACCGCGTCCGCGTCGAGCAGGTCGCGGAGCTCCTCCTGCCCGAGCAGCTCGCGGAGCAGATCGCGGTCGAGCGAGAGCGCCTGCGCGCGCCGCTCGGCCGGCGGCGTGTCGTCCTCGTACATGTACGTCGCGATGTAGTCGAAGAGCAGTGAGGCCGAGTACGGGGAGGCGCTCTGGGTCTCCACCTCGGCGAGGTCGACGTCCCGGGTCTTCAGGCCCTGGAGCAGCCCGCGCAGCGCGGGCAGGTCGAAGACGTCCTGCAGGCACTCGCGATAGGTCTCGAGAATCACGGGGAAGCTCCCGTACTTCCGCGCGACCTGCAGGAGCGACTGCGCCTTGAGCCGCTGCTGCCAGAGCGGCGTGCGCTCGCCCGGACGCCGGCGCGGGATCAGCAGGGAGCGGCCGGCGTTCTCGCGGAAGCGCGCGCCGAAGAGGGCGGTGTCGCCGACCTCAGCGACGACGAGGTCCTCGACCTCGCCGGGATCGATCATCAGGTCCTCGATGGGCGGCGGCACATCCGACTCGGGGAAGTGCAGCGCGATGCCGTCGTCGGACCAGATCGACTGCGCCTCGATCCCGTGCGCCTCCCGCAGACGTGCGGCGATCGCCATCGCCCAGGGTGCGTGCACCCGGCCCCCGAACGGGGAGAGGATGCACACGCGCCAGTCGCCGATCTCGTCACGGAAGCGTTCGATCACGATCGTGCGGTCGGACGGGACGACTCCGGTGGCCCGTTCCTGCTCGCGGAGGAAGGTGAGCAGATTGTTGGCGGCGCGCTCGTCGAGATGGAACTCGCCCCGAAGTCGCTTCGCCGCCTGCCCGTCCGAGAGTGCCGACAGCTCGCGCGAGGCGGCGCCGATCTTCTGGCCGAGCTCGTAGGGCCGCCCGACCCCCTCCCCCTTCCAGAACGGAACGGCGCCGGGGAGCCCCGGCGCGGGCGAGACGAGCACGCGGTCGCGCGTGATCTCCTCGATCCGCCACGTCGAGGCGCCGAGCAGGAACGTCTGCCCCGCCCGCGCCTCGTAGACCATCTCCTCGTCGAGCTCGCCGACCCGTCCTCCGCCGTCGGCGAGGAAGACGCCGAACAGTCCGCGATCGGGGATCGTCCCCGCATTCGTGACGGCAAGCCGCCGCGCACCGTCGCGCGCGCGAATCAGGCCCGCGGTGCGGTCCCAGACGATGCGCGGCCGCAGCTCGGCGAACTCGTCGGAGGGGTAGCGGCCGGCGAGCATGTCGAGGACGTTCTCGAGCTGGGTGCGGCTCAGGTCCTTGAACGGGTACGCCCGCGTCACGAGCTCGTGCAGGTCGTCCACCGCGATCTCTGCATCCGCGGAGATCGCGACGATCTGCTGCGCGAGCACGTCGAGCGGGTTCCGCGGGATCCTCGTCTCCTCGATCTCACCCTCGCGCATCGCCCGCGCAACCACTGCCGACTCCAGCAGGTCGGCGCGGAACTTCGGGAAGATGCGCCCCTTCGACGTCGCGCCGAGCTCGTGGCCCGCGCGGCCGATCCGCTGCAGCCCGCGGGCGACCGACTTGGGCGACTCGACCTGGATCACGAGGTCGACGCTGCCCATGTCGATGCCGAGCTCGAGGCTCGATGTCGCGACCAGGCACGGGATCCGGCCGGCCTTGAGGTCCTCCTCGACGACGACGCGCTGCTCGCGGGCGAGCGAGCCGTGGTGGGCGCGCGCGATCTCCTTCTCCGCCAGCTCGTTCAGCCGCAGCGCGAGCCGCTCCGCCAGACGCCGGTTGTTGACGAAGACGATCGTCGAGCGGTGCTCCTCGACGAGCCGCAGCACCTCGGGGTAGATCGAGGGCCAGATCGACTGCGCACCGTGCTCGGTCCCGCTGTCCATCTCCTGGCCGTCGGCCGGCACGGGCTGCGAGAGGGACGCGGTCGAGCTCAGCTCGCGCATGTCCTCGACCGGCACGACAACCTCGAGGTCGAGCTCCTTCCGTGTGCCCGCATCCACGATCGTGATCGGACGACCACCGCTCACGAACCGGCCGATCTCCTCGATCGGCCGCTGGGTCGCCGACAGCCCGATCCGCTGGATCCGACTGTCGGCCAGCGACTGCAGGCGCTCGACCGACAGCGCGAGATGCGCACCGCGCTTCGAGCCTGCGACGGCGTGCACCTCGTCCAGGATCAGCGTCTCGACGCCGCGGAGGGACTCGCGCGCCTGCGAGGTGAGCATCAGATAGAGCGACTCGGGCGTCGTGATGAGGATGTCCGGCGGCTCCTTCAGAAGCTCCCGGCGTTCCTTCTGCGGCGTGTCGCCGGTGCGGACGCCAACCCTCAAGTTCGACTCGAGGCCTGCGAGCGGGCCGCGCAGGTTGCGCTCGATGTCGTAGTTCAGCGCCTTCAGCGGCGAGACGTACAGCAGGCGCAGGCCCTGGCCGGGCGCCGCGTTCAGACGGTCGATCGCCCAGAGGAAGGCGGTCAGCGTCTTGCCGGAGCCGGTCGGCGCCTGGATCAGCACGTGCTCCCCGGTTGCGATCGCAGGCCAGCCCTGCACCTGCGCAGGAGTCGGCGCGTCGAAGGCCCGCTCGAACCAGGCCCGCGTCGCCGGCGTGAAGGCGCTGAGCGGGTCCATCCACCCAGAGTACTCACCCACAGGGAGCTCCTAGGAAACCCACAGGTCCGCTCGTTAGCCTCGCACGATGAGCTTCGACGACAGAGTCACCCGGCGCGGGTCGCTGGCGCGGATCGGCGGGCTCGTGGTGGCCGCAGCCGGCGGGTCGGCGCTCGCGAGCGATGCGGCGGCGGGAAACCGCGCCGTCGAGACCGGGGCCGTCGCCTGCGTGCTGACGCCCGAATTGACGGAGGGCCCGTACTACATCGCGGGCGAGAAGGTCCGCCGGGACATCCGCGAAGGACACCCGGGAACACTGCTCGTGCTCCATCTGCGCGTGCTCAGCGCGTCGACGTGCAAACCGCTGCGAGGGGCCGCCGTGGACGTCTGGCACGCGGACGCGGCCGGCAACTACTCCGGCTTCGGTGCCGGAGCAGCGAGCCGAACGTTCCTACGCGGGATCCAGAAGACCGACGCAAGCGGCGTCGCCGTGTTCACGACGATCTATCCCGGCTGGTACCAGGGACGCGCGGTGCACATCCACGTCAAGGTCCACGCTCGCGGCAACGTCGTGCACACCGGACAGCTGTTCTTCCCCGATGCGCTGACGCAAGCCGTCTACAAACATGCGCCGTACGCGGCGCGAGGCAACCCGGACACGCCGAACGCGCAGGACTCGATCTTCGTGAACGGCGGCCGCTACGGGATGCTCCGCCTGGCGAAGAGCGGCGCGGGCTACCTGGGCACGATCGCGATGGGCGTGCACGCCTAGAAGCCGCCCCTCGGCGGTGGCCGCGCGACTAGGATCGCTGCATGCCGACCGCGCTCTACTTCACCGACGAGCCCGAGGCGTGCAGGCTGCTGGCCGAGGATCCCTTCGCGCTGCTCGTGGGATTCGCGATCGACCAGCAGGTGACGGTGCCGAAGGCATTCGCCGGCCCGTACGTGCTGAAGCAGCGCGTCGGGACGCTCGAGCCGAAGAAGCTCGCCGCGATGGATCTTCGGCCGGCATTCGCGGAGAAACCGGCAATCCACCGCTTCCCCGGCGCGATGGCGGATCGCGTGCGGGAGCTCGCCGCAGCCGTGACGGAGGAGTACGGCGGTGATGCGTCGCGGCTCTGGTCGGAGGCACGCGACAGCGCCGATCTGAAGAAGCGGATCGGAGCGCTCCCGGGGTTCGGCGAGATGAAGATCAAGTCGCTGGCCGCCGTGCTCGCGAAGCAGTTCGGAGTGAAGGCGGCCGAGGGGCTCGCACCGGATCACCCGACGCTCGGCGACGTCACCTCGCCCGAGTCGCTCGCCGACTACCAGGCCGCGAAGCGCGCTTACAAGGCGAAGGTACGGGCGGGCGACACGAAGGCGGGCTGGAGCTCCTAGCCCGCGCGCGGTGCGATCACCGCAGCGCCTTGAGGGCAGGCCCCAGCGGCTGCTTGCCGTGCAGCACCGGCTCGAAGAGATCGCCGTGCTGCGACACCCGATCCAGCGCGACCTGCATCGAGAAGTCGGCGGGACGGACATCCTCGGTCAGCTCGTTCCAGTGCAGCGGCGTCGACACGGGGGCGCCGGGCTTCGGCCGCACCGAGTACGCCGACGCGATCGTCTTCCCCCAGCCGTTCTGACGGTGATCGACGAGCACACCCGCGCGCTTGCGCTTCAGCCATTCGGTCGTCACCTCACCGGGATGCTGAGCCTCCAGCTTGCGTGACAGCAGCTCGGCGAACTCGTAGGTCTCCTCGTACGTCGAGCGCCGCGCGATCGGGACGAGGATGTGGATCCCGTCGGCACCGCTCGTCTTGACGAAGGACTCGAGCTCGAGCTCCTCGAGCGCCGAGTGCAGGTAGTGGGCGACGCGGATGCAGAGCCGGAACGCGTCCGCCTGCTCCGGCGGGTCGAGGTCGAAGAGCACGTAGTCGGGACGATCTGGCTTGTCGACGCGCGAGTACCACGCGTTCATGTCGATGCAGTGCATCTGCACCATCCAGAGAAGAGCCTCGCGCGAATTCACGAGCGGGAAGTCGACGAGCCGGGACTCCCCCTTGCCGCCGCGCGGCCACGTGCGGAACTCGCGGGTCGGGATCCAGCCCGGTATGCCCTTCGGCGCCTGCTTCTGGAAGAACGCACCGCCTTCGAGGCCCTCGCGCCAGCGCTTCATCGTGAACGGGCGATCGCGCAGATGCGGGACGATCGTTCCCGCCACGGCGCCGTAGTACGCGAACAGGTCTCCCTTGGTGATGCCGTCGTCCGGGAAGAGCACCCGGTCGGCCGAGCTGAGCTTCACCTCGTGCGTCACGCCCGCACCGCCCAGTTGACGTGAGCGACGATCGGGAAGACGAAGGGCCCCGGAGTGAGCAGCTCGTCGAGGTCGCGCATGATGCCGGCCCGCTCGGCATCGGGCCGGTGCGCGATCCAGCTGACCGACCGGGCGAAGGCGAGCACGTCGTCGCGGTCCTGGGCCTGCTCATGCGTCACGCTCCCCTCGCGGAGAACGTCGAATGGGCCACGCGCGATCAGGTCGGACCACGACAGCCCCGACTGGACGGACTGGAGCGAGGGCGCATGGAGCGATTCGAGGTAGGTGCGGTACGCGTCGGGAAGTGGCGACGACTCGCCCGGCTCGTTCCAGACCAGCGCGAGCACGCCCCCAGGCCTCAGGACCCGGGCAATCTCACCGACCGCCTCGTCGTTGGCAAACCAGTGGAACGCCTGCCCGGCGAACACTCCGTCCACCTCCGCGTCCGGCAGCGGGATCGCCTCCGCTGCGCCGGTCAAGCTCTCGGCGGAGGGCACGACCTGCTCGAGGATCTCGCGCATCCCGTCGAGCGGTTCGACGGCGACGACGCGGCGATACCTCTCGACGAGCACACGCGTGAGCTTTCCGGTCCCCGCGCCGAGATCGAGGACATCGGCGCCCGTGCCGAGCGGGAGGAGGTCGAGCAAAGCGAGCGGATACGTTGGGCGGCCCCGCTCGTACTCGGCCGCTGCGCGGTCGAAGCTGCGGGCAGGATCGATCGCGCCGGACTCAGCCAACGCCGGTGAGCAGGAAGGTTCGGTTCTCCTTGAGCATCTCGCGGGCGATCACGAGACGTTGGATCTGGTTCGTGCCCTCGTAGATCTGGGTGATCTTGGCGTCGCGCATCATCCGTTCGAGCGGGTACTCCTGGATGTAGCCGTAGCCGCCGAGCACCTGCACCGCGTCGGTCGTGACCTCCATCGCGACGTCGGTGCAGTAGAGCTTCGCCATCGCCGAGAGCTTGGTCAGCTCCGGCCCGGTGTCGCCCTCGTCGATCATCCGGCCGACCTTGTACAGCAGCCCTCTGGCGGCCTCGCACTTGGTCTCCATGTCGGCGAGCATCCCCGCGATCAGCTGGTGCTGGCCGATCGGCCGGCCCATCGTCTCCCGGGATCGGGCGTACTCGACCGCATAGTCGGTCGCTCCCTGCGCGAGCCCCAGTCCCTGCGCACCGATCCCCGGCCGCGAGCGGTCGAGGATGCGCATCGCGATCTTGAACCCTTCCCCCTCGTCACCGAGCAGGTTCGCGGCCGGGACACGGCAGTCGTCGAAGAACAGCTCACCCGTCGTCGAGCCCTTGATCCCCATCTTCGGCTCGATCCTCCCCACCTCCAGCCCGGGTGAATCGGCCTCGACCACGAACGCCGAGATACCGCCGTGCCCCTGCTGCGGGTTCGTCTTCGCGAAGACCACGTACACGGACGCGACCCCGGCGTTGGTGATGAACCGCTTCCCGCCGCTCAGCACGTACTCGTCGCCGTCCCGGACCGCCGTGGTCCGCATCGCTGCGCTGTCCGACCCCGACCCCGCCTCCGTCAACGCATACGCCGCCAGCCACTCGCCCGAGGCGAGCCTGGGCAGGAACCGCTGTTTCTGCTCGGCGCTGCCCGCCAGCTTGATTCCCAGCGACCCCAGCTCCTGCACCGCCACGATCAGCCCGCTCGTCGCACAGACCTTCGACAGCTCCTCGATCACCACCAGCGCGAGCAGCGAGCTCTCGCCGATCCCGCCGAACTCCTCCTCGAACAGCACCCCGAACAGGCCGTTCTCCCGGAACGCCTCGACCACATCCCAGGGAAACTCCGCCGACCGGTCGATCTCCGCCGCCCGCGGCGCCACCCGCTCGCGCGCGATCGCGCGCACGAGCTCACGGATCTCACGCTGCTCGGGAGAAAGCGGGTCGAGTGCGCTCATTCGGGAGAGAAGTGTAGTTCGGCGCGCAGAGTAGATTCTGGCGACCGATGATCCTCGCGAACGGCCTCATTCGCACGCTCGACCCCCAGGTACCGACCCAACGCGCGCTGGCGATCGCGGGGGAGCTGATCGCGGGCGGCGTCGGCGTCCACGAGACGGCGCTCGCCTCGCCGGAGGTCACCGACCTGGGCGGCCTCGTCGTCCTCCCGGGCTTCACCGACTCGCACGTGCACTTCCCGACGTGGGCGCTCGCGCAGAACGAGGTCAACCTCGACGGCTGCGCGAACCTCGACGAGGCGCTGGGGCGGATTCGCGGGGTCGAGCTCGCGCCCGGGCGCTGGCTCCGCGGCTACGGCTGGCGCAGCGGCGACTGGCAGCCGCAGCGCGATCCGACCCGGCATGATCTGGATGCGATCACCGGCGAGACACCCGCCGGGCTGATCGCCAAGGACTACCACTCGCTCTGGCTCAACTCGGCGGCGCTCGCACTGGCAAACGGCGAGCTCGAGGTCGACGGCGGCGTCGTCGAGCGCGACGACAGCGGCGAGCCGACCGGGATCTTGCGCGAAGAGGCCGCCTGGCAGTTCAAGGAGCGGCACATGGTCGTCTCGGACACGGACTATCTCGCGGCGATGCGCACCGGTGTGCGTCTCGCGAACTCGCGCGGGGTCACCGCCGTCCACGACAAGGACGGCTGGCTCGGCGCGTTGCGACTCTGGCAGCAGCTCGACGAGCGCGGCCAGCTGAGCCTGCGCGTCTGGCAGTCGATCCCTCGCGACGCACTGGACGCCGCCGTGTCCGTCGGCCTGCGGTCCGGGTTCGGAAGCCCGTTCGTCAGGCTCGGCTACCTGAAGGTGTTCATGGATGGGACGCTCGGCTCACGCACCGCGTGGATGCTCGACGGCAGCGGGGTCCAGATCACGAGCGGCGACGAGCTCGCCGAGATCGTGCGCCGCGGCGCCGCCGCAGGCTTCCCGGTCGCCGTACATGCGATCGGCGATCGCGCGAACCGTGAAGCGCTCGACGCATTCGCGGAGACCAGGCACGTGTGGGAACCGCTCGGGCTTCGGCACCGGATCGAGCACGCACAGCTGCTCGCGCCGGAAGATCTCGGCCGCTTCGCCGAGCTCGGCGTCACCTGCTCCGTGCAGTTCACGCATGCGCCCTCCGATCGCGACCTTGCCGACGAGTACTGGGCGGGCAAGACCGACGGGGCGTATGCGTTCCGCTCACTGCTTCACTCCGGCGCGGTCGTCGTGAACGGCAGTGACGCGCCGATCGAGGAGCTCGACCCGCTCGCGGGGATCAGAGCAGGCGTGCGCCGGACGATCGACGACCGCCCGCCGTGGCATCCCGAGCAGGCGCTGACCGTCGACGAGGCGTTTCACGCGACGTGTGTCGCCCCCGCCTGGCTCGCCCGTGACGAACGGCGCCGCGGAACGCTCCTCCCGGGCCATCAGGCGGACCTCGTCGTGCTCGACCGCGATCCGTGGGACGACCTCGACGCGCAGGTCGTCGCAACCATGGTCGCCGGCCGCTGGGTCCACAACCCGCCGCCCTGGTGAGCACCAGCGCTGAATCTGATTCGCGTCAGCGAACCTGGTTCGGCTGCGCCGAACCAGGTTCGTAGGTTTTGCGTGCGCCTTACGCGGGCGAGACGCTCAGTTGCCGATCGCGGACGAACCTCAGGTCGTCCACTCGCATGACCCAGGAGGAACGACCATGAAGCACCGTCTGATCAGCTCACATCGCACTTGCGGCACTCGCCTGCGCCGTCGTTGCAGCTGCCGCGGCCGGGGGCGGCAAGGGCCGGCTCTACCAGTTCCGCGGCGAACTGCTCGCGACCGGCACCAACTCCGTCCAGATCCAGGTCGAGGGCGGCAACCACGCCGCGCTCAAGGCCCTGATCGGCCAGAGCCAGGACGAGACGTTCACGACCGGCCCCAAGACCGAGTTCCTCGGCTGGACGGCGGGCGTCCCACACGTCATCTCGATCGGCGACCTGAAGGCCGGCGACAACGTCCAGGTCTCGATCCGCGCGAAGGCCGGAGCGTCGCTCGCCGACATCGAGGCGACCGCCGCTGCGCTCGTCGGCGACCACGGCAGCAATTCGGGCGGCAACGGCCGCGCGCTGTTCCTGTACGTCGGCACCGTTGCCGGCGGCCAGGCCGGCGGCCACATCGCCCTGCACGTCACCGGCGGCAACTGGCGCGGCCTGCGCTCGATGCTCGGCCAGTCGCTCGACGAGACGTTCACCTACGACGAGGGCACGATCTTCCTGCTCTGGCAGGGCAAGGTGCCGACGGTGATCGATCCGTCGCAGCTGAAGTCCGGCGACCGGATCACGGTTCGCGTCCGCGCTGCGCGCGCCGCAACGCTCCAGCAGGTCGAGTCGATCCCGGCCGCCCACGTGGGCGACCACGAGCCGGGCGACCCGATGACCCAGAACTGAGCATCTAGAGGCCGAAGCGCCGCTGCCGCCCCGGCCGGGCCTGCCCCGGTCGCGGCGGCAGCGGGAGGCCGTCGACGATCGCCCGCGGCATCTCGACCGTCAGCCAGCGAGCGAGCGTCTCGTTGCGCAGCGCCGCCGCCGCACTGCTCATGCCGATCTGCCGGATCGCCGGCGCGTGTCCGTCGCTCGCGATCAGATGCGCGAGGCCGCGCTCGAGCAGCTCGAACGCCGACGCCCGTGAAGCGCGGCCGAGGCTCCCGTCGACGGCACCCGCCGTCAGCTGCACGAGCACACCGCTCGCGACGAGCGGCTCGATCAGCTCCGGGCGGTGCTGAACCTCGCCGTTCCGTTCGGGATGGGCGAGCACCGGCGTGATGCCTGCCGCCCGCAGCCGGAACAGCCGGTCGCCGATGTCGAGCGGCCAGCCGATGTACGGCGTCTCGACCAGGAGATAGCCCGGGTTCCCGGCCAGCGCGAAGCGGAGCAGCTCTGCGTGAGGCCGGTCGAGTTGCCCGAGATCGAGCTCGCCGCCGGGGACGAGCCGAAGCGCGTCGCCGACCGCCTGCCGCAGCTCGGTGAGCGCCGCCTCCATCTGCTCGGGCGTCGTCGGAAAGTCGTCGCGGACGTGCGGCGTCGCCGCCAGCACCGAGATCCCGTCGGCGAACGCGTCTCGGCAGATCGCCACCGCCTCGTCGAGGTCCGCCGCCCCGTCGTCGAGGCCGGGCAGAACATGCGAATGGAGATCGATCAAAGCTGCGCAAACGCGAGCAGGAGCTCGTGTGCGGCGCGAATCCCGGCCGGGATGTACTCCGCGACGAGGCGTTCGTTCGGTGAGTGGATCTGCGAGTCGGGCAGCCCGAAACCGGTGATGACGGTCGAGATGCCCTGGTCGGCGAGCGCGGGCACGATCGGCAGCGTCCCACCCGTGCGGACCAGCGCCGGCCGGCGGCCGAGCGCGCGCTCGAAGGCGTCGAGCCCCAGCTGGATCACCTTCGAGTCGGGCGGCACGAGCCCCGGCGGAGACGACGACCACAGCTCGACGTCCACGTCCGCGCCGGCGGGAGCGCTCTCGCGCAGCAGCCGCTCGACGACGGGCGCCACCTCCTCGACCTTCTGTCCCGGCGCAAGCCGGATCGACACGTTCGCAACCGCCTCCACGGGCAGCACCGTCTTCTGCAGGAGAGGCGAGCCGGTGGCGATGCCGTTGACGTCGATCGCAGGCTCCGCGAACGTGCGCAGGTAGAAGTCCGCCGCGGCCGCAGCGTCCTTCGGCCGCGCACCCTGCTCGGCGAGCTCGTCGGAGCCGGGCGGCAGCTCCAGCCAGCCCGCGAGCTCCTCGTCCGTCGGCGCCGCGCGACCGACTCGCAGGGGGTCGGCGAGCGTGCCGTCGTGGGCGATCAGCCCGTCGAGCGTCCTGATCAACGCGTGCGCGGCGTTCAGCGCAGCGCCGCCGAACACTCCCGAGTGGAGATCGCGCTCGCCCGTCCGAACGGTGACGTGGAAGTAGGCCATGCCGCGGGTCGCAACATTGAACGCCGGCACGTCCCGGCGGATCATGCCGCTGTCGAAGATGATCGCCGCGTCTGCCCCGCGCTCGTCGGCCTCGAGGAACTCGACGATCGAGTGGCCACCGGTCTCCTCTTCGCCGTCGCAGCAGAAGCGGACGTTCACCGGCAGCTCGCCGGCGTGTGCGAGCTCGCGGGCAGCCGCGAGCAGCATGTAGAGCTGGCCCTTGTCGTCGACCGTGCCGCGGCCGTACAGATAGTCGCCGCGAATCTCGGGCTCGAACGGGTCGCTCTCCCACAGCTCCAGTGGGTCAGGCGGCTGGACGTCGAAGTGGCCGTAGCAGATCACGGTCGGCGCGCTCTCGGCGTCGCTGGACGCGCGCAGCTCGCCGATCGCAAGCGGCTGTCCGTGCCAGTCGATCACCTCGCACTCGCCACCGGCTTCTCGGATGAAGTCGCTCACCCAGTTCGCCGCTCGTTGCACATCCCCGGCGTGCGACTCGTCCGCACTGATCGAGGGAATGCGCAGGAACTCCGCAAGCTCGTCGAACCATTCCATGCGCCGGAGAGGCTATACCGCGCGGTCGCAAAGCGGGGCGGCCGGGTGTAGCGTCCCGGCGATGGATGAGCTGTCGCTTCGCAGCTCCGACGCCGAGCGGGAGGAGGCGGTCGTCGCTCTCCGCGAGCACCTGCTTTCGGGTCGCCTCACACTCGAGGAGTTCGCGGAGCGGGTCGGAGCCGCCTACGGTGCCCGTACCGAGGGTGAGCTCGCTCGGATCAGCGAAGACCTGCCGGACGCGTCGCTCAACTACGCCGGCGCGCCACGCAAGCCCAGCCGATTCACGGCGGCGATCTTCGCACATGTCACACGCCGTGGCCGACTGCACCTCCCGAGGCGCAGCGTCGCTTTGAGCGTGTTCGCAGACGTCGACCTCGACCTGCGCGAAGCGGCAATCGACAACCCGGTGTCGACCGTGCGCGTGTTTGCCTTCTTCGGAAATGCCGATGTGTATGTGCCGGAAGGTGTCGACGCCGACGTCGGCGGCCTCGCGATCGTCGGGCACCGCCGCGATTGGGGACGAGACACGCCGTCGCCGAACGCGCCGTCGATCCGGGTCCGCGTGCTCGGACTGTTCGCCACGGTCGATGTCTGGCGAGTGCCGCCGAAGCTGCAGGGCGCCTACGGGCAGATCATCAAACAGGTCCGAGCGGAGTCCCGCGGGCTACCGCCGACAGGATGACGGCCGTCGTGACGCTCGAAGAGGTTCGGGTCACCGGCCTATCGGCGGTCGAGCTCGCAACGACGCTGCTCCAGCGCGCCCGCCTCGCGAGCGACGACGCTGGGCTGTGGGAGGCGGCCGACGTGCAGTGGTGGTGGCGAACCGCACGCCGCTCCGACGAGCTCGAGCAGCTCTTCTGGACCGACGCGGACGGGCCTGTGGGCGGCGTGCTTGCGACCGAGTTCCGCGGCACCTGGCAGTGCGACGCGCTCCTCGTCCAGGGGGCGATCGCGGGCTATTCGCTCTATTGGTCCGACCCGGTGACGAAGGTCGGCCTGCTCGAGCCGATGCGCGTGAACGACGAGTTCCAGCGTCGCGGCATCGCGCGGGCGATGCTCACGGCGGGCCTCGAACGGTTGGCCCGGCGCGGCGCCACCCGGTTCAAGGTGGGCTACTCGACCGTCATCGCCGGGGCTCTGTACACCGGCTCAGGCTTCCGGCCGACGACCACGGCGACGTGGTACCGGGCCGGCGAGGGCGCCGCAGCCTGACGCCGCGCTATGCGACGTCGCGGAGCTTCTGCGAGTCCGCCAGGGCACGAAGCTTCTTCAGGCCCTGGTTCTCGATCTGGCGGATCCGCTCGCGGGTCACCTGGAACGCGCGACCGACTTCGTCCAGCGTGCACGGCTGTTCGCCGTTCAGGCCGTAGCGAAGCTCGAGCACGCGGCGCTCACGGTAGCTGAGCGCCCCCAGGCACTTCGCCAGCGCCGCGGCCCGGAACGCCGTGTCGGCGGCCTCGTCGGGCGGCGGCGTGTGCTCGTCCTCGAGGAACTGGCCGAACTCCGACTCCTCCTCGTCGCCGACCGGCTTCTCGAGCGAGACGGGGGTCTGCGACGTGCGCCGGATCGACTCGACCTCCTCGACGGTCATCTCGAGGTCGGCCGCGATCTCCTCGTTCGTCGGCTCGCGGCCGCGCTCGGCGCGCAGCTTGCGTTCCGTGCGCATGATCTTGTTCAGCTTCTCGACGACGTGGACCGGCATGCGGATCGTCCGCGCCTTGTCGGCGAGGGCCCGCGCGACGGCCTGGCGAATCCACCAGGTCGCGTAGGTCGAGAACTTGTAGCCCTTGCGCCAGTCGAACTTCTCGGCGGCGCGCACGAGGCCGATCGTTCCCTCCTGGATCAGGTCGAGGAACGGCAGGCCCTGGTTGCGGTAGCGCTTGGCGATCGAGACGACCAGGCGCAGGTTCGCCTCCACCATCTCCTGCTTCGCCCGATGGTCGCCGCGCTCGATGCGCTTCGCGAGCTCGACCTCCTGCGCGGCGGTCAGCAGTTCGACCTTGCCGACGTCCTTGAGGAACAGCTGCAGGGAGTCGGCCGAGAACTCGAGATCCGGACGCTCCTCGATCTCATCCGCCTGGGCGGCGTAGAAGTCGGCGTGCGCCTCCTCCACTGCATCGAGCGGTGTGACCTCTTCGTCGGAGCTCACGTCGACGACGACCTCGACTTCGGTCTCTTCCTCGAAGCCGGTCGCCTCAACGTCGATCGTGTCCTTGCCCACTCATCCCCCTCGGTGACCGAGCATGCCCTGAACGGATGCGGAACTGTCGCAAGAGAACCGGACGGACGCCATAGGCCGCTCGGCTCATTTCTTCGTCGTGCTGGACCCACCTCCGGCGAGGCCGCGGAGGAACGCGGCGGATTGCTTCCCAAGTGTACTGCTCGGATTCAACGCCCGTGCCCGCCGGAACTCGGTGATCGCCTGGTCGCGCTGCCCGGTCCAGGCGAGCAGCAGGCCGAGGTGGTAGCGCACGGACTGGCTGCGTGGAAACCGCTCGACGAGCGGGCCGAGGCGCGAGAACGATGCCGAGAGGTCGTCCTCGTTGAAGCGGCCGACCGCGGCGGCGACCTGGGCCTCATCGTTGCCCGGCTGCAGCCGAGCGGCGCGTGCGTAGAGCTTCTCCGCGGAATGCTCCTTCCCGCGGCGCTGGAGGATCACGCCCTGGATCAGGAGCGGATCGGGATGCTGCGGCTGGAAGATCGGGTAGAGCCCGTCCTCCGGCTGGAAGTACTGCAGGTGCAGGATCTCGTCGGCACGCATCTCGTAGTAGGTGTCGTAGCCGGCCTTCTTCGCCTGGCGGTATGCCTGCGCGGCGTCGGCGCCGTACCCGGCGCAGAAGAGCGCGGTACCGAAATTGAACTGGACGACCGGGTCCTTCGGCGCCTGCTGGGAGATCGGTTCGAGGATCTGCGCTGCCTCCTTCGGCGGGTGCGCGAAGGCCGCCCGGACGGCGGCCACGTGAGCCGAGGGCACGCCCGGCACGATCAGCGGGACCGGCCGCTGCTTGCATTCGGCTACCGGCTGGGCCGGATCCTGGCGCGTCGCGAGGACGATCCCGGCGACCGTCCCGGCAGCCACGACGGCGATCGCCGCAACGAGCAGCCGCACGCGTTTCGCCGCCGACATCGCGCGCAACGTAGCTGGAAATAGGGAAGGTCCCGCTACCGTTTATGTAGCCATGCCGACCTATCGCGAGCTTCTCCAGCAGACCAAGGGCGAGATCTCCGAGATCGACGCCCAGAGCGCAAGGGCGACTCCAGATGCGGTCTGGGTCGACGTGCGCGAGGCCGACGAATGGCAGGAGGGCCACCTGCCGGGCGCGGTACACGTGCCTCGCGGCTACCTCGAGAGCCGCATCGAAGGTGTCGCCCCCGACAAGACCCGGCCGGTCATCCTCTATTGCGCGGCTGCCAATCGGTCGGCGTTCGCCGCGAAGACGCTGGCGGACCTCGGGTACCAGGACGTCCACTCGCTCGCCGGCGGCTTCACCGACTGGAAGCGAAACGGGCTCGAGATCGTCATGCCGCGGACGCTGTCGCCGGAGAAGCGCACGCGCTATTCACGCCACCTTCTGATTCCCGAGATCGGTGAAGAGGGTCAACTGAGGCTGCTCGACTCGAGGATCCTCCTGATCGGCGCGGGCGGGCTCGGTTCCCCCGCGTCGCTGTATCTCGCTGCCGCGGGCATCGGGACACTCGGGATCGTCGACGCGGACATCGTCGACGAGACGAATCTCCAGCGGCAGATCGCACACTCCCTCGAGACGCTCGGCACGCCGAAGGTCGACTCCGCCAAGCGGGCGATCGCGGCGCTCAACCCCGACGTCGAGGTCATCACCTATCGGGAGCGTCTCACCTCTGAGAACATCGACCGGATCCTCGACGACGGCTGGGACCTGATCGTCGACGGCGCAGACAACTTCCCGACGCGGTACCTCGTCAACGACGCGTCCGTGTGGCGCGGGATCCCCGTCGTCCACGGCTCGATCTACCGCTTCGAAGGACAGGTGACGGTGTTCAAGCCCCACGAGGGACCGTGCTACCGCTGCCTCTTCCCGGAGCCGCCGCCGCCGGAGCTGGCGCCGTCGTGCGCCGAGGGCGGTGTGCTCGGCGTGCTGCCCGGGATCATCGGCACGCTGCAGACGAACGAGGCGATCAAGCTGGCCGCGCAGATCGGCGAACCGCTCGTCGGCCGGCTTCTGCTCCTCGACGCGCTCGCAACCGAGTTCAACGAGGTGAAGATCGAGCGCCGCCCGGACTGCCCCGTCTGCGGCGAGCACCCGACGATCACCGAGTACATCGACTACGTCGAGTTCTGCGCAAGGTGACCTCGCAATGAGCGTCGTCCGCGTCCCTCCCGTCCTGCGGTCCGAAGCCGGCGGCGCGCGCGAGGTCGAGGCCTCCGGCTCGACCGTGCGCGAGCTGCTCGAGGACCTGGCCCACCGCATCCCGGCGCTCGGCTCACGCGTGTACGGCGACGGCGAGATCCGGTCGTTCGTCAACGTCTACGTCGACGGCGAGGACGTGCGCACCCGCAGCGGGCTCGACACGCCGGTACGCGACAGCTCCACCGTCATTCTCCTGCCCGCCATGGCGGGCGGCTGTGGTTGCTAGCTCGCTGCTCGACCTGATCGGGAACACGCCGCTGGTCGAGCTCCAGGCGCTCTCGCCGCCGGGCCGGACGATCTACGTGAAGCTCGAAGGCCAGAACCCGACCGGCTCGATCAAGGACCGGGTCGCGCTGGCGATGGTGGAGGCGGCCGATCTGCAGCCCGGCCAGGAGCTGCTCGAGCCGACGAGCGGCAACACCGGCATCTCACTCGCCCTCGTCGCGAAGCTCAAGGGGCTGAAGCTGACGTGCGTCATGCCGTCCAACGCCACGCCCGAGCGGCGCTCCCTCCTCGAGCTGTACGGCGCGACGATCATCGACTCGCCCGGCGAGGAAGGGTCGAACGGCGCGGTGCGGCTCGCGCAGGAGATCGCCGGACGCGACGACCGGTACGTGATGCTCTTCCAGTACGCGAACGAGGCGAATCCGCGGGCGCACTACGAGGGGACGGGCCTGGAGATCGCGCGCGAGCTGCCGCGTGTCGATGCCCTCGTGGCCGGCCTCGGCACCGGCGGGACGCTGATGGGGACCGGCGCGCGGCTGCGCGAGGCGTTTCCCGGCGTTCAGATCGTCGCGGCCGAGCCGCTGCCCGGCGAGCCGGTGATGGGCCTGCGCTCGCTCGAGGACGGCTACGTGCCGCCGGTGCTCGACGTCGCGAAGCTCGACCGCAAGCTGCTCGTGTCGAACAACGAAGCCGCCGCAGCGGCCCGCGTGCTGCTCGAACGCGAGGGGCTGTTCGCCGGTGTCTCGGCCGGCGCCGTCGTCCACGTCGCGCGGCGCATCGCAGACGAACTGCCCGAGGGCTCGGTCGTCGTCGCCGTGCTCGCCGACGGTGGCTGGAAGTATCTCTCGGCCGCGTTCTGGACCGGTGAGGAGATCGACGAGGCGGTGCTCTGGTGGTAGTCCCGGCTGCGATTCGCGACGAGCTGAGCGCACACGCTGCCGTCGAGGCGCCGAACGAGTGCTGCGGCCTGCTCATCTTTCGAGACGGCGTCGCGGAGCGCTACGAACGAGGCAGGAACACGCTCGCGTCGCCGTACCGATACGAGCTGGAGATCGACCCGAGCCTCTGGTTCCTCGAGGACGAGGGCTACGAGCTGGCGGTCTTCCACTCGCATCCGGAGACCGAGCCGATCCCGTCGAGGACCGACCGCGAGCTGGCGGGCCTGTGGTCGGGCCGGCCCTTCCTGATCTACGGGCTGAAGCTGGACGAGCTGCGCGCGTGGCGCATCGCCCGCGACGGCGTCGAAGAGCTGCCGCTCACCTCGGCGTAGCCCGGCGGCCGTGTCCAGGGCTCCCCGGACACGGCCTCGCCGGACGGTCAACTGACGGTGAAAGCGCCCTTCATGAACGCCTTGTGCGGGTCGCAGACGTACTTGTACTTGCCCTTCTTGAGCGTGAGCGTCCACGTCGTGGTGCCCGTCCCTCCCACCGAGGTCTTCTTGTTCACTCCAGGCCCCGTCAAGTGGAAGTTGTGCGCCGAGGACTTGTCGGCGATCTTGAACACGTAGGTCCCGGCCTTCAGCTTCGACACCTTGTTGCCGGCCTGCGTGAGCTTGATCGTGAACCCAGGGCCGACGGTGCCGTTCAGGGTCGGCTTCGCGGCCAATGCCTGAGGTACGACGAGCGCGGCGGCGAGCACCGCAAGTGCGACGAGCTTCATGGATCTCCTCGAGTCGTTCGATTGCCCTGCCCCCGGCAGGGTACGCTCGCGCACGTGGAGCTCGCAGAGGTTGTCTCGGCCGAGTCGATCGTGGAGCCCCAGGGGCGCTATCTCGCCGACCTCATGGGCCGGGGCGTGCAGGGCACCGCGGACGCGGTTGTGCTTCCCGGCACGACCGAGGAGGTCGCCGCAGTCATGCGCTGGTGCTACGAGCGCGACGTCCCGCTGACTGCGCGCGGTGGCGGCACCGGTCTCGCGGGCGGGGCGATCCCGGTCGAGGGCGGCGTCGTCCTCGGCCTCGAGCGCCTGAACAGGGTCCGCCAGTTCGATCCCCTCCTGTGGCGCATGCACGTCGAGGCGGGCGTCACGACCGCCGACGTCCAGCGGCTCGCGCGCGAGAGCGGCCTGCGCTTCCCGCCCGATCCGGGCGCCGCGGAGATCTCCCAGATCGGCGGCAACATCGCCTGCAACGCCGGCGGGCCGCACGCCTTCAAGTACGGAGTGACCGGTCACTGGGTGACCGGGCTCGAAGCGGTGATCCCGCCCGGCGAGATCGTCCACATCGGCGGCCCCCTGCGCAAGGACGTCGCCGGCTACGACCTGAAGAGCCTGCTCGTCGGCTCCGAGGGGACCCTCGGCGTCGTCACGGCTGCCTGGCTGCGGCTGATCCCCGCACCCGAGCTCGAGCTGCCCGTGATCGGGCTGTACCGCGACTCGGACGCGGGCATCAGCGCGATCGAGCGCGTGCTGGGATCGGGGATCGTTCCGGCTGCGGTCGAGTACCTCGACGCGGTCACGCTGGCGTACTCCGGCCACGCCTATCCGCTCGGGATTCCCGACGGCGCGACCTTCATGGTCATCACCGAGGCCGACGGCGCCGCAAGCGAGGCCCGCCGGGTCGCCGCCGAGCTGCAGGAGACACTCGCCGACGACGCGGTCGCCGTGCACGCACCCGTCGAGCCGTCCGAGGTGGCAGAGCTGTGGCGCTGGCGCGGAGGCGTCGGCTTCGCGATCCTCGCGCAGCGCGGCGGCGCGTACAGCGAGGACATCGCCGTCCCACTCGACCGCCTGCGCGACGTCGAACGCGAGACGCTCGCGATCGGGGAGCGCCACGGGGTGCCGTCGCTCTCCTTCGGTCATGCCGGTGACGGCAACATCCACTCGACCTTCCTCTTCTCGGCGGGCGACGCCGACGAGGAGCGCCGGGCCGACGCCGCGTGCCACGAGCTCTTCGACCTCGCGTTGCGACTCGGCGGGACGGTCACCGGCGAGCACGGGATCGGCTGGCTGAAACGCGGCCAGCTCGAGCACCAGCTCGGTGCGACCGGCTACGACCTGCACTGCCGGATCAAGCAGGCCTTCGACCCGAAGGGCCTGCTCAACCCCGGCAAGAAGCGCTGAGCGTCGGCGAGGATCGCCCGGCATGCGCGCCGTCGACAGGAGACCGATCCGAACGCGCGCCACGTGACGCGTATTCTCGTGCCGTGAGCCAGGACGCGCTGCGACGGCGTGCACGGGAGGGCCTCGCCACCGGCGCCGAGCGCGCGGGGGCACGCGCGCACTTCCGGGCGATGGGGATCGATCCGGCGCGCCTCGGCGGCCCGATCGTGGGCATCGCCTCGACCTGGACCGGGACGATGCCGTGCAACCTCAACCAGCGCGAGCTCGCCGCCCGGGTGAGCGACGGCGTCACGGCCGCCGGCGGCGTCGCGCTCGAGTTCAACACGATCGCGGTCTCCGACAATCAGTCACAGGCGACACCCGGGATGCGCGCCTCGTTGATCTCGCGCGAGGTGATCGCCGACTCGATCGAGCTGATGGTGCACGCGCACGACTTCGACGCCGTCGTCTGCCTGGTCGGCTGCGACAAGACCGTGCCTGCCGCGCTCATGGCGCTGGCGCGCCTCGACAAGCCGTCCGTTGTGCTCTACAGCGGGCCGATGCGGGCGGGCCGTCTGCGCGGTCGTGAACTGACGATCCAGGACGTCTGGGAAGGGGTCGGCGCGGAGGAGCGTGGCCTCATCCAGCGCGCCGAGCTCGACGAGCTCGAGCGGTTCGCGTGTCCCGGCGCCGGGACGTGCGCGGGCCACTTCACCGCCAACACGATGGCCGTGGCGCTCGACTGCCTCGGCATCACCGTGCTGGGGGACGGCCTGATCCCGGCAGACGAGCTCGACGCGAAGGGCGGCGCCGCCGAACGCGCCGGCACGCTCGCGGCCTCCCTCCCGGCGACCTCGCGCAGCTTCCTCGACCGCCGCGCGCTCCTCAACGCGATGACGGGAATCGCAGCGACGGGCGGCTCGACGAACGGTGTCCTGCACCTGCTGGCGATCGCGCGCGAGGCGGGCGTGCCACTGACGCTCGACGAGCTCGCCGGGATCGGAGCCCGAACTCCGGTGATCGCGAGCCTGGCGCCCTCGGGCACCTATGCAGCGGAGGACCTGCACCGCGCCGGCGGGACCGCGGCCGTGATCGCCGAGCTCGTCCGCGGTGGGCTGTTCGACGGCGACGCGCCGACGGTCACGGGCCAGACGCTCGCTGCTCTGACCCGCGACGCGGCGCCGCCGGACGGCGAGGTCGTGTTCACGGTCGAGCAGCCGTTCAAGGCGACGGGCGCGCTGCACGCGCTGCGCGGCAACCTCGCGCCGGACGGGAGCCTCGTCAAGGCTTCGGGGTCGGTGCGCCGGTACCAGCGCGGACCGGCGCGGGTCTTCGACAGCGAAGAGACGTGCACGGCCGCCGTGCGCAGCGGGATCGTGCAGAACGGCGAGGTGCTCGTCGTCCGCTACGAAGGGCCTGCCGGCGGCCCGGGGATGCGCGAGATGCTGGGCGTCACCGCGTCGGTGGTCGGCGCCGGGCTCGGCGAGTCCGTCGCGCTCGTCACGGACGGCCGCTTCTCGGGGGCGACGCGCGGATTGATGGTCGGGCACGTCGCGCCCGAGGCAGTGCGCGGCGGGCCGCTTGCGATCGTGCGCGACGGCGACGAGATCGTGATCGACGTCGACGCGGGGACGCTCACGCTCGAGCTCGACCCCACCGAGATCGAGGCACGGCTCGCGGCCTGGCAGCCGCCCTTGCTGCCCTACGAGCACGGGGTGTTCGCTCGTTACCGGCTGCTCGTCGGCTCGGCGTCGGAAGGTGCAGTGCTGCGCGAGCGCTGAGCGTGCGACGATGAGCGCGTGCAGGCTCTCGTCGTGCAGCCGGGCGTCGCAGGTTCGACGCGCGTCGCCGCTCTGCCGGATGCAGCCGGCAGCGGAGTGCTCGTCCGCGTCCTCGAGGTCGGAGTCTGCGGCACCGACCGCGAGATCTCACACGGGCTCTTCGGCATCGCGCCCGAGGATGAGGCGGAGCTCGTGCTCGGGCACGAGGTGCTCGGGATGGTCGAGCGCGACGGCCGCGGTTTCACGAGGGGCGACCTCGTCACTGCGACCGTGCGGCGTTCGTGCCGGCACTGCCTCGCCTGCGAGGAGGGCTTTCCCGACTCGTGCCTGACCGGCGACTACGTCGAGCGCGGGATCACCCGGCTCAACGGGTTCGCGTGCGAGCTCGTCGTCGAGGATCCCGGACAGCTCGTTCCGATCCCGCCGTCGCTCGGCAGACTCGGCGTCCTTGCTGAGCCTGCGTCGATCTGCGAGCGTGCGCTGCGCCACGCCCGGGCGATCGGCCGCCGCCAGCCCTGGGAGCTGCAGCGCGCGCTCGTGCTCGGCGCCGGCGCGGTCGGAACGCTCACGACCTATCTGCTGCGCCTGGCGGGCGTCGAGGTGTGGACGGCGTCCCTCGAGCCCTCGCACGAGCTCGTGACCGCGTCGGGAGCGCAGTACGTCCCGCTCCCAGAGACGCCGTTGGCTGAGCTGGGCGGCTTCGACCTCGTCGTCGAGGCGGCCGGCGATGCCCAGCTGATGGCCGACTCACTGGGGCTCCTGCGCCGGAGCGGCGTCGCCTGCCTCCTGGGCATCGACCCGCGCGACCAGCAGATCGCGCTCGACGGCCGGACGCTCGCGCTCGACGCGATCCTCGAGAACCGCGTGATCTTCGGCAGCGTCAACGCGGCTCGCGAGGACTGGCTCGCGGCAGTCGCCGATCTCGACCGCGTGCGCGAGCGCTGGCCCATGGAGCTCGAGCAGTTCGTCGGCCTGCGCGTGCCGCTCGACCGCTTCGACGAGGCCTTCGCACACCGGGGCGGCAAGGCCACGCTCGTCCTCGCCGACTGAAACTCGCGAGCCTGGTTCGGCTCCGCCGAATCAGGCTCGGTACTCGATGCGCACGCGCTCGCCGGTCTCGCTGGAGCGCAGAATCGCGTCTCCGACCTCGGAGGCGCGGTATCCATCCTCGAACGTCGCACCGTAGGGAGCGACGTCGGTGTCGTCAGCGATCGCCTTCAGCATGTGGTGCAACTCGTGGACGAAGGTGTCGCCCCAGCCGATGATGTGGCCGGGCGGCCACCAGTGCTCCCAGAACGGATGGTTCGCCTCCGAGACGAGCACGGTCTTGAAGCCGCGGGCGCGATCGCCGTCGGCGCGGAACACCTGCAGCTCGTTGAGCCGCTCCATGTCGAAGGCCAGCGAGCCCTTCGACCCGTTGATCTCCCACTGGAACGCGTTGCGGCGGCCGAGCGCCAGTCGCGTGCCCTCGATCGTGCCGACCGACCCGTTCTCGAACTCGACCGCCGCCTCCAGCGCATCGTCGACCGAGCGGCCGGGAACGAACGTCTTGACGAATCCCGACACCGAGGTGATCTCCCCGTTCAAGAACCGGCCGAGGTCGATCACGTGGGTCCCGATGTCCCCCAGCGCACCGGATCCTGCCTCGTCGGGATGGAAGCGCCAGGTGTCGAGTGTCGCGTCGTCGGCCCAGTCCTGCAGGTACCGCCCGCGGAAGTGGCGGATCTCACCGAGCTCGCCGGCTTCGATCAGCTCGCGTGCCAGCCGCACGGCGGGCACGAAGCGGTAGTTGAAGGCGCAGAGGTGCTTGACGCCCGTCGCGGCGACCCGCTGCCAGATGTCGAAGCTCTCCCCCGCGTCGCGGCCGAGTGGCTTCTCGCAGACCACGTGCTTGCCGGCCTCGGCGGCGGCCACCGTCGGCTCGGCGTGCAGTGAGTTCGGGCCGCCGTTGTCGAACAGCCCGATCCGCTCGTCGGCGACGAGGTCACGCCAGTCGCCGGTCGCATAGTCGTAGCCGTACCGCTCGGCAGCCTCTCCGACGGCCCCGGTGTCTCGCCCGGCGATTCCGACGAGCTTCGGCATGAGCGGGGGCGGCCATGTCATGTAGGCGATCTTCTTGAACGCGTTCGAGTGGGCCTTGCCCATGAACGCGTAACCGAGCATGCCGACGCCGATCTCTTCCATTCGGCGATAGTACGCACATGGCCAACCCCGTGAAGTGGGGAATCATCTCCACCGCCGACATCAACCGGAAGGTGATTCCCGGCGCGCATGCGTCGGACGAGATCGACCTCGTCGCCGTCGCGAGCCGCGACCGGCAACGCGCCGACGAGTACGCGAAGCACTGGGAGATCCCGCGCGCCTTCGGGACGTACGAGGAGCTGCTCGCCGACCCGGAGATCGAAGCGGTCTACATCTCGCTGCCGAACACGATGCACTGCGACTGGTCGATCCGGGCGCTCGAGGCGGGCAAGCACGTGCTCTGCGAGAAGCCCCTCTCGCGGCATCCGGACGAAGTGGCCGCCGCCTTCGACACGGCCGACCGCACCGGCCTGCACCTCAGCGAGGCGTTCATGTACCGCCACAATCCACAGACGAAGCGGCTGCAGCAGCTCGTCGCGAACGGCGCGATCGGGCAGCTCCGCCTCGTCCGCTCGGTCTTCAGCTACTCGCTCTACGACCACGACAACATCCGCCTGCGGACCGATGTCGAAGGCGGTGCGCTGATGGACGTCGGCTGTTACAACGTGAGCGGCTCACGCCTGCTCGGTGGTGAGCCGGGGCGGGCCTTCGGCGAGGCGTGGTTCGGCCCGTCGGGCACCGACTGGGTGTTCGCGGGAACGCTCCGCTTCCCGGACGACGTGCTCGCGGTCTTCCACTGCGGCACCGCCCTGCCGGACCACGACGAGCTCGAGGTGATCGGGAGCGAAGGCTCGCTCTTCCTCGACGATCCGTGGCACTGCAATTCGCCGAAGATCGAGCTCCGCCGCGACGGCGAGGTCGAGCGCATCGACATTGCGCACGAGGACTCCTACCGGCTGGAGCTCGAGAACGTCAGCGCTGCAATCCGCGGCGAGGGCGATCTGCTGCTCGGGCGGGCGGACGCCATGGGGCAGGCCCGCACGCTCGAAGCTCTGCATGAGTCCGCGACGAGCGGCAGCCCGGTCTCGCTGTGAGCGACGCGTTCAGCGATCCGCGGATCGTTCGGTAGCCGCGAGCGCAAGCCGCTCGTCCTCTTCCCCGGGCAGGCCGCTGACCCCGACGGCTCCGACGCGCTCTGAGCCCTCGAACACCGCGACGCCGCCGAGGAAGAACGTGAAGAACGGATCGAAGCTCGCACGTTCCACGGGGTCGTCCTTGACCTTCTCCGCGAGCTCGCGCGTCGTACGCGCGTCGCTCCGCGCCGCCGTGTAGGCCTTCCGCTGCGCGTTCAGGCGCGTGTCGGGCGCCGCGCCGTCCATCGTCGCGGCCGCTACGAGCTCGCCGTGGCCGTCGGCAACGAACACCGACACCGGCTCGGAAGCCTCGGAGACCACGTAGTCGACGATCCTCAGGGCGCGGTCGAGCCTCATGGCTTAATCGTAAAGACTCGCGGGCGCGGGCTACGATTCGACGGGATGACTGCGGTCGTGATTCGGGGCACGCCGTACCCCATCGTCCTCCCGAAGCTGAGCGACCCGCGGCTGCATCTGGCGTTCACGATCACGTCGCTGCAGGTGATCGGGCAGGTCGGTTTCGACTTCCAGCTCTCGATCGCGCAGATCCTCGTCTCGCTCATCACCTGCGCGGTGCTCGAGGTCGCGAT
Source organism: uncultured Thermoleophilia bacterium (assembly GCA_963828655.1). Taxonomy (GTDB): domain Bacteria; phylum Actinomycetota; class Thermoleophilia; order Gaiellales; family Gaiellaceae; genus PALSA-600. The sequence goes on along the minus strand of CAWHFK010000009.1, from coordinate 357,930 downwards.
CACCGTGCGCAAGCAGCACGTGCTGATGTGGCCGGCGAGCGCGCTTCTCACCGGCAACGGCGTTGCGTTCATCCTGCGGGTCCCCGGCACGCGGCACGGCGACTGGTGGAGCATGAACGGGTGGTGGATCTTCGCCGGGACCGCAGCGGTCTCGCTGCTCTCCAAGTACCTGATCAAGTGGCGGGGCAACCACATCTTCAACCCCTCGAACTTCGGCCTCGTGCTCTGCTTCCTGATCCTCGGCCGTGGGCGCGCCAACCCCCTGGACTTCTGGTGGGGCCCGATGTCCGTCTGGCTCGTCCTGGCGCTCGGCGTGATTCTCGCGGGCGGGTTCCTGATCCTCTCGCGCCTGAACCTCCTGCGGCTCGCGATCGCCTTCTGGGTCACGTTCGCGGTGGGGATCGGCGTGCTCGCGATCTCGGGCCACGTGATGCTCGCGCGCTGGCACCTCGGCCCGATCACCGGGTTCCACTTCTGGCTCGTGCTCGTCACGTCGCCGGAGGTTCTCGTGTTCCTGTTCTTCATGATCACCGACCCGAAGACGGCGCCGCGCTCTCAGACACATCGGCTCGTCTATGCGGTCTCCCTCGGGCTGCTCGCGTCCTTGATGATCGCGGCGGCGACGACGGAGTTCGCGAGCAAGGTGGCGCTCCTCGCCTCGCTGGCGATCGTGTGCCTCGCAATCCCGATCCTGCGCCGCTGGCCCATCCCCGTCGACCGGCGACTGGCACTGGTCGCGACACCCGTCGTGCTCGCCGCCTTCGCCGGCATGATCGCCCTTTCGAGCTCCACGACCGCCTTGGCTTTCAGGCCGCTTCCGCCGGGCGCACTGCCGCCGATCACGATCGAGGCCTCGCAGGGCGTGCAGACGAAGCTCGATCTCCATACGGCGCAGCTGATCGCGCACGACCTGCTGTCGACGGTGCACGCGACCGCCGCCGACCGGCTGACGCTGCATCTGGCGCCGGGTCGCGGCCAGAGCCCGCCGGTGGCGGTGGCCCAGCTCGCCGGGCAGACCTACCAGCTGAACCAGGCGGTGACCGGCCACTGGACGCTCGCCGTCTCGGCACCTGCGCACGTCACCGCAGACGGCCCCGAGAGCTCCGCCCTCGCAGGCCTGCGGCTGACCGACCTGGCGCCGTCGCTCGGGCTCGACTTCCAGCAGGGTGCATTCCACTACGGCATGTCGAGCGACACGAAGGCGATGATGGGCGGCGGCGTCTGCTGGCTCGACTACAACGGCGACGGCTGGCAGGACCTCTTCGTCGTCAACTCCTACTCGAGCGCCGACACCGAGCAGTGGGAGAAGCACGGCGGTCTCCCTCGCACCGCGCTGTTCGAGAACGTCGACGGCAACTTCAAGGACGTCAGCGACGCCGCGCATGCCGACCTGCCGGTCCAGGGCGACGGCTGCGTTGCGGCGGATCTCAACGGTGACGGCCACCCCGACCTGGTCGTGACGACGACGAGCGGCGTCGATCTGCTCTGGAACACGGGCCACGGCACCTTCACCGAGACGCAGCTCCCGCAGCACGGCTGGTACACCGGCGCGGCCGTCGCGGACGTGAACGGCGACGGGCGGCCGGACATCTTCGTCGCCGGCTACTCCGACCTGAACGACCCGGTGCAGAACTCCCTCGCCGGCTTCCCGACGAACGTGGCCGGCGTCCGCGACCTGCTCTATCTGAACGACGGCGCAGGGCGCTTCGAGGAGGTGGGCGACCAGGCCGGGCTCGAAGCGTCGAACTTCCGCCATGGGCTCGGCGCCACGTTCGTCGACGTGAACGGCGACGGTCGCCCGGACATCTACGTCGCGAACGACGAGGATCCGAACCAGCTCTACGTCAACGTCCCGTGGCCCGGCGGCGCGAGCGCCGACCCGGCCGGGCTCGGCTTCCGCTTCGAGGAGCGTGCGGCGGCCGCGGGCGTCGCCGACCCCTATGCCGGGATGGGCGTCGCGGCCAACGTCACCGCGGGCGGGCGGCTCGGGCTCTTCGTGACCAACTCGCGCAACGAGCCTTCGGCTGCGTACGTCCAGACCCCCACCGGCACGTTCGCGAGCGTGCGGCCCCGCTTCGACCCGGCCCTCGGGACCGGCTTCGCCGGCTGGGGCACGACGTGGGTCGACTTCGCCAACTCCGGCACTCCCGACCTGCTGCTGACCGCGGGCGCGATCCCGGTCACGAATCTCTCGGCCGACGCAGAAGCCGTCCGCGTCCTGGCACCGATCGGGGGCGCGACGACGTTCGGCGACGCCAAGGGCGTGATCGCCGCGAAGAGCCTGAGCCTGAACGGGCGCGGAGCGGCGGCGGCGGATGTCGCCAACGACGGGCGGATGGACGTCGCGATCAACACGATCGGCGGCAAGCTCGTGCTCCTCCACCCGTCCGGCCCCGGCGGTCACTGGCTGGACGTGCAGCTGTCCCGGTTCGCGCCGGGCGCCGTCGTGACCGCGACGCTTCCGAACGGCCGGCGGCTGACGCGCATCGTGCAGGCGGGCAGCAGCTATCTCTCGTCGGAGGACCAGCGCGTCCACTTCGGCCTCGGCGCCGCGGCCTCGGTCCGGTCGCTGACCGTGCACTACCCGTGGGGCGCGGAGAGCCGGCGGAGCAACGTCGCCGCGAACCGCGTCGTCCAGATCGCCGCTCCGCCGCCCCGCCGGGCCCTGGCCACGGCCGCTGCGGCTCCCGAGCTGGCCAACTGCACGCCCGCGCCGCGGCAGGGCCGCTCGGTCGCGCGGATCTGGAACGACGAGGCGGTCGATGTGCTCCGGGTGGCCGGCGTGTCGGAGCCCGTCCAGGCACGCGACCTCTTCGACCTCTCGACGGCCGTCTCGCAGGCCTGGCACGCGACCGGCGGCCGGCAGGGCCGCGAGACGGCGATCAGCTACGCGGCGTACCGGCTGCTCGTCTGGCGTGCGTCCTACGGAGCGAACCTCGACCGGAGCTTCGACCTCCTCTCGGCGCGGCTCCGCAGCTTCTGTCTCTCACCCGACTTCACGCGCGCCACCGGCGGCTCGGCGGCGGAGCTCGGCAACCGCATCGGAGCGGCGGCGATCGCCGCCGGGCGGAGCGACGGCTCGAACGAGCCGCTCCACTACGCCGACCCGAGCTACACGCCCGTGAACGAGCCGCTCGTCGTTGCGACCGGCGTCTCGACGGTGCACGATGCGACGTTCTGGCAGCCGCTGGCGCTCTCGCAGAAGTCCGCCCAGGGCGGCGGCTCGGTGCCGGCGAACGTCCAGACCTTCGAGAACTCGCAGTGGGGCCACGTGCGCACGTTCGCAGCCCGGGTCACCGCCGGTGCGCCGGGACTCGGCGACTCCTCGAGCGCCGCGTTCAAGCGGGCAGCCGTCGCAGCGATCCGGGCCACGTCGCAAGCGGGTGCCCGGCCCGTGGTCGACGGGTCGCCGCTCGCCTGGAACCGCGTCGCTGCGGGGCTGCCGGCCGGGACCGGAGCCGACGCGCGTCTCGCGCGCGACGTCCGGCTCGACCTCGCCCTGAACGCCGCGCTCAACGACGCGGCCGTCTCCACCTGGGGCGCCAAGCGCACCTACCAGGCGCCCCGGCCGATCTCGATGATCCGTTATCTCGCGTTCAACAATCAGCTGCCCCTCGTCCCCGGCCTGATCAAGCGGGTCGGCTCGCAGCAGCTCGTGCTCCGCGCCGGGCGCTGGGTCCCGGGCGTGCACTGGAGCCCACTCGCTCCCACACCGCCGTCGCCCGGCTGGGTCTCCGGCGACAGTGCGTTCGCCTACGCCGCCGGCGAGGTGCTGACGGCGTTCCCCGGCCGCTCCGTTGCCGCGCGGGCCGCCCGGGCCGCGACGCAGGGCGTCGACCGCGGCACCGAGCTCCCGGGAGACGTCACGGCCGGCCGTGCCGTCGGCACGAAGGTCGGTCGGCTCGTGTTGAGCAAGCTCTCGGGCTGAGCGGTGTGGCTACGCCGCGGCGGCGGCGCGCTCGAGCTCGGCGATCTCGAGCTTCTTCATCTTCAGCATCGCTTGCATGGCCCGCCTGGCCTTGTCGGGATCCGGGTCGCCCAAAAGCTCCTGCAGACGCGTCGGGACGATCTGCCAGGTGACGCCGTAGCGGTCGGTGACCCAGCCGCAGGCGATCTCCTCGCCGTCCTCCGCGAGCCTGGCCCAGTACCCGTCCAGCTCGTCCTGCGACTCGCACGTGACCATGAACGAGATCCCGACACCGCCGATCTTGTACTCCGGGCCGCCGTTGAGGCCGACGAACGTGCGTCCCAGCACCTCGAAGCTCACGGTCATCACCGTCCCCGCCTCCCGCGGCCCGGCCTCGCCGTAGTGCGAGACGTCGGTGATGCACGAGTCCGGGAAGACGGAGGTGTAGAACTGCGCGGCCTCTTCGGCCTCCGTGTCGAACCACAGCCAGGTCGTGAGCTTCTCCATGGTGAGCCCCTTTCGATCGCTTGTTCCACTATTGACCGCCTCGGCGAACCGGAATCATCGCCGCCCGCAGTTCGGAGCCTCGGGATCAGCTTCGCGCGGCTACCGCTGGTCCGGCCGCCGCGACACACTCGACCCGGCGTACGTCTCCCCCACGGCCTGACGGCAGCTGGAAGAGGTGTCTGACACCGGCGGTGTCAGACACCGGTGCTGCCGGGCTGGCCGCCCGACTGGAGCTCCCAGGCGCCGATGACCGCGTCTTCGATCGCGTCGGCGTTGCCGTTCGCGAGATCGGCGACGATCATCATGTGCTTCGCAAAGCGTCTCGGGATCGAGAATGTCTCCGGGAACGACCGGTGCAGGAGGTCTCTGAACTCGAACGTCGCTCGGATGACGACATGGTCGTCGTCGAGCTGTCGCGCAACCAGCCGGCCGCGGTACCGCCAGTCGAGCAGGCCGTCCCGTGAACGCTCGGTCACTCCTTCGAGCTGGGCAGTGAGCCGGCTCAGGTCTGCGAGCCTCATCGCCTCACGTTTGCGCGGGCACGGTCCGCACCTTCTCGGTACTGACGTACACATGGGTTGGGTACCCGACGAATTCGATGTCGCGCTCCAGTTGCATACCGAGTTTCCGTGCAACGTTGATCGAGGGAGCGTTCTCCACGCGGATGAGAGAGATCACCCTTCCCGGCACGAGCCGGCGGACTCTCCGTGCTGCCTCTGTTGCATAGCCGCGACCGTGGAATCGCGGCAGCAACAGCCAGCCGAGTTCGAGCTCAGGTCCCCACTCCAGCTCGCGAGGCGAGTAACCGACGAACCCGGCCGTCTCGCCCGTTTCGCGAACGCCGACCGCGTACATCGCCTTGACGCCGTCTGCTCTTGCGATCGTGCGGCTGAGCAACTGCTTCGAGAGCCGGCGATCGACCGGCTCGGGGAAGTGCACGAGCCGAATCGCTTCCGGGTCGCCGAGAAACGCCGCCCATGCATCGAGGTCGCGGTCCTCCACGCGCCGGAGAGACAGCCGCTCGGTCAGAAGCACCACCGCGCCGGAAGTCTGTGCCGCTGACCGGACGACACCGGCGAGAAAGTCATCCCGCGCGAGACGTCGACGGCGAGCGCGACTGGTGGGCCGACTAGCGAGACTTGTCGCCGCCGCCGCGGCGCACTCGTTCGCTACGACGCCGGATGCTGATACAGAGGCCCGAGCGGAATCAGCTGTTCGAGCTCCTGGAGGACGTCGTCAGACAGGACCAGCGAGGCGCCACCGACGTTTTCGCCCAGATGCTCTCCGTTGCGAGTGCCGACGAGCGTCGCGGCGACTCCGGGCTGGTGCAGCACCCAGGCGATCGCGACCTGCGCGACGGTCGCGCCGAGGCGAGCCGCGATCGGACGGATCCCGTCGGCTACGGCAAAGCTCTCCTCGCCCCTGCCGGGTGCCAGCAGCTCCCGGTAGAAGTTCGAGTCCTCCCAGTACGTCCCCTCGTACGTCGCTCTGACCTGCTCGAGCGTCTTGCCGCTGAGAATGCCGCTGGCGAGCGGCTCGAAGATCGTCACGGTGATCCCGGCATCGCCCCAGGCGGCGATCTTCGGCCGGTCGTCGAGGTAGTCGATGAGATTGATCCCGTCCTGCACCGCATCGACCGGCCGTTGCCTGTGGCAGGCGGCGACGTCCTCGGCGCTGTAGTTCGAGAGGCCGATCGACCGGACAAGTCCGGCTTCGGCGAGCTCGGCCATCGCACCCCAGGTCTCCTCGAGCGGAACGCCGGTCCGGTCGGGCCAGTGCAGGAAGTAGACGTCGATGTGGTCACGTCCAAGCCGCTTCAAGCTCTGCCGGCAAGCGTCGTGAACCTGGTCGCGGCGAAACCCGCTTCCTCCTCCGGTCACTCCTTTGCCGGGCGCGACCTTCGAGGCGACCAGGAACTCGCCGGAAAGTTGCGCGAGCGCTGCCCCGATGACCTCCTCGTTGTGTGTCCCGAGGTAGTTCTCCGAGGTGTCCAGCCAGTTGATCCCGTGCTCGATCGCGGTCTCGATCACGCGGGCGGCGCGCGCGACGTCCGGCTCCTCGTCCGGCTCGGGGCCGAGCTGATAGCCGCCGAGGCCGATCCGTGAGAGTTGGACGTCGGTCGTTCCGACCTGGAGGAGCTCCATGTCTGCCATCGCGCGAACCTACTGATCGACAAGCGGCGAGGCAACGTGTCGCGCCGGAGGATCCGGATTCACTGAGTTGAGACTCAAGCGACTTTGCGGCAGTGCCGATCTCCCCGGCATGACCGAACCGACCTCACCTTATCGGCAGTTCAGCGTTGCGCGTGATGAGCTGGGCACTGTCCGGATCGTCAACGACGCGACCAAGCACATCATGGCGGCACTCAGCCGACGGGAGGCAAAGCAGCTATCGCGGGCACTCCGACGGGTGGTCAAGAACGCACCGAAGTCGTAGGACGGCCCGCTTCGCCTAGGTGTGACGACCATCGCGAGCACATACAGCACGCCGGCTGCCACCCTGCCCATCGAGCCACCTTACTGCCGCCAGAAGGAATACTTCGGGTCATGGAGTGGCCCGCACCATTGACAGTGCGCGAGGTTTCCGCGGAGCTCGACTGCTCCGAGGACGACGTTCGTGCACTGATCCGTGAGGGCGAACTGAAGACCGTCGCCTGCGGCATCCGGCCCGGGCTGGTTCCGCGGCACATACTCGACGCGTATCTCCGTCGGCGCGAGCACCGACTGAGATCCTCGACGACGCCGTAGCCCTGGTACCTAGCGAAGCGCGCGCAGCGCGAGATAGATGGGTGGATCGTCGCCGCCCTGCTCCTCGAAACGGTCGAGCCTGAGCTCATGTCGAACGATGGTGTTGAGCAACATCGCAAGCGGGACGCGCTTGATGTCCCAACCGTCAGCAGGAATGCCCCTTTCGACGATCGGGATCGAGCTGCGCGGGATCGAGGCAGGTCACCGTCCGGCTGGACGTGCGCAGTACACCGGGACATAGACCGGGATCGACTGCGTGCCCTTCCCCGTGCTGGGGTGATAGCTTCGGTAAGAACAGACCTCCGTGTGCCGCACCGGATGAGTGTGGACGTACCAGAGGGCGAACGGACAAGCGATGAGCGTAAGCACCAGTACAAGGCTCACGATTGGATGGCGGAGAAGCGCTCCGCTTCGGGTGGGGCTCAGAAGCAGGCTCATCGGTCGTACTTCTATATCCACGGGTGGGTGCCAGACACGGCAACGGTCGGATCGAGCTACGTGCTGGTCGCGACGCTGAGCCGCAGAGTGTGGCCATGCGGTTTGAACGGCATTTCGTCGACCATGCCGGTGACGACCTCGAAAGTCAGCATCCCGTTTGGGCCGTCGTTGGTGCTGGTCCCCCGCTGTCTGATGTAGCTGGAGGACTCGGCGATCGAACCGAGGAGGCTGAAGATAGAGGCTCGGATCGCGCCGACCCCGACTTCGTGCCCCGTCCAACAGAGCTGCACGTCGTACGCGCCGTCATCGGAAATGTCTGCGTCCAGGATGCGAAGCGGGAGCACCTCGCAGGCGTGTCGGAGGTGTGGCAGAAGGTGCAGCTCGGGCTCCTCGGCGACCCAATTCGGGCGCCGCATCGCGGCGATCAGCTCGGAGGCGCCCTCGGCGAACTGCGAAGCATCGGCGACACCCTCGCCGCGCTCGTCATCGTCCCAGCGGCGAGCAGTCATCGACTGGAAGCATTACAGAGAGCGATCTGGACGGCGCCGATGAATATTCGCCGGCCCGCCAGTCTCTACCGCGTACGGATCCGTAAGAGCCGCGAACGTCCTCGCCGGCCGACATCAACCAATTCGGGAGGCAACTTGAAGCTTCTTCTCACGTCCGCCGGCATCAAGAACGCGAGCATCCACGACGCGTTGGTCGGCCTGCTGGGCAAGCCGATCAGCGAGTCCAGCGCGCTCTGCATCCCCACCGCGATGTACGGGCACCCGTGGGTCGGCCCCGGCGAGAAGGCGTGGCAGTTCATCAGTGGACACGAGCCCCAGTGCCCGATGTGCGAGCTCGGCTGGAAGTCCTTGGGAGTGCTGGAGCTGACCGCGCTACCCAGCATCGACGAAGAACGCTGGGTCCCGCTGGTCCGGGAGACCGACGTCCTGCTGGCCTCCGGCGGCGATGCCCTGTACCTGTGCCACTGGATGCGGCAGTCCGGGCTGGCAGACCTGCTCCCTTCCCTCAACGAGACGGTCTGGGTGGGGCTGAGCGCGGGGAGCATGGTGATGACCCCCAGGATCGGGGAGTCCTTCGTCGGCTGGAAGCCGCCCACCGGCGGCGACGAAGCGCTCGGGATCGTCGACTTCTCGATCTTCCCGCACCTGGACAACGAGGACCTGCCGTCGAACACGATGGCCAACGCGGAACGCTGGGCGGACGGCTTGTCAGGCCCGGCCTACGCGATCAACGACGAGACGGCCATCAAGGTGGTCGACGGAACCGTCGACGTGGTCTCCGAGGGGCACTGGAAACTGCTCACGCCCTCGAATTGAGTGACGTGCCAGGCGCTCGGATCAGCTAAGGGCGCGTTCGAGAGCAGCGCGATCCGCAGGCTCGCCGTGCGTCGGCAACACGATCTCCACCGGCTTGTCGAGCAGCGGCCTCAGCCCGGTCGCGACCTGCTCGACCGTGACGCCTTCCGGTAGCCAGCTCGCGGGAATCTCGAGCCCGTTGCCGAGGTCGATCAGCGTATCCCCGGCGATCACCGCGCGAACCCGCTCGCTCCAGAGCACGAGGTCGAGCTGGCCTTCACGGCCGGGATAGGCCTCCAGCCCGAACAGCGAATCGCCGATCGCATAGCGCGTCGCCGGGACGAGCTGGTCCTCGGGGCGATCGGGCGCCGGCGCCCACACGGGAAAGCCGAGCGCTGCGGCGTCGCGCTCGTGCCACGTGGAGGTGAGCACCGTGACCACCTCGCGCGATCCGAACAGCGTGCGCACCTCGTCCGGGACAGCGATCGGGTCGATGAGGATCAACCGCGCGCCGTCGTCGATTGCGTACGCCGACACCGGGCCTTCCCACTCGGGATGGGTCGCCGTCCAGTGGTACACGCCTTCGGGAAGCACTTCACCTGATGTTAGGCAACGACCTATGCCTCGCGCGTATCCGTTGCGCTGAAGCTCGGCTGGTTCGTCGATATCAGAGAGTCTACGGACCGCCACGGTTCTCCGATCGCGGCCTGAGGAAGCAGTCACCCGGTTCGAAGAATCGGTACCTGGTACCTGCCTTGATCGCCCGGTTGATGCCCCGATGCGCCGCGGATACGATCGCGTGATGCAGCAGGCGACGCCGATGCTGTCGTACGAAGATGTCGCTGCTGCGATCGATTGGCTGACCGAAGCGTTCGGCTTTCAGGAATCCGGCGAGCGATACGCGGATCCTGACGGTCGGGTGACGCATGCCGAGCTGGACCTCGGCGGCGCGACTGTGATGCTCGGGTGGCCGGGACCGGAGTACCAAAGCCCCGTCCACCACGCCCGAGAATGCGATCAGGCCCGTCGTTGGCTGGCGACACCGTGGGTGATCGACGGCGTTCACGTCACGGTCGACGACGTAGACGGGCACTACGAACGAGCGCGTGCGGCCGGAGCGACCATCCTCCGCGAGCTCGAGGATCTTCCGTTCGGCAGGCTCTACAGCGCAGCGGATGTTGAAGGCCACCGCTGGATGTTCATGAGCCCTGCGCGATAAGACGCGCGATCGTCGAGGAGGAGCACACCTGGTTGTGCCGGCGGGCGCCCTCGCCCCTGCGAGCGTTCACGAATGGCCCTTGAGCCGACTTGCTTCTCTGATCGTGCCTAGCAGCGCATCACGCTCCGCGCGCCCGTTCGGGAAGTCATCGTCCCGATCCGCTCGCCACGCGGCGATCATCGCAAGCACGAGGATCCGGCAGTCGCGAAGCAGGAGTGGATCGGCGGGTGCGTAGTGATCGCCAACCTCGTTGGGCGCATGGGCGATATCGAACTCGACTGGCCCGTAGCAACACGTCTCCAGGTCGATGAACCGCAGGCCGCCCGTCGTCCGGAGCAGGTTGCCGGCGTGCGGTTCACCGTGCAAAAGCTGCTCGTCCGCGCCGCGGTCGACGACGGCCCGGCGAAGGCTGCGCAACGAGTGGGTCAGGAGTTCCCGGTCTGCGTCGATGAGCTCCGGACTCTGTGAACGGTCTCGGACGATCGAATGCGCTTCTTCGACTCGATCCGTGAAGTGTGGTGCGGACGCATCGAGCTGCCGCATGCCTGCATGCAAGCGTTCGAGCGTCTGCGCGTACTCGGCCACCGTAGTGTCGGCCGCAGGCAACGGCTCGTAGTACGTCCAATATGTGATCGCGAAGCCGTCACGGACATGAACGCGAGGCTCCACCCGAGGCTCGAGCACAGCGATCGGGCAGTCGACCTCCTCGAGCTGTCGTGCCATCTCGACCTCGAACGCTGCACGTTCATGGTTCCGTCGAGCCGGGGCCGCCACCCGAGCAAGCGCGCCACACGGCAGAAGCCGCACTGCGAGCCGGTTCGAGTTCTGGATGACGCTCGCATCTTCGACGCTCAAACCAAGCTCCGACGCAGACGACACAGCCGCATCCACCGCGGGCTGAATCTGTGACCTGTCCATGGTCGTATCGTGCCTTGCGTCCCGCAGCGGGCGGTAGGGGCGACCGCATGCTGGCATGGGCCGGCGTTCGTCAATGCCGCCTGACGGCGTCAGCCGTTGTCGAGCAGTCGGCTGACTTCCACTCGCAGCGTTCGGGCTGCATCCTCGAAGCCGAGGCGCGTGTAGAACGCGTGTGCTTGGTCATTCGGCGCGTCAACGCTCAGGACGATGTACGAGCGTCCTTCCTCTGCGAGTAGCTGCGCAACTTCGTGCATCAGGCGCTGGGCGATCCCTTGGCGGCGGCGTTCAGGAACCACATAAAGGCCAAAGACGTAGCCGAAGTCGGTGCTGCTCGTGTTCACGTAGACGGTGCCAAGGATGGTGCCGTCTTCTTCAGCGAGGAGGGCGGTGTGGTCGGTGACGAGGGAAGGGTCGAACGGGTGGCTGGGATACGGCGTAAACGTCGTCTCCTTGTTGGAGGCGTCCCAGAGACGGCGCATCTGTTCAAGATCACCTTCGACGGCCCGGCGCATCGTCACAATGGCCACGCTAGCTGCTACTCCGGGTGGCGATCCGCAGCATGGGCCAGTGTGCGGGAACGTCACCCGAGCGAGCGGACCGCGCTTGGTGGTTCTATTCCCGGCGTCGGCCAGCGTCAGGCGAGCGGCGTGTCACACTTTCTGCGGAGGCGTCAAGTACAGGTTGTGAGACGCGAATTCGTCAAGGGGTCGGACGGGGAACTGCTGCGGGTGGGCAGCGCCGACGCGTTCGCCGAAGCTCGAGCAGCTCTTCGCCAGGCACGGCAAGCCGCAGCTTCTGCGGTCCGACAACGGCCGCGAGTTCGTCGCCGCCTCACTCGGCGAATGGCTGGCCGAGCAGGGCGTCAAGACGGCGTTCATCGAGAAAGGCAGCCCGCAACAAAACGCGTTCGTCGAGCGCTTCAACGGCACGATGCGCGACGAAGTCCTCAACGGCGAAGAGTTCGCAAGCCTCCTCGAAGCCCGCGTCGTGATCGCCGAGTGGCTCGTCGAATACAACACGCTGCGCCCCCAATCGCGGGCTCGGCATGATGACCCCAACCCAGTTCGCCAAAAGCTGCAACGCGGGACCTAAGTGAGAGCCACTCCCCACACACGACCTGGACCAGTCGATCCGGCACGCGTGTCGACTCCGTCGACAACGCTCACTGGATGTGGGCCGACCAGGACCCTCCAATAGAAATGGACCAACCCAGGGGGCCGGTCAGCCCCAGACGGGACTCCCACAGAGTCACAGTCCTTACGCCAGACCCCGGTGCGCCGTCGTCTAGCGGCCGGAGCGGGCCTGGAGGCGGACGGCGACCGTGTCGAGCGTCACCGCGGCCAGGAGCACGAGGCCGGTGATGATGTAGATCCAGCCGTTCGACACGTTCAGCGTGTTCAGCCCGTTCTGGAGTGTGCCGATCAGGATCGCGCCGAGGAGCGCACCGCGCACCTCGCCGCGGCCGCCGAAGAGACTGACGCCGCCGATGACCGCCGACGCGATCGCGTTCAGCAGCAGGTTGCCCGGCGGGAAGGTGAGCGCAACCGAGTTCACCTGCGAGGCGAAGATGACACCGCCCATGGCTGCCGTGGCGCCGGAGATCATGAACACGAGCACGCGAATGCGCGGGACGTTGATGCCGGCGCGGCGGGCGGCCTCCGCGTTCCCGCCGACGGCGTAGACGTGGCGACCGAAGGTCGTCCACTTGGCGAGGAACGTGAAGATGATCAGGAAGACGATGAGGATCACACCCGAGAGCGGCATACCGAGTGACGTCGCGATCACCTTGCCGTGGTTCGCGATCGCCACCGTGCCGAACGCGGCGACGGCGATGCCCGCGGTCTTCAGCGCAAAGGAAGTCCAGTTCACCTTGGCGATCTGCGTGCCGCGCGCGGCGATCCGCTTGTACAGCACGCTGAGCGGATAGAGCGCTGAGATGATCAGTGCGATCAGGTAGCCGCCTAAGTGCGAGAAGGCGTAACTGTCGGTGTAGTTGATCCAGCGGTCCTGGATGATGATCGTGCCGCGCTGCTCGAGCTTGTTGAGAATCACCCCTTGCCAGATCAGGAAGCCGGCGAGCGTGACCACGAACGACGGCACACCCACGAACGCGACGATCGAGCCCTGGAGCCCGCCGATCAGAGCGCAGGCGGCGACCGCGATCACGATCGCCAGGATGCCGTTCAGCTGGTGCCCGCTCCCCGGCAGCTGCAGCTCCGCCACGATCAGTGCGCCGATGCCCGCCAGGTATCCGATCGACAGGTCGATCTCGCCGAGCAGCAGGACGAAGACGACGCCGTAGGCGAGCATCGCCGTCCCGGCCATCTCGTTGATCAGGTTGGTGAAGTTGACGGCGGTGAAGAAGTTCGTCGCCGTCAGGCCGAACAGGATGACGACGAGGATCTCGCCGATGATGATCGGGGCCGGGCCGAGGTTTCCCGTCCTGACGTTGAACCAGGCCCGGTGGTACAGGCCGGCGAGGCCGCCCGGAGTCTCGTCCTCCGGCGCCGCCTTCGGGCCGTCGGGCCCGACGACGTCGACCGACGTCACGCGTCGCCTCCGGCCGCCGGCGCCGTCGCGATGCCCGAGACCTTCGTGGGCACACCGGCAGTGATCGCCTCGACAACCGCTTGCTGCGTCGTCGTGCGCCGATCGAAGATCCCGACGTTACGGCCGAGACGGAGCACCGTGATCCGGTCCGCGGTCTCGAAGATGTCGTGGAGGTTGTGCGAGATGATCACGACCGCGAGCCCCTGCTCCCCGAGCCGCCGGACGAGCGCGAGCACCTGCTCGGTCTGCGCCACACCGAGGGCGGCGGTCGGCTCGTCGAGGATGACGAGCTTCGAATTCCATTGAACCGCTTTCGCCACCGCGACGGACTGGCGCTGGCCGCCCGAGAGCGTCGCGACCGGCTGCCGGATCGAGGAGATCGTCGTCACCGCCAGGCTCTTGAGGGTCGACGCGGTGGTGTGCTCCATCGCCGCCTCGTTGAGGATCTGCCACCGGTTGACCTCGCGTCCGAGGTACATGTTCTGGACGACGTCGAGGTTGTCGCAGAGGGCGAGATCCTGGTAGACGACCTCGATCCCGAGCCGGGCGGCGTCCTTCGGGCCGTGGATGTGCACCTCGTTGCCCTCGAAGAAGATTCGCCCGCTGTCGTAGGCGTGCGTGCCGGCGATGCACTTGATGAGCGTCGACTTGCCGGCGCCGTTGTCGCCGACGAGTGCCATCACCTCGCCCGAGCCGACCTCGAAGTCGACATCGGTCAGCGCCTCGACCGAACCGAAGGTCTTCGTGACGCCGCGGAGTTGGAGGAGTGGGGTCTCGCTCATAGGCCTTTAGTCGTGGTGGAGGCGCCCCTGGAGGCGCCTCCACCACGGATCGTGCGTGATCCTACTTGCTTACTTGCAGTACTGCTTGTACGTACCGACGCACACGTCGCTCCGCTTCAGGAACTTGTCCTTGAAGAGGCGCGTGTAGTTGGCCTTGTTGATCCAGACGACCGGCAGTGCATTGGTCGGTTCCGGATGCTTGCCGTTCGGCCGGGTGCTGTTCGACACCGGCTTCTTGCCCCTGAGGAGCGCGACCGCAGCAGCTGCTACAGCGCTTCGCCTCTTGGGGCACGTACTTGTAGACCGTGCCCGTCTGCCAGCCGGAGATGATGTTCTGGACACCCTGAACGCTCGCGTCCTGCCCGGAGAGCGGGAGCGGCTTGAGGTGCTTCGCCTTGAGGTCGGCGACGACGGCGCCGGCGATGTTGTCGTTCGCCGCCAGCACGCCCTGGATGTTGTTGTTCGTCTTGACGAGCATCTGGTTGAAGATGGTCGCCGCGTTGTTCGCATCCCAGTCGGGCACGAACTGCTGCGGGCCCCTCTTGATCGCGTGGACCTTGAAGAGCGGGTTGAAGACGGCGAGGTTGCCGGACTGGAACCAGAACGCGTTCTGGTCGGTCTGGCCGCCCCACAGCTGGGCGACCACGGCGCTCTTGCTGTAGGTGCCGTTGGCCTTCATCCCGGCGAGGACGCCCTTCGCCTGCGCCTCGCCGACCTTCTTGCCGTCGAACGTCACGTAGACCGACGCGCTACCACCGGTGACCTGGCGGTCGTAGTCGATCGCCTTGCCGCCCTTCGAGGTGAAGAGCTTCTCGATCGACGCGGCTGAGCCGTTGTCGAGCGCCGTCTCGATGACGACCGTGGCGCCGGCTGCGATACAGGCCTGCGCCTGTGCCTTCTGCTTGAGCGGGTCGTTGAGGGCGTTGTTGATCGAGGACGTCACGCCGGCCTTCTTGAAGGCCGCCTTGGCGATGTCGGGCGCGTCGAACTGCACCCAGCGGACGGACGACTTCGTGTCCGGCAGCAGCACGCAGACCTGGACGTTCGCCGCCTTCTTCTTGGTGCTCGCCGTGGCATTCGCCACGATGAACACGGCGAGGCTGACGGTCGAGAGCGCGACGAGCGCCAGGACCGCCGACCTGCGGAAATGCTTCTTCAAGATGGTCTCCTTGGTTGGCTGACGGGGGGCCAGTACCCGTCAAGTTCGCGAATTTGGGGCTGGAAGTCAAGTTTGTGACTTCAACAAGTGCAGTGAGATAGGCTCGCGGCCATGAAGACTTCACTGGGGATCTGGGCCTTCGGCGCGATGGCGACCCGCTTCAACCCGGGCGGCTACAAACCCGAACTGGCCGGCGCGTCGACCGTGAGCAAGGTGCGCACCGCCGTGGAGGGGCTCGGCGACCTGATCGACGACTACGAGTTCCACTACCCGCAGGAGGTCTCGCGCGAGAACCTCGACGGAGGTTCAGGAGGCGCTCGACGGGCACGGGATGTACTGCATCGCGAGCGGGCTCCACCTTAACCCACTCTTTGCCAAAGGCGGCTTCTCGTCGCCCGACGACGCGACGCGCGCCGAGGCGCTCCGGCTGACGGCCGAGGGGATCGACCTGGCCGCCGACGTCGGCGCCCACTTCATCATCTGGCCGGGGATCGAGGGCTACAACTACCCCTTCCAGACCGGTTACGCGGACTCGTGGAAGCGCTTCATCGACGGAGTCGGCGAGGCGGCGCAGCACGCGAACGGGCGCGGCGTCACGGTGTTCCTCGAGCACAAGAACTCCGAGCCGGCGATGAAGATCTTCATGCGCAACATCGGCATGACGCTGCATGTCATCCACACCCTGCGCGCCCAGGGGATCGAGAACGTCAAGGTCAACATGGACTGGCAGCACCTGATCATGAACGGCGAGAACCTCGCCGAATACGCGGCCCTGCTGGCCGCGGACGGCCTCCTGGGCCATCAGCACGGGAACTCGGGCTGGGGCACATTCGACGACGACAACATGGTCGGAGCGACGGCGTTCATGGAGACGCTCGAGCTCGCGGTCGAACTGCGGCGCGTCGGCTACGGCTCGAACGGCGAACGGCTCGGTCTCGACCTCTACCCCTACACCGAGGACGCCGTCGGCGCCGTGAAGCGCTCCGTCCTGCACTGGCGGTTCATCGACGGCGTCGCCGCGAAGATCGACGAGGCCGCCCTGCGCGAGGCACAGCAGTCCGAAGGACGCCGTCCGGGCGTACGAGCTCGTGTACGCCGCGCTCGGCGCGTGACGCAGCCGCTCATCGGGCTCGACGTCGGGACATCGGGCGTCAAGGCGATCGCGCTCTCGGCCGACGGCGAGATCCTCGCGACCGCCGATGAGAGCTATCCGCTCTCGACCCCGCACCCCGGCTACGCCGAGCAGGATCCCGAGGACTGGTGGCGCGCCGCGGAGGCGTGCCTCGCAGCGGCTGCCGGAGGGGCCGGTCGGGCTCTCCGGCCAGATGCACGGCCTCGTCACGCTCGGCGCAGACGAGCAGGTGCTGCGCCCGGCGATCCTCTGGAACGACCAGCGAACCGAGGCCGAGTGCGCGGAGATCGAGGCCCGCGTCGGCCTCGAGCGGCTGATCGAACTGACCGGCAACCGCGCCCTGACGGGGTTCACCGCGCCGAAGCTGCTCTGGCTGCGCCGTCACGAGCCGGAGACCTACGCACGGATCCGCCACGTGCTGCTGCCGAAGGACTACGTCCGGCTCCGACTGACCGGCGAGCAGGCGATCGATGCCGCCGATGCGTCGGGGACGCTGCTCTTCGACGTCGCGGGCAGACGCTGGTCGGAGGAGGTCTGCGAGGCCCTCGAGGTTCCGCCGGAGTGGCTGCCGGCGGCGTACGAATCGACGGAGATCGCCGGTGCCGGCGACCAGGCGGCCGCGGCGCTCGGCATGGGCATCACGGCGCCCGGTCCCGTGTCCGTCGTGCTCGGCACCTCCGGGGTCGTCTTCGCCGCGCTGCCTGCGTACGCCCCCGATGCCCAGGCTCGTGTGCACGTGTTCTGCCACGCCGTGCCCGGTACCTGGCACGCGATGGGCGTGATGCTCAGCGCCGCCGGTTCCGCCGCGTGGCTCCGGCAGGCACTCGGCGCCGAACTGCAGACACTCGACGCCGAGGCTGCCGCCTGGGAGCCGGGCGTGGAGGGGCTGCTCTTCGCGCCGTACCTCGCCGGCGAGCGCACCCCCCACGCCGACGCGAACGCCCGCGGCGCCTTCACCGGGCTCTCCGTCCGCCACGACCGCGGTGCGCTCTGGCGCGCCATGCTCGAAGGCGTCGCCTACGGCCTGCGCGACTCGCTCGAGCTGCTCCGCTCGCTCGGCGTCCAGCCCGAGGTGGGACGCATCTCCGGCGGGGGAGCCCGCAGCGAACTGTGGCTGCGCATCGTCTCGGCCGTGCTCGGCCTGCCGCTCGAGCGCACCGTGTCGGAGGAAGGCTCGGCGTTCGGCGCAGCGCTTCTCGCCGGCGTGCGCGCCGGCGTCTTCGCGGATGCGGACGAGGCCGTCGCCCGCTGCGTCCGCGTCCGCGACCGCCTCGAGCCGGATCCTGGCTGGACCGCGGCCTACGAGGACGGTTACGCCCGGTACCGCTCTCTCTACCCCACCCTGCTCCCACTGGAGGAACAACGATGACGCTCGAGGGCAAGACCGCAGTGATCACCGGCGCGAGCCGCGGCATCGGGGCAGCGCTCGCGCAACAGCTCCATTCGCGGGGGGTCAACCTCGGGCTCGCCTCCCGCAGCGCCGACGACCTGGGGCTCGACCGCACGGTTGCGCAGCCGTGCGACGTGCGCGACCTCGAGGCGCTCGAGCGCCTCTGCCAGGCGACCGCCGACGCGTTCGGCGGGATCGACATCGTCGTCGCAAACGCCGGTGTGGGCGCGTACGGCGCGTTCCTCGACCTGTCACGGGAGCACCTCGACGAGATGATCGACGTCAACCTGAAAGGCACGCTCTATGCGATCCGTGCTGCGCTCCCGCACATGGCGGGCCGCGAGGGCGACGTGATCACGCTCGCATCGGAGGCGGGACGGCGCGGGCTGCCCAACGAGGCGGTCTACTGCGCGTCGAAGTTCGGCCAGGTCGGGTTCACGCGAGCCCTCGACCACGAGCTGCGCGAGCACGGGATTCGCTGCACCAACGTGTGCCCCGGAGGCGTCGCAACCGACTTCGCCCTCGAAGCGGGCCGCGGCCGCACGCCGGACGTCCTGCCGGGGATGATGACCGCCGACGATGTGGCCGAGGTGTGCGTGTTCGTGCTCGAGCGCCCCCGCCACTTCCGAATGCTCGAGACCGCGCTGCGCCCGATGACCGAGTCGTCCTGGGGGTAAGGCGAGCCTGCCCGGCAGCGCCGGCCGGTCGGAAGGTGTCTGACACCCTCTGGTGTCAGACACCGCGGAAGGTTTCGCTCAGCCGCCGGGCTCGTCGCCGGCGGCCTCCTCGTCACGGTGATGCCACGGCTTGAACGTGACCGTCAGCCGGTCGATTCGCTGACCCTCGACCGAGTCGACCTGGAAGCGCAGCCCGTCGTGCGCAACCTCGTCCCCCGGCTCGGCCGCACGGCCGAGCTCCCCGAAGACGAAGCCTGCAATCGTGTGGTAGTCCTCCTGCGGCAGCCCGCAGTGGAAGCGCTCGTTGAAGTCGTCGATCGGGAAAGTGCCGTCGATCCGGATCGTGTCGTCGTCGACGCGCTCCACGGTCTCGTCGGGCAGGTCGAACTCGTCCTCGATCTCGCCGACGATCTCCTCCAGGAGATCCTCGAGCGTGACGATCCCTTCCATCGAGCCGTATTCGTCGATCACGACGGCAAGATGCTGGTTCGTGCGCCGAAACTCGGTCAGCAGCGCGCCGAGGTCCTTCGTCTCCGGGACCATGTAGGCGGGGCGGACGAGCGCCTCGACGTCGACGAGGCTGATCCCACGGTCGTGCATCGCCTCGATCAGGTCGCGGATGTGCAGCACGCCGACGATGTCGTCCAGCGTCTCGCGATAGACGGGGTAGCGGGTGTACGGCGATTCGAGCACGGCCCGGAGCGCGTCCTCGGCCGGCAGGGCGATCGAGATCGCGACCACCTCGGGGCGCGGGACCATCACGTCCGACACTTCCTTGTCGGCGAAGTCGAAGACCTTGTAGAGCATCTCCTGCTCCTCGTGCTCGATCTCGCCCTGGTCGGCGGACGAGCTGAGCAGCATGCGCAGCTCGGCCTCGGAGTGCGCTTCGTGCTCGGCCCCGGGGGGCTCGAGCCCGAGTGCGCGCAGGATCAGTGCAGTCGATTCCTGGAGCACCCAGATCAGCGGCCGAAAGACGAGGAAGAACCAGTGGACGGGGGTCGACAACGCGAGTGCGGTGCGCTCCGGATGGCCGAGCGCAATCCCCTTCGGAACGAGCTCGCCGATCACGACGTGCAGGTAGGTGACGATCAGTAGGGCCAGGATCACGGCGAGGACCGACGCCATCACGGTGTCGAGCCGCTGCGCGAGCACCTGCTCGCCCAGGGCGCCGATGGCGAGCGAGGAGATCGTCACGCCGAGCTGCATGGCGGAGATGAAGCGCGGCGGGTTGCTCGTGATCCGCAGAACGGCCCGGGCGCGGCGGTTGCCCTCGTGCTCGAGCTCCATGATTCGCGTGCGCCGCGAGGTCACGAGCCCGTACTCGGCCGCCACGAAGAACGCGTTCAGGAACACCAGCCCGAGCAGGGCCAGCATCTGCAGGAGGAAGGTCACAGGGGTTGGCGCCAATCAGGCGCGCGCGTACTGGGCGGCAGATCGTCGTCCACGCGAATCAGTGAGCGGAGTATAGCCGCGCACTGGACAGTGCGAACAGGTGTTCGTATCATCACGGGATGCGTGTCGCCTACCGCGAGGAGCCGTGCAAGGTCGCGCTCAACCGGGTGAAGGGGATGCCCTTCGCCTGGTCGCTCAATCCCTACATGGGCTGCGTGCATCGCTGCACGTTCTGTTACGTCAGGGGCTTCGAGCATCGCGCCGACCGTCCGTCCGACCACCGCTACGGCACGTCGATCCGGGTGAAGCCGAACATCGCCGACGTGCTGAGGCACGAGCTGCAGCGCACGGGGCCGCGCGGCGAAGGCATCGCGATCGGCGCGGCCACGGATCCCTATCAGCCGGCCGAGGGCAGGTACAGGCTCACGCGCGCGTGCATCGAGGTGCTGCGCGACCTGCGTCAGCCGTTCTCGATCATCACGCGCGGTCCGCTGATCGTCCGCGACGTAGACGTCCTCGTCGAGGCGTCGCGGAGCGCGGACGTCTCGGTGACGTTCTCGGTGCCGACGCTCGACGACGACGTCTGGCGCACGACCGAGCCCGGCACGGCCCCGCCCCGCCAGCGCCTGCGGGCGCTCACCGAGCTCGTCCGCGCGGGTGTGCGCACGGGAGTCGGCATGGCGCCCATCCTGCCAGGCCTCTCCGATCACCCGGACCAGCTCGCCCGGGTCGTGGCTGCGGCCCGCGAGGCCGGCGCGTGCGGCGTCTGGGCGAACCTGCTCTACCTCCGCCCCGGGACGCGCGAGCATTTCCTCACGTGTCTCGCCCGCGACTGGCCCGAGCTCCTGCCCGAGTACGAGCGCCTCTACGCAGGCCGTGCGTATCTGCCGCAAAGCGAGTCACAGCCTGCCCGGGACGAGGTGCGCCGTCTCGCCCGCGCGCACGGGATCCGCGACCGCAGGCCGGAGCCGTTGCGGCCGCCGGAGCGCGCTGAACAACTTTCGCTCCTTTCAGCATAGGATTGCAGCCCATGCCCGACGAGATCACGACGCTGATCGTCGACGACCACGAGGTCGTGCGCGAAGGCCTGCGCCTTTCGCTCTCCCGCGCGCCGCACATCCGCGTCGTCGGCGAGGCCTCGGACGGAGCGTCCGCCGTCGAGATGGCGGAGCGCCGCAAGCCGGACGTCGTGATCATGGACGTGCGCATGCCCGGCATGGACGGGCTCGAGGCGACGAAGCTGCTCACGGAGCGCGTGCCCGAGTCGAAGGTGCTGATCTTCACGGCGTACTCGGAGCGCTCGCTGCTCAGCCGGGGCCTCGAGTCGGGCGCCAAGGGCTACATCCTGAAGGAGGCCCCGCACCAGACGCTCGTTCGCGCGATCGAGAAGGTCGCGCAGGGCGACGGCTACGTCGACCCGGCGCTGATGCCCGCGTTCCTCGCCGGCAAGGACCAGACCGACATGCTCACCGGCCGGGAGCGCGAGATCCTCCAGCTGCTCGCCGACGGCATGTCGAACGCCGACGTCGCCGGGCGGCTCTTCATCTCGCAAGAGACCGTGAAGAGCCACGTGCGCCACATCCTCACGAAGCTCGAGGCCGACACACGAACGCACGCGGTCGCGATCGCGCTGCGCGAAGCCATCATCGATTGACCGATGACGGGCTCGACCGGCTGATCGCAGCCGAGCAGGACGAGCGGCGGCGGATCGCCCTCTTCCTGCACGACGGCCCGGTGCAGAACCTCGCCGGGATCGCGCTGATGCTCGACGCCGCGCTGCACGCGGTCCAGACCGGCAAGCTCGACGACGCTGCGAACGTCGTCGAGACCGCCCTGGAGCGCCAGCGGGCGACGATCAGGGAGCTGCGCGACCTCTCCTTCGCGCTCGAGCCCGTCGTCCTCCGCGACCAGGGCTTCGAGCCTGCGCTCCATGCGCTGGCCGAACAGCTCGGTACGACCAACAAGATCCGCGTCGACCTCGACGTCGAGGCGGCGGCGCACATCGGCCAGACGGCTCAGGTCGCCATCTACACGATCATCCGCGAGCTGCTCGACCAGGCGGTCCGGCGCGGGCCGCTGAGCCGGATCTCGGTGAGCATCCATGAGACGGCAGACGGCGGCGCGGCGACGACGATCGCGGACGACGCCGAGCCCGAACGCAGGCGCCGCTCGTTCGAGGCGATCGAGGAGCGCGTGAAGCAGCTCCACGGCACGATCACCGTCGATGCGGGCGAGGCCGGTACGCAGATCGTCGTGACGCTGCCGCCGTACGCGACCCGGCGGTAAGCTCCGCGCCCATGGGTGATGGGAACGGCTACCTCCTCTTCGTCTGGTCGCCGGCGGGCTACTCGCTGCGGGAGCAGCAGGGCGACCCGCCGGAGGTCGGCAGCGAGTTCGAAGAGGGCGACCGGCTGCTCGTCGTCAACAAGATCGGCGCCTCGCCGCTTCCCGGCGACACCCGCCAGTGCGTCTTCTCGGTCGGGAAGTAGCACTCGCGAATCTGGCTCGGCTGCGCCGAATCAGATTCGCTGGACCAACCGTTCAGGGGGCGGCGTCCTCGGCCGCCGCAAGGCCCAGCACGAGTGCCTGGGCGAGACCGCTCGCGTAGCCGCCCGTCGACACGCCGCCGGCATCGACGCCCGCAGCCCACAGCCCCTCCACCGCCGAGCCGTCCTCCCGCAGGACACGTGCCCGCTCGTCGATGCGGAGCCCGCCGATCGTGTGCGTGATCGATGCGATCACCCGCACCGCCGCCACCGTGCCCGCCGGTACGTCGAACGGCAGGTCGCCGAGCTGCACGCGCGCTTCCGCGGGTGCGGCCTCGACGAGCTGCGCAACGGTGCGGTCGCGCACGTGCTGCTCGAGCGCCCCCTCGTCCAGCAGGTAGTACGCCCTCGCGCCCCGGCGGCGCGCGGTTGCCTGGACCACGTTCGTCTCCGACCATGACACGTCGCCGGCCGAGAAGAACTCGATCCCGTCCTCGTCGAAGATTCGGGCGAAGCGCGCGTACAGCTGTGCGAGCGGGACGAGCTCGGTCTCGTCCCAGGTCGCATCCGGCATGTTGCGGCCGTAGAACTCGTCCATGCCGGGCGTCCGTGCAGCCCCGCGGCCGAGCGCGTATCCCAGGCCGTCCCCCTCCGACCAGGGGTTGGCGCGCAGCCGCAACGATGCCGCAGGCGCGATGTAGCGCGCCACCAGCTCCGGTGAGGCCGCGAAGCCGCCGGTGCAGAGGATCAGCGGCTGACCGCCGCAGCCGTCGACACCGAGCTCGACGTCGCCCGCGAGGGCAGCCGCCAGGCCGCGCGGCTCGAAGCGCTTCCCGACCGTGCGCGGATTGCCGGTCTCCTCCCACACCACGGGCGCACCCTTCGACTCGAGCCACTCGATCGCCTCGTCGAGGCGCTCCCACACGGCCCGTTGGACCTGCTCGTCCCCTCCGGGGCATTCGCGCCGGAACTCCGGCCACTCCCGGTGCCGCCAGATCACGCCCGACGACAGCAGCATCGAGCCTCCGATCCGTGTGCCCTTCTCGCGGACCGTGACCGTACGCCCGAGCTCACGCAGCCGCGCGGCGGCGACGAGCCCCGCCATGCCGGCACCGGCGACCTGCACTACGTGAGCGAGAACGTCGGCTTGTGCTCGACGTACTCGATGCGCACGCGCTCCGGCCCCCAGAGAAATGCCGCGTACGTGTTCGCCGCGTCGACGACGGACTCGACCTCGATCCCGAGATCGTCCGCATCGGCGATCACGACGTCTGCGGAGTCCACCAGCACGGCCAGGTGATTCAGGAGCGGCCGCTCCGGCTCACCGGGATCTCCTTCGTGGAAGACGACGAACGCACCGCCCACCTCCACGCGCCCCTCCCCCGCCGGCGCGAAGCCGTACCGCTCGTACTCCCGCGCGGTCTGCGCCGGCGAGGACGACCAGAGCGCGATGTGGTCCAGGTCGTAGTCGACATCCGTCGCCGCCTGCACGAGGGTCAGCCAGATCCCCTCGCCGGCCTCGAACACGTCCGGCGTGCCCGTAGGCAGCGAGGCACGAGCCGCGGCGAGATCGGAGACGCGCAGGGCGACGTGCTTCAGCGCGCCGGGCTCGCGCGGGCCTTCGGCATCGAAGAGCGTCAGCTTGCCGCGTCGCGCATCACTGCCGAGCAGCGTGAAGTTCTCCTCCTGCGCGATCACGTGCATGCCGA
Source organism: uncultured Thermoleophilia bacterium (assembly GCA_963828655.1). Lineage (GTDB taxonomy): Bacteria > Actinomycetota > Thermoleophilia > Gaiellales > Gaiellaceae > PALSA-600. Next base: position 333,613 of record CAWHFK010000009.1, on the reverse strand, counting down.
GGTGACGCTCGAGGAACGCAACGATGGGCGCGCGGTCAGCGACCCAGAAGGCAACGTGATCGAGAGTCCTCGGCTGCACCGGTCACAAACGTTATCGACCGTCACCAGGGTGCCGAAACAGGAGGAGAGCGCCGCGTCCGGGCCCCGCACGCAGAGGGCCCGGACGCGATGCGCGACTTACCGAGAGCTCCGACGCGCCGTGCGGGAGCGAGACGCCGACTTGCGCGCGCCGCTCTTGCGGGCCGGGCTGGCCTTGCGGGCCGTCGTCTTCTTGCGAGCGCCGCCGACCTTGCGGGCTGTTGTCTTGCGCTTGACCGCGGTCTTCCGAGCGGTGACCTTCTTCCGCGCCGTCGCCTTCTTGCGAGCGACGCCCCGCTTCACGGCCGAGACCTTCCGGGCGGCGGTCTTCTTCCGCGCGGTCGCCTTCTTGCGAACAGCGGTGGCCTTCTTACGAACAGCCGTCTTACGAGCCGTGACCCTCCGCGCAGTCGTCTTCTTGCGCGCGGTGACCTTCTTGCGGGCGGTCGTCTTCTTGCGGGCGACCGTCTTGCGCGCCGTGGACGCCTTGCGAGCCGCGGTCTTCCGCACAGCGGTCTTCTTCCGCGCCGCGGTCTTGCGGGCCGTGGTCTTGCGGGCCGTCGTCTTCCGGGCCGCGGTCTTGCGAGCAGCCGTCTTCCTGACGGCGGTCTTCCGCTTCGGAGCAGCCTTTCTCTTGACGGCCGTCTTCCTCTTTGCCGCAGTCTTCTTTGCGCCTGACTTTCTGGCCGAAGACGTGCGCGATGTCGAGCTTCTGGAGGAGCTACGCGAGCCGGAGCGTGACGAAGATCGCGTGCGAGCCGGGATGGCTGCAACGGGCTCTGCGATCTCCTGCGAGTCGCCGGCGGCGGACTCTCCCCACGTTTCGTCGGCGGCTTCCGCCGACGGTTCGCTCAACAAGCCGGCATCTGACGTCTCACCGGTCTCGCTCCAATCCTCTTGGGTCACAACTGACCTCCTGGGTCGCTTTGCGCGTGCAGGGTTTCCCTACCATGTTCGTTTGTAACGTGCAACGCGGACGGACAACTTCCTCCGCACGTTGCTGAAAAGGAAAAATGTTCCCTTTCTACGCACACACTACGCGCGTGCGCTGAGCAATGGCTTCGACGTCGGTGCGTCGACTCCGCCTGTCTTCTCGAGCGTCACCATCACCTGCGCACCTGGCGCAACACGATGTTGCAATGCGAACGTCCTGCCGGTGAACTGACCGGCGCGATGCACCGCACCGTCGGCGACCCACGCTTCGTACGTCTTGCCTTGCGGCGGACGCGGAAGCTGCACTGCGAGCACGGCTGCGCCGGACGAGGTCACAACGAGCTGACCCGGAGCGCCGGAGACGGCGACGCGACGCGCGTTCGGGTCGCCGAGGATGCTCAACGCAGCGCGGTCGTGCGCGAGCGAGTGATGAAGCGATGCCGCCCAGATCCCGAGCACGACCGCCGCCACACACGCGGCGATCGCGACGGCCGCGGCGATGGCCGCGGCGGGCGAACGGCGGGGACGGAGCGGGACGACGTTCTGCCCTTCGTCGTGCGCAGCCTCGAGAATGCGCCCTCGCAGCGCGGTCGGCGGGGCAGGGCCCTCCACCGCGAACGCCAGCGACGCGGCGGTTCCCTGGAACTGGGCCAGCTCTCGGCGGCACCGCCCACACTCGGCCAGATGCGCCTCGAACCGCTCGCGATCCTCACCCGTCAGCGCGTCGAGGGCATAGAGGGCTGAGAGCTCGTGAGGGTCTTCGACCATACGGATCCAAAACCGGATTCGTCCGACGCCTCCGGTCGGTTCGGAACCTACTCCAGCGGCTCGTTCTGGACGTTGTGCTCGGTCGCGTACTCGTCCGTCAGCCGGTCCACGACGTCCATTCCGTCGGCATAGGCGTAGTTGATCTTGACGAACGGGGCCCACTTGTCCGGCAGCGCGTCCTCGGGGAAGATCGCCTCGACGGGGCATTCTGGCTCGCAGGCGCCGCAGTCGATGCACTCCTCCGGGTCGATCACGAGAATGCGGCCCGCCTCGTGGATACAGTCGACGGGGCAGACGTCGACGCACGAGCGGTCTTTGATGTCGATGCACGGCTCGGCGATGATGTACGTCACGGGCGCCTACTCTACCGACGCGAGCAGAGGGTCGATCAGTTCACGAGCGCGCTCGAAGAGCGCAGATTTTGCGACGACCTGGTCGAAGCCGGCGGCATGAGCGCGACGCAGGCCGGCGGTGTCGGTGTGGTTCGTGTAACCGAGAATCGGTACCTCAGGGTAGTTGTCCGCAACGTCGTTCGCGTCGATGCGCGCGATGTCCGCGATCACGAGATCGGGCGGCTCGACCCCATCCGACGTCTCGAAGCGATGCTCGGGGAGGAGCGCCTCGAGCTTCCCTCGGATGAAGAGGTCGACCCCACACAGCAGGATCGTCGCCATGCCTGAGCGCGACACTAGCACCGTCGTGACGGCCTACCAAGAAGGGTTGCTGCTCGCACGCGAGGGTGCCTACTTCGACGCGCACGAGGCGTTCGAGACTGCCTGGCGCGGGTGCGCCGCAGAGGAGCGCGATTTCTTTCAGGGCCTCGTGCACGTGGTCGTCTCGGCCTATCAGACCGGCCGCGGCAAACCGGTCGCGGCCGAGCGCCAGCGCGTGAAGGCACTGCGGCGACTCGGGCCATTCGCGCCCGTGCACCGTGGCCTCGACGTGGCGGCGCTCCTCGGCGGGCTAGAGCGAGCCGAGCCCGATCTTCGTCAGCACCTGGTCGAGCGCGACCTGCAGCCACCAGTTGCGGTTGAAGAAGAGCAGGAGCCCGAGCGCGACCAGGGTCGCTCCTGAGCAGAACCGGATGATGCCGTAGTGGTCACGCACCCAGCTGAACGCGGTCATGGCGTGCGCGAACGCGATGCCGGCGAGGACGAATGCCGCCCCGAGCCCGAGCGAATAGGCGACGAGCAGGACGATGCCCCGCGCGATCGAGCCCGAGCCGGAGGCGAGGACGAGGATCGAGGCCAGCACCGTGCCGATGCACGGGGCCGCGCAGACGGCGAAGGCGCCTCCGAGCAGCGCTTTCGATCCGCGCCGACGCGCGTGCTGCAGCAGCCCGGGAGCCACGGCCCGCTCGGGCCACGGCAGCAGGCCCATGAACGCGAGCCCGAGGACGATCAGCACGAACCCGGCGATCTTGAGCTGGGTGGGCTTGTCGACCGCGCTCCCGACGGCGGCGGCGCCTGCACCGAGCAGCACGAAGACGAGTGTGAAGCCGACGATGAACGGGACGCTCGCGAGGGCGATCCTGCGGCCCACGCCGCGATCGCCGAGCCGGTCGATCTCGACCGCCGAGATCGCCGAGAGGTAGCCCGGGATCAACGGCAGCACGCACGGTGTCACTACGGAGATGAGCCCAGCCGCGAACGCGATCGGAAGCTTCTCAATCATCGAACCGGGCGAGCGCGTCGTCGACGAGGCGTTCCTCACTCGGGTCGAGCCCCGCTGCCGCCGGCGGGGCACCGCCCGACCGTCGACGTGACCAGTGCCAGGCCCCGCCGGCGATTGCCGCCGCTCCGAGGGTGATCCCGCCGAGCGGCAGCAGCCACGCGATCAGATCGAAGCCGTGCGTCTGCGGCGTCGACAGCACCTGGGTGCCGAACTGGGCGACCATCGCGTCGAGGATCTGCTGTTCGGACTGGCACGCGGCGATCCGCCGCGCCACATCGGCCTTCATCTCGTTTGCAAACGGGGAGTTCGACTCGTCGAGCGTCGTGTGGCATTCGAGACAGACGAGCAGCGTCTCGAGGTGCGACTGGCTTGCGTGCGTCGTACACGCGGCTGCCGGCCCGGCGAGCGCGAGCGCCGCCGCGACGACCGCGAGGGCTCTCACGAGCTGAGCGCCCGCCGGATTCCGTCGTCGAGCTTCGCCCGCGACGCGACGCTGACGATGTGCGGCGGAACGACGTTGCCGCGCCGGTCGATGAAGAACGTCTCGGGCGTGCCCGTCACGCCCCAGCCGGGATACGTGTTGCCCGACGCATCCCTGACGTTGAGGTAGGTGACGCCGTAGCGCTTCAGGTAGGCGCGCGCCGGGCCCTTGAAATCGAGGGCGTCCACCCCGAGGAACACGACGCCCTTCGAGCTCCAGTACCGGGAGGCGGCGTCGAGCGTCTTCGCCTCCTGCTTGCACGGGAGGCAGTCCGACTGCCAGAAGTTGACGACCACGACCTTGCCGCGCAGTGACGCGAGGCTCAGGCGGCCTTTGCCGTCGAGGCGCGGCAGGTCGAGGCCAGGGGCCGCGACGACCTTGCCCTTGTCCACCTTCTGCGCGACCCCGGAGCCGCTTCCGTGCGCGACGTCCCACACGAGCAGCCCCAGCAACGCGAGGACTCCGGCGGCGACAGCGACGCGAACGATGCGCATCAGAGAATGTAGACCGTCGTCCCCACTTCGACATGGTCGAACAGCCACTCGGCGTCCGGGACCTGCATCCGGATGCAGCCGTGGGAGGCGCTGTAGCCGATCGAGGCGGGCTCATCGGTGCCGTGGATCCCGACGCCGGGCGCGTCGAGGCCCATCCAGCGCGTGCCGAGCGGGTTGTCGGGACCGGGCGGCACCGGCTTCAGGCCCCTCGCCCAGGCGTCCTGCACCGGCGGGTACCAGGTCGGGTTCTTCCACTTGACGACGATGTGCCAGACGCCGGCCGGCGTCGGATAGATCGCCTGGCCGGTCGCAACCTCGAAGATGCGGCGGAGCTTGCCCGTGTCGTAGAGGAAGAGCCGGTTCGTCGAGCGGTTGATGACGATCGTCTCGGCGAAGGAATCGACCGACACGTTCGCAGCGATCTTCTTCGTCCGCGCGCGCACGGGCAGCCGCGAGTTCGCCCGCAGGGCCGCCGCGATCTTCTCCGTCAACCGGGCGGTGTCGAGCCGGCGCCCGGGCTTGTCCCTGGTGAGGAGCGGCTTCCCGCCCTTCAGCTTCAGCGATGCGTCGACCGGAGCGCGTGCGAACCGGTGGGACGCGGCCGCGAGCCACGTGCGCAGCGCCGGGCCGTGCACAGCGACGACGAGCTGCACACTCGAGCCGGGTGCCGCGATCCGGGCGCGGGCGACGGCCGTGGCGCTGTAGGCCGACGCGACCGTGGCCGGGTCGAGCAAGAGCTTGCTGCGGTCGACCACGACCGGTAGCGGACGGCGGAAGGCCGTCTGCACCGCGGCCACGGCCTCGGCCGGAAGCAGGCCGCCGACCCGGACGCCCGCGACGCGGACGCCGGCGGGCAGCGTCTTCCCGGCGGGCGGGGTCGTCTCGGTCGTGGTGGTGGTCTCGCCGGTGGTGGTGGCTGCGGTGGTCGTCGTCGCGGCAGTCGTCGTCGCCACCGTCGACGTGGTGGTCGAGGTGGTGACGTCGGCGATCACGGCGCCGGAGAACGCACCCGCTGCCGCGAAACCGAGCACGAAGAGGACGACTGCGTGCAGACGCTTCACTGCGCAAGCAGTGTAGCCAGGGTTTTCACCACCATTCCGGGATCGTCGGAGGCGATGCCGTCGACTCCCACGGCGACGAGGCGCTCGACCGTGGCCGGGTCGTTCGCAGTCCAGGCGAGCACGGGCGCTCCGAGCCGGTGCGCGACCGACACGGCAGCCCGCGAGCAGAGCGTGTGGTGGAGCGAGACGGCGTTCGCGCGGGCCCAGCGGAGCAGCACCGGCACCCGAACCGGCATCACCTGGCGCAGCGTGGCGGCCCCGGCCCGGGTGAGCCCCTGCGGCCAGCGGAGCTTCGAGATGCCGATCCGGTCGCGGGGGTAGCCGATCGCGATCGTGCTACCGGGCGCCCTGGCGGCGAAGCGGCGGGCGGTCAGCGCGAACGCGGTCGACAGGTAGGCGCGGTCCTCGAGCCGGTGCCGGCGCACAGCCTGGAGGACTGCGTCCTCGTACCCGGGGAACTTCACGTCGAGGTGCAGCACGACGTCGTGGCCGCCGAGGAACTCGAGCGCCTCGTCCAGCGAGAGCTCGTCCGCGGGCAGTTCGCCGAGCGAGTGCCCCAGGCGAAGACCGGGCGCGATGTCGAACTCGACGATGTCGGCCCGGCCGGCGATTGCCGCCTCGAGCGAGGCCAGCGTGTTCTCGGGGGCGACGGCAGCCGCACCCCGATGCCCGATCACGAGCGGGCGGCCGAGCCCGCCCCGCAGGAGGTTCACGTCCGGCGCAGCACGACGATCGCGCAGTCGTCGGGCAGGTCGCCGCCGGCGAATTCCTGACAGGCCGCGAGCACGGCGTCCGCCACCCCCTGCGCCGGTCGCGACGCGTGCGCCGACAGCACCTCGTCCAGCCGCTCGAGCCCGAAGAGCTCGCGTCCCGACCGGGACTCGATCACGCCGTCGGTGTAGAGCACGACCATCCCCCCGCTCGCGAGCCGCGCGCTGACCTGCTCGTAGACCTGCGGCGCGTCGATGCCGAGAGCAAGCCCCCCGCATGCGAGCCCGGTGACGCGTCCGTCGGCCCCGACGAGCCGGGGCTCGGGGTGCCCGGCGCTCGCGCAGAGCACCTCGCCCTCCGAGTCGACCGTCACGTACGCCATCGTGATGAACTTGCCGATCGCGATCTCGCCCACAACGACTTCATTCGCGGCGGCCAGGAACGCCGAAGGCTCGGAGTGCTCGCGCGCGAGTGACCGGAACACGAACTTCGCCATCGCCATGTCGGCGGTGGCATCGATCCCGTGCCCGGTGACGTCGCCGAGCACGACGGCGAGCCGGCCGTCCGGGAGCTCGAGGAAATCGAAGACGTCTCCGCCGACGTCGACCTGCGCGGCGGATTCGTAGACTGCACCGACCTCGAGCCCGGCTGTCGACGGCCGCTCGCGGGGCAGCAGCGACCGCTGCATCGTTTCGGCGAACTCCTTCTGCTGCTGGTAGAGGCGTGCGTTGTCGATTGCGAGTGCGGCCTGCTGGCTGATCGTGCGCGCGGTCGCGAGTGTCTCCCGGGTGATCGGCGCCGCAGGATCGAGCGAGACGATGGTCAACTGAGCGAGCAGCTCGGTGGCCGTCGCGACCGGGAGCAGCGCGGCCGTCGCGCCGCCGAGCAGGAACGGCAGCAGGAGCGAATGCGCGCCGCCCAGCCGCTCCGCCAGCTCGGCATCGAGCATCAGAGGCTCGTGTGTGCGCGGCGGACGCGGCTGTGGCTGTTCCAGGATCGCCCTGACGGCGTCCGCGAGCCGCTCGTCGGCGACGTGGACGGCACGCGGGACGAACTGGTCGCCTCGCTCGTCCGGGACCCGCATCACTGCGGCATCGACGTTCAGCTCCTTCACCAGCGTCTCGGTGACCGCGGCGAGCGTGCGCTCGAGCGACAGTGTCTGGGCGAACGAGCGTGAGATCTCGTAGAGGGCGTTCACGCGCCGTGAGACGAGCCGCTCGGTCTCGAGCACTGCGGTCAGCTCGTCCTCCTGTGCGCGGGCGCGCTCGTGGAGGCGGGCGTTCTGAACGGCGACCGCGAGCGGCGCTGCGAGCGCGGCGACGAGCGCCGTCTCGCTCTCGCCGAGGCGGCGGCCGCCGGGGTACGCGACGAGCAGGCCGATCGGCTCCTCCTGGGCGATCAGCGGGACGGCGAGCACCGCGTCACGGCCTGCGGCCGAGAGCGCGGCGCGGACCGCTGCGAGGGCGGGCTCGCGGCCCTGCACGGTGGCGTACAGCGTTCCCCGCGCGCGCAACGGCCCGTGGAGCGCCTCGAGGAGCCGTGCGGCCACGTCGTCGTCCGCAGCCGCGTGGCCCCGGCCCGCCGCCGCGCGCAGCCGGCCGTCCTCCTGCAGGAACACACCCACCTGGTCGACCTGCAAGAGCTCGGCGATGCGCTCGACCGCCGTCTGGAGCGTGTGCGCCAGCGAGAGCCGCGAGATCGCCTCGGCGACCACCTCGAGCAGGGAGCGTGTCCGTTCGAGCTCGAGCTCGACGTCGCGCGCACGTTCGGCCGAGCGCAGGGCGTGAGCAGCGCGGGCCGCGAACGCGGCGAGCGCGGGCAGGTCGGCCTCGGGCGCCGCGACATCCTCCGGGAAGAAGAGCTGCAGCGCGGCGAACGGCGGCTGCCCGAGCGTCAGCGTCGCGATCTGCGCCGTGCCCGCGTCGTAGGCGAGGCCGGCGGAGCGCCGCTGCTCGACCGCCTCGACGACGACCGCGGCGGCACGGCCGAGACTCGGCTCGACGGCACCGAGCGAGGCGACGAGCTCCGGCCGCTCCTCGCCGAGGCGCCAGAGAGCTCCCCCGCGGGCCCCGGTCGTCTCGACGGTGATGCGAACTGCCTGCTGGGCGGCGCGGCGCGCATCGCCGCCGGCTGCCAGAGCCTCGCCGGCGAGCTCGAGCCGGTGTGCGCGGACGCGCGACCCGGCGACCTCCGGAGCCAGCGTCCGGACGGCGAGCGCGAGCTGCCCGGCGGCGAGCCCCGCCAGCGCGCGCTCGTCGTCGTCGAACGCGTCGCCGACCCGGATCAGCTCGACCGAGCCGACGACGTGACCGCCGGCCCGCGCCGGCAGCGCGAGCAGACCGGCTGCCCGGGCCTGTCTCGCCGCCCGGCGGGTCGGCTCGGTCGCCTCCCCGGCCGCGACGGCCTCGGAGAGCCCCCGCGTCCCGGCCACCTCGGCCCCGAGCGAGGAGCCGGCGGGCGCGACCGCGCGCGTGGCGAGGCGCCCTTCGTCGTCGAGGACCCGCAGAACCGCCAGATCGGCGCGCGTCGCGTCGGCGACTGCCGCGGCAACCGCCTCCAGAGCGACCCGCAGCTCCGCGGCTTCGGCCACCTGGGCCGCCGCCTCTGCCAGGCGCTCGACCGGCAGGCGATGGGCATCGACGACCATCCGGGAAGAAGTATTGCCTACAATCCAGGGATGCCTGCGCCAGCCCACAAGGCCACGGCTGTCCTCGACGAGGACCCGCCGTCGCTCGACCCACGGGCGATCGAGCAGAACTATCGCCGGGAGCGCGCCCGCCGCAGGGCGAGGACCGAGCGCCGGAGCGCGGTGAAGCGCTCGAACGTCCGGTTCTGGGTGAGCCTTCTCGTGCTCGCCTTCGTCGCCGCCTTCGCACTCGTCGCGGCCTGGAACGAGATCCAGACGCTCTTCGGCGTCTAGGCTCCCGGGCCGGTTCCGGCAGCTTCCGACCGCAGAGACCCGCATACTTACCGGCGTGGAGACCCCCGAGTTCATCGAGCTCGAGCTGCCCGCCGGTCCCGGCGGGCCCGGCCCCACGCGGCCCGACTATCCGCAGGCCGCCACGGGTGGGCTCTGGGCCGCGGGCGAGCGCATCACGTGGGTGGCGGGCCTCGTGCTCGCGCTCTCGTCGTTCATGGGCTGGTACGCCGGCTCGGGCGTCGGCGTGAAGCTCGCGGTGATCGGCTGGCACACGGGCGTCCTCGGCAAGCTCGTCTTCTTCATCGGGCTCGCCGTCGTCCTGATCGTCGTGCTGCGCGAAGCCGGCTTCGAATTGCCGCCGGCGATCCCCGAAAGCCTGGTGATGCTCGGCCTCGGCGCCCTCGCGGCGATCTTCATCCTGATCCGCATCATCTCGATCCCGGACGCGGTGCTTCCCGCGGACGGCCGCGGAATCGGGATCTGGATCAGCCTCGTCGCCGCCCTGGGCGTGATCTTCGGCGGTCTCGTGCGCGCCGCTGAAGAGCTCTAGGAGGGAAGCTTTGCTTCGATCGAGGCGAGGCGCGAGTCCAGCGCCGTGATCGCCTCCCGCGCGTGCGTCAGTGCCTCGAGGATCGCCTGAGCGTCGTCCGACTGCTTGGCCCGGTCGGCCGCCTGGGCCCGTGACTCCTGGTTGTGGATCACCGTGCTCGTCACACCGGCGGTGAGGAAGGCGATGAACGAGATGCTGAGCACGAGCTCGGCCCCGCCGATCACCCGGCCGATGTCGGTGGTCGGCACGATGTCGCCGTAGCCGACCGTCGTGACCGTCTGGAGCGACCACCAGACCGCGAGCCCGAGGGTCGGAAAGTCGTGGTGATCGACGAGCCGGATCACGATCGCCGCGACGAGGGACAGGAGGAAGAACGTCGTCGCGAGGCCCAGGGTGACCGAGCGCGCGTTCACGATCTTGCTGACCCGGCGGTCGATCAGGGACATGTGGTGACGGGGCTCGTCGGCCATCCCGACCGATTTCAACGCAGATCGCAGCTCTCCTCATGCAGATCACCGATGAATCTCGTGACCGGCGGGCGTCTTTGGGAGACTAGGACCACGCTGTCGTCGCCGGAGGTGAGGGAACGTGCCACGCACTGTGCTCGTGATCGGGACCCGGAAGGGCTGCTTTCTCGTGGAGAGCGACCAGGATCGTCGTGACTGGGAGGTCCGCGGTCCATTCTGCGAGGGGTGGCCGGTCTACCACGCCGTCTTCGACGCGGATTCTGGCGCGATCTACGCGGCCGCCGCGAGCGAGTGGCACGGCTCGGCGGTGTGGCGGAGCGGCGACCTGGGCGAGACGTGGACGCACTCGAGCGAGGGCCTCGCCTACGGCGAAGACGGCAGCAAGAAGCTGTCGAAGGTCTCGACGCTCTCGGCCGCGCACGGCCGGCTGCTCGTCGGGGTCGAGGCGCCGGGGATCTTCCAGAGCACGGACGACGGCGCAACCTGGTCGCTGCTCAGCACGCTCGCCGGCGAGCCCGGCAGCGAGGAGTGGGACGACCCGGGGAACCAGCCTCCCGGCCACCTCGGCATCTCCGCGCTGATGGCCGATGCTGCCGACCGCGAGCGCTTCTGGGCGATCGTGCAGGGCGTCGGCGTGTTCGAGACGACCGACGACGGAACCTCCTGGACACCGCGGAACCGCGGTCTCCGCGCCGACTGGCCGAGACCGCACGAGGAGGTGGGCTTCTGCGTGCACAAGCTCGTCCGCTCGAACGCCGACGGCGACCGGATGTACCAGCAGAACCACGTGGGCGTCCATCGCAGCGACGACGGCGGCGCGAGCTGGAACGAGATCACGGAGGGGCTGCCGAGCGAGTTCGGGTTCGCGGCCGCCGCGCATCCGCACGACCGGGACACGTTCTTCGTCATCCCGCTCGATGCCGGGCACGGCCGCACGATGCCCGACGGCAAGGCTTCGGTCTGGCGCACCCGGGACGGCGGCTCGAGCTGGCAGCGGGCCGACAACGGGCTCCCGCAACGAGACGCCTATCTCGGGGTGCTGCGCGAGGCGATGGCGAACGACGGCTACGACGTCCCCGGCTACTACTTCGGGACGAGCACCGGGCAGCTGTTCGCGAGCGCCGACGACGCCGAGACCTGGACCGAGATCGCGAGCTACCTCCCGGCGATCTCGTCCGTCGAGGTCGCGGTGCTCGACTGACGCCGTGGCGGAGCTGCACCTGCCGATGACGTTGACGCCGCTCTTCCCCGAGCTGCCGCGTCGCATCGATGTGGACGCCGCGACGGTCGAGGCGGCGATCGACCAGTTGGACGCGCGCTGGCCCGGCGTGCGCGACCGCCTGTGCGAGCCGGGGCCGGCCATCCGGCCTCACATCCACGTGTACGTCGACCGTGAGCGGGCGGCTCTCGAGACGCCGCTCGCTCCGCAGTCGCGCGTCGACGTGATCGCCGCGATCAGCGGCGGCTAGGAGATCACGCCGGCACGAGCTGCTTCGCGCGCTCGATCAGCTGACGCGGGTCGAACGGCTTCCCCACGAAGCCGCTGGCCCCGCGCTCCTCGGCGTCGGCCGCGGCCGAGTCCACCTTGCCGCTGAACATGATCACCGGGATCGACCCGTGCCGCTCCTGCATCCGCTGCAGCATCTGCCAGCCGTCGACGCCCGGCATGACGACGTCGAGCAGGACCAGCGCGGGTGCCTGGTCCTCGATCGCGTCGAGCGCGTCCTCCGCGCTCGACGCCTCACGCACCGTGTAGCCCTCCAGCTCGAGATTGACCCGCACGAACTCGCGCAGGCGCGGGTCGTCGTCGACGACGAGCACGAGCGGCCCGTTTGCCTTGCCGCCCGGCCCCGACCGGTCCAGGAACGTCTCCAGGTCGCGGCGCCGGTAGCGGCGGTGCCCACCCGGCGTGTAGAACGCCGGCACGCGGCCCTGGTCGGACCACTTGCGAATCGTGGACTGGGCGACGCCGAGGAACCTCGCGGCCTGGCCGAGCGTCAGCCAGTCGGGCTCATCGGTCACAGCTCGTCTTCCGGACGCGGTCACCGGCCAAACGTAGCCAAAGCTTCCGCTTCCTAAACAGGTTTATGGGTTCTGGGCCGTAACGGTCACCGTTGTGCGCGCGGCCGGCGCGAGCGGCAGCGGCTGCAGCGTCCGGACGATCGACTGGGTGCCGCCGGGCTGCGGATTGTCGTTGAGCGCCTCGCCGACGGCGATGCCGACGGCAAAGACGAGCGCGGCGCCGACCGCGAGCAGCACGACCCGCTTCACGGCCGGTAGTCCGTCGCCCCGCGGGCGTAGAGGTGAAACGCGGCGTCGGCCACCGTGCCGGCCTCGGCCACCGGCGGGGCCTCGGGGTCGGCGTCGTCCAGCACGGCGCGGGCCCAGTCGTCGGCGCCGTCATACGAGTCAGCGAGCTCCTCGAGCGTGAAGACCTGCCCCACCCGCTGGCGAAGCGCGTTCACGAGCACGTCCACCTGCGCCATGCGGTCGGTGTACCGGGGGCCGTCGGCGCGCATGCTCTCCACCCGGCGGATCCCGTCCTGCCACTGATGGCGCGCAAGGTCGAGGTCCATGTCACGGAGTACAGCAGGACTCGGGCCAGAGAGCGGGGAGCTCGGCGACGATCCGGTCACCGAGCTCGTAGCCGGGCCGCGCCAGGGCGAACGCCGCGTGCGCGTGCAGGCACTTGAGCGTCCCCGTGCGCGTCGAGCCGCCGATCCCCGCGTCGAGCTCGGGCCGGAGCCGGCGCTGCTCCTTGTTTGCCTCGTCGAGGCTTCGGCCGAGCACTGCGTCGGCCTCGACGGCGCGTGTCCAGCGCTCGACGCCTCCCGCGGCCTCGAGCCGCGAGATCGCCGCGACGAGGAACGGGCAGGTCACGTAGAACTGGGTCGGAAACGGCCGGCCGTCCCCGCCGAACGGTTCCTGCTCGGTCACCGCCGGCCGGCCGAACGGGCAGCGAACAGCCACGCGCTTGAACGCGCGCGGCACACGGCCGATCTGCCGCGCCACCACTTCCTCATCGCCCACGGGGAGACGCTAGTGATTCTTGTGGCGCCAGGCGTCGATGCCGCGCACGATGAAGAGCTGCTCGTTCGGCTTCACGAGGCCCATGCGGCGTGCTTCACGCAGGAGCTGTTCCCCGGTGTCGGCTGCCGCGATGCGTGCCTGGAGCTTCTTCTTCTCGACCTGCAGCGCATGCACCTCGGCGACGCGGGATTGCAGCTCGCCCTTCGTGTGGAGATACGTGTGCAGCGGCTTCCAGTAGAGGAAGGTGACGAGCACGATCCCGCCGATCGCGAGGAGCCGCGTGGGACGAAGCCGGAGCACGGCGACTGCTTCGCTGCTTTGCCTCCGATCCCTGCGGTTACGCCACGTCTACCTTGATCACGTTGGTCGAGCCCGGGAGGTTGACCGCGGTTCCGGCGGTCAAGACGACGCGGTCGCCGGCGTCGACCATCCCCGAGTTGAGCGCCGACTCGAGCGAGCGCGACCAGAGATCCTCGACGTCGTCGCTCGGCGGCATCAGCACCGGGGTGACGCCCCACTCCAGGGCCATCTGCTGGACGGCCGTGCGGTGATGCGACAGACCGAGGATCGGCCGGCGGGGCCGCAGGCGTGCAACCCCGGAGGCGGTGCGGCCGGTGAAGGTCGGCACGAGGATCGCGCGGGCCCCGAGCGCCTCGGCGAGGTCGCACGCGGCGTTCGACATGGCGCGGCCGACGGTCGTGTCCTCCCCCGCTTCCGGCATCTGGTGGCGGTACCCCATGGAGGGCTCCACCGCGCGTGCGATCCGGTCCATCATCTGAACGGCCTGAACCGGATAGTTCCCGGTGGCGGTCTCGGCGGAGAGCATCACGGCCGAGGTTCCGTCGAGCACGGCGTTGGCGACGTCGCTCGCCTCGGCCCGTGTCGGCTCGGCGTGCTCGATCATCGACTCGAGCATCTGCGTCGCTGTGATCACCGGCTTGCCCGCTTCGAGACAGCGCAGAATGATCCGCTTCTGGAGCAGCGGGACGGTCGCCGCGCCGATCTCCACCCCGAGATCTCCGCGCGCGACCATCACGGCGTCGGCCTCGAGGAGCACCTCTTCGAGCGCCTCGACCGCCTCGGCCTTCTCGATCTTCGCGATCACGCGCGCCGGCGAACCGTGCTGGCGGATGATCGCCTGCAGGTCGCGCACGTCCGCGGCCGCGCGCACGAACGAGAGCGCGACGAAATCGACGCCGAGCCCGAGCGCGAACTCGAGATCGTCGAGGTCCTTCTTGGTGAGGGACGGGATCGGCACCGGCACGCCGGGCAGGTTGACCCCCTTGTGCGACTTCACCTCGCCGCCGACCACGACGAGGCAGCGCGCCCGCCCCTGCTCGACCTCCTGGACGGCCAGCCGAACGAGGCCGTCGTCGATCAGGATGTCGTGGCCGGGACGCAGCACCTCGCCGATCACGGCCGGCGCGATCGGCAGGGCGCCGTTCAGCGCGTGCTGCTCGCCGACGATGACGATCTCCTCGTCCTTGAGGAGGATCCGCGGCTCGTCGAGGTCGCCGATGCGGAGCTTCGGGCCCTGGAGGTCGGCGATCAGCGCGAGCGGCTTGCCGGTCTCCTCCTGAACCTCGCGGACGACGCCCGCGCTCGCCGCGTGATCCTTCTGCGTCCCGTGGGAGAGGTTGAGGCGGATCGCATCGACGCCCGCCTCCACCAGTTCGCGCAGGACGTCATGGCTCGACGACACCGGGCCGATCGTCGCAACGATCTTGGTTCTCCTGCGCTCCGCCGCCATCTCGCCTCAGCGTAGCGATCAATGAATCCGATCAGCGGCGGGCGCGCGGAAAGGCATCCCAGCCCGGGTACTCCGCCTTCGCGCCCAACTGCTCCTCGATCCTCAGCAGCTGGTTGTACTTCGCCACGCGGTCGGAGCGCGCCGGCGCACCGGTCTTGATCTGCCCGGTGCCGAGCGCGACCGCGAGATCCGCGATCGTCGAGTCCTCGGTCTCGCCGGAGCGATGGGACATGACGGCGGTGTAGCCGTTCGACTGGGCGAGCCGCACGGCAGCGATCGTCTCGGTCAGCGTGCCGATCTGATTGACCTTGACGAGGATCGAGTTGGCGACGCCGCGATCGATGCCCAGCTGAAGCCGCTCGGGATTGGTCACGAAGATGTCGTCGCCGATCAGCTGCAGGCGGTCGCCGAGCAGGCGCGTCTGCGCCTCCCAGGAGCCCCAGTCGTCCTCCGCCGCACCGTCCTCGAGCGAGACGACCGGATAGCGCTCGACGATCTCCGCCCAGAAGTCCGGCATCTCGTCGCTCGACTTCTCGCGCCCTTCGAACCGATAGACCCCGTCACTGAAGATCTCGCTGGCAGCCGGGTCGAGCGCGATCGCGATCTGCTCGCGGTGCCCGGCCCGCTCGGCCGCGTCGAGAATCGCCTCGATCGCCGCCTCGCTCGACTCCAGGTTCGGCGCGAACCCGCCCTCGTCGCCGACGCCCGAGGCGAGCCCGCGGTCGGCCAGGACCTTCTTCAGGGCGTGGTAGACCTCGGCGCCGATCCGGAGCGCCTCGGCGAACGACTCCGCGCCGACCGGGACGACCATGAACTCCTGCAGATCGATCGAGTTCGCCGCGTGGACGCCGCCGTTGATCACGTTCATCAGCGGAACGGGCAAGGTCGACGCGTCGGGCCCACCGAGGTACGACCACAGCGGTGTCTCGCCGGCCGCCGCCTTCGCCGAGGCGAGGGAGACGCCGAGGATCGCGTTCGCACCGAGGCGGCCCTTGTTCGGGGTGCCGTCGAGCTCGATCAGCGTGTTGTCGAGTGCTGCCTGGTCGCGCGCGTCGAGCCCCTTCACCGCAGCGGCGAGCTCGCCGTTCACGTGCCCGACGGCTTGGCTGACACCCTTGCCGCCCCACTCCGGGGCGCCGTCGCGGAGCTCGACCGCCTCGTGCACGCCGGTCGAGGCGCCCGACGGGACGATCGCGCGGCCGGCCGCGCCGGATTCGAGCCGAACATCCACTTCGACGGTCGGGTTGCCGCGTGAGTCGAGTACCTGGCGGCCCTGCACGGCGGCGATCTTGGTTGTCACGGGTTCGTCCCCTTTGCCTCGTCGTAGTAGGCGTCCTGCTCGGCGAGCGGAAGCGTCGTCCAATCCTTGCCAGCGGCCGCGGCGATCGCCTCCGCAGTTTCCACGCGGGCACGAAAGCGCTTCGCCGCAGCCCGCAGCTCGAGCTCGGGATCGACATTCAACCTGCGCGCGACGTTGACCGCGGCGAACAGGACGTCGCCGAGCTCCGCGGCCGTCCGTGCGTCCGGCTCCGTCTCCTCCGGCGGATCCTCGGCCGGCAGCTCGGCCCGCAGCTCGCGTAGCTCGTCGTCGAAATCGGCCAGCGCTCCGGCGAGATCGGGATACTCGAAGCCGACCGACTTGGCACGCAGCTGCACCTTGCGCGCCAGGAGCAGGGCCGGCAGCCCCTCAGGTACGTCGTGGAAGATGCCCTGCCGCCCCTCGTCCTCGCGCTTGATCTCCTCCCAGCGCTGCCGCACTGCGGCAGCGCTGGTGGCTCGAGCTGCCCCGAAGATGTGCGGATGACGTGAGATCAGCTTCGCATGGACGCCACGAGCCGCTTGTTCTAGATCTCCTGTTCCACGCTCTTCCAGCAACAACGCGAGGAAGTACGCCTGGAACAGGAGATCCCCGATCTCATCGAGGAGCTTCGGGTCGTCACCGGCGATCGCCGCGTCGGCGACCTCGTAGGCCTCCTCGACCGTGTGCGGGACGATCGTGCGCGTCGTCTGCTCACGGTCCCAGGGGCACTCGCGCCGCAGCCGCTCGGTCAGCTCCTGGAGCTCGACGAGCGCTTCCGCGAGAGACACGTCGGCGGGTCGCTAGGTCGTCGTCGCGTTGGTGGTCGACGCGCAGGGATCCGTGCTGGTGCTCGGCGCGTAGCCGACCTGGTACCTGATCTTCGACCCCGAGCAGAAGCTCTTCGTGAGCGAGGTGACCCAGTCGGTCATCACCTGGTTCTTGTCGGTCTGGAGCAACTGCGTCCTGATGTTGGCCGCGACGCTCTTCTCGGGAGTCGCGGACTTCGGCTTGACGCTCGAGAGCGGCTCGATCACGAACCAGCCGTACTGCGAGCTGTGCACAGGCGCATGGACGACCTTGGTCTTCTCCGAGAAGGCGACCTTGTTGAACTCCGGAACCGTCTGGCCCTGCTGCACGGTGAGCTTGCCGCAGGCGTCCTTCGAGCTCGGGTCGAGCGAGTACTTCTTGGCCAGCGTGCACCACGCCTTGTCGTTGCCGGACTTCAGCTGCGCGTAGATCGTCTGCGCGAGCGTCGGCGACTTGACGAGGATGTGCCGGACGTTGCGCGAGGGAAGCTGCGTGTAGGTCGACTGGTGGGCGAGGTAGTAGGCATGGACCGCGCTGTCCGTGACCTTCGTGTTCTTCGTCACCTTGGCGAAGAGCGCTTCGGAGATGAGCTGCTGGCGAATATCCTCGCGGACCTCCGCGTCGGTCAGGCTCTGCTTCTTCAGCTGGGCCTGGTACTTCGTCTCGCTGCCGCCGAAGTACTGCTGCTTGATCTGGTCGAGGCGCTTCTGGATGTCCGAGTTCGAGATCTTGATCCCGAGGGAAGCAGCCTTCTGCTCGCGCTCGGCCTGCTGGACGAGCAGCGCAACGGCCTGGCCCTTGATCGTCTCGTAGTCCGCAGTGCCCGCTTTCGGGAAGACCTTCGGGGGCGTCTGAGCCGCGTAGCTCTTCTTCGCCTGGACGAGCAGCGCGGCGAACGCGGCCTTGCTGATGTGCACCTTCCCGACCGTCGCGACGTCGTCCGATTTCAGGCTCGCACTGCTGCCACCGCACCCTGCGAGCAGGGCTGCGACGAGGACGAGCAGGAGCGGAAATGTGAGCTTCTTCATAAGAAAGCGCCGGCTAAGCAGCCCGGCGGGCGGCCAGCATAGCATCGACCAAATCGAGCGCTCCCTTGAATTCATCGCCCCTTAACGTCACTTCACGATTCCCTGTCGAGTAGACAGCGGTGTCGACGTGCGCGCGAAGATCGCGCAGCTCTGCGGAGCCGAGCACGACCGGCCCGACCGACGCACGACCACCTCTGAACACCAGGTAGTCCGCGCCCAACTGGGCGAGCTTCAGCTTCGCTGCCTGGATCGCAAAGAGGTTCTCGACCGGCTCCGGCACCGGCCCGAAGCGGTCCTCGGTCGCGACCCGCAACTCGTGCAGGTCGTCCTCGGTCTCGGTCAACGCGATCCGCCGGTGGAGATCGATCTTGAGTGCCTCGGCGGCGATGTACGCAGCCGGGACGTACGCGTCGACCCGCGCGTCGACCCGGACCGGACGCGTGGCGAGGCGGCGCTGGCCGGACAGTTCGGCGACCGCCTCGTGCAGCATCTCGACGTAGAGCTCGAAGCCGAGCGCCGCCACGTGCCCGGACTGCTCGGCTCCGAGCAGGTCGCCGGCGCCGCGGATCTCGAGGTCGCGCATGGCGATCGCGAAGCCCGCCCCGAGCTCCGTGTGGTCGGCGAGCGTGGCGAGCCGCGCGCGCGCCTCCGGCGTCAGCTCGTGAGCGTCCGGGTAGAAGAGGTACGCGTGCGCGAGCACGTCGCTCCGGCCCACCCGGCCGCGGATCTGGTAGAGCTGGCTCAGCCCGAGCATGTCGGCGCGCTCGACGATCAACGTGTTGGCCTGCGGGATGTCGAGGCCCGATTCGATGATCGTCGTCGAGACGAGCACATCGGCATCGCCGGCGAGGAACGAGATCATCTGCTCCTCCAGCTCGTGCTCGCGCATCTGACCATGTGCGACCAGGAAGCGCAGGTCGGGGCAGAGCTGCTGCAGCTTCGCCGCCGCCTCCTCGATCGTTTCGACGCGGTTGTGCAGATAGAAGGCCTGGCCGTTCCGCTGCACCTCACGATCGAGCGCCTGCTTGATCAGCTCTTCGTCGTACTCGCCGACGAACGTGCGGATCGGGCGGCGCCCCTCGGGCGGCGTCTCGATCACCGAGATGTCGCGCAGGCCCGCGAGCGACATGTGCAGTGTCCTCGGGATCGGCGTGGCGCTCATCGCGAGCACGTCGACCTCGAGCCGCAGCTGACGCAGCAGTTCCTTCTGCGCGACGCCGAACCGCTGCTCCTCGTCGACGATCACGAGCCCGAGCTCCTTCGGGATCACATCCCTCGACAGAACCCGGTGCGTTCCGATGAGCACCTCGACTCTTCCTTCGGAAAAGTCTAGAAGGGCCTTCTTCGTCTCCCGCGCAGTCCTGAATCGCGAGACCATTTCGACTCGGACCGGGAAGTCGCGATACCGGTCCTTGAACGTGTTCCAGTGCTGTTGTGCGAGCACGGTCGTCGGCACGAGCATCAGGACCTGCTTGCCGCCGACCGCAACGGCGAACGCCGCCCGCAGCGCGACCTCGGTCTTGCCGAACCCGACGTCACCGCAGACCAGGCGGTCCATGGGGTGCGGCGACTCGAGATCCTCTTTGACCGCCTCGATCGCGGTGCGCTGATCGTCCGTCTCCCGATAAGGGAACTCGTTCTCGAGCTGTTCGACCCACTCGTGCTCGACGTCGTACGCGATTCCAGGCTGGGTCTGGCGCTGCGCGTAGAGCTGCAGCAGCTCGCCGGCCATCTCGCGCAGGTGAGCGCGCGCCCGCGTCTTCAGGTTGTCCCACGCCTTGCCACCGAGCTTCGACAGCGCAGGCGCCTTCGAGTCGGCTCCGATGTAGCGGCTGACCTTGCCGATCTGCTCGTGGGGGACGTAGACGCGGTCGTCTCCCCGATAGGCGAGCAGGAGGTAGTCGCGCGTGACGCCGGCCACTTCCTTCGTCTCGAACCCGAGCAGCTGGGCGATCCCGTGGTCCTCGTGCACGACGTAGTCCCCCGTGCGCAGGTCGGAGAAGCTCTGCAGCGCGCGCCCGGGCGAGGTCGACGCGCGCGGCGGCCGCTTGCGGAAGACCTGCGTGTCGGGCAACAGCGCGAGGCCGAGCTCGCGCCAGACGAACCCACGGCGTGCGGGGGACACGGCGAACCGGAGACCGCTCGGTGCTTCTCCAGCGTCGAGCAGCCCGGCCTGAACGCGCCGCAGGAGCGCCTGCTGGCGCAGCGCCTCCCCGCGGTGAGCGAACGTCACGACGACGTCGAGCTCCTGCCGCAGCAGCCCGCCCAGTTCGTTCTCAGCCTCCGCGAGCCCGCGCGCGGCCAGAGCGGGACGCTGCGCGTCGAACGAATACGGCTGTCCCTGCGGCAGTGGCGTCAGTTCCGTCACGCCGTCGAGCGAGACCGGCGTCAGTCCCTCCTCGGCCCAGACGGCCTGCACCTCGTCGAGCGACCAGACGAAGTCTGGAGCCCGGTCGAATGCCTGCACGAGATCGGCGGGAGCCTCGAGCGCACGCTCCTCGCCTTCGTCCGGGCCGAGGTCGATCTCGACGAGCTCACGCCGCCGCTCGGCCGCGGGGTAGATGGTCGCCTCGACCACCGCGCGCAGCGCACGCTGGGTGAACGGCGAGAACGCCCGGATCTGCTCGATCTCGTCGCCGAAGAACTCGATCCGGAGCGGCTCGCGGCCGGTGGTGGCGAAGACGTCGACGAGGCCGCCGCGAACCGCGAACTGGCCACGGTCCTCGACTCGCTCGACCCGCTCGTAGCCGGCCGACGCCAGGTCGCCGGCGAGGGCGTCGATCCCGGTCTCGTCGCCCGGCGAGACGCGAATGACTGCTGCCCGGTCGCCCGCCGGCGGGACCCCTTCCGCCACTGCGGTCGCCGACGCGCACACGAGCCCGCCCCGCTCGAGCACGGCGAGAGCGCGGGCGCGCTCGCCGACGAGATGCGGCGGCGGTTCGAGCCCCGATTCCCAGCGGACGCCGCGCGAAGGGAACAACGCCACGCTCTCGTCGCCGAGGAACCAGCCTGCGGCCTCGGCAGCGTCACGAGCGTCTGCGTCCTCGGGCAGCACCACCACGAGCCCGCGCTGCAGCTCGTCGTGGAGCGCCGCCAGGACGAGCGGCAGCACCGGCTCGGAGATGCGGGCGCGCGACGGCAGCGCGGCGGCGAGCTCCTGGAGCCGCTCCTCTGCGCGGAGTCGTTCGACGAGGCTGTAGAGAACGGGCCGGTCCATGACGATGGGCCGAACAGGGCGTTCGGCCGGGTCACCATGGTACTAGCGCCGCTAAATGAGGCGCCTCGCGCCGTCGTAGGTGCCCGCGTACCAGCCCGCGAGCGGCTCGATCGAGACATGGGTGCCGGAGTGCGGCGCGTGGATGAAGAGCCCACGGCCGATGTACAGGCCGACGTGGCCGACACCGTCGAAGAAGAGCAGGTCGCCCGGGCGAAGCGCCCCGCGCGAGACGCTGCGCCCGAGGTCGAACTGCCCGCCGGAGTAGTGCGGCAGGTCGATCCCGAAGTGCGCGTAGACGAAGCGGGTGAAGCCCGAGCAGTCGAATCCACTCGCGGGCGTCGTCCCGCCGTAGGCATAGGGAACACCCACGTAGCGCCGGGCGAAGCGGACGATCTTCGCCTGCTCGAGCTCGACGGTGTTGCCGTGCACGATGTGCTCCCGCGCCGCCAGGGCGCCTCCGGTGTGCACGGCCGTGCAGCCGAGAACGGCGAGGAGAAGCAGCGCACAGCGGATGCGGTCGGTCATGGGAAAGGTCCCTCCGGCAGAGGCGGCGCGCAGAGGAGGAGGACGCGCCTGGCTGTCGTTGGCCGGCGCAGTTAGGCAGCCCCGGCCGCGCGTGGCTATCACCCTTTCGACGGATGCGGCGTCCTTCGAAAGGGGTAGGCCTGCGTGGAGGCCACACCCGGGCCGAGTGGCTCTTTCGACCGGCCGAAGCGGGCTTCTGCTGCAGCGCGGCCGTTTCCCGGGCCGTGTGCCGGGTGTTACGAGCGCTTCGAGTTGACGGCGCGCTGCGCCGCCTCGAGCCCCTCGGCGTCGAGCACCTCGACGGCGTCCGCCGCCTCGCGCACGAGCCGTTCCGCGTCGTCCGCGGCGGCGAAGTCGGAGAGCACCCAGTCGGCGAGCGGCCGTGGGTCGCCACGGCCCGGCCGGCCGACACCCACGCGCAGCCGCAGGAAGTCCCGGGTGCCGAGGTGCTCGGCGACCGAGCGCACGCCGTTGTGGCCGGCGGTGCCCCCTCCGAGGCGGGCCTGCAACCGGCCGAGGTCGAGATCGCTCTCGTCGTGGACGACGAGGACGGTGTCCGGCTCGAGCTTGAAGAACCGCATGGCCGCCTGCACGGCCCGGCCCGAGTCGTTCATGAAGGTCTCGGGCTTGAGCAGGGCGACCTTGTGGCCGTCGATGCGCACCTCGGCCAGCCTGCCGTTGAACTTCGCACGCCATTGGCCGCCGTGCCGCCGTGCCAGCTCGTCGGCGACGAGCCACCCCACGTTGTGGCGGTTGCCCGCGTGCTCACGGCCCGGGTTGCCGAGCCCCGCGACGAGCAGGTCGTACGAGGTGCCGTGGCGGCGCGGCCAGAGCCGCATGGCAGCGGGCTATTCCTCGGAGGCGCCGGAGTCGGCGCTGTCGCCGGCGGCGTCGTCGCCTGCGGCGGGCTCGCCTTCAGCGGCAGGCTCTTCGCCCTCAGCGGCCTCTTCGCCCTCGACGGGCTCGGGCTCGACCTCACGGGTCGGAGCGGTGACGGTCGCGAGCACGGTCTCGTCGAGGTCGTCGAGCAGCGTCACGCCCTCGGGCGCGGTGAGCGCGGAGAGGCGGAGCGAGTCGCCGATCCCGAGCTCGGAGACGTCCGCAGCGATGTGCTCGGGCACCTCCATCGGCAGCGCCTCGACGTTCAACTCGTTCGTCACCTGCGTCAGGACGCCGCCTTCCTTCACACCGGCCGGCTCGCCCTGCAGATGGAGCGGGACGGTGGCGTGGATCGGCTGGTCGAGCCGCACTTCCTGGAGGTCGACGTGGGTGATCAGCCCACGTACCGGATCCTGCTGGTAGTCCTTGAGCACCGAGGAATGCGCCTTGCCGCCGTCGACGACGACGTCGAGCACGGCGTTCAGGCCGCCCTTCGACGTCAAAGCGGTGCGGAGATCGCGGTCGGCGATCGTGATCGCCACCGGTGCTTCACGGCCGTAGAGGACGCCCGGGATCAGACCCTGGCGGCGCAGGCGGCGCGATTCCGCCGAGCCGAGGACGGCCCGGTTCTGGACCAACAGTTTGACGCGCTCTCCAGCCACGACGCAGGAGTGTAGCGAGATCGCCTCTCAGAAGGCCGAATCTGATTGCCGCAGGGAACCTGGCTCGAGAGGCTCGGACCGCCGGGCCGTCGGATTCGTCAGGCGCAGACGATCGGGCCAGAGCACGATCACCAGCATCGGAACCGCGTAGACCAGCCAGCCCAGCGTCTCGCCGACCGTCGGCTGCGGCTGGAGCCCGAGCACCCCGGTCAGGAGCGAGCTCGTGACGGTGCCGGGACGGACGAGGAAGCTCAGATCGACCGCCCTGCCCTGCAGGCTGTTCAACCAGGCCGCCTCGTGAGCGGTGTGCAGGGCCGACATGACGAGCCCGGCAGCCACGAGCACCAGCGCGACGGCGGTCAGGCGGAAGAACCGCGCGAGGTTGAGCCGCACACCGCCGCGGTAGATCGCGAGGCCGAGCAACGCCGCGACGAGGACGCCCAGCAACGCGCCGATTCCCGCTGCCGTCGCGTTCCCGGACGCCTGGAAGGCCGCGAGGAGGAACACCGCCGTCTCCAGTCCCTCGCGGACGATCGCGAAGAACGCCATCGCGACGAGCGCCCAGGTCGAGCCCCGCGCAAGAGCGCCGGCGGCGTTCGCACGAAGCTCGCCGGCGAGCCCGCGCGCGTGCCTGCGCATCCAGAGGATCATGAACGTGACCATCCCGACGGCGATCGCCGCGACGACGGTCTCCAATCCCTCCTGCTGCTTCTGCGGCAGCTCGTCGTCGAGGATCTGCAGCGCCACCGCAGCCGCCACACACAGACCGATCGCGACCGTCACGCCGGCCCACATCCAGCGCAGCGCGTCCTGTCGGCCCTCCTGGCGCAGAAAGGCCCCGATGATGCCGACGATCAGCGCCGCCTCTGCGCCTTCGCGCAGACCGATCACGAACGTCGGCAGCATCCCGAAGCCTCCCGAACGTCCATAAGGTGCGCCTTCGACGGCATGTAAGGCCGACCTTACACTACGGCGGGAGAAAGTACGGCCCGAAGGCCCGTCCGGGGCCGGGCGGGGTGTCTAGAAGAGCTGGTTCTCGCCGCCGAAGATGGCGGAGACGGAGTCGTCGGCGAAGACGTTCATGATCGTCTCGGCCAGGAGCGGAGCGACCGGCAGGACGGTCATCTTGTCCGGCCGCGCGAGCGGATCGATCGGGACGGTGTCCGTGACGACGATCCCCTTGATGTCCGAGTCGTCGAACTTCTGGAGCGCGTTGCCGCAGAAGAGGCCGTGGGTCGCGAACACCCACACGTCTTCGACGCCGTGCTCCTGCAGCGCCTTCACGTTTGCGAGCAAGGTGCCGCCGGTCATGATCACGTCGTCGCCCAGGATCGCCGTCTTGCCGCGCACACGACCCGTCACCTCGGTCACCTCGACGACGTCGTGGGCCGGACGCGACTTGTGCATCAGCGCGAAGTCGGCGTCCAGCATCTCCGCGAAGCGGACGGCCTGCTTGGCGCGGCCCGCGTCGGGCGAGACCGAGACGACCCCTTCGCCGGTGAGGCCGAGATCCCTGAAATGGCGCGCGAAGAGCGGCACCGCGGTCATGTGGTCGACGGGGATGGTGAAGAAGCCCTGGATCTGGCCGGCGTGCAGATCCATCGTCAGCACCCGGTCGGCGCCGGCGAGCTGGAGCATGTCGGCGATCAGCCGGGCCGAGATCGGCTCACGCGGCTTCGCCTTGCGATCCTGCCGGGCGTAGGGAAACAGCGGAATGACGGCGGTGATCCGCTTCGCGGAGGCGAGCTTGGCCGCCTGGACCATGAACAGCAGCTCCATCACGTTGCGGTCGACGGGCTCGCAGCCGGTCTGGACGATGAAGATGTCGGCCCCGCGGATCGACTCGTCGAAGCGGCAGTAGGTCTCGCCGTTCGCGAACGTGCTCAGCTCGACCTCGCCGAGCTGGACGCCGAGCTGGTCGGCGATCCGGTTGGCGAGATCGGAGTGCGAGCGGCCGGAGAACACCATCAGCCGCTTCTGCGGCCCGCGCTCGATCCAGTGCCCCGGCTGGTCCTGCGTCATCACGTCCGGTGCCCCGAGACCGGGGAGAACGAGCTCAGTTGTCCCGCTGCCGGGCTGCATAGCCCTCCTTGTTCTCCTGGCGTGGTCGGGCGATTCCCAGCGCATCGGCCGGAACGTCCTGCGTTATGACCGATCCGGCAGCGATCCATGCTCCGTCACCGACCTCCAACGGCGCGACGAAGCCATTGTGGATGCCGGTCCTGACGTTGCTCCCGATCGTGGTGCGCCGTTTGGGCTCACCCGGCTTGTGCGCGAGGTTGGCGGTGATCGCTCCCGCGCCGACGTTCGTGTCGGCGCCGATGTCGGCGTCGCCGATGTACGACAGGTGAGGCACCTTCGTGCGGTCGCCGATACGTGAGTTCTTGATCTCCACGAAGGTGCCCGCCTTGGAGGAGTCGCCGAGGACCGTCCCAGGGCGAAGGTAACAGAACGGCCCGATCGTCGCCTTGTTCCCGATGTGGGCGTCGATCGCGACCGTGTTCGCCCCGATCTCCGCACCGCCCGCCACCCGGGTCTCGCCACGCAGGATCACGAACGGCTGGATCGTCACGTCGGGCTCGAGCTCGACCGTCGGCTCGATCCACGTCGCCGCCGGATCGACGATCGTCACGCCCGCCAGCATGTGCGCCTCGTTGATCCGGTCGCGCAGGACGGCCGCGGCCCGGGCGAGCTCGGAGCGAGTGTTGACGCCGTCCGCCTCGCGTGAGTCGGCCGCGATGTGGGCGGCCACCTTGCCCCCGTCCGCGACGACGATCTCGATGGCATCGGTGAGGTACAGCTCCCCCTGGACGTTGTGAGGCTCGATCCGCTCGAGCGCCCCCCAGAGCACGTCTGAGCGGAAGACGTAGATCGAGGAGTTGATCTCGCCGATCTGCTGCTCCTCCTCGTCGGCGTCCGTGCCCTCGACGATGCGCAGCACCGACCTGTCGGGGCCACGCACGATGCGGCCGTAGAGACGGGGATCCGGGGGCTCCGCGCTGAGAATGGTCGCCGCCGCTCCCTCGCGGTGATGTGTATCGACGAGCTCCTCGAGGAGCCCGGCAGTGAGCAGGGGCGTGTCGCCCGAGAGCACGAGCACGTCGCCGTCGTGGCCCTGAAGAGCCTCGCGCGCGCACCTGACCGCGTCACCGGTCCCGAGCGGGGTCTCCTGGACCGCGACCGAGACCGGGCTCGCGGCGAATTCTCCCCGCGTGGCAGGCGACGCGACGACCACGATCGGGTCGGCACCTGCCGACCTGCCGGCCTCGATGATCCAGTCGACCATGCGTCGTCCGAGCAGCGCGTGGAGGTGCTTCGGAACGGACGACCGCATGCGCGTGCCGAGGCCGCCGGCCATGACGACTGCTGCTAGGGGCGTGGTGCTCACTGAGGCTGGGGCGCCAGGATTCGAACCTGGGATCGCGGGACCAAAACCCGCTGCCTTACCGCTTGGCTACGCCCCACCGATGGGCGACAGTCTATGGACGCTCGGTGAACAGGAAGATCAGTGCCCCAACGGCGAGCAAGGCGATGATGCCGATCGCAAGCCATTCGAAGAGCTTGAGCGCGATCGGCACGCAGATGACGAGCAACTGGGACGCGGCGAAGATCCACGCGACGTGCCGGACGGAGTCGGAACGGCTCCCGCGGCCGACGAACCACCAGAACGCGATCGCAATCGCGGCGAGCAGGACCGCCGCCCACCAGTGCAGAACGCCGAACAGATAGAGGAGCCCTTCGACGGCTGCGATCCAGAGCACGATGCGGAGCCGCCGCTGCCGGAGCCAGCGGCCGGAACGGCTGGAACCATGCTCGATTGCGGTCGTTCCGACCATGCAAATCAACCGTACCACGCAGGCACGGTCACCCAAACGCGGCCGAAACGGCGCACGTGCTTCGCAGCCCCTTCGGCGTCGGCCGTGTGGTGAAAGAGGCCGTAGACGGCGGGGCCGGCCCCGCTGACGTCGGCCCGGAACGCGCCCAGCGCGAGCAGCTCGGCCGTGAGCGGTGACGAGGCGAGATCGTTCGGCGGCAGCGCTGCGAGGTCGCGCGGCCGCCGCACCGCCGCAAGTGCTGCGCGCAGCGTGTCGAGCCGCTGCTCGTAGCCGTGCTCACCCCCACGCTCGTCGAACGCCGCGTAGACGTCAGCCGTCGAGCGCTTCTCCTCCCCGGCCGGCAGGACGAGCAGGACGACGAAGTCCTGAGGGAGCTCCAGCGCCTCGAGCACGGTGCCGTCGCCGGTCCCGAGCTGCGGCCCGTCACACAGGAAGAACGGCACATCCGCCCCCACTCGTCCTGCGAGGTCCCGCAGCTCGCCGGCGCTCCTCGGGAGATCCAGCTGCTCGTTGGCGAGCCGCAGCGCGGTCGCGGCATCCGAGCTCCCGCCGCCGAGCCCCGCCGCAACCGGGGTGTGCTTCTCGATCCTGACGCGCCAACCGTGGGGAGCGCCGAGCGATTCGAGCGCCGCCCGGACGATCGTGTCCTCGCGGAAGCCTGCGACGGTCGTCTCGGCTGCCGGCTCGACGCTGATGCGGTCGCCGAGATCGACGCGCTGATAGACCGTCGCCAGTTCGTGCCGGCCGCCGGCGAGGCGCGGCCCCACGACGAGCGCGAGATTGATCTTCGCCGGCGCCGGGCCGGTCACGTGAGGGCCTCGGCGAGGGCGACGAACTCCTCGGGCGCAAGCGCCTCGGCGCGCACGCTCGTGTCCCGGCCGATCGCCCCGAGCGCCTCGACCGCACGCTCCCGCGTGACGAGGCCCGAGAGCGACAGCGAGTTGGCGAGGGTCTTGCGACGGTGCCCGAAGGCGCCCTCGACGATGCGCTTGACCGGCAGCGTCACGCCGGGAGCGGTGCGGCGAAACGCGACGAGCGCCGAGTCGACGTTCGGCCGCGGGCGAAACACCTCGCGGGAGACGGGATGGAAGCCGGTGCGCTCGGTCGCGAGCTGCACCAGCACCGACACGCTCCCATAGGCCTTCGTCGACGGCTGCGCGAAGAACCGGTCTGCCACCTCGCGCTGCACCATCACGCACCAGTTCGTGAGCTGCTCGACGTTCAGGCTCTCGGCGACGATGGGCGTCGCGACGTTGTACGGCAGGTTCGCGACGAGCTTTGCGGGCGGTGGAGCGAGGCGAGAGATGTCGAGCCGCATCGCATCCCCCCAGTGGATCGTCGTCCGCTCGATCCCGACCAGGTTCGGCGCCAGGCGCCGGTCGACCTCGACCGCGTGCACGTGGGCGACCCGCTCGGCGAGGAAGCGCGTCAGAACTCCGAGGCCCGGCCCTACCTCGAGCACGACGTCACCGGGGCCGAGCTCGGCGAGCCGCTCGATCACCCGCAGGATGTTCTCGTCGACCAGGAAGTGCTGGCCGAGCGACTTCTTCGGCGTGACGCTCACAGAGCGAAGACCGCCTCGGCGTTGCTGACGATCTGGGCGCGGATCGCGTCGCCGTGGAGCTCCGCCAGGAAGTCGTAGGTGTGCGCGACGTACGCGGGCTCGTTGCGCCGGCCGCGCACCGGCTGCGGAGCGAGGTAGGGACTGTCGGTCTCCGCCAGCAGCCGGTCGACGGGCACGCGCCGCGCGGCCGCGCGCAGGTCGTAGGCGTTCTTGTATGTGACGTTGCCGGCGAACGACACGTACCACCCGCGTTCGAGCGCAGCCTCGAGCAGGTTGGGCGAGGAGAAGCAATGCAGGACGACGGCGCCGTCGTGCTGCAGGAGCCGGGCCTGCGTGTCCTCGTCGGCGGCGCGAGTGTGAATGACGACGGGCTTGCCGACCTCGCGCGCGAGCGCGAGCTGGCGGTCGAAGAGCCGCTCCTGTGCTGCACGCGGCGCGTAGTCGCGGTAGTAGTCCAGTCCGGTCTCGCCCACCGCGACCGCCTTCGGGTGCCCGAGCAGCTCTCGCAGCTCGTCGAGATCGCCCGGCTCCGTCGCCTCGTGCGGATGAACGCCGAGACAGGCATAGACGCCCGGGTCCTCGGCCGCCCGCGCAAGCGTCGTCCGGGCGCCCTCGACGGTGGTCGCAACGTCGATCACGCGATCGACCCCGGCTGCTCGCGCCCGCGCGAGCACCTCGGGCGCGTCGTCGCCCAGGTGCGCGTGCGTGTCGATCACGCCGGGCTTGGCTCGAACCGCGGGAAGAGCGGCGCGGCCGCCCCGACGGTCGTGGCCGGGGCGAGCCGGCCGTAGGCGACCAGATCCCAGTCGAACACGGCCGGCTGACCCAGTGCTGCGAGGATCTTCGGCGCGGTCTCGGGGAGATAGGCCCAGAGTGCGATCGCGCTCACTCGCAGCCCCTCGGCGAGGTCGTAGAGCACCTGGTCGAGCTCGGCGGCCTTCGCGTCGTCCTTGGCGAGCGTCCAGGGCGCACGCTCCGTCACGTGACGGTTCAGATGGCGCACGAGCGACCAGATGCGGTCGACTGCACCGGTGATGTCGAACGAATCGAGGTCGCGCGGCACGTTGTCGTGGACGTCGGCGATCACGGCCGCGAGCTCGGAGCCCTCTGCAGGCCCGCCGGGGATGGAGCCGCCGCGATAGCGGGCGATCATCGCGGTCGTGCGCGAGAGCAGATTGCCGAGGTCGTTGCCGAGCTCCCGCTCGTAGCGGTCGGCGATGCCGGACAACGAGGCGCTGCCGTCCTGCCCGAACGAGACCGCACGCGCGCACCAGAAGCGCAGCGCATCGGCGCCGTACGTGTCGATCAGTTCGAGCGGGTCGACCGCGTTGCCGAGGGATTTCGAGATCTTCAGATCGTCGAGCAGGAGATAGCCGTGGATGAAGATCTGCTTCGGCACCGCGTACCCGGCCGAGAGCAGCATCGCCGGCCAGTAGATGCAGTGGAACCGCAGGATGTCCTGCGCCATCAGGTGCCTCACCTCGGGCCAGAACTCCTCGCGCAGGTCCTCGCCGGGCCGGGCGAACGTCAGCGCGCTCAGGTAGTTGACGAGCGCGTCTGCCCAGACATAGGCGACCTGCCCCTCGTCCCACGGCAGGGGGATCCCCCACGGCTGACCGGCGCGGCTGATCGAGAAGTCGCGGAGGCCGCCCGAGACGAAGCTCTTCACCTCGTTGAACCGGAACGGCGGCTGCACGAAGTCCGGACGCTCGGCGTAGAGCTCGAGCAAGCGGTCCTGATAGGCCGAGAGGCGGAAGAAGTAGTTCTTCTCCTCGATCCATTCGGGCTTCGTATTGTGGAGCGGGCACAGCCCGTCGACGAGTTCCTCTTCGGTCTTGAACGCCTCGCAGCCGACGCAGTAGAGGCCCGCGTAGACATCCTCGTAGACGTCGCCGTTGTCGTAGATGCGCTGCAAGAACTCGCGAACGAACTGCTTGTGGCCCTCGTCGCTCGTTCGAATGAAGAAGTCCGTCTCGGCGTTCAGCCGCGGCGGGAGGCTGCGCCAGGCCTCGGCGATCTGATCGACATACTCCTGAGCGCCCAGGCCCTGGCTCTCAGCGACTCGCCAGACCTTCGTCGCGTGCTCGTCGACGCCGGTGAGGAAGAAGGTCTCCTCGCCGCGCTGGCGGTGATGCCGCGCGAGGATGTCCGCGGCGATCGTGGTGTACGCGTGGCCAATGTGCGGCTTGTCGTTCACGTAGTAGATCGGGGTGGTCACGTAGAAGCGCATCGGGAGCAATGATAGGTGCGCCCCTTCGCAGGCCGGCCGCGAGGCCCAGCGCGCCGACGACGAGCGGCAGCGCGAGGAGGAAGCCGACCGGGCTCGCGACGGAGAACCGGCTCCCGGACCGCGGCGTCGACGCGGGACGAGCGACGGCTCGAGGAACCGCGTGCCGGAGCCGGGGCTGACCCACGCTGCGCGGCACGACGGAGTGCCTGGAGATCGTCGCGAGCCGCAGGGACGGAGCCGGACGCGGGACCTGCGGCCGCGCAACCGGGCGCCGCGCCTGCTTCCCCGCCACCGTCTTGACGGTTCGGATGGGGGCAGCGCTCGCGTGAGCCCGCGGGGGCTCGACGCGAGGCGCCGGCGTCGTCGCAGCGCTCGTCACGCTGGGCTGCGCACCGCGCCCGGGAGCCGGCCCGGCCGCGGGCTCGACCGTGAGCCGGCCGCCACGCGCCGGGGCCGTCGACCGGCCGCTCGGAGCAGCCGCCACGATGGCCGGTGTTGCATCGGCCGGGACGGGAGGCGATGCCTCGGGGATCGCCGCAGCGGCCGGCTCCGGGGCAGGGACCGCCGACGGCCCCGGAGCTGCGGTCGGCGGGGCCGGCGCCGGCGCGGGAGCCGCCGGGGCAGCTGACGGGCTGGGCACAGGTGCCGGCTCGGCCGGCGGCGCAGCGCCGCGCGGCGGCAGGAGCGCCGCCGGGTCGAGGTAGCCCTGCTCCTGCGCGGTCAGGCGCACACCGAGGTGCACGTAGGGCTCCGCCACCTCGCCGTCACCGCTCGGACCGATCGTTCCCACCGGAGCCCCTTCGGCAACGGCCGCGCCCCTGGCCACGGTGATCGAGCCGAGATGGGTGAGTGTCACCGAGTACCCGTCCGGCGTCTCGATCGTGACGCTCTTGCCCGACGACGGGACCGTGCCGGCGAAGCTCACGGTGCCCGGCGCGGGAGCAACCACCGCCGAGCCGTCGGCCCCGCCGATATCGAGGCCCCGGTGCTGGCCCGCGGCATACGGATGCCCGGGGTCGAACAGGAACGGCTGGAGCACGGCACCGCCCGCGGGCCAGGTCCAGGCGCTTGCCCCCGGGGCAAGCAAGAGCGCAGCCACCACCACTGGAAGAACGGCTCGGCGCATCGACACCACCTCTGCTGTCTGGTCTGTTGTCTGAGAAGAGAACGCTCAGATCAAGGTAGAGACGGCGCTCGATTGTTGTCAAACGAGATTACACAATTGTCACAGAGATGCGCGGTAGAGCTCGTTCCGCGAGCTGTCCGTGAGCCGCGCCACGACGTCGGCCGCCACACGGCGCGGCGTTCCGGCGGCGACCAGCTCGGCGACTGCTGCACGGGCGTCGCCCGGGTCGGACACGGCCGAGCCCGGGCCGACGACAACGGTGATCTCGCCCTTCGGCGGCTCGGCGAAGCGCGCGGCCAGCTCGGCCGCGCTCCCGCGTGCGATCTCCTCGAAGCGCTTGGTGAGCTCGCGGCACACGGCAGCCTCGCGCTCCGGATCGAACGCGGCGAGGGAGCGAAGCGACGCGGGCAGGCGCTTCGGCGACTCGAATGCGACCACGGGCCACGTCCAGCGCGCCGTCTCCCGCCACAGAGCCAGGAGCTCTCCCGCCTTCCGCGGCAGGAACCCGACGAACGCGTAGCGCCCGGCCGCGAGCCCACTGCCGACGAGCGCCGTCTCGACCGCCGACGGCCCCGGCAGCACCGTCAGCTGCACGCCGGCAGCGAGCGCCGCCCGCACGAGCCGGGCACCCGGGTCGGAGACGGCCGGCATCCCGGCGTCGGTGACGAGCGCGATGCGCTCGCCTGCCTCGAGGCGCGGGACCAGCTCGGCGACCCGCGCCGCCTCGTTGTGCTCGTGGTAGGAGAGCAGCCGGGCCTCGATCCCGTGCCGCTCGAGCAGACCGCGCGTGTGCCGCGTGTCCTCGGCGAGCACGACGTCGGCTTCGCGGAGCTCGGCGAGCACGCGCAGCGTGATGTCGTCGAGATTCCCGATCGGCGTTGCACAGATCGCCAGGGGCACTAGAGCGCCTCGCGCGCGATCAGTCCTGCGCCGATCATCCCGGCGGCCTCGCCGAGGAGCGCCCGCTCGATCTGCAGCGCGCGGCCGCCGTCGCCGAGCACCTCGCGCAGGACCGCGCTGCGCGCCGCGGGCAGAAGCTGCTCGAACGCAGCGAGGCCGAAGCCGCCGCCGATCGCCATCCGCTCGAGGCCGAAGATGTTCACGAGCGACCCGACCGCGACGCCGAGATAGTGGCCGATCGTCTCCAGGGCCGGATGACGCTGTTCGATGAGGTCGTGGGCGGTCGCGTGCGGCCCGATCTCCTCCTGGGCCACGCGGGTCGCGGCGTTGCCGGAGCAGTAGGCCTCGACATGCCCCCGGCCGGCGCACGCGCCCTGACAGGGGACGCCGTCGGCGACGATCACCATGTGCCCGAGCTCGCTCCAGGCGTGCAGGAGCTTCCCGTCGAAGACGATCCCGCCCCCGACCCCGGTGCCGAGGGTCAGCGTCCCGAAGTACGACGTCCCGCGCCCCGCCCCGTGCGCGTGCTCGGCATATGCAGCGCAGCTCGCGTCGTTCTCGACCCCGATCGGGAGATCGAGCCGCCTGTTCATCGCCTCGATGAAGTCGACCTCCCGCAACGGGATGTTCACCGCGCCGAGCGCATGGCCGGTGCGGTAGTCGAACCGCGACGGGATCCCGAAGCCGACCGCGTCGACGCCGTCGAGCGGCAGCTCGCGCACCGCGGCTGCGAGGCCGTCGAACAGGGCATCCTGCGATGTCGTCGGCGTCGCATGCGCCACCGTTTTCAGGACGCGCCCGTCCTCGATCAGCCCTGCGAGGATCTTTGTCCCGCCGAGGTCGACGCCAATCACGCGGTGGTTGGTCATGGTCGGCGGGTAACCTACCCCGCCGAATGGCGCCGGACGAAAAGCCGTATCGCGTCTATCGGGGTGGCCGTGCCAAGGGGAAGGTGCCGACGGTGCCCCGTGCGGGCCGGCAGAGAGGGACCGCGGCCGGGGGCCGCGGCGATGCCGCCGGCGGTGCAGGTGCTGCCGAGTACCGCGGACCGGGCGCCCGCCCCGGCCGTCGGAAGCCGCGCTGGGGCCGCCGGATCGGACTGGGCGTGCTCGTGCTGCTCGTGCTCGTGATCGTCTGGGCGGTCGCGAGCTGGTTCGCGTTCTCGAGCGGCGTCTCCGACGCGAACAAGCGCCTCGATCCGAACGCAAAGGCGGCGCTCACCCCGCAGAGCGGCCTCCTGCTCTCGCACTCCACGACCATCCTGATGCTCGGCACCGACAACAACGCGAAGCTCGCGAGCCGGGCGGGCGACATGCACTCCGACTCGATCCTGCTCCTGCGCACCGACCCGTCGCATCACCGGCTGTACTACCTCTCGATCCCGCGCGACCTCGAGGTGGCGATCCCCGGGTCGACGACGCAGAAGATCAACGCCGCGTTCCAGATCGGCGGCCCAGCGCTCGCGATCAAGACGAT
The DNA here is from genome assembly GCA_963828655.1 of uncultured Thermoleophilia bacterium. Lineage (GTDB taxonomy): Bacteria > Actinomycetota > Thermoleophilia > Gaiellales > Gaiellaceae > PALSA-600. The sequence continues at coordinate 299,146 of CAWHFK010000009.1, read as the reverse complement.
CCGCCAGTTCACGGGCCTCGACATCAACCACGTGATGGTCGTCAACTTCGGCGACTTCAAGGATCTGATCGACCGGCTCGGAGGCATCACCGTCAACGTGCCGAAGCCGATCCGCTCGAACCGGTTCGACTGCCCGTTCCCGACGCAGGCGCGGTGCGACCGCTGGCAGGGGTGGCGCTTCCACAAGGGCCCTCAGCACATGAACGGCGAGCGGGCGCTGATCTACTCGCGGATCCGCGAGAACCTGCTCGACCCGTCCGAGACGGATGTCACCCGCGGGGCGCGGCAGCAGGCGGTGCTGGACGCGACCGCGGCGAAGTTCACCTCGATCGGGACGCTGATCGGCGTGCCGTTCGACGGCAGCTCGCTCGCCAAGCCGCTGACGACCGATCTCACGGCGAGCCAGCTCGTGCAGCTCGGCTGGGTGAAGTTCCGCTCCTCGAGCTCCGGCTCTGTGCACTGCCGGCTCGGAGGCGACCTCGGCGGCGGGGGCACGGGAAGCCCGAGCGAGGACGATCCGGCCACGATCGCGATGTTCCTGGGCAGGTCCGCGCCGCAGCCGCCGACCGGGCCGTTCAACCCGGGCTGCATCACCGGGCACCCGCTCCAGCAGTAGCCCGGCGCGCGGGCCTCGCGCCGGCTCACGTCACCTCGTCGAGCCGCCCCGTGTGCACGTCGTAGACGAAACCGCGGATGCTTCCCTTCTCCGGGATGAACGGGCTGTCCCGGATGCGGGCGATCGCCTTTCGCACGTCGATCTCGAGGTCGGTGAACGACTCGGCGTCCCACTCGGGCTCGACACCGGTCTCTTCGTGCAGCTGCCGGCGGAAGTCCTCGTCGTTGAAGGTGAGCATCCCGCAGTCGGTGTGGTGGATGAGGATGACCTCCTTCGTCCCGAGCAGCCGCTGTGAGATCGCGATCGAGCGGATCTCGTCGTCGGTGACCACGCCGCCGGCGTTCCGGATCACGTGCGCGTCCCCCTCCTGGAGGTCCAGCAGGCCGAACACGTTCAGCCGTGCATCCATGCAGGCGAGGACTGCGACGTGCCTGGCCGGAGGCAGCGGCAGATCGCCCCGGTCGAACGTCTTCGCGTAGTTCTCGGCGTTCTTCAGCAGGTCCTCGGTCGCCGTCATGAGACCTCCTTCGAGTTGGCTGTCCTGCCACTATACGAATTGAAGTATTGGTGGCGGCGGCTAAGAACTCGTCTCAGAATGAGCCTCCGAAGGCCCACGCCCGGATCTGGTGGGAGCCGATGAGTCTCCAGTGGTCTGCGAGTCTGTAGCGCGTACGGGTCCGCCGCGGCCCGAAGGGCTCGCCTGCAGTAATGACTCTAGGGAGGCAGCATGAAGCTTCTTCTCACTTCGGCTGGCATCAAGAACAGGAGCATCCGCGACGCGCTGGTCGACCTCCTCGGCAAACCGATCGCCGAGTCCAATGCCCTCTGCATCCCGACCGCGATCTATGCCATTCCCGGCGGTGCCGGCTTCGCATGGAAGTTGATCAGCGGGCGCGCCGCCAGTCCCCTGTGCGAACTCGGTTGGAAGTCGTTGGGCGTGCTGGAACTCACCGCGCTACCCAGCATCGCAACGGAGCATTGGACCGCTGCGGTTGAGGAGTCCGACGCCCTCCTAGTGGGAGGTGGCGATCCCCTGTACCTGTGCTACTGGATCCAGCAGTCGGGACTGGTCGACCTCTTGCCGTCGCTGCATGAGACGGTCTGGGTGGGCGTGAGCGGAGGGAGCTTGGTGATGGGCCCCTCCGTTGGCGAAGACTTCGTCTACGGGAGTCCGCCCACCACCGGTGACGACAGAGCACTTGGACTGGTCGACTTTGCGATGTTTCCGCACCTGGATCACGACGCTATGCCGGACCATTCCATGGCCAACGCAAAACGATGGGCTGCCCGCCTGCCCGTGCCGGGATACGCGATGGACGACGAGACCGCCATCAAGGTGGTCGGCGGCACCGTCGAAGTCGTCTCCGAGGGGCACTGGGAGCTGTTCGACCCCAGTCCGAAAGCAAGCGAGGCGGGCTAGACGACGTTGGCGGCGAGCGATCTCGGAGCTGATCCCACGTCGGCGTCCCTTCATTTCGGTGCGACCTCTAAGGCGGCTAGAGGAGGAGCCCCATGTCGATCGCGTCCCAGAGCTCGCCGCTCGACCGGCGGTACTGCTTGACGCGACGGCCCTCCTCGACGAATCCGAACTTGCGGTAGAGCGCGATCGCCCGGTCGTTGTGCGCGAACACGCTGAGGCTCACCTTGTGCAAACCGTGTGCCCGCGCGGACTCGATCGCAGACGCGAGGAGCGCCGACCCGACCCCTCGCCCACGCCACTCCTGCGCCACCAACATGCCGAGCTCCCCGAACCCGTGGCGGCTCCGGGCGGTGTGCACCGAGCCGATCAGCTCCTCCCCGGCGACCGCGACGAGCGTCTCCTCGAGCGTCCAGCGAGCCGCTCGCTCGGCGAGATCGACCGGCGGCTCGCTCGCGATTCCGTCGCGCTCTTCTGCGACGGCGGCGAACAGGACGGCGAGTGGCAGACGATCGCCCTCGAGCGCGGGGCGGATCAGGAACGCCGCATCGGACATCGCGTGATCCTGCCATGGCACCATCGACTGCGATGACGCCGAACATCGACATCCGCTCCGAGCAGGCCTCGGACGAGGCAGAGATCGACGCGGTCGTCCGCGCGGCCTTCGTGCGGCACCCCGACGAGGTGGCGCTCCTCGTCGAGCGGATCCGCGCGTCGGAGAATTACGTGCCCGACCTGTCCGTGGTCGCGGTGGACGACTCGGGCGTGGTCGCGCACACCATGCTGAGCTGGGTCCGGCTCGAGGACAGCTCGCGCGGCCGGATGCTGAATCTCAGCCCGATGTCGGTCCGGCCCGACCGTCAGCGGCAGGGCGTGGGCTCGAGGCTGATCCTCGCCGTCCTCGAGCGCGCGGAGGCGGCCGGCGAGCCCGCGGTCATGGTCGAAGGGATTCCGGGGTACTACCCCCGGTTCGGCTTCGAACGGGCAAGCACGCTCGGCTTCATCCCGCCGTCGGCGACGATTCCCGACGAGGCATTCATGGTCAAGCGGCTGGCCGGCTACGACCCGAGCCTGGCGGGCCGGATCGTCTATCCGGCCGCGTTCGACCACCTCTAGGGATCCGCGATCGGGCGCCCGACGACGAGGGCCTCGCGCAGATCCGCGTCCAGCTCGAGGTAGCTCGCGTCGGGCAGCACCTGGAGCGCGTCGAGCGTCTTCGAGAAGAAGCAGCGGGCGGCCGCGGCGAGCACGACGTCCATGATCTCCGTCTCGGACAGCCCGAGCTCGCGCAGGCGCCTGAGGTCGTCGTCGCCGATCGAGGTCGCGTCGTCGACGACGCGCTCGGCGAGGTCCATGACGGCGACGTCGATCTCGTCGAGACCCGCCGTGTGGTGATCTCGCGCGATCGCCGCGACCGGCTCGCCGAAGCGCTCGAGCAGCACGCTGCCGTGCGCGAGGCAGCAGTAGCTCGAGCGGAGCCGCCGTGCGGCCGCGAGCGTCGCGAGCTCGTAGCGTCGGAGGTCCATGCCTGCCTTGATCGCTCCGTTCAGCTGTGCCCAGGCAGCGTAGACGTCGGGCCGCGCCGTGAAGGCACGTTCGAGGTTCGTGCTCATCAGGGAGCCACCGACAGCAGGTCGACGATGAACACGAGCGGCTCGTGCGGCTTGATGACGCTGCCCGCGCCGCGGGCGCCGTACGCCATCGCCGACGGGATCGTCAGCTTGCGGCGGCCCCCGACCCGCATCCCCTGGACGCCTGCGTCCCAGCCGGGGATCACCTGCCCCTTGCCGAGCTTGAACTCGAACGGCTGTCCCCGGTTCCACGAGGCGTCGAACTCGGCGCCGGTTGCGAACGACACGCCGACGTAGTGCACCGACACCTTCTTCCCGGCCGTTGCTTCGTCGCCGTCGCCGAGGACGAGGTCTTCGATGCCGAGCTCGAACGGCACGTCCCCCGACGGCGGTTCGATCTGCGGGCGTTCAAGGGTCACGCTGTTGCTCCTTGGTCGGTGTGCAGGGTGTACTCCCAACCCTCGCGCCATTCGAACGGCGCCGAGATGAGCGTATCGAGCGGCACCCCATCCGCAACGTGATCGAGCGCCCATCTCGTCGCGACGTGCCCGATGACGAGGACTCGCAGGCCGTCGTGCGAACCGGGCAGCGCGCGCAGGAAGCCGGCGACCCGACTCACCGCTTCACGCCAGCTCTCGCCGCCGGGATAGGGCGTGTCGAGCCGCAGGCGGCGTTCGGCGTCGAGCAGCGCCCGCGGCATCCCGTTCTGCGACCCGTAGTTGCACTCGCGCAGGCGCGGCTCCTGGACGACCGGGAGCGGCGAGCCCCTGAACGCGAGCTCGGCCGTCTCCACTGCGCGGCGCAGGTCGGAGGTGAACACGGTCGCGATGCCGTCGTCGCGGCGCCGCGCCCCGAGCTCCCGCGCCTGCTGCCGGCCCGCCTCGGAGAGAGCACCCTCGTTCCATCCCGTCGCGATCCCGAGCTCGTTGTCGACGCTCGTCGAGTGAGTCTCGAAGACGACCGAGACGGTCACGCGCGCAGCGCGCGAACCGAGCGAACCGTGCCCGCGGTCGCACTCGACGTGGCCGCGACCATGAGAAACGTCAGGCCGAACATTCGCGCCGATGACGGGCTCGAGACCGACGCCCACCAGATCGTCGACGACACGGTCATCGCCGCCATCGAGACGGTCGCCGCCGCCGCCAGGAACGTCTCCAGCCGAAGCGCCGGACCGCTGAGCGCGAGCTCTTTCGCCGTCACCACGGCCGCCCGCGTCCACAGGCCGATCGACGCGATGCAGCAGAGGGCAAGCACGAGCACCGCCCCGCCGTAGAGCAGGTCGCCGCCGTTGCGCTGCTCGTTCGTCAGCCCGTGTGCCCATGAGACGACGCCGAGCAGCACGAGGGCGGTCAATCCTGTGGCGGCAAACGCACGAAGAACAGGGCGATGGATCACGTGCCACCCACCTGCGCGCAGGAAAGCCGCCACCGGCCGAGCCGTCAGGACGATCCCGAGCAGGACTGCCAGCGTCCCGAGCTCGGCCGCGAGCAGGACGAAGTCGTACGCCGTGGCGGGCACACCCTGGTCGGGCCGCGGCGTCACCGCCTGCCATTGCTCGGCGGTCTTCGCGAAGCCGAGCCCGGCGACGACGAACACCGCCCAGGCCGAGAGAACGAGCAGCAGGCCTGCCCGGAGCCGCTGCTCCGGCGGCACGTCGTCGCCGAGCAGCCCCGAGCTGTGCAGCCGCTGCGCCAGCCCGGCCCTGATCACGTCGAGCGCCACGCGGAGCGAGACCCGCCCGCCACCGGAGCCGGAGTCGATCAGACTCGCAAGCTCCTCGCCGTAGCGCTCGCGCCAGTCGGGTGGATAGGCCCGAAGCAGCCGGTCGCTCACGCTTGCGCCGCCCGCAAGCGCGAGGTTCCCTCGTCGACCAGCCTGCGCAGATCGGCGAGCGCGGCACTCAGCGCGGCCGAGCCGGCCGCGGTGATCCGATACGGGCGGCGCCGGTCGTCCGCGTCGAGCGGCTCGATCAGGCCACGCTGCTCGAGGCGTGTGATCGCCCCGTACAGCGTCCCCGGACCGAGCCGGGCCCCTGCGAACGACTCGATGTCGAGCAGCAGCGCGTGGCCGTGCTTCGGCCCCGACGACAGACTCGTGAGGATCAGGAACGGCGGATCGTTCGTGCGCATGGCTGCACTATACTACGTCGTGCGTAGTAGTGCAAAGGAGCCGTCTAGGCCTCGGCGGCCTTCTTGGAGTCGCCGCCCGAGGCGGAGCCGTCCGACGACGACGTCGAGGCAGACGACGAGTCCGACGACGACGAGTCCGAGGAGCCGCCGCCGTCCTTGGGCGGCTGCTTCGACTTCCGGCCGTAGTCGGTCGAGTAGAAGCCCGAGCCCTTGTAGTGCACCGCGACCGGATGGAGGACGACCTGCAGCGGCCCTTCCCCACAGACCTCGCAGGCGGCCGGGCCTGCCTCCGTCATGCCGTGGAACACCTCGAACAGATGCCCGTTCGGGCACTTGTACTCGTAGATCGGCATGGGACGGGCAAGGCTAGCACCGAGGCCTGCACGCAACCCCGCCGGGTAGCCTCGCCCCACGTGAAGCGCGCCGCCGCCGTTGCTCTGCTCGCGTTCGTCGCGCTCGCCCTGCCGGCAGGAGCCGCCGCGCACGCGACGCTGATTGCAACGACACCCGCGAACGGCGCCGTCCTCGCGAAGGCTCCGCGCGTCGTACGGGTCGAGTTCGACGACACGATCCTGGTTGCACCCGGGAACCAGGTCGTCTCCAATGTGACCAGCGCCTCCGTCCTCGGCGGCCGGCCGGTGGTGCACGGCCATGAGCTGACGCTGCCGTTGCGCGCCGGCTTGCAGGACGGCGACTACAGCGTGCGCTGGAGCATCGTCTCGGACGACGGTCACCGTGAGGAGGGCGTCATCGCCTTCGCCGTCGGGGCCGGCAGCCCGGCGCCGCACTCGGTGCTCGGCGCGGGCGCGACGCTGACCTGGAACGACATCCTGCTCCGGACGCTCTACTACCTCGGCCTGCTCGCGGGCGCGGGAGCCGCCGTCTTCGGACTGGCAACGAAGAACCTGCTCGGTGCCGGCTTGCGCAAGCCGCTCGCCCAGTTGCTCTTCTTCTCGCTGCTCCTGGTGTTCCTCGGAGGGAGCGGGATCGTCCACTCCGCGCCGCCCGGCACGCGCTACGCCCTCGTCCTGAAGGTCGCGCTGACGCTCGCACTCGCCGGCGGGGCCGCAGCCGCGCTCGCGCCGACCGTTCAGATCCTCCTGCCGGTTGCCGAAGCGGCGTCGCTCCTGCTCCTGCTCGCCCCCACGCTCTCAGGCCATGCGCTCGACCGGAACCAGCCGCGGCTGCTGTCGGCCGCCGCCGATCTCGCCCACCTCGCGGGGGCTGCCGTCTGGCTCGGCGGGCTCCTCTCCCTGGCCTACGTCGTCCCGCGCGCGACCGGCGACGAGCCGACGCGGGTTGCGGTGGCGCGCAGGTTCTCGAAGCTGGCGCTCACCGCGGTGCTCGTGATCGGCGTCACGGGAGTCACGCGCGCGTTGACCGAGCTCTCGGCCGTGCACCAGATCTGGTCGACCTCGTACGGCCGTGCGCTGATCGTGAAGACGGTGCTCTTCGTCCCGCTCCTCGGGCTCGGCTGGCTGAACCGCACGCTCCTCCTGAACGTGTTCGCGCGTCTGCGCCGGTCCGTGCTCGTCGAGATCACGATCATCTCGGGGATCGTCGTCGCCGTCGCGGTGCTGACGGAGCTTCGCCCCGGCCGCGACGTGTCGCAGGCGCTCGCCGCCACGCCGGCCCAGCAGCTCGCTCAGCCGCCGGTGCTCCCCCCGCTCGACGCGGTCGTCGACGCGAAGGAGCTCGGAACGCTGGCCGTCGCGGTCGGGCGCACGCCCGGCAGCGCGACCATCACCCTGCTCGGTTCGGACGGCACCGGTGTCTCCGGTCGCACCGTTCTCGTCGACGGTGCCCGCGCAGCCGGCTGCGGCGCAGGCTGCTACCGCGCACCGGCACCGGACGGGCCGCTCCGCGTGAGCGTGACCGGCCGCACGTTGACGTTCCACGTGCCGGCGCGCGCGCCGGATGCGAGCGCGCTCCTGCGCAGCGTCACGAGCCGCTACCGCGCGGCGAAGACGATCGTCTTCGACGAGTCCCTCGCCTCGTCACCGACCGATGTGCAGCAGACGCGCTTCGACATCGCCGCTCCCGATCGACTCTCGTACGCGATCGCCGGCGGGCCGTCCGCGATCGTGATCGGCGCAGTGCGCTGGGACCGTGACCGGCCCGGCGAGCCGTGGCTCCGGTCGCAGCAGACTCCGCTCGACGTCACGCAGCCCTACTGGCAGACGGCCACGAACGTGCACCTCGTCGCTCCCGGGGTTCTGACCTTCCTCGACCGGCGCGTGCCGGCCTGGTTCCGGGTGACGATGGCAGGAAGGCTGCCCGCGCTGATGCACATGACGGCCGCTGCGCACTTCATGACCGACCGCTACGTCGAGTTCAACGGGCCGGTCGAGGTGTCGCCGCCCTCGCGGTAGCGCTGCGCCTCCTCGCCCACCAGCTCGAGGAAGCACGGCGCGTCCTCGAATGCCGCGAGGCCGACGGAGGTGTTCCGCGGCCGGCGCGACCGGTTCGACGCCCGCCGCACCGCCGCGATCGCGCCCGCAGCGCCCACCAGGCCCCCGATCGCGAACGAACGGAGCCTGGTCCCGCGACTTGCGCCGTCCATGCGACGATCGTACTCGACATGCGTTTGACAACCCTCGGCGATTTGCTCCTCGACGTGATCGTCCGGCTCGACGATCCGCTCGTGCCCGGCGACGACCGCATGGCAGAGACTCGCGTGGTGGCAGGCGGCCAGGCCGCCAATGTCGCCGCGTGGGCGAGCGCACTCGGGGCCGACGCACGGTTCGTCGGGCGCCGTGGGGATGACGCGGCCGGCGAGATCGTCACTCGCGCGCTGACCGCACACGGCGTCCAGGTCGTCGGGCCCGTCTCGGGTAGGACCGGCGTCGTGGTCTCGATCGCGTCGGCCGGCGACCGGACGATGGCGTCGGACCGCGGGAGCGCTCCCGACCTCGCGCCGCAGGACCTGGACGAGTCGTGGTTCGATTGCGACGTGCTGCACGTGTCCGGCTACTCCCTGCTTCGTGAACCGATCTGCGCGGCCGCAGTTGCCGCCGCACGCTCGACGCGCCGGCACCAGGGAATCGTCGCTGCCGACGTCTCGACCTGGTCGCTGGTCGACGAGGCGTTCCGCATGCAGCTGCGCGAGCTCGCCCCGGATGTCGTCTTCGCGACGGAACGGGAGCGAGCCGCCGTGGGCGACCTCGATACGCGGTGGGTGCTGAAGCGCGGCGCCGAGGGCCTGAGCGCGGACGGCCGCGACTATCCGGCGGCGGCAACGGAGGTGGTCGACACGACGGGCGCAGGCGACGCGTTGGCGGCCGGCTTTCTCGTGGGCGGCGTGGAGCTCGGCCTCGCCGCAGCCGCGCGCTGCTGCGCCCGGCTCGGGGCGATGCCGTGATCGTCTCCGACGAGATCGCACACGCGCTTCGCGAGGAGCGTGGTGTCGTCGCCCTCGAGACGACGCTGATCGCGCACGGCTTTCCCGCCGGCGAGGGCATCGAGGTGGGACGCGCGTCGGAGCGGGCGGTGCGAGACGGCGGAGCCGTGCCGGCGACGATCGGGGTGATCGCAGGCGAGCTGCGCGTCGGGCTGACCGAAGCGGAGCTCGAGCGCTTCGACGTGTCGGCGCGCAAGCTCGGCCCGCGCGACCTGGCGGCCGCTGTCGTCCAGCGCGCCGTGGGAGCGACCACGGTGGGCGGCACGCTCGCCGTCTGCAGGGCCGCCGGGATCCGCTTCATGGCGACCGGCGGCCTCGGCGGGGTGCATCGCGGCTGGCCGACGCCGCCCGATGTCTCGGCCGACCTGCAGGTCCTGGCCGAGACGCAGGCGCTCGTCGTCTCCTCCGGCGTGAAGTCGCTGCTCGACGTGCCGGCCACGTCGGAACTGCTCGAGACGCTGGGTGTGCCGGTGCTCGGCTGGCGCACCGACTCCCTGCCGCTCTTCTACGCGGCCGGCGGCGGCCCGCCGGTCTCGGCCCGGGTCGAGTCGGCGGACGAAGCAGCCGGGATCGCGCGCGCCCACTGGGAGCTCGACCGCGGTGGACTGCTGCTCGGACGGCCGCCCGACGACAGCCTCGACGACATCGAGCCGCTGATCGAGGAGGCGCTCGCCGCTGCCGCGGCGGCCGGCGTGCACGGACAGGCGGTGACGCCGTTCGTGCTCTCGTACCTCCATCGCGAGAGCGGCGGACGCACACTCGCCGCGAACCGCGACCTGATCGTCGGCAACGCCCGCCTCGCCGGCGAGATCGCCGCTGCCCGAACCTGGTTGGCCGAAGGCAACCAGGTTCACGTCTCGACCAAACCGTCTCAGACATGAACCTGGTTCCACCTGCGGCGGAAACCAGGTTCAGAGCCGCCACGCTCCGTTCTCCTGCACGAGCCTCCCGTCGGCATACATACGGCCGCCGTCGCGCAGGTCCTTGACGATGTCCCAATGGATCGCGCTCTTGTTCACTCCGCCGGTGAACGCGTACGAGTTGCCGACGGCGAGGTGAACCGTCCCGTCGATCTTCTCGTCGAACGCGGTGTTCTTCATGAACCGCTGGATGCCCGGGTTGCAGCCGATGCCCAGCTCGCCGAGCCTGCGCGCGCCCTCGTCGGTGTCGAGCGTGTCGATCAGGAACGCCTCGCCCGCGCGCGCTGTGACGTCGACGATGCGGCCCGCCTCGAACACGAAGCGCGCGCCCTCGACCTCTTGGCCGTAGTAGACGGCGGGGAACTCGGAGAACTCGATCACGCCTACGGCCGAATCCTCGACGGGCGAGTAGAAGACCTCGCCGCCCGGCATGTTCACGTGCCCGTCGTCGATTGCGCCCGCCCGCCCGGCCAGCGACAACTTCAGGTCGGTGCCCGCCCCGACGAGGCGCACCTCCTCGGCGGCGTCGAAGACGTCGGCGATCGCGCGCATGCGTTCTCTTTCTGCATCCCAGTCGCGCAGGACCGCGTCGAAGATGAACTGCTCATACTCCGCGTAGGTCATGCCGGCGTCTCGCGCGAGCGACTGCACGGGGTACTCGGCGATCACCCACGGTGCGGCCATCGCCATCGTCCGCTCGCGCATCACCGTCGACATCTGCTGCAGTGCAGAGCGGCGCTCCTCCGAGAGGTCCGCGCCCTCCCGTGCGCTCTCGGGCGCCCAGATGACGATGAACGCGTCGACCTCCTCCCAGATCTGCCGTTGCAGGGGAGCAGGCTCGCGCAGCACGTCGAGCGGCGCCTCGCGGGCGAACGGGCCGCCGACCTGCTCGAACGACAGCTGCAGGATCGGGTAGGCGCCGATCCGGGCGACCTGCTCCACGACCGCCTCGATCAGCGGCCGCGCGAGATGCGTCCCGCGGACGGAGACCTGCCAGCCGGGCTGGATCCCTACGGATCGCTCCACGAGCAGCCGGGCGTAATGGTCGACACGAGGGTCGCGCACGGTCGAAGTCCTATCCGTGCCTGGGCCGGGGCACAGTTGACCTTTCGGACTATTCGAGCGTCCGCAGGAAGTCCTCGATCTCCAGTGCCGGCAGCGTCTCGATTCTCGTCGAGCCGCGGGCGCCGAGCGCGACGGAGACCTTTGCGACCGTGGCGATATCGGGCGCCTCGAGCACGTTGACGAAGTCGAACTCTCCGAGCGTCGCCCACTGGTGCAGCACCTTGGCGCCGAGCTCTTCGACGTCGTGGTTCACCTGGCGCAGGCGCTCAGGATTCGACTTGAGGGTCTGGACGCCCTGTTGCGTCAGGGTCGACAGGAGGATGAAGATCGGCATTGCGGGAGCTCCTTCGGTGTGGTCGGCCGGAGCCTACCCTGGCAGCCTGGTCGGTATAGAGGAGAGCTCCGCCGAGATAGAGGAGCGGACTGAGCACGAGATCGGCCAGCACGTGCGCGATTCGCTGTCCGTTGTCGCCCTGCGACCGCAGCAGCGCGATCAGGGTCAGTTCCGCAACGACGACGACGATCACGAGCGTGGCGAGCGACCCGAGCGCATGCACGTAGTCGGCGGTTCCGAGGCGCCTGCCGCGATCGAGCGAGGCGCGGAATCCGAGCCGCTCGACCATCGCCGCCGCCGGCGCGAGCCCGAACAGGGCGAGCCAGGCCACCGCCGGGAGCACCGCGGCACGCTCGAGCAGCGGGACCGGCGCGAAGATGAGGACCGCCGTGAGGTAGGCGACCGGCGTGATCCGGACGTGGTGCACCAGGTGGCAGGCATAGACGTAGGCGAGCGCGATCAGCGGCCCGAACGCGAACAGCACCACCGTCTGCACGTTCGGGTCGTACCCGAGCGAGATCTGACTCGAGACGGCGATCGGGATGCCGAGCGGGAGGACACGCCAGAAGTTGCCGCTGTACGCGCGGATCGTCTCGGCGACCAGCTGCCCGACCGTGCGCTCAGCGGGCGGGAGCGGCGGCGGCAGCTCAGGCATGCGCGAGCTCCCGGATGAGCCCCGGGAGGAGCTCGGCCAGCAGTGCCTTGGCCTCGTCGAAGCGCCATTGCCGGCGGTCGGGCTCGCCGATCGCGTTCGCGAGCACCCGCACCTCGATCGCCGGCACTCCCGCGAGCGCCGCCGCCCGCAGCACGGCGTAGCCCTCCATGGCTTCGACCTCGCACCCGGTCGAGCCGCCGACGCGGGCCGAGGTTGCGATCGGCTCGGCGCGGGCGCCCGGCAGGGCGCGGCGGGCGGCCTCGAGGAGCGCCGGGTCGGCAGGCGTGTGCAGCTCGATCCAGCGTGGGTCGTCGGCATCGCAGTAGACGGCCTCGGTGCCGATGACCGCCTCGGGCTCGCCGAAGGTCCGGGCGCCCGCGATCCCGACGTTCAGGACGGCCTTGAGCCGTTGCAGCGCCTGCAGCTCGGCCGCCGTCCGCGCGGCCGCCTCGACCGGGCCGACGCCGCACACGAGCGACGAGGCTCCACCGGCGCCCCGGAGCTCATCCTGGGTCGCAGCCACGACGAGAATCACGCGGGCACGGTATCCGCCTAGACTGCGGGCGTGGGCTACCACTACGTCGCCGCCGACGATCTCGAGTATGCGGAGCGCCCGCCGAACCCCGGCGAGGAGCCGCGCCGCGCGGGCGACCTCACGACCGCCGTCGCGCTCCAGCAGTCTCGCGCGCGGCTCTGGAGGTATCCGCCGCATTCGACCGGGCGCCGCCACCAGGACCACGCACAGGAAGAGGTGTTCGTCGTCCTCTCCGGCACGCTGACGATACTGCTCGGCGACGCACCGGAGCGGGTCGATCTCGGCCCCGGCGGCGTCGTCGCGGTCGAGCCGATGACGCCGCTGCAGATGCGCAACGAGACCGACGAGGAGCTCGTCGTCTTCGTCTACGGCGCACCGCCCGTGCAGGCCGGCGCCGACTTCCTCGACGACGTCGAGCTTCCGCCCCGCGGGTAGCTTCCACCGGCCCCACCTGGGGCTTTTCCCGATGCGGGCATGGACGGACGGGCCGATGCTGAGGCCGTGGTCAACCGGCTCGCCGAGAATCCGACGCTGCTGCTCTTCGTGGTCGCCGCGTGCGGCTTCCTGCTGGCGCGGATCCGGATCGCCGGCTTCAGCCTGGGGATCGCAGCTGTCCTCTTCGCCGGCGTCGCGATCGGCGCGGCGGAGCCGAGCCTCAAGATCGCCGAGCCCGTCTGGACGCTCGGCCTGTCGATCCTCGTCTACACGATCGGGCTGGCCAGCGGCCCCAGCTTCCTCGCGGCAATGCGGCGCCGCGGCCTCCGGGTGAACGTCATGGTCCTTGCCGCGATCCTGCTCGCGGCGCTCGTCGCGGCGGGCTGCGTCTGGGTCGTCGGCCTGTCCGCGCCGACCGCCGCCGGGATCTTCGCCGGCGGGCTCACGAACACGCCGGCGCTCGCGGCCGCACTCGACTCCTTGAAGGGCCTGGTGCCGGCCTCCAACTTCGATGTGGTCGCCGCGCAGCCGGTGGTGGGCTACGCACTCGCGTATCCGCTCGGCGTCCTGCTGCCGCTGCTCGCCTGCCACCTGATCCTCCGCGACCGGCAGGTCGCGAGCACACGGCTCGTCGCGCGCACGGCCGAGGTCGAGCGCGACGGCCTGCCCGCGCTCGCCGAGCTCGCGCACGCCCATCGGCGGCCGGTCACGTTCGGCCGGCTCGTTCGCGACGGCCACCCCGTGCCGGCGACGCCGAACTTGCACCCGCGCGAAGGCGACCTCCTGACGGTGGTCGGCGAGTACGCCGCGGTCCAGCAGGTGATCTCGGACGTCGGCTTCGAGAGCGAGCAGCAGGCAGAGCTCGACCGCCATGACGTCGACTTCCGCCGCATCACCGTCTCCGATCACTCCATTGCCGGCCGGCGGCTCGGCGATCTCGCGCTCGACCGGCGCTTCGGCGCGACCGCCACGCGCGTCCGCCGCGGCGACCTCGACTTCGTCGCCGACCCCGACATGACCCTCGAGCTCGGCGATCAGATCCGCATCGTCGCCTCACGGCCGCGCATGGCCGCCGTCGCCCAGTTCTTCGGCGACTCGCTGCGGGCGCTGGGCGAGGTCGACGCGTTGACGTTCAGCCTGGGGATGGCGCTCGGGCTGCTGCTCGGATCGGTCAGCATCGCGTTTCCGGGCGGCAATCACTTCGCCCTCGGCGTCGCCGGCGGGCCGCTCGTGGCCGGCCTCGTCCTCGGCGCACTCCGGCGGACCGGCCCGCTCGTGTGGCAGATGCCGTACACCGCGAACCTGACGCTGCGCCAGCTGGGGACAGTCCTCTTCCTCGCCGGCATCGGGACCGTCGCCGGCAGCACCGTCTCCCAGACGATCGCCGATCCGAGCTCGTTGAAGATCGTCGCGGCCGGCGCCTTCGTCACGCTTACACCGGTCCTCGTCGTCGTCTTCGTCGGCCGCCGGGTACTGAGGCTCTCGCCGGCGATGCTCGCAGGCATCGTGTCCGGAACGCACACTCAGCCGGCCGTGCTCGCGCATGCGAGCGAAGCGACCGACGACGACCCGGACGTGAGCGTCGGGTACGCGACGGTTTATCCGCTCGCGATGTTCACGAAGATCATCGTCGCGCAGATCCTGATCGCGCTGCTGTACTGACCGTTACCCTCAGCCGGGTGAGGCTCCGCGACGCTCGATCGCTGGCCGTGCTGGCGCTGCTCGCCGCCTCGGCGCTCTGCGTCGCGACGCTCGAGTTCCGCACCGAGCGAACGGGCGACCCGTACTACCGCTTCCTCTTGTGGAACCTGTTCCTCGCGTGGATCCCGCTCGTGTGCGCCTCCGCGGCCTACGCACGTGCGCGGCGGCGAATGGACGCGCTCGTGGTCGCGCTGCTCGTGCTCTGGCTCCTGTTCTTCCCGAATGCGCCGTACCTGCTGACCGACTTCATCCACGTGGGCGATCGTCCGTCGGTGCCGCTCTGGTACGACGCGCTCATGCTCTCGTCGTTCGCGTGGACGGGTCTGCTGCTGGGCTTCGCGTCCCTGTATCTCGTGCAGTTGATCGCACGGAGCGCGCTCGGGGCTGTGTGGTCGTGGGTCGTCGTCGGACTGGCGCTTGCGCTCGCGAGCTTCGGCGTCTACCTCGGCCGGTTCGTGCGCTTCAACAGCTGGGATGCGCTCCTCCGGCCGGGCCGGGTCGCGGACGTGATCACCAACCAGCTCGAGGATCCCTTCCAGCATCCGCGGCTGGTCGCGGTGCTCGTCGTGCTGACGGCCTTCCTGCTCGTCGGCTACGTGGTGCTGTTCGCGTTCGTCGAGACGGGCCTCGCGTTTCGGCGCGAGACTCTCCGGCGTCCGCGGCGCGGCGACTAGGCGGGAACGGCGGACTCGAGCCGCTCGAACACGAGGTCGCCGTTCTGCGCGTCGACCCGGATCGTGTCGCCCTCGCCGAAGTCGCCCTCGAGCAACCTCAGCGCGAGCCGGTTCTCGAGCAGCCGCTGAATCGCGCGCTTGAGCGGGCGGGCGCCGTAGGCGGGGTCCCAGCCGGCTTCGGCGATCGCCTCCTTGGCGGCGTCGGTGAGCTCCAGTGACAGACCGCGCTCGGCGAGCCGCCCGCGCAGGCGTTCCAGCTGGAGCTCGACGATGTCGGCGAGCTGCTCGCGCGAGAGCGCCTCGAACTCGACGATCTCGTCGATGCGGTTCAGGAACTCGGGCCGGAAGTGCTCGGTCAGCGCTTCGGCGTTCCGGATGTTCGACGTCATGATCAGCACCGCGTTGCGGAAGTCGACGGTTCGGCCCTGACCGTCGGTCAGACGACCCTCGTCGAGCACCTGCAGCAACACGTCGAAGACCTCGGCGTGCGCCTTCTCGATCTCGTCGAGCAGGATGACGCAGTAGGGGCGCCGACGGACGGCCTCCGTCAGCTGGCCGCCCTCGTCGTAGCCGACGTAGCCCGGCGGCGCACCGATCAGGCGCGACACCGTGTGCCGCTCCTGGTACTCGCTCATGTCGATCCGGACCATCGCCTTCTCGTCGTCGAACATGAACTCGGCGAGCGCCCGCGCGAGCTCGGTCTTGCCGACACCGGTCGGCCCGAGGAACACGAACGAGCCGATCGGCCGGTCGGGATCCTGCAGTCCGGTGCGCGCACGCCGCAAAGCGTTCGCGACCGCGCCGACCGCCTCGCTCTGGCCGACGACACGCTGGTGCAGCCGGTCCTCCATGTGGATCAGCTTCTCGGTCTCACCCTCGAGCAGCCGGTCGACGGGAATGCCCGTCCAGCGGGAGACGGTCGTTGCGATGTCGTCCTCGTCGACCTCCTCCTTCACCATCGGATGTTCGATCGTCGTGTCGCGCTCGGTGAGCTCCTTCTCCAGCTGCGGGATCTCGCCGTAGCGAATCTCGGCGACCCGCTGCAGGTTTCCTTCCCGTTCGGCGCGCTCCGCCTCCTGGCGCAGTTCGTCGATCCGGCGTGTCATGTCCTTGACCCGCTCGAGCGCCTCTTTCTCCTTCGCCCACCGAGCGGCGAGCGCGTTGCGCTCCTCCTTCGCCTCGGCCAGCGCACGCTCGACCGGCTCTCGCACCGAGGTGCTTTCCTTCGCCATCGCCGCCAGCTCGATCTCCAGCTGCATCACTCTCCGGTTCGCCTCGTCGAGCTCGAGCGGGCTCGAGTCGATCTCGATGCGGAGCCGCGCGGCCGCCTCGTCGACCAGGTCGATCGCCTTGTCGGGCAGGAACCGGTCTGCGACGTACCGGTGGCTGAGCACGGCAGCGGCGACGAGCGCCGCGTCGCGGATCCGGACACCGTGGTGCGCCTCGTAGCGCTCCTTCAGTCCGCGCAGGATCGCGATCGTGTCGCCGACCGACGGCTCACCGACGTACACCGGTGCGAAGCGGCGCTCGAGCGCGGCGTCCTTCTCGATGTGCTTGCGGTATTCGTCCAGCGTCGTCGCACCGACGCAGCGAAGCTCCCCGCGGGCGAGCAGCGGCTTGAGCAGGTTCGCGGCGTCGACCGCACCCTCGGCGGCACCTGCGCCGACGATCGTGTGCAGCTCGTCGATGAACAGGATGATCCGGCCTTCCGAATTCTTGATCTCGGTGAGCACCGCCTTCAGCCGCTCCTCGAAGTCGCCGCGGTACTTCGCGCCGGCGAGCAGTGCGCCGAGGTCGAGCGCCCAGACGCGGCGGTCCTTCAAGCCCTCGGGAACGTCGCCGGCGACGATCCGCTGCGCGAGCCCTTCGGCGATCGCGGTCTTGCCGACGCCGGGCTCGCCGATCAGCACGGGGTTGTTCTTCGTCCTGCGGCTCAAGACCTGGATCACACGGCGGATCTCCTCGTCACGGCCGATCACGGGGTCGAGCTTCCCTGCCTCGGCGGCCTCGGTGAGGTCGCGGCCGAACTTCTCGAGCGCCTGGTAGCTGCCCTCGGGATCCTGGGAGGTGACGCGCTGCCCGCCCCGTACCTTCTCGATCCACGCGACGATCTCCGCGCGCGGCACGGGCTCGATCGCGAGGAAGAGATGCTCCGTCGAGACGTAGTCGTCCTCGAGCTTGCGCCGCTCGTCGTCGGCGCGGTCGAGCACCCGTGAGAACGCCGCCGAGACGTTCGGCTGCTGCTGCCCGCCCTGCGCGGTCGGCAGTGCGGCGAGCTTCTGCTCGGCCTCGGCTCGGAGCGCACGCCAGTCGGTGAAGAGATCCTGGTCGAGGAGCGCGAGCAGCAGATGGTCCGGCGTGATCTCCGGGTTGGCACGCCGGCGCGCCAGCTCCTGAGCAGCCGCGACGGCTTCCTGCGCCTTGATGGTCAGCTTGTTGAAATCCATGTCGGTTCAGTCCCTCTTTGTTCGATTCGCAGGACGAGAGCGCGATTTGTCCATTCGGGTCAATGCGCCCTCTGGTGCGTCGGGAGCTGCGTCGGCCGGTAGAGCACGAGGTCCCGGCGGTAATGACGGTGCACCTCGTCGAGCGAACGGCGCATCTCCTGCTCCATCCGTTCCAGCCGGCGCCGCATGCGCTGCAGCTCGTC
Source organism: uncultured Thermoleophilia bacterium (assembly GCA_963828655.1). Classification (GTDB taxonomy): domain Bacteria; phylum Actinomycetota; class Thermoleophilia; order Gaiellales; family Gaiellaceae; genus PALSA-600. Next base: position 281,044 of record CAWHFK010000009.1, on the reverse strand, counting down.
CTCCATCGCGAGCACACGCTCGACTCCCGCGAGGTTCAGCCCGAGCTCGGTCGTCAGGCGCTGGATCAGCCGCAGCCGCTCGACGTCCCGGTCGGAGTACAAGCGGGTGTTGCCCGCAGTGCGCTGCGGTCGCACGAGGCCCCGCTGCTCGTAGATGCGCAGCGTCTGCGGATGCATGCCGACGAGCTCGGCGGCGACGCTGATCATGTAGCGCGGACGGTCGGGCATTCCTACCCGCTCGCCTTCTGCAACTGCTCGAGCAGTTCGCGCTGCTTCTTCGAGATTCGCTTCGGCACGTCGATCTTGATCCGCGCGAGGACGTCGCCCTTGCCCGAGCCCTTGAGGCGCGGCGCACCCCGGCCCTTGATCCGCAGGAGCTTGCCGTCCTCGGTACCGCTCGGGATCTTGAGCGAGACCGCGCCCTCGGGTGTCGACACCTGGACGGTGCCGCCGAGCGCGGCCGTCGGATACGAGACGGGGACGGTGACGATCAGGTCGTCTCCGCGCCGCTCGTAGACCTTCGACGGCTCGACGCGCGTGACGACGTACAGGTCGCCCGCCGGCGCGCCGCCATAGCCGGCCTCGCCCTTGCCCTTCAACTTGATCCGCGTGCCGTCCTTGACCCCGGCCGGGATCTTGACGGTGTAACGCTTCGTCCGCCGCTCACGACCGGAGCCGTGGCACGTCGGGCACGGCGTCTCCACGATCGAGCCCATTCCGTGGCAGCGCGGGCACGGCTGCTGCAGCGCGAAGAGCCCCTGCGAGGTGGCGACGACGCCCGAGCCGTTGCACTGCGGGCACGTCGTCGGCGCGGTCCCCGGTGCCGCACCGGTCCCGTGGCACGTGTGGCACGCGAGCTCGAGCTGAACCGGGACAGTGACCTGGGCGCCGCGCAGCGCGTCCTCGAACGACACGCGCACCTCGACCTCGACGTCGTTGCCGCGCTGGCCGCGCTGCGGCTGCTGGCCCCCGCCCCGGCCGCCGCCGAAGATCCCACCGAAGATGTCGCCGAGATCGAAGTCGCCGAAGTCGAACGTCGTCCCGCCGGGAGACACCCGGCCGTTCGTCGAGCCCACCCGGTCGTACTGCTTGCGCTTGTCGGGGTCGGAGAGCACGTCGTACGCGCCCTGCACCTCCTTGAACCGTTCCTCGTTGCCGGGGTTCGTGTCCGGGTGCACCTCGCGCACGAGCTTCCGGTACGCCTTCTTGATCTCGTCCTGGGACGCGTTCTTCGAGACGCCGAGCGCTTCGTAGAGGCTCTTAGCCATCCGTCCCTGCTGAGATCACGACCCGCGCCGGCCGCAGCACTCGGTCGCCGAGCCGGTAGCCCTTCTGCAGGACCTGGATGACGTCGCCCTCCTCCGCTTCGGAGGGCTGCGAGAGCAGCGCCTCCTGCGTGTGCGGGTCGAACTTGCCCTCGGTCTCGATCTCGCTCAGGCCTTCCTTCGCGAGCGCCTCGGAGAACTGGCGGTGGATCAGGTGGATGCCCTCGTCGAGGTCACCGTCGGCGTAGTCTCGACGGAGCCGATCAGGAGCGGAGGGGTCGGCCTCGCCGGCCCCGGAGCGGGGACTGTGCGCCAGCGCGCGCTCGAGGTCGTCGAGGATCGGGACGAGCTCCTTGACCAGCCGCTCGTGGGCGCGCGCGGCCAGCTCCTGCTGGTCGCGCGCCACCCGCTTGCGGTAGTTGTCGAACTCGGCCTTCAGCCGCTGCAGCGCGTCGAGGTACTCGTCCCGCTCCTTGCGGGCCTCGGCGAGCTCGTCGACCGGCTCGGGCTCTTCGAGCGTCTCTTCCTGTTCGACGTTCGGCTCCTCCGTCATTACTCGTCGACGACCTCATACTCGGCGTCCTCGACGACCTCGTCGTCGGAGGCCGCTGCATCGCCGTCCGCGCCGTTCGAGGGCTGGGACGACGAGGCCTGCGCGTAGAGCGCCTGTGCGGCCTCCGTCCACGCCTGCTGCAACGCGTCCGTCTTTGCCTTGATGTCGGCGACGTCACTCGACTCGAGCACGCCGCGGAGCTCCATGATCCGCCCTTCGACGGTCGAAGCGACCGACTCGTCGAGCTTCTCGCGGTTCTCCTTGAGCGACTTCTCGATCTGGTAGGCGAGCGACTCCGCGTTGTTGCGCGTGTCGACGAGCTCGCGCAGCTTGTGCGCCTCGTCGCCGTGTGCCTCCGCCTCCTTGATCATGCGGTCGACCTCGCTCTGGTCGAGACCGGAACCGCCCTCGATGCGGATCTGCTGCTCGTTGCCGGTGCCGAGATCCTTGGCCGACACGTTGATGATCCCGTTCGCGTCGATGTCGAACGCAACCTCGATCTGCGGCGTGCCGCGCGGCGCCGGCGGAATGCCGACGAGCTCGAACTTGCCGAGCGTCTTGTTGTAGGTCGCCATCTCGGACTCGCCCTGCAGGACGTGCACGAGCACGGACGGCTGGTTGTCCTCGGCAGTCGAGAAGACCTCGGTCTTCCTGGTCGGGATCGTCGTGTTGCGCTCGATCAGCTTCGTCATCACGCCGCCCTTGGTCTCGATGCCGAGCGACAGCGGCGTCACGTCGAGCAGCAGCACGTCCTTGACCTCGCCCTTGAGCACGCCGCCCTGGATGGCCGCGCCGATCGCGACGACCTCGTCCGGGTTGACGCCCTTGTGCGGGTCCTTGCCGATCAGCTCCTTGACCTTCTCCTGAGTCGCCGGCATCCGGGTCATACCGCCGACGAGCACGACGTGGTCGATGTCGGACGCGGAGAGGCCCGCATCGGAGAGCGCCTGCTTCGTCGGCGCGACGGTCCGCTCGAGCAGCGCGTGCGTGAGCTCCTCGAGCTTCGCGCGCGTCAACTGCATGTCGAGGTGCTTCGGGCCGTCCTGGGTGGCGGTGATGAACGGCAGGTTGATCTGCGTCGTCATGGTCGACGAGAGCTCGATCTTCGCCTTCTCGCCGGCCTCGTACAGCCGCTGCAGGGCCATCGGGTCGGCTCCGAGGTCGATGCCCTGGTCCTTCTTGAACTCGGCGATCATCCAGTCGACGATCGCCTTGTCGAAGTTGTCGCCGCCGAGGTGGTTGTCGCCGTTCGTCGACTTCACCTCGAACACGCCGTCGCCCAGTTCGAGCACCGACACGTCGAACGTGCCGCCGCCGAGATCGAAGACGAGGATCGTCTGATCGGCGCCTTCCTTGTCGAGTCCGTAGGCGAGCGCCGCCGCGGTCGGCTCGTTGATGATGCGCAGCACGTTCAGCCCGGCGATCTTGCCGGCGTCCTTCGTCGCCTCGCGCTGCGCGTTGTTGAAGTAGGCAGGGACGGTGATCACCGCGTCGGTGATCGACTCGCCGAGGAACGCCTCGGCGTCCGCCTTGAGCTTCTGGAGGATCATCGCGCTGAGCTCCGGCGGCGCCCACTGCTTGCCGCCGGCCTCGACGCGCACGTCGTCGTTCTGGCCCTTCACGACCTTGTACGGGACGATGGTCATCTCCTCGTTGACCTCGTCGAACTTGCGCCCCATGAAGCGCTTGATGGAGAACACCGTGTTCTCCGGGTTCGTGACCTGCTGCCGCCGCGCCGGAGCGCCGACGAGCCGCTGGCCGTCCTTCGTGAAGGCGACGACGGACGGGGTCGTCCGGCCGCCTTCCGCGTTCGGGATCACCGCCGGCTCGCCGCCCTCGAGGGTGGCGATGCACGAGTTGGTCGTCCCGAGGTCGATACCGATGGTCTTTGCCACGTGTTCGTCTCCTTCTGGTGGTACTGAGAGAAAATCTAAGCCGGATCATATCAGATCTCGGGAACGGCTCTGTGCCATAGTTTCCGCATGGAGCCCGAGACCCAGCAGGAGCTCGACGCGACCCTCGCGGCCCGGGAGGAGCTGGGGCCGGGCCACGACAAGGAGCTCGTGGCGGGGTTCCTCGACCGCATCGAGAAGGAGATCGACCGCCGCGTCGACGAGCGGCTCGACCACGCCCGCCTGGGCGGCCACCGGGCCGACCTCGGCATCTTCATCCCGATCTTCATCTTCGCCGGCATCTGGGGCCACGCGCTCGGGATCGTGGCGGCGGCCGCCGCCCTCGCCGTCGTCTTCGTCGTCAGCGAGTTGCGCCGATGAGGGCTCCGCCCGCGACGATCAGCAGGGCCCCGAACGCGAGCCTCCGCCCCATCCCCTCCGTGTGGCGGATCAACAGGGCCGCGAGCACGACACCCCAGAGCGACTCGGTCGCGACGAGCGGCGAGACGACGGTCACGCGACCGCGCCAGTAGGCCTCGAACAGGCAGATGTAGGAGAGGCCGAAGAGGACGCCGGCCGGCGCCAGCCGTTTGAGCTCGCGCTTCGTCGGGGCCCGTCTTGCCCAGAGCGCTGCGACGCACGTGCCGGCCACGAGCGTCGCAGCGGCCGCCGTCTCGGGCGTGGCATGCGCATGGAGCGAGCGGACGATGTTGTCGCGCGTCGCGAAGAGCACAGCGGCCGCCGCGGCATAGAGCAGGCCCCGGCCACGGAGATGGCCGGGCCGGCCGCGCTCGGCGGCCAGCAGCACCCCGCCCGCCACGACGGCGAGCGCCCCGATCACGAGCGGAACGCGCAGCGGCTCGCCGAGGAAGACGAGCGCGATCGCGACCGCCACGAGCGGAGCAGCACCGACCGTGACCGACGTGCGCGACGCGCCGATCTCACGGACTCCGAGCGTGAACAGGATCTGCGAGGCGCCGGGGGCGAGCAGCCCGGCGAGGAAGAACGGCCAGAGGTGATGCACGTCGTGGCGGAACGTCGCCGCGATGAGCGCGACGCCGAGCGCCGGAAGCACGGTCGCGAGAGCCGCCCCGCCCGCGTCGCCGCCGTCGCGCAGGCCTACGCGGACCGCAATCGTCATCCCGCCGAAGAGCGCTGCGGACGCGAGCGCGAGCAGCACGGCCGTCATACGAGGCGCGGCCTCCGCACGATCCGCCTGAGCGCGTGGCCCGCGGCGGGCTCCGCGACGACGATGCCGGCCATGATCACCGCGCAGCCGAGCCAGGAGAGAGCGCCGAGACGATCACCGGCGAGCGTGAGCCCGAAGAACGCCGCCCAGACCGGCTCGAGCGAGAACGCGAGCGCAGTCTGCGTCGCCGTCGCGCGCCGCTGCGCCCAGGTCTGCGCGAGGAACGCGAGCGCGCTCGCGAAGACGCCGGTGACGAGCAGCGCGCCCCACACCGTCAGGCCGTGCGGCCACTGCAGCTGCCCGGCCGAGATCGCGATCGCGAGCAGGCCCGCACAGGCCGCCACCATCTCGACGAGGGTGAAAGCGACCGCGTCGTAGAGCGGCGCGAACCGCTCCATCAGGACGATCTGCAGCGAGTACACGGCGGCGCCGGCCAGCACGAGCAGGTCTCCTCCAACGGCGACTGCATGCACGCCGCCCGAGAGCAGCAGGAGGCCGGCCGTCGCGAGCAGCACGCCGACCCAGGCGGCGCGCGCCGCGCGAATCCGGAAGAGCAGCAGGGCGATCAGCGGCGTCAGGACGACGTACATCCCCGTGATGAACCCGGTCGACGAGACCGAGGTCCGCTCGAGGCCGGCCGTCTGAAGGGCGTAGCCCGCGCCGAGCAGCGCGCCCGCCAGGGCACCGCCCCCGAGACCGCGAGGCCCGAGCGCCCGCACGCGGCCCGCTCCGAGCGGTGCGAGCGCACAGCTCGCGATCGCAAAGCGCACCGCCAGGAACGCGAACAGGGGATACAGCGCCACCGCATCCTTGACCTGGACGAATGTCACCCCCCAGACGGCGGTCACGGCAACGAGCACGATCAGGGGGCGCACCCGCGAGATTAAACGGTGTCTGACACCAGGAGGCGTCGGCAGCGCGTGGCGGGCGGCGGCGGCTACGGTTCCCGGGTGGACCTGCTCGACACGTTCGGCCGCCCGCTCCGCGACCTGCGAATCTCGGTCACCGACCGCTGCAACTTCCGCTGCGTGTACTGCATGCCGAAGGAGGTCTACGGCCGCGACCATCCGTTCCTCGAGCGGCGCGAGCTCTTGACGTTCGAGGAGATCACCCGGGTCGCACGCGTCTTCGTCGACCGGGGCGTGCGGAAGATCCGGATCACGGGCGGGGAGCCGCTCGTGCGGCGAGAGCTGGAGCGCCTCATCGCGCAGCTGTCCGGGCTCGGCGTCGATCTGACCCTGACCACGAACGGCTCTCTGCTGCCGCAGAAGGCGGAACTGCTCGCGACTGCGGGCCTCCGCCGGATCACGGTCAGCCTCGACTCGCTCGACGACAAGCAGTTTCGCGCGCTGAACGACGTGGATTTCCCCGTCGGCCGCGTGCTCGAGGGAATCGACGCGGCGAAGGCCGCCGGTCTGCCCGTGAAGGTGAACGCGGTGATCAAGCGCGGGGCGAACGAGGATCAGATCGTCCCGATGGCGGAATTCTTCCGCGAACGCGGCGAGACGCTGCGCTTCATCGAGTTCATGGACGTCGGGCACACGAACGGCTGGCGCCTCGACGACGTCGTCCCGGCCGGCGAGATCGTCGCCGCGCTGGACGCGGCGTTCGGCGTCGAACCGGTCGAGGCCGGCTACCGCGGCGAGGTCGCGAAGCGGTGGCGGTACAAGGACGGCGGCGGCGAGTTCGGCGTCATCGCCTCGGTCACCCAGCCGTTCTGCGGGGACTGCACGCGCGCGCGCCTGTCCGCCGAAGGGAAGCTGTTCACCTGCCTGTTCGCCGTTCGCGGCCACGACCTGCGGGCGCTGATCCGGGGCGGAGCCACCGATGACGGCCTCGCAGAGGCGCTTCAGGGCGTGTGGAGAGCCCGCAAAGACCGCTATTCGGAGCTTCGCTCCGAAGCCACGGAATCCTTGCCGAAGGTCGAGATGAGCTACATCGGCGGCTAGCTCCACCCCCGGTGGAAGGTCTAGAATGAAGGGGCATGTCCACCGTGGTCGCAGTCGGGCGGCGTCATTTGCCGCGTGGGTGGGCGGACCTTGGTCGCCAGCTGGCGATCTGGTTCGGCTTCGCCGTGCTCTATCAGCTTGCGCGCGGGTTCGCCGACCGCAATCCCGCCAAGGCGTTCGCGAACGGCTACCACGTCGTTCATCTGGAGACGCGCATCGCGAACCGGCTCTACGAGCTGACGTTCCAGAACTTCGTCGACCAGCGGCACATCCTGGAGACCGCCGTCTCGTGGACGTACTGGCTGTCGGAGTTCGCGGTCCTCGGACTCGCGGTGCTCTGGGTCTACCTGCGCCGCCACGAGCAGTTCGTCGGCTTCCGCAACTCGATCCTGCTCGCGAACGTGATCGGGCTCTTCGGTTACATCTTCGTGCCCACCGCGCCGCCGCGCCTGCTCGGCGTCGGCTTTGCCGACACGCACCGTGACGGCCTCGTCACCCTCGCCGCCAACCCGTACGCGGCGATGCCGAGCCTGCATGCCGCAGACGCGCTGATCGTCGGCGTCGTCCTGTTCTCGGTCTGCCGCCGGTGGTGGGCCAAGGCGCTCTGGGCGCTCTGGCCGGCCTGGGTCTGCTTCTCGGTGATGGCGACCGGCAACCACTTCTGGCTCGACTGTCTCGCCGGCATGGGAGTGGCGATTCTCTCGATGGCCATCGTCTACAGCGGCCGCGCTCGCCGAGTGTTTGCCGCTCGTCGGGCGTAACCGACCGCCTGCCGACGCGAGCGAGAACCTCGGCATGGAGGGTGGTACGGTCAAGCCCGTGACGAGAGCAGCTGCGATCAAGCAGGGCTACACGACGGGCGCGCGCACGCTGGCCTCGCGCTCGGTCACGAGCCTCACGCGCACGCGGATCACGCCGAACGCCCTGACGGCGACCGGCGTCCTGCTCTGCGGTGCGGCATCCGTGCTCGTGCTCTTCGAGGACCGCAACGAGATTCTCTTCTACTGGCTCGCCGCCGCCGTCTTCGTCGTCGGATCCCTGCTCGACATCCTCGACGGCGCGCTCGCCCGCGCGGGCGGCAAGACGACGCCCTTCGGCGCGTTCCTCGACTCCACGACCGACCGGGTCAGCGAAGGCTTCATGCTGACGGCGATCGCATATGTCCTCGCGACGCAGGGCCGGTCGGTCTTCGTCGCCGTGGCGGTCGCCGCGGTCGCGGGCTCATTCCTCGTCTCGTACACACGCGCAAAGGCCGAAGCGATCGGCCTGCGCGGCGATGTCGGCATCGGCTCGCGCGCGGAGCGCGTCGTCGTGATCACCGCCGGTCTCGTTCTCGCACCGTGGGGCGTGCTCCCATGGGCACTCGTGCTCCTCGCCTGCACGGCCTGGATCACGGTCGGCCAGCGCGTCCTGCACGTCCGCAAGCAACTGATGGAGGCATCCAGTGAGTGACAACGGCAACGGTCGCGGACGGCAGCAGGACAAGGTCCGCGTCGCGATCATCGGCGTCGGGAACTGCGCGAACTCGTTCATGCAGGGCCTGACCTACTACAAGGACGCGAAGCCCGAAGAGTTCGTCCCCGGCCTGATGCACGTCGACCTCGGCGGCTACCACATCCGCGACGTCGAGGTCGTCGCCGCATTCGACGTCGTCAAGGGCAAGGTCGGCGTCGACCTCGCCGAGGCGATGTGGGCGCACCCGAACGACACGATCAAGTTTGCAGAGGTGCCGACGACGGGCATCAAGGTCAATCGCGGCATGACGCTCGACGGCATCGGCAAGTACCTCTCGGAGGTCGTCGAGAAGGACCCGAGCCCGACCGACGACATCGTCGGGATCCTCAAGGAGCGCAAGGTCGACGTCGTGGTCAACTATCTCCCGGTCGGCTCGGAGGATGCCGTCCGCTGGTACGCCGAGCAGATCATGACCGCCGGCTGCGCGATGGTGAACTGCATGCCGGTGTTCATCGCCCGCGAGGACTACTGGAACAAGCGCTTCCAGGAGGCCGGAGTCCCGGTGATCGGCGACGACATCAAGTCGCAGGTCGGCGCGACGATCACCCATCGGGTGCTCACGTCGCTCTTCCGGGAGCGCGGCGTGCATCTCGACAAGACGATGCAGCTGAACGTCGGCGGCAACTCGGACTTCCTCAACATGCTGGAGCGCGAGCGCCTCGAGTCGAAGAAGATCTCGAAGACGAACGCGGTCACCTCGATGCTCGACTACGACCTCGGCGCCAAGAACGTGCACGTCGGCCCGTCCGACTACGTGCCTTGGCTGACCGACCGCAAGTGGGCCTACATCCGCCTCGAGGGGTCGAGCTTCGGCGACGTGCCGCTGAACGTCGAGCTGAAGCTCGAGGTGTGGGATTCGCCGAACTCGGCCGGAATCGTGATCGACGCCGTCCGGCTCGCGAAGCTCGCGCTGAACAACGGCATCTCGGGCTCCCTGGAGGGGCCGAGCTCCTATCTGATGAAGTCGCCCCCGCGGCAGATCCAGGACGACGACGCTGCCGAGCTCGTCGAGGAGTTCATCGAACGGAACCGGCGCGAGGTCTCTGCGCCTGCGCCCGCCCAGGTCTAGAACGCCTCGGTCCGCATCGTCCCCGGGCTAAGCTCGGGGACGATGCGCATCTGCCTGGTGACGCCGTTCGCGTGGTCGCAGCCGCACGACGTGAACGACCATGTGGCCGGGGTGGCCACAGCCCTCCGGGCCGTCGGCCATTCCGTGACGGTGCTGGCGCCCTCGACCCGGGCCGCCGACCTGCTCGCCGGGCGGCGGGCGCTGCAGCACGGCGAGCGGGCCGAGGTGATCGCCCTCGGGCCGGCGGTGCCCGTGTCGCGCCGGTCGCAGCTCGGCGTGCCCGTCGGCGTGCAGGCGAACCTGCGCCAGGCCCTTGCCCAGGGGGGCTACGACGTCGTCCACGGCTTCGATCCCGGGCTGCCGTCGCTCTCCTACCTCGCGCTGCGGGACGCGGATGCGCTCGCCGTCGCCACCTTCGCGTCCGAGGATCGCCTGGGCTACCCGCCGGCGCGCTCGCAGCGCGAGAAGCTCCTCGCGCGGCTCGACGCCCTGATCGCCCTGTCGGACGACGTTCGCGCGGCGGCGGAAGAACGGTTCCCCGGCGATTACCACGTCCTTTCCCCGGGCGTCGACGCGACGCTGTTCACACCGGGACGGAAGCACAAGACGATCGTCGTCGAGCTGCGTCCGAACGAGCGGGTCGTGGCCCGCGGCATCATCCGCATGCTGCGTGAGCTTCCGGGCTGGGATGTCGTCCTCCTCCGCACGCGCTCGCTGATCGGCCGTCCCGCGATCCCACGCGACCTCACCGGCCGTGTGCACACGCGAACCGAGCGCGACGGAGCGAGCCGCGCGGCGATTCTGAACACGGCTGCGATCTTCGTTCCGGGAGTGGAAGGCCTGCGCAGGGTGACCCTCGAGGCTGCAGCGGCCGGCTGCGCGATCGTGCGGCCGCGCGGTGTCGATCTGCAGCCGGAGCTCGCCGCCGCCGCAACCGCACGCCTCGCCGAGGACCAGGCGCTGCGCGAACGGGAGGGCGCGAGCGCCCGGGCAGAGTCCGAGTTGCACACGTTCGCGGCCGTCGCCCGCGACCTGGAGCGGATCTACGCGTCGGTCGGCACCCGCCGCCGCAGCCGGCGAACGGGCACGGCACCGCTCGAAGACCGTCCGTGGATCGTCGCCGATCTGCACATGCACACCTCGTGGTCGCACGACTGCAGCATCGACGCAGCGGAGCTCGTCGACCACGCCGAGGCGGAGGGCCTCGGTGCGATCGCCGTCACCGACCACAACGTCTTCGGCGGGGCCCTCGAGGCCGCCGACTACGCCCGCAAGCGCGACCTCGTCGTCATTCCCGGCGAGGAGGTGAAGACGGACAATCAGGGTGAGGTGATCGGGCTGTTCCTGCAACGGGAGATCCCTCGCGGTCTCACGTTCGCCGAGACGATCGAGGCGATTCGCGAGCAGGACGGCATCGTCTACGTGCCGCACCCGTTCGACCGCATGCATGCGATCCCCGACCCGCGCACCCTGCACCGCCACCTCGCCGACATCGACGTGCTCGAGGTGTACAACGCGCGGCTCCTGTTCGAGGGTTACAACGACGAGGCTCTCCGCTTCGCGCGCAAGTACAACCTCACGATGGGCGCCGGCTCCGACGCGCACGTCCTCCAGGGGGTGGGCACGGGGGCCCTGCGCATGCGGGCCTTCCACGACCAGGAGGAGTTCCTCCTGTCGCTGCGGACGGCCGAAATCCTGCGCCGGCCCAAATCGCTCGCCTACCTCCAGTCGCTCAAGTGGGTGGCCCAGGCGAAAGAAAAGGTCCGCTAGGAGAAGGTCCTTGCGGCGCGAAAGGTCCCCCTGCCGCGTGGCCTCCACCGTGACGACAGACGAGATCTATGAGCGCTACCTGCGCAAGGCGATCACCGAGATCAATCGCCTGTCGCACGAGATCGCGCAAGCGGCCGACGGAGCGCCGACCGCCCTGCCGACCGGGCATCCGCTCGCCAGCATCTTCCTGCTCAAGTACGGGCCCCAGGCCCAGGAGCTGCAGGAGGGGGTGGCGTTCCACGGGCGGGCCGGCAGCGCGCTGATCAAGTCGCTGCAGCGGCTCCACGTCGACCCGATGGAGGTCTACGGGACGAACTGCGTCAAGTTCGCCGGCTGCGACCTCGCCCTGGCCGCGGAGTGGCTCCGCCGCGAGCTCCGGATCGTCGAGCCGAAGCTCGTCGTCGTGATGGGAGAGGACGCGGTCGAGTTCCTGAACGGGACCGGCTTCCCGCTCGCGCAGACGGTGGACAGTAAGGTGAGCGAGCTCCAGCGCTTCACGCCGACGATCGAAGCGCTCGCCGTCCCCGACATCGACTCCTCCCTCGACGAGGCGCCCGCGAAGACCGCCTTTTGGAACGCGTTCAAGTCAATTGGCCCCTGGTGGGCCGAATTGCCGCCCTACTAGGCACGTAGCGGAGGCCGCGAGTGCCCACGGGGATGGCCCAGACCAAGCAGGTCGCACCGAGCGGGCGCAGCTCGTAGCGGTGGCTACGGGCGAGACCGATCGGGGCGACATGCGCCGCGTCTGGGTCACCAGCCGTGGGCGCTTGGCGGCCTTCGCTGCGTGCCTGATACCCCTGATCGTCTACTACGAGGTCTCGACCGACCTCTGGCGGATGGGCGTCTGGTGGGACGTGGCGTGGATCGCGTTCGTCCTGATGCCGTGCGTGTTCGGTCTCGTGCTCGTGGCGTTGCCCCTGCGCACCTACCGCGGGCTGCTGCCGGTCGGGCTCGCATTCGCCGTGCTGGCCGCCGTGCTGACGTACGCCAATTTCGACGTGTGGGCGAACTTCGCGCGCCTCGGCGCGACCACGTGCCTCGGCTGGTGGTTCCTCGGCTACTTCGAGACGGTGGCGTGGGTCGTCCTGGTCGCGTGCATCATCCCGTGGGTCGATGCCTACTCGGTCTGGCGAGGGCCGACCAAGGAGATCGTCGCGCATCACGAGCACGTCTTCAGCGTGCTCTCGTTCGCCTTCCCGGTGCCCGGCGAGCACGCCGCCGCGAACCTCGGCGTCCCCGACCTGCTGTTCTTCGCGCTCTTCCTGGGCGCCGCCGACCGCTTCGGGCTGCGGGTCTACTGGACCTGGGTGACGCTCGTCGCGGCGCTCGGCGCGACGATCGCCCTGACGGTCTGGCTGGACCTCAGCGGCCTGCCGGCGCTGCCGGCCATCTCGATCGGCTTCCTGCTCCCGAACGCGGACCTGCTCTGGCGGGAGCTACGACGGCAGCCCGGGCTCCGTGACGGCCCGGACGTACCGGTCGACCGACCGCCGGACGACGGCTGAGCCGTCGCGCTCGATCACGCGGTCGAACCAGGCGCCGTAGATCGTGTCGAACGAGTACGGCGCGAGCGCCTCGCCGATGTGCCGCACCTTCGAGGGCGGCAGCGGGATCAGGTTCGGGTACGAGTACATGAAGCTCGCGTAGCGCCGGTCGGGGATCACCTGCACGATGTCGCCCGAGAGCAGCGCTCCGTGCTCCGCCCAGTGGAGAACCTGCCCGCCCTCGTAGTGGCCGCCGCAGCGGATCAGCGTCAGCCCGCCGCCGAGATCGTTCGTCTCGCCCGCCCAGAAGCGAACGGCCGGATCGGGCCGCATCACCCACTTGCGCTCGGCCTCGTGCAGGTGGATCGGGCACCCGAACGTGTGCGCCCACTCGACCATCGACGCGTAGTAGTGCGGGTGGGAGATCGCGATCGCGGCGAGCCCGCCTTCGGCGCCGATCCGTCCGACGATCTCGTCGTCGAGGTACGGGATGCAGTCCCAGAGGACGTTGCCGGCGCCCGACTTGACGAGCAGCGCCCGCTGGCCGATCGCAAACGACGGCTTGCAGCCGATCCCGAGAATGTCGTGGTCGAGCCGGATCTCCGCCTTGTGACCGCCGATGAACTCCGTCCACTCGACCCACTGCTGCCCGGTGTCGTGCGGGATGTACTGGCGCGGGTCCTCGCAGATCGGGCAGGCGCCGGGCGGATCGCCGCCGGGCGGAAACTGCGTACCGCAGGCTCTGCAGAGGTGTGTCGTCAAGCTCGTTCGAGGAGCGCCACGCATTCGACGTGGGGCGTGTGCGGGAACATGTCGACCGGTTTCGCGCGGACGAGCCGGTAGCCGTAGTCGTCACCGAGGCGCTTGAGGTCCCCGGCAAGCGTGGTCGGATTGCAGGAGACGTAGACGATGCGCGGCGCCTCGAGCTCCCCGAGGCGCTTGAGCGCCTTGCCTGCGAGCCCCGCGCGCGGCGGATCGACGACGACCACATCGGGCGCTCCTGCGCGGTCGCGCAGCTCGCGGAGCACCTCGCCGACGTTGCCGGCGAAGAACGCCGTGTTGCCGATCGCGTTGAGCTCCTGGTTCTCGATCGCGCACGCGACGGACTCCTCGGAGATCTCGATCCCCCACACCGTCAGGGCCTCGGCGGCCATGGAGAGCCCGATCGTGCCGATCCCGCAGTACAGGTCGTAGACGGTCTCGCCGCCGGTGAGGCCGGCGAACTCGCGGGCGAGCGCATACAGCTGCTCGGCCATCTCCGTGTTGGTCTGGAGGAACGCGTTCGGGCGCACGCGATACCGCAGCCCGCCGATCTTCTCCTCGATCGCGTCCTCGCCCCACAGGAGCTCGGTCGGCAGGTTCGTGACCTCGGAGACGCCCGTGTTCACGGACCAGTGGATCGACCGCACCTCGGGGAACTCGGTCAGCACCTCGATCAGGCGCTCGCGGTCGAAGCGCTCGCCCCGGTTGGTCACGAGCTGAACGAGCGCCTGGCCGGTGTTGCGGCCCTCGCGGATCAGCAGGTGCCGGAGATAGCCCTCGTGCGTCTCCTGGTCGTAGGCGGGCAGCTTCTCCTCGCGCGCCCAGTCGCGCATCCGGTTGCGGATCCCGTTGCCGAGGTCGGTCGTCAGCCAGCACTTCTCGATCCCGAGCACCTCGTCCCAGCGGCCGGCCCTGTGCAGTCCGAGCGTCGGCCCGTCCTCGAGCTCCGCGAAGGAGTACTCCATCTTGTTGCGGTAGCGGAACTGCGACGCCGCGGGCAGGATCGGCTCGAGCGGGAGCTCGGTGAGCCCGGCCAGCCGCTGGAGCGAGTCGCGCACCCACTGTTCCTTCGTCGCGACCTGGATCTCGTAGTCGAGATCCTGGAACCGGCAGCCGCCGCAGGCCGGATAGTGCGCGCAGGGCGCCTCGACCCGCTGCGGGCCGGAGGAGAGCACCTCGGTGGCGAGAGCCTCCGCATGGCGGCGCTGCACCTTCGTCACCCGGGCGCGCACGGTGTCGCCCGGGAGCCCGCGCCGGACGAAGACGACGAAGCCGTCGAGCCGCGCCACGCCGTTGCCCCCGTACGCGAGGGAGTCGACGGTCAGCTCGAGCTCCTGGTCTCGCTGGACGGGTGCGGCCACACGCGGAAGGTAGTCGAAGCAGGGAATCCACCGACTGCTCCTACGCGGAAAGCCCGTCGTTTCCCGAATGAGGAGTCTCTACGGTCGAAGCACCGACCCGGAGGCTGCTGATGACCATGGAAAGCCTGGGCTTGGAGCGGAACCTCGCCACCGAGACCCTGACCCACGCAATCGACCGGCTCCGCGAGGCGGAAGTCGCACTTCCGACCTTCGCCCAGCTCGCCGACCCGACCACGATCCCGAGCCGCGTGCGCGTCGCCCTGCGCGACATCGACCCGGATGCGCCGCATCCACTCAACCTTTTCCGCGTCCACTGGCACAACGACGCGTCGAGGCGGGGCATCGCCGAGGTGCCCGAGCACGTCGTCCTCCCGCCCGAGCTGACCGGCGTCGACGCGCAGATCGTGGTCGCCCTGGGCGACCGCTTTCCCCTGATCCACGCGCACAAGGTGCTCGCCGCCTACGGCTGCCTCGTGCCGCGCCTGGTCGCAGGCGAGTTCGACCCGACCACGCAGCGCGCCGTCTGGCCGTCGACGGGCAACTATTGCCGCGGCGGCGTCGCGATCTCGCATCTGCTCGGCTGCCGCGGCGTCGCCGTCCTGCCGGAAGGGATGAGCCAGGAGCGGTTCGACTGGCTCGAGAGCTGGGTCGCCGACCCGGCCGACGTGATCCGCACCCCCGGGACCGAGAGCAACGTCAAGGAGATCTACGACCGGTGCCACGAGCTCGAGCTCGACCCGGCGAACGTGATCCTCAACCAGTTCTCCGAGTTCGGGAACCACATCGTCCACTACGCCGTGACCGGCGCTGCGCTCGACAAGGTGTTCGGGTCACTGCGCGAGCAGGACGCCGGGTTGAAGCTGCACTCGTTCGTCTCCGCGACAGGCTCCGCCGGCACGATCGGCGCAGGCGACTACCTGAAGGAGCGCCACGGCTCGCTCATCGTCGCCGTCGAAGCGGCCGAGTGCCCGACCATGCTCGCGAACGGCTTCGGCCAGCACAACATCCAGGGGATCGGCGACAAGCACATCCCGCTGATCCACAACGTCATGAACACCGACGTCGCGCTCGCGATCTCGGACCGGGCGACCGATCGCGTCGGCCTCCTCTTCGGCACCTCGACGGGCAGGGATCTCCTGCGCCGGCACGGGGTTGCGGACGAGGTGTTGAACGCACTCCCGTCGCTCGGCCTCTCGAGCATCTGCAACATCCTCGCGGCGATCAAGGTCGCGAAGCAGTTCGACCTCGGCGCGAGCGACGTGATCGTCACGGTCGCTACCGACGGCGCCGCGATGTACGACAGCGAGCGCGCGCTGGCGGAAGCGCGGCACTTCCCGGCCGGCTTCGACACCGTCGGGGCAGCCGAGATCTACGGCGAGCACCTGCTCGGCGCCGCGACCGACCTGTTGCGCGAGCTCACCTACGAGGAGCGGTCTCGCATCTTCAACCTCGGCTACTTCACCTGGGTCGAGCAGCAGGGCACGCCGCTCGAGGAGTTCGAGGCGCGCCGCCACCAGGCGTTCTGGGAGGCGCAACGTGCCCGTGCGGCGGGCTGGGACGAGCTGATCGGCGAGATGAACGAGCGGACCGGCGTGCTGGAGAAGCTGTGACCCCGTCCAGCACTCTCGTCTGCGCCGGATGCGGCGCCATGGTGCCGCCCGGCGAGCCGTATCCGTTCCGCTGCCCGAACTCGGGGGTAGGCGACGTCGACCACGTTCTCCAGCGGCACCTCGATCTGGCCGACGGCGAGTTCCCGGGCGGCGACGAGCCCAACCCGTTCATCCGCTACCGCGGGCTCCTCCACTCCTACCGGTTCGGACAGGCCGGCGGTCTCGCGGACGAGCAGCTCCTCCGCCTGATCGAACGCCTCGACGAGCGCGTCGCGGTCGTCGACGGGCACGGCTTCCAGGTGACCCCGTTCGCGAGGTCCGCCGCACTCAGCGCGCAGCTCGGCTTCACCGAGCGCGGCGGCGTCTGGGTCAAGGACGAGACCGGCGGCGTCGCGGGATCTCACAAGGCGCGCCACCTCTTCGGTGTCCTTCTGCAGCTCGAGGTCGCCGAGCAGCTCGGCCTCGCCGACCCCCTCCACCGGCCCGGCCTCGCGATTGCCAGCTGCGGCAACGCGGCCCTCGCAGCCGCGGTCGTCGCTGCCGCCGGCAGGCGGCCGCTGCAGGTGTTCGTCCCCGAGGATGCGGAGCCGGCCGTGCTCGAGCGGCTCGCCGCACTGGACGCCAGGATCACCGTCTGCGAGCGGCATGCGGGCTCGCAGGGCGATCCGACCGTCGGGCGCCTGCGCCAGGCGATCGCCGACGGCGCACTGCCCTTCACGTGCCAGGGAGACCTGAACGGGCTCGCGATCGAAGGCGGGCACACGCTCGGCTGGGAGATCGCCGCGGCCGGCGCGCAGATCGACCGCATCGTCGTCCAGGTGGGCGGCGGCGCGCTCGCGAGCGCGGTGGCAGGAGGGCTGAACGAGGCCCTCCGGCTCGGCGCGATCGGGCACCGCCCGCGGATCGACACCGTGCAGACCGAAGGCGCCTGGCCGCTCAAGCGTGCCTACGACGCCGTCTGCGAGCATCCCGGCGGCCTCACCTACGCGCGGACGCACCGCCGGAGGTTCATGTGGGCCTGGGAGACCGAGCCGCACAGCATCGCCCACGGCATCCTCGACGACGAGACCTACGACTGGGCCGCGGTCGTCGAGGCGATGCTCACGACCGGCGGCAGGCCCGTCGTCGTCGGCGAGGAGCTCCTGGTGCAAGCCAACGAGCTCGCGCGCGACGCGACGGAGATCGCCGCCGACCCGACCGGGTCGTCCGGCCTCGCCGGGCTGCTCGAGCTACGTCACGAGGGAGTCATCGGCGACGACGAGCGGGTCGCCGTCCTCTTCACCGGAATCGACCGCTCACACGACAACAACGCAAGGAGAAGGAGCCATGAGGAGCTTTCTAGGCCGCGACATCCTGTCGCTCAAGGAATTTGAGCGGGCCGACTTCGAGCGCGTCTTCGAGACGTGCGACGAGCTCGCACCGATCGCGAAAGGCCGCCGCAACACCGATCTGCTGAAGGACAAGACGCTGCTGACGGCCTTCTACCAGCCGAGCACGCGCACCCGGATGTCGACCGAAGCCGCGATGCACCGCCTCGGCGGGCATGTGCTGGGCTTCGCCGACTCGAAGATGACCCGGGCCGGCGACTTCTACCAGGAGTCGATGAAGGACACGATCCACATGCTGGAGTTCTACGCCGACGTCATCGCGATGCGGCACTTCCAGCAGGGCGCGCCGGCAGAGGCCGCCCTGTGGGCCTCGATTCCGATCATCAACTGCGGCGACGGCTGGGGCGAGCACCCCACCCAGGTCCTGACCGATCTGTACACGATCGAGAAGGAGCTCGGCTCGATCGACGGCAAGACGTTCCTGCTCGTCGGCGACATGCGCATGCGGACGATGCACTCCATCCTCTACGCGCTCTCGCAGTTCGATACGAAGGCATACGTCGTCGGGCCGCCCGAGATGTCGTTGACCGACGAGTTCATGCTCGAGCTCGACGCGCGCAACGTGCGCTACGAGGCCGCCGAGTCGACCGAAGAGGTGATCGGCGAGTGCGACGTCATCTACATGGAGCCGGTCGTGCAGGCCGACTACACGCAGTCCCGCGTCGAGCGCGAGGACAGCGGCGGCGGCGGCCTGGCGGTCACCGCCCCGTCGTACCGCGTCACCCGTGAGCTTCTGCGGGAGAAGGCGAAGACCGGATCGATCATCCTGCACAGCCTCCCGCGCATGGACGAGCTGCCGACCGACGTCGACGAGACCCGCCACGCGCGCTACTGGCAGGAAGCGTTCAACGGAGTCGTCCTCCGCATGGCGCTCCTCTCCCTCGTCCTGGGCGCGATGGAGTAACGGGTGCGCTTCACTCTCAACGGTGAGCCCGTCGACGTCGCCCCTCGCGACGGGCAGAGCCTGCTCGAGCTCCTCCGTGAGGAGCTCGAGCTGCGGTCGATGAAGGACGGGTGCGCGCCGGAAGGCTCCTGCGGCGCGTGCACCGTCCTCATCGACGGCCGTGCGGTCGTCTCGTGCGCCCAGAAGGCAACGCGGGTCGAGGGCAAGCACGTCGTCACACACGAGGGGCTCTCCACGGAGACGAGAAAGCTCTGGGCCGACTGCTTCGCCGTCGCCGGCGCCTCGCAGTGCGGCTTCTGCTCGCCGGGAATCGTGATGAAGGCCGAAGGCCTCCTCGCGAAGAATCCGGCACCGGGGCGAGAAGACGTCGCGCATGCGCTGCTCGGCAACCTCTGCCGGTGCACCGGCTACGTGAAGGTGATCGACGCAGTGCTGCTCGCGGCGGCCGCGCGCCGCGGCGAGCCGCTCCCGGAGCCGGGCGGCGACGGCGTGGGCCAGCGCGCGCTGCGCTACCGCGCCGACGAGCTGGCGCTCGGCGACAAGCCCTTCGTAGCCGACCTCCGAGCGCCGGGAATGCTGCACGGCGCACTGCGCTTCTCGGATCATCCGCGGGCGCGCGTGATCGGCATCGACACGGTGAAGGCGGAGGCGCATCCCGGCGTGATCGCCGTTCTGACGGCCGCCGACGTGCCCGGCCGGCGCATGCTCGGATCGCTGAAACAGGATTGGCGCCAGCTCGTCGCCGTCGGAGAGACCACCTCGTACGTCGGGGACGTGATCGCCTGCATCGCGGCCGAGACGCGCCACGCGGCCCGTGAGGCGGCGGAGCTCGTCGAGGTCGAATACGAGGTGCTCGAGCCGGTCACCAGCCCCGCTGCTTCGCTTGCCGCCGACGCACCGCAGCTGCACCCGGACGGGAACATCCTCTCCACCTCGGTCGTGCAGCGCGGCGACGCCGAAGCCGCGATCGCGGGCGCGGCGCACGTCGTCACACGAAGCTTCCGCACGCAGTTCATCGAGCATGCCTTTCTCGAACCGGAAGCGTCGCTCGCGGTCCCGTCCGCCGACGAGCCGCTGCGGGTCTACTCGCAGGGGCAGGGCGTGTGGGACGACCGCCGGCAGATCGCGCAGTACCTCGACGTTCCCGTCGAGCGCGTGCGCGTCACCCAGGTGTCCTCCGGCGGCGCGTTCGGCGCCAAGGAGGACCTGAACGTGCAGGGCCACGCCGCACTGCTCGCCGTCCGGACGGAGCGGCCCGTGCTCCTCACGCTCTCGCGCAAGGAGAGCCTGCGCTTCCACGCCAAGCGGCACGCGATGTGGCTCGACTACACGGCAGCCTGCGATCCGGACGGCCACCTCCTCGCCGTGCGGGCCCGCATCATCGGCGATACGGGCGCCTACGCGAGCGTCGGCGACAAGGTGCTGGAGCGCGCGGCGGGACATGCCTGCAGCGCGTACCGGGTCGAGAACGTCGATGTCGAGGCGACGGCCGTCTACACGAACAATCCGCCGTGCGGCGCGATGCGCGGCTTCGGCGTCAACCAGTCGAACTTCGCGATGGAAGGCGTGTTGGACGAGCTCGCCGAGCTCGTCGGGATCGACGGGTGGGAGATCCGCTGGCGCAACGCGCTCGACACGGGAGACCGCACGACGACCGGGCAGCTGCTCGGCCCCGGTGTCGGGCTCAAGCGCACCCTGCACGCCGTCAAGGACGCCTACCGCGACGCCCCGTTCGCGGGAATCGCGTGCGGACTGAAGAACACGGGCATCGGCAACGGCGTCCCCGAGCACGGCCGCGCGATCCTGCGCCCCGAGACGGACGGGATGATCACGCTCTACCACTCCTGGACCGAGATGGGCCAGGGCGTGCACACCGTCCTGCGCCAGATCGCCTGTGAGGAGCTCGGTGTACCGGCCGACCGAATCCGCGTGCTCGTCGACACGGAGCGCGAGCTGGAGACCGGTCAGACGACCGCCTCCCGCGCGACCGTGCTCGGCGGCAACGCCGTCGTCGACGCGGCGCGCAAGCTCCGCGCCGCACTCGAGGAGCACACGATCGATGAGCTCGCAGGGCACGAGTTCCTCGGGGAGATCCTGATCGACTGGACGACCCCGAACGACGCGGCCGAGCCGATCACGCACCTGGCGTACGGGTGGGCCACGCAGGTCGTGCTGCTCGACGCCGAGGGCCGGATCGAGAAGGTGATCGCCGCCCACGACGTCGGCCGGGCGATCAACCCGACCCTGCTCGAGGGGCAGATCGAGGGCGCAGTGCACATGGGGCTCGGCCAGGCACTGTCGGAGGAATTCGTGGTCGCGGACGGGCTCCCCGTCACGCAGACCCTCAAGTCGCTCCACATCATCCCGCCCACCGGCATGCCCGACGTCGAGGTCGTGATGATCGAGGAGCCGCAGCCCGAGGGGCCGTTCGGAGCGAAGGGCGTCGGCGAGGCCGCGCTCGTCCCGACCGCCGCAGCGACGGCGGCGGCGCTCTACGCATTCGACGGGATCCGCCGCCGGGAGCTGCCGATGAAGGACTCTCCCGCTGCGCGCGCCGCAGTCCCCCACCTCGTCGGCCACCGTGAACAGGTGGCGACGTGACCGTCACGCTCGCCGGCGCCACCGTCGTCGAGTCGCTCGAGCCGGCGTCGGTCGCCCGGCGCCCACTCGGGGTCTCCGGGGGACGGATCAGCGAGGGCACTGCGCGCTCCGGCGTGGCGCGGGACTGCTCCGGCTGCGTGGTCGTGCCCGGCAACGTCTGCGCTCACACGCACCTGTACTCGGCGCTCGCGCGCGGCATGCCGTACCGGCTCGAACCGCCGGAGGACTTCCTGCAGGTGCTGCAGAGGATCTGGTGGCGGCTCGACCGGGCACTCGACCTGGACGGAGCCCGCGCGTCCGCGCTCGTCGGCGGGATGGAGGCGCTGCTCGCCGGGACGACCACGGTGATCGACCATCACGCCTCACCGAACGCCGTCGACGGCTCGCTCGACGTGATCGCCGACTCGCTCGCCGGCCTGGGGCTGCGCAGCGTCCTCTGTTACGAGACATCCGACCGCGACGGGCCCGGCGTCGCGCTGGCCGGGCTCGGCGAGAACCGCCGTTTCCTCTCGCGACTCGAACGGGGCGAATTGCCGCTCGCCCGCGGGCTCGTCGGTGCGCATGCGTCGTTCACGCTCTCCGACGAAACGCTTGCCGCCTGCGTCGAGATCGCAGACGACTTCGGCGTCGGTTTGCATGTCCACGCTGCCGAGGACGCGATCGACGTGCACGCGGTGGAGCGGCTGGCCGCGCTGCACGGTCTCGACGAGCGCACGCTCCTCGCGCACGGCGTCCATCTCGACGAGCGCGAAACCGCGCTCGTCACCGGCTCGAGTGCCTGGCTCGCGCACAACGCGCGCTCGAACATGAACAACTCGGTCGGCCGTGCGCACATCGCGGGCTACGGCGGCAGACTGCCGCTCGGCACCGACGGGATCGGCTCCGACATGTTCGAGGAGTCGCACGCCGCGTACTTCCGTCTCCGCGAGGACGACAGCGGCACCGCCGCCGACTGGCCGCTCGCCCGCCTGGCCGACGGAGCGCGGCTCGCCGGCCAGATCTTCGGTGAGCCGCAGCTCGGCACGCTGACGCCCGGCGCGCCCGCCGATCTCGTGGTCCTCGACTACGACGCTCCCACCCGCCTCGATGCCGCGAGCTTCGCGGGCCACTGGACGTTCGGTCTGGGGTCGCGGTTCGTGCGCGACGTGATGGTCGCCGGCGAGTGGGTCGTCCTCGACCGGAAGCCGGTTCACGTCGACCGGGCGCAGCTCGCGCACGACGCACGCCGCGAGGCGCAGCGTCTGTGGGCGCGACTCGACGAGCTTCCGCCGCACCCCTTCGAGCCGAAAGGAGGCCGTCGGTGGCAGACCACGGCCGCGTAGCGCTCTATTTGCAGGACAAACATCCGATCCGCGACGGGATGCACTACGCACAGGTCGCGGAGTCGTGCGGGTTCGAAGCCGTCTGGCAGGCCGAGAGCCGCCTCGTCCGCGAGGCGACCGTGCCGATGGCCGCGTACGCGGCGGTCACCGAGCGCATCCAGCTCGGGTCCGGCGTCGTCAACAACTGGACGCGCAACGTGGGGCTGCTCGCAGCGACGTTCTCGACGCTCGACGATCTCGCCCCCGGGCGGATCAAGCTCGGGATCGGCGCCTGGTGGGACCCGCTCGCGGCCAAGGTCGGCATCACGCGCCGCAAGCCGTTGACCGCGATGCGCGAGACGGTCGAGGCGGTGCGGCGCCTGCTCGCACTCGAGCGCGTCACGTACCACGGCGAGTTCGTCGACCTCGACGACGTCGAGATCGACATCGTGCACGGTGACCGGTCACCAAAGCAGGTTCCGATCTACATCGGCGCGACCGCGATGAAGATGATGGAGCTGGCGGGCGAGCTCGCCGACGGCGTCGTTCTCAACTATCTCGTCGGCCCGGCGTACAACGCCGAGGCGATGGAGCACCTCGCGCTCGGGGCCGCCCGCAGCGGCCGCACCGTCGAAGACGTCGACCGGCCGCAGCTGATCGTCTGCTCCCTCGACGACGACCGCTCGCTCGCACTCGACCGCGCCCGCGAGCTCGTGACCCAGTATCTCGGCCAGCAGCCCCACATCATGAAGGCGAGCGGCGTGGCGACCGAACTGCTCGAGGAGATCGGCGCCATCCTCACCTGGCCCGCGACGCACGAGCAGATCGAACGTGCGATGGGGCTCGTCCCCGACGAGGTCGTGCAGCTGATCACGGCGTCCGGCACGGCCGACGAGTGCCGTGCGAAGGTCGACGAGTACATCGACGCGGGGTGCACCTGCCCCGTGCTCTACCCGCTCGGCGACGACGTCGAAGCGATGATCGAGGCATTCGCAGCGGTGCACGCATGACCGAGGCACTGCAGCCGCGGACACTCGACGAGGCGCTCGCGCTGCGTTCGGCCCATCCCGAGGCCACCGTCGTCGCAGGCGGGACCGACCTGATGGTCGGAGTGAACTTCGGGCGCACGGAGCCGTCGTGCCTGCTCGACCTGTCGCGGGTCGAAGAGCTGACGGCCTGGGCCCGCGACGGGGACAGCATCTCGGTCGGCGCGGGTGTGACATTCGCGCGCGTCGTGCAGGAGCTGGACGACCTGACTGCGCTGGCGGAGGCGTCGGCGACGGTGGGATCGCCGCAGATCAGGAACCGCGCGACGCTGGGAGGCAACATCGTCACGGCCTCGCCGGCCGGGGACGGGATCGCGGCCCTCGCCGCCTACGACGCCTCGATCGTGGTGGCGCGCCACGGTGAGCAGGACCGCCGGATTCCGTGGGACGAGTTCTTCCTCGGCCCCAAGCAGACTGCGCTTGCAGGCGACGAGCTCGTCGTTGCCGCCGAATGGGAGCCGATCGGCGGCCCGGGCACGTTCGCGAAGGTCGGGCCTAGAAGCGCCATGGTGATCGCGATCGCGAGCGTCTGCGTGCAGCTCGACGAGCCTGCTCACGACGTGCGCATCGCGCTCGGCTCCGTCGGGCCGACGGTGCTCCGCGCCACCCGGGCCGAGCAGCTCTTCACCCAGGTCGACTGGGACGCGCCCAACGACGGCGCCCTGCGTGAGGCGGGCGCACTGGCCGCAGCGGACGCGCACCCGATCGACGACCTCCGCGGCTCGGCCGCCTACCGGCGGCAGGCGGTCGAGGTGCTCGTCCGGCGCGCGCTCGCGTGGACGCTCGCCGCCAGGACGAAGGTCGCGGCATGATCGTCCGCCTCACCGTCGACGGGTCGCCGCGCATCGCGGATGTCGATCCCTCGCTCAGCCTGTCCGCCCTCCTCCGCGACGAGCTGGGCGTGATCTCGGTCAAGAACGGCTGCGAGCAGGGCGAGTGCGGCTCCTGCACCGTGGGGCTCGACGACCAGCTCGTCTGTGCCTGCCTCGTTCCGGCCGCGCAGCTCGAGGGCGCGTCCGTCCGCACGGCGGCCTCACTGGCCGACGGCGCCCTCGACCCGCTGCAGGAGGCGTTCCTCGACGCGGGCGCGGTGCAGTGCGGGTACTGCATCCCCGGCTTCGTCGTCACGGTCGCCGACCTGCTCGAGCGCGACCCGCATCCGTCCGAGCACGCGGTGCGCGAGGCGCTCTCGGGCAACGTCTGCCGGTGCACCGGCTACCGGAAGATCTTCGACGCTGTCCGCCTCGCCGAAGCGAGGCGCTCGTGACCGCGGTCACGAGGCAGCCGGGCCGCGTCGGCGAGAGTGCGCGCAGGATCGACGGAGCACCGAAGACGACCGGCGAGTACGTCTACGCCGGCGACCTCTCGGCGCCCGGAATGCTCTGGGGCGTCACGCTGCGAAGCCCCCACGCCGCAGCGCGGATCCTGAGCATCGACATCTCTGCAGCGCTGGCCGCCCCGGGCGTTCACGCCGTCCTCACCGCAGCGGACGTCCCGGGGCGGAAGACCTTCGGCCTCGAGATCGCGGACCAGCCCGTGCTCGCCGGGGACGAAGTCCGGTACGAGGGCGAGGCGGTCGCACTGGTGGCGGCGGACCGCGCCGACCGCGCGCGTGCAGCACTGCGTCTGATCCGCGCCGAGTACGAGCCGCTCGAGCCACTCGGCGACATGGAGCTTGCACTCGAACCGCAAGCGAGACGCCTGCACGACTTCGGCAACGTCCTGCGCCACGTCCACATCGCACGCGGGGACGTCGAGGCGGCTGACGCCGATGTGTGGGTGAGCGGGTTCTACGAGACGGGGATGCAGGATCAGGCACCCATCGGCACCGAGGGCGGGCTGGCAGTGCCGGCCGGCGACGGCGGCGTCGATCTCTTCGTCGCGACCCAGTGGCTGCATGTCGACCGCCGGCAGATCGCGCCGTGCCTCGACCTGCCCGAAGACCTCGTGCGAGTGACGCTCGCGGGCGTCGGCGGGGCCTTCGGCGCGCGCGAGGACGTCAGCGTCCAGATTCACGCCTGCCTGCTCGCGCTGCGCACCGGACTGCCGGTCAAGATGACCTACGGGCGCGAGGAGTCGTTCCACGGGCACGTCCATCGCCATCCGTCCCGGATCTGGATCCGCTACGGCGCGAATCGCGACGGCAAGCTCGTCGCCGCCGACGTGCGCCTGCTGCTCGACGGCGGCGCCTACGCCTCCTCCTCGCCGGCGGTGCTCGCAAACGCCTCCACCTTCGCTGCCGGGCCGTACGAGGTGCCGAACGTTCGCATCGAGGGCACCGTCGTCTACACGAACAATCCGCCGTGCGGCGCCATGCGCGGCTTCGGCGCGCCCCAGGTCTGCTTCGCGCACGAGTCGGCGATGGACGAGCTCGCCGACGCGCTCCGGCTGAGCCCGCTCGAGCTGCGGCTCCGCAACGTGGTCTCGCACGGCTCGGTGCTCCCCACGGGCCAGGTGCTGACCGGGAGCGCCCCGGTGCGCGAGGTGATCGAGCGCTGCCGCGCCATCCCCCTGCCGCCGCGGGAGCAGCCGCTCGGGCGTGATCCGCTCGACTATCCGGGCGGCGCCGGCCGCGTGAACCGCGGCGAGCACATCCACCGCGGAGTCGGCTTCGCCGTCGGGTTCAAGAACGTCGCCTACAGCGAGGGATTCGACGACGCGGCCGAGGCCACGGTGATCCTCTCCGACGGCCCCGGCGGGCCGGTCGCCGCGGTCAAGACGTCCGCGGTCGACTACGGCCAGGGTCTCTACACCGTGCTGGCGCAGATCGTGCGCACCGAGCTCGGCGTGGACGACGTGATCGTCCACCCGGCGTCGACGGAGACAGGCTCGGCCGGCTCGACGTCCGCGTCACGGCAGACGACGATGACCGGCGGCGCCGTGCTCGAGGCGTGCCGGGCGGTGCGCGCCGAGCTCGCCGAACGCGGCGGCGACCTGACCGGCGGGCCGATCAGCTGCACGCGCGAGTTTCACCACCGCCCCACCGACCGGTTCGATGCCGAGGGCCAGGGCGACATCCACGTGAGCTTCGCCTTCACGGCACAGCGGGCAGTGGTCGACGTCGACACCGAACTGGGGCTCGTGCGCGTCGTTCAGATCGCGGCCGCCCAGGACGTCGGCCATACGATCAACCCGCTCGGCGCCGAAGGGCAGGTCGAAGGCGGCACGGCGCAGGGGCTCGGTTTCGCCCTCATGGAGGAGATCCAGGTGGAGGACGGGCTGATCCGGAATGCCTCGTTCACCGACTATCTCGTCCCGACCGCGCTCGACGTCCCTCCCATCGTGGTCGACTTCATCGAGCACGCAGAGCCGGGCGCTCCGTACGGCGTGAAGGGCATCGGAGAGCTGCCGACCGTCGTCGCAGCGCCGGCGATCGTCGCCGCCCTGCGTCACGCGACCGGGCGCCCGCTGAACCGGCTGCCCGTGCGGCCCGACGACCTCCTCGGCCTGCGTCCCGTGTCGACCCGCCCCCGCGCCATCGTGCCGGAGGTCCCGGGCCAGCAGCCCGTTCCCGAATACGCAGGCCTCGAACTCGGACAGCAAGAGCTGATGAAAGGACAGGAGTGATGGAAACAGCCACCGAAGCACGGATCGACCGGCGCTCCCTGACCGGTCGTGACTACATCGAGACGCTCGACTGGAGCGTCGACGAGCTCGACGAGGCGATCGCGGTCGCCGCCGAGCTCAAGGAGGCACGGCGCAACGGCCTGCCGACGCGCCTGCTCGTCGACAAGACCATCTACCTGCTCTTCCTCGACAAGTCGACGCGGACGCGCAACGCGTTCGAGACCGGCATGACGCAGCTCGGCGGGCACGCGATCTTCCTCGATGCGGACAAGACGCAGGTCTCGCACGGCGAGACACCGCAGGACACGGCGAACACGCTCTCGCGCTTCGGCGAGGGGATCGCGATCCGCCACGACCTCGCTCCGTACGAGGGCAACCTCTGGATGCGCGAGGTCGCAAAGCACGCGACGATCCCGCTGATCAACATGCAGTGCGACGTCGACCACCCGACGCAGACGATCGCCGACCTGATGACGCTGCGCGAGCAGCGCGGCGGCGACCTGCGGGGGCTGAAGGTCGCAATGACCTGGGCATTCGCCCCGTCGTATGCGCGGCCGCTGTCGGTTCCGCAGGGCGTCGCGACGCTCTTCCCGCGCTTCGGCATGGATGTCGTGCTCGCGCACCCGCCCGGCTTCGAGCTGATGCCCGAGGTGCTCGAGGCCGCACAGGCGGCTGCGGCCGCCGGCGGCGGCTCGGTCACCTTCGCACCGAGCATGGAGGAGGCGTTCGAAGGCGCCGACGTCGTGTACCCGAAGTCGTGGGGACGGCTCGACGCGTTCGGCGAAGGCTCGACCGCGCTCGCCGAGTCGGCCGACTACGCCGACTGGATCTGCGACGAGCGCAAGCTCGCGCTGGCGAGCCCCGAGGTCCTGTACATGCACTGCCTGCCGGCCGACCGCGGCCGCGAGGTGACGGATGCCGTGATCGACGGCCCGCACTCGATCGTCTGGGACGAGGCGGAGAACCGCATGCACACGGCCAAGGCCTTGATGGCCCTCACGATGGGCGGGTACGCATAGGGAATCTGGAGCTCCGGGAGCCTGGTTCGTTCACGACGGCCGAACCAGGCTCCCGTGTGACCTCAGGCGATGTCACAAGTCAGGTACCTGGTACCTCCGGTACCAGGTGCCGATCCCTCGAACCGCCTGCTTGTCAGAGGCCATTCCGCATCACTGCCCCAGGCGAGCCGCGTTATTCGTCCGGCAGCGGTAGACGCACGAAGAAACGCTCTCCGCGCTGGGACAGTGACGACGCGACCGCCGCGAACTCCCCCGTGTCTGGGTACTCGACGATGTCAGGAGAGGCATGCACGGCGATCATCACGTAGCGCATTGGCGCGTCGCTCCGGTTCATCACCGTATGCGCCCCGCCTGGCCCCGGCGTGACGTGTGCGACCGAGCCCTCCGGTAGATCCCGCTCGCCCTCCGGCGTCCTCAGCGTTGCAGTCCCGCGAAGCACAATCAGGAACTCTTCAGTGCCGTGGTGGAAGTGGTAATCGACGCCCTGCGAGCCGGGCGGCAACTCCCAAACCGCACCTGAAAGCGGCCGTCCTTCCTCGCAGATCAGCCGACGGCCGAAAACCCTTCCCAGACCTCCGGAAGACCCGGCTCCCAAACATTCGTACCGTAATCGTCAGCCATGCCCCGCACAGGTGTCATTCCGGAAAACTCGCGCATTTGAGAGGAACACTCCCACTAGTCTAGGTCTGCCTTACGGAATGCAATTCGAATAGAGGAGCGGCGGATGCTGGTCAACACCATCTTGGTGATCCTGTTACTCGGTTTGGTGGGCTTGGGCGGGTGGTTTGTCATTCGGGCGCTCAGCAGCCGCCGCTAGGAATGTCCGGCGAGGCGAACTCCCCTCGAGTCGACGTTCTACGATTGGTCGCTTGGCCGAATTCGTTCCGTCCGACTTCGACGTCCCGCTCGGTCTCGAGACTTCCGAGTTCCTCCTCGAGCCGCTCGGGCCCGAGCACAACGAACTGGACTACGACGCCTGGACGTCGTCGATGGAGCACATCGCGGCGACGCCCGGTTATCCCGGCGGCTCCTGGCCGCGAGCGATGACGCCGGATGAGAACCGCGCGGATCTGCAGCGCCACGCCGACGACTTCCGCACCCGGAAGGGGTTCACCTACACGGTGCTCGATCCGGTAAGCCGGGAGGTGATCGGCTGCGTCTACATCTACCCGCTACGCGACAGCGACAAAGACGCCTGCGCTCTGTCGTGGGTGCGGGAGAGCCACGCATACCTGGACACCCTCCTTTGGCACGCCGTGAGCGACTGGCTCGAATCGGACTGGCCGTTCGCGACCGTGGAGTACGCGCCGCGCACGTAGGTGTCGGCGCGCCGACACGAGTCCGATTCTTCGTGTGACTGCACCGCTTCCCGGGCCCGACACGCAACGGCGCCGAGCCCGGGAAGAGGTCGACCGCTTCAGGTCACGGCAGGTAGTACGTCGGGTTCGGCATCTTGAACGTCAGATCCGAATAGCCGCCGTTCAGGTCGCTGTACTGGTCGCCGAAGTTGCCGACGATGTTGTAGCCGAGCGACTCGATGTGCGCCCGGGTCAGCGACTTGTACTGGGTCGTCGTGCAGGACGTCGCGCACGGGCTGAGCCACGTGTCGACCGTGTAGTCCTTGAGATAGAGCTTGCTGCTCTGCACGTCGTAGCCTTCACTCGTCAGGTTCGCGATCGTGCCGGTCCGCTGAGTCTCGGGGCGGCCCGTCAGGAAGAAGATCGTGAAGCCCTTCGCCTCGGCGTAGTGCTCGAGGTCGACCATGTGCGGCACGGCGCGGAATACTCCGCTGTTCACGAATGCAGCGTTGCTGGTCGGGTTGTAGACGAAGTTGCTGTAGATCTCGTAGCTGTAGGTGTTGAGCGTCGTGTCGTCGACGTCGAACACGACGGCCGGCTTGGCCCCGTGCGGATTCGAGCGTCCCAGCTGCTTCGTGAGATCCCGCTCGGCCCCGGTGACGATGCCCCCCACCTCGTTGGCGTAGGCGCCGTTCGGCGAGAACGTGTGAATCGGGGTGCCGTCGATCGGGTTGACGCGGCTCGGGTCGATCATGTCGCCGTAATAGGCCTTGATCGCCGTCTTCACCTGATCGATGTTCTGGATCTGGTCGGCACTCGTCGGGTTGGCCGGCGGCGGGGCGACGGCCGTGCGGATCAGGCCGATCGCCGAGCCCGGCAGCGCGAGGATGACGAAGAACGCTGCCACGACGGCCGCAAGTACGGCCGTGCGGACGAAGCGCCGGCGGCGCGTAGGTGTGGTGTTCACGTGAGGTACCTCCCCCTTGGTTCGAAACTGTGAGGATCAACCGTTGCACTCGGCTGCTCCCGCTGCAACCGGGAACCGTCGCATGCGGGAAACCGCCCTACTGCAGCACGGTGACCAGCACGGAGCGGGTCCGCGGCCCGTCCAGCTCGCAGAAGAAGATGCCCTGCCAGATGCCGAGCTGGAGCTCCCCGTCCACCAGCGGGATCACGACCTGGGGGCCCATCAGCGCGGCCCGGATGTGCGAGGGCGCGTTCTCCTCGCCCTCCTCGATGTGGCGCCAGCCCCACCCCTCGGGCGCGATCCGCTCGAGCGCCATCTCGAAGTCGCGCGCGACCATCGGATCGGCGTGCTCGTTGATCGTGAGCCCCGCGGTCGTGTGCGGCACGTAGACGAGCACCGCGGCGCCGGCTGCGCCTCTCACCGCCTCCCGCACCTCGCTGGTGATGTCGAGCAGCTGCGTGTGCCGCTCGGTCTCGATCGTCAGCCTGTCCACGGAGCCGTATCCTAGGGACCGGTGACTCCAGAACCGCGCGAGATCGAAGCATTCAGGGACCAGGCCGACCGGTTCGTCGCCGACATCGACGAGGAGTACTACCTGCACTTCGCAGGCCTGAAGGAGACGCTCGACGTCGAGCAGGTCTACGAGCGCTACCACGAGCTGACCCGGCTCGACACCGCGCAGCAGATGGAGGGCGCACCCGTCGAGCTGTGGCGGTTCGCGTGTGAGGGCTTCCTCGGCAACCTGACCCGCGAGCACCAGGCACGCATGGCGAAGGTCGAGGCGGAGCTCGTCGCGACGGTCGACGGCGAGACGCATCCCTACCGGATGCTGCGCGTCGTGATGTCGAACGAGCCCGACCGCGGCAAGCGCGAGCGGCTGGAGTCGACCCGGCTGCGGCTGCTCGACGAGCACCTGAACCCGGTGTACCTCGACGCGGTCGAGATCGACCGCGAAGCCGTGCATTCCCTCGGCTCGGACAACTACTACGAGCTGTACAAGCGCTTCGGCTTCCGCCTCGACGAGCTGCGCGACGAATGCGGCGCCGTCCTCGACGACACCGAGAAGCTCTGGGAGCGCGAAGGGGAGCGCCTCTTCCGCGCCCGCCTCGGCATCGGGCTCTCCGACGCGCGGCCGTGGGACGTCTCGCGGCTCTTCCGGGCGCCCGAGCTCGACCAGCTGTACCCGCCGGACCGCATGCTGCCGGCGCTCGAGGCGACCCTGACCGACCTCGGCGTCGACCTGCGGTCGCAGGAGAACGTCCACCTCGACCTCGAGGCGCGGCCCTCCAAGACGCCGCGCGCATTCTGCGCGCCGATCGAGGTGCCGGGGAAGGTGATGCTCGTCATCCAGCCGATCGGCGGCAAGGACGACTGGGAGGCGCTCTTCCACGAGGCCGGCCACACCGAGCACTACGCCCACACGAGCGCGTCGCTGCCGATGGAGGCGAAACGGCTCGGCGACATGGCCGTGACCGAGGGCTGGGCGATGTTGCTGCAGCACCTCGTCACCGAGCCGGCGTGGCTGAACCGGCGGCTCGACGTGCCGCGGCCGGCCGAGCTCGCACACGACGGCGCCGTGTCGCTCCTCTACTTCGTGCGGCGCTACGCCGCCAAGCTGATCTACGAGATCGAGTTCTTCCAGGCGGAGGACGTCAAGCCGATGCGCGCCCGCTACGCCGAGATCCTCGGCGATGCGCTGAAGCTCCCGGTCAACCCCGAGAGCTACCTGGACGACATCGACGGCAGCTTCTACGTCACCGGCTACCTCCGCTCCTGGGCCTTCGAGGCGCAGCTTCGCGAGTTCCTCCGGGGCGAGCTCGGGAACGACTGGTTCGCCAAGCGCGACGCCGGCGACCTGCTGCGCGAGCTCTGGTCGCTCGGCCAGGGCCCGACCGCGGACGAGCTGCTCAAGGACGTCACGGGCGCGACGCTCGAGATGGCGTCGGTGACCGAGCGCATCCGCGAGGGGCTCGCCGTCTGATCCGTGGAAACTCCGAGGTAGTGGCGTCCCCGAGCCTCTAGCCTGACAGAGCCGATGTTCGGTCTCGACCAATGGCTCATGCACTTCTCCGACGGCACGACGCTCGTGATCGTGCTCGGTGTTGCGGTGCTGCTCGGCCTCCGGCACGCGAGCGACCCCGACCACCTCGCGGCGGTGACCACGCTCGTCGCGAACGACCGCGGCGGCGCGACCCGCCTCGGGCTCGCGTGGGGCCTCGGCCACGCATCGTCGCTCGTCGTCTTCGGGGTCCCGATCGTGCTCTGGGAGGCGTATCTCCCGGCGCCGGTCGAGCAGGGCGCCGAGGTGACAATCGGGCTCGTGATCGCGGCGCTCGCGGTGTGGCTGCTCCGGCGCTGGCGGCGAGGGGCCTTCGCCCACTCGCACACGCATCTGCAGGTGCCGCCGACCCGCACGCCCTGGCAGGCCTTCGGGATCGGCCTCGTGCACGGCATCGGCGGCAGCGGCGGTGTCGGCGTGCTGCTCCTCGCAGCGATCTCGAGCCGCCCGGTCGCTCTCGCGGCACTCGTGCTCTTCGCCGGCTGCACGGCGATCTCGATGGCGGTGCTCTCGTCCGGCTTCGGCCGGGTGCTCGGCACCCCGCGGGCGCAGCGCGCCTTCGGGAGGCTCGTCCCCGCATTCGCCGCCTTCGGGCTGTGCTTCGGCGCCTGGTACGCGCTCGGCGCCCTGGCCGTCGTCCCGACCATGTTCTGATTCGTCTCCCCACTCCAGGTCATAGGCTTGTCGGGCGCCGATGCCGTCCCCGCTCGCACAACTCCCCGACGAGGCGCTCGTGGCGCGGATGGCGCTCGGCGACGAACCGGCGCTCGCGGAGCTCTACGACCGCTTCGGCGGGGTCGCCTACCGGCTCGCGGTGCGGGTCCTGCGCGACCGGGTGCTCGCCGAGGACGCCGTCCAGGACGCGTTCCTCGGCGCCTGGCGCACCGCTGCCGCCTTCGACTCCACGCGCGGCACGGTGTCGACCTGGCTGATGACCCTCGTCCACCGCCGCGCCGTGGATCTCGTCCGGCGCGAGGACCGGCGGAGGACGGACGTCCTCGACGACGCGCCGATTGCCTCGCACGAGACGACGGACGAGGAGGCGGCGGTGCGCGAGGAGCGGCGCCGCGTGCAGTCCGCGCTCGCCCAGCTGCCCTCCGACCAGCGCGAGGCCCTCGAGCTCGCCTACTACGGGGGCCTGACGCAGTCGGAGCTCGCCGAGCGGCTCGGCGTCCCCCTCGGGACGGTCAAGAGCCGCATGTTCGCCGGGCTCGGCAAGCTCCGCGACCTCCTCGCCGAATGACTTTCGAGGAGCGGGTCCAGCGGGTCCTGGACTCTTTGCCGCCCAGGCTGGCCGAGGCGCTCGAGAACGTCGCCGTCGTCGTCGAGGACGAGGATCCGGACGATCCGGACCTCTTCGGCCTGTGGGAAGCCAGCGAGTTCATGCCCGACAAGATCACGATTTTCCGCCGCCCGCTGACCTCGACGTTTCCGGATCCGCAGGAATTGGAAGAGGAGATCAGGATCACCGTGCTCCACGAGCTGGCGCACTATTTCGGCATCGACGAGGAACGCCTGGACGAGCTCGGATACTCGTAGGAATATCGAGGTTGGGCCAGGCGTTTTAGGGGTTATGCGAACGCTCAACGACATCAGACAGGAGATCGATCAGCTCTCCGAACGCCGGGTGGACGTGATGCGAGCGCTCTCGGAGGGGTACGACGCGACGCTGAAAGCGGAGCATCTGGACCTCGAGGAGCGGATCGCCCAGCTCTGGGAAGAGCAGCGCCACGCACGCGCCATGCTCCGGCACGGCGACCGTGATCTGATCATCCAGAGAGCGCGCCAGGACGAGCGGCTCTCACGCGCCGCCTGAGGGCGGCCACCTCACCTGGTGAGGCGCCCCCGAAGCTTCGGGGGGCGCCTCAGGAGACGGTGACGGTGAGCTTGAGGACGTTGTCCGGGCCGAGCGTCTGCATGCCCATCTCGGCCGAGGACTGGATGTTCGTGGCCTGCAGGACGTAGACACCCCGCTTCGCGAACTTGATCGTCCTCTGGGTACCGGTGTGCAGCGTCGGGTCGCCCAGCGCGAGGCGCGGGCCTTTCAGCTGGACGAGGGTGAAGTCCATCGGGCACGTGACGTGGAGGGTGATCCGGTCGCCCTGCTTCAGCTTCAGGACCGTTGCCGGTCCGTGCGCGTGCGTCCCCTGCCAGATGTGGCAGCCGCTCACGGTGTGGATGATCGCGAGCTGCACCGTCTTCGACGGCGCGGCCACGGCGAACACGGCGGAGACGAGGGCCAGGAGCTTCATGGCCACACCGTAGAACGCCGCAACGCCGCGGGAATCGGTAAATACCCGTTGTGCTGGAGCGGTGGACCCGAGGTGTCGTGCGCTACCGCGTCCCCGTTCTCGTCGCCTGGCTGACCATCCTCGTCGTGGGGATCCTCGCGTCGGCGCGGCTCTCTCCGCTGCTCGCAAACTCGTTCTCCGTCCCGGGGACAGGGTCGGAGCAGGCGCGCCGGCTGCTGCAGGCGCACTTCGGCGAACGGCCCGACGGAACGTTCACCGTCGTCTTCCGGACCCGCAGCAAGGCAGGTCTTGCCGCCCGGGTCGCCCGCGCCGCGCGGGTTGTCCCCACGGGGCGGCCCGGCGTCCTTCGGGCAGCCGGTGGGATCGTCTTCGCGAACGTGACCACCTCACTCGACCTGCAGCACGCGAAGCGGTACACCTCGTCGCTGCGGCGGGCGCTCGCAGGCAGCCCGCGGGCGCTCGTCACCGGGCAGCCGGCCGTCCAGGCCGATCTCGACCCGATCTTCTCCAGCGACCTCCATCGCGGCGAGGCGATCGCGATCCCGCTGACGCTGCTCGTCCTGCTCGCCGTCTTCGGCGTCTCGATCGCGGTCGCGATCCCGTTTCTCGTCGCCGGCTGCACGATCGCCGGGACGCTCGGGCTGCTCTACCTGATCGCCCACGACGTGTCGATGGTCGCCTACGTCCGCAACCTCGTCGAGCTGATCGGGCTGGGGCTCGCGGTCGACTACTCGCTCCTCGTCGTGCACCGCTACCGGGAGGAGCTGCGGCGGGGCGCGGCTCCGGACGACGCGGTCGTGCGCACGATCGGCACAGCAGGCCGGGCGGTCGCGTTCTCCGGCGGCGCCGTCGCAATCGGGCTCGGTCTCCTGCTCGTCGTGCCGGTGCCGTTCATCCGCTCGATGGGGATCGGCGGCCTTCTGATCCCCGTCGTCTCCGTCGCAGCCGCGCTCACCCTGCAGCCGGCGCTTCTCTCATGCTTCGGCGCGAGGCTCGCCGGCCCCGCGCGCGGCGGCGCCTTCTGGGGCCGCATGGCACGAATGATCATGCGGCGGCCGCGCGCGTTCCTCGCCGGCGGCAGTCTCGTGCTGGTCGTCCTGGCGCTCCCCGCCGCATCGCTCGAGCTCACGCCGGGATCGCTGACGGGGATCCCTGGGTCGGCCGAGTCCGTTCGCGGCTACGACGCGCTGCGGGACGCCCTGGGCGGCGGGCTCGTGACACCGACGCATGTCGTGGTCGTCGACGGCGGCGCCGCCGCGACCCGGCGGCTCGCGAACGAGTTGGCCCGCGACCCCGAGACACTCGTCGTGGCCGGCGGCACCCGGCCGCCCTACGTCGCCGGCGGTGGGCGCTACCGCCAGGTGATCGCCGCCAACCGCCACGAGTGGGGCGCGCCCGCGACCCGGCGGTACGTCGAGCAGCTCCGCAACCGGCTGATCCCGGACGCGCGCTTCCCGGCGGGGGCCAGGGTCTACGCAGGGGGCGCGCCGCCCCAGGGCGTGGACTTCGTCACGCGCACCTACGACGCCGTGCCGTGGCTCGTCCTGTGCGTGCTCATCTTCACGTATCTCGTGCTCCTACGCGCGTTTCGCTCGGCGGTGATCCCGCTGAAGGCGCTCGTGCTGAACGCCCTCTCGGTCGCCGCGGCCTTCGGCGTGCTCGCGCTCGTCTTCCCCCATCCGATCGAGGCGTGGATCCCCGTGTTCCTCTTCGCCGCGCTGTTCGGGCTCTCGATGGACTACGAGGTGTTCATGGTCTCGCGCATCCGCGAAGCGCACGATGCGGGCGAGGCAGACATCGACGCTGTCGCGCACGGGCTCGAACGCACGGGCGGCATCGTCACCGCGGCCGCCGCGATCATGGTCGTGGCGTTCGCAGGCTTTGCGGTCGGCCGCATCGAGGGCCTGCGCGAGTTCGGAGTCGGCCTGGCCGTCGCCGTCACGCTCGACGCGACGATCGTGCGCGCGATCCTCGTTCCGTCCGCAATGGCCGTCCTCGGCCGCTGGAACTGGTGGCTGCCGAGGCTCCGAAAGACATGAACCTGGTTCGCAACGCGAACCAGGTTCATGAAGAGGGCGTGGGAGAGCGGCGCTGCAGCACCACTCCCCCACGTGCCGGGACCACCTACTTGACGACCGTGATCGCCAAGCGCATCGCCGGCAACTGATACCCGAGCGCGAGCCCGGGAAGGTCGGACGCGTACGAGAGCATCGGGATCATCCCGTACGGCGTGTTCGCGTACGAA
Organism: uncultured Thermoleophilia bacterium; assembly: GCA_963828655.1. Lineage (GTDB taxonomy): Bacteria > Actinomycetota > Thermoleophilia > Gaiellales > Gaiellaceae > PALSA-600. The sequence goes on along the minus strand of CAWHFK010000009.1, from coordinate 243,978 downwards.
GGCTGCTGCGTGTAGAGCAGCGGATACATGTCGATCAGGTGCGTGCCGGGCGCGCCGGTCGCGACCATGTCGAGCACGGTGTCGCCCTGGCTGTTGAAGCCACAGCCGTAGCCCATGTAGGCGTTGTCGTAGTCGACCGCGATCGTGTTGTCGAGCTGCGTCCAGCCGAGGCCCTTGAGATGGATCGTGAAGTGCTGGCCTGCGTGGAGCGTCAGGTCGGAGATCGGCTGCGCCGACGCGAAGCTGCGCTTGACGAAGAACGGCACCTGGGCCATCGTCGTGGAGCCCTGGACGAGCTGCACGGCATGCCAGCCGCCGAGGCCGTCGGGGACGGTGATCTTCGTCTTCAGCGTGCCGTCCGCCGCCGCGGTCGCCGTGCCGAGCGGAATCGACGAGAACGCCCAGCAGGTGCCGGTGCAGTTCACGCGGTTGCCGACGACGGTCGCCCATTGCAGGCTGACCGGAGTGTTGGGAGTGAGGCCTCCGGCGGAGACGTCCACTTTGGTCAGGATCTGACCGCTCGTCACGCTCAACGAGGCGTTCGCGGTCGTTGCGCCCGCGGCCATCTTCACGGCGTTGAGCGTGGTCGTCGGGGACATGGTCGGCTTCATGTTCATCGGCCAGTCGATCTGTGCAGCCGGCCGCCCGTCGTCCTTCGTCACGGTGAAGATGAACTTCTTGCTCACCGCCCACGGATTCGGCGACTGCGGGATGTTCATGTAGCCGAAGGTCACCGAGTCGTCGAGGTAGATCACATGCTTGCCGACGGGGCCGGATGCCCGGATGTGCGCAACCGCGACGCCGCGGGACCAGTTCGCCGTCAACTGTCCGGCGAACTTGTTGTCGTAGTTGAGCGCCACGGAGCCTTCGTAGAGCGAAGAGCCGAGGCCGGAGTAGGTGATGGTGATCGGCGTTCCGATCGGGCCTTTCTTCGGTGTCATGGTCGCGGAGCGGGCGATCAGGAAGCCGCCCTTCGCAACCTGGATGCCGTCCACGACAGCGTAGATGTCGTGCAGCCCGCCCCAGTCGTGCGGTGCAGGGATCTTGATGCTGAACGCGCCGGCTGCGTCGGTCTGCGCCGTGGCCAGCAGAACCGGGAACTTCGTGGTCTTGCGGCCGAGGTAGTCGACGCTGTCGGGACGCGCGTCGACCAGCCAGTCGACGTTCGCGGTGCTCCAGGTGAGGCTGACCTGCTTGTTCGCGGGCAGCCCGGCGCCGGAGATGGTCGTCATCGTCCCCGCCACGGCGATGTCGGGCGTGGTCTTGAGCGTGAGCATCGTCGCAGCAGGCTTGCCGGGAGCGACGATCGGCCCGGGCAACGCCGCGACCCCGGGGATCGCCGGTGCAGTCACCGGGCCCACGGTTGCGAAGGCGGACGACGGCACGAGCAGCGCTGTTGCTGCCACAACGGTGCCGACGACGCGCTTGAGGGTGATGGTCATGGTAGGTGGTCCCTTCCTGCTTGTTTGATCCCTTACGGGATGATCGTGATCGGGTAGTCGAACGTCCCTGTCTTGCCGCCGGTCGTCTTCACCGTCACGTGAATCGTCACGTCGCCGAGCGGGAACGTGGCGGGGACGATCCACGGCGCCGACCAGAAGAACACCTTGTTGCCGACTGCACCGTGGGCGCCGTAGGTGATCGGCGCGACCGGCTGGCCGGGGATCGAATAGGTGGCGGTGTCGACGTTGTCGGTGGAGAGCGTCGCCCCGGTCGTGAGGTCGAAGCCCCACACACGGACGACGACCTGCTCGCCGCGCTTGTAGACATTCGTCTGCGAGCATCCGACGGCGCGCTTGGGTGCGCCGACCGGTTGCGTGCCGTTGACGGTGTCCGCGTAGAGCGAGACAGAAGCGTCAGTGGCCGTGGGAACGGCCAGCGCCGCCGGCCCTGCGGCGGGCGAGAGCTGCGGGCTCGCGGCGATCGTCAGCTGCGAGGTCGAGACCGGCATCTGCACGAACGAGCCGGTCCGCTTGCTCTCGGCCTTGATGAGCACCTTGAAGTTGACCAGGCCTGCCTGGTAGGCGGCCGGGACCTTCCAGAGCCCGATCCACGCCATCTGCCCGCTGGCTCCGGGAGCCTTCGGCTGATAGGTCAGCTTGACGTTCGGCTGATTCGGGATCGTGACGTAGAAGTACTTCACGTCCTTCGCGACCAGGATCTTCTTGGTCTTCGAATCCGTCGCGTAGGCGCGGAAGAGAACGACCGAGCCGGGTGCGAACTGGTTCTGCATCGCACCCGTCGCGGTCACGGTCTGCGCCGCGACGAACACAGGCCCCACCGACGTGGCGGGGAACGGAGCAGCGATCGGGTTGGCCGCGATTGCCGTCGATGCGATCGCAGCGAATGCGGCCAGCACGACGCCGAGCGTCAGGGTCTTGCGCATTGCTCCTCCTAGAGGACTCAGGGGACGCTCGGCGGTCACGCCGTCAGGCTCCCGGTGAACTTGACCGTGAAGGCGCCGCTCGAGCGGTCGAAGGTGCCCGACATGCGCAGGGTCCCCTTCCGCTTGGCGAGCAGGCCCGTCCCCTTGAGGACGGTCGCCTTCCCGGAAACGCTGAACAGCTGTCCGGCTTCGTCTCCGCAGCCGGTGGAGCTCGGGTTGACCTTGAAGGTCAGCGTGCCCTTCGCTCCGGTGATCGTGCCGAGGCCGGTGAACGGCACACACGGCTGAACCGAGCTGTCGCCCGTGCCCTTGCCGGCGATCTTTCCGCTGCCGATCTTGGTGCCGGCACCGGTACCGCTCGCAGTGATCGTCACGGTGGTGTCCGCCGCCTGGGTCGTCGCGGTCCCGGTGTACTTCCCGATGAACGCGATCGGCTTCGGTTTCACGGCGGTCGCCGCGGCCGAGGCGATGACCAACGCCAGTAACGCAACGGCGAGGATGGAAAGCTTTTTCACGGTCTGCCCCTTTCGGTGGTCCCAGTAGTTGGGGCTGATGCTCGTCGCCCTGCGGAGAACGAGCATCGGGGCTGCCGCTGTGACCCCGTGCGGCAAAGCCCGCATCGTGAAAGGGACGACCTACGGGTTTGCACCGGCACTCGCCGCCTCAGGCGGGAGCTACACTGCGAGCGCTTCGGGGCGTTAGCTCAGCTGGGAGAGCGCCGCCTTTGCAAGGCGGAGGTCGCCGGTTCGATCCCGGCACGCTCCACTTCTTCGGTCAGCCGAAAACTACGAGGTCGCCCGGGCAACCGGCGGTTTTCGGCTCCGACCACGTCCGAGCGAGAGGACGCCGGCCCAGGCCGGCGCCGGCGAGCTTCGCAAGTCAGGTACCTGGTACCGCAGGCCAGGTACCAATCCTTCTGGCTGCCTGGCCCAAGCGACATCGCGCACCGGCGAGCCAACTGGTGTGGTGTCTGACACCTGTGGTGTCAGACACCTCTTCGAATCGCAGCGGGCGCTTCAGTCGGCGACGGTGACTCGGTCACCGACCGTGATCGTGCCGGCCGTGAGGATGTCGGCGCGCAGGCCGCCGCGATGGACGAGCGGCCGCAGGAGCCCCCGGCGCGCGAGCCTCTCGAGGTGCGAGCAAGGCTCGGCCAGCCTTCTCCCGATGCAGGTGACCGGGCCGATGTTGAACCGCTCGCCGACGAGCGCGTTCAGCGAGATGCCGCTCGTGACGATGTTGCGGCGGGCGTCCTCCCAGGAAAGCTGGATCGCGTCCAGCACATCCGCCTCGACGAGTGTGAGCTCATAGCCGCGTCCAGGCGCACTGAACGTGCCCTGCTCGTCCGCATAGCGATCACCCTCGAGGCCGCGTCCCGGGAGCGCAGCGACCGACTCGACTCTGGTGAGCGGAGCCTCCGCTTGCGGAGCGACGAGGATCCCTGTCACCGTCCCGGTCCCGTCCGCTCTTCCATAAGGCGTGGTGGTTGAAATGTGCAGGTCGAGCGGTGACAGCATCAATCCGGCCTCGATCGGGACGCCGTCGCGGTAGGCACCGCCCGGATCGAGCCAGACACCGGACGGCGACCCGAACATGACGACGGCGTGCCGGCGTTCGACCCCTCGGATCAGCGCAATCCACCGGCCTGCCCACGCGAACGAGTGCGCATCGTCGATCGGCACGAGCCCGAGATTGCGTTCCGCGAGCCACTGCCCAAAGAATCGCTGCGGATCCTCGAAGCCGGCGGGCGGCGCGGGCACCGGCCCGCCGACAATCTCGCTCAGACAGTCGCGCAGTTCCGAGGCAAACGACACAACCCGATCGTAGACGCCCGCGCTCGCGCACCACCGATCCTGGCCCGGGCATCCCCGAGCTTCGCACGTCAGGTACCTGGTACCTCCGGTACCCGATCCTTCGGTTCCGCGCACTCAGAGAGCGGGCCGCGCAGCACGATCTCCTCGTACAGGACGCGATAGCCGAAGCGGCGGTTCAGCTCGAGCATCCCTTCGAGACGCGTCTCGTTGGCCGTCTGCAGCGTCTCGACGCCGTTCGCCTTCGCCCACGCGATCTGAGCGCGCTTGATCGCGCCGGCGACGCCACGGCCGCGCGCGGCCCGCACGACCGCCGTGAACCCGTGCTTCCACTGCCCGTCGTCGAGCTCGAGGTAGCCGTAGCCGAGCAACCGTCCGTCCTCGAGGGCGATGAAGAAGGCGTCGGCCGGATGGGCTCGGAGACCCCACTCGTACCAGGCCCCGTCGATCACCGTCTCGGAGCGGCCGGGCTGGTCGGCATAGGCGACCCGGGCGAGCTCGAACAGCCGGTCGGCGAGGTCGGGGCGCTCCGCGAACGTGGTGAGCGCGAACCGGGGCTCCGGCGAAACAGGCGCCGCTCCGACGTCGAGCTCCGAGATCACGTAGCGGCGCACCTCCTCGTAGCCCCGCTGCTCGAGAAACGCAGCCACCGCCGGAGTCTTCGTCGTCGTCCACACCTCGAGACCGGTCTTGCCGAGCGCCCGCGCCTTCGCCGAGGCCTCCTGGAGGCGTGTCGCATCGACGTCGTGCAACCAGACCTCGGCGAACGGCAGGTGGGCGAGCCCGGGAATCGGCGTCACGTTCATGGCGGCGACGCTAGCCAAACCAGGCTCCCGAGGATCGTTAGCCTGGTTAACAACCCCTGGTAGCTTGCCGTGGTGACGAGGCGCTCACTTTCGGTCGATCCTCCGGATCTGGGGCTCTGGCCCACGTCGAAGGGGCTGGCGAAGCTCTGGCGCGAGCAGAAGCGGCTCGTCATCATCGGGCTGACCTGCGCGCTGTTCTACTCCGGCCTCTCGATCGCGATCCCGATCGTCATACGGCACGCGATCGACGGCTCGATCGCGCCCACGAACGGCCATTCCAAGCCGTTGTGGCCCTACCTCGTCATCGTCGTCGTGCTCGGGGCCCTGCGCTTCGCCCTCAACTTCACCCGCCGCTACGCGACGGCGCGCACCGGCATCCGGGTCGAGGCGCGGATGCGGGAGCTGCTCTACCAGGCCTATCTCCGCTATCCGCGCGCGTTCTACGACCGGCACGCGACCGGTCAGGTCGTCTCGCGCGCGACCAACGACCTCTACCCCATCCGCTACTTCATCGGCTGGGGCATGACGCAGGGGATCCAGTCGGTGATGATGATCATCGGGATCTCGGTCGTCCTCTTCTTCGTCAACCCCAAGCTGGCGGCCGTCGCGCTGATCGCCATGCCGGCGGTCTTCGTCCTCGCCTTCACGTTCGCGCGCAAGGTGATGCCGATCTCGCGCCAGGTGCAGCAGTTGAAGGCCGACGTCACCGAGGCAGCGGACGAGGCCGTGGTCGGGATCGAGATGGTGCAGGCATTCGGCCGCGAGGACGACGTCCAGGCGCGCTTCGCCGGCAAGGCCGAGCTCGTCCGCGACGGCGTCCTGCGCCAGGCTCGCGTGGAAGCGGCGTTCCTGCCAGGCCTGCTCTTCCTGCCGACGCTCTCGATCGCGGCAGTGGTGCTCGTGGGGGGCCGCGACGTGATCGGCGGCACCTTGACCTACGGCGAGTTCTTCCTCTTCTACCAGCTGCTCCTCCAGCTCGTCTGGCCGCTCGAGGCGCTCGGGTGGATCCTCTCGCTGGCCCAGCGCGCGACCGCGTCGGCCTCGCGCAGCTTCGCGTGGCTGCAGGGGATCGAGACGATCCCGGAGCCGGCGTACCCGACGTCCCTGCCGGCGGGAGAGCTGGCGGTGCGGTTCGAGGGCGTGCGCTTCTCGTACGGCATGGGGGCCGAGGTGCTGTCCGGCGTCGACCTCGACATCGCGCCGGGAGAGGTGATCGCGGTCTGCGGGCCGACCGGAGCGGGCAAGACCTCGCTGCTCAATCTGCTGCCGCGCTTCTACGACCCGACCGACGGGCGCGTCCTCGTGGGCGGCGTCGACGTCCGCGACCTGCCCATCGCGGAACTGCGCAACGCCGTCGCGATCGTCACCCAGAAGCCCGTCCTCTTCTCGATCCCGCTGCGCGACAACCTGAACGCCGCCCGGCCCGATGCGCCCTGGGACGAGGTCGTCGCCGCCGCCGAGGCCGCGGGCGTCGCGCATTTCGCGGTCGACCTCCCGGAGGGCTACGACACGCTGATCGGCGAGCGCGGCGTCAACCTCTCGGGCGGGCAGCGGCAGCGCGTCGCGCTCGCGCGGGCGCTCGTCGCCGGGGCACGCGTCGTCGTGCTCGACGACCCGATGTCGGCCGTCGACACGCAGACGGAGCGGCATCTCGTCGAGAACCTCCGCCCCGCGCTCGCGGGACGCACCGTCCTGATCGCGACCCAGCGCCTCTCGACCGTCGAGGTCGCCGATCGCGCCGTCGTGCTCGACGACGGGGTGATCGTCGAGGCCGGCACGCCCACGGAACTGCTCGCCCAGCGCGGCGTCTTCTGGTCGCTGTTCGGAGAGGAGATCAGTGCGGCTGCATAGGCGGAGGATCGACGAGGCCCTCGGTGCCGAGCCGGCGCCCACCCGGCCTGCACCGAAGCGGCGCATCGGGCTGACGCGGCTGACCCGCTACCTCTCCGGCCGCTGGCTGCGCGTCGGGCTCCTCTCGGTGGTCGGCGTGTGCTCCGCGGCGGCGCCCGTCGCGGCGCTGCTCGTCGTGCAGGACGCGATCAACAACGGCATGCAGGCCCACGACGAGTCCCGCCTCACGCGTGACGTCATCGTCTATCTGATCATCAACGCCCTCGCCTGGATCCTCCAGACGACCCTGGTGCGCGGCCTCGCCCGGGTCGGCCAGGATGTCGTGCTCGGGCTCCGCGAAGACCTGTTCGACCACCTGACCACGCTGTCGCTGAAGTACTTCTCGCAGCAGAAGGCCGGCTGGATCATCGCCCGGATCACCTCGGACGTGGACGCGCTCTCGGACGTCCTCTCCCAGGGGCTCACGACGCTCGTCGTCAACACGCTCACCCTGATCGCCGCGATCGTCGGGCTCTTCATCCTCGACTGGCGCCTCGGGCTCGTCGCGCTCGTGATCCTGCCGCCGACGCTCATCCTCACCCGGTGGTTCCAGGTGCGCTCGCACGCCGCGTTCCTGCGCGTGCGCGAGACGATCGCGTCGATGACCGCGCAGATCGCGGAATCGGTGTCGGGGATGGCCGTGATCCAGGCCTACAACCGCGAGCTCGCGTTTCTCGGCGAGTTCGAGGCCGGCAACGACGCGAACCGCAACACGAACACGCACGCCCAGTGGCTGAACTCCCTCTTCTTCCCCGGCATCGAGTTCCTCGGGATCGTCGCCATGACGGCCGTGCTCTGGGTGGGTGGCCAGATGATCGGCAGCGGATCGCTCGCGATCGGCACGCTCGTCGCGGCCGTCTTCATGCTCAACCTCGTCTTCCAGCCGCTCCAGGAGCTCTCGGACCTCTACGGGCAGGTGCAGTCGGCCGGCGCCGCGATGGAGAAGATCACCACGGTGCTCGACACGCAGCCGGAGATCACCGACGGCCCCGGCTCCCATCGCGCGGAGCGCATCGAGGGCGACCTGCACATCGATCGCGTCACCTTCGCGTACGGCAAGGAGCCGGTGCTGCACGCGATCGACATCCACGTTCCGGCCGGCGGCTGCCTCGCGCTCGTCGGCGAGTCGGGCGGCGGCAAGTCCACGACCGCGAAGCTCGTCGGCCGCTTCTACGACCCGGACGACGGGGCGATCCGCGTGGACGGCCACGACCTGCGCGAGCTGCAGCTGCGCTCGTACCGCCGCCAGCTCGGGGTCGTCCTGCAGGATCCGTTCCTGTTCGCGGGGACGATCGCCGACAACATCCGCTTCGCCCGGCCCGAGGCGACGGACGAGATGGTGGCCGACGTGGCGCAGTCGGTCGGCGTGGACCGGATCGCGCGCCGCTTCGACGCCGGGCTCGCACACACGGTCCGCGAGGGAGGCGCCGGCCTGTCTGCAGGCGAGCGCCAGCTGATCTCGATCGCACGGGCGCTCCTCGCCGATCCGCGCATCCTCATCCTCGACGAGGCGACGTCGAACATCGACCGGCCGACGGAGATCCTCATCGAGCGCGCTCTCGACCGGCTGCTGCGCGGCCGGACGTCGATCATCATCGCCCACCGTCTGGCGACGGTACGCCGTGCGGACGAGATCCTGGTCATGGAGCACGGACGCGTCTCGCAGCGCGGCCGGTTCGACGAGCTGCTCCGGGCCGACGGCCCGTTCAGGCGGCTTGCGAAGGAGCTGGAGGGCGCAGACGGTCAGCTACAGGGTGTGTCCGGCTCCGACTTGCAGGCTGCGCCGGTGACCGGCAACCGCGCGAGCAACTCGGCGAGAGTGGCGAGCTCCGAGCCCGAGTAGCGCCCGACGAAGAGCTCGTCGATCCCCCGCAGATGCGTGACCGCGGCGCGCCTCAGCTTGAGTGCGCCGCTGTCGGTCAGCTTCGCGTAGGAGACGCGGGCATCGGACGCGCAGGTCTCCTTCGAGACGAAGCCGGACGACTCGAGCCCTTCGAGCAGGCGCGTGATCCCCGACGCCGTCAGGAGCACGCGCTCGGCCAGGTCGACCCGCCGCAGCATGTGCCCCTCGGCGTGCGATAGGTGCAGCAGCACCTCGTAGTCGTTCAGGGTCAACCCGTGCTCGCGCTGGAGCTGCGCGGACAGCTCGCGCGTGATCGCAGCGTGCGAGCGGAGAAACGAGACCCAGGCCTCGAGCTGCTTCGGTGGTGAGATGGGTTGTGCGCTCATAGTGGTTGCGCCCGCAAGTATAGCTCGCCCGACCGGGCGGCGACGCCGTCCCCGGAGACTCTCCTATCCGGGCGCACTGCACAAGGGCCCAGTCGGTCTTATTTGACGAATCAGAACTGCTTATGTATTTGTTCAGTATGCCTATGAACAAAGCCAAGAAGACACTCGTGCTCGTGGCCGCCGTCGCGGCCCTCGTCGTGACCGCCGCAGCGGCAGCGGGCACCAACCTCTCCCTCGTCGGCTACTCGACCCCGAAGGCCGTGATGGGCAAGATCATCCAGGCCTGGCAGCAGACGCCCGACGGCAAGAACGTCTCGTTCAGCCAGTCGTACGGCGCCTCGACCGACCAGGCGCGCGCCGTGGCGAACGGCCTCAAGGCCGACATCGTCTTCCTCTCGACCGGCGACGACGTCAATCTGCTCGTCGACGCCGGTCTGGTCGACTCGAACTGGAGCCACCAGGCCTACAACGGGATCGCGGCCGACACAGTGGTCGTGTTCGCCGTGCGAAACGGCAACCCGAAGCACATCAAGAGCTGGAGCGACCTGATCAAGCCGGGCGTCCAGGTGATCACCCCGAACCCCTTCAGCTCAGGCTCGGCGAAGTGGAACATCCTCGCCGCCTACGGCGCGGAGCGCCGCCTCGGCAAGACCGACAAGCAGGCGACCGCGTACGTGCAGCAGCTCTTCAAGCACGTCGTCTCGCAGGACACCTCGGGCCGGAACGCCACGAACACGTTCCTGGCCGGCAAGGGCGACGTCCTGATCACCTACGAGAGCGAGGCGCTCAACTCGCGCCTCAACGGCCAGGACATCCAGTACGTGATCCCACGCCAGTCGATGCTGATCGAACTGCCGATCGCAGTCTTGAAGTCGAGCTCGAACAAGGACGTCGCGAACAGCTTCATCCGCTTCGTCAAGCAGGACGCCGCACAGGACCTCCTCGCCCAGTACGGCTTCCGGCCCGTCGATCCGAAGATCGCGAAGAAGTACGCCGAGAAGTTCCCGGCGCGGCCCGGCATCTTCAAGGTCGACGACAAGATCATCGGCGGCTGGCGCAAGGCCGACAAGGTGTGGTTCGACCCGAACAACGGGCGGATGGTGCAGATCGAACGAGCGGTCGGAGGACCGAGCTCTGGCTAGCGTCGCGGTCACAGCACGACGTCACCCGAGCGAGGGGGCCACTGCGGCCCTCTCGCTCGGTTTTACGACGGCGTATCTCTCGGTGATCGTCGTCCTCCCCATCGCTGCCTTGGTCTGGGCCTCCCAGGGGGAGGGGCTGCGCCAGTTCTGGGCGGTCGCGACTTCGCCGGAAGCACTCGCTGCACTGAAGCTCAGTCTCGGCGCGGCCGTCGTCGTATCGCTCGTCAACGCCGTCCTCGGGACGATCACGGCCTGGGTGCTCGTGCGAGACGACTTTCGCGGCAAGAGCCTCGTCAACGCGGTGATCGACCTGCCGTTCGCACTGCCGACGATCGTCGCCGGCCTCGTGCTCCTCGCGCTGTACGGGCCGCATTCGCCGGTCGGGATCAATATCGCGTTCACACGCACCGCGATCTTTCTCGCGCTGCTCTTCGTCACTCTCCCGTTCGTCGTGCGCACGGTTCAGCCCGTGCTGCTCGAGCTCGATGCCGAGTCGGAGCAGGCCGCGCGCTCGCTGGGCGCGAGCGAGTTCCGTGTCTTCCGCAGCATCGTGCTGCCGAACATCCTGCCGGGAATCCTCTCCGGCGTCGCGCTCGCCTTCGCGCGCGCCGTCGGCGAGATCGGCGCGCTCGTCCTGATCTCGGGCAACCTGCCGTACAAGACCGAGGTGGCGTCGGTGTTCGTGTTCAACCACATCCAGAGCGGCGACCAGACGGGAGCTGCGGCGGTCGCGGTCGTGATGCTCGTCATCTCTTTTGCGATGCTCCTCGCGATCGGCGGCCTGCGCTTTCTCGCCACGAGGCACGAACGTGCTTAGAAGATACGGCTTGCGCGTCGTCGCGTTGACGTACCTCGTCGTGGTGCTGCTCGGGCCGCTCGCGATGGTCTTCTGGCGCTCGTTCGACGATGGCGCGAGTCACTTCTGGCACTCGCTGAACGATCCGAACACGGTCCACGCGTTCAAGATCACGCTGATCATCACCGCGATCGCCGTCCCGTTGAACACCCTCTTCGGGATCGTCTGCGCGCTCGCGATCGTGCGCCGGCGGTTCCCCGGCGCCGGGATCGTCAATGCCCTCGTCGACCTCCCGCTGGCGCTCTCGCCCGTCGTGGTCGGCATGGCGCTGTTCCTGCTCTACGGGCGCACCGGCTGGTTCGGCGCATGGTTCGCCCGGCACGGGATCCAGATCCTGTTCGCGCTGCCGTCGATGGTGATCGCCACGATCTTCGTCTCGCTGCCGTTCGTCGCCCGCGAAGTGGTCCCGACGCTTCGAGAGATCGGAGACGAGCAGGAGCAGGCGGCGCACACGCTCGGAGCGGGCTCGTGGGCGACGTTCTGGCGGATCACCCTGCCGTCCATCCGGTGGGCGGTGATCTACGGCGTGGTACTGACGACTGCACGCTGTCTCGGCGAATACGGCGCCGTCGCGGTCGTGTCCGGTCACATCGAGGGCCAGACCGAGACGGCGACTCTGCGCGTCCAGGATCTCTACGAGAACTTCGACGTGGCCGGGGCGTACGGGATCTCGCTCGTGCTCGCCGTGATGTCCGTGATCGTGCTGATCGCGATGACGCTGTTGCGACCCGAGGAGGACCGCTGATGTCGATCGAAGTCCGCAATGTCTCCAAGCGCTTCGGTGACTTTCAGGCGCTCGACGACGTCTCACTCGGCGTCGAGGGTGGCTCGCTGACCGCATTGCTCGGCCCGTCCGGCTCGGGCAAGTCCACCCTGCTCCGCATCATCGCCGGGCTCGAGTGGCCCGATGCCGGCGAGGTGATCCTCGCCGGGGAGGAGGCCACCGCGCTGACCCCGCAGAAGCGGGGCGTCGGTTTCGTCTTCCAGCACTACGCCGCGTTCAAGCACATGACGGTCCGCGACAACATCGCGTTCGGGCTGAAGATCCGTAAGCGCCCCTCTGGCGAGATCCGCGCTCGCGTGGACGAGCTGATCGCACTCGTGCAGCTCCAGGGCTTCGGCGACCGCTTCCCCTCCCAGCTGTCCGGCGGGCAGCGCCAGCGCATGGCGCTCGCCCGGGCGCTCGCTCCGGAGCCGAAGGTGCTTCTCCTCGACGAGCCGTTCGGCGCCCTCGATGCACGTGTCCGCGCCGAGCTTCGCCTCTGGCTGCGCCGCCTGCACGAAGAGACGCAGACGACGACGGTCTTCGTCACGCACGACCAGGAGGAGGCGATGGAGGTAGCCGACCGGATCGTCGTGATGAACAAGGGCCGGGTCGAGCAGGTGGACGGGCCGCGCGAGCTCTACGACGATCCCGCGAACGAGTTCGTGATGTCGTTCGTCGGCCAGGCGAACCGCTTCGGGAACGCGTGGGTGCGCCCGCACGACCTCGAGCTCGTCCTCGAACCGAACGGCTCCACCCGCGAGGCTCAGGTCGAACGAATCGTCTACCTGGGATTCGAGGTGCGCTGCGAGCTCGTCCGCGATGACGGCGAGGAGTTCGCCGTGCAGCTGACGCGCGAGCAGGCGGAGACGCTGGAGCTCGAGCGCGGCCAGATCGTCTACGCGCACCCGGTCAAAGAGACCACGTTCGCCCAGGGTGTCTGACACCACCGGTGTCTAGTGCGGGGCCCAGGCGTCAGGGTCCGCGGCCAGGGCGCGGACGCTCTCCGGCAGCTCGCCAATGGCGAGATCCGCGAGGGTGACGTTCTCCAGCACGCTGCGCAGCGACGCTCGGACTGCGACCCACACGTCGCGCAGCTGCTTCGCGCTGCCCTGGTAGACGACCTGCTCCGAGCGGACGCCGCGCACATTCGCAAGCGGGCCGTCGACGGCCCGGATGATGTCTGCGAGGCTCACCTCAGCGGCCGGCCGGGCGAGCCAGTAGCCGCCGTCCGCCCCGCGGCGGCTCGCCACGATCCCGGCGTTCCGCAGGTCGGACAGGATGTTCTCGAGGAAGTTCGACGGAATCTCCTGCGCCTGGGCGAGCCGCTCGCCCTTGACCGGGCCCTCGCCCGCCACCGCCAGCTCGACCGCCGCCCGGATCGCATAGTCCGCCTTCGCAGAGACCCTCACGCGAGCATTCTGCTGCGGTCTACGCGAACTTGTCGAGCAGGATGCGGATCTCGCAGACCTCACGGAAGCCGAGGCGGGCGAGGATCGGCCGGGACAGTGGACTTGCCTGCGTTACGAGCACCGGCGTGCCCCGGGCGACCGCATCCTCCCAGCGCGCCGCGACGAGCGCCCGGTAGGCGCCGCGGCCCCTCGCCTCGGGCAGGGTCGAGCCGCCGAACAGCGACACGGCGCGCTTGCCGAACGAGGCCGACGCACGCGCCACGGGACTGCCGTCGACGAACGCCAGATAGACGACGTTGTTCGCGTCGTCGCTCGGCGGAGGCGGCTCGGCGGGGACCGGCCCGCCGAACGCGATCGCGGCGATCCTCGCCGAGGCGAGCCGCTCCTCGGGCGTCTGCGCCCGGCGCACCACGACGTCGGGTGGCGGCACGGCCGGGGCGCCGGTGAGCACCATCCCGACGGCGAGCGGCGTCGGCTCGTCGTCCACGACTCCGAGCGCAAGCAGCCGCTCGGTGAGATCGCCGGGCGTTGCGTGCGTGCCGACCTCCCAGGTGAGCCCCGTGCGCCCGCGCTTGCGCAGGATCTCGTGCAGCTCCGCCCGGACGGCCTCCACCTCGGCCTCCTGCAGGCGGAAGCGCTGCGCGACGTTCCAACCAGGCTCGTCGCCGGCTCCCATCCAGAGGACGTAACGGTCGTTCGCGATCCGCACGTCCGTCGGGCCGAGCGGCGTGTACGTGTTGGCGTTCTCGGCGAGCTCGATCAGCTGGTCGTCGTTCATCAGTAGCCGAGGGCCGTCCCCCACGCCCGCCGGTAGATGGTCTTCAGGTGCTCGACGCGCTTCACGTAGGCGCGTGTCTCCGCGAACTGGATCGGCTCTCCGTTCGCGCGCCACTTGTCGACGTTCCCCTGGCCGGCGTTGTAAGCCGCGAGCACGAGCTGCTCGCTGCCGTACTTCTCGAAGAGATTCTTCAGATACCAGGCGCCGTAGCGGATGTTGATCTCCGGGTTGTAGAGGTCATCGGTGTGGAACGCGCTCCCGTGTGTGCGAATCGCGATCCCACGCGCGGTCGCCGGAGTGATCTGCATCAGCCCGATCGCGCCGGACGAGGACTTCGCATCGCTCCGGAACTTCGACTCCTGGTAGATGACGGCGGCGACGAGCGACGGGTCGAGGCCGTGCTCACGAGCGTGCACGCGGACGTATTCCGAGTAGCGCAGCGGGTAGCGGATCCGCTCGTACCAGGGCGGGCTGGTCTTGTTCACATAGGCAAATGCGCCGACGGCGACCGCCGCGATCAGCAGGACCCAGACGAGCCGCCTCACGAGGCGAGCTCGTGCATCACGGACGCAACGAACGCGTCCAGCTCCTCGAGCGAGCCCGTGTTCTTGAATGAAAAGTCTGCCCGCTTCACCTTCTCGGCGTCGGGGATCAGCCGAGCCTCCCGATCCTCGGTCGCGACGATCGAGCGGGCGCGGCGGAGCTTCTCCGGCGCGGTGATCACGACCACCTTGTCGAACCGTGAGTCACCGCCGGTCTCGTAGAGAAGCGGCACCTCGGTCACGGAGACCGCCGGCGCCTGCGGCAGCTCGGCGAGGCGTTCGCGCCACTGCAGGTACTCCAGCGAGACGAGCGGATGCAGCAGCTCCTCGAGCCACCCGAGCGCCGCCCGGTCGTTGAAGACGACCGTTGCCAGGGCGCCGCGGTCGATCTCTCCGTCGGGCGCCACCACGCCGTTGCCCATGCGCTCGACCACCGCCCGGCGCACGTCCTCGCGCCTCAGCAGGTGGTGCACGATCTCATCGCTCGAGACCGTCGCCGCGCCGTGCCGCGCGAATGCCTGCAGCGCCTCGCTCTTACCGGCTCCGATGCCGCCGGTGATCGCGACGGCTACCGGTTTGGTCACTCCTCTGAGCTGGACGCTTCTGGTTCGGCGGCGGGCTCGACACCCGCGCCGGTCGCGTCGGCCTCGGCCGTCGGGGCCTCTTCGGCCTCGGCGGCCGGAGCCTCCTCGGCCTCTGCAACCACAGGCTCGGCCTCGGCTGCCGGAAGCTCCTCCGGAGCCTCCTCCTCGGCGGCCTCCTCGGGCTCGGTGCCCGGATCCTCGACGACCTCGAGCGGCGGGGCCTCGTCTGCAAAGACGTCCTCGGACAGGTCGATCGCCGGCCGTGTGTGGACCGACTCCGCCCCGTCCGCGCGCGGCTGCACCGGGTCGGTGTCCTCGACGCGCTTGAGCGAGAGCGAGAGGCGGCGGCGCTCGCCGTCGACCTCGATGATCTTCACGTTGACCGGCTGCCCCTGGGAGACGACCTCGCGCGGATTCTCGACGTGGTGCTGGGCGAGCTCCGAGATGTGGACGAGCCCCTCGACACCCGGGAGGATCTCGACGAAGGCGCCGAACGTCACGACCTTGGTGACCCGGCCCTCGACGACGTCGTCCTCGTGGTAGCTCTCCATCACCTGCTGCCACGGATCGCTCTGGGTCTGCTTCAAGCCGAGCGAGATGCGCTGGCGGTCGCGGTCGATGTCGAGGACCTTGACCTCCACGGTCTGGCCGATGTCGAGCACCTCGGACGGATGGTTGACGTGCGACCATGAGAGCTCGGAGATGTGGATCAGGCCGTCCATGCCGTCGAGATCGACGAATGCGCCGAAATCGACGATGTTCGAGATCTGGCCTTCGACGACATCGCCCGGCTGAAGCTTGTCGAGGATCTGCTGCCGCTGCTCCTTGCGCTCCTCTTCCAGCACGGCGCGGCGCGAGAGAACGACGTTGTTCCGCGAACGGTTGAGCTCGATCACCTTCGCGCGCAGCTCCTGCCCCATGAACTCGTCGAGGTCCTGCACGCGCCGGATGTCGACGAGCGACGCCGGGAGGAAGCCGCGGACGCCCAGGTCGAGGATCAGGCCGCCCTTGACGACCTCGATCACGCGGCCGTTCACCGGGTCTCCGGACTCGGCCGCCTGCTCGATCGCCTTCCAGGCGAGCTCGAACCGCGCGCGCTTCTTCGACAGGATCAGGCGCCCTTCGGCGTCCTCCTTCGTGAGCACGAGCGCGTCGATCTCGTCGCCGAGGGTGACCTCGTCGGCGGGGTTGACCGACCGGCGAATCGAGAGCTCGGAGACCGGGATGACGCCTTCCGACTTGTACCCGATGTCGACGAGCACCTCGTCCTTGTCGACCCGGACGACCGTCCCGTGGACGACCTGCCCCTCGTTGATCTCGGGGAAGGTGGAGTCGTAGTCGGGGATCAGCTCGCCGTCCGGGCCTTCGACCCAGACACCGGGCTCAAGCTGCATGAGATCGTGGGAAGCCAAAGCGGCCGCGAAGTATAGCCACGTTGGGATTACGCTCCGTCGACCTGCACGGATTGGCGGCCCGGCCGGGCGGCGAGCCGGGTTCAGGACTTGGCTTCCGCCCAGTTGTCGCCGACCCCCACGTCGACCGCGAGCGGCGGGTCGAGGTCGTAGGCGCCGCACATCTCGGCCCGCACGAGCTCGCGCACCGTCGAGACCTCCGGCTCCGGGACCTCGAGCAGCAGCTCGTCGTGCACCTGGAGCACGAGGCGGGCGCCGCGCCCCTCGTCGCGCAGCCGCGCCGCGATGCGGATCATCGCGACCTTGATGATGTCCGCGTTCGAGCCCTGCATGACGAAGTTGACGGCGATGCGCTCGCCGAACCCACGCGTCTGACGGTTCGACGCGCGGATCTCGGGCACCGGCCGGCGCCGGCCGAGCAGGGAGGTGACGTAGCCGTCGGCCCCGGCCTGCTCGATCGTCCGCGCGATGAAGTCCTGGACGTGCGGGAAACGGGCGAGATATGCGTCGATGTAGCGCTGCGCTTCGTCGCGCGGGATCTCGAGGTTCTCCGACAGGCCGTAGGCGGAGATGCCGTAGACGATCCCGAAGTTGATCATCTTCGCGATCGACCGCTGCGCGGAGGTGAGCTTCGCCGGCTCGACACCCAGCACCTCGGCCGCCGTCGCGGTGTGAATGTCCTCGCCGCGCTCGAACGCTTCGCGCAGCTTGGGCTCCCCGGAGACGTGCGCGAGGATGCGCAGCTCGATCTGCGAGTAGTCGGCGCTCAGCAGCCGGTGGCCCTCCTCGGCGATGAATGCGCTGCGGATCTCACGACCGAGCTCGGTGCGCACGGGAATCGCCTGCAGGTTGGGGTCCGACGTCGAGAGCCGCCCGGTTGCGGCGACGGTCTGGTTGAACGTCGTGTGCAGGCGCGCATCGGAGTCCGAGATCAGCGAGGGCAGCGGGCCGAGGTAGGTGTTCAGGAGCTTCGACAGCTCGCGCCACTCCTCGATCACCTCGACGATCGCATGCTCGTGGCGGATCGAACGGAGCACCTTCGCGTCGGTGGAGTAGCCGGTCTTGCCCTTGCGTCCGGCGGTCAGCCCGAGCTGCTCGAACAGGACCTTTCCCACCTGCTGGGTCGAGCCGAGCATGAACTCCTCGCCTGCGAGCTCGTAGGCCTGCGACTCGAGCTCCTCGACCCGGTCGGCGAGCCGGGCCGTGATCTCGCCCATCCGGTAGGTGTCGATCTTGACGCCGGCGCTCTCCATCGCCGCGAGCACGCCGGTCAGCGGCAGCTCGACGGCACGGTAGAGGTCGGTGACACCACGCTCCTCGAGACGCTCCAGGAGCGGGCCGATCAGCCGGCGCGGCGTTTCCGCCCGCCGGACGAGCGCGGTCGTCTCCTCCTCGGCGTCGGGCTTCGGCACGAGCTCGACCCCGTACTCGGCGGCGAGGTCGTCCAGCTCGTAGCCGGCGCGGCCGGGATCGATCAGGTACGCCGCGAGCAGCGTGTCGTCGCGAGCGTCGACCCTCAGCTCCTTCGCGTCGTGCACGATCAACTCCGCTTCGCGCAGTTGATCCAGTGGGGTCGCGGCACCGATGATCACTTCTTCCCCGGTCGCGACGGCGGCGCGGTCGCCGACTGCCGCAAAGCCGACGACGCCGCGGAAGTCGAGCTCGCCCTCCCGCCACGGCACCTCGATGCCCGTCACCTCTAGCGCTGCTGCCGGAACGGCTTCGTCCAGCGTGTCGACTCGCGTCAGCAGCGCACGGAACTCGAAGCGCCGAAAGATCTCCTTCAGCTGTGCGCGATCCGGCGGGTCGAGCACGAGCTGAGCCGGGTCGCAGTCGATATCGAGGTCGCGGCGCATCGTCGCGAGCTCCTTCGACGTGCGCGCGAGCTCCGCGTTCTCGGCGATGTTGCGCGCACGCGCCGGCGAGAGCTCCGGAGCGTGCTCGATCACGGACTCGAGCGATCCGTACTGCGCGATCAGCTGCCCGGCCGTCTTGTCGCCGATGCCCGGGACGCCCGGGATGTTGTCGGACGTGTCGCCCTTCAGGCCGATGAAGTCGGGCACCTGCTCGGGCGTCACGCCGTACCGGGCCTCGACCCGCTCCGGCGTGTAGACGTTGACGTCGGCGACGCCGCGCGGGGTCATCATCAGGCAGATGTTGTCGCTGCACAGCTGGAAGGCGTCACGATCGGTGGAGACGACGCACGTCTTGATCCCGGCCGCATCCGCCCGGGTCGCGAGCGTCGCGATCACGTCGTCCGCCTCCCAGCCCTCGAACTCGAGGTTCCGGTAGCCGAATGCCTCGACGATCGGCCGGAAGTGCGGGAACTGCTCGCGGAGCAGGTCGGGCATCGGCCGCCGGCCCTCCTTGTAGACCACCTCGGCTGCCTCGGCGACCGCAGCCCGATGGACCGGCCGGGAGTCCCAGGCAACCGCGACGCCCTTGGGTCGGTAGTCCGCGAGCAGCTTGAACAGCATGTTCGTGAACCCGAGCAGTGCACCCGTCGGCTGACCATCGGTCGTGGCCAGCTCCTCCGGCAGCGCGAAGAACGCGCGATAGGCGAGATTGTTGCCGTCGACGATGAAGAGATCGCACTCGCGCGCAGGCGCGTCGTCCAGCTCCAGCTCGGCTCCGGTCAGTGTTTTCGGCACAGCCCGAGGGTATCGTCCTGACCCCATGGCGAGCCTCGAGATTCACCCACTTTCCGGCCTTCGCGCGGAGGCGGCGGCGCTGCTCGCCGAGCGCTACGCGCGCCAGCGTGCCCTCGAGCCGCTCTTGCCCGAGATCGACGACTTCGAGGCGCACGTTCCCGTGGACGGGCACGTCGCGGTGCGCGACGGACGGGCGCTCGCCTACCTCGCGGGCGCGGTCGACGACGAGACGAAGATCGCGCGGTGGCTCTTCGGGGGCCACGCTGCGCGCGAGCCGGAAGCGCTTCGGGACCTCTTCGCCGTCCAGGCGGAGGAGTTCGGTGTGTCGCGATTCATGCTCACCGTGCCGGCGGGCGACCCAGCCCTGATCGACGCGTGGTTCAGACTCGCCTTCGGGTGCCAGGCGGTCTGGGCGGTCAGGGAGGTCGAGCGCGTCGAGCCCGTCGACTTCGGTGGGACGATCCGGCCCGCGACACCGGACGACATGGAGAGCGTCAACGACCTCGACGAGAGCCTGTACACGCATCAGGCCGCGACCCCGAGCTTCTCCGAGTTCGTCGCGCCGCCCCGCGAGCAGCTCCGGTCGGAGGCGGCAGAGCTGTGGGACGGCTCGGAGACCTACGTCCCGTTCGTCGCGGAGCGCGACGGGCGGGTGGTCTCGCTCCTGCTGCTCTATCGACGCCCCGTCGGCGACCTGCGGGTTCCGGAGAACAACATCGACCTCGCGTTTGCCGCCTCCCGTGACGACGTCCGCGGGACCGGTGCCGGTCTCGCGCTGACCGCGCATGCCATGAACTGGGCGCACGACCAAGGGTTCCGCTCGATGACGGTCGACTGGCGCTCGGTCAACCTGCTCTCGTCGCGCTTCTGGCCCCGCCGCGGCTTCCGCGCGCAGTATCTGCGCCTCTACCGGGCTGTCCCCTAGTGCCGTCCGGCTCGTCACTTGCGCTCTTCTGTCTCGCGTCCGTCGCGCTCGCCGTCGTGCCCGGGCCGGCAGTCACGTACATCGTCACGCAGAGCATCGACAAGGGCCGCCGCGCGGGCCTCGTCTCTGCGCTCGGCGTCGCGAGCGGCGGGCTCGTTCACGTCGCTGCAGCGACGGTCGGGCTCTCTGCGCTGATTGCCTCCTCGGCGGCCGCGTTCACCACCGTCAAGCTCGTGGGTGCCGCGTACCTGATCATCATCGGGATCCGGCGCATCTTCAGCCGGGAGGAGGACACGGAGGTGCAGGTCGTTCCGGCGCCGCACCGGAAGCTGTATGTGCAGGGAGCGGTCGTGAACGTGCTCAACCCGAAGACAGCACTGTTCTTTCTCGCCTTCCTGCCGCAGTTCGTCGACGCAAGCCGTGGCTCGGTGCCCGCCCAGGTCGCCCTGCTCGGTGTGCTGTTCGCGGTGATCGCATTCACGTCGGACGCGATGTACGCGCTGCTCGCCGACCTGCTCGCAGGCAAGCTCCGGCGGAGCGGCACCGGCGCGAAGGTGCGGCGCTGGGTCTCCGGCGGCATCTTCATCGCGCTCGGTGTGACCGCCGCGACCGCGCGCCGGGTTTCGTGACGCGGATCCCGCTGCTGAACGACGCGCGCCTCATCGTCGCGGACACAGACGACGGCGACCTCGTGCTGCGGCCGGCGCCGCAGCGCGAATCGCTCGAGGACGTCGGCCGAGCTGTCCTCGACGCGTTCTCGTTCCCGCTCGCCGGCGAGCCTCTGGCGAAGCTCGTGCGGCCCGGCGGCAGCGCGACGATCGTGATCGAGCAGCCGTCACTGCCGATCCCGTCGGTCGGCACCGGGCCGCGACACACCGCGACCGCGACGGTCGCAGACGAGCTCGTGCGGCTCGGCGTGAAGCAGGTGACGATCCTCGTCGCCGGCGGGCTGTCGCGACGCACGACGCCGCGGGAGATCGGCATGCTCGTGCCGCCCGACTTCCGCCGGCGGTTCAAGGGGCGGGTGAGCGTGCACGATGCCGAAGCGGAAGATCTCGTCGACCTGGGCCGCGCGGGCAACGTCGACCTGCGTGTCAACCCGGCGCTCGTCGAGACCGACCTGGTCGTGACCGTCACTGCGGCGGAGACCGTGCTCCACGGCGGCCCGGCGGCCCTCCTCGCGGCGAGCGGCCGCGAGTCGCTGCGTGCCGCCGGGGCGCTGTCCCTGCTCGAGACGAGCTCGTCGCAGGGCTGGAACCTCGCCGTCGAGATCGAGCGGCGGCTGAGCCAACGCGTCCCGGTCACCGGCGTCTCCCTCGCCCTGAACGCTCCGCGGCTCGGGGGCCCGTTCGCCGGGTATCCGCACGATCAGGAGGCGATCGACCGCGTGATCGGCTCACGCGTGCGCCGCCTCTTCCAGTTCGCGCCCGGCCGGGTCCGGCAGCGGGTCCTCGAGCGCCTGCCCCGCGACCTGACCGCGGCGGCGGTGTACGCAGGCACGCCCTCGGTGGCGCACACGGAGGCCCTCCTGCGGGCGACCGTCCTCAAGGGCGTCTCGCTGAGCGAGCCCGTGGACGCGCTGGTGATCGGGATCCCGCCCACCACGCCCTGGCTTCCCCGCGAGCGCCCGAATCCGATCACCGCCGCCTACCTCGGCCTCGGGCTCGCGCTGCGGCTCTGGCGAAACGCACCGCCGATCGCAGCGGGCGGCACGGTGATCCTGATCCACCCGCTGCCGCGCCGCTTTCAGCGTCCGACCCAGACGCCCTACCGGGCGCTCTTCTACGAACCGCGGACGGCACGCGATGTGGATGCGATGCGCGAGGCCGAGCTGGCTGCAGTGCTCGACGACGCCGCGCTCCAGGACTATCGCTCCGGACGAGCCTGCCATCCGCTGCAGCCGTTCCTCGAGTGGAGCGCCTGCGACGCGGCGTCGCACCGCCTCGGCGCGGTCCTGATCGCCGGCTGCCGGGACGCGTTCGCCGCCCGGCAGCTCGGCTTCGTGCCGGTGCACGGCCTCGGTGCGGCGCTGGACATGGCGCACGGCCGCGGCGCCCGCCGCATCGGCTACCTGCTGACGCCACCGTTCTTCCCGCTCGTCGTCGGGTCCTAGTACGTAGGCTCGTGCACATGGACACCGTGATCGAGACGAGGTCGCTGACGAAGCGCTTCGGCGACCGTGCTGCGGTCGACGGCGTCGATCTGACGGTGCCCGCCGGGGTCGCCTTCGGGTTCCTCGGCCCGAACGGCGCCGGCAAGACGACGATGATCCGGACGCTCCTGGGGCTCACCCAGCCCACCTCCGGCGACGTCGCGCTGCTCGGGCTGCCGCAGCCCTCGAAGCGCGCGGAGGCGCTCGCCCGGGTCGGTGCGATCGTCGAGGAGCCGAGGTTCCATCCCCACCTGACAGGCCGCGAGAACCTGAAGATCGTCGCGGCCGCACGCGACCGCGCAGCCGAGGCGCGGATCCCGAGCTCACTCGAGCGCGTCGGCCTCGCCCACCGGGCCGACGAGCGTGTGAAGGCCTACTCGCTCGGCATGCGGCAGCGCCTGGGCATCGCGCGCTGCCTGATCGCCGACCCCGCGCTGCTGATCCTCGACGAGCCGATGAACGGCCTCGACCCCGCTGGGATCCTGGAGATGAGGCATCTGATCCGCGCGTTCGTCGGCGAGGGGCGCACGGTGTTCCTCTCCTCGCATCTGCTGGACGAGGTCGAGAAGACCTGCGACCAGGTCGCGATCGTCGACCAGGGCCGCATCGTCGTGCAGGGAGGCGTCGAGGAGATCGCCTCGAGCGGCGACCCGACGCTGCTCATCGAGGTCGACGACGAGGCGGCGGCACGCCGCGTGCTCGACGGTGCGTCGATCGAAGCGGAAGCCGGTGCGCTGCGCATCAAGCTCACGCCGGGACGCTCAGCGGCGGAGATCAACCGTGCACTCGTCGAGGCGGGCATCGCCGTGTCGCGGCTCGAGCCCGCACGCGCGACGCTCGAGGAGAAGTTCCTCGAGATCACCTCCCGCCTGGAGGGAAACGCATGAGGCTTGTTCGCGCCGAGGTGCTGAAGCTCGTCCGGCGGCGCGGGCTCATGGCGTGGTCGCTGATCCTCACCGTCGGGTCCGTCCTGGTGGCCGAGATCGTGCTGCTCGTGCTCCACGCCGTGAACAGCGCGCACCACGGCCCGGCCGGGGGCACCGAGAACTTCAAGGGGGTCACTCTGCTGCTGACGGGGATCGGCACCGTCGCGGCGATCATCATCGGCGCAACGGCCGGAACACAGGACGTCGCGAACGGCGTCTTTCGCGACCTCGTGGTGACGGGCCGCAAGCGGTCGACGCTCTTCAACGTCCGGGCGCCCGGAGCGCTCCTCGTCTTCCTGCCCATGCTCGCGATCGGATTCGCGATCGCCGTCGTCGTCGCATACGTGTTCGCGGGGAGCCTGCCGACGCCTTCGGCCTCCAGCATCGCGAAGTACGTCGAGTACGCCCTCGCGATCTCCGCGGTCAACATCGTGATCGCGGTCGGTCTTGCGTCGTTCGCAAGCTCACGAGTCGTCGTGGGCGTGCTGATCGCCTGGAACGCGATCGTCTCGCACATCCTGATCAGCATCAAGGTGCTCGGGGGAGCCCGGAAGCTGATCGACGTGGGCGCGGCCGAGCACTTCCTGCCGCGCGAGAGCGGCAATGCAGAGATCGCGATGTCGACGGGGACCGCCCTGCTCGTGCTGCTCGCCTGGGCCGCGATCTTCCTGTGGGCCGGCCGCTGGTGGACGAACCGCGTCGACGCGTAGGTCCGGTCACACTCCCGCGACATCCGCCGTGTCCCGATGCGCCAGAGCCGGGACTGGCTCCGTCGGACACTGTGCGGGGTCAGACCCCGGCCGTGGCCCGAGGTGCGCTGTCTCCGGAGCCTACGCTTCGCCGAGGTAGGTCTTGCGGACCTGCTCGTTCGTCTTCAGCGCCGCTGCATCGTCGGCGAGCACGATGCGACCGGTCTCGAGCACGTAGCCGCGGTGGGCGTGGTCGAGCGCCATCAGGGCGTTCTGCTCGACCAGCAGGATCGACGTTCCCTGCTCGTTGATCTGCTTGATGATGTCGAAGATCCGCTCGACGAAGATCGGAGCGAGACCGAGCGACGGCTCGTCGAGCAGCAACAGCTTCGGCTGCGCCATCAAGGCCCGGCCGATCGCGCACATCTGCTGCTCGCCGCCCGAGAGCGTTCCCGCCTTCTGGGCGCGCCGCTCCTGGAGGCGTGGGAACAGCTCGAACACGCGATCCATGTCGCTCTTGATCCCGTGCCGGTCACTGCGCTGGAACGCACCCATCTCCAGGTTTTCCGTCACGGTCATGCGCGGGAACAGCCGCCGCCCCTCGGGCGACTGCGCGATCCCGCGCTTGACGATCTCGTGCGCCGCGACCGCCGTGATGTCGCGGCCCTGGAAGCGAATGCTCCCCTGCCGCGGATGGTTGAGCCCGTTGATCGACCGGAGCGTCGTCGACTTGCCGGCGCCGTTCGCACCGAGGAGGGTCACGATCTCACCCTCCTGCACCTCGAGCGAGATCCCCTTCAGCGCGTGGATCGCACCGTAGTAGGTGTGGATGTCGTGAATCTCGAGGATCGGCGCCTTGCCGTTGGCGCTCATGAGAGCCCTTGCCGTTTCATGTCCTCGACGGCCGCCTTGCCGAGGTACGCCTCGATCACCCGCTCGTCCTGCTGCACCTCGCGCGGCGTGCCTTCCGCAATCTTCTCGCCGTAGTCGAGGACGGAGACGCGGTCGGAGACACCCATCACGACCCGCATGTCGTGCTCGATCATCAGCACCGTCAAGTGATGCTCTTCGCGCAGGTTGCTGACGAAGGCCGTGAACTCCGCCGACTCCTGCGGGTTCATTCCGGCGGTCGGCTCGTCGAGCAGGAGCAACTGGGGATCTGTTGCGAGCGCGCGGGCGACCTCGAGGCGGCGCTGGTCGCCGTAGGGGAGGTTGCGCGCGGTCGCCTGTGCCTGCCTGCGCAGGCCCGTGAACTCGAGCAGCTCGAGCGCGCGCTCACGCGTCTGCCTCTCCTCCCGCTTGACGGACGGGGTGCGCAGGATCGAGTTGAAGATGTTCGCCTTCATCCGCGAGTGCATCCCCACCATCACGTTCTCGAGCGAGGTCATGTTCTGAAAGAGGCGGATGTTCTGGAAGGTGCGGCCGACCCCACGTGCGGTGATCGCGTGCGGCGGCTTGCCGGTCACGTCCTCCCCGAGGAAGAGCACCTGGCCGGCGGTCGGCTTGTAGACGCCGGTCAGCATGTTGAAGAACGTCGTCTTGCCGGCGCCGTTCGGCCCGATCAGCGAGATCACCTTGCCGCGCGGCACCGTGAAGTCGACGCTGTTGACCGCCACGAGGCCGCCGAACTCCTTGCGCAGGCCGGTCGCGACGAGAACATCGGTCTCGTTCGAGGCCAAGCTGTCGGTTCCCGTCCCCGCCCCCACGCCCACGCTGCTCACTCCGTCACGACCCGGTTGTCGGCGGTGATGTCGTAGAGCGGCTCGTCGTGGACGCCCTCGTGCAGCTCGGCGGCGACGCGTTTCGACGGGATCAGCCCCTCCGGCCGGAAGAGCATGACGAGCAGGATGATCAGCCCGTAGATGCCCGAGGCGTAGAGCGGGACGTCGAGATTCGGGTGATGGCTGCCGACATGGACGTTCGCGTTGATCCACGCTCCGGTGTTCGCGAGCCCTTCCTCGTTGAGATAGGCAAGGAAGGCCCCGCCGACGATCACACCCGCGATGTTGCCCATGCCGCCGAGGATCACCATGCACAGGATGAAGACCGAGATGTTGAAGTAGAAGTCGCCCGGGAAGGTCGCGCTCTTGAAGACGGCGTAGTACGCGCCCGCGACGCCGCCGAAGAACGCGCCGCTCGCGTAGGCCCACGTCTTCGTCTTCATCAGCGGGATCCCCATCGCGGCCGCGGCGGTCTCGTCCTCGCGGATCGCGATCCAGGCGCGGCCGAGCCGGGAGTACTGCAGCCGCAGGGAACAGAAGACCGTGAACAGGAGCAGTACGACCGCGGTCCAGAAGAAGACGTCGGTCGACTGGATCTGGTGCCCAAGATAGTTCGCGTTGCAGCACTGGAGGTAGTTCGCGGGCAGGAAGCCGCCGGTCAGGTTCGACAGGTGATTGCCGAAACCGATCGAGTCGATCGGCGTGATCCCGTTCGGCCCGTTGGTGAGGTTGAAGCCCGTCCCGAGGAAGTTGTCGCTGTTGCGGGCGACGTCGTAGATGATCTCGCCGAAGCCGAGCGTCACGATCGCGAGGTAGTCGCCGCGCAGCCGCAGCGTCGGCAGGCCGATCAGGATCCCGAACAACGCGGTGATGGCGCCCGCGAGCGGGAGCACGATCCAGATCGAGAGATGGATGCCGGGAAGTTTCGGATCGATGCCGACGGCGCCGAGGTGCCAGGTGTGATGAGAGAACTGCAGCGAGGCAAACCACGCCGCCGTATAAGCGCCGGTGGCGTAAAACGCGACGTAGCCCAGGTCGAGCAGGCCTGCGTAGCCGACGACGATGTTCAGGCCGACGGCCATCATCACGAACACGATCATGTAGACGCCCGTCGCGACGTCCGGCCACACACCGAACACCGGAATCGTGAACATCTTCGCCTGATAGAAGGGATAGAGGACGGTCAACACGATCGCGATCGTCGGGAACGCCCAGCGGCGATACCGCTGCGGGATCCAGAAGATCCCGAACGCGATCGCGAACGTCGCGGCGAGTGAGCGCGGGCCGGTGATCAGGAACGCGAGCACGATCACGGCTTGCCCCACGAGCTGCCACGGGATCCGCGGCAGGCGGTGGATCCAGTAGAGCGCGGAGATCACGACGACCGCAAAGCCGAGCGAGTGGTCGATGAAGAAGAGGGCAACGGCGAGCAGGAGCTCCAGCGCGATCGAGATCGCAGCCCGCTGCGCATCCGGCAGGGCGTCCCAGCGGGCACGCTGCTGGTTGCGGAAGCCCACCACCTCGGGCGGCGATCCTGTCGTCGCGCCCTCGGTCATCCGCCCTCCGGAGTGCGTTCGCCGAGGAGCCCCTCCGGCCGGAAGACGAGGATCAGGATCAGGATCGAGAACACGATTGCCTCGGTCCAGTCCGAGCCCGGCGCGTGCCAGTTGAGCCCTTCGTTGAAGGCCTGGATCAGGCCGATCAGGATCGCGCCGAGGACCGCGCCGGGCAGGTTCCCGATGCCGCCGAGCACCGCCGCCGTGAACGCGATCAGCCCGAGCTGGAAGCCCTGGTCGAAGCGCACCGTCGTCACGTAGAGCGAGTAGAGAAAGCCGGCCGCGCCGGCGAGCGCACCGGCGATCAGAAACGTGAACGAGATCGTGCGGTTGACGTTGATGCCCATGATCGCGGCCGCGTCCTTGTCCTGGGCAGTCGCGCGCATCGCCTTGCCCTGCTTCGTCCGCTGCACGAGATACGTCAGGGCGAGCAGTACCGGAATGGTGACGATGATGACGATCAGCTTGTTCCACTCGAAAGCGACGCCGTAGAAGTTGAAGATCTGGGAGTGCGGGAAGACGTCGGGCGCCGTGATGTAGTTCGGGCCCTTCCACGCCAGGCCGACGTCCTCGATGATGAAGCTGACGCCGATCGCGGTGATCAGCGGGGCCAGGCGAGGTGCGTTCCGCAACGGCTTGTACGCGATGCGCTCGATCGACGCGTTGAGCAGCCCGCACGCGAGCATGGTCAGCGCCAGGGTCGCGAGCGCGATCGGGATCGTCACCGCGCCCTGGCCGTGGTGCAGGTTGAAGAAGTGCGTGCTGATGGTGATCGTGAACATGCCGCCGAGCATGAACACGTCGCCGTGCGCGAAGTTGATCAGCTCGAGGATGCCGTAGACGAGCGTGTAGCCGAGGGCGACGAGCGCGTAGACGCAGCCGGTCGTGATCCCGATCAGGAAGACCGTCATGAACGTCGACGGCGTCTTGATGAAGTTGACAGCCAGCCAGAAGAGCAGCAGGCCGACGAAGGCCAGCCCGAAAGTCGAGATCACGCTGGGCCGCTTGAAGCGGGTCGCCAGGGTCGGTGCGGAGGCATCAGCGGCCAAGGTTCAGGGCGACTTTACTGCCTCCGGCCGAAAAGTCCTACGCCCGACGTGATGCCTGAAGAAACCGGCGGCGGGGCCTGGGCACGATCCCGCTCGGGCCGAAGTGGCGGAACTTCTTCGTGGGGGAACCCATGGTTCCCCCACGAGCCCCCTCCTTCTTCGCAGTGCACTGATCGACTGCCGCCTCGCCTCCCGGCCGGCCAAGCCGGCCTCCGGCGGCATCCGGCAGCGCACGGAGCCCGGGGTACGATCCCGCTCGGGCCGAAGTGGCGGAACTGGCAGACGCGCCGGACTCAAAATCCGGTTCCCTTCGGGGAGTGTGGGTTCGATTCCCACCTTCGGCACTCGGGTGTCGAAGAATCGGTACCTGGTACCGCAGGTACCAGGTACCTGACTTGCCCAACGCGCGGCGGCGGGCGTGCGATTGTGCCGGCGTGGCACAGGCACGCGACCCGGCACGCAGTCGAACGATCGTCCGCCTGATCGCGATCGAGCGAATTGCCCGCGGGCTCGTCCTGCTCGTCGCGGGCGGCTACCTCGTCACGCATCTGGGCAGCGACTTCGGCCGCCTCGCCGACCGCGTGATGCGGGCGGTCGAGCTCGACCCCCGCCGGCCGTTCCTGCACCGGATCGTCGAGCGGCTGCATCAACTGCACCCGGGCGCCCTGCTTCTGGCCGGGATCGGGGCGATCTCGTACGGGCTCCTCGAGCTGGTCGAGGGCGTCGGGCTGTGGCTCGACCGGCTCTGGGCCGAATACCTGACGGTGATCGCGACGTCGCTCCTCGTGCCGGTCGAGCTCTACGAGCTGGCGCGCAAACCGACGCTGCTCAAGGCCGGCGGCATCGCGGTCAATCTGGCGATCGTCGCGTATCTCGCCAGACGGCTGCACGAGCGCGTCACCGCAGATCGACCGGCCACCTGACCGACGGTCATTCGACCCGAACGGTCTTCGTCCCGACGAACCCGTCGGGCAGCATCAGGCGCAGCTCGAGCAACCCGCGCCGGTGCAGGTTGGTCGTCACCTCGAAGTTGCCGGCCGCATCGGTTCGCGTGCGTGCGAGCACGAGCCAGGCTCCATCGTCCCAGCGGCCGCGCAGCACGACCTTCCCCGTGTTGTGCAGGCCGTCCGTCGCGGCTGTTCGACCGCGGAGCGTGTACGTCGACGGGTCGGCGGCAACCGAAGGCCCGGCGAGGCGGACGATCCGGCCGCGTCCAATCGCCGCGTCGGCGGCGGACGAGCCGTCGTCTGCAGTGGAGCCCAGATGCGGGAGCTTGAAGGCGAACGCCGGGACGAGCGGGTGATGCCGGGGGAACTGCCCGGCGGCCACACAGACGATCGCAGCCAGCGCAGCCGCGAGCAGCAGCACGAGCGTGAGGTGGGCGGCCCTCGAGACCGGCGCGCCGGGTGCGTCGGAGCCGTCGGCAGGCCCCCACTCCGGCTCCTCGACCTGAGCCCAGCCCTGATCGCTCCATCCCATCCACCCGAACCTTACGGGGCGCGGTGGCTCGCACCTCCCCGGGGGGTTTCCCCGATACGACTTGCGCCCTGTCCGCCTTGCAACCTAGGCTGGTTCGAAACCAACTAAAGGAGACGCTAGGTGCTCGCAAGTAGTTACCCGTTCCTCGACGTGATGTGGACGATGCTCGTGTTCTTCGTCTGGATCCTGTGGTTCTGGCTCCTGATCACCGTGTTCGCCGACATCTTCCGCCGCCACGACATCTCGGGCTGGGGCAAGACCGGCTGGCTGATCTTCGTGATCATCCTTCCCTTCCTGGGCGTGTTCATCTACCTGATCACCCAGAACGACGGGATGAACGATCGCCGCCAGAAGGACATGCAGGCCCAGCAGGCGCAGGTCGACGACTACGTCCGCAAGACCGCCGGCACCGGCGGCGCCGCAGGAGAGATCGAGAAGGGCAAGGCTCTCCTCGACAGCGGCGCCATCACGCAGGCCGAGTTCGACGCGATCAAGCAGAAGGCACTGGCGGGCTAGCGGCGCGCAAGCGCCGTCCCGCGTCCGGCAAGGAGCGCCGGGGCCGCGACCGAGCGACAGTGAGCGCTCGGGCGCGGCCTCGCCCTCGTGCCGGGGCTCTTCCTGCCGGTCATCCTGCTGGGATGAAGTCCGGCGGCCGGGCCGTTGCTGGAATCGGACCATGAACTCCACCCTCATCGCCTCCCTCCAGGTGACCTCGGGCTTCGGGCTCGTGATCTCGATCCTCGTCCTCGGGGCCCTCGCTGATCGCCTGGATCGTCTCGCTCTTTCTCCTCGTGGTCGATTCGATCTCCGTGCTCGCGAAGATCGCCTGGTTCCTCTTCCTCACGTGCGTCGCCCCGATCGCGATCCCGGTCTATCTGATCCTCCGGCACCGTCGGCACTCGCACGGCTGATCCGCTCCCGCGGCCGGGTCATCCAGATCGGATGACACCGGCACCCCGCCCCTCCGGCACCCTCTGGGTGCAGCCTGCTCCCGGACACGGAAGGACGTGCAGCCGAAATGGACCAGAAACTGATCGAGGAGCTCGAAGCCGAAGAGTCGATGTTCGTGCAGACCTCGGCGAGCATCACGAGCGAGAACGGGACGCTGACCTTGCAGGGGATCACGCCCTCGACGCTCTATTTCTCCGACCGCCCGCAGCGCATCGTCGGGCACATGGCGACCACCGATTTCGTGGAGCTGTGGGCCGAGGGAGACAACAGCTTCGAGTCCGATCCGCCGAACGCGGTCCTCTCGTTCATCGAGCCCGGCGACACGGTGCCCGAGGACACGGTGATCGTGATCAAGAAGCCGCGCCTGACCGACGACGGGCTCACCTACGCGATCGACGTCCTCGAAGGGACTGTTCCTGCGAAGGCCGGGCCGACGACGCTGTTCATCGACCCGTTCGGACGTCCGCTCTCACCGGTCTCCGTCTGCGGAGTGCGACGGCGCGAGCGCCGGCGCGATCGCAGGCGGATCTGAAACCACCAACCGAAGGAGCTTCCATGGCAGATTCAACCGAGACCCCCGTCCTCGATCTGCTCGCGGCGATGACCGCGGGCTCGGTCGAGGCGTCGAGCCTCGATCCGGAGACATTCCTGCTCGTGCGCATCGCCGCGCTGATCGCGGTCGATGCTCCGCCCATCTCCTACGTCCTGAACCTCGGGGCCGCGAGCGACCTCGACGTCGACGCCGACCAGGTCGCGGGCGTTCTCGCAGCGGTCGCCCCGATCGTCGGCACGGCCCGCGTCGCCGCGGCGCTGGGTCACATCGTGAAGGCGCTCGAGCTGGAGCTCGAGGTCGCCGAGCTCGAGGCGGAGAGCACCACCTGAATCAGTGGCAGGCCGGGGAAGGCCGACCGGCCTCCCCCGGCTAGCCGCGGTTGAGGTCGGCCAGCCGCCGGGCGACCGTCGCCGCCGCGCGCGCGAGCTCCGCAGCCGCCTCTGCATCTCCGACGACCGCTGTGCGCAGCCGACCGCGAACGCGCTCGGCGAGCCCGACCACCTCGTCGGCACAGGCAGCGATCTCCTCGGGCACGGCGATCGTCCGCGCGCGCGTCTCCTCGTTCCGGTCGGCCATGAAGGCCGCGTAGGCCGCCGAGTCCTCGTCGGCGAGCTCCGAGAGACGGTTCCAGAGCAGGTGCGCGCGCGCCGCCGACTCGTCGTCGCCTGCGAACCGTGCCGCGAGCTCGACGAGCGCGGCCGCCAGCGCCCCGGTCACCGCGGTCGCGGCGCCGCTCGCGGGCGCGGGCGTCCGCTCGCCCAGCGCCGCGAGCAGCTCACCGACTGGAAGCTCGCTCAGCCTCATGGCGGTAGAACTCGACGCCGGCCGGAGGGAGCGGGGTCAGCCCGCGGATCAGATCCGCCGCCTTCTCGGCGACCATCATCACCGGCGCGTAGATGTTCCCGTTGGTGATGCTGGGGAAGACGCTCGCGTCGACGACGCGGAGGCCTTCGAGCCCGTAGACGCGCATCGTCGCCGGGTCGACGACCGTTCCCATCGCGCACGTGCAGGACGGATGCAGCGCCGTCTCCGCGTCGCGGCGCACCCAGTCGAGGATCTCCTCGTCGGTCTCCACGCCTGCGCCGGGTGACAGCTCGCCGCCGTTGAACGGCTCGAACGCCGGCTGGCCGAGAATCGAGCGGGCGGCGCGGACACATTCCACCCACTCGCGCCGGTCCTGGTCGGTGGAGAGGTAGTTGAAGCGCAGCGCGGGATGCACCTCGGGATCGGCCGACGTGATCTTCACCGTGCCGCGCGCGTCCGAGTACATCGGACCGACATGCAGCTGGTAGCCGTGGCCCTGCGGCGCGGTGCCGTCGTAGCGGACCGCGATCGGCAGGAAGTGGAACATCACGTTCGGATACGCGACGGCGTCGTTCGAGCGGATGAACCCACCCGCCTCGAAATGGTTCGATGCGCCGGGGCCCGACTTCGCGATGAGCCAGCGCAGGCCGACGAGCGGACGGTTGCGCCACTTGAACGCGGGCGCAACCGTCACCGGCAGCTTCGACGAGCACTGCACGTAGACCTCGAGGTGGTCCTGCAGGTTCTCTCCGACCCCCGGCAGGTCGTGCACGACGTCGATCCCGAGCGCGGTGAGCTCGCCCGCGTCTCCGACGCCGGAGAGCTGCAGCAACTGGGGTGAGTTGATCGCGCCGCCGCAGAGGATCACCTCGCGGGCGCGAATCGTCCTGCCGGCGACCTGCACCCCGACGGCGCGCGGACCGTCGAAGACGATCCGCTCGACGAAGGTGCGCGTCCGCACCTCGAGGTTCGGGCGCGACATCGCCGGATGGAGGTACGCGCGTGCGGCGCTCCACCGGCGGCCGTGGTGGATGTTGCGGTCGAACCGGGCAAACCCTTCCTGCCGGTACCCGTTCACGTCGCCGGTCGGCTCGTATCCCGCCTCCTGCGCCGCCGTGAGGAAGGCACCGAACAGCGGCCCGTCGGCCGGGCCGCGCTCGAGGAGCAGCGGCCCGTCTCCGCCGCGCCACTCGTCGGCGCCCGCCAGGCACGTCTCCATCCGCTTGAAGTACGGCAGGCAGTGTGCGTAGTCCCAGTCCTCGAGCCCCCAGCGCTCGAAGTCGAGCGGGTTGCCGCGCTGGAAGATCATCCCGTTGATCGAGCTGGAGCCGCCGAGCACCTTCCCGCGCGCGTGATAGATGCGCCGGCCGTTCATGAACGGCTCCGGCTCGGACTCGTACCTCCAGTCGTAGAAGCGATTGCCGATCGGGAACGAGAACGCCGCCGGCATGTGAATGTAGATGTCCCACCAGGAGTCCGTCCGCCCCGCCTCGAGCACGAGCACACGCGTCCCCGCGTCCTCGGTCAGCCGCGCGGCGAGCGCGGAGCCGGCAGACCCCCCGCCGACGATGACGTAGTCCCACACGTCCGTCACGCGACGACGATCGTCTGCAGCTCCGTGAACGACTCCATCGGCGCGCTGCCGCCGACCCGCCCGATCCCGCTCGCGGTGCCGGAGCGGCCGCCGAAGGGAAGGTGCGACTCCCAGTAGTTCGACGAATCGTTGATGTTGACCCACCCCGTGCGCACGGCGTCCGCGTATCGCAGCCCCTCGGACAGGTCGCGCGTGAAGATCGCCGAGAGGAGGCCGTACGGCGACGCGTTCGCAAGCCAGATCGCCTCGTCGAGCGAGCCGATCTCGACCACGGGGGCGATCGGGCCGAAGGTCTCCTCCTGCGCGACGAGCGAATCGGCCGGCACGCCGTCGAGCACGGTCGCCTGCCAGTAGAGGTCGGTCGGGTGCCCCGGCTGGCGCTCACCGCCGGCGACGACCGTCGCGCCGCGCCGCAGCGCGTCCTCGACGTGCTCGTCCATCTTGTCGGCGACGCCCGGGTTGTTCAGCGGGCCCATCGTGGTCGTGTCGGCGAACGGGTCGCCGAGCACGACGCGCTCGCCGACGAGCGCCGCGACGCGCGCGACGAACTCCTCGCGCACAGCACGGTGCACGAGCAGTCGCTCGCCGGCGGTACAGCTCTGACCCGCGCACATGAAGCAGGCGGTGACCGTCGCCTCCGCGGCGAGCTCCAGGTCGGCGTCCGCGAGCACGACGACCGGCCCGTTCCCTCCCAGCTCGAGCACCGCTGCCTTGCCCGCAGCGGCCTCCGCGACCTTGCGGCCGGTCTCGGTCGAGCCGATGAAGCCGACGCCGTGCGTGCCGGGGTTGCGCGCGATCTCGTCGCCGACGACCGAGCCGGGGCCGGTGACCAGGTTGAAGACGCCCGCCGGCAGGTCGGCCTCGACGACGCATTCGGCGAGCGCTACCGCCGCGACCGCCGTCGACGACGCCGGCGTCCACACGACGGTGTTGCCCGAGGCGAGCGCCGGCGCGATCAGCTCGGCCGGCATGGTGTACGGCCAGTTCCACGGCGTGATCACTCCGATCACACCGCGCGGCCGCCGCACGAGCAGGACGCGCTTGCCGGGCGTGAACGAGTTCGCGAGCCGACCCTCGAGGCGCTTGCCGTCCTCCGCGGCGTTGCGCCAGTACTGCACCAGCTCCTCGACCTCGTCGTGCGACTCGCGCAGCGCCTTGCCCTGGTCGAGCGTCAGTGTCCGCGCAAGCGTCTCGCGCCGTTTCTCGACCTCGTCCGCAACGCGATGCATGAACCCGGCGCGCTCGAACGCCGTCGTCCGTGCCCAGGCGTCGGCGGCGCTATTGGCGGCATCGATCGCACGCTGCGCATCGGCGCGGTCTCCCTGCGGGACCTCCGCGATCGTCTCGCCCGTCGCCGGCGAATCGGCCGTGAACGTCGCACCGCTCTGCGCTGACGACCAGCCGCCGTCGATGAACATCTCCGCTCTAGTCGCCAAGCTCGGTCCTCCGCCGGTCGACGTAGGCCTTCAGCTCGTCCTTCAGCCCCTGCTCGAGCGCGGGCTCTTCGTACTCCTCGAGCGTCTTCTGCCAGATGTCCGACGCCCGCGCCGCTGCATCCTTGCCGCCGAGGCGCGACCACCGTTCGTAGTTCTCCGTCGAAGAGAGGAGGGGCCGGTAGAAGCACTCGCGGAACCGCTCGAGCGTGTGCACGGCGCCGAGGAAGTGTCCGCCCTGCCCCACTTCCTGGTGCGCGCTGTACGCGAGCGTCTCCTCGTTGATCTGCAACGGCTGGAACACGTGATGGAGCATGCGCAGCAACTCGACGTCGACGACGAACTTCTCGTAGCAGGAGACGAGACCCGACTCGAGCCAGCCGGCCGAGTGCATGACGAAGTTGGTGCCCGCCAGGAACGTCGGCCACAGCGTCATCGCCGCCTCGTACGCCGCCTGCGCGTCGACCGTCTGCGACGAGGTGAGCGCTCCGCCGCCGCGGAACGGCAGCCCGTAGTGGCGGGCGATCTGGCCGGTGCAGAGCAGGCCCACCGCGGACTCCGGGGTGCCGAAGCTGGGCGAGCCCGACTGCATGTCGGTGTTCGAGAGGAACGACCCGAAGACGACGGGGCAGCCCGGCCGGATCGTCTGGACGAGCGCGATGCCCGCGAGCGCCTCTGCCACCTGTTGCGCAAGCGTCGAGGCGACCGACACCGGCGACATCGCCCCCATCAGCAGGAACGGGGTGATCACCATCGCCTGGTTCGCCTTCGCGTACGCGTGCAGCGCCTCCAGCATGCGCTCGTCGTAGCGAAGTGGCGAGTTGACGTTGATCAGGCTGATCACCGCCGGCGTCTGCTCGAGCGACTCGCGTCCGAACACCATCTCGGCCATCGCGATCGTGTCCTCCGCGTTCGGCCCCGAGGTCACCGAGCCCATGAACGGCTTGTCCGACAGCGTCATCAGCGCGTAGACCATGTCGAGGTGGCGGGAGTCGAGCGGCTTGTCGTTCGGCTCGCAGATCGTCCCGCCGGGCGTGTCGAGCTGAGGGAACGCCTGCGAAAGGCGGACGAGGTTCTCGAAGTCGGCGTAGGTCGCCTCGCGGCGCTCGATCCCCTCGCGCACGAACGGGCACCCGTACACGGCGCCGAACGCCATGTGCCTGCCGCCGATGTGGATGTTGTTGGCCGGGTTGCGCGCCTGCAGGTCGAACTCGCGCGGCGCCTTCGCGACCTGCTCGAGCACCCAGTCCGGGTCGAGCTTGACGAGCTGCCCCTCGACCTTCTGGCCCGCCGCCTCGAGCACGGCGACCGTCTCCTCGTGGGGCTCGGACGTCCCGAAGTCGACGCCGAGGTCGGAGACGATGCGCCGCCAGCCGCGCTCCAGCTCCTGCATGGAGTGCTCGTCGAGGATCTCGTAGCGCGGGAGCTCGTTGATGAGCACTCAGGAAACCTCCTGGAGTAGACGTTCGAGGGCAACTTCGAGACCGGTGTCGCCGGTCTCGCGAACTTCGAGCGGCAGCCCGAGCCGGCGGGCGGCGGCCTCCGCCTTTGCATGCAGCTCGGGGGTCGGAGACTGGGCGAGCCAGACCACGCGCTCATAGTGGCGGAAGTAGTCGTCGCGCAGCTCCGGGTGGCGGTCGAGCCCGAGCCCGCGCCACACCACCCGGTCGAACGAGCGTACGAGAAAGTCCGTCAGGTAGTACGTCCCGGTCTCGTGCTCCATCCCGCCGAACAGCTGGTAGCAGTCCGCGCCCGGCAGCCGCGGTAGGTCGTCGAGCGCGCCGCGCGTGCCGCAGTCCGCGTAGGCGACGACATCTCCCTGCGCCGCGTCGACCGCGGCGCGGATCTTCTCGGGCCGGTTGTGCAGCTCCGGCGGCAGCGGCCGCACCTCGACGTCCCAGCCGCGGCGCTTCGCGATCTGGTCGATGTGGAGCGCGAGCGCGCCGCAGGCCACGACGACAGTGGTCAATCGGGAAACCTGAGCTGGTCGATGAAGAGGTCGTTGAAGTCGGTGCGGCCCGAGAGCTCGACATAGTCCACCTCGTCGAGCACGGCGCTCGCGGCTGCGCGCTCGGTCACGGACAGCGCCGCGATCTTCGCGCCTTCACCTGCCACGTTTCCCGCAGAGACGATGCGCGCGAGGGCGAGCTTCGGGACGAGCCCGATCTTCACCGCGCTCGCCGCCGTCAGGTAGGAGCCGAACGAGCCGCCGAGCAGCACCTGCGAGATCTCGGTCGGATCGATGCCCATGTCGTTGCAGAGGATCTGCCAGCCGGTCGCGATCGACGCCTTCGCGAACTGAAGCTCACGCACGTCTCGCTGCGAGAGGAAGACCTCATCGCAGAGATAGAAGACGTTCTCCTCGCCGATCTTGCCGAGACGTTCCGACGAGCCGAGCACGAACCGGCCCGAGTGGTCGAGGACGCCCGCCCCGACGAGCTCGGCCACCGCGTCGACGAGACCCGAGCCGCAGAGGCCAACCGGCTCCACGTCCCCGATCACGGTCAGCTCGACCGTGCCGTCGACGATCTTCACGCCTTCGATTGCACCGTCGGCGGCCCGCATGCCGCAGCGGATCTGCGCGGCCTCGAACGCCGGCCCGGCCGGGGCGGCCGTCGCGAGCGCGCCGGCGGACGACCCGAGCACGATCTCGGAGTTCGTGCCGACGTCGATGAAGAGGCGAAGGCGCTTGTCGAGCGTCAGGCCGGTGGCGAGGATCCCGGCCACGATGTCGGGCCCGACGTAGGCGCCGAGCGCCGGGAAGAGCACGGCCGGGGCGCGCTCGTGCACCCGCACACCGAGGTCGGCGGCGGTTGCGGCGGGCAGCTGCCGCGCGGCAATCGTGAACGGCGCCATCGAGAGCGGCTCCGGATCGATCCCGAGGGCGAGCTGGATCATCGTGACGTTGCCTGCGACGACGATCTCGTAGACCTCCGCCGGGTCGACGTCGGCCTCCTCACAGACCTCGGCGGTCAGCGTGGCGAGCGTCTCGTGCGCCTTCGCACGCAGCACGTCGAGCGCGCCGGGGTCGAGCATCGTGGCGCTGATCCGCGAGATCACGTCCGCGCCGAACGGCTGCTGCGCGTTGAGGATCGAGCGGACGGCTGCCGGCTGGCCGGTCTCGAGGTCGAGCAGGGTCGCGACGCAGGTGGTCGTGCCGAGGTCGTAGGCGATCGCGTAACGGCGGGCCGTCGTGTCGCCCGGTTCGACGTCGAGCAGCACGTCGTCGACCACGACCGCGGTCACGTCCCAGTTCGCGTCGCGCAGCGTCTTGCCGAGCCCGCGCATGAGCTCGAGCGGCACGCGCAGCTCGAGGTCGTCCATCGCGTTCGTCACGCGCTCGAGATCCGAGACCTGGTCCTCGAGGGTCGGCTCGCTCAGCTCGAGATGGCGCTTCTGCACGGCCGGCCTGAGGATCACGTGCCGCCCGACGCCTGCGAGCGCGGCCTTCGGCCGCGTCTGCAGCGGCGGCACCTCGACGACGAGATCCTCCTCCGCCTGCGCGCGGCACGCGAGCCGCCACCCCGCCTTCAGCTCGTCGGGCGAGAACGCGCGCGGATCCACCGTCGACAGCTCCTGCCGGCCGGAGGCGACGCGCACCTTGCACTTCTTGCAGGTGCCGTGGCCGCCGCAGGTCGAGTCGATCGCGACGCCGTTCCAGCTCGCGCAGTCGAAGAGCGTCGTGCCGGCCGGAACGCGAGCTTCCTTCGTCGCGCCGTCCGCCTGCTGGAAGACGAGCCGAACGCGGTCCGGATGGATCTCGTCGAGCTGCGGCGCCGGGACGGTCACGACGTCAGTGCCGCCTGCTTCCTGCGGTAGGCGGCGATCCACGCGGCGCCCCACTCGTCGTGGCCGAGCAGGAAGTCGGTCGCACGCACGCCCTCGACGATCTCCTCGGAGCGGGCGTCCATGATCGCGCTCGTCAAGCCGTGGCTCGCGGCGACCGCGAGGAACGCGGCACCGAGCGTCTCGCGCCCAGGCAGGCCGAAGGACGTGTTCGACGCGCCGCACGTCATGTTCACGCCGAGGTCCTCACGGATCAGCCTCACCGTCTCGAGGAACAGCGTCACCGCACGCGGCTCGGCGCCCACCGGCATCGCCAGCGGGTCGATCAGGACGTCCTCGGGAGGGATGCCGTGGTCGCCGGCGGCGGAGACGATCTTCCGCGCCACCTCGAGCCGGCGCTGCGGCTCCATCGGGATCTCGTCGTCGTTCGCGAGCCCGATCACGGCAGCGCCGTGCCGGGCGACGATCGGCAGGATCGCTTCGAGCCGTTCGTCCTCGCCGGTCACGGAGTTCACGAGTGCCTTGCCCTGGTACGCGCCGAGCCCGGCCTCGAGGGCTTCGATCACCGACGAGTCGATGCAGAGCGGCAGATCGGTGAGGCCCTGGACGAGCGGGATCGCCGAGCGCATCAGCTCGATCTCGTCGGCGAGGGGATCACCGACGTTGACGTCGAGCATGTCGGCGCCGCCCGCGACCTGCTGCGCGACGTCCGCCTCGATGCGCGAGAGGTCGCCGTTCTGCAGCTCCGCCTGGAACCTCTTGCGACCGGTCGGGTTGATCCGCTCGCCGATCACGCAGAACGGGCGGTCGGGCCCGATCACGACGGTCTTGGACGGCGACTCGAGAACTGTCTCCACTCAGTGCCCTTTCTCTTCGGGTTGGGATCGCGACACGACGGCCGGCGGGCGCATCAAGCGGTGACGGCAGCCCGGCGCCGCTCGATCAGGTCCTTCGCGAGGCGAACGGCGGTCGAGGCGTCCGCCGCATATCCGTCCGCACCGACGGCGTCGGCGTACTCCTGCGTCACGGGAGCACCGCCGACCATCACGATCACGTCGTCCCGGATCCCCGCCTTCTGGAGCGCGTTGATGTTGGCCTTGAACATCGGCATCGTCGTCGTCAGGAACGCCGAGAAGCCGACGACGTCGGGCTTGTGCTCCTGAATCTGCTGCACGAACGTCTCGGGGGCCACGTTGACGCCGAGATCGTGGACGGTGAAGCCGGCACCCTCGAGCATGATGTTCACGAGGTTCTTGCCGATGTCGTGCACATCGCCCTTGACCGTCCCCATCACGTAGGTGCCGATCGGCTTTGCGCCGGTCTCCGCGAGCAGCGGGCGCAGAATGTCGAGCGCGCCCTGCATGGCCCGGGCGGCGATCAGCATCTCGGGCACGAAGTAGTCGCCGCGCTCGAAGCGGGCTCCGACCTCCTCGAGCGACGGGATCAACGCGTCGTAGAGCATCGACTCGCAGCCGAGACCGTCTTCGAGCCCCCGGTTGACGAGGTCCTTCACCTCCGGCGCGTTCCCGACGAGCGTCTCGTCGTAGAGCCCCTTCAAGATCTCTTCGTGCGTCATGCGGCACCTCGCTTGTCGTGGTGTCCCAGTCGCTCAGAGACCTGAGCGGCCTGCGTGATCAGATGAGGCGCGAGCTCGATCATGCGCGCGCGGGTGAGTCGGATGGTCGGGCCGGAGATCGAAAGCGCGGCGACGGCGTCGCCGTCCGGGCCGAAGACCGGTGCGGCGATCGCGGCGAGGCCCTGCTCGAGCTCGTCGACGGCCGATGCGTAACCGCGGTCGCGGATGGCGGCGCCGTCCGGTGTGCCCGCGTTGAACGCCGACAGCACCTTGCCGTTCGCAGTCGTCTCGTACGGGACACGCCGCCCGACCCAGTTCGTGCCGCCCATGAAATGCCGCGAGTCCTCCTGCGCGAGGTGCTCGACGCCGAGCGGCGTCGGGACGCCGAGGTTGATCGTCTCGCCGGAGAGCTCTGCGAGGGTGCGGAGCGCCGGGAGCGCCAACTCGACGAGGCTGACCGACCGGTCCTGGTGCGCGAACCGGAGCAGCACCGGTCCGGGCGCGACGCGACGATCGCCCGCGCGCTGGACGAGCCCCCGTCGCTCGAGCGCACCGACGAGGCGCGACGTGGTCGACTTGGGCAGGCCCGAGCTCGTCGCGAGCTCGCCCACCCCGAGCGGCCGGTTCGATTCGA
The DNA here is from genome assembly GCA_963828655.1 of uncultured Thermoleophilia bacterium. Classification (GTDB taxonomy): domain Bacteria; phylum Actinomycetota; class Thermoleophilia; order Gaiellales; family Gaiellaceae; genus PALSA-600. The sequence continues at coordinate 202,888 of CAWHFK010000009.1, read as the reverse complement.
CGACGCTGACGAGCAGCTCCGCCGCGCGGTCGATCGCCTGTGTCCCCGATTCGGAGGCCATCCCTCCCATATGGTGGAACACGAGTTCCACGTTTGTCAAGCTCGCCCGCGCTCGGCAGGCGCCGGACGGGCAGGCGGTTAGGATCGCCGCATGGTCGCCGGGCAGCGGGACCGCAGGCTCACCGTCGCCACCGGCCTCGTCGCCGTGGCCGTGGCGATCGCGTTTGCGGACTCGTCGGTCGTCGTGCTCGCCCTGCCCGACCTGTACGGGCGCTTCCACACGACGATCGAGGGCGTCTCGTGGGTCGTGACCGCCTACAACCTGGCCGTCGCGGTGGTCGCGCTCGCGCTCGTCTTCGTGGTCCATCGCGCTCCGGCGGCCCGCGTACTGACCGCCGGGATCGTGGTCTTCGTCGCGGCCTCGCTCGCGTGCGCAGCGGCCGGGAGCCTCTCGTTCCTGATCGGGGCGCGCTGCGTGCAGGGCGCGGGTGCAGCGCTGCTTCTCGCGGGCGCCCTGCCGGTGCTCGGCGGACTGACGGGGTCGCCCGGGCGCGGCGCGGCGGTCTGGACGTTCGCCGGTACCCTCGGCGCGGCGCTCGGGCCGGCGCTCGGCGGCATCGTGACCCAGGCGCTCGACTGGCGCGCGATCTTCGCCGTACAGGCGCCACTGGCGGCTGCCGGGCTCGTCGCGGTGCTCGTGGCGCGAACGCCGGGAACGGTGACGCTCGAGGAGGGCTGGCGGCCGTCGCTGACGCGGACGGTCCCCGCGAACGTGTGTCTCGGCCTGTTGTTCGGCGCGCTCGTCGGCGTGCTGTTCCTCGCCGTCCTGCTCGTGATCGAGGTCTGGGGCTACTCGCCGCTCGGCGGCGCGGTCATCGTCAGCGCCCTGCCCGCGGCGACCCTCGCTGTGCGTCCGCTCTCGCGGCGGCTGAGCTCGACGGTGGCGATCTGCGGCGGATCTGCGCTGCTCGCGCTCGGGCTCGTCGCGCTCGCCCTCCTGCCGTCGTCCACGGTTGCGTACATGGTGCTCGCGCTCGTCTTCTGCGGCGCCGGCCTCGGCCTCGCCGTTCCGCTGCTCTCCGCCGACGCGCTCGACCTCGCCGCGGGCGCGACCCGGAGCGGCACCCTCACGGTCGGGATCAGGCATCTCGGGCTCGTGCTCGCGCTCGCGGTGATCGCACCGCTCCTCGCGCACAACCTCCCGTCCGCCGGCCACCGCGCGACGTTGCAGGCAACGGCCGTCCTGCTCGATGCCCCGGTCCCGATCACCAAGAAGATCCCGATCGCGGTCGGGGTCGCGCGGGAGCTCGACCGCGCGCGGGCCGGGCAGGTGCCCGACCTCGCCGGCCCATTCGACGAGCACGGCGCCGGCTCGGATGCCGAGCTGCGCCAGACGCGCGACCGGCTCGTCGGCGCGGTGGAGGAGACGATCACCCGCGCCTTCAGGCCGGCGTTCCTGTTCTCGGCGGCACTCGCGGCGGCGGCGCTGCTGCTCGCCGCGCTCGTGCGACGGCGGGCGCACCCGTGAGGCTCAACGCGGCGACGAGCGTCCTCGCGGTCCTGCTCGCCGGTGCCGTGCTCCTGATCGGGTTCGAGGCGGCGCGCGGCCGCTCGACCCATCCGGTTCGGATCGCCAACCCCTGCCTGCCGCGCACCCTGCCCGACGTGAGCGGTCTCGACGGGACGGTGCAGGAGGTCGTCCTCGCCGGTCTCGATCGCGCTGCGTGCAACCTCGGGGCCTCGCGCGAGGCGGTCGTGCTCTCGCTCGCCGGCAGCTCCGCCGGCGGAGGGCCGCACTGGACGCAGGCCAAGGTCACCGCAGCCGTCCGGGCGGGGCTGCTCGGATCGCTGGCGGAGGCCGTTCGCCGCGGGGACGTCCCGTCGTTCGCTGCCCCGCTGCTGGAGAAGCTGATCCGGGACACGCCGATCGAGCAGCTCGTCCGCGGCGGCTTCAGCCTGCAGAACCTGTTCGGCTGACGCAGGGTCGTCACCCCCGCAGCACCGCCAGGGAGCGGGTCACCCGACCGGCGGCGACGACGTTCTCCTTCTGCTCGTAGAGCGCGAGCGCCTCCGAGTAGGCGGCGACAGCCTCGTCCGCCCGCCCGGCAGCCTGAAGCACTTCCGCGAGTTGGACGAGACTGTCGCCCTTCAAGTTGGGGTGATCCCAGTGCGCGATTGCCGCCACTGCCCGTCGGGCGTGCTCCTCCGCCTCGCCCAGTGAGCCGCGCGAGAGGGAGATAGCCGCTCGTGCGAGGTTGACGAGGTTCAGAACGTCGTCGCCCCCGTTCGGCATCAGCCGCTCGGCCAGCTCGAGAAACGGCTCCGCCTCGGCGGGACGGTCCTGCCGCGCGAGACACAGCCCGAGGCACGCCGCCCGGGTGGAGAGGAAGCCCTTCTCACCGAGCTGCTCGAGTGTGGTGCACGCGTCGCGCAGCACGGCCTCGGCGGCAGGCAAGTCTCCTGCGAGCAGCTCGATGCCGAAGCGCTCCTCGGAGCTCCCGGCTGCGAGAATCGGAAGTCCGAGCTCGCCGAGCATCGATACACCCTCCTGCCAGCTTCGGCGCGCCTCGTCGAAGCGTCCCGAGAGTGCGAGCAGCGGTCCCGCCTCGGTGCGGGCGATAGCTTCGACCTGCTTCGACGAGGTTCGCTCGAGGACGTCGTTGCAGCGCTCGAGCGCCTCCCGGGCCGGGGTCGGCCCGTACCACGCGCTGATCAGATACCAGATCAGGAGCTGCGCCTCGTCGCGACCGCTGCGCGCGTTCCGGGCGCACACGAGGCCGCGGGCGAACGCCTCGTCGGCGTCGCGCGACCTCCCGAGCCAGAACTCGGTCATCCCGACGACCAGCCAGGCCCTCGCCAGCCCGAGGTCGTCTCCATGCCGCTCGAGGACCGGAATCGCATCCCGCACGAGGTCGCTCCCGGCGGCGACCCACACGTCTTCGATCCACAGCCCGACGGCGACGAGGCCCACGCGGGCCCGCCACTCGACGACCTCCTCCCCAGCTGCGTGCGCCTCGTCGACGACCGCTGCAAAGATCGACCGGGCAGCCTGCAGCTCACCCCTGTCCAGCAGAGCGGAGGCGAGCTCGACCTGCACCTCGCGGTGCGACGGACCGTCCTTCGTGATCAGACGCGCTGCGCGCTCGAGCAGCGTGACCGCGGCGGCTGCGTCGCCGCGCCCGGACGCGCGCTCCCCGGCCGCGCGCAGACGGGCGGCGGCACGCGCGCCGTACTCCGCGCTCTCGCCGTCCCGTCCGAGCTCGGCGGCGTAGCCGTGAGCCTGCTCGAGGTGATAGCCGAGGATCTCGTCGAGCTCGACCAGGTCGGCGCCGCGCTGCGCGAGCCACGCGGCGAAGCGCCGGTGGAGCTCGGCCCGGGTCGACTTCGGGAGCGCCTCGTAGGCGGCGTCCCGGATCAAGAGGTGCCGGAACCTGAACCCGTCGTCACCGGGGAGCCGCGCCCGGTCGGGAAGGATCAGGTCCTTGCGGGTCAGCACTGCCAGGCGGGGCGTGATCTGCGTCTCCTCGGGTGAGAGCGCCTGGACCGCGCCGCGGTGGAACAGCTCCCCTTCGATTGCCCCGCGCTCCAGCACCGCACGCTCGGGCGGCTCGAGCTGGTCGAGTCGGGCGGCGAGCAGCGCACGGAGCGTCGGCGGGACGTCGAGGTCGTCGGTCTCTCCGGCCATCGCGAGCATCTCCGTCAGGAAGAGCGGGTTACCGCCCGCCGCCCGGGCAATCCGGTCCCGCAGCTCGAGCGGCAGCTCCGAGATCAGCTGTTCGGCCGCCTTCGCGGCCAGCGGCTCGAGGCGAAGAGCGACCGGCCAGTCGGCGCGATGCATGAGCAGCTCCGGCCGCGCCATGCAGACGAGCAGGATCGGCGCTCCCGCGGAGAGGAGCGCCACCCCCTCGACGAGCTCGAGGAAGGTCTGCTCGCCCCACTGGATGTCGTCGAGGACGACGACGAGCGGAGCTCGCTCCTCGAGCAGCTTCCGGAACGCCCAGGCGATCTCCTCAGCCGAGGTGCCCCCATCGCTCTCCCCGATCAACGACCGGAGCGCCGCAGCTGCGGCCGGGTCGGAGGGCAGCGCAGCCAGCTGCTTGATCACCTCGACCACCGGCCAGTAGGTGATGCCCTGTCCGTAGGGCAGGCAGCGGCCACGCACGATCCGTGCGTCGATCCCGGCCAGAGACTCCGCGACCAGGCGCGACTTCCCCAGGCCGGCGTCGCCGACGATCGTCACGAGCTCACACCGCTCACCGTCGACCGCGCGCTGCCAGGTGTCGCGGATCATTCCGACCTCGCGCTCGCGACCGACGAACCGGCTCTCGTGCGACCGCTCGGGCGCGTCTCGCACCGAGGCGAGGAGGTGCGCGGCGACCGGCTCACGTTTCCCTTTGAGCTCGAGAGGCCCGACCGGCTCGCTGTCGACGGCGCCGCGGACGAGCTCGAGTGTCAGCCCGCCGATCAGGATCTCATCCGGTTCGGCGGCCTGCTGCAGCCGTGCGGCGACATTGACTGCGTCGCCTGCGGCGAGCCGCTCCTCGGTGCCGGTGACCACCTCACCGGTGTTGATGCCGATCCGCCCCTGGAGGCCCAGCTCCGGAAAGGCCGCCTGCATCTCCACCGCGGCCCGACATGCACGGAGCGCATCGTCCTCGTGCACCTGCGGCACGCCGAACACCGCCATCACCGCGTCGCCGATGAACTTCTCCACCGAGCCCTCGTGGGACTCGACGATCTGTTTCATCCGCTCGAAGTAACGGGCGAGGAGGCTCTGGAGCGCCTCCGGGTCGACCGACTCGCCGAGCGCGGTCGAGCCGACGACATCGCAGAAGAGGACGGTGACGACCTTGCGGTACATCCCGCGATGATCCCCTGCTCGCGGCCGGAGCGCCACCCCGGGGAGTTTCCGGTCAGTCCTCGATCGACTCGACGAGCAGCGTGGCGACGTCGACGACCCGGAGCTGCTTGCCCATCGAGCGGACGCCGTCGTCGAGCATCACCGTGCAGAACGGGCAGGCGACCGCGAGCGTCTCGGCGCCCGTCTCCACCGCCTCGCGTACGCGCTCCTCGTTGATCGGAGTGCCGCGCTCCTCCATCCACATGTGCGCACCGCCCGCCCCGCAGCAGAACGTCCGCTCGCGGTTGCGGCCCATCTCGACGGGCTTGCCGACCGCGGCGACGAGCTCCCGCGGCTCGTTCCGGATGTCGTTGTGGCGCGCGAGGTAGCAGGAGTCGTGATACGTGACCTCGCCTTCACCCGCCTTCGGCTGGAGCTTCCCCGACCGCACGAGGTCGGCGAGCAGCTCGGTGTGGTGCATCACCTCGTACCGGCCGCCGAAGTCCGGGTACTCATTGCCGAGCGAGTTCAGGCAGTGCGGGCAACTGGCGACGATCTTCGTGACGCCGGCGTCGTTCAACGTCGAGACGTTCTGCTCCGCGTACGACTGAAACACGTACTCGTTGCCCATCCGGCGAGCCGGGTCGCCCGTGCATGCCTCGCGCGCGCCGAGAATTGCGAAGTCGACGCCGGCCTTCTGCAGCAGCTTCACGGTCGACTCGGCCGCCTGGCGCGCGCGCTCGTCGTAGGCGGCGGCGCAACCGACCCAGTAGAGGATCTCGGGCGCGGGCTCGCCCTCCTCGACGACGCGCACGCCCAGCCCTTCGGCCCAGGCGGCGCGGTCGCCCTGCGGCTTGCCCCAGGGATTGCCCACCCGCTCCACGTCGCGCAGCATCGACTCCGCCTCCCGCGGGAAGCTCGAGTCCATCATCACGAGGTTGCGGCGCAGGTCGACGATGTGGTCGACGTGCTCGATCGACACGGGGCACTCGTGGATGCACGCGCCGCACGTGACGCAGTCCCACACCATCTCCTCGGGCACGCCGTTACCGACGATCGGCGTCAGCTCCCCGCCGGCGAGCAGGTTCGGGCCTTCGGCGAGCAGCTGGTCGCGAATCCCCATGATCAGCAGCTTCGGCGAGAGCGTCTTCCCGGTCGCGTACGCGGGGCAGACATCCTGGCAGCGCCCGCACTCGGTGCACGAGAACGAGTCCACCATCTCCTTCCACGTCAGATCGCCCACCGTTGCCGCGCCGAAGCGGATCTCGTCGTCGGGCACGTCGAAGCGCAGCGGCTCGAGCCGTCCGCGCCTACGGGTCCGGCCGAAGTAGACGTTCACCGCCGCGGTGGCGATGTGCAGATGCTTCGAGTACGGCAGGTACGCGAGGAACGTCAGCACCACGACGAGGTGCGCCCACACGAAAAAACGCTCGGCGGCACTCGGGTCGGAGATCGCACCGGAGATCCAGTTCGAGAGGAACGATGCGGAGGCGGGCCACTCGTTCATCCCGGCGGCGATGCGCGATGCATGCCAACCGAGCAGCGTCAGCACGACCAGGGCGATCATCGCGAGGATGAAGTCCGCCTCGCCCATGTGCGAGCCCTTGAAGCGGGCGGGGCGAACGACCTTCCGGATCCAGAACGCCGTCGCCACGCCGGCGAGGACCGCGATCGCGAAGACGTCGACGAGCGCCATGAACCAGCCCTGCGAGCCGAGCCACGGGAACGACCAGTCGCGGTCGACCGCCGAGATCATCGCCATCACGATCGTGGGGAAGAGAACGAGGAAGCCCCAGAAGATCGCCGCGTGCATCGCGCCGGGCAGCAGCCGCTGGAACAGCTTGCGCTGCCCGAGGACGATCACGGCTTCGTTGCGAACGCGCCGCGGAACGTCGTCGAAGCGCTCGACCGGCTTCGCCGCGCGGACGAGACCGACGAGCAGCAGCGCGCGCCGCGTGAAGAGCGTTCCCGCGACGGCGAGCGCCGCCGCGAGCGCGAGCGCGCCGGCTGCCGTCGCTATGTCGGTCGCGCCTTCCTGAGCTCGGCGGAGATCGCGGGGACGATCTCGTGCAGGTTCCCGATCACGGCGTAGTCGGCGTGCGTGAAGATCGTCGCCTCCGGATCGTCGTTGATCGCAAGCAGCGTCTTCGCGCCCTTGCAGCCGGCGATGTGCTGCGTGGCTCCGCTGATGCCGCACGCGATGTAGAGGTCGGGCGACACCTTCGTGCCGGTCTGCCCGACCTGATCGGTGTGCGGCCGCCAGCCTGCGCTCGTGACGACGCGCGAGCAGCCGACAGCGCCGTCCAACAGCCCGGCGAGCTCCTCGAGGATCGCGAAGCCCTCGGCCGAGCCCACCCCGCGGCCGCCGGAGACAACGACCTTCGCATCCGCGAGGGAGACCTTGCCGCCGGTGTCCGGGGTGACGCGCTCGACGACCTGCACCGCGCCCGCGACGTCGGGCTGCAGCGTCTCGACCGGCGGCAGCGCGCCTGCCGCGAACGCGAACGGCGCGGCCGTGAAGAGCTTCTGCGCGGAGTGGACGCGCGCCTCCTCCAGGAGCGTGCCGCCCCAGCGCTGGCGCGTTACATCGTCGCCGCGCACATCGGTGACGTTCGCCGCGAACGGCAGGTCGAGACGGGCCGCGGCGTGAGCGAGGACCTCGTTGCCCCGGTCGGAGCCCGGCGCGACGATCGAGTCGCCCGCGGCAGCCTCGATCAGCGCAGCAGCCCACGCGGCCGGTGCGTACGGCCCGTCGATCGCCGCTGCGCGCACGTCGCCGAGCGACTGCGCGAGCGTGACCGCCTGCAGCGAGAGCTCGTCGTCCGGCTCGACGAAGACCAGCACGTTCATGCGACGCCCAGCCTCTGCAGCACCTCGACGACCGCGGGCGCCGCGTCGGGCCCGTGCCCGAGCACCTCGGCGTGCTTGCCGACGCCCTCCGGAACGACGAGGCGCAGCTTCTCGAGCCTCGAGGCCGGCCGCTCGACCGGTCGCGTGTCCACCGGCTTGCGGTTCGCGCGCAGCTTCGCCGGGACCGAGGGATAGCGCGGTAGGTTGAGCCCTTCCTTGACCGTGACCACGGCGGGCAGCGGCACGTCGTACACGTCGCGCCCGGCGGCCACCTCCTGCTCGCAGCGCGCGCGCCCGTCGGCGAGCGTCAGGCCCTTGAGGCCGGTCACGACGGGCAGGCCGAGGGCGTAGGCGACGCGGATACCCACCTGGTAGTTGCCGGCATCCGCCGACTCGTTGCCGAACACGATCAGGTCGAACGGCTCCCCTGCCTCGTCGGATGCAGTGCGGATCGCCTCGACGAGCGCAAGAGCGGTCGCCTGTGCGTCCCACTCCTCGGAGCTGACGAGATGGATCGCACGGTCGGCGCCGAGCGCCATGCACTCGCGCAGCTGTTCCTCCGCCTCCGGCGGGCCGAGCGTGAGGACGACCACCTCCCCACCCTGCGCCTCGACGATGCGCACGGCCTCCTCGACGCCGCACTCCTCGTGCGGCGAGATCGTGAAGCCGAGGTGCTTCGTCTCGATCGCCTGCTCGTCCGCGGTCAGCACCATCTTCCCGCCCGTGATCGGGACGCGCTTGACCAGACACAAGATCCTCACGCCTTGACCCGCGAGTTGTCGGGGTCGAAGACCGGCGTCGAGTCATTGCAGGCGACGGTGACCGGGTAGTGCTCGCCGAGGAACTCGACGAGCAGCTCTTCGCCGACGACCGCCTGCTCCGGCGGCAGGTACGAGAGCAGGATGTGCCTGCCGATCGACGGCCCCGCGCCCGCGCTCGTCACGTACGAGCGGCGGCTGTGCGCGTCGACCAGCGGCCGGCCGTCCTTCGAGAGCACCGGCTCGCGGCCGAGCATGTAGCGCTTCGTGCCGTCGGCCGACGTATGGTCGTCGACGGTGAGCGTGCAGAGCACCGCGGCCGGGTCGGACTCACGGTGGCCGACGTGCGCCGCCTTGCCGATGAAGTCGGGAGTCTTGACCCTGCCCCACGCCATGCCCGCCTCGACGACGTTGTAGTCCGCGTCGAGCTCGAACCCGAAGGCGCGGTAGCACTTCTCCAGCCGGCCGGTCGTGCCGTAGACGCCGATCCCGGCCGGCACGACACCGTGCGGCTCCCCGGCCTCGCGGACGAGGTCCCACAGCTTCGCGCCCTGCTCCATCGGGACGTAGAGCTCCCAGCCGAGCTCGCCGACGTAGGAGATGCGCGACGCCAGCACCCGCAGCGAGTCGATCTCGATCGTGCGGCAGCTCGCGAAGCCGAAGGACTCGTGCGACACGTCGTCCGACGTCAGGCTCGCGAGGATGTCGCGCGAGCGCGGCCCCCACAGCCCGAGCGTCGTCCACGCCGATGTCAGGTCGGTGACCTGCGCGCTGCCGTCGGCCGGCGCGTGATCCGCGTACCACTTCATGTCGGCCATGCCGTGCGCGCCGCCCGTGACGACGCGGAACTGCTCGTCGCCGAGGCGCATCACCGTGAGGTCGCTCTTGAACGTCCCGCTCGGCGAGAGCACGGGCGTATAGACGACCTTGCCGTTCGCGACGTCCATCTGGCGCATCGAGACCGTCTGCACCGTCTCGAGCGCGCCCGGGCCGGTGACGTCGAAGATGCAGAAGGCCGTCAGGTCGAACATCGCGGCGCGATCGCGCATCGCGAGGTGCTCGGCGTTGATGATCGGCGACCACCAGCGCGACTCCCACTCCGCCTCGCGCCTCGTGATCCGGTCGCCGTACTCGTCGAGCAGCTTCGCGTTCGACTCGTACCAGTGCGGACGCTCCCAGGCCGCGGCCTCGAAGAAGACCGCGCCGAGCTCCCGCTCGCGCTCGTAGAACGGCGACAGCCGCACCCGGCGGTTCGAGTCCCACTGCTCGGCGGGGTGAACGATGCCGTAGGTCTTGTTGAAGCCCTCGGCCGCGCGCTCCTTCACGTGCCGGCTCGAGCGCTGGCAGTCGTAGAAGCGCGCGATGTCGGACGACTGGAGGTCGATCTCCGACTCGCCGCGTGTCATCCATTCGGCGACGGCGCGGCCGACGCCCGGGCCCTCCTTCACCCACACGGCGGCTGCCGACCACAGCCCCTTCACCTCGGGCGTCTCGCCGAGCAGCGGCAGGCCGTCGGGCGTGAGCGAGAGGATGCCGTTGATCGCGTACTTGATGCCGACGGACTCGTCGTTCAGCACGTCCGGGATCAGCTCGAGCGCGTCCTCCATCTGCTGCTGGAAGTCCTTCTCCGTGAACGGGAACTCGGTCGGCGACAGCGCCGCCTCCTCGTTCGACGGGATCTCCTCCGGGTCGTGAAGGATCGGCCGGTGCGCGTACGAGCCGATCTCGAGCCCGCTTCCGTCCTGGCGCTCGTACATGTTCGTGTCCATGTCGCGCACGATCGGAAACTCGATCGTGCCCTTCGTGTCCTTGAAGTGCGGCACGGGGCCGACGTCGATCATCTGGTGCACTGCCGGCGTCAGCGGGATGCTCGTCCCGGCCATGCGCGCGATCCTGGGTGACCAGACACCGCAGCAGACGACGATGATGTCGGTGGCGATGTCGCCGCGCGACGTGCGGATGCCCGTGATGCGGCCGTGCTCGACGTCGATCCCGAGCACCTCCGTGTTCGCGAACACGCTCAGCGCGCCTTTCTCCTGCGCCCGCTCGCGCATGATCGTGCCGAAGCGCAGCGAGTCGACGATGCCGACCGACCTGGTGTAGAAGCCGCCCACGATCACCGACTCGTCGATGAACGGCACGAGCTCCTTCACCTCGGCCGGGGTGACGATCGACACGTCGTCGATCCCCCAGGCCTTCGCCGAGGACATGCGGCGCTGCAGCTCCTGCATCCGCTCCTCGGTGCGCGCGACCTCGATGCCGCCGCTCTCGGTGAAGACGCCCGCCTCGCGGTACTGGCGCACGGAGTCGAGCGTCAGCTGCGTCATCTCCTTCGAGTGGTCGACCGGGAAGATGAAGTTCGAGGCGTGGCCGGTCGAGCCGCCGGGATTCGGGAGCGGGCCCTTGTCGAGCAGGACGAGGTCGGTCCAGCCGAGCTCGGCGAGGTGGCCGGCGAGGCTCGAGCCGACGATGCCGGCGCCGATCACGACCGCGCGCGCCGTCGCCGGCCAGGAGGAGGAGGTCTCAGTCATGACACTGATATATCACGATGCGAGCAAGACGTCACGCATCTCGCCCTCGAAGGTCTCGACGTGCAGGCGCATCAGCTCGGCAGCGCGCTCGCCGTTCCCCCGCAGGATCGCCTCGAGCAGCGCCGCGTGCTCGCGCACCGCGGCGCCGAGGTCGGTTCGGGCGAGCGCGAGCATCCAGATCCGCTGGGCATGTGCGTAGTAGGTCTCGAGCGTCTCCGACAGGAACTGGTTGTGGCTCGCGCGGTAGACCGCCCGGTGGATGCGCTGGTCGAGCTCGATCAGGGCGCGGTCGTCCCGGCGCCGCCGCGGGCCAAGCAGGGCGAGGAGGTCGCTCACCTCGTCCAGGTCGGCCTGCGTCGCGCGCTCCGCTGCCAGCCTGGCCGCCTCGGGCTCGAGCACGACGCGGACCTCGCAGAGGCGCGCGAGATCGCGCACGTCGACGGTCGTCACGAAGATCCCGCGCCGCGGGAACACCTCGACGAGCCGCTCCTGGGCGAGCCGGCGCAGCGCCTCGCGCACCGGCGTCCGGCCGATCCCGAGCTCGATCGTCAGCTCCGGCTCGCGCACCGCGGAGCCGGGCGGCAGCTCGAGCGACACGATCAGCTCGCGAATCGCGAAGTACGCCTGATCCGCGAGCGACAGCCCTTCGTCGTCGCGCGCGGCCAGGGGGCGCGCCGGGAGCGTACGAGCCACGGAGATATATTACCGCGCCTCGTCGGCGCTCACCGGCAAGAGCCGGTGGGGCGCACGGACGAGCCCGTGCGCCCCACCGGCGAAGCTCACGTCCCGGAGGCCGGGGCCTGAGCCTTGGTGAACGGGGTCTTGCTGCTCAGCCAGGACTTGACCTGCGCCTGGTGAGCGTTCACGAACGCTTCGGCTGCCGCGGTGTTCGACATCTTCTTGACAGCCAGGTTGTAGGAGACCTGGTTCTGCTCGTCGGACGTCCAGCTGAACCGCTTGATGAAGTTCGCCACCGTCGGAGCGGTGGTCGCCAGGTTCTTGTCCATCACCTTGTACAGGGGGTACGGCGGATACGAGCAGTTGATGTCCGCAGGCTTCAGCTTCGCGCATGCCGGCGTCCACTTCGGCAGTGCCACCTGCGAGAACTTGTAGATGGCGTTCTGGTACTGCGGCGTGTACCAGTAGAAGATGATCGGCTTCTTCGCCTTGTACGCGGACTCGATCGCGGTGAGTTGCGCCGCCTCGCTGCCCGCGAAGACCACCTTCATGTTCATGCCGAGGTTCTTCACGAGCGCCGCGTCGTTGGTGACGTAGCTCGGCGAGCCGTCGAGGAACTGGCCCTGCGGCGAGGACTGGGGCGTCACGAACAGCTTCCAGTCCTTCTTCACGCCCTGCCACGACTTCAGCTCGGGATGCTGCTGCACCAGGTACGTGGGGACGTACCAGCCGATGTTGCCCCCCGGCCCCTCGAGGCCCGCGTTGACGACCTGGTGCGAGCCCTGGACGTACTTGCTGTAGAGCGGCGAGTGGCCCCACACCTCCAGGATTGCCGAGACCTTGCCCTGGGTCATTGCGGGCCACGCGGGGATCTCGTCGATCGTCAACAGGTTGACCTTGTAGCCGAGGTACTTCTGGATCACGTACTGGGCGACGACGTCGTTGGCCGTCGACCCTTCCCATGAGTTGTCGGCGAGGACGATGGTCGGCTTGCTCGACTTGCCGCGGGTAAGCGCGCCCGAGGACGTCGCGGCGACCGCGGCCGCCGCGAGACCGACCACCAGGAGAATCGCAGCGAGCCGGCCGGGCCGGTGCCAGTTCCTCCTGGGTTGCTCCTTCACTGTCATGTTCCCTCCGTCGTTGTGTTCCTGCGGTGGACGTTAACGCTCTACGGCTTAAGACGCGGCGGCGCGGCCGCGGTTCGGGCTGGACTGGCTGAGACGATCGAGCACGACTCCCATCAAGACCATCGCGAGCCCGGCCGCCGCACCGAGGCCGACCTCGGATCGTGAGAACCCGGTGACGACGTCGAGGCCGAGACCGCCCGCCCCGACGAGGCCTGCGACGACGACCTCGGCCATGACGAGCAGGATCGTCTGATTGACCGCGAGCATCACGTACGGACGCGCGATCGGCAGCTCGATCTTGAAGAGCAGCTGCCAGCGGCTCGACCCGAACGCCTGGCCCGCCTCGACGACGTCGCGCTGGACCGCCCGCAGGCCGAGCGTGGTCGCCCGGACGGCTGCGGGCAGCGCGTAGATCACCGACGCGAGGAGGCCGGCCACGTTGCCGACCCCGAAGAGCGCGACGACCGGGATCAGGTAGACGAAGGCCGGCAGCGTCTGCAGGAAGTCGAGGATCGGCCGCAGCACCTGGTCGACCGCGCGCCAGCGGTAGGCGGCAATGCCCAGCGGGATGCCGACGGCGAGGTCGAGGACGAGTGCGACGAGGACGAGGCTGAGCGTGATCATCGCGCTCGTCCACGCGTTGAAGTCGTAGGACGTCGTGCCCTGGAACGTGTAGCCGACCGGAGCCTGCATCAGGCCGAGCAGGAGGACGCAGGTGGCGAGCAGGATCCCGCGGCGCGCACCGCCGCGCGCCCAGCCGATCGCGCAGACGGCCGCGGCGACGAGCCACCACGGCAGGTCGCCCAGCCAGCGCTGCAGCGGGTTGAGGATCTCGAGCGTCAGGAAGCTCGAGATCGGCTCCGTCACACCGGCGAGGTGCTCGGTCAGCCAGTTCATTCCGTTCGTCACCTGCGTGACGATCGAGAAGCCCCACGACGAGGGCCAGTCGCCGAGGTTGAGGCCGTACTGCGCGACGAGGATGACGATGAGGACGACGCCCCAGAGCACGAGGAGCGACCGGCGCGGGAGCCGCGACGTCGAGCCGCCGTGGGCGCGGTCGTAGCGAAGCCCGAACGCCCCCGAGGTCCGGTCGAGCCACATCGCCATGAACACGATCAGCAGCCCGGCCACCGCCCCTTCGCCGATCTCCTGGTTCTGGAGCGCGGCGAGCACCGGATCGCCGAGACCGCCCGCTCCGACCATCGACGCGATCACGACGATCGAGAGGGCCATCATGATCACCTGGTTCAGGCCGAGCATGATCGACTGGCCGGCGAGCGGCAGTTGGATGCGGCGAAGCACCTGGCTGCGCGTCGCACCGAACGACTGGGCGGCCTCGATCGCATCCCGCCGGACCGACCGGATCCCGAGCTCGGTGAACCGGACGAGCGGCGGGACCGCGTAGATGAACGTCGCGACGATTCCGGCCGGGTTGCCGATCGAGAAGAGCACGACGATCGGGACGAGGTAGGCGAACGCCGGCATGATCTGCATCAGATCGAGCACGGGCCGCAGCGCCTTGTGCACGGACGGCCAGACGGCGCACGCGATCCCAAGCGGGATGCCGACGATCGTCGAGAGGATGATCGACACCGCCATCAGGGAGAGCGTGGTCATCGCGCTCGACCACATCACGGCGATGCCGTCGGGGCCGCCGTTCGGGATCTGGAGGATCCCGAACGACGCGACCATCAGCGCGGCGAAGAGCGCGGTGCGCCAGGTGCCGACGAGCCGGGCCACGACGGTCGCGACGACGAGCACCCCGACCCACGTCATCCAGTCGAGGAGATCGATCACCCAGTTCGTCGCATCGTTCAGGAGGTTCGCGAACCCGCCGATCACGTGGTGCAGGAAGAAGTTCGTCTGCTGGTTGTCGGTGACCCAGTTGCTGAGCCGGTCGAACCAGTTGGGCACGCCGCCTCCGAGCACCCAGTTCGTCGGGAAGCCGCTGTGGAACCCGCTCGTGAGGATGCCGATCACGCAGATCGCCGCGGCCCCGGCGAGGGGCAGGGCGTAGCGCCGCAACATCGTCTGTCCGGTTCCGGCAGCGGCGCGGACACGCCCGGCCGGGGCTGCACGTGCCTTGCCGGCCTCCGTCGCGCTCGACGCCGACACCGCCCCGAGCCTCAGGCCGGCCCGGCTGGGCCCGCGTCGAAGGCGGGCTCCTCCGGGACGTCGTGCTCGTCGCGGCCGGCGAGCACGTGGACGACCATCCGGCGGTCGAGCACCCCGACCAGCTCGCCGCTCGCGTCGACGACGCCGATCGGACCGGTCGAGCCGAAGATGACCGGGAGCAGCTCACCCAGGCGCTGGTCATGTTGAACGACGTTCTCGGGTGTGGCGGCGCCCGTGTGCGGCTGGGTCGCGAACGACGCAGTCAGGACCTTCCCGCGGGGCACGTCGCGGACGAACTCGCGCACGTAGTCGTCCGCGGGAGCACCGACGATCTCGGACGGCAGGCCGACCTGGACGAACTTCCCGTCCTTCATGATCGCGATCCGGTCGCCGATCTTCAGCGCCTCGTCGAGATCGTGCGTCACGAACAGGACGGTCTTGTGCAGCCGTGCCTGCAGGCGCAGGACCTCGTCCTGCATCTCGCGGCGGATCAGCGGATCGAGCGCCGAGAACGCCTCGTCGAAGATCAGCACCTCGGGATCGACGGCGAGCGCACGCGCGAGGCCGACACGCTGCTGCATGCCTCCGCTCAGCTGGTCCGGGTACGAGCGCTCGACCGGCGCGAGCCCGACGACGCCGAGCAGCTCGCGCGCCCGCGCATGCCGGGTCGTCTTGTCGACTCCCTGCACCTCGAGCCCGTACGCGACGTTGTCGATCACCGTCCGGTGTGGGAAGAGGCCGAAGTGCTGGAACACCATCGAGACCTTCGTGCGGCGGATCTCCCGCAGCTTCTTCGCGTCGGCACCGAGCACGTCCTCACCGCAGATCGAGATGGACCCGGAGGTGGGCTCGACCAGCCGCGTGATGCAGCGGACGAGCGTGGACTTGCCGCTACCCGAGAGGCCCATGATCACGAACACCTCGCCCCGGCCGACGTCGAAGGAGATGTCCCTCGAGGCGACGGTGCACCCGGTCTTCGCCATCAGCTCCGCCCTCGGCAGGTCTGCGTCGCTGCTGCCGATCACCTTGTCGGCGTGCGGGCCGAACACCTTCCAGACGTCGCGGCACGACACCTGGACGTTGCCGCCCGTGCCGGTCCTCGGAGCGAGGACTTCTGCCTGCGACGTCACCGGCCGGGCACGGAGGTCGCTGCAATTCTCATGCCCACAAGAGTTTCACCGACCGTGCAGGTGCGTCAAGGGCCGAAACCTGGGCGTATCCTTCGGCTGATTCTTCGACCGAAAGGGAAACTCCCGTGACCTCAACGATGCCATCGTCCCTCCAGATCGCCCAGGAGGCCGTCCTCAAGCCGATCACCGAGATCGCAGCTGCCGCCGGGCTCGAGCCCGACGAGATCGACCCGTACGGCCGTTACAAGGCGAAGGTCTCGCTCTCGGTGCTCGACCGCCTCGCCGACCGGGCGGACGGCAAGCTGATCGACGTGACGGCGATCACGCCGACGAAGGCCGGAGAGGGAAAGACCACCACGTCGGTGTCGTTGACGCAGGGGCTCGGCCATCTCGGCAAGAGCGTCGCGCTCTGCCTGCGGGAGGCATCGCTCGGCCCCGTGTTCGGGATCAAGGGCGGCGCGGCCGGCGGCGGCTACACGCAGGTCGTGCCGATGGAGGACATGAACCTGCACTTCACCGGCGACATCCACGCGATCGGCGCCGCGAACAACCTGCTCTCCGCGATGCTCGAAGCGCACCTGCTGCACGGGAACGCGCTCGGCATCGACCCGCTGTCGATCAGCTGGCGGCGCTGCATGGACATCAACGACCGCTCGCTGCGCGACATCGTCGTCGGTCTCGGCGGGAAGGCGAACGGCTACACGCGCCAGACCGGCTTCGACATCACCGCCGCGTCCGAGGTGATGGCGATCGCGGCCGTCGCATCCGACCTGAAGGACCTGCGCGCCAGGCTGGGCGCGATCACCGTCGGGAACACGTACGGCGGCGAGCCGGTCACGGCGGAGCAGCTGCAGGCAGCCGGCTCGATGGCCGTCCTGCTCAAGGAGACGATCAAGCCGAACCTGGTCCAGACGCTCGAAGGCCAGCCGGCGTTCGTGCACTGTGGCCCCTTCGCGAACATCGCCCACGGCAACAACTCGGTGGTGGCGGATCGCGTCGCCCTCAAGCTCGCCGACTACGTCGTCACCGAGAGCGGCTTTGCCTCCGACATGGGCATGGAGAAGTTCTTCGACATCGTCTGCCGGCTCGGCAACCTGAAGCCGGACGCGGTCGTGCTCGTCGCGACGGTCAAGGCGCTCAAGCACCATGCCGGCGACCCCGACGGCGGGATGGACGCGATCGAGACCGGTGCGGCGAACATGGCCCGCCACCTGGGGATCATCCGGGAGTTCGGGCTGAACGCCGTCGTCGCCGTGAACGCCTTCCCGGGCGACACGAGTGACGAGGTCGACCTGGTGAAGCGGATCGCGCTCGAGCACGGCGCCTACGCCGCCGAGATCAACGACGGCTTCATGCAGGGCGGAGAAGGCGGCGCGGCGCTCGCCGAAGCCGTGGTCGCGGCCGCCGACGAGCCGTCGAAATTCGATTTCGTCTATCCGCTCAGCGCACCGATCGAGGACAAGATCGAGGCGATCGCGAAGCGCGTCTACGGCGCCGACGGGATCACGCTGATGCCCGCCGCGCGCGCCAAGATCAAGGCCTTCAACGAGGCCGGGCTCGACAAGCTGCCGATCTGCATGGCGAAGACCCACCTCTCGCTGTCGGCGGATCCACTCCTCGCCAATGCGCCGACCGGGTTCACCGTGAACGTGCGCGACCTCCGCGCCTATACCGGGGCGGGCTGGATCGTCGCCCTCTGCGGTGACATGCAGACGATGCCGGGCCTCGGCAAGAAGCCTGCCGCGATGAGCGTCGACATCGACGATGTCGGCGAGACGGTCGGGCTGTTTTAAAGCCGCACGCGTTCGCTCTCCGGGTCGTACAACGAGTCGGGAGCGACGCGTGCCGGGACGAGCTCGCCGAAGACGTCGACCTGCACCTCCGCCCCCTCCTCGAGCTTCGACGGCAGGCGGGCGAGCGCGATGTTCCGCCGGACGGTGAAGCCGTAGGCGGCGCTGCGGACGCGCCCGATCACCGCACCGTCGCTCGACTGCACCGACTCGCCGCCGTAGATCGTCAGGTAGTCGCCGTCGCCGACGACGAGCGTGCGCAGCCGCTCGGCGGGCGAGCGGTCGAGATCCGTGCGCTTGCCCCGGGCAACGCAGAAGCCGAGGCCCGCCTCGAACGGCGTGTCGGAGCCCGTCAGGTCGGCGCCGAAGGTGCGGTAGCCCTTCTCGATCCTGAGTGAGTCGAGCGCGGTGTAGCCGACCGGCTCCGGCGACGCCGCCTGCATCAGCGCATCCCACACCTGCACCGCATCGCGCCCGGCGGCATAGAGCTCGTAGCCGAGCTCGCCGACGTAGGTGATCCGCTGTGCCAGCACGGGTGCGCTCCCGATCGAGGTCTCCCTCGCCGTCCTGAACGGGAACGCCTCGTTCGAGACGTCGGCGCCGGTCACCGCGGCCAGCGCCCGGCGGGCCGCGGGGCCCCAGATCCCCACGACGGCGAACCGGTCGGTGACGTCGTCGATCGCCACGTCGCCTGCGGCGTGCAGCTCGAGGAAGCCGCGGTCCCCGTCGACGGCCCCGGCGCCGGTGACGACGCGGAAGCGATCCTTGCCGAGCCGCGTCACCGTCACGTCGCCGGCGATGCCGCCCCGCTCGTCGAGCAGCTGCGTGTAGACGACCGAGCCGACGGGCCGGTCGATGCAGTTGCCGCACACGCGCTCCAGCAGGCCGAGCGCGTCGGCTCCGGAGACCTCGAGCTTGCCGAACGACGTCAGGTCGATGATCCCGACGCGTTCGCGCATCGCCGCGTGCTCGACCGCGACCCGGTCGTGGAACGGCGGCCGGGCCCAGCCGTACGCACGCTGATCCTCGCCTGCGCGGCGCCACTGCTCGCCCGGGCGGAAGTGGTCGGCGCGCTCCCAGCCGTTCTTGCACCCGAAGACGGCCCCGAGGTCCTGGAGGCGGCCGTGCAGCGGGCTGAGCCGCCTGGGCCGGCCCGCCTCGGAGACGTCGTGGGGGTAGCGCTGGCGGTAGTAGTACTTGTAGACCTCCCGGGCCCCGGCAGCGGCGAAGCCGGGATCGCGATACGGGCCGCCGAAGCGCCACGGCCGGTACGGCTGCACGTCCACGTCGGCGGCACCGGTCGTCACGAGCCCGGCCAGCGCCCGGCCGAGCCCGCCGGCGCCGCCGAAGCCGTTCAGCGACAGCCCGGCCGCGAGCCAGAAGCCGCGCACGCCCGGCATCGGGCCGAGCAGCGGGTTGCCGTCGGGCGTCATCGCGTCCGGGTGACAGACGAGCGTGGTCACCCCGGCGTCGTCGAGGAACGGGAATCGCCTCACGGCCCCCGCCATCAGCTGCTGGAACCGCGCATGATCCGGTGTCAGCATCCGCGAGCCGTGCTCCCACGGCACGCCGTCGTGCCAGCGCGACACCGGGTTCGGCTCGTAGCCGCCGAAGAGGACGCCGCCGCTCTCGGCCTTGCCGTAGATCAGGTTGTCGGTGTCGCGGAAGCACGGCGTTTCGCGCGTGAGCTCGTGGCCCTCGACCGCGTGCAGCGCGATGTGCTGGTGGTCGACCGGGATCGAGCACGCGAACGTGCCGGCCATTGCGGCGATCTGCGGCGCCCACATCCCCGCCGCGTTCACCACCGTCTCGGCCTCGATGCGCCCCTGCTCGGTCAGGACCGCCCGCACCTCGCGGCGGGGCCCGAGCTCGATGCCGGTGACGCGCGTGTTGATCCGGATCTCGACCCCGAGCTCGCGCGCGGCGCCCGCCACTGCATACGTCGCGATGTGCGGGTCGACGTACCCGTCGCCCGGCATCCACACGGCGCCGTAGAGCGACTCCGACGTCGCGGCCGGCAGCAGTCGACGAACCTCCTGCGGGCCGACGAGCTCCGCGTCGAGGCCGATCCCGTGGGCGCGGCTGACGCCGCGGCGAAGCTCGAGGAAGCTCTCGGGGCTCGACGCGATCCGCAGCGAGCCGACCGTCTCGAAGACCCCGAGCTCCTGATAGAGCTGGACGCTGTAGCGGCGGAACCGCATCATCGTCGGCGACGGGTTGAACTGCGTCACGAGCCCGGCCGCGTGATGCGTCGAGCCGCTCGTCAGCTCGCCCTTCTCGACCAGGACCACGTCCTGCACGCCCGCCTTCGCGAGGTGGTAGGCGCAGCTGACGCCGGCGATCCCGCCGCCGATCACGACGGTGCTCACACCGGCTCCCGCAACTGCGACGTCCACGCGACGATGCGCGTCCGGTCGCCCCGGAAGACATCGCGCGCAACCTCGACGACGAGGCCGGCCGAGTCGTAGGCCGTGCGGTCGACGAGCATCAGCGGCGCGCCGTCCGGCAGGCCGAGCGCGTCGGCCTCCTCGGCGTCCGCGAGCACCGGCTCGATCCGCTCGACTGCGCGAGCGGGCGCTGCATCGAAGTGCTCGTCGAGCAATTCGTAGAGCGACCCGGTCAGATCGAGCCCGAGCAGCCCCGCGAACCGGTCGGCCGGGAAGCTCGAGCGTTCGAGCGCGAAGGGCTCGCCGTCGGCCAGCCGGACGCGCGCGATCTCGATCGCGCCGTCCACCGAGCGAGCAGACAGGACCCGCGCGCCCGCCGCGACCCCCTGCCTGCGCAGCTGCTCGGACAGCCCGCTGAACGTTCCAAGGTCGCGCTCGAGCTTCGGCTGCGCGACGAACGAGCCGCCGCTGCGGCCGATCGCCCGCCGCAGCAGCCCGCGCGACTCGAGCGTCTGCAGCGCCTGGCGAACGGTCATCCGGCTGACGCCGTAGTCGGCGGCGAGCTCGCGCTCGGCCGGGAGCCGGTCACCGGGCGCGAGCCGTCCCTCCGCGATCGCCTGCTCGACGTGCGCGACGATCCGCGCGTACTTCATGCGCGTATTCGCTCTCCCTTCGGGTCGTACAGAGGCTCGGCGCGCACCTCCGCGTTCACCCAGTCGCCGAAGATGTCGACCGCCAGCGGCGTGCCCGGGTCGCCGTGGGAGAGCGGGACGTAGGCGAACGCGATGCTCGCGTCGACCGCGTAGCCGTAGCCGCCGCTCGTCACGCGGCCCACGATCTCGCCGCCGGCCGCGCGCACCGGCTCCGAGCCGAGGGCGATCGCCCGGGGATCTTCGAGCACGAGGCAGACGAGCTTCTGCGTCTGCTGCTGCGCGTGCAGCGCAGCAGCGCCGATGAAGTCGCCCTTGTCGCGCTTGACCGCAAACGCAAGACCCGCCTCGTCCGGCGTGGTCTCGGCGTTCAGGTCGCTCCCCCAGGCGCGGTAGCCCTTCTCGAGACGCAGCGCGTCGATCGCCCTGTAGCCGCCCGGCGTCACACCGCCTCCGGCGACGATCGCGTCCCAGAGCTGCAGCCCGTACTCGCTCGGGCAGTAGAGCTCCCACCCGAGCTCTCCGACGTAGGTGACGCGTGAGGCGACGACCGGGATGTTCCCCACCGAGAGCTCGCGCGACGTCATGTACGGGAAGACGAGCGGCGTCTTCGTCAGCGGCTGCAGCACCTCGCGCGCGTTCGGGCCCCAGAGGCAGAGGCACGCATAGGCCGACGTGACGTCGTTCACGTAGACCGAGCCGTCGCGAGGGGCGTTGCGCTCGAGCCAGGCGCGATCGTGGTTGCCGAACGCCGTGCCGGTGACGAGCAGGAAGCGATCGGCGGCGCGCCGCGTCGCGGAGAGATCCGCCTCGATGCCGCCGCGGGCATTGAGAAGCTGCGTGTAGACGATCGTGCCGACGGGCCGGTCGATCCTGTTCGCGCACAGCCGCTCGAGGAAGGCGAGTGCGCCCGGGCCGAGCACCTCGAGCTTGGAGAACGACGACTGGTCGAAGAGCGCCGCCGATTCCCGCGCCGCCTTCGCCTCCGTCTCGATCGCCGGCGACCAGTTCTCGCCCGCCCAGCCACGGGGCCGGAGCGCCTCGTCGCCGCCGGCCGCGTTCGACTCGTACCAGTTCACGCGTTCCCAGCCGCCCTTCTCGCCGAACGCTGCATCGAGCTCGCGATGGCGCACGTAGACGGGCGAGACCCGCAGCGGCCGTCCGGCGAGCTTCTCCTCGCCCGGGTACTTGATGTCGTAGTACTGCGACAACGCCTCGTACGAGCGCGCGAGCGTGTAGGCCTGGCTCCTGTACTGGCGACCGAACCGCCGGAGGTCGAGCGGCCAGACATCCCATTCCGGCCGGCCGTCGACGATCCACTCCCCCATCACCTTGCCGATGCCGCCCGCGCCGGCCAGACCATGCGCGCAGCCGCCCGCCGCGACCCAGAAGCCGGCGACGTCGGTCTCGCCGAGCAGGAAGTCCGCATCGGGGGTGAACGCCTCGGGGCCGTTGAAGAACATCTTCACCTCGGCGGTCTCCAGCGCCGGCACGCGCATCATCGCGTTCGCGAACAGCTCCTCCATGCGGTCCCATTCCTCCGGAAGCAGCTTGGCCTCGAATCCCTCGGGGATCCCGTCCAGCGCCCAGGGCGCAGGCCTGCGCTCGTAGCCGCCCATGACGAGACCGCCGACCTCGGTGCGGAAATAGACGAGGTTGTCGGGATCGCGCAGCGTCGGCAGGGGCTCGAGCGGCGGGTCGAACGGCTCCGTGATCAGGTACTGGTGGCCGTACGGGATGATCGGGAGGTCGACCCCGACCATGCGCGCGAGCTCGGGCGCGTACATGCCGCCGGCGTTCACGACCACCTCGCACTCGATGCGGCCGGCATCCGTCTCGACCGCGGTGACCCGTCCGTCCTTCGTCTCGATGCCCGTGACGCGGACGCGGGTCTCGATCTGCGCGCCGAGGCGGCGGGCAGCGTCGGCGAGCGAGAACGTGAGCTGTGAGGGGTCGAGGTAGCCGTCGTCCGGGATGAAGGCGGCAGCGAGCACGCCGTCCGTGCTCATCGGCGGGAAGCGCTCCTGCGCCTCCTCCGCGGAGACGATCTCCATCGGCAGGCCGAAGGTCTTCGCCCACGCGGCCTGGCGCCGGATCTCCTCGAGGCGGGGCTGGGACGACGCGAGCCGCAGGCCGCCGAGCTGGTGCCAGCCCGGGTCGTTGCCCGTGAGCTGCTCGAGCTCGGCGTACAGGCCGACCGAGTACTGCATCATCCTCGTCAGCGAGATCGACGAGCGGAGCTGGCCGACGAGGCCGGCGGAATGCCACGTCGAGCCGTGCGTCAACTGGTACTGCTCGACGAGCACGGAGTCCGTCCAGCCGAGCTTCGCGAGGTGGTAGAGGATCGAGGAGCCGATGACGCCGCCCCCGACCACCACCGCCCGCGCGCGCTCCGGGATCACGCGGCCGAGTAAATCAGCTTGCCCGGATTCGGTCTAGTCCAATTAGCCGACCGCTATAAGATCGCCCGATGCCCGTCGAGGACGTCCTGGAGGCCGTGCCGGAACTGCGGGATGCGCGCGAGGTCGAGAGCCTCGCCGGCGGGCTCACGAACACGAACTACAAGGTCACGACGCCCGGCGGCCGCTACGTCGTTCGCATCTCCGGCAAGGACACCGGCCTGCTCGCGATCGATCGCACCAACGAGGCGCACAACACGATCGCCGCTGCAGAGACCGGCGTCGGCGCGCGGGTCGTCGATGTCCTGCCGCAGCACGACGCGATCGTCTTCGAGTTCCTCGACGGCGAGGTGATGGATGCGGAGAAACTGAGACGCGGCGACCGGCTCGGGTCGATCGCCTCGGCCTGCCGGCGCCTGCACGGCGGGCGCCGGTTCCTGCAGGACTTCGACATGTTCGACATCCAGCGCGGGTACGTCCGCGTCGTGCAGGAGCACGGCTTCCGGCTGCCCGACCGGTATGCCGAGTTCGAGCCGGCCGTGCGTGAGCTCGAGCGGGCGATGCGCGAACGGAGCGAGCCGACCGTCCCGTGCAACAACGACCTGCTCGCGGAGAACTTCATCGAGGTCGACGGCGTCATGCGGCTGATCGACTACGAGTACTCGGGGAACAACGAGCCTGCCTTCGAGCTCGGGAACATCTGGAGCGAGTCCAACCTGTCGCTCGCCCAGCTGGAGGAGCTCGTGGCGCACTACTACGGCCGCCCCCTGCGGAACAAGGTCGCCCGTGCCCGCCTCTGGGGCCTGATGTCGAAGTACGGCTGGACGCTCTGGGGCTCGATCCAGGACGGGATCTCCGAGCTCGACTTCGACTTCTGGAGCTGGGCGATGGAGAAGTACGACCGCGCCGTCGGCGAGTTCGAGGGCCCCGAGTTCGACCAGCTGCTCGCTGACGTGCAGCGCGAGGACTAGCGGGCAAACGGACAGGCGGCTCGAAAAGGTGTCTGACACCGCAGGTGTCAGACACCACTACGCGAGCGAGACGAGGGCGATCCCGCAGGCGACGACCACGGCGCCCGCGACGCGCCGCCCGCCGACCGGCTCGGCGAGGAAACGGCCGGCGAGGAGCGCTGTCACGACCACGCTCGTCTCGCGGACCGCGGCGACCGGTGCCGCGGCTGCCCGCTGGAGCGCGAGCAGCACGAGACAGTAGGCGCCGAACGTGGCGATGCCGGCGACGAGGGTCGACGGATTGACCTCGGCGCGCAGCGCAGGCAGCCCCTTGGTGCCGCCGACGTACGACGCATAGAGGAGCGCCGGCGCGAGCATCGAGACCTCGAGATAGGAGAGAGCGGCCGCGTGGGTGATCCCGCTGTTGTCGACGAGCGTGTACGTGGCGATCACGCAGGCGATCACGAGCCCGAAGACGACCCCCGCTCCCGCGGTGGGGCGCAGGCCGCGGACGAGCAGGATCCCGACGCCGACCAGGCACACGCCGAGCACCTGCCCGACCGAGGTCGAGTGACCGAGCAGGGCGATGCCGATCACGAGCACGAGCACGGGCGCGACCCCGCGCGAGACCGGGTAGACCACCGACAACGGCAGCAGCCGGTAGGCGGTGACGAGCAGCGCGAAGTAGAGGAGCTGCAGGGCGCCGGTGGCGACGACGTACGGCCAGACCGCCGGCTCCATGTGCCAGGCGAGGTACGCCGGGACGGCGAAGACGACCTCTGCCGTCAGGAGCGCGACCGCCGTCGCAGACTGCGGGTCGCGTGCGCGCGCGAGCAGCACGTTCCACACTGCGTGCACGACCGCGGCGGCGAGCGCCAGCAGCAACGCCGTCGTCGTCATGCAGCAACACTACGATCTTCACCCGGTGGCCACGCGTGCTCTGATCTTCGACTTCAACGGCACGCTCTCCGACGACGAGCCGATTCTCTGCGAGATCTTCATCCACCTCTTCGCGGAGCACGGCAGGCCGATGTCGGCGCAGGAGTACTTCGACGAGCTGGCCGGTCTCTCCGACCCCGAGATCGTGCGCACGTGGCTGGGCCGCGACCATCCCGACGTCGACGCCGTGATCGAGGAGCGCGTCGAGCGCTACCGGGCCGCGGTCGCCGACGGCTCGTCCGTCTACGAGCACACACGCGAAGCGGTCAGGTACGCCGCGGAGCGCGTGCCGCTCGCGATCTGCTCGGGGGCGGTTCGGGCGGAGATCGAGCCCGTCGTGGCGGCGGCGGGCATCGCCCCGCTGCTGCGCGGCATCGTCTCCTCCGACGACGTGGTCGAAGGGAAGCCGGACCCAGAGGGGTATCTGAAGGCACTCGCGACGCTCGGCTCAGACCCGGCCGAGACCGCCGTCTTCGAGGACACCGAGGCGGGGATCGCATCGGCGAAGGCTGCGGGCATCGGACGCGTGCTCGCCGTGCGCGGTACCCTCGATCCGAACCGTCTCGCCGGGGCCGACGAGCTGATCGACCGCATCGACGTCGACGTGATGCGGCGCCTCCTCGGGTGATGCTCGTCATTGCGCACCGTGGCGCCTCGGCCTACCTGCCGGAGAACACGCTGCCCGCCTTCGAGCGCGCGATCGAGCAAGGCGCCGATTTCGTCGAGTTCGACGTGCACAACGACCTCACCGTCACTCACGATGCCCCTCGGCGCGGGGTGAGCTACCCGACGCTCGCCGAGGTGCTCGACCTCTGCCACGGCCGCATCGGCGTGATGGTCGAGCTGAAGCGCCCACGCGGCGACACCGTCGGCCGCGCGCTCGGGCTCATGCGCGACGACGACGTGCTCGTCTGTTTCCAGCGCGCGGCACTCGAGGAGGCGCGCGAGCGGCGCCCGGCCGTGCGCACGGTGCAGCACGTCGGCTTCGGAGTCTCGATCGCCCGGGCCACGGGCGCGTGGGCCGTCGGCTTCCGGAACGAGCGAGTGACCAGGCGCGGTCTCGAGACCGCGCGGCGCTCAGGCTTCGAGACGACGGTCTACACGGTGAACGACGAGGAGAGGATCGCCGAGCTCGCCCGCCTCGGGGTGAGCGGGGTCTTTACGGATTGTCCGGATCGAGCACGGGCAGTCCTGAGCCGTCGTCCGGCAGGCTGAGGATCTTCGCCCCCTCGGCAGGCACGCGGGCGCTGACGCTGGCGCCGACCGGCAGAGCTGCGGCCCGTGCCGTCGACATGTCGGCGATCAGCCCGCCGCTCACCTTCAGCCGAGTCACCGGCCCGAGGAACGTCTGGGCGATCACCTCACCGTTCAGCACGTTCGCGCCCGGCGTAGCGCCGTTCGTCGACGCCTCGAGCTCGAGCGCCTCGGGCCGGATCAGGATCATCACACGCTCTCCGTCGGTGCGGCCGCGCGCCGCATCGACCTGAAGCCTGCTGCCGCCGTAATCGACCTGGCCGCTCGCCCCGTCCACGACCGTCGCTTCGAGGCGGTTCATGGTGCCGATGAACTCCGCGACGAACGGTGTTGCAGGCGCGGTATACATCTCGGCGGGTGCGCCCATCTGCTCGATCACGCCGCCGTACATCACCGCGACGTGGTCGGAGATGGCGAGCGCCTCTTCCTGGTCGTGAGTCACATACAGCGTCGTGATTCCGAGCTCGAGTTGGATACGGCGAATCTCTTCCCGCAGCTGGACGCGTACCTTCGCGTCGAGCGCAGAGAGCGGTTCGTCGAGCAGGAGAACCCGGGGCTCGATCGCGAGCGCACGGGCGAGCGCGACTCGCTGCTGCATGCCGCCGGATAGCTGGTGCGGGTACCGGTCAACCGCATGCCCGAGCCCGACGAGCTCGAGCAGGTCGGCCACTCGCTTGCGCCGGTCGTCCCGCCCCTTCCCGCGGATCTTCAGCCCGAACTCGACGTTCTGGGCCGCAGTCATGTTCGGGAAGAGCGAGTACGCCTGGAAGACCATCCCCATGTCCCGCTTCGACGGCGCGACATTGGTGACGTCCTTCCCGTCCACGACGATCCGCCCCGCGTCCGGCCGGTCGAAGCCTGCGACGAGCCGGAGCGCCGTGGTCTTCCCACAGCCCGACGGGCCCAGGAGGGAGAGGAACTCGCCCTCGCCGAGCGCGATCTCGATCCCGTTCAGCGCCTTGACGGGTCCGAAGTTCCGGTGCAGCCCTTGCAGCTCGAGATAGGCCATGGATCAGTGAGCTTCCATGATCTGGGCCGTCCTCGCCCGCTTGCGCCCGACGAACAGCAGGCTGCTCATCGCGAGCCAGGTGATCCCGAAGCTGATGAGCGTGACGGCCGAGGCCTGGTACGGATCGGTTTCGCCGATGTACTGGATGAAGATCGGGAAGGTGTGGAACTGGGCGAGGTTCGCGATCGTGAACTCGCCCATCACGATCGCGAGGGCGAGAAACGACCCGGCCAGGGCCGCCGCGCGGATGTTCGGGAGGATCACGCGGGTGAGCGTACGCGGCCAGCTCGCGCCGAGGCTCTGGGATGCCTCGGTGAGCGTGTGCACGTCGATCGAGCGGAAGCCGGCGTCGAGCGAGAAGAACATGTACGGGAACGCGAGGATCACATAGGCCGCAGCGAGGATGCCCGACGGCTGGTCGTAGAACCAGCTCGGCGCGCCTTTGTAGACCTTGAGCAGACCGACGACCATCACGATCGGAGGAACGACGAACGGGATCAGCGCGAGGAAACCGATCACCGGCCGGAGCTTCGGCACCTTCAGGTGGACCCAGTAGACGGTGGGGACGAACAGGATGAGGCTGATGACGATCACTTCGAGCGCGAGCACGAACGAGATGCGCAGCGTATGCCAGAAATCGCCGTTGTGGAACACCGCGGTGTAGGCGGCGAAGCTGCAGCACTTGTTCGTCTGGATGCTGCGGATGCTGAACAGGAAGGTCGCAACCAGGGGAAGCAGGAAGTAGGCCGCAGCCAGCAGGAGCCACACGAAGGCGGACAGCGCCATCTTCGGCCGATGGAACTTCACTTCGACCACCTTTGCGAGCGTCGCTGCAGCGGGATGTAGAGAAGCATCATCCCCGCGAGTACGACGAACATGCCGAAGGCCATCGCCTGCGCAAGGTGTGGATTGTCAAGCACGTTTCCCTGGTAATAGGCACCGATGAGGAGCGGCACGAGCGGCAGCGTTCCGGAGGTCAGCGCATACGCCGTCGCATACGCCGCAAACGCATTGCCGAAGAGCAGGATGACAGCACCGAGGATCGACGGCATCAAAACCGGGACGCCGACGTAGCGCCAGAACTGGAAGGAGCTCGCGCCGAGGTTGCTGGAAGCCTCCCGCCACTCACGCTTGATCCCGTCGATCGCAGGCGCGATCACCAGGATCATCAGCGGGAGCTGGAAGTAGAGATAGACGAACTCGACGCCCGTCTTCCCGAAGAGGGTGAAGTGGGGCCACTGGTTCCCGATGTCCCAGTGAACCTGGTCTCTCAGGAACGTCGTGACGATCCCGATCGTCCCGAAGGTGGCGATGAACGCGAAAGCCAGCGGGATTCCGCCGAAATTCGCAGCAACGCCCGAGAAGGTCGTCAAGGCCCCGCGAATCCAACGCGGGGTGTGCTCTCGCACGGCCGCATAGGCGATCGCCAAACCAAATGCCCCGCCGAGCACGGCTGTGATGGCGCTGACCTCGATGCTCTCGATGTAGGCCTGACGGTACGGCTCGTGAAAGAGCGTCGTCACGTTCGACGTCGTCCAGCCGCCGTCCACGCTCTTGAACGCGCCCAGGATGATCGCCCCTGCCGGCAGGAACAGGAACAGGATCGTGTAGAGAAAGAACGGGACCGTGGGCAGCCACGTCAGCGAAAGGCGCCTCCGGCCGGACTCGATGTCCGGCCGGAGCGCCTCGGATGCCGCGTTCGTTGCGATGGGACTAGGACCCGACCTTGCTGGGCCACTGCGAAGCGATCAGCGCCTTTGCCTTGGACTGCTGAGCCGAGTTCGCGAACTTGACCTTCGCGTAAAGCGCCCCTGAAGGAAGTGCTGTGAGCAGCGTCTTCGGGATCACCTTGCGGTTGGTCATGTCCTGGAACCGTGCAGGGTGAGAGAACCCCTTCAGCCAGATCAGCTGCCCCTGGTCGGAGTACATGAACTCCTGCCAGAGACGCGCCGCGTAGGGATGCGGAGCTGTCGCATTGATGGCCTGGCAGTAATACGCGCCGTACACGCCGTCCGCAGGAATCGTCGTCTTCCATTTGGCGGCCGGGAACTGCTTCGTGTAGGCGAGGTTCAGGTAGTCCCAGTCGATGGAGATCGGCGTCTGACCGGACGCCACGGTCTGCGGCGTCGACTGGACCGGGATGAAGTTGCCGACCTGCTTCAGCTTCGCGAAGTAGTCGATCCCGGGCTGGACGTTGCTGAGCGAGCCGCCGTTCCCGAGTGCCGCCGCGAAGACGCCGGCGACCGCCGAGCCCGACGTCAGCGGGCTGCCGTTCAGTGCGACCTTGCCCTTGTACTCGGACTTCAACAGATCCGCCCAGGTCTTGGGCGGCGTGCTGATGATGCTCGCGTTGTAGCCGATCGAGACTGCGCCCCAGTAGTCACCCACCCAGTACCCGCGCGTGTCCTTCATCGCACGCGGGATCGTTGCGAAGTTCGAGTTCTTGTACTTCGCGAACAGCCCCTGAGCCGTACCGGAGATCGCGAACGCAGGCCCGTCATCGACCGCGTCTGGCGCACGCGAGTTGCCCTTGAGCGAGGCGACCGCCTGATTCTCCTCTGCGGAACTGCCGTCCGGATTGTCGTTCGTGATCTTGATGCCGTACTTCTTCGAGAAGGTGGACATCATCTCGCCGTAGTTCGCCCAGTTCGGCGGGAGGGCGATCGTATTCAGGTGCCCCTCTTTCTTCGCGGCCTTGATGAGAGCGGGCAGACCCGCTGCCGTCTCGACGGACGGCGGACCGGCCAGCCCAGCACGAGTTGCGCCGAGTGCCGTGCTGGCACTCCCGAGCACCGTCAGCCCGAAGGCTGCCGCCGCGCTGCGCCGCAGCATCGACGAGCGGCTCATTCCCTCTTCTTCGAGCTTGGCCCAGAACTCGATTTCTTGGGCCTCGTAGTCCTCCATGCTTTCCCCCTCAAGGTTGTGGTGTCAGTAGAAGATCATGAAGAGCGGGTCGATTTCAATAGGCCCGATGCGCGATTTCACCAAACTGTCATCGAATCGTCACCGGATCTCTCGCCCAGTTGGAGGGAGTAGGCTCGTTTCGTGTCCCCTTTCGACGAGCCGGGCGAGTGGCTTCGCTGCGCCCTGCATGCCCATACAACCAACTCAGACGGTGAACTGGCCCCGGAGTTGCTGGCCCGGCACTACGACTGGGCCGGCTACGACGTTCTGGCGATCACCGACCACTGGGCCAGGAGCGTGGCGCCGTCCACGGAGGGGCTGCTCGTCATCCCATCGGCGGAGCTGAACGCGATCGCGCCGACCCGGGAGGACGACGCCCACCTCCTCGCCCTGGGCCTCGAGGTCGACCCGGTCGTGCCCGAGCTGGAGTTCGCCCCGCTGCAGGAGGTCGTCGGCTGGGTGCTCGAGAACGGCGGTGTGCCGTACCTCGCCCACACGTACTGGAGCGGCCTGCGCACCGAGCAGTGGGAGTCGTGCGAGGGCCTCTATGGGATCGAGGTCTGGAACACCGGCTGCGAGCTCGAGCTCGGGCGCGGCGACGCGTCGCTGCACTGGGACGAGGCGCTCGAGCGCGGCCGGTGCTTCTTCGGCCTCGCGACCGACGACTCGCACCACCCCGGCTACGACAGCGGCTTCGCCTGGACCTGGGTTCGCGCGCGGGCGCGGACGCAGGCCGCCGTGCTCGACGCATTGCGCGAGGGCGCGTTCTACGGGTCGACCGGGCCGCGGATCGACGGAGTGGCGGTGACCGACGGAGACGTCACCGTGCGTTGCAGCCCGGCGGCGAGCATCACCCTCTACACGGGCCGCCGGCGCGGCGCCCGCGTCAACGCGGGCCGGCTCGGCTATCCGCACAACGCGCGCGTGCTCGAGCAGACGGACGACGGCCTGATCACCGCAGTGGAGCTGGAGCGGCCGTTCCGCCAGCCGTACGGGCGAATCGAGGTCGCAGACCGAAACGGCAACCGCGCCTGGACGAACCCCCTGTGGATCGCGTAGCCAGCATCGAACAGCTCGCGGCGCGGTCGTTCGACGTGCTCGTGATCGGAGGCGGGATCATCGGAGCCGGGATCGCGGAGGCGGCGAGCGCTCACGGCCTGTCCGTTGCTCTCGTCGACCGCGGCGACTTCGCAGGCGCCACGTCGAGCGCGTCGTCGAAGCTCGTGCACGGAGGACTGCGCTACCTGCAGATGGGCGACGTGCGGCTCGTCCGCGAGGCGCACCAGGAGCGCCGCTACCTGATGAGCGTCGTCGCGCCGCACCTGGTCGAGCGGCTCCCCTTCGTCTTTCCGCTGTACCGGGGCGGCCCGCACCGGCCGTGGGTCGTGCGCACCGGTGTCCTGGCCTACTCGGCGCTCGCCCGGGCGAAGCTGAACGGCCGCGTGAGCACGAAGCGCGCGGTGCGCATGGTGCCCCAGCTGCGCACCGAAGGCCTGCACTCCTCGGCGGTGTACGCGGACGCCTGGA
Source organism: uncultured Thermoleophilia bacterium (assembly GCA_963828655.1). GTDB lineage: Bacteria > Actinomycetota > Thermoleophilia > Gaiellales > Gaiellaceae > PALSA-600. The sequence continues at coordinate 171,050 of CAWHFK010000009.1, read as the reverse complement.
CGAACGACGGCCGGCTGACGATCGCCAACATCCGCGGAGCGGCGGACCACGATGCCGTGGTCCTCAACTACGCCGAGGTCACGGCGATCCGGCCCGACGGCGCCGACGTGGCGGTCGACGGGCAGACCGTCCGGGTGAGCGCCCGCAAGATCGTCAACGCGACGGGGCCGTGGCTCGACCGCATCCGGCGGCTCGAGGATCCGAACGCCGCACCGTCGGTGCGCCTGAGCAAGGGCGTGCACCTGATCGTCGACGGCGGCGAGGGCTGGACAGCCGCCGTCACGATCCCGCACGACAAGGTTCGCGTCAGCTTCGCGATCCCGTGGGAGGGAAAGCTGCTCCTCGGGACGACCGACACGCTGCACGAGGGTGAGCCCGAGGCCGGCAGCGTCACCGACGACGACGTCCGGACGATCCTCCTCGAGGCGAGCGACGCCGTGCGCGATCTCGGCCAGGTGCGGGCGTCGTTCTGGGGGCTGCGTGTCCTGCCGGGCGGCCCGGGCGCCACCGCGAACGCACGGCGGGAGACGGTCTACACCACCGGCCCGACGGGGATGCTGAGCGTCGCCGGCGGCAAGCTGACGACCTACCGGCGCATCGCCCTCGACGCGCTCGAGCAGCTCGGCGTGAGCAACCTCGATCGCGCTCCGCGGCCGCTGCCCGGCGCGGAGGGGCTCGCGCAGATCCCTTGGCCGGTCGACCTCGAGCCGGCGACACGCACGCACCTGCTGCACCTGTACGGCTCGCTCGCGCCCGAGGTGCTCGAGCCGGCGCTGCACGATCCGTCGCTGCTCGAGCCGCTCGTTCCGGGCCGGCCCGACCTGCGCGCGCAGGAGCTCTACGCGCGCGAGCACGAGTGGGCGCGCACGGAGGAGGACGTGCTGCGCCGCCGCACGACGGCGTGGCTCTCGGGACTAGACTCGGAGAATGTCTCCGAAGTACCAACGGCTGACCCAGCCGCTCGTCCGTGAGCACGGAGAGCTGAGGCCCGCGACCTGGGACGAGGCGCTCGACCGCGCCGCGTCGGGGTTCCGCAAGGTGCTCGACGAAGACGCCATGACCGGCATCTTCAGCTGCTCCAAGACCACGAACGAGTTGAACTTCGCCACGCAGAAGTTCAGCCGGGTCGTCCTGCACTCCAACAACGTCGACAGCTGTAACCGCACCTGACACGCTCCTAGCGTCGTCGGTCTGGCGACGGTGTTCGGTGCAGGTGGCGGAACCAGCTCCTACGAGGAGCTGCGCGAGTCTGCGGACCTGATCGTGCTCTGGGGATCGAACGCACGGGAGGCGCACCCGATCTTCTTCCACCACGTGCTGAAGGCGGTTCACCGCGGGGCGAAGCTGATGGTCGTCGATCCGCGCCGCACCGTCTCCGCCGAGTGGGCCGATCTCTGGCTCGGCCTCGACGTCGGCAGCGACATCCCCCTGGCGAATGCGATCGCGCGGGAGGTCATCCACAACGGCCTCGCGAACGACGAGTTCATCGAGCGCGCGACCGTGAACTTCGACGAGTTCCGCGAGTCGGTCGAGCCGTGGACGCTGGAGGCGGCCGAGCGCGCGACCGGCGTGCCGGCCGAGGCGATCCGCGAGCTCGCGCTCGCCTGGGGCAGCGCGAAGAGCCCTCAGATCTGCTGGACGCTCGGGATCACCGAGCACCACAACGGCGTCGACAACGTGTTCGCACTGATCAATCTCTCGCTCCTCGTCGGCGGCGTCGGCCGCTACGGCGCCGGGCTTCAGCCGCTCCGCGGCCAGAACAACGTTCAGGGCGGCGGCGACATGGGCGCGATCCCGAACAAGCTGCCCGGCTTCCAGGACGTCGAGGACGCTGCGGTCCGCGCGAAGTTCGACGCCGCCTGGGGCGCCACGATCCCCCCGCAGAAGGGGCTGCACCTCACCGAGATGTTCGAGGCGATGGAGCACGGCGACCTGCGCGCGCTCTACGTGGTCGGCGAGAACCCGGCGCAGTCGGAGGCCGACCAGACCCGGGCGCGCAAGCTGCTCTCCGAGGTCGACTGTCTCGTCGTGCAGGACATCTTCCTGACGAAGACAGCCGAGCTGGCGGACGTCGTGCTGCCGGGCTGCGCCGGCTGGGCGGAGTCGGAGGGCACCGTCACCTCGAGCGAACGGCGGGTGCAGCGCGTCCGGAAGGCGCTCGACCCGCCCGGGGACGCGCGTGACGACATCGAGATCGTCTACGAGCTCGCGAAGCGCCTCGGTACCGATCTCGGCAGCACACGGCCCGAGGACATCTGGAACGAAGTGCGAACGCTGTCGCCGATGCACGCCGGGATGACGTATGAGCGCCTCGACCAGCTCGGCGGCCTGCAGTGGCCGTGCTGGGACGAGCAGCATCCCGGCGACCAGTTCCTGCATGCGCGCCTCTGGGACGACGTGGTCGAGCAGCCCGCGCCGTTCATGCCCGTGAAGCACTCTCCCCCCGTCGACCTGCTCGACGACGACTTCCCGCTCCGGCTCACCACCGGGCGCCGCCTCGAGTCGTTCAACACGGGCGTCCAGACCGGTGGATTCGACTCGCCGCTCCACGCCGGCGGCGAGGCGCTGCTCGTCTCTCCGGAGGACGGGGAGCGCTACGGGCTGGTCGACGGCGGCCGCGCGCTGATCACGTCGCGTCGGGGCGCGGTCGAGGCACCGGTCGCGTTCGCCTCGAACCTCCGCCCCGGTCTCGCCTTCATGAACCTGCACTTCCCCGACCTCGTCGAGACGAACGTGCTCACGATCGACGCGACCGATCCCCTCTCGGGCACAGCGGAGTTCAAGGCGACGGCGATCCGCGTGGAGGCCGTCTAGTGGACCTCAACCTCCTCGATGCCGCGCCGACCGACGCCGAGCGGGAGGCGATCGACACGGTCGTCGGCGAGGAACCGCGCTCGAGCAACCGGGTCGGACGCGCCGACCGGACACGGCGGCAGCTCCTCCTCCCCGCGCTCCGTGCGGCGCAGCTCCGGGTCGGCTGGGTGAGCGAGGGCGCACTGGGCTACGCCTCGCGGCGGCTCTCCGTCCCGCCGGCGGACGCCTACGGCGTCGCGAGCTTCTACGCGCTGCTGGCGCTCGAGGAGCGCCCCGCCGACGTGACGCACGTCTGCACCGATCTGGCGTGCGCGCTGAAGGGCGCGCGGGTCGGCCCGGGCGAGCATCCGAGCCCGTGCCTCGGCCTGTGCGAGCGCGCGCCCGCCTCGTACCGCACGATCGCGGGCGTCGCGCCGCGGGAGCTGCAACTGCCGGCCGAGGCACCGCCCTTGCCGCAGGCAGGCGATCCGTCGCTGCGGCTGCTGCGCAGGATCGGCGACGGCATCGACCCGGCGTCCCTGGACGAATACGTCGCGGCCGGAGGCTTCGAGCAGCTGCGGCGCGCGCGCGAGCTCGGCGCCGAGGCGGTGATCGGCGAGCTGAAGGAATCGCACCTGCTCGGCCGCGGCGGCGCCGCGTTCCCGACGGGCGTCAAGTGGGAGGCGGTCGCGGGGCAGGCCGCTCACCCGCACTACGTCGTCTGCAACGCCGACGAGTCCGAGCCCGGGACGTTCAAGGACCGTGTCCTCATGGAGAGCGACCCGTTCGCGCTCGTGGAGGCGATCGCGATCGCGGCGTTCGCGACGGGGGCCGCGAAGGCGTTCATCTACGTCCGGGCCGAGTATCCGCTCGCGCACGAGCGGATCGGGAACGCGATCGCGCAGAGCCGTCCCCACCTCGACGGGCTCGAGATCGAGCTGCGGATCGGAGCCGGCGCCTACGTCTGCGGCGAGGAGACCGCCCTCTTCCAGTCGATCGAGGGCTACCGCGGCGAGCCGCGCAACAAGCCTCCCTTCCCGGTCGAGGTCGGGCTCTTCGGCAAGCCCACCGCGGTGAACAACGTGGAGACGCTCTTCAACGTGCTCGAGGTCGTGCGCGACGGCGCCGCCGAGTATGCGCGAACCGGGACCGAGGGCTCGGCCGGCACCCGTCTGTTCTGCGTCTCCGGCTGCGTCGAGCGGCCCGGGCTCTATGAGCTCCCGTTCGGCGCGACGCTGCGCGAGCTGCTCGACCTTGCGGGCGCGGCGCCGCCCAGGGCCGTCCTGCTCGGCGGGGCCGCGGGTGCGTTCGTCGGCCCCGAGCTGCTCGATCTGAAGCTGACGCACGAGGACACGCGCGCCGCGGGTGTGACGCTCGGCTCGGGGGTGGTCATCGTCTACGACGAGCAGGCCGAGCTCGTTCCCGCCCTGCTGCGGATCGCGGAGTTCTTCCGCGACGAGTCGTGCGGCCAGTGCGTGCCGTGCCGCGTCGGCACCGTGCGCCAGGAGGAAGCGCTGAAGCGGCTCGCGGCAGGCGCACCGCAGGCGGACGAGCGCAAGACGCTCGCCGAGCTCGCCCAGGTGATGCGCGACGCCTCGATCTGCGGCCTCGGACAGACTGCGGCGAATGCAATCGAGTCGGCGATGGTGAACCTGGGAGTCTTTGCGGAATGACGACGACCACGCTCCTCGCCGCGCCGAAGAAGATGCTCGAGCTGACCGTCGACGGCGAGAGCGTGCGCGTCCTCGAAGGATCGACGATCCTCGACGCCTGCCGGCTGCTCGGGATCGACACGCCGACCCTCTGCTACGGCGACACGCTCACACCGGTGAACGTCTGCCGGGTCTGCGTGGTCGAACTGGAGGGCGCACGGACACTCGTCCCCGCCTGCTCGCGCAAGGCCGAGGCGGGAATGGTCGTGCGCACCGACTCCGAGCGTGTGCGCACGAGCCGCAAGCTCGTCCTGGAGCTGCTCGGATCGTCGGTCGATCTCTCGCTGGCGGCCGACGCGCTCGAGTACATCGAGCGCTACGACGCAAGGCCCGACCGGTTCGGCGCAGACGCTGCGACCGTGGCGCAGGACGTGAAGATCGACAACGACCTCTACGTGCGCGACTACTCGCGCTGCATCCTCTGTTACAAGTGCGTCTCGGCCTGCGGCGAGGACGCGCAGAACACCTTCGCGATCGCGGTCGCCGGACGAGGCTTCGGTGCGCACATCTCGACGGAGCTCGACGTGACGCTCCCCGAGTCGGCGTGCGTGTACTGCGGCAACTGCATCGCCGTCTGCCCCACGGGCGCCCTGATGTCGAAGAGCGAGTACGACCGCCGCCGAGCCGGGACCTGGAACGAGGCAATCGAAGACGTCGTGACGACGATCTGCCCCTACTGCGGGGTCGGCTGCAACCTCGAGCTGCACGTCCAGGACGGGGACATCGTCAACGTGACCTCGCCCGACGACCACGACGTGACGCGCGGGAACCTGTGCGTCAAGGGCCGCTTCGGCTTCCAGTTCGTGCAGAACCGCAAACGGCGACGTTGACCAGGGTGCAAATCCTCTACTGGCAGGAGCTCCCTTCGCTCCTGCGCGCCACGGCCGACGACGAGACGCAGGTCTCGCGCCAGCTGCCGGACTGGTTCCAGCAGGAGATCGACCGCGTCGCGATGGAGCAGGGTCTCGTCGGCAGTGACGCCTACCTCGAGCAGTGGCACTGGGGCGAGCCCGAGGAGCGTGACGGCGGGGTCAACGACGTGCTCGACGCGGTCGAGGCCGAGCTCATCGCAGCAGGAATCGTGCGACCGCCTGACGCCCCACAGCGCTGACCGCGCGCGACTGCACCGAGTGCCCGGCGCCGTGCACGACGACGAGCGTCCCCTTCGGCGCGAGGGCCAGCTCCTCGCGCGCCCACTCGAGCGGGGTCGAGAGGTCGTGGTCGCCGTTCACGAGGAGCGCCGGCACCTGGAGCTTCGCCCCACGGCGGGGCAGCGGGGTGGGCGGCGTCGGCGACCACGGCAGGCACTGCCGGACGAAACCGTTGCCGAGCGCGGTTGCCCGGTCGAACGGGAAGAAGGCGCTCGCCGCGTGACGGGCGACCGCAGCCCGCAGCTTCGCCTCGCGTCCGGCGAGCGGTGCTGACGAGTCGCCCCACGGATAGCGCCAGTCGGCGCACAAAGCGCTCGCGTGGAGGCCCTGGTCGAGCGCCTCTGCCGGTGTCTGCTCCCAGCCCTTCGCGGCCGCGAGGAACTGCAGGAGGCCGGACGGCGCGCCGTGGGCCGCGGCGTGGAGCAGGCGGGGCACGTCGAAGGCCGAGCGGAAGGTCGGGTCGACGATGCTCTCGAACGTCAACGCGTCGAAGATGGCCGGGCCTTCGCCCGTCCGGCGCACGGCCGCCGCGAGATCCGAGGCGCAGACGTCGCTGCCGCAGACATCGTGCAGGACGCGCCGAGCTGCGCGGAACTCATCGAGGCCGAGATCCGTCTCCCCTTCGTGCGGGACCACCGAGTCGAGGACGAGCTTCGACACGTGCGCCGGATGCGCGAGCGCGTAGCGCTCGCCGACGTAGGTGCCGTACGAGATGCCGTCGACGACCCACGAGTCGACGCCGAGCGCCTGCCGCAGCGACTCCAGGTCGGCGACGACGTCGTCCGTGCCGAAGAACTGCCGCCGGTCGCCGAGCTGGGCTGCGCACGCGCGGACCGCGGCGGCCGGCGGCGCGGCGAGGTCGGAGCTCCCCATCGCCGCCTGCAGGGCGGGACAGTCGAGTGCGCCGGCGCCGGTGCCTCGCTGGTCGAGCATCACGATGCGGTAGGCGTTCTGCTCGGCGCCGAGGATCTCCGGCACCCGCGACAGTGCGGGAACGCCGGGCTGTCCGGGACCGCCGGTGAGGAGCAGCAGCACGCCGCGCGGCGCCGTCGCGTTGTCGGCGGTCGCGACCGCCAGTGCGAGCGTGCCGGCACGGCGGCCCGCGTGGTCGAGCGGGACCGTCAGCGTCGAGCACGTGAAGCCCGGCGCGTTCGCACACGGGTGGGACGCGGTCAGCCCGGGCTGGGCCGCGGAGGCTCCCCCGCACACGGCGACCAGACAGACGGCGAGGGTGACGACGGAGACGAAGCGCATGATCGAGTGTCACCGCCTGGCACAGAACGAGCGCGATTGAGTCGCGATCTGAATCAAGCGCCTCGATCTCTATGATCGAGGCTGGACGCTCATGGAGCGTCCTGGCGACGGCGCCGCGGAAGCATCGGTTTCCGGGCGCCTTTCTTTTTGGGCGAAGACGAGGAGATCGAAGCGTGGACAGACAGAGAGCGGTGCTGATTGCCGAGGACGAGACGATCATTCGGCTCGACCTCAAAGCGCAGCTCGAGGCGGCCGGCCACCGCGTCTGCGGCGAGGCCGGCGACGGCGCACAGGCGGTCGAGCTGGCACGGTCGACGAGCCCCGACGTCGTCCTGCTCGACGTCAAGATGCCGACGCTCGACGGCATCGAAGCGGCTCGGCGGATCATGCAGGAGCGCTCCGTCCCCATCCTGCTCCTGACGGCCTATACCGACGAGAAGCTCGTCCGGAGGGCCGCCGACGCCGGCGTGTTCGCGTATCTCGTCAAGCCGTTCAACGCGAGCGATCTGATCCCCGCGATCGAGACCGCCGTCGCACGCCACGAGGAGCTGGCGGCCCTGCGCGAGGAGGTCGCGACACTCGGCGACGCTCTCGCCGCGCGGAAGTCGATCGAACGGGCCAAGGGCCTCCTGATGGAGCACGAGGGAATGACCGAGGGCGAGGCGTTCGCGCGCCTCCGCCGGGCGAGCCAGGTGAGCGGCCAGTCGCTCAAGGTGATCGCCGACGCGATCGCCGCCGCACTCGGCTGAGCCACGTGCGCATGTGCACGTTCTTGCGCGCCCGCCGACAGCGTGGCTACCCTCGGAGAGCAGCCTGTCGTAAGGCTTGCGCAGCCGGCAGCAGGCCGGGCTGCTTTCCCGCCGGACTCTGCCGTCCGCGCCGAGGCGACGACGCCTTCCCAGTACGAGCACAAGGAGGCGATGTCATGACGTTTTCACACACCCGGCGGACCGAGCCGACCCTCGAGGAGGAGCTCGGAGGGCTTCTCCGCGCGGCGAAGCTGGAGGACCGGCAGGCCCGGGCCGTCGCAGCGCGGCTCGGCTGGGACGGAAAGGGCGTCTGCACGCTCGCCGTCGCCGCTGCGGCCGAGGGGTACTCACGCGAAAGGGTGCGCCAGCTCGAGGAGCGCGTGCGCACGCACGCGCGGGACGCCAAGGTCCCGTGCAGCTCGACCCGCACCGCGCTCAGACTGGTCGAGGAGCTCGCGCCGATCCGGATCGAGGAGATCGGCTTCTACCTCGCGCGGGCAGGCGTCTCACGCAGGCCCTTCGACGTGTCGGGGCTCCTGTCGGCCGCAGAGATCCTGGGTGTCCACCACCACGTCGTCGAGGCCGACGGCATGCTCCGCTTCGGGGAGCGGGCGGCATGAGGCGCGTGGACGGCGACTACCACCTGAAGGTGCTCGTCGAATCGATGAGCAGAGCGGGCTGCACCGAACAGGAGATCGTGGCGGCCGTCAGACGTGCCGGCGGCCCGGCCGAGGACCCGAACCGGCGGCGAGACGATCCGCCTCGGATTCGACGCAGACGAGGTTGAACGTAGACTCGAAGCCGATGCGGATCGGAGTCCTCACCGGCGGCGGCGACTGTCCCGGCCTGAACGCGGTCATCCGCGCGGTCGCGCGGCGCTCGTGGGCCAACGGCTACGAGGTGGTCGGCGTGCGCGAAGGCTGGCGCGGCATGGTCGAGCACCTGTTCGAGCCGCTCGGGCCGAACGAGATCTCCGGGATCCTCCCGCGCGGCGGCACGATCGTCGGCACCTCGCGCACCAATCCCTACAAGGTCGATGGAGGCGTCGAGAGGGTGCGCAAGGGTTTCGAGCAGCTCGACGCCCTGGTTGCGATCGGCGGGGAGGACACGCTCGGCGTCGCTGCCAGGCTCTACGGCGAGTTCGACCTGCCGGTGGTCGGCGTCCCGAAGACGATCGACAACGACCTGTCCGGCACCGATTACACCTTCGGCTTCGACACCGCTGTCGCGATCTGCACGGAGGCGATCGACCGCATCCACACGACGGCGGAGTCGCACAACCGCGTCATGGTCGTCGAGGTGATGGGCCGGCATGCCGGCTGGATCGCGGTGCACAGCGGTATCGCCGGCGGCGCCGACGTGATCCTGATCCCCGAGCGCCCGGTCGTGCTCGACGAGGTGGAGGCCGAGATCCGCCGCCGGCACGGGCGCGGCAAGAACTTCTCGATCGTCGTGATCAGCGAGGGCTGCGAGCTCCCGGGCGCCGCCGAGGACCACGGCGAGGTCGACCAGTTCGGCCACAAGCTGCTCGCCAAGCGCGGCGTCGGCGAGCAACTGGGCGACGAGATCGAGAGCCGCACCGGCTTCGAGACGCGGGTCACGGTGCTGGGCCACGTCCAGCGCGGCGGCTCGCCCACGGCGCGCGACCGCATCCTCGCCACGCGCTTCGGGCTGAAGGCCGCCGACCTCGTGCAGCAGAAGCAGTTCGGCCAGATGGCGGCGCTGCGCGGCGACGACGTGATCTCCGTCTCACTCGAAGAGGCGACCGCAGAGCTGAAGACCGTTCCCGCCGCCTGGTACGACGTCGCGCGGACCTTCTTCGGGTAGGAACCTGGTTGCCGGCGCAGCCGGAACCAGGTTCCCGTCTGATGCGGTCCGTCTACGACAGGAACCTGGTTCCGCTACGCGGAAACCAGGTTCGAGATCACAGCTCCGCGAGCGGGAAGCTGCGGTGGCGGCGCGGCGGCACGAGGAAGTTCTGGCGGTGCGTCGTCGAGAGGATCGAGTTGAAGCCCTGGTTGCGATCCTGCGGCGTGAAGGCGATCGTCCCGTCCGGCAGCTGTCCGTCCATCGCGCGGCGGTTGCGCCGAAAGTCGTCGCCCGTCGGGTTGAACACGACGAAGTGCACGCCGGCGGCCGGCAGCTCGCCGATCTCGTCGAGGTTCACCGACCACATGAACGGGTTGTCCAGCGTGTTGAAGTCGGCGCGCACCGGGACCGCCGTGCCCTTCGGGTAGACGAGGCCTTCCACCGCGACGTCCCGGTCGAGCCGGGAGGTCGTCTGGATCGCGGCGCTGTGCCCGATCCGACCCGAGCTCTGGTAGTCCTTGTGCACGTCGGCGGTGCTCGAGACGTCCTGCGGCCCCTGCCGCACCGTCTGCGTGCCCTCCTTGACGTCGAGGTTGGGGCGGAACGCGGTCGCGACGCGCTCGTCGAAGTCGAAGTTGAGGTACCACGCCTCGACGTCCTCGTGGATGTGCGAGAGGTGCATGTGGGTGCCGTGGACGAAGTAGTCGCTGCCGCGGAAGTCGACGTAGCCGAGCGTCTCGAAGTTCGCGATCTGGCCGGGGCCCATCCCGCCGCGCTGGGTCGAGGTGAAGCCGAGATAGAGCTCTGCCGTCTCGGGGATGAGGTCGGCGCCGGGGATCTGGGCGGCTTCCGCCATCTGCTTCGGCAATGAACGGCTGCCGTCGAAGCCCCCGCCGGCAAAGCCGCGCCTGATCGAGGTCGGCTCGAACAGCTTGGAGTCGCGCAGGCGCTTGGTCGCGTCGTCGATGTGCGCGCGCACGTCCGAGCGGATCAGGAACGCGACGTCGTTGGACTCGAGCCTGGTGTTGTCCGGATCGCTCTGGAAGCGCTCGGCGTCGAACAGCACCGGTTTCCCGGCGCGCCGGTCGTGCGGCAGATAGCGGCGCAGGGCATCCGGGGTCAGGCGCTCGAAGTACGGCAGGCCCCACGCCGCCGTCACGCCGAGCCCGGCGGGGGTCGGCTCGTAGTCCGCGTCGATCCCCCGGAGAACCTCCGCGAGCGACGCCTGCGCGTCGGGCAGGTCGGCACGGCCGGCGACGACGCGCGCCGTGAGGATCTCGTGATGGAGCGGCGGCACGAGCACCTCCACCCCGTCGCTCTTGACGACCTGGATGCCGTCGAGCAGATGCTGCTCGGGGAGCCGCTGCCCGCCCGCCGCCCGCGGCGGCGAGCCGCCGCTCAGCTGGTCGACGAGCTCGTAGATGCTGCCCGCGCCGACGACACCGACGACTGCGCCGGCGAGCACCTGCCTCCGTGTCAGCTTCATCAGACGGCGGGGCTGATCCGCACGAGCGCCTTCAGCTCCTGCTTGAGGTAGCGCACGACGTGATCGAAGGTGAGCGGCGGCGCAACGTGCTCGGACAGCGTGTAGAGATTGCCGTTCGCCCGCCAGACGAGCGCCGCGTGCCACTGGTCGGCGTCCTGGTTCACGGTGTAGAGGCGCGTCTTGATGCCGTTCTCGGTGATCGACTGCGTGGGCTGGTCGAAGCAGGGGACGTTGCGGCTGTCGACGCCGCCGGTGCGGCAGGTGGGGATCGTGGTGCGCCCCGGGTAGGCGCGCAGGTTGACGTGCAGCTCGCCGCCCGCGACGCCGCCGCCCGTCTCCTGCCAGACGAAGCTCTCGAGGTAGCTGCGATCGGGCGAGACGGAGTTGATGTTGTTCCACTGGCCGCCGAGCTTCCCGACGAGGGGATCGGGCAGCCAGCCGGGGCAGTAGACGGGCGCCTTGATCCGGTTCGCGAGCTTCTGCCAGCCGGCGCGGTCGGGGCAGTGCGGCCTCGGCGACACCTCGGGAGCGGCAGCAGCCTTCTTCGCTCCGCCGGAGCAGCCCGTCGCGAGCAGTGCGCAGAGTCCCAGGAGCAGGGAGAACGTCAGGAGCCCTCTCACCAGGGCGCCCATGGTAGCTCGGTCTAGACGTCGACCGGCTGGTGGCCGACGAGCCCGCGGACATCCCCGGCGGAGACGAGCACGGCGTCGATCCCGGCCCGCTCCAGGGCGAGCACCTCGTCCCGGCTCTCCACGTCGACCTGTGCGATCGCGAGCTTGCCGGCCGGGACATCGGGCAGCAGCTCCAGCACCGCGTCCAGCGGATCGACGTCGTCGTCGATCTCACCCACGGTGAGCAGGAAGATCTCGGGATCGTGCCGGTCGAGCGCGAGCTCGAGCTCCTCCTCGTCGCGCACGTCGACCACCGATTCCAGGTGGCCGTGCCGGTGCTCCTCCTCGGGCCGGATCATCACGGCGTCGGCTTCGGCGGGCGTCCCGCGGCCGATCCAGAGCAGCGGCAGGCTCGTCGCCTCACGGATCCCGGTGATCGCCGAGGAGACCGCGAGCGCCTTCGCACCTTGCTCCTCGGCGTCTCGCGCCGCGCCCGCGTCCTCGACGCAAACGATGATCGCGATTCCATCTCCCTCGGAGATGTGGTGGCTGAGTCGGCGTGGCCCGGGCACTGCTTAGCGGAAGCGTACTGGCTAGAAGCCCCGCGGAGCACTCGGCGGGAGCCGATCGTGGCCCGCCCAGTCCGCCCGCGATGGAGCGAACAGCTCGATCAGGGTGGCCCCGTTCGGGCCGGACCGGACCGAATGCGGCGTGTTCGCCGGGATGACCCAGGTCGCCCCCGGCTCCAGGTCCTGCTGCTCGTCGCCGATCCGGAACGTCAGCAGGCCGCTCGTCAGGATCCCGATCTGCTCGTTGACGTGGGCGTGCTCCGGCACGTCGGTGTCCGGCGCGAGCTCGATCGCCGAGAGCGTCGCCTCCGCACCGTGCAGCGAACGGCCGATCACGCCGTCCCAGATCACGTTCGGGGAGATGTCCTGAAGCTTGTCGAATGCCGTCAGCTCAGACTCCAATCGGGTGCCAGACCGTCTTCAGCTCGAGGAACGCGGAGATCTCGTAGAGGGACTGGCTGTCGGGCTTGCCCGAGACTACGCGCTTCACGTTCTCCGCGGCGGCCGTCTCCAGGTCGGCGCGCAGCCCATCGGCGCCGGTGACGTCGATCGCGTTGACATCCATGTGGCTCGCGAGCCAGGGCGCGAGCTCCGCGCGGTGACCCGTGAGCAGGTTGACGACGCCGCCCGGGACGTCGCTCGTCGCAATCGCCTCCGCGAGCTCGATCGCAGCGAGCGGCCGCGTCTCGGACGCGAGCGCCACGACCGCGTTGCCGCCGGTGAGCACCGGCGCGATCCGCGAGACGAGGCCGAGAAGCGGCGGCTCGTCGGGCGCGATCGTCGCGACCACGCCGGTCGGCTCGGGGATCGTGAAGTTGAAGTACGGGCCTGCGACGGGATTCGTCCCGCCGAGCACCTGGGAGAGCTTGTCGGCGAAGCCCGCGTACCAGACCCAGCGGTCGATCGCCCGATGCACCTCGTCCTCGCCCGAGCAGAGCTGCGCGAACTCCGGCACGCGCGCCTCCATCATCTCGGCGATGCGGTAGAGCACCTGGCCCCGGTTGTATGCGGTCGCGCCGGCCCACTTCGGTTGCGCCCCGCGGGCCGCCTGCACCGCGTCGCGGACGTCCTTGCGCGAGGCGCGCGCGACGTTCTGCCCCTGCGCCTCGTAGGTGCGGCCGCTCTCGCTGCGCGGGAATCCGCCCCCGATGTAGAGCTTGTACGTCTTCTTGACGGGTATGCGCGTCATTCGAAGTCGAGGTACGGCTCCATGCCGTGCAGGCCGCCCTCCCGGCCGAAGCCCGACTCCTTGTAGCCCCCGAAGGGGCTCGTCGGATCGAAGCGGTTGAAGGTGTTCGCCCAGACGACGCCGGCCCGCAGGTGCTGCGCCATCCAGAGGATGCGCGAGCCCTTCTCCGTCCAGACGCCGGCGCTCAGGCCGTACGGGGTGTTGTTCGCCTTCTCGACGGCCTCGTCCGGGGTGCGGAAGGTGAGCACGGAGAGCACCGGGCCGAAGATCTCCTCCTGGGCGATCCGGTAGCTCTGCGCGACGTTGGTGAACACGGTCGGCGCGAACCAGTAGCCCTGCTCCGGCAGCCGGCACGGCGGCTGGTAGATCTCGGCGCCCTCTTCCTGGCCGGCGGCGACGAGCTCCTCGATCTTCTCGAGCTGCATCCGCGAGTTGATCGCGCCGACGTCGGTGTTCTTGTCCAGCGGATCGCCGACCCGGAGCGTCGCCATGCGCTGCTTCAGCTTCTCGACCACCGGCTCGTAGATCGACTCCTGGACGAAGAGGCGCGAGCCCGCGCAGCAGACATGGCCCTGGTTGAAGTAGATCCCGTTGACGATGCCCTCGACCGCCTGGTCGACCGCGCAGTCGTCGAAGACGATGTTCGCGGCCTTGCCGCCGAGCTCGAGCGTCAGCTTCTTGCCGGTGCCCGCGAGGCGCCGCTGGATCGCCTTCCCCACCTCGGTCGAGCCGGTGAACGCGATCTTGTCGACGTCGGAGTCCACGAGCGCGGCGCCGGTCGAGCCGTCGCCGGTGACGATGTTGACCACGCCCGGCGGCAGTTCGGCCTGGCGCAGCACGTCGCAGAAGAGAAGCGCCGTCAACGGGGTCGTCTCGGCCGGCTTGAGCACGACCGTGTTGCCGGCAGCGAGCGCGGGCGCGATCTTCCACGCGAGCATCAGCAGCGGGAAGTTCCACGGGATGATCTGGCCGGCCACGCCGAGCGGCTTCGGCACGCGGTTCGGGAACGCGTACTCGAGCTTGTCCGCCCAGCCGGCGTAGTAGAAGAAGTGCGCGGCCGCGAGCGGCAGATCGACGTCGCGCGACTCCTTGATCGGCTTGCCGCCGTTCAGCGACTCGAGCACGGCGAACTCGCGTGAGCGCTCGGCGAGGATGCGCGCGATCCTGAACATGTACTTCGCCCGCTCCGAGCCCGGCAGCGTCGACCACGTGCCGAAGGCCTCGCGGGCGGAGGCGACGGCGTTGTGCACGTCGGCCTCGGTCGCCTGCGCTACCTCGGCGAGCGGCGCCTCGTCGCGCGGCGAGATCGTCGTGAAGTGCTCCTTCGCCTCGACCCATTCGCCGCCGATGTAGAGGCCGTACCGGTCCTGTAGGCGGACGACGTCGGTCGACTCCGGTGCCGGCGCGTAGGTCCAGTCGTGCGGGACCGGCGAGCGGTCCTGGCGGCGCTCGACGTCAGTCATTCGTGAAGTAGTCCTTCGACTGGTAGGCGCCCGTCTTCTCCTTGCGGAGCTGCATCAGGATGTCGTTGACGAGGCTCGACGCGCCGATGCGGTAGAGGTCGGGGGTGAGCCAGTCCGGGCCGAGCGTCTCGTGGACCTGCACGAGGTACTGGATCGCGTTCTTCGAGGTGCGGATGCCGCCGGCGGGCTTCATCCCGACCTTGCGCCCCGTCTCGCCGTGCACGTCGCGGATCGCCTCGAGCATCACGAGCTGCACAGGGAGCGTGGCGGCGCCGGGGAGCTTGCCGGTCGACGTCTTGATGAAGTCGGCGCCGGCGGCCATCGCGAGCAGCGATGCGCGGCGGACGTTGTCGTAGGTGCCGAGCTCCGCCACCTCGAGGATCACCTTGAGGTGCGCGGCACCGCAGGCCTCCTTCACCTTGACGATCTCGTCGAAGACCTTGGCGTACCGGCCCGAGAGGAACGCACCGCGGTCGATCACCATGTCGATCTCGTCCGCGCCCAGCGCGACCGCGTCCTCGACGTCCCGCAGCTTGACGTCGAGCGGGGCCTGGCCCGACGGGAAGTACGTCGCGACGCTGGCGATCTTCACGCTGCTGCCGGCCAGGCGCTGCTTCGCGGTCGCGATCAGATTCGGGTAGACGCAGATTGCCGCGACCGACGGGACGCTCGCGTCGCTCGGGTCGGGGCGAATCGCCTTCGAGCAGAGCGCGGCGACCTTGCCCGGCGTGTCCTGCCCCTCGAGCGTGGTGAGGTCGCAGCAGCGCAGCGCCAGCTCGAGCGCCCACACCTTCGCGTCCTTCTTGATCGAGCGCTTCGCGAGCTCGGCAGCACGCTGCTCGACCGCGACCTGGTCGATCGAGCCGATTCGCGGCAGCCGCTGCTTCAGCGGCAGCTCGAAGCCCCTCGGGAGTGCCGGCGCCTGGGCCATCATGCGAGTGTAGCCCCGGTGCGATTCCACGCGGACAAGCGCAGGCAGGCGAAGTACGCGGCCATCTGCGCGGGCGCGGGACTGCTCGGAGTGCTCATCGGAAGCGCCAACTGGTGGATCGGCGGCCTGCTCGCCGTGGTCTTCTTCGCGCTGGCCGTGATCCTCGTGCGGGCCGCTGTGACGGGGGAGGCGCAGATCACGGTGGACGAGGACGGCCTCGGCGGGGCCAGGCTGCCGCGCCCGCTCGCCTGGCCGGAGCTCGCGTCGCTCGAGCACACGACGCGCGCGGCCCGCTACAGCACCCTGCACTTCCTGCGCATCACGCCCCACGACGGCCGAGCCGTCGACGTCTCGCTGATGGACCTGCTGACACCCCCGGCGGCGGTCATCGCGGAGATCGAGCGGTTCCACACGGTCGAGTAGCGCGCCGGGCGCTGTCCTTTCCAGACGCGTCTGGGGTCTGACCCCAGCTTGCGATGTCGTTGAGCGATTGATGATATATTGTTGATTGCTCATGCCGACGTCTCTCGACACCGTGCTCGACCTCGCGCTCGCGCGGACGCTCGTTCTGCGCTACGTGGACACGCCGCTCGGGCACCACCACGGGCTCAGCCTGTCCGACCTCGCACTCCTGCTCGAGCTGCGCGACGCGCCCGTCGAGAAGCTCCGCCGCGCGGAGCTCGCCGCCCGCCTCGGAGTGACGACCTCCGGCGTCGCACGCCAGCTCGGCCCGCTCGAGCGCATCGGGCTCGTCGGACGCGAGTCGAACCCGCGCGACGCGCGGCTCGCCCTCGTCACGCTCACGGACGCAGGGCGGCGGATCGCCGGCGAGGCCCTCGTCACGGCCGAGGAGGCCGCCGAAGGCGCGCTCCGGACGATCTGGGGCGAGGCGGACCGCGAACGGCTCGGTGAGCTGCTCGCGGCGGTCCGAACCTAGAGGCCCAGGCGCTCGAGCATCGTCTCGTTGCGCCGCCACTTGGGCGACGCCTTCACCTGCAGCTGCAGGTACACGGGATGCCCCAGCAGCTGCTCGACGAACGGCCTGGCCGTGCGACCGATCTCGCGCACCATCGAGCCGCCCTTGCCGATCAGGATCTGCTTCTGGCTCTCGGTCTCGGTGTAGAGCCGCACGTGCACGTGCTTGCCCTCGATCTCGACCACCTCGGCGGTGATCGCGTGCGGCAGCTCCTCCTTGAGCAGCCGCAGCGCCTGCTCGCGAACGAGCTCCCCGATCCGGGCCTCGTCCGACATATCGGTGTCGGTCTCCGCGGGGTAGTACATCGGGCCGTCCGGCAGCAGCGAGATCAGATCCGAACGCAGCTCGTCGATGCCGTCGCCGGTGACGGCGCTGACCGGGTGCAACGCGTGGAACTCCCCGAGCGTGGCGGCCTCCTTCATCTGAGACGCGATGTGCCCGGCCTTCAGGCGATCGACCTTGTTGACGACGATGATCACCGGCACCCCGAGCGAGAACACCCGGCGCGCGACGAACCTGTCCCCCGCTCCGATCCGGTCGCGGGCGCTCACGACGACCATGACGACGTCGACATCACCGGCGATCGTCTCGTCGACCCGTCCCTGCATCCGCTCGGTCAGCGTGTCGATCGGCTTCTGCCAGCCCGGCAGGTCGACCAGCACGAGCTGGGCGTCATCCGTCGTATAGACGCCGCGGATCTGGTGGCGGGTCGTGTGCGGCTTGTCGGAGACGATCGCGACCTTGGTTCCCGTCAACGCATTGACGAGCGTCGACTTGCCCACGTTCGGCCGGCCGGCGACGGCCACGAAGCCCGACTTCACGGTTCCCCGCTCCCGGCGCCGGCAGAGCCGGCGCCTCCGCTCTCTGCCGGCTCCGTCGAGCCTACGCCGGTGGGTAGCTCCCACGTGTCCGGCAGCAACTCGGCCGCGGTCGCGGTGCCGATCGAACCGTCGGCGCGACGGTAGGAGACCTCGGGCACGCGCCACTCGTGCAGCCACTGCCGGCAGCCTCCGCACGGCGATGCACTGATCGCGACGGCGGCGATGTCGCCGGGCCGGTAGCCCGCGGTCGCCGCCGCGCCGAGCGCCGTCTTCTCGGCGCACTGCGTGAGTGGATAGGCCGCGTTCTCGACGTTCACCCCGGTGAACTCGCGGCCGTCGTTCGTGCGGACGACGGCGCCGACGAAGTAGTTCGAGTAGGGCGCGTACGCCTGCCGGGCCACCTCTTCGGCGCGCACGACGAGCTCGCTCACGAGAACACCTGGAAGACGACGAGTGCAGCGAGGGCGCCCACGACCGCACCGTATGTGACCTCGAGCGCCGAGTGCACCCCCGACTCGACGCGGGTCTGGGCGACGAGGAACGCCATCGCGAGCGCGATCGACGAGACCAGGAAGCGCTCGGAGCTGCCGGCCACGTAGGTGACCGCCATCCACCCCGCGAACGCGAGCGCAGCGTGCCCGGACGGCAGGCCCCCGCGCAGCGGTGTGCCGCGCCCGGTGTAGGCCTTGGTCGCCAGCACGATGATCACCGTCAGGACGAGCGCGACCAGGGTCAGCTCCGCGGGCGCCTGGCGCAGCCGCTCCAGCAGGGTCGACGACCGGTCGGCGATCTTGCCGGCGAACACGAGGTAGCCGACGAAGACGGCGTTCACCGTGGCGATCAGGACCGCACCGGCGGCGATGTCCTTGGCGAGCTTGGCCATCGGGTCGAACGACGTGGTTGCGATGTCGATCGCCGCTTCGATCCCCGTGTTGAGCATCTCGGCGATCAGCACGAAGGTGATGGAGATCAGGAGCGCGATCAGCTCCAGCTTCGTGACGTTGATGATGAGCGCCGCGATCAGGACGAGGAACGCGACCGCGAAGTGGATGCGCATGTTCCGCTGCGTGCGGAGGACGTGGATGATCCCCTCGAACGCGTTGTTGAACGAGTCGATGATCGTGGGCGATCGGCGCGCCGTCATGTTCCGAGTAGCTCTTCCTCGCGGGCTTCCATTTCCTTCCCGTGGTCGTAGCCGAGCAGGTGCAGCAGACCGTGGGTCAGCGGCCAGCGCCAGTCGTCGCCGACGACCTGGGGGCAGAGCACCACGTCGCCGAGCGCGCGCGGCACGCCCGCGGGGAGGTCTTCCCGGCCGTCGATCGGGAACGAGAGCACGTCGGTCGGCTCGTCGACCCCGAGATGGTCCCGCTTCAGGGCGCGCATCTCGTCGAGCCCGACGAACGCGATCCCGAGCTCACCGTCGTCGATCCCCTCTGCGTGCAGCACGCGCCCGGCGAGCTCGACCGCGCCGCCGTCGTCCACCTCGACGCCGCTCCGGTTCTCGACTTCGACCGAGATCATCGGTTGCGCTCGTCGGTGTGCTCCTTGTAGGCCTCGACGATGCGCTGCACGAGCTTGTGGCGGACGACGTCCTTGTGGTCGAACTCGATGAACTGGATGCCGTCGATCTCGACGAGCACATCACGCACGTGCACCAGGCCCGACCGCTGCTCGCGCGGCAGGTCGATCTGGGTGATGTCGCCGGTGACGACGACCTTGGAGCCGAACCCGAGCCGCGTCAGGAACATCTGCATCTGCTCCGGCGAGGTGTTCTGTGCCTCGTCGAGGATGATGAAGCTGTCGTTCAACGTGCGGCCGCGCATGAACGCGAGCGGCGCCACCTCGATCGTCCCGCGCTCGATCAGGTTGTTCGCCTTGTCGGGGTCGAGCATGTCGTAGAGCGCATCGAACAGCGGCCGCAGGTACGGGTCGACCTTCGCCATCAAGTCGCCGGGCAGGAAGCCGAGCCGCTCGCCGGCCTCGACGGCGGGGCGCGTGAGGATGATCCGCGAGACCTCGCGCTCGTGCAGCGCGGCGACGGCGAGCGCCATCGCGAGATAGGTCTTGCCGGTGCCGGCGGGGCCGATGCCGAAGGTGACCGTCGCGCGCCTGATCGAGTCGACGTAGCGCTTCTGCGTGACCGTCTTCGGGGCGATCTTCTTTCCGCGGTGACGCCAGACGACCGCGTCGAAGACCTCGCGCACATCCTGGCCGGCCTCGAGCGTCCCGAGCACCGCGTCCACGGTGTGGCCGCCGATCTGATGACCTCCCTCGACCAGTTCGACGAGCTCGTCGATCACCGCCCGCGCGCTCTCGACGTGCCGGTCGTCGCCCTCCAGGGTCAGCTGGTTGCCGCGCAGGCGGACCGTGCACTGCAGCCGTTCGCGCAGCGCGTCGAGCACCCCGTCGGAGATCCCGGCCAGCTCGGCCGCGACCGCATTTGAGACTTCGAGCGTTTCCTGCATGCCCTTCAAGTGTAGGTTGCCGGAATGGCGCGCAAGTGGTGGACGCTGATCGCCGTGTGCACAGCGACGTTCATGCTCCTCCTCGACATCACGATCGTGAATGTTGCGCTGCCTGCGATCCAGCGCTCCCTCGACGCCACGTTCTCCGACCTCCAGTGGGTCGTCGACGCGTACGCGCTGGCGCTCGCGACCTGCGTCCTCACTGCGGGATCGCTGGCCGACCTCTTCGGCCGCAAGCGGGTCTTCCTGATCGGCGTGGCGCTCTTCACGCTCGCCTCGGCGGCCTGCGGCGCCGCGAACGACCCGCTCTTCCTGATCATCGCGCGCGGCGTGCAGGGCCTGGGCGGGGCGATGATGTTCGCGACCGCGCTCGCCCTGCTCTCACAGGAGTTCCACGGAAAGGAACGCGGCACCGCGTTCGGCGTGTGGGGTGCGACGATCGGCGCAGCGGTGGCGATCGGCCCGCTGGCGGGAGGCATCCTCACCTCGTGGCTGTCCTGGCGCTGGATCTTCCTCGTCAACATCCCGATCGGGATCGCGGCGATCATCCTCTCGGCGAAGCAGCTCCACGAATCGAGCGACCCGGAGCACAGCCGGCTCGATCCGCTTGGCCTCGTGACGCTGATCGGCGGTCTCTTCTGCCTGATCCTCGCGCTGATCGAGGGCAATAAGCAGGGCTGGTCGACCTCGTGGATCATCGGGCTGTTCGTGGCTGCCGCGGTGCTCCTCGTCGTGTTCATCCTCTCGCAGCGAGGAGACCGGACGACGATGGTCGACCTGGCGCTCTTCAAGCGCCCGGCGTTCGTCGGGGCGCAGACGACGGCCTTCGCGATCTCCTCGTCGATGTTCGCGATGTTTCTCTACCTCACGCTCTTCCTGCAGAACATCCTCGGTCTGTCGCCCCTCAAGACCGGCCTGGTGTTCCTGCCACTCAGCGTCGTCTCGTTCGTCGCCGCGCCGATCGCCGGCCGGCTCTCGACGCGCGTGCCGATCCGAATCCTGCTCGCAGCCGGCCTCGCCCTGAACGCGATCGCGATGTGGTCGATGAGCCGCGTCACCTCTTCGTCGGGCTGGACGGTCCTGCTCCCGGGCTTCCTGATCGCCGGCGTCGGCATCGGCCTCGTGAATGCGCCGCTTGCATCGACCGCCGTCTCGACCGTCCAGCAGGAACGCGCCGGGATGGCCTCCGGCATCAACAACACCTTCCGCCAGCTCGGGATCGCAACCGGGATCGCGGCGCTGGGCGCGGTCTTCGCAAGCAGGGTCGACCCGCGCGCATTCGCGCCGCACCCGGGCATCGTCGCGCGCGCCTCGTTCGTGGGCGGGCTGCACGACATCCTTCTGATCGGCGCAGTCGTCGCGGCTTGCGGCGCCGTCCTGGCGGGCGCGCTCGTACGGCCGCAGGACTTCGTCGCGTCAGGGCCGCAGCGGAGCTGATCAAAGGGAAGCGCGGTAGACGAGGGCTGTCCCCTCGAGCACGACCACATCGTCCTGGTTCGAGATCGTGGTGCGCAGGGTCGAGATCGGCTTGTCCTCGCGGACCTCGAGCACCTCGACCTCGGCGGTGATCACGTCACCCGGGCGCACCGGCGCACGGAAGCTCCAATCGACGTGTAGGAAGACGCTGCCGGGGCCGGGCAGATCTTCAGCGACCACGGCGTTCAGAAGCCCGGAGGTGACGCCGCCCTGGACGATGATCCCGCCGAACCGGCTGCCCGCCGCCGCGGCCGCGTCGTAGTGAAGCGGGTTGCGGTCGCCCGTCAGTTCGGTAAAGAGCTCGATGTCGCGTTCGCTGATGGGGCGTGAACGCCGCGCCGTATCGCCGACCTTCATCGCGAGCATTCTCCCATGGTCACGGGAAGCGGCGCGGGGCCTCGGAGCCTAAGCGAGCTTCTCGCGCACGAGCTGGCTGACCGCCGACCCGTCCGCACGGCCTGCGATCTGCGGCATCACGTCGGCCATCACGCGCCCCATGTCCCGCATGCTCGTCGCCTTGTTCTCGGCGATCGCGTCGTCGACGATCCGCTCGAGGTCATCCTCGGCGAGGGGCTCGGGCATGAACTCCTCGAGCACCGCGAGCTCGGCCTCCTCCTGCTCCGCGCGATCCTCCCGGCCGCCGCTGCGAAACGCCTCGGCAGCCTCCTGACGCTTCTTGCGCTCGCGCTGCAGCACCTGCAGCTCCTCGTCGTCGGAGAGGGGCCGCAGCAGCTCCTTCTCGGCGGACTTGAGGCTCGAGAGGATCAGGCGCAGCGCGTCACGGCGCTCGTTGTCGTGGGCGCGCATCGCGTCCTTGACCTCTTCCTCGAGCTCTCCGATCAGGCTCATAGATCCGTCTCCGCCATCATCTGGCCTCCGAGGATATGCCAATGCAGGTGAAAGACCGTCTGCCCACCGCCCGGACCGACGTTGACGACCACCCGATAGTCCTCCAGCCCGACCACCCGCGCCGTCTCCGCGACGAACTCGAGCATCCGCTTCGCCTCGTCCGCGTCGAACTCGTCGACGTCGCGGAACGTGTCCACGTGGCGCTCCGGGATGACGAGCAAGTGGATCGGCGCCTTCGGGTTGATGTCGTCGATCGCGACGAACCCGTCTCCACGGTGCACGTGATCGCCGTCGCGCACGAGCACGCAGAACAAACAGTCGTCACGCGGCGGCACGGATGCCCTCCTCGGTGACCGCGCCCGCGCGAACGCGGACGAGCCGGCCGACCGGTGCATCGACGAGCCACGGCGTGTAGTCGTCGCCGTAGCCGCGGCCCGGACGGTCGACGAGCACGACGTCCTCCACCTTGCGGCTCCACCGTCGTGCACAGAGCTCGTGCGACAGCGCGCGCAGCGCGACGCCGCGCTCCTTCTTCACGCGCGGCGGCACCGGATCGTCCGCCGCCGTCGCCGTGCCGGGACGGGGCGAGTACGGGAAGACGTGCACCTTGGTGATCCCGGCGCGCTCGATCGTCCGCATCGTCGTCGCGAACGCGGCGTCGTCCTCGGCCGGGAAGCCGACGATCACGTCGCTCGTCAGGTTGAACTCGCCGGCGAGCGGCTCGAGCCGCCGGAGATAGGTGTCGACCGTGTAGCGGCGCCGCATCGCGCGGAGCACACCGTCGTCGCCGGACTGGAGCGGCACATGGAGGTGCATGCTCACGGCCGGCGTCTCCCGGAGCGCGGCCACGAGCGCGTCGTTCACGTGATTGATCTCGATCGAGCTCAGCCGCAGCCGGTCGAGGCCTGGCGTCTCCCCCGCTTCACGCACGAGGCGCGCCAGGTCGTAGCCGGCAGAGCGGTCGCGGAAGCAGCCGAGGTTGATCCCGGTCAGCACGACCTCCCGATGGCCCTGATCGGCCCGGCGGCGGATCTCCGCCAGCACCGCGGCGGCGCTGCGGCTGCGCGAGGCGCCGCGGACGAGCGGGATCACGCAGAAGTTGCAGGAGAACGAACATCCGTCCTGGATCTTCACGAACGCTCGAACGCGGTCGATGCGCGCGTCCGCCTGGACACAGCCGATGGCGCCGACGTCGCCCGCGACGAACGATGCCGTCTCCTCGCTGCGCTTCGCGACGACCGTGACGTTCGAGGGCAGACCGGCGAAGGCTCCGCCGCCGAGGTTGGCGCCGCAGCCGGTCAGGTAGACGCGGCTGTGGGTCCGCGCCGCGCGGGCTGCGGCCTTGCGGCTCTTCGCGACCGCCTCGTTCGTGACGCAGCACGTGCTGATGACCGCGACGTCGGCGCCGCCGGTCTTGCTTTCGGCATGGCCGTCGCGCAGGAGCGCCTCGCGCACCTCGTGCACGTCGGCGTGCGAGACCTTGCAGCCGAGGAAGTCGACGCGGAACGTCGCCACGCCGGGAATCGTATGCGCTTACGCGCGTTCGTAGAGGTCCGAGGCCCAGCCGCCGTGCGTGCGCCGCTCGGCGTGGTCGAAGCCCGGCAACCGAGGCTGCTCGGAGACCAGGTAGCCCGAGGTGACGAGGCGCGACACGTCGAGCCGGTCCGGCAGCGCCTCGACCGACGCGAGCGAGATGTTCGCGACCGCCGTTTCCGCCGCCGGCAGCCGGTCGTCGACCGCAACCAGCCGCGCCTCGACCTCGACGCCGTTCACGCGCGCGTTCTCGCGGGTCGCCTCGATCGAGGGCTCCTCGATGTCGACACCGAGGACCGGGGCGAACCCGAGCAGCGCGGCCGCGATCGAGAGCACGCCGGAGCCGCAGCCGACGTCGAGCAGGGAACCGTGCTCGAGCTCCTGCAGGAGCCCCAGGCAGAGCCGGGTCGTCGCGTGCGAGCCCGTGCCGAACGCACGGCCGGGATCGACGACGACCGCGAGGGCATCGTCCGGCGGCGTCTCCCACGGCGGGCCGATCCAGAGCGAGCCGACGCGCACCGGCTGGTGGAACGCCCGCCACCGGTCCTCCCAGCCCGTCTCCACGTCCGCGGCGCGCGCCCCGCCGAAGAAGTGCCAGAGACGCTCCTCGCCGCCTGCATCCGTGTAGGCCGCGAGCTCGACCCCCTGCGGGCGGTCGACCTCCTCGAAGCCCTCGGGAAACAGCTCGAGCATGATCGCGCGCGCCTCCTCGAGGCGCTCCGGCCCCACCTCGACGGCGACTCTGCGCAGGCCGCTCAGCGGAACGCGCTCTTCAGCTTGTCGAAGAAGCCCTCGTCGTGGCGGTAGGTGTGCTCGTCGCTCGCGGCGTCGAACTCCTCGAGCAGGCGGCGCTGCTCGGCGGTCACGCGCCGCGGCACCGAGACGTTGACGAGCACGCGCTGGTCGCCGTGCCCGAAGCCCTGAAGGACCGGCATGCCCTTGCCCCGGAGCACTCGCACCTCGCCCGGCTGCACGCCGGCGGGAAGCTCGAGCTCGATCGGCCCTTCGAGCGTCTCCACGGTGACGGTCGACCCGAGCGCCGCCTCGACGATCGTCAGATCGACCTGCGAATAGATGTCGTTGCCCTCGCGCACGAAGCGCGGGTCGGGATTGACGCGGACGAGCACGTACACGTCGCCCGCACGGCCGCCGAGCGCGCCCGCATGGCCTTCGCCGGAGACGCGGATGCGCTGACCGTCGTGGATCCCGGCCGGAACATCGACGTCGAGCGTTCTCGACTCCGCGACGCGCCCCTCGCCGCGGCATTCCTTGCACGGGTGGTCGACGATCTCCCCGCGGCCGCGGCAGTCGGGGCACGCCTGGGCGCGGACGAACTCGCCGAAGAGGCTGCGGGAGACCTGGTGCAGGCGGCCGCTCCCCTCGCAGCGAGCACAGGGCCGCGGCTGCGTTCCCGGTTCGACCCCGTCGCCGCCGCACACCTTGCAGGCAGCCGCCACCTCGAACGGCACCTGCACCTTCGCTCCTCGCGCGGCCTCGACGAGCTCGATCTCGATCTCTGCGCCGACGTCCGCGCCCCGCTGCTGCGCTCCGCCGCGCACGCCGCCGCCGAAGACGTCGTCGCCGAAGAACGCGGCGAAGAGGTCGCTCAGCCCGCCGACGTCGAAGTGGGTCGGCGTGAACCCGCCTGACCGGAGACCGGCATGCCCGTAGCGGTCGTAGAGGGCGCGCCGCTCGGAGCTCGAGAGCACCTCATAGGCCTCGGTCACCTCGCGGAAGCGGATCTCCGTCTCCGGTTCGCTCGAGACGTCGGGATGCAGCTCGCGCGCAAGGCGGCGGAACGCCTTCTTGATCGTGGCGTCGTCGGCATCACGCGGGACGCCGAGCAGTTCGTAGTAGTCGCGATCGGTGCTCATCAGTCGTCCGCGTAGACCTCTTCGACGAAGCGGGACAGCTCGGTCGCGGCGGAGCGCACGGTGCGCAGAGCCTTCTCGTAGTCCATGCGCAGCGGCCCGAGCAGGCTGACCGCGCCGAACGTGCGGTGCCCCATGCCGTAGGTGGCACCGACGAGCGCGAGGTCGCGCAGTCCCGGCTGTTCCAGCTCCTCGCCGACGCGGGCGAACGGGCGGCGCGGGTCGAGACGCTGCGCGAGCATGTCGAGGAGCGCTGCCCGCTTCTCGAGCGCGTCCATCAGGCTGCGGTAGGCGCCGATCTCCTCGGAGCGCATCTCGTCGAGCAGGCCCGCGGCCCCGCCGACGAAGAGCCGGCGATCCTCGTCGGCCGCGTGCTCGAACGCGCTTCGGATCACGAGCAGGAACGTGCGCTCGCGCAGGCTGAGACTCGGCTCGTCGAACGCGACCTTGACCGCGCGCGAGCCGACGTGCGCACCCGCCAGGCGTTCGTTCAGGTAGTCGGCGGCCCAGGTGACGAGCCCCTGGTCGACCGGCTCGGGGAAGGCGAAGCGCAGATCGGTGACCCCGCCGGTGGACGTGATCAGGACGACCATCACCACCTCGGGCTGGAGCAGCAGGACCTCGACGTGGCGGACCGTGGCCGCCTGGACCGGCGGCGCAGAGACGAGCGCCAGCAGCCGTGTGACCTGCGACAGCATCTCGGTCGTCGCCTGTAGTGCCTCCTCCACCTCCGCGCGCGCCGCCGGGACGGCCAGCTCGAAGCCGGTCGAGCGCACCTCCGGCCGGGCCAGCAGCTCGTCCACGTAGAGCCGATAGCCCGTCTCCGTCGGCACCCGCCCCGCCGAGGTGTGCGGATGGGTGAGCAGGCCGATCCGCTCGAGGTCGGCCAGCTCGTAGCGTACGGTCGACGGCGACACGCCGAGGCCGGCGCTTTCGACCAGCGTCTTCGAGCCGACCGGCTGCCCGGTCGCCACGTACTCCTCGACGACGAGCCTGAGGATCGCGCGCTGCCGCTCTGAGAGCAGGACGTTCATTCCCGCACCATGGTAGGCGGCGCGTCAGGCGAGCAGGCGGGCGGTGACGCCGCCGCCGAGGAACCTGCCGCGTTTCGTCAGCGTCAGCGAGCCGTCGCCCGGCTCGGCGAGCCCGAGCCCGGCGAGCCGTTCGAGCTCATCCGCGTCGACGACCCCTTCCAGTCCGGCGAGCGGCAGCGGTTCGTCGAGCCGCAGCCCGAGCATCAGGCGCTCCGTCGCGCGTACCTCGGCCGGCAGCTCCTCGAGCGCCCGCAGGGGCGGCTCGCCGCGGGCGAGCGCCGCGAGGTAGCGGGCGAGCGAGGGCGCGTTGCGCCAGCGTCGGTTCTCGATTGTGCTGACCGCGCCCACGCCGATGCCGAGGTAGTCCCGCCCGAGCCAGTAGCCGAGGTTGTGCCGCGCGCGCAGATCCCGGCCGGCTGCGTCCCGCGACGCCACCCGGCAGAAGTTGGCCGTCTCGTACCAGCGGTAGCCGGCCGCGCTCAGCGTCTCGACGACATGTTCGAACGACGACTCCAGCGACTCGGCCTGGCGCTCCAGCTCGGCTCCGTGGGCGTGCGTGAACCGGGTGCCCGGCTTCGCCTCCAGCTCGTAGGCGGAGATGTGCTCGGGCCCGAGCGCCGTGGCCTCGGCGAGGTCGCGTGAGAGGTCGGCGGGCTCCTGGCCCGGGATGCCGTAGATGAGATCGAGCGAGATGTTGCCAATTCCGGCATCACGAAGACGATAAACAGCGCATCGGACGTCGTCTGGCTGGGCAACGCGTTCGAGTGTCCGAAGCAGACGTGGCGAGAAGGTCTGCGCGCCGAGCGAGACCCGATCGACGCCGCAGGCGGCGAGCAGGGCGGCGACGCGAGCCGTGACGGTCTCGGGATTTGCCTCCACCGTCACCTCGAGGGCGGTGGGCAAGCTCCGGAGGAGACGCTCGAGCGCCCCGGGCTCGGTCAGCGTCGGAGTGCCGCCGCCGAGGTAGACACTCTCCAGCTCAGGTGCGAGCAGCGCCTGCTCCAACTCGAGCTCGGCGAGGAGCGCATCGACGTAGCCGCCGTGCTGATCGGCGCGCCCGACGACCGTGACGAAGTCGCAATAGCCGCAGCGCGACGAGCAAAACGGGAGATGAACGTAGAGGTGGCGGGCGCCGTTCACGACGCGATGCGGCGGGGCCGCGGGACGAGCTCACCGCCGCAGTTCGGGCAGATGCCCTTCATCGCCTCGGTGCAGGGAACGCAGAAAGTGCACTCGAACGAGCAGATGCGCGCGTCGCCCTCCGCAGCGAGCGGCGCGCCGCAGCGTTCGCACCCGGTGCGCATCTCCAGGGCCACCGGCTACCGCTTCGCCGGCTCGTTCAGGTTCAGCACCGCGAGAAACGCCTCCTGCGGCACCTCGACGCCCCCCACGTTCTTCATCCGCTTCTTGCCCTTCTTCTGCTTCTCGAGCAGCTTCCGCTTGCGCGTGATGTCACCGCCGTAGCACTTGGCGAGCACGTCCTTGCGCCGCGCCTTGACGGTTTCACGCGCGATGATGCGCGCGCCGATCGCCGCCTGGATCGCGACGTCGAACATCTGGCGCGGGATCTCCTCGCGCAGCTTCTCCACCAGCAGCTTGCCCCGCTCGTACGCGAAGTCGCGGTGGATGATCAGCGACAGCGCGTCGACAGGCTCGCCGCCGACGAGGATGTCGACGCGGGCGAGGTTGCCGGGCTGGAAGCCCGAGACGTCGTAGTCGAAGCTCGCGTAGCCGCGCGTGCGGGACTTCAGCTGGTCGTAGTAGTCGAGGACGATCTCGGCGAGTGGCAGCTCGTAGGTGAGATGGACACGCAGCTCGGAGAGGTACTCCAGATGGTCGAAGCGGCCGCGCCGGTCGTTGTTCAGCTCCATCACGGCGCCGACGAACTCCTTCGGCACGATGATCGACGCCTTGATGTACGGCTCCTCGACCTCGTCGAAGGCGTCCGGCAGATCGGCCGGCGTGTGCACCTCGACCCACTCGCCGTTCATCGGCTTCACGCGGTAGGCGACGTTCGGCGCGGTCACGAGCAGGTCGAGGTCGAACTCCCGCTCGAGCCGTTCGCGAACGATCTCCATGTGCAGCAGTCCGAGGAAGCCGCAGCGGAAGCCGAAACCGAGCGCCTGCGAGGTCTCGGGCTCGTAGAAGAGCGCCGCGTCGTTCAGCTTCAGCTTCTCGAGCGCGTCGCGCAGCTCCGGGTAGTCGTCCGAGTCGGTCGGGAACAGTCCGGCGAAGACCATCGGCTTGACGTCCTTGTAGCCCGGCAGCGGCTGGGCGGCGGGGTTCTTCTCGGCGGTCAGCGTGTCGCCGACCCGGAGCTCGGAGACATCCTTGAGCCCGGTGATCACGTAGCCGACCTCGCCGGCGGAGAGCTCCTTGACCGGCCGGTTGCCCGGCGACATGAACCCGATCTCCTGCGCCTCGAACCGCGTGCCGAGCGCCATCGCCCGCAGTTGCTCGCGCGGGCGGAAGACGCCGTCGACGACGCGCACGAACGCGACGACGCCGCGGTACTGGTCGTACGACGAGTCGAAGATCAGAGCGCGCGGAGGTGCGTCCGGATCGCCGGTTGGCGCCGGCACACGCTCGATGATCGCGTCGAGCACGTCGGCGACCCCCTGCCCGGTCTTCGCCGAGATCCGGAGAACGCGGTCGGCGCTGTCCCCGATCAGGTCGGCGACCTCTGCGGAGGCGGCGTCGGGGTCGGCCTGTTGCAGATCGATCTTGTTCACGACGGGGACGATCTCGAGGTTGTTCTCGATCGCGAGATAGGCGTTGGCGAGCGTCTGCGCCTCGATCCCCTGCGCGGCATCGACGACAAGGAGGGCCCCTTCGCACGCCTGCAGCGAACGCGACACCTCGTAGGTGAAGTCGACGTGCCCCGGTGTGTCGATCAGGTTCAGCTCGTGCCCCTTCCAGGCCACCCGCACCGCCTGCGCCTTGATCGTGATCCCCCGCTCGCGCTCGAGATCCATCGAATCGAGCAGCTGGTCGCGCATCTCGCGCACGGAGACGGTCTCCGTCAGCTGGAGAATGCGATCCGCGAGCGTCGACTTGCCGTGGTCGATGTGCGCGATGATCGAGAAGTTGCGGATGTGCTGCTGGTCCATGAGCGCTCAGCCGCTGCGGAAGCGGCTGCGCAAGGAGAGTAGCGCGTGCATCTCGCGCACATGCAGGGCGCGAGCCACTCCGAGGTAGGCCACGACCGAGGCCGAGATCGCGGGCAGGAGCGCGAGCAACTGCCCTCCCAGGCCACGGCCGAACAACGAGTCGAGCGGCTTCCAGACCCCGTAGGCGACGGCACCCGCGACAGCGCCGGCGACGAGCACGCGAACGAACGACGAGGCGATCGAGCCGAAGTCGAGCCGGCCGAGCCTCCGGCGCAGCACGACGAGCAGCGCCGCGGTGCCCGCGATGTTGACGAACGACGTCGCGAGCGGGATGCCCCAGATGCCGAGCGGCGAGAATGCGATGTCGAGGAGCGCGTTGAGAAAGAGGTTGCCGAGCGCGATCGCCGTCGGCACCCAGTTGTCCTGCAGGCTGAAGAACGAACGGTTCAGCATCAGCATCGTCCCGTTGAACGTCAGCCCCAGGCACAGTGCGGCGAGGCACGAGGCGACGGCTGTCGTCTGGGGCGCCGTGAACGCGCCGCGCTGGTAGATCAGCCGGGTCAGCGGCTCGGCCAGGACCGCGGTGACAACGCTGGCCGGCACCAGCAGGAACGAGATCTGCCTGAGCCCGACGGAGCTCGTACGGCGAAAGCCGTTCAGATCGCGCCGCGCCGCGAGGCGTGCCAGCGACGGGAAGAGCACGGTTGCGACCGCGACGGAGAACACTCCCTGCGGCAACATGTAGATGCGGAACGCCGCATCGATCGTCGACGGCGCGTTCTTGCTGATCAGCCAACCGCCGATCACACCGTCGACGAGCGCATTGATGTTGATCAGCCCGAGCCCGAGCGTAACGGGCAGCATCATCTTGAACACCCGCTTGACGGCGGGATCGCGCCAGTCGATCACCATCTGCAGGCGACCGTCCCGACCGCGCAGCCAGGGGAGCGGCAGCAGGAACTGCACGATCGTTCCCAGCAGGATCGAGCCCGCGTACACGTAGAGCTTGTGGTCCGTGCCGTCGACACGCGGTACGCCGAACACCAGCCCCGCGATGATCACGAGGTTCCACGCGACGGGCGTCAGCGCCGGGATCGAGAACTCGTCGTAGCTGTTGAGAATCCCCACCACGATCCCGGAGGCGCCGAGCAGCGCGACGATCGGGAAGAGCACCTGCGACAGCCCGATCAGCAGCGGGTGGTAGTCCGGATAGAGCGGCGGCATCAGCCACGGCGCGAGCAGGATGAAGAGCGCGCTCAGGCCGCCGAGGCCGAGCAAGGTGAGCCAGAAGAGCGAGGAGGCGACACGCCAGGCGCGCTTGCGCTCGCCCTTCTCGAGCAGGTCGCTGAAGACCGGCACGAAGGCCGACGAGAGCGCCGCGTCGGCCACGAGCGCGCGGATCGTGTTGGGGACGAGGAACGCGATGTTGAACGCGTTCACCGGGCCGTTGACGCCGAAGTAGTTCTTGGCGACGACCTCCCGGAAGAGGCCGAGCACCCGCGAGATCCCGGTCGCAAAGGAGAAGATCGCGGTCGAGACAGCGAGCCGGCGGGCCGGCCGCTCGGCGACCGGCGTCGCCGCCGGGCGCTCGCTCTCTCCGGGGCCGCTCGTGGTCGTGTCGTCGGCCACTGGGGCCGAACGTTACGCGCGGAGGCGGGCGGCAGGCCCCCTCTGCTACCCTTCGCGCGCCCGCTGGAGCGGGCATTTCTTCGCGATATGCCCAATATCAAGCAACAGAAAAAGCGCGTCCGGACCGCTGCCGAAGAGCGGCTCGAGAACCTGCGCTACCAGTCGACGATCAAGACGCTCACCAAGCGCCTGGCGACGACCGTCGAGGCGGGAGATGCGGCTGCGACCGAAGAGGAGCACCGCGCCCTGGCGAAGCTGATCGATCGTGCGGTCGCCCGCGGCGCCCTGCACCGGAACGCCGGCGCCCGGAAGAAGTCGCAGGCCGCGAAGCTCGCGGCCAGTTCCACCTCCGGCTCCTAGCCCTCGCTCTTGCTCGTCCGCTGCCCGCTCAGGCGGGCACGGTGATCTCGACGAGCGCACGCTCGAGCTCGAGCTCGTTCGCGAGCCGCGAACCACCCTTCAGCGCGCGGTCGAGCTCGGCGAGGCGGATCAGCGCAGTGTCGAGCTCCTCGGCGCTGAAGTTCCGCACCTGCCCGAACAGCTTCTGCGCCGGGAACTGATGACGCAGGCCGAGGATCGGTGCAGCCTCCTGCGGCGACATGCCCTGCTCATCCAGCCGGTGTGCGATGCGGGCGCGCCGCACGTGGTTCGTCATGCTGCCGACGAGCTTCGGGATCGTGCGGGAGTGCGGGTCGGGCGTGCGGTCGAGCATCCGCTCGGCCGCGCCGAGCACGCCGCCGACGTCGCGGGCTCCCCACGCGTCCGTCAGCGTCCAGGGCGGCGAGTCGGCCCGCGGCGCGACGAGCGCCTCGACATCCGCCTCGGTCACCTCCGCCCCGTTCGCCCACGTGGCGATCTTGTCGACCTCGCCCGCGAGCTCGTAGAGGTCGTCGCCGACGAGCTCTGCGAGCAGGCGGCAGGCCTCCGGCTCGACCTTCGTCTGGTGGAGCTTGAACTGGTCGGCGATCCAGCGCGCGACCGCCTTCATCACGACGTCCCAGATCAGGAGCTCGCCCCTGGCCGCGACCGCCTTCGCGAGCGGCGAGTCCTTCTTCAGCTCTCCGCCGACGAGCGCGAGCGTCGTCCCGGGTGCGGGCGCTTTCAGATACTCGGCGACGGCCTTCGCGTCCGGCGCCTTCCACGCCTCGACGCCTTCGACCACGACCAGGCGCGTCCCCGCTCCGAACAGGCCCATCACGTTGCAGGCCGCGACCGCATCGTCGCCGGTCGTGTCGGCAGCCTGCAGCAGCTCGACCGCATCGACCTCGAACCGGTTGCGGAGCCGCGCCACCGTGCGGTCGACCTTCGGCCGGTCACTGCCCGCGATCAGGTAGGCCGGTTTGAGCTCCTCCGCCATCCTCGCCAAGCATAGGCGGCGGCGAGGAGCGACCCGACAGCTGTGAGTGCCGCAGCGGGACCGCGCGCCTGGGCGACCGGGACGGCCGAGACGAGACGCGCGCAGAACGCGATGTAGGCCGCGATCCAGCCGTTCACCCACGCGAGGCCGGCTGCGAGCCGCGGCGCGACGGGGTCGACGGCCGCGGCCGCGAAGGAGAGACCGAGGAGCGGCCCGACAGCCGGTTCGACGAGCGCATTCGCCAGGATCCCGAGCAGCGGCACCGCCCCGAACTGCAGCCAGAGGATCGGCGCGGTCGCGACGCTGCACGCCGCCGAGACGGCGACCGCGGCCCCGAGCTTTTTCGGCACCGGATACCCCTCGAGCATCCTCACGAGCGGGCCGACGGCCAGGAAGATCGCAACGACGGCGGCGAACGAGAGCTGAAAGCCTGCGTCGAACAGGGCATACGGGTTCCACCCGAGCAGCACGACCGCGGCGAGCAGCAGGACGTGCCACGGATCCCGCTCGCGCCCCCCGAGCCACGCGATCGAGACGGCAGCCCCGGAGACCGCGGCTCTGATCACGGACGGCTGCGGCCCGACCGCGAGCACATACGCGCCGATCGCGGCGAGCGCGCCGACATGCGACCACGCCCGCGGCACGCCGAGCAGCAGCGCCACCCCGAGCACGCCGGCTGCGAGCAGCACCACGTTCTGGCCGCTGACCGCCAACAGGTGATAGAGCCCGGAGCGCCGGAACGCGTTCTTCAGGCCGGGTGAGAGCCCGTTGTCGTCGCCGAGCACCACCCCGTCCACGAGCGCGAGGCGTTCTCCCGTGAGTCCGGGCGCCGACGCAGCGCGCAGCCACCGCCGGAGGCGATCGCCGGCCCCGCCGATGCCGCCCCGGCGGCCGGTGACCGTCCACTCGTCCACCTTGAGGACGACGTGGATGCCCTGCCGGCGCAGCCAGGTGCGCTCGTCGAATCCGTGCGACGGTCCGCGTGGAAGCCGCACCACCGCGAGGAGGCTCACGCGCGCCCCTTGAGGAGGAGCGCGGCCGAGTGGCAGCTCGAGTTGGACGGGCTCGTCGACCCGCCGGGTGCCGAAGCGGCTCACCCGGGCGAAGATGCGCTGCTCGAACAGCCCCACACGGGGCTCGGCCGTGATCACGACGGTGACGCGCGCCGCGCGATCGACGTCGGCGCGCAGCGGGCTGCGGTCGAGCGCGTCGAGCCGCGCGCTGCCCCACCACCAGCCCACAACTGCGACGAGGAGCGCGCCGACTGCGAGCGGCGCGGCCGGCCGCGGCGCCGCGGCCAGGACGAGCAGCCCCGCGGGCGCGAGCCACCAGCCCGCTCCGAGCTCGAGGCGCGCGAGGTTCGCCAGACAGAGCCCGGCCACCGCGGCCGCGGCGACGACGTGCGCGGGGAGCACTCCTCTCACGGCACCACGAGCCCCTGCAGCTCGGAGATGCGGGCAGGACCGATGCCCGGAATCGCATCGAGGCCGTCGACCGACTCGAAAGAACCGTGCTGCTCGCGATACGAGACGATCTTCTGCGCGGTCACAGGGCCGATCCCCGGCAGCGTGTCGAGCTGCTCGGCGGTCGCCGAGTTGAGCGAGACCGGGCCTGCCGCGGCGGCGCCGCCTCCGCCTGGGGCGGCTCCGGCCCCGGCGCCCCGCTCGGGCACCAGCACCTGCTCACCGTCGGAGACGAGCGCGGCGAGGTTGACGCCGCTCCGCTCGGCGCGTCGCGTCAGGCCGCCGGCCCGGGCAACGGCGTCGGCGACGCGCGCGCCCTTCGGCAGGTGCACGAGGCCGGGATGACGCACCGCTCCCGCGACGTCGACGACGAGCGCGGGTGCCGGAACAGCCGCATGAGCCGGAGCCGCCGCCGCGGCGGAAGGGTCGATCGGTGCGACCCGGACGGCGTCGGGTGCGTTGCCTCCGGCCGCGACGTGTCGCCAGGCGACGACGGCCACGACGAGCGCCAGCAATGCGACGGCGGCGAGCCGCCGCGCCGGGACACCGAGCGGGAAGGAGAGCACGGAAGCACCGTGCCGATGAAGCAGTCACGCGTGGGAAACGCGAGCGTGACGGAAGTGCAACAACTGGCCCGGCGGTTCAGCCCTCGCCGAGGACGGTCTCCCCGTCGTCACCCGTCAGGACGATGCTCGAGACGGCGGGCGCGCCCGCCCCGACGGTGATCGGCAGACGATGGTCGCCGAGCCAGGCCGCGAGGCGGTCGGCGTCCCCGCGCAGCCGCAGGCTCGAGAGCCGGACGCTGCCCGCAGCATGCGAGACCGGCGCGCGGCCCGGGAACGGCGTTCCTGCGCCCCACTCGATGAAGAAGGGGAGCGAGTGCTCGGCCGCCGCCTGCTCGACGCCCGCCGACCGCCAGCTGAGGAGCCCGCCGGCCGAGCCGGCTCGGGACCCGGCACCGACCGTCAGCCCGAGACGCCGGGCGACCTCGTCGAGCTGGTCGGTGCGCACGGCCCAGCCAAGCAGCCGCAGGGTCGCCGAGCTCGCGGCGGCGACCCAACGCCCGAACGGGCCGGCCGCGGCCTCGGCGTCGTCGACGACTGCGATCAGCTCGAGATAGGACTCGCCGAGCGGCACGATGCGGTTCGCAGTGCCCCAGCCGGGGTGACGGCCGCCCGCAATCGACGCCAGCCCGTGCAGCGTTTCGAGCTCGCGGCCGGCCGACGCGAGGTCCGCCACCGCGATCAGGACGTGGTCGAGCTCGAGCGCGATCGGCGCCTCAGACGACGATGTTGACGAGCTTGTCGGGGACGACGATCACGCGCCGCTCCTCGCCGTCCAGATGCGCTTGCACACGCGCGGACGCGCGCGCCCGAGCGATCAGCTCGTCCTCCGACAGCCCGGCGGGCACCCGAATCCGGTCGCGCACCTTGCCGTTGACCTGGAGCACGAGCTCGATCGTGTCGTGCTGCAGCATCGACTCGTCGTAGGTCGGCCACGCGAGCGTCCACAACCGCGACGTGTGCCCGAGCACGCCCCAAAGCTCCTCCGCCACGTGCGGCGTGTACGGCTGCAGCACGGACACCGCCGTCTCTGCGGCGAAGCGCGCCGCCGGATCGTCCGGCGCCTTCGAGAGCTCGTTCACGAGCTCCATCACCGCAGCGATCGGCGTGTTGAAGACAAAGCGGCGGTCGATGTCGTCGGAGACTCGCGCGATGGTCTCGTGCGCCTTGCGCGCGAGCGGCGTGTCGACGCCTGCGGGCGACTCCGGCTGCGCGGCGGCCTCGTGCACGACCCGCCACAGCCGCCGGATGAACCGCACGGTCGCCTCGATCCCGTCCGGGCTCCAGTCGATGTCCTGGTCGGCCGGCCCCTGGAAGAGGATGTAGATGCGGATCGCGTCGGCGCCGAAACGGTCGATCAGTTCGTTCGGGGAGACGCCGCCCTGCGACTTCGACATCCGCTTGCCGTCGAGGCGCACCCAGCCCTGGTGGAAGAGCCGCTGGAACGGCTCGCGGAACCCGAGCATGCCGAGATCGTTCATCGCCTTCACGAAGAAGCGCGAGTAGAGCAGGTGCCCCTTCGCGTGGTCGATGCCGCCGATGTACTGGTCGATCGGCATCCAGTAGTCGGCGATCTCGCGGTCGAAGGGCGCGTGGTCGTTCTTCGGATCGGTGTAGCGCAGGAAGTACCACGAGGAATCGACGAACGTGTCCATCGTGTCGGCCTCGCGACGGCCCGGCTTGCCACAGATCGGGCACGGCGCGTTCATGAACTCCTCGTTGGACGCGAGCGGCGGCTGGCCCTTCGGCCGGTAGTCGTCGACCTCGGGCAGCAAGACGGGGAGCTCCGACTCGGGCACCGGCACGGCGCCGTGATCGTCGCAGTAGACGATCGGGATCGGACAGCCCCAGTAGCGCTGGCGCGAGAAGCTCCAGTCGCGCAGGCGGTAGTTGATCGCCGGCTTGCCCTTGCCGTGCGCGCTGAGCGACTCGACGATCGCACGCTTCGCCTCGTCTGCGGGCCGCCCGTCGAACTCGCCCGAGTTGACGAGCCTCCCGTCGTCGCCAATCACCTGCACTACCGGCAGGTCGAACTCCTCGGCGAACTCTCCGTCGCGCTCGTCGTGCGCCGGAACCGCCATCAGCGCACCGGTGCCGTACTCCATCAGCACGTAGTCCGAGATCCAGATGGGGATCTGCGCGCCATTGACCGGATTGGTCGCGTAGCGCCCGGTGAACACGCCGGTCTTCTTGCGCTGCTCACGTTCCTCGGTCGGACGCGCCGCGGCGACGCGCGCGTACGACAGCACCTCTTCGTCGTCGGTGAGCTGCTGCACGAGCGGCGACTCGGGCGCAATCACGAAGAACGTCGCGCCGAAGAGCGTGTCGGGCCGCGTCGTGAAGACCGGGATGTCGATGTCGAGCTCCTCGACGCGGAAGAGGATCTCCGCGCCCTCGGACCGGCCGATCCACGAGGTCTGGATCTTCTTCGTGCGCTCGGGCCAGTCGATCGTCGCGAGATCCTCGAGCAGCGCGTCGGCGTACGCCGTGATCTTGAAGAACCACTGCGCCATGTTCCGTGCCTCGACGACCGCGCCGCACCGCCAGCAGCGCCCGTCGACCACGTGCTCGTTCGCGAGCACGGTCTGGTCGTTCGGGCACCAATTGACCGGCGCCTCCTTGCGATAGGCGAGGCCGTGCTCGAAGAGCTTGAGGAAGATCCACTGGGTCCAGCGGTAGTAGGTCGGCTCGTGCGCGGAGACCTCGCGCTGCCAGTCGATCGCCCACCCCATGATCCGCATCTGGTGGCGGATCGCCTCCATGTTGCGCTCGGTTATCTCGAGCGGATGGCCGCCGTCCTTGATCGCGGCGTTCTCGGCCGGGAGCCCGAACGAGTCGAAGCCCATCGGCCGCAGCACGGTGAAGCCGTGGCGGCGGCGGAAGTGCGTGACCACGTCGCCGAGCGTGTAGTTGAGCACGTGCCCCATGTGCAGGCTGCCCGACGGGTACGGCAGCATCTCGAGCATGTAGAAGTGCTCGTCGGGCGCGTCCCCCGGCGAGGGGTTCTCGACGTGGAACGCCTGCTCGGTCTCCCACACCGACTGCCACTTCCGCTCGATTGCCTTTGCGTCGTATGCGTCCATGAGCTCCCTAGAGACGAAAAAGCCTCTCGAACGAGAGGCTGGGGAAGCCGACGCGGCTCGCGCCGCGGTGCTTCCTAGTTCACGTAAGCAGCAGTTCCATTGCGGGCATCTTAGCCACGCCGGCGGTCGGGCCACCAGTTCCAGTCCCCGAGCAGGGCCATCAGGCTCGGCACGAGGAGCGCCCGGATGAGAGTCGCGTCGATCGCGACGGCGAGCGCGATCCCGATCCCGACCTCCTTGACGATCACGATCGACGAGGTGGCGAACGCGCCGACGGCGACACAGAAGAGCAGCGCGGCGGACGTGACCACGCGCCCGGTTCGCTCGAGCCCGAGCGCAACCGCCTCGCGATTCTCGAGTCCGGCGTCGTGCGCCTCCTTGATCCGCGAGAGCAGGAAGACCGCGTAGTCGGTTGCGAGCCCGAAGGCGATCGCAAAGAGGAGCGCCGGCTGCGTCAGCTCGAGCGCGCCCTCGCTGCGGTAGTTCAGGAGCCCCTCGAGCCGTCCGTCCTGGAAGATCAGGACGAGCAGGCCGAACGCCGCCGACAGCCCGAGCACGTTCATCAGCAGCGCCTTCAGCGGCAGGATGAGTGATCGCGTCACGGCGTAGAGCAGGCCGAAGGTGACGACCGCGAGCAGGCCGAGCGCGATGGGCAGATGCCGCACCAGGCTCGAGGCAGTGTCGAGGTACCACGCCGTGCGGCCGGCCACCGCGACTCGGGGAAGCGCACGAATCCCGCGCACCAGCGACTTCGCGGAACCGCTCATCGCGGACGCGCGCGGGATCACCTCGATCTCCCAGAGGCGGGCGCGGAGCCGACGCGGCGGCGGAACAGCCGCGATGCCCGGCAGGCGGCGGATGGCCGCCAGCGTCGGGGCGGGGTCGGCCACCGCGGCGGCGACATGGATGGGCGAGTCCGCGCCGGGCGGGAAGTGGAGGCGCAGCGCGTCCTCGGCCGCCCGCGCGTGTGCGCTCGGCGGCAGCACGCTTGCGTCGACGCCGATGAACCGCGCGTGCAGGAACGGCAGGCCGAGCACGATCAGGACGGTGCCGCTCGCGACCGCGATCGGCAGCGGATGGCGCATCACCCAGTGGGCGAACCGGTACCAACCGCCGCGCTCGTCGGGGCGAGCGGCCCGCTCGGCCGCCCGCTGCCAGCGGGCGGGCGCGAGCGCATTGACGTTCGTGCCGAGCAGTGCGAAGAGCGCCGGCAGCACCGTCAGCGCGACGAGCCCGGCGAGCGGCGCGATGATCAGTCCGCCCAGAGCCATCGACCGCAGGAAGCCGAGCGGGAACACGAGCAGCGAGGCGAACGCGGCGGCGACGGTGACCGCGCTGAACGCGACCGTGCGTCCGGCGGTCTGCAGCGTCGCGCGCAAAGCCTCGACGCCGGGGCCGTGCCGCGCGAGCTCCTCGCGGTAGCGCGAGACCAGGAGCAGGCTGTAGTCGATCGCGAGGCCGAGGCCGGCGCCCGTCACGAGATTGAGCGCGAAGACGGAGATCGGCGTCAGGTCGTTGACGACGCGGATCAGCGCCAGCGTGATCACGATCGAGAGGCCGCCGGCGAGCAGCGGCAGTGCGGC
Organism: uncultured Thermoleophilia bacterium; assembly: GCA_963828655.1. Classification (GTDB taxonomy): domain Bacteria; phylum Actinomycetota; class Thermoleophilia; order Gaiellales; family Gaiellaceae; genus PALSA-600. The sequence goes on along the minus strand of CAWHFK010000009.1, from coordinate 131,520 downwards.
AGCGACGACGCCGCGGAACACCCAGAGGGCGAGCAGGAAGAGCAATGGAAAGGCGATCAGCTCCGCGCGGAAGAGGTCGTGCTCCGACTGCGCGCGCACCTCCTCGTTCGCGACCGCCGTCCCTCCCACCTCGCCGGGCAGTGTGGCCGCGAGGCGCTTCGCGACCGCGGGGTGGTCGCCGGTGCCGGCGTGGAACGACGCGGTCACGAGCACGAACCGCCCGTCGGGAGACACGGCGGCGCGCGGCTGGACGACGGCGATCGAGGGCTCGCGGCGGAGCCGCGACGCGGCGCTCGCCGCCTGCGCCGGGCGCGCGACCACGAGGATGGAAGGGCCGGGAACGATTCCCGCCGAGCTCGAGAGCAGCTGCAGCGTCCGAAAGCTCTCGGACGAGGGATCCTGGAAGTCGTTGTCGCTCGAGCTCAGGTGATGTGCCGTCGAGGCGCCGATGAACACCGACACGACCCCGAGGGTCGCGGCGACCGCGAGGATCGTGCGCGGACGGCGCGCGGCGAGATCGGCGAGTGCCCGGAACATCGCCGCCAGAGTAGGCAGAGCGAGCTTGCTCTCGCATGCGCACAATGCACGGCATGCACCAGCTCGATCTCTTCCCCGACACGGCTGCCGTCGAGAGCGGCCGGCTCGTCCTCGGCGGCGTCCCGGCGGCGGAGCTCGCCCGCGAGTTCGGCACCCCGGTCGTCGTGTACGACGAGCAGACGCTGCGCAGCCAGGCGCGCACCTACCTCGCTGCGGCGCCCGGTGCGCTGGTCGCGTACGGCACCAAGGCGTTCCCGTCGCTTGCGGTGCTCCGGCTCTTCGTCGAGGAAGGGCTGGGCGCGGACGTCTCGACCGTCGGCGAGCTCGAGTTCGCGTTGCGCGCGGGCATGCCCGGCGACCGGCTCGTCATCCACGGCAACAACAAGGAGGACGAACTGCTGCAGCGGTCGATCGACGTGGGCGCGCTGATCGTGGTCGACTCGCTCGACGAGCTCGACCGCGTCCAGGCACTCGGCGGCGGCAGGTTCCTCATCCGCGTCACGCCGGGAATCGAGGCGGACACGCACGAGGCGATCAAGACCGCGCACCACGGCTCGAAGTTCGGGCTGCCGCCCGACGACGCGGTGGAGGCGATCCGCCGCGCGCCCGAGGCGGCCGGCCTGCACGTCCACGTCGGTTCGCAGCTGATGCATTTCGGTGCGGCGTTGATGACCGTCGACTGGATCGCGCAGTTCGCGGCGCGGCTGCGCGCGGATCTCGACTGGACGCCCCGCGTGATCGATCTCGGCGGCGGACTCGGCGTTCGGCACGTGCTCGAGGAGCCGTCGTTCACGGTCGAGGAGTTCGTCGGCGGAATGGTCGGCGAGCTGCAGCGCTCGTTTCACCTGCAAGGCCTGCCGACCGCGGATCTGATTCTCGAGCCCGGCCGGTCGCTCGTCTCGCGCGCCGGCGTCACCCTCTACACGGTCGGCGACGTCAAGCGTGCGAGCGCGGCGACGACGTATGTCACGGTGGACGGCGGCATGTCGGACAACCCGCGGCCCGCGATGTACAACGCGCGCTACACGGCGCTGCTCGCCGATCGCGCTGACGTCGAGCCGGAGGAGGCCTACTCGATCGCGGGGAAGCACTGCGAGTCGGGCGACGTGCTGATCGAGCGCGTCGAGCTGCCCGCCCCTCGCCGCGGGGACATCCTCGCGGTGCCGGTGACGGGCGCGTACACGCTCGCGATGGCATCGACCTACAACGCGGTGCCCCGTCCGGCTGCGGTGCTCGTGGCCGACGGTGAGGCCCGGGTGATCCGCCGGCGCGAGACCGTCGACGACCTGCTCGCTCTCGAATCCTGACCCGGCACTAGAACGTTCGGTAGGCCGCGCGCGAGAGGAAGAGCCCGTGCCCGGAGCGGTTCGTGCACGTGAGCCCGGTGATCCGCGACCTGCAGATGTACGTGCCGTTCCGCCACGTGCGGCCGTAGCGGAGCGTCACGTAGCGCACCGGCCCCATCACGAGGACGCCGCCGCTGCACGTGACGGCTCCCTTGCCGGCGGGCGTCAGCTCGAAGCCGTGCCAGTCGAGGCCGGTCGGTGGTGCGATGCAGCGTTTCTGGAGGCGTGCGCGGTAGACAGCCTGGGTGATGTCGCAGTGGAGCGCGGCGGGTGTCACGGCGCAGGTGATGTTGTGCGAAGGCGTACGCACCCCGGGCAACGGCACGGCGAGGGCGGGCGCGGCGAACGCAGCTGCGACGAGGGCGACGGCGAGGGCTCTCACGGGCGGGAGAGTAGCGCCGCGCGGAGCAACCCGGCCGCCGGGGTGCGGGGCGCTTCAACCGGGGTCAGACCCCAGACGTGGCTGGATTGGCTACGGCCGGGTTGGGCTACATCCGCGTGCGGAGGGCGAGGACGTTCGCCACGAACGGCTTCGTCACCTTGTACAGCCCGTGCTCGCGTACCGCGCGCTCGCCCTGGTACCAGCCGGCGAGCGCCAGGCGCTCGTTGCCGTTGAAGACCTGGAGGAGGTGGCGGAGGTAGAGGATCCCGACCTCGATGTCGCCGTCGACGGTACGCGGGATCGAATGCCCGACGAGCACGTCCTCGACGAACTGCCGCGTGACGGGAAGCGTCTGCAGGACCCCGCGCGCACCTGCGTTCGAGACGATGCGCGTCTGGAACCCGGACTCCATCCACGCGAGCGCGCGCACGAGGTGCGGGTCGACGCCGAGCGTCGCCGACCACGCGTCGAGCTTCGCGCGCACATCCGCACGCGACGGGACGAGGCCCGCTGTCGCGACCGGCACGCGCAGCCGCTGGCCGAGGATGATCGGCTTCGCCGGATCGATCTTGTTCGCGCGCGCGAGCGCTGCGATCGTCGTGCCGTTGCTCTTCGCGATCGCCGTGAGCGTGTCGCCGACGCGCACGATGTGCACGACGGACGCTGCGACGACCACGTGATGGACGCGCACCGGCACGCGGTCGCGCTTCACGATCGCCGACAGCGTCCGCGGGCCGACGATCGCATCGACGTTCAGATGCATCTGCGCCTGGTAGCGGCGCAGCGCCGCCGTCGTCTGCTTTCCCATGTAGCCGTCGAGCGCGCCCGAGTACACCCCACGCCGCGTGAGCAGGAACTGCAGAACCGACACGTCCCAGCCGAAATCGCCCCGCCGCAGGATCCGCGAGCCGAAGAGCGGCTCGCCGAGCGGCCCGAGCGCGAGCCGCGTGCGCGTGTCCGCCGGGCCGACCGGCAGCCGGTGCTTGCGCTGGAACGCGTGCACCGCGGCGGACGTGCGCGGGCCGGCGATCCCGTCGATCTGCGCGAGGTAGAGGCCGTGCGCGCGCAGGGCGACCTGCAACCCGGCGATCTGCGGGTTGACACCGGCGTGAACCACCGGGACGGCCGCCAACGCTCCGACGGCGACGATGAGCGCGAGCAAGCGACGCACGAGAGAGGACCCTTCGGGCCGCCCCGGGCGGCTCCTCCCCCGCCTACGCCCGTTTTACGCGCCGGATGACCGGCACCACGAGCATCAGCACGATCAGCACAGCCCCGAAGAAGAAGGTGGCCGGGCCGGCGCGCGCCGTGTCGACGTGCGGCAGGAGGCCGGCCGCGCCCGGCAGGAACACGATCAGAACCGCGCCGGCCACGGCCCCCCAGATCGAACCGAACAGCCCGACGACAGCGCCTACGAGCAGCAGCAGCGAGAGCTGAACCGGGAACGCGCCGGGCCTCACTTCGGCGACGTTGATCGCGAGCAGCGCGCCCGCGACCCCGGCGAACGCGGCGGAGAGGCCGAAGGCGGCCACCCTGTGCGCCGAGCGGTGGAGGCCGGAGGCGGCGGCCGCAAGCTCGCTGTCCCGGATCGCGCGCAGCGACCGGCCGAAGCGCGACTCGAGGAGCCACCACACAGCGACGAAGCACGGGACCGCGATCGCCCAGGTGAGCGCATAGAGCCACGCGCCGTTCGTCAGCCACCAGAAGCCCTTGCCGTGCCACGTCTCGGTCGGCAGACCGAGCAGTTTGATGCCGGACGAGCCGCCGGTGAAGTGGTCGAACTTCCTCGGGATCGTCGGGAATGCGACGGCGACTCCGAACGTCGTGAGCGCCAGGTAGAGCCCCGGCAGCCGCAGCGCGGGCACGCCCACGACGAGACCGATCCCGCCGGCCACGACGGCGGCGATCGGGATCGTCTTCACGTCCTGCACGCCGTGGTGCGCCATCAGGATCGCGGTCGTGTACGCGCCGATCGCGACGAACGCGCCCTGCCCGAGCGAGATCTGCCCGCTGGCTGCGAGCACGTCGAGACCGAGGATCGCGATGAAGTACGCGCCGACCGTCGCCAGCTGAACGGTGCGGAACTCGGAGAGCACGAACGGCAGCACGACGAGCGCCACGATCCCGAGCCAGAACGCCCAGAGCTTGGCAGCGTTCATACCCGCGTCACCGACCTGTCGCCGAAGAGGCCGGTCGGACGCACGAGCAGAACGCCGAAGATCACCGCGAGCGCCGTCACGAGCCGCAGTTCACTGTCGATCCAGTGGACGTAGGCGCCCACGAGCTCGAGGAGAACACCGAGCGCGAGCCCGCCGACGACCGCACCGACCGGCGAGTCCAGCCCTCCGAGCACGGCGGCGGCGAACGCATACAACAGGACCCTGAGCATCATGTTCGGCTCGAGCAGCAGCGACGGCGCCGCGAACACGCCCGCGGCGGCGCCGAGCACGGCGGCGAGCCCCCAGCCCACCGCGGCCATCGCGCCGACGTGGATCCCGACCAGACGCGCCTCGACGGGGTTTGCGGCGGCAGCGCGGAGCCCGAGCCCCGTCTTCGTATGCGCGAAGAGCAGACCGATGAGCGCGAACGAGACGACCGCGACGCAGATCACGCCGAGCTCCCGCGTCGGAAACGCCACCCCGCCGATGTGAACCGGTGCCGTCGAGAACGGGTCCGCGAGCCGCTTCGGCGCGCCGCCCCAGATCCAGGTCGTGAGCCCGCTGATCGCGAGCGCCAGGCCGACGGTGAGGATCACGATCGCGACCGGCGGGCTCCCCTGCAGCGGCCGGATCAGCACCTGCTCGATCGCCACGCCTCCGCCGAACGAGAGGATCAGCGCAGCCGCGAAGGCGGGCCAGAACGACCAGCCGTGCTCGATCAGCGCCCAGCAGATGAACGCAGACAGCGTCGCCATCTCACCCTGCGCAAAGTTGAGCACGCCGGTCGCGCGGTGAACGATCACGAGACCGAGCGCGAGCAGCCCGTAGATGCCGCCGTCGGCCAGACCGCTCACGACATGTTGTACGAAGTTCGTCACGCGGCCTCGGCGGTCTGGCTAGTAGCCAAGGTACGACCTCCGGACCGAGTCGTCCGCGCGCACGACCTCAGCCTCGCCGCCCAGCACGATGCGTCCGGTCTCGAGCACGAACGCGTGCTTGGCGACGCCGAGCGCGATCGCCGCGCTCTGCTCCGCGACGACGATCGTCGTGCCCGTCTCGTTCATCAGCCGCAACGTGTCGAAGATCTCTCGCAGCGCGAGCGGAGCGAGACCGAGCGACGGCTCGTCGAGCAGCAGCAGCCGCGGCTTCGCCATCATCGCGCGGCCGAGTGCGAGCATCTGCTGCTCGGCGCCCGAGAGACCGCCCGCCCGCCGGCGGCGCCGTTCGTAGAGCAGCGGGAAGAACTCGAAGACGCGCGCGAGATCTCGCTGCGAGGCGCCGCGCTTCGTCCACGCACCGAGCCGCAGGTTGTCGAGCACCGACATCGTGGCGAAGGTGCCGCGCCCTTCGGGCACGTGCACGACCCCGCGCCGCGCCATCGCCTCGGGTGTCCGGTGGAAGATCCTGCTGCCCTCGAGGATCACCTCCCCCGTCGCCTTCACCATGCCGGAGACCGCGCGCAGAGTGGTCGTCTTGCCCGCGCCGTTCGCTCCGAGAATCGCGACGAAGTCGCCGTCCTCGACGCTCAGGCTGACGCCGTGCAGCGCGCGGGTCTCGCCGTAGCGCGCCTCGAGGTCGCGCAGCTCAAGGAGCAGCAAGGCGCGTCTCCAGCCGTTCGAGCTGCCCCTCCGACACTCCCGCCGCCCGCAGATACGCGCGCACGCCGCCCCAGGTTTCGTCCAGCTGCTCGAGGGTGCGCACCATCGCGGCCGCCGGCGTCTGCTGCATGAACGTGCGCTGCCGGCGGACGGCCTCGTCGGGGGCCGACTCGATCCAGCTGCGCGGGCCGGCGTTCAGGTTCGTCTCCGAGAGCGCGTAGTCCGCGGCGACGTCGTCGACCGGGGCGCCCGCCAGCCGGAGGAGCAGCGCGGCGATGAGCCCGGTGCGGTCCTTGCCGCCCGCGCAGTGGAAGACCACCGCGCCGCCGTCGGGCGCGTCGGCGACCGCGGCCAGGGCCCGGCCGAAGTTCTGGTGGAACTCGGCGAGGATCTCGGTGTAGGACGAGGCCCAGTAGCCGACTGGATCGTCGGCCGCCATGTAGTCGGCGATGTCGTCCTTGTAGTCGACGTCGAACTCGCCGAGGAGCGAGACGTGCACCACGTCGACGTGGATGCCTTTGGGCGGGTCTTCGTCGAGCTCCTCGGGCCAGCGCAGGTCGACGATGCGCACGACGCCGTGCCCGGCCAGCGCGCGCCAGCCGGCGTCGCTCAGCTTCCGGATGTTGTCCGCGCGTACGAGCGCCCCGTAACGCGTGACGCCGCCGCCCTCGAGCGGCACGCCGCCCAGGTCCCGCACGTTCAGGCACCCGTCCCACTCGAGCGCGCGTGTCACGCCGCGGTCGGTTCGGCACCGAGGTACGCCTCGATCACCGCGGGGTTCCGCTGCACCTCGTCGGGTGCGCCCTCGGCGATCTTGCGGCCGAAGTCGAGCACGTAGATCCGCTCGGCGATGCCCATCACGAGGCCCATGTGGTGCTCGACGAGGAGCACCGTCAGCTCGAAGTCGTCGCGGAGCTTCGTGATGAAGGTGCCGAGAGCCGCGACCTCCTCGTGGTTCAGCCCACCGGCCGGCTCGTCGAGCAAAAGGAGCCGCGGCTCCGCGGCGAGAGCGCGTGCGAGCTCGACCCGCTTCAACGTCCCGAAGGGCAGGCCGGACACGGGCCTGTTCGCGAACTCCGCGATGCCGACGTACTCGAGCATCTCGCCGGCGCGCGAGCGGATGTCCCCCGAGCGGAACGGCTTCGTGCGGGCATGCGCTCCGACGAGCACGTTGTCGAGCACCGTCATCGTGGTGAAGAGCTCGACGTTCTGGAACGTCCGCGCGATCCCGCGCCGGACGATCCGGTGGGCAGGTGTCCGCAGCAGGCTCCGGCCGGCGAACTCGAGCTCACCCGCGTCCGGCCGGTAGAGCCGCGTGATCAGGTTGAAGAGCGTCGTCTTGCCCGCACCGTTCGGGCCGATGAGCCCGACGATCTGCCCCTGCTCGACGTCGAGCGAGACCTCGTCGATCGCGACGATGCCACCGAAACGCCGCGTGACGTTGCGGACTGAAAGCAGCGCCATCGCGCTGAGCTTACAACTCCGCCGGATCGGTCACAGGCGGCCGGCAGGCGAACCGCTCGCAGACATAGACCGCGGTCCGGCCGTCCACCTCCGTGCGCCCCGCGAGCAGCGGGATGCCGTCCGCCGGCCCGAAGGCGATCACGTCGGTCGCGGCGGCGGATTCAAGCGCCGCACGGGCGACCGGTGCGTCGCGTGAGCCGACGACCGCAAGCTCCCGGTGTGGCGCGAGCTGCTGGTCGAGTGCGACGAGCAGCCAGCCGAACGCCGACGGCGCGCGCGTCAGCGAGTCGCGCACCAGGCGGAGCACCGAGACCCCGCGCCGTTCCAGTTCGTCGTCGCCCCAGATCCGGGCGAGTCGCAGCAGCACGTACGCGAGCATCGCGTTGCCGCTCGGCGTCGGGTGGTCGTCGAGCTCCTTCTTGCGGGCGACGAGCTGCTCGCCGTCGCGGGGCGCCTGGAAGAAGCCGCCGGCGTCGTCGTCGGCGAAGAGATCGACCGCGAGCGTCGCGAGCCGGTGCGCCTCGAGCAGCCAGCGCGCGTCGCCGGTCGCGACGTGGAGCTCCATCAGGCCGTAGGCCACGTCGGCGTAGTCCTCGAGGTAGCCCGTCCCCTTCGCGACACCGTCTCTCCACGTGCGATGCAGCCGGCCGTCGGGCGTGGACAGGCCGCCGAGGAGAAAGTCCGCCAGCGCGGTCGCAGGCCCCACGCGGCCGCCCTGGGCGAGCGCGGCGAGCATCAGGCCGTTCCAGGAGGCGATCGCCTTGTCGTCGCGGAGCGGCTTGGGCCGCTGCTCGCGCAGCGCGTGCAGCCGCTCGCGCGTCTCCTCGTCGAGCTCGCCCCGGAGGACGAAGCGGCCGTGCTCGAACGGCTCGAGCAGCTCCTCGGGCGCGCCTTCGCCCGGCGCCCAGGTGAACGTCAGCCCCTCGACGCCGTCGGTGTCGGCGTCCTGTGCGGACGCGAATCCGCCCCCGTCGAGCGCGAGCTCCCGCAGCACGTAGTCGATCGTCCGGTCGGCGACCCGCCGGTAGCGCTCGTCGCCGAACCGCCGCGCCGCGTGCAGATACACCGAGGCGAGCAGAGCGTTGTCGTACAGCATCTTCTCGAAGTGCGGCACGAGCCAGCGTTCGTCGACCGAGTAGCGGTGGAAGCCGCCGCCGACGACGTCCCACATCCCGCCGAGGATCATCGAGTCGAGCGTGCGGCGCGTCATCTCCTCATCCCCTCGCCGCAGCAGGAACTCGAGCACGGGCGCGGGCGGGAACTTCGGCCGGCCGCCCCAGCCGCCCCACTGCGAGTCGAACCCGCCGCTCAGGCTGCGCTGCGCCTCGGCGAGCAGCTCGCCGCCGAGCGGCTCCTGCGACGGCTGCAGCCGGGCTCCGGAGCGAATGTGCTCGGCGAGGTGCGCGGCGGAGTGCTCGACCTGTTCCCGCTGCTCGTCCCAGGCCTCAGCGACGGACAACAGAACCTGCTTGAACGACGGCAGCCCGTGCCGTGGCTCAGGCGGGAAGTAGGTGCCGCCGAAGAAGGGCTCGCCCGCCGGCGTCAGGAACACCGTCATCGGCCAGCCGCCCTGGCCGGTCAGCGACACGACCGCGTCCATGTAGATCGAGTCGAGGTCGGGCCGCTCCTCGCGATCGACCTTGATGCTCACGAAGCGCTCGTTCATGACGCGCGCGGTGAGCGGGTCCTCGAAGGACTCGTGCTCCATCACGTGGCACCAGTGGCAGGCTGCGTAGCCGATCGAGAGCAGGATCGGCCGGTCCTCGTCGCGGGCACGGGCGAGCGCCTCGTCCCCCCACGGGAACCAGTCGACCGGGTTTTCGGCATGTTGCAGCAGATACGGAGAGGTTTCCCGGGCCAGGCGGTTCACATCTGAAGCGTAGGTTTCGGACTGCCCCATACGTGTAAGAACTGAGGCCGGCATGACTCGCATTGCGATCGTTGTCGCGGCCGCCCTTCTGCTGGCAGGTTGCGGTGGGAACAGCAAATCGTCGTCCGGCACGACTACGGCGACGACGACCGCCGGCTCGAGCAACTTCACGGCGGCGCTCGTCAGTGACATCGGCAAGTTCACCGACAAGGGCTTCAACCAGAACCAGCTGAAGGGCCTGTTGGCCGCGAAGGCGAAGCTCGGCATCACCACGGTGGCACTGCAGTCGAACTCGACGAGCGACTACGCGCCGAACTTCAACACCGCGATTCGTAAGGGCGCGAAGCTGGTCATCGCTGCGGGATATCTGCTCGCCCCGACGCAGGCGACGTTCGCCAAGAAGTTCCCGAACGTCGACTTCGCGATCACCGACTACACGGTCCACACCGCACCGTTCGCCGACAAGCAGGGCAACGTTCTCCCGGCATTCAAGAACGTGCAGGGTTTGACGTACAACGCGAACGAGTCCGGCTGTCTCGTTGGTGTGCTCGCCGCGAAGATGGCGCAGAAGATGGGCCGGACTACGGTCGGCGCGGTCGGTGGCTTGAAGATCCCGCCGGTCGACATCTGGATCGCCGGTTACCGGTATTGCGCGCAGAAGGCCGTGCCCGGCACGAAGGTGATCGTCCAGTACTCGAACGACTTCGTCGCGACCGACAAATGCCAGACAGTCGCCCAGAACGAGATCTCCCAAGGCGCCAAGGTCCTGTTCCAGGTCGCAGGCGGCTGCGGACTGGGAACGCTCAAGGCGGCCGACAACGCCGGCATCTGGGGCATCGGCGTCGACGTCGACCAGTACCACGACGCCAAACGCATTCTCACCAGCGGTGTCAAGCGCGTCGACAACGGCGTCTTCGACGCGATCGCCCAGGCCAGGGCGGGGAACTTCAAGGGCGGTACCGATCTCGTCTTCGACCTGAAGAACAGCGGTGTGGGCGTCGGAAAGATCAACCCGGCGACTCCGGCGTCGTTCATCGCTTTGATGAACGCCTACAAGGCGAAGATCATCGCTGGGACACTGAAGGTCCCGACAGGCCTGTAAGCCCAGCGCCGCCAGGAATTCGAGACCCCGCAGGAATCCCCAGGTCGACGACGAACGTCAGTCGCAGGCGCTCGAACCGAGGCGGTCTCGGGAGCGCCACTGCGGACGATGATCAGACCTTTGAGCCCAATCGGGGCCGCTGCGGCATTGGCTGCGGTGCTGACCACGACATGCGTCGCCGGCGCTTCCGCGCGCGAGCAGGGCCCGAGCCGGACGCAGTTCCCCGGCATCCCCTCCACGGACGGTGTCTACGCCGGCTGCTACGACACCTCGACCGGCGCGCTCAGGCTCGTCCGGGCCGACCTGGGCTGCGACCGGACGCGCGAGCACCGTGTGTCCTGGAACAGGACCGGCCCCGGCGGCTCGCAAGGGCCAACGGGCCCCACGGGGCCGACGGGCAGGCAAGGCGCGACGGGCAGAACCGGCGCGGCCGGCGCGGCAGGCCCGACCGGAGCGGCCGGCAGTGCGGGCGCGACCGGCGCCACCGGACCCGCAGGCGCGACCGGGCCTGCAGGTGCGACCGGCCCGGCAGGCCCGACCGGGGCAACCGGGCTCGACGGAGCGCTCGGGCCGATGGGACCGGCAGGCCCGATCGGGCTCACGGGCGCGACCGGCCTCACAGGACCAGTCGGCTCAACCGGCCCGGCGGGCGCGACCGGCCCGGCCGGACCACCGGCGCGCCGGCCCGGCGGGCCCGGCCGGCCCGACGGGAGCAGCAGGCCCGGCCGGACCGGCGGGCGCAACAGGCGCAACAGGCGCTGCCGGGCCGGCTGGCCCGGCCGGCGCCACCGGCGCGACCGGACCGGCGGGACCAACGGGCGCAACGGGCGCAACGGGGGCAACGGGCGCGACCGGGGCCACCGGACCGGCGGGCCCCGCGAGCTCTCAGATCGTCACCAACGCGACGACGTCCGCCGCCAACCTCCCGAACAACACCCTCATGACGGTGACTGTGAACTGCCCGGCGGGAAAGGTCCTGCTCGGCGGCGGCGCGCAGGTGACGACGACGGCGTCGCAGAGCAGCCGCGCGGTGCTCACCTCGTCCTACCCGAGCGGCGCCGCGCAATGGACGGCGGTCGCCACCACGAGCGCGGCGCTCGGCTCAGGCAACACCATGACCGTCAGCGCCTACGTGATCTGCACCACGTAGACCTACGCAGGCGGGCCCGGCAGCTGCAGGATCTGCTCGACCGCGAAGAGCAGCAGCACGGCGCCGACGGTGATCAGCCCGTAGCGCACACCGCGCAGCGGGAACTGCGTGCTGATCCCGACGAGAAAGAGCACGCTCGCGAGGATCACCGTCGTTCGGATGTACTTGTCGGCCGTCTCGGCGGCGTGCTCGCCGTGGGCGTAGTGGGCGTCGGCCTCCGCGTCGAGCACCTTCGACTGGGCGGCCCCGAGCGCGTGGTACTGCGGCATCGCCTGCGGGCCTGCCGGGGCGTTCGCATTCGTGAAGGGCCGCGTCGCGAGCCACGCGTTGAACGCCGGCCGGAACTCCGGCAGGAACCGTCTCGCGGCCACGCGTTCCGCATCCTGGTCGCCAGTCTGATGCGCCCCGAGCCAGGCGTTGAACGTCAAGGCGTCACCGACCCGGTACGTCAGCGACTGCTGGAAGGCGCGGTTCGCCTGCGTCCGGGTCGCCGAGGCCTTCGCGAGGCTGAGCGACGACTCGGTGCCCCACTTCGCCGCGGAGAAGCCCGACCAGGCGGCGATGATCGCGACGACGGAGAGCAGGACCGCCTCGCTGATCGAGATCACGCGGTCGTGGCGCCCGCCACCGTGGTGACCGCCGCTGTGGCGGGCGTGGTGCCCGATCTCCCCGCCGACCTCCGCTGCCGATAGACCCTCGCCCACGCCTCGCTCTCCTCACGCCGGGATCGCCGTCATTGTGAAGAGCGGGCAGGACGTGGCCCTGTGGGAGACTCGCGGACATGGGCGACCGTCTCTCCGAGCTGTTCGGCCTCGAGGGCCGCGTCGCGGTCGTGACGGGCGCGTCCGGCGTGCTCGGCGGCGCGATCGCACGAGGCCTTGCCGCGGCGGGCGCGCAGGTCGGCCTGCTCGCGCGACGGCCAGCACCGCTCGAGGAGCTGGCGCGAAGCCTCGGCGAAGCGGCGCTCGTGCTCGAGGCCGACGTGCTCGACGCCGCTCAGCTCGAGCAGGCACGGGCGACGGTTCTCGACCGCTTCGGTCACATCGACGTCCTCGTGAACGCGGCGGGCGGCAACATCCCGGCCGCAACCGTCGGCGAACGGTCCTTCTTCGAGCTGCCCGCAGACGCACTCGACGAGGTCGTCCGGCTCAACTTCCAGGGCACCGTGCTGCCGACGCAGATACTCGGCGCCGAGCTCGGCGACGGCGGCTCGATCGTCAACATCTCGTCGCTCGCGGCGCACCGCGCGCTCACGCGCGTCGTCGGGTACGGCGCCGCGAAGGCGGCCGTCGAGAACCTCACGCGCTGGCTCGCCGTCGACCTCGCTCCGCGCGGCGTGCGCGTGAATGCGATCGCGCCGGGCTTCTTCATCGGCGAGCAGAACCGCGCACTCCTGCTGGACGACTCCGGCGCGCTGACCGCGCGCGGGGAGCGGATCGTGGCGGCGACGCCGGCCGCGCGCTTCGGCGAGCCGGACGAGCTCGCGGGCACCGTCATCTGGCTGTGCAGCGCCGCCGCGTCGTTCGTCACCGGGGTCGTCGTCCCGGTCGACGGCGGCTTCGGCGCGTTCAGCGGCGTCTAGATGAGCCGGTACGCGCGCCGAACGAGCCCGTAGGCGAGCTCCCACGCGAGGCGGCGCGCCTCGTCCTCCGCGAGGAAGCCGGCGTCGACCTTCCGCGCGAGCCAGCCGCACGTGCGGCGCCGCCAGAGATCGTGACGCGCAGGGAGCGCGGTCAGTGCGCGCGCGTCGTCGACGAAGCCGGCGAGGTTGTACACGCCGGCGGTCTCGGTGACCCGGTCGAGGAAGCGGTCGATGCCCGCCGGGCTGTCGTGGAACCACCACGGGCAGCCGAGCAAGACCGCGGGATAGTGGCCGGCGAGCGGCGCGAGCTCGCGGCTGTAGGTGCTCTCGTCGAGCGTGAACAGCACGACGGCGAAACGAGGATCGCTGCCGCACGACTCGAGCAGCGGGCGCAGCCCGCGCGTCCAGTCGGTCGCAACCGGGATGTCCCCGCCGAGGTCGTGTCCGAACCGTGCGGCGAGCGGGCCGTTGTGGTCGCGCAGGCTGCCGACATGGAGCTGCATCACCAGCCCGTCGTCGCAGCTCATCCGGGCGAACTCGTTGAGCATGTGGGCCTCGAAACACCGCGCCTCGGCGTGGGAGACCCCGCCCGCGAGGGCGGCGGCGAACACGGCGGACGCTGCGCTCTCGCCGAGCCGCGTGGTGTCGGCGCTCGTCGCTGCGTGATCCGTTGCGGTCGCGCCGAAGCGCCTTGAACGCCTGCCGCCGTTCGGCCAGCACGTCGAGGAACGTCGCGTAATTGCCGATCTCGCGGCCGGCCACGGCTTCCAGCGCTGACACCGCGGCGCGCCAGCCGGGTGCGTCGAGCGCCACGACCGCGTCGGGCCGAAAGGTGGGCCGGATGCGGTGGGCGGGCTGCACGCCGGCGAGCGCGCGGTGCTCGGTGAGCGGCGAGCCGGCGGGGTCGGTCGTCGACAGGCATTCGACCCGGAACCGGTCGAGCAGCGCCCGCGGGGCGAATGCGGCCGTCGCGAGCTGTTCCTCGACCCGCGCGTAGATCGCCTGGGCCGACGCCGAGTCGAGCTGCTGCTCGATCCCGAACACCGTCGCGAGCGTCTCGCGCAGCCAGAGCCCCGTCGGCGTCAGCGCGAACAGGTGCACGTTGTCGGCGAGCAACTGCCACACGTCGCGGTCCTCGACGACGGCCCCACCGAGCCCGCAGCGTTCGAGCGGAACGCCCTGCGAGTAGAGCATCCGCACGACGTAGTGGTCGGCCGTGACGAAGAGCCGGCCGGGCGCATCGAGGCGCGCGCCGGGATCGGCGAGGAGCCGCACGTCGATGTGCCCGTGCGGGCTGACGATCGGGAGGTCGGCGACACCGCGGTACAGGTCGAGCCCGACCGGCGAGGCCTCGATGTAGCGGTCGTCTTTCAAACCCGCCATAGCCCGAGCCCCGGGTTCGGAATGTCGACCGTGTCGGGCGGGAACCGCTCGAGCGCCTCGTCGAGTGCCAGGTACCCGAACCCGGCGCCCTCCACGTCGGCGCGCGAGAGCCCGGGCCCGGGCGCGTACGTGACGGTGAAGCGCCCCTCGGTCGAGCCGTGGATCAGATGCGCGACCGCCGCGAGGTTCGCCGCCAGCTCTGGGTCGTCCGCCATCGCCTGCAGCGCGGCCTCCCGCCCGTGGTAGCCGTGCCGGCGGATCAGCGCGTCGACGACGGGATCCTCGCCGAAGCGCGACACGCCCGGCGCGACGACGAACAGCTCCCCGCCGTCGGCCATCGCGAGCCGGGTGCGGTAGATCGCCTTGTTCGCGAGCCAGGTCGAGGGGTACTCGTCCGGGTCGAGATAGGCGACACACCGCTGAAACGGCGTTGCCAGTGTCTCGATGTTGACGCTCGCCGAGAGCGCGGCGGCCGCGCGGAACGCTGCGCCGCCGGAGAACCGCGTGCCGCCTTCGCCGGCGAAGACACCGCGCAGGACCGGCCCGTCGTGGCGGCCCTCGACGACGGTGAGCGCGAACAGGACGCGGCAGCGCGGCTCGAGGAAGCGGTCGAATCCCCGGTCGAGCAGCTGCCGGACGGGAGCGTCGACGCGGCCCAGCGTCTGCTCGATCCCGTAGACCGCGCTGAGGAAATGGCTGCGCTGAATCGTCTCGCCGCCGCCGAGCCCGATCGACACGTGCTTCGTGTAGCCGCCGAACCCCGCCACCTCGTGCGGCACCACCTGGCCGACGGCCACCACGAGGTCGTAGCTGTCGTCGACGAGCGCACGGTTGACGGTGAAGGGCAGCGCGAGGCCGAGCGGCCGGCCGACGACCTCGTCCACCTCGCCGGCGGAGAGCTCGCCGACGGTCGTCACGTCGTCGCGCCAGCGATGGTGCAGCAGCGAGCCGGGATCGATCGCGTCGCCGAACATCAGCTGCGACTCGGCGGGACCGAGCGGGTGGTGCGTGCCGAGCGCAGGCATGACGTCGAGCCGTTCGACCTCGCCCGCGAGCAGGACGGCGAGCTGCGCGACGATCTCCCCGGCGCGGGAGTGCAGGCGCGTCTGGTCGGGCGGCACGAGCAGCACCCGGCGTGCGTCCGTGCGGGCGATCTCGCCCGCGAGGTCACGCACGAACGCGCTCAGCTCGTCGCGTGAGACGGCGGCTCCGAGGCCGCCGGCGGCGAGGAGCGGTTGGCCGGAGGTGGACGGCACGCCCGCAGGATAGGCGCCCCTCGTTGGTCCTGATTCGAACGACTGCCGTATGCTCGGCCCGTGCGCACGGCGATCGCGAGGTACGTGCCGATCGTCCGGTGGGGGCCCACCTACGAGCGACGGTGGTTCCGCTTCGACGTCGTCGCCGGGATCGCGGTCTGGGCGGTGCTCACGCCCCAGGCGATCGCCTACGCGTCGCTCGCCGGCGCACCGCCCGAAGCCGGCTTCTACGCGGCCACCGCCGCCGTGCTCGCCTATGCGCTGCTCGGCACGTGCAAGGAGCTGTCGGTCGGGCCGAGCACGACGCCTGCGATCACCGCTGCATCGATCGTCGGCGCGGCCTCGGTCGCGTCGAACCAGGTGCCGGTCCTGCTGGCAGGCCTCGCGCTCGCTTCGGGCGGCGTGATGATCGCGTCGGGCATCCTGCGCCTCGGCTTCATCGCCGACTTCCTCTCGCGTCCCGTGCTCGTCGGGTTCGTCACGGGCATCGCGATCGACGTGATCGTCGGCCAGTTGCCGAAGCTGTTCGGCGTGCCCTCCGGCAGCGGCCACACGCTCCACAAGGCGTGGACGCTCGTCAGCGAACTGCCGGACACGCAGTGGCGGACGCTCGTCGTCGGGCTGGCCGGGCTCGCAACCTTGATCGTGCTGCAGCGCCTCGCCCCGGCCCTGCCCGGTGCGCTGATCGTCGTCGCGGCGAGCATCATCGCCAGCCGTGCCTTCGACCTCGCCGGGAAAGGCGTGGACGTGGTCACCAACCTGCCGGCCTCGCTGCCGACGCCTGCGCTGCCGCACGTCGGGTTCGACAACCTGACGGTCGTGCTCGGCGGCGGGCTGGCGCTCGCGTTCATCTCGTACGCGGAGTCGATCGGCGCCGCCCGGTCGATTGCGCGGCGGAACGGCTACGAGGTCGACGCGAACCAGGAGCTGATCGCGCTCGGCGGCGGCAACGTGGTCGCCGGCTTCCTGCAGGGGTTCCCGACCGACGCGAGCCTGTCGCGCACGGCGGTCGCCGACTCGACCGGCGTGCGCAGCCCGCTCTTCGGGCTGGTGGTGTTCGTGATGCTCGTCATCACGATCCTGTGGCTGACGCCGTACTTCGACGGCCTGCCGCAGGCGACGCTAGCTGCCGTGATCATCGGCTCGATCTACCGGCTGATCGACGTCGCCGGGCTGCGGCACCTCTGGCGAATCGATCCCCGGGGAGACTTCGTGCTCGCAGCGGTGGCCGTGATCGGGGTGCTCGTGTTCGGCGCGCTCGGTGGGATCGCGACCGCCGTGATCGCCTCGCTCGTCGCCCTGCTCGCGAAGCTCTACCGCCCAAAGGTGACGACGCTCGGACGTGCGCCCGGCGGCGAGGCGGACGAGGACATCACATTCCGCGACCTCGAGCGGCATCCCGAGTGCGAGACGTTCCCCGGGCTCGTGATCGTCCGCTTCGGCGGCGAGCTCTTCTTCGCCAACGCGACCTATCTGGGCAGCGCGATCGAGAAGCTCGCGGTCGGCACCGACCCGCCGGTCCGCGAGGTGATCCTCGATGCCTCCGCGATCCCGAGGCTCGACACGACCGCGGCCGACGTGGTCGTCGACCTCGTCGACGAGCTCGATGCCGCCGGCGTCCGGCTCGTCCTCGCCAGGGCGAGCCACCGGCTGCGCAGCGACCTGCACCGCTTCGGCCTCGCGGAGGGGCGCGTCACGTTCGTCGACTCGGTCGGCGGCGCAGTGGTCGCGTTCGTCTCAGACGAGCGCGAGCCGCAGGACACCTAGGCCGGCTGCGGCTCGGGAGCCGCGGGCGCCGGCGCCGCGCGGCCGACCCGCGCATCGACGTACGCCGACAGCGCCTCGCTCGTCAGGTACGCGGCGACGACGGCGATGATCACGAGCGGCGCCACCGCCAGCCCCGCCTTGACCGAGAGCAGGCTCGCGATCATCACCGAGGAGAGCGGCAGGCGGAGCACGGAGACACAGCACGCGCCCACGAGGACGGCGATCGCGGGCGTCTCGGAGTAGCCGGGCAGGTGGCCGGCGAGCAGCCCGGCGACGACGCCGAGGAAGATCGCCGGGAACGTCGGGCCGCCGCGGAAGCTGCTCATCGAGATGCTCCACGCGATTCCCTTGAAGAGGAGCAGGAGCGCGAGCGCCGAGAGAGAGATCGTCGACGCCGACGCGAAGAGCGACGAAAACGCGAGGTGCCGGCCGCGATCCTCGATGATCAGCACGGCGCCGAATCATCCAGAAGAGATGACGTGCGCCCCGTCCTCAGGCGCCATCGTCGCTCCTGGATGACAGTCACCCCCGACAGTCCTGCCGCGCCCGACCCACCGAAGGCGAAGACCTCGCACGTCCCGGCGCGGGCGCGCCACACCTACGAGTGGGGCGCCGAGAAAGCGAGGCGGGGGCAGCTCTGGATCGAGAACCAGGGGCCCGACTCCCGCAAGGGCGCGACGATCGGCTGGGTGCGCCGCTACCAGGCGGCGGACGGCCAGCTCTACGCGCTCCTCCTGAGCGCCTACTTCTTCCTGACCATGATCCCCGTGCTGCTCGTCACCGCGAGCTACGTCTACAGCGATCCGGCGGCGCTCGCACACCGAACGGAGAGCCGGCTCGGGCTCCGCGGCCAGACCGCGGATCTCTTCTCGACGGTGATGGTCGGCGTCGGCGAGCACAAGATCTCCGCCGTTGCGATCGCGATCATCGACCTCTTCTTCTTCGGGCTCGGCTTCGCGCGCGTCTACCAGCTCGTGCAGGCGCGCTCGTGGGGGCTCGACCTGCGCAAGTCGGTCGTCGTGGACCAGGCGCGCTATGCCTCGGTGCTCGCCGCGATGGTGCTCGGCGTCATGCTGTTCGTCGTGCAAACGAGGGCACTGCGGGGCGATCCGGCGTGGATCGGGTGGGTGCTCGACGTCGGCTGGCTCGCCCTACTGCTCGCCTTCTTCGTCTGGGCGCCGCGCCTGCTCCTGCACCACCGGGTGTCCGCGCGCGACCTCTTGCCCGGGGCCGTCTTCACGCTGGCCGGGCTCGTCGGCCTCCGCCTCATCTCCTCACTGCTCTTCACGCACTGGCTGAACTGGTACTCGTCCACCTACGGAGCGTTCGGGATCATCATCGCGGTGTTCTTCTGGATCATCCTGGAGGGAACGCTGCTCGTTCTCGCGGCCGCGCTGTCGCCGGCGCTCGCGGAGCGGCGCGACCTGCTCCAGAGCCGGCCGTAGGCCTACGCCGACGCCTGAGCCGTCCGCAACCGTCGTGCGAGCTCTTCGAGCACCGCGACGGTGATCGTCGGTTCGCTCCGGAGCAGCTTGAGGAACCGAGGCCGCGTGATCGTGAGGCAGGTGACCGGGCCTTCGGCCGTCACGGTCGCGGTGCGCGCGCCGCCGTCGAGCAGCGCCAGCTCGCCGAAGTAGCTGCCGACGCCGAGGGAGAAGGTCGGGAACCCTTTGCGCAGGATCGAGACCTCGCCGTCGAGCACGACGTAGAAGGTGGTCCCCCGGTCACCGGACCGCACGATCTGGGTCGAGGGGTGGAACCGGGTGATGCGGGCGGTGCCGGCCACCTTGCGGAGGTTTCGCCGGCTGAGGCCGTCGAAGAGCGGGATCTCGGCGAGCACGTTCGCCCAGCCTGTGGCGTCGCCCGCATCGCTCATGCGCTCCACCATACGACACGGCGCGAGCCGTGCGAAGCGGTGCGCGGCCGGCGCAGCGGCGCCGGCCGCGCCCGCGAGACGGCTAGGCGGAGGGCTGGACGATGATCAGCGCGTTCCCGTCCGGGTCGCGCAGCCAGAACATCGGCGGCACCGGCCCTCCCCAGCGGGTCACCTCCTCGTCGACGTCGACACCGGCGGCCTTCAGCGCGGCGTGGTCGGCATCGACGTCGGTGGTGTCGAGGCAGATCCCCGTCTGGCCGCCGCCGGGCTCCTCGCCCTGGGGCGGCGGCGCGAGTGCGATCGTCGTCGCCGTGCCCGGCAGCGCGACCTCGACCCACCGCATCTCCTCGCCCATCGGGATGTCGACCACCTTCTCGAAGCCGAGTGTGTCGACGTAGAAGTCGATCGCGCGGTCCGTGTCGGCGACGGTCACGCAGACGCGGCCGACCTGGGAGAGATTGAGCTTGGCTGCCGTCTTGGCCATGTCGGGCCTCCTGTTCGTCGGGTTGTCTCTCTTGGACGACGGCCCGAACCGAAACTCATCGGCGGCCGGTGTCGTATGCTCGTGCCTCGTTGGCCGAGACGCTTCGTACTGTCGCCGCCGCGGACGGCCGCACCGTTGCGTTCGCGACCTGGGGTGACCCGGGCGGCTTCCCGATCCTTGCCCTGCACGGCACGCCCGGCTGCCGGCTCGAGCGCTGGCCGCGCGAGGACCTCTACCGCGAGCTCGGCGTCTTCCTCGTCACCCACGACCGGGCCGGCTATGCGCGGTCGGACCGGCGCCGCGGCCGCTGCATCGCCGACGAGGTCGACGATGTGCTCCTGCTCGCCGACGAGCTCGGCTTCGACCGCTTCGCCGTCACCGGCGCGTCGGGAGGCGGGCCGCACGCCCTCGCCTGCGCCGCCCTGATCCCGGCGGAGCGGCTGATCCGGGCGACCTGCGCCGTGGGCATCGTCCCGCTCGGGCCGCAGGGGCTCGAGCAGGACGCGTGGCTCGCGGGCATGGATGCCGAGAACGTGAAGGAGTTCGGCTGGGCGGTCGCGGGCGAGGACGTGCTCGCGCCTCAACTCGAGGACCTGCTGGTGAAGACGGCAGCCGAGGTGGACGCCGACCCGGCTGCGGTGCTCGCCGGCTTCGACCTCAGCGAGGCCGACCGCGCAGCGCTCACCCGGCCCGCGACGATGCAGGTGATTCGCGAGTCGGTGCGCGAGCAGGCGCAGGGCACCGTCTTCGGCTGGGTCGACGACGACCTCGCCCACGTCTCGCCCTGGGGGTTCGAGCTCGACCGGGTCGCCGTGCCCGTCCTCGTCCGCTACGGCGCATCCGACGTGCTCGTTCCGGCGGCGCACGGCGCCTGGCTCGGCGCCCACGTGCCCGGCTGCGTGGTGAAGGTGGACGACACCGCCGGGCACCTCGGCGAGGACCCCGAGCGGGAGATCGCCGAGAACGTCGCCTGGCTGCGCGACGGCATCCCTCCGCCGGGCTCGGTGCTCCCCGATGGTCCCTGAGTCGGAGCTCGTCGAGACCGAGCACGGGCTCGGCCCGAAGGGGCAGGGCTGGTTCATCGTCAACGCGCGCGAGTCGCAGTGGTGGGAACGCGGCGGCCGCGGCGCGCTGTGCGAGTTCGAGGGCGCGGGCTTCGAGGGCGCGGCGGACTTCCCGCAGGTCGGGATCAACGTCACGGTGCTCGGGCCCGGCGAGCCGATGTCGATGTACCACTACGAGGTCGACCAGGAGGACTTCCTCGTGCTCGCGGGCGAGGCGCTCGCGATCGTCGAGGGCGAGGAGCGCCCGCTGAAGCAGTGGGACTTCGTGCACTGCCCGCCCGGGACGAACCACGTGATCGTCGGCGCCGGCGAGCGGCCGTGCGTCGTGCTCGCCGTCGGGGCCCGAGAGCGGTCGCGCGGCTCCGGCTGGGGCGCCTACACGGTGGACGCTGC
Source organism: uncultured Thermoleophilia bacterium (assembly GCA_963828655.1). Taxonomy (GTDB): domain Bacteria; phylum Actinomycetota; class Thermoleophilia; order Gaiellales; family Gaiellaceae; genus PALSA-600. Next base: position 110,107 of record CAWHFK010000009.1, on the reverse strand, counting down.
CGCGCTGCGCCGCGACGCAGGCGTCGGCCAGGAGACGACCGATTCGGGCGAGGCGTACGCCCGCTTCCCCCGCGGCGCGCTGACGCGGTATCGCGACGGCTGGCTCCCGGACCTCGAGCGCCCGTAGTACAGTCGCCGTCCCTTGCTGCAGCGGCTTCAGAACCCCACGACGGGCACCGTCATCGGCGCGCTGCTCATCCTGGCCGGCGGGATCGTCATCGTCAGCGGATCCTCGTCGCCGGGCACCCTGATCTGCGTCGCGGGCTTCGCGCTCGTGCTCAAGTACCGCGTGCTGCCCGCGCGGCGCGCGCGCAACAAGTAACGGCCGGTGGAGCTCGAGCGCGACGGGATCAGGCTCGCGTACGACACGGTCGGTGAAGGCCCGACGGTCGTGCTGCACATGGGCGGCCTCGGGGGCGGCGGCGCCTGGTGCGAGTACCTGCCCCACCTTGCGGGATTCCGCGTCGTGCTGCTCGACCACCGCGGCCGCGGCGGCAGCGACCGGCCGCCCCGTGTGGAACAGCACGCGATGAACGAGTACGTCCGCGACGTGATCGCGCTGATCGAGGAGGTCGGCGAGGAACGGGTCGGGCTCGTCGGCTACTCGATGGGCGCGCAGGTCGCGTACGCGGTTGCCGCCGCAGCGCCGGAACGGCTCTTCGGCCTCATCGGGATGGGATCCGTCGGCCCGGCCGACGCCGATCCCGCGGACGAGCTGATGTTCGCCGGAGCCCTCCGCGCCAACGGGACGGCGTGGCTCCTGGACGAGATCGAGCGGGAAGAAGCCCTGACCGTGCCCGGCCCGGTGCGGACGAGCATGGCTGCAACCGACGTCGAGCAGTTCGCGCTGAGCGTCGAGGCCCAGTCCGAGTGGAACGCCTGGAGCGCCTTCCCGAGGATCGTCGCGCCGACGTTGCTACTGGCAGGCGAGCTCGAGGACCCGGATCACCTCGCCGCGCAGGCAGCGGGGCTGATGGGTGACGCGACGGCGCAGTGGCTGCCGGGACTCGGCCATGTCGGCGCCTTCCTCGCCGTCGGCCACAACGGCCCACTGATCGCCGCACATCTCAGGCGCGCTGCTGCCACGCCGTGACGGCGCGGACGAGGCGAAAGAGCAGGATCGCGGCGCAGACGTCGGCGAGGCTCGACGCCAGCAACAGTTCGTTGACGGACTTCAGGTCCCCGAACGTCGCGTTGCCGGTCGCCGCGGCGGCGCGCGACGTGAGCCCGGCCACCAGCAGCGCGCACAACCAGACGATGGTCAGAGGCTTCTTCTCCGCGTCTGCGCCTTCTGCCGGCGCGCTCGAATGCCACAGCTCGTCGAGGATCTGCTTCGAACGGACGATGTTCAGCAGGGGGATGAACCAGTAGCCGACCGCCCAGCCCGGCGTGAAGCGAGGGCGGCGCCCGGAGAGCGCGGGGAGGTTGATGTAGCAGCGGTGCAGCCAGACGAAGAACGCGATCGCCGTCGCGATGTACAGGAGCAGTTCGACGGCCGACAGGTCCTGGACCCGGTGCACGCTCGTCTGCCATTCCGAGAGCCCGATGTTGCCGCGGCCGCGGTTCAAGACGGCGCGCTGCGCGCCGAGAGCGAGGACCGAGAACAGATCCGCTGCGATCGTCACTCCCAGGAGGGCGAGCACCCAGCGGCCCCGCGTCTGCGGCGAGGAGTACCGCCCGTCTCCGGCGAGAACCGGGGACGTGCTGACCGGCGGCAGGACGAGGCGCCGCTCCTCGGCGGCCGCGTTTCGCTCGCCGTCCGTCTCGAGAGGGCCGAACGAATGCGCCGCGTAGAGGCCGGGGAAGGTCCAGACGCCCGCGGGATCCCGCCACGCCCCGCAGCACGGGCACTGCTCCTGCGCCTCGTCCGTCCCGGCGCCGCGCATCGTCCAGTCCCGCGGCAGCGAGTAGTGGGAGCAGGTCGAGCAGTACTGCGAGGCCGGGATGGTGCCCAGCACCGCGCCGCCCGAGGTCTGCTCCTCCAGGTCCATGGCGCTCTTATCGGCCGGGAGCGGCTCTGCTTGAACCTCCGGCTACGCGGCCGGTGCGGCGGGCGTCAGCCGGCTGCGGGCGGATCGGCCGGAGCCGCGGGTGCGGCGTCGACGGCGGGCGTGGGCGCGAGTGCCGGCGCCGGCGCGGCCACGCCCTCCCCCAGCCCGCGAAGCGTGAAGTACATCAGCGTCAGCGCGATCGCGAAGAAGGGGCCGACGACCGCGCTCGCGATCGCGCCGCCGATCCAGTAACGGAGAAACGAGCCGAGGAACGAGAAGATCGCCTGGATGATCCCCGAGGCGATCGCGCTCAGGATCGCCGTGATCACGACGACCCCGAACACCGTCCAGGCGTGGCCGCGAACGAGCTCGCGCGAGCGTGAGAACGACTCGCCGACGTGCTTCCCCTCGAGGACGATCACCGGCACGATCAGGCACCACCAGGTCAGGAGGATCAGGCCGGGGATGATGAACAGCACGAGGCCGACGGCGATCCCGAGCCCGGCGAGGATCCCGGCCAGGATCAGGGTGGAGAGGAACGGGCGGACCCGCTCGAAGATCTCCCCCACGGCGGAGTCGATCTTGCCGTCCCGCACGTCGTCGACGGCGAAGACGAGCGCGCCCTCGAGCCAGAACGTGCCGACGAGGGAGACGACCATCGAGGTCAGCGCGAGCAGCAGCGAGATGCCGACGCCGTGCCCGAACAGGGTCGCGACGAGCGCATTCAGGAGGTTGACGATCAGGTAGACGATGATCGCGATCACGAAGAACCGCTTGAAGAACTTCGTGTAGAGCCCCCAGGACTCGCCGAGGATGCCGCCGACGCTCATACGGGAGACCATAGAGGGCAGCGGCGGCGCGTCAAGCGACACTCGCACAGGCTGTCGAGCAGGCCCCGGCCAACGCTATGCGAACGGCGGCCCGGCTCTCAGCACGTTTTTCCGGGGAACTTTGGCCTAAAACGACACACTGATCCCGGAAACTGTGTCTCGGCACAGCACATTGTTCCAGTGAATCTCACCCGCGCTAGCGTGTAGCGGTGATTCCCGCGCCGGTCATGCCGCTCCGCAAGCGGATCGCCCTGATCGCGCACGACAACCGAAAGCCCCAGCCGCACGACGTCGACGTCAAGGCGCTCCTTCGCCTCACCGTCGTCTGCAACATCCCGATCGCCTGCAACCGCTCGACCGCCGACTTCCTGCTCTCCAGCCCGCTGATGAACGAGGAGTACACGCCCGCGGCCGCAGAGGTCTGAGCGGCGCGTCAGCCGCTTTCGAGCACGCCGTCGAGCCAGGCGTCGATCGCCTCGGCGACCTCCTGCCAGTCGGGGGCGATCATGTGGAAGTGCGGCCGGCCGGCGAACTCGAGGTAGTCGGTCTTGGCGGGCGAGCGCTCGTACTTCTTGGCCTGCGCTTTCGCCAGTGACGCCGGCACGGTCTGATCCTCGTCCGCGCCCACGATCAGCAACGGCGCCCGGTCACCGTTCTTGAAGTGCACCTCGGTCGGCGGGTGGAGATGGAAGTTCGCGAACCCCGCTTCGTAGAAGATCTGGCCGGTCTCGGGCACGGCGTAGCGCTCGTACGCGGCGGACGCGTCTTCGGGCGTGAACGTGTTGACGAAGCTGAACGTGAACTCCTCCAGCGTCAGTGTCACGACGCCGTGCCACTTCGAGGGGTGAGCCAGGGCGGGTGCCCCCGACTTCAACGTCTTCAGCGGCAATGACAGGATCCCCTTCGGCGGCGCCGGGCTGAGCGCGACGCCCGCGCGCCCGAGGCCCCGGTCGAGCAGGAGCTCGACGAAGAGCCCACCGTAGGAGTGGCCGATCAGCACGGGCGGCTGCTCGAGCTTGCGAATCAGCTCCTCGTAGTGGTCGACGATCTCCGCCACGCCGAGGCCGGCGGATTCGGCGGCACTCTCGCGCAGCTCCGCAACGTCGCCGTGCTTGCGCGGCCACTCGGGCGCGCTCACGTCGAAGCCGCGCTCGCCGAAGTACTGCTCGTAGTTCTCCCAGCTCTGCGACGAGAGCCACGCGCCGTGGACGAACAGCAAGGGAGTGCGATCGGTTCCTGCCATCAGATGCCTCCGTTCGGGTCGACACCGCGGAAACTACCTGGAGGCTGTCAGCCGCTGTTGCTGCGCAGCGCCTTGCCGAGCGCCGCGAGCGTGAGCGGGCCGACGACGCCGTCCGCATCGAGCTTCGCCGCGGTCTGGAAGCGCATCACCGCCGCCTCGGTGACCGGGCCGAAGTCACCGTCTACCGTGCCCGGCGCGTAGCCGAGATGCGCGAGCGCGCGCTGGAGCTGCTTCACCTGCGTGCCCTGGCTCCCGGCCTGCAGCTTCGCCGTCGGAACGGGCAGCACCGGCGGGCTCGTCGCCTTCGACGGGGCGGTCGTTGTCACCCGATTCGCGGTGGTCGTCGGCGTGGACGCCGTCGTGGGCGGGCTCGCGGGGTGCTTCTTGCTCCCCGAGAAGACGCCGCCAACCGCGAGCCCCGCCAGGACGAGCACCAGGACGACGACACCGGCGGCGATGAACTTGAGCTCGCGCGGGCCGAGAGCCCGGCCTGCGAGGAAGCCGTCGCCGGGCGGCTCGACTGCCTCCGCAGTCGGCTCGCCGACGGCCTCGGCGGTGGGCGCGGCATAGCGCAGCCCGTGCGCGCCGACCCGTCCGGCCGGCCGGCTTCGCACCGGCGCGGGAGTGTCGAACTCGGCGAACCAGTCGTCGGGATCGGGAGGCTGCGGCGGGTCGCGATCGGCGATCGGCCAAACCTACCTCTCCACCGCCGCGAGAGCAGCCGAGCAGCTCACTCGGGCAGTCGACGCGGCGCCAGGAGATACGCGAAGTCGGCCCGCTGCCCGTGGAGCACGACCGGCCCGAGGCCGTCGTTCATCCTGAACCCGACCTCGTCGCCTTCGACGAGCTCCAGGCCGTCGCGCAGGTACTGCGTGTTGAAGCCGATGCGCATCGTCGGGCCGGGCGCGAGCAGCTCGACGCGTTCGTTCGCCTCGCCGAGCTCGGGGGTGCGCACCCGCAGGTGCAGGTCCGCTGCCGTAAACGAGAGCTCGATCGGTGAGTTTCGCTGGGCGATCACCGCAGCGCGAGTGACGGCGGCGAGCAGGTCGCGGCGGGCGAGTCGCGCATGGTGCGCGAACGGTGCGCCGAGAATGTGCTCGTGACTCTGGGGCTTGCCGTCGAGGCGCCTGGTCGTGAGGACGACGTCCCGCTGTTCGAAGGCGATCAGGTTCGGTGTGAGCGTGATCCGAAGTGAGTCGTCGGCCGCCTCGAGGCGCGTCAGCTCCTTCAGGGCCCGCGCGGGGACGAGCGCCTGGGCCGGCTCGCCGGAGGTTCGCAGCGACGTCGTCTTGGTCGCGAGCCGGTAGCCGTCGGTGGCGGCGACGGTGAGCTCGCCGCGGCCGATGCTCAGGTGGACGCCGGTGTAGACCGGACGTGAGGCGTCCGTCGACGCTGCACCGAGCACCCGTGCAACGGCCTCGAGGAACAGCGGTCGGTCGAGCTCGATCTCCAGCCCCTCGTCATAGGTCGGCGGAGACGGGAAGTCGACGCTCGGGTGGGTGTTCAGCTGGTAGTCGGAGAGCCCGTCGGTCACGCGGACGCTGCCCGTGGCGGGATCGCCGGAGAGCGTGACGGTGTCGCCGCCGATGTTCCGGACGACGTCGAAGAGCGACCGGGCAGGCAGGACCACGACGCCTCCCTCGATCGCGTCGACGGCGACCGAGCAGCGGCACGAGAGCTCGGTGTCGGTCGCCGCGAGCGTCAGGTTGTTGCTGCCGCCCTCGGTGGAGAGCCGGACGCATTCGAGGATCCGGATGCCGCCCCGCGAGGTGGCGATGCGCGACAGCGTCCCGAGCACGCTCGCGAGGCGTTGACGGTCGCAGCTGAACCTCACGCGGCGAGCTCGAACGGGGCCGGATCGAAGATCCGCAGCTGCAGCTTCATCAGCTCCGACTCCTCCGCGGGCGCGCCCTGCCACCCGCCGTCGGAGAGCTGCTGCCAGATGTGCGCCAGCGGCTGCGACTCGGCGAGCCGCCACGGCCGCTCCCGGCGGTCACGGCCGCCGGTCGCCTCGAGGAAGCCGTAGCGGGCGAGCAGCCTCAGGTGGAACGAGCAGTTCGCGGAGCTCTCGCCCGTGTGCTCGCTGGCGCTCGTCGTCGTGATCGTGCCCTCGGACGCGGCCACCGCGAGCAGGCGGAGCCGCAGTGGATGCGCGAGCGCCCGCAGGGTCTTCGCGTCCCGCGCACTGCCGTCGTCATCGGGGAGCCCCGTTACCAAAGAGATCTTGTGCAAGAGTACTTGGGCATCACGAGCTGTCAAGCGAGCATCGTCGTGCTCCCACTGCAGCGAGAATGAGCCCGGTGACGCCGAACACCGCGACCGAGCCCGAAGCCGAACACGTGGGAACCTTGGTGTCGGTCAACGTCGGGCAGCCGAAGGAGGTGCCCTGGCAGGGGAAGACGGTCTTCACCGGCGTCTTCAAGAGCCCCGTCACCGGCCGCGCGCCGCGTGCGGAGGCTCAACATCGACGGCGACGGGCAAGGCGATCTTGCGGGTCACGGCGGCGAGCAGCGCGCCGTCTTCGTCTACCAGCTCGACTCGTATCGCTACTGGGAGCGCGAGCTCGGGCGAGACGACTTCAGCCATGGACAGTTCGGTGAGAACTTCACGATCGACGGGCTGAACGACAACGAGGTCTGCATCGGCGACCGCTACCGCATCGGCGGCGCGCTCTTCGAGATCACACAGCCTCGCGTCACCTGCTACCGCGTCGGGATCCGCATGAACGACCCGCGCGTCCCCGCTCTGCTCGTCTCGCACCACCGCCCCGGCTTCTACTTCCGCGTGCTCGAGGAAGGCGACGTCGAGGCGGGAGACGAGATCCTCAAGGTCGCATCCGGCCCGGAGCAACTGACGGTCGCCGAGACCGACGCGCTCCTCTACCTCCCCGGCCATCCGCGCCAGCAGTTGCTGCGCGCGCTGCGCATTCCGGCCCTCAGTCCCGGCTGGCAGACCTCGTTCCGCGCCCTGCTCGAAGGTGAGCCCGGCAGCGGCAACGCCGGTCTCGGCAGCGCAGGCCCGCCACCGGCCTGGCCCGGCTTCCGCCGGTTGACCGTGACCGCGATCGAGCGCGAGAGCGACTCCGTGATCTCGATCCGGCTCGACGATCCGGACGGTGGCCCGCTGCCCGCGGCACGCCCCGGCCAGTACCTCACCGTTCGCATCCAGCCCGGCGACGAGGAGCGCTCCGTGCTCCGCAACTACTCCCTCTCCGGGCCGCCCGGCGACGAGTACTACCGCATCACCGTCAAGCGCGAACACGACGGCGTCGCCAGCGGCTACCTGCACGGGAGGCTCGCCGTCGGTGACCTGCTCGAGATCGCCGCACCGCGCGGCGCCTTCGTGCTCGATCAGACGCAGGCGCCCGTCCTTCTGATCAGTACCGGCATCGGCGCGACCCCGGTCCTGGCGATGCTCCATGCGCTCGCCAAGGAGCACTCCGGCAGGGAGGTCTGGTGGCTCCACGGCGCCCGCAACGGCCATGAGCACCCCTTTGCCGCCGAGGCCCGCGCGCTGCTCGACTCGCTCCCGAACGCTCACGTCCACATCTGCTACAGCCGTCCCGACCCGGACGACGTCCAGGGTCGCGACTTCGACGAGGCCGGACGCCTGACCGCGTCGCTGCTCGCCCGGCTCGAACTGCCGCTCGACGCAGCGGCCTACCTGTGTGGGCCGGCACCGTTCATGGAGGAGGCGAGCGCCGGCCTGGCGGCGATCGGGCTCAACGCTGCCACCATCCATACCGAGCCGTTCGGGCCCGCACCAGGCCTCACACCCGGCATCGCATCGGCGCCGGCCCGACCGCCGCACGCACCGCACGGAGACCCCGGAACGGGCCCAACGATCGAGTTCGCCCGCAGCGACCTCGCCGTCCCCTGGAGCGGCGACTACGCCAGCCTCCTCGAGTTCGCCGAAGCCTGCGACGTTCCCGTCCGCTGGTCCTGCCGCACCGGCGTCTGCCACAACTGTGAGACAGCTCTGATCGCCGGGACGGTCGACTACGACCCCGATCCGGTCGAGCTGCCCGCCGACGGCAGCGCACTCATCTGCTGCTCGCGGCCGCACGGAACGATCGTCCTGGATCTCTGAGCAAGACCGGTCACGGAACGTTCAGGACGCGCTCGTCGCCCGCAGATAGGCGAGGACGGCGAGCACACGGCGGTGGTCGTCGTTCGACGGGGGCAGGTCGAGCTTGCTCATGATCGAGCTGACGTGAGTCTCGACCGTCTTCTCGGTGAGCCATAGGCGCTTCGCGATCCCCGCGTTCGTCCGCCCCTCCGCCATCAGGCCGAGCACCTCTCGCTCGCGTGGACTGAGCGCCGCCAGTGTCTCGTCGTCGTGCGACGGGGCCAGGAGCTGGGTCACGACCTCGGGGTCGAGCGCGGAGCCGCCGCGGCAGACCCGTTCGGCTGTGTCCAGGAACTCGTCGACATCGAGGACCCGGTCTTTGAGCAGGTAGCCGAAGCCGCCGCCGGAGCCGACGAGGTCGACGGCGTGGCGTCCCTCGACGTGCTGTGAGAGCACGAGTACGGCGGTGCGCCTGTGTTCCTGGCGGATCGTGGCGGCCGCCCGCATGCCCTCGTCCTCATAGGTCGGCGGCATCCGCACGTCGACGATCGCGAGGTCGGGCTCGTGCTCGGCGACCACCGCGAGCAGGCTCTCTGCGTCGCCGACCCGGGCGAGGACGGTGTGGCCGGCGTCCTCGAGAAGCCCGGACAGGCCTTCCCGGAGGAGAACGGTGTCCTCGGCGATCACGACTCGCACGGGATCGCGATCTCGATGAGGGTGCCGCCGCCGCGCGGGCTCGCGATGTCGAGCGAGCCGCCGTGTGCCGCTACGCGGTCGATGAGGCCCGCGAGCCCCGACCCGCGGCGGACGGTGGCGCCGCCGACGCCGTCGTCGGACACCGCCACACACAGCGCGCCGTCGTCGCGCCTGGCGCGGATCGCGACGCGCGACGCCGACGCGTGCTTGACTGCGTTCGTCAGCGCCTCGCAGACGACGAAGTACGCCGCGGCCTCGACCCCGGCCGCAACCCGCCCGACCGGTGCGCTGACCTCGACCGGCAGGGGTGACGAGCGTGCGAGGTCGTCGAGCGCAGCCGCGAGGCCCTCGTCGAGCCGGGCGGGGCGGACGCCGGCCGCGATCTGCCGCAGGTCGGCGATCGCCGAGCCGACCTCGTCGACAACGGCGTCGAAGGCAGGCGAGAGCACGAGCGCCTCGCGGGGCAGCGTCCGCTGCAGCCGGCGGAGGCGGAGCCCGAGCGAGACGAGCCGCTGCTGCGCGCCGTCGTGCAGGTCGCGCTCGAGCCGACGCCGCTCCTCGTACCCCGCCTCGACGATGCGCACACGCGACGCCTGTACCTCCTGTAGCTGCAGGCGCAGCTCGACCCGGAGTCGCGCAATCTCGACCGAGAGGGTCGCGGCGCGAACCACCTCGGAGAGGAAGGCCGGCCGGTCGGCGAGCGCAGGGTCGTGCACGAGCACCGCGGCGGGAGGCCCGTCGCGGCTGATCTCGGTGACAACCCTCCCGTCGCCGGGCGGGCGCGGGACGAGCTCGCCCGTCACGCTCGCGAACGCGTCGCTCGAGGGCAGCCAGTAGAGAAGCTCCGAGAGCGGATCGGCGAGGGCCTCGGCGAGGACGGGGCCGATCTCCTCCGGCGCCCGCTTGCCCTCCCGCACGTCCGACTCCAGCTCTCGGACGAGGCGCAGAGCCTCGAAGCGCCGCCGGTCGAAGCGGCGATCGACCGCGCGCTGCACTCGCGCGCGGAGCGGCCGGAACCCGAGTGCCACGACGAGGGTCGCGGCGGCGGTGACCCACGGCGAGCCTCGGCCGAGCAAGACGCCTCCGGCAAGCGCCACCACCGCGTACCCGGCGGCGAGCAGGAAGGTGAGCGTGGCGTAGACGAGCGTGCGGTTGATCAGCCGCTCGATCGCATAGAGGCGGTAGCGGACGACTGCTACGCCGACCGCAACGGCGACCGCGGCCTCCATGAAGAGAAGAAATGCGAACAGGATCTCCCCAGGCCCGCCGAACAGCACGTGGGTGGTTCCGCAGAGCACCAGGCCGAGCGGGATCAGCGAGGCGGCCCACGCGAGCCACAGCGTCTGTAGCCGCTCGATCCCGGCCGACCGGCGCAGGCGCAGTCTGATCGCGATCGCCCCGGCGAAGAGCGAGCCGAGGATGCCCAGCCAGAGCGGGACCCAGATCCATTCGAGCCAGTGCGGGAAGACGACGTGCGCCATCGGGTTTCGCACGTTCTCGTCCGGGGGGTCGAACGCCGACCGGTCGAACATCGCGACCGCCATGAAGCCGACGAAGCAGAAGGCGCCCACCCCGGCCACGTACCGCCAGCGCCGGCTGAGCAGACGCCCGTCGGGGAACACGAAGGCGACGGCGACGGGCCAGGCGTAGAGCAGAGGCCAGACGGCGCGGCCGATCTGCAGCGACCAGCCCCTGGAGCCGACGAGCTCGGGCCACGTGCCCGCGAGGAATGCGCCGGCCAGCATGATCCAGGCGATCGTGTTTCGCGGCTGGCGGAGCGCGATCCCGAGCCCGACCACGGCCGGCGCGAGCACCGCGAGCAGAGCGAACACCCAGAGCCACCCAGGAGCTCCTCGATCGGGGCTGGGCAGCCAGCCCGTCGCGTCGAGCAGCACCACGAGCGGCGTCGCGAGCGCGAGCGACCAGGCGGCGAGGCGGGTTCCGCGCATCGTTCCATTCTTGGTCGTGCCGCCTCCGGAGGCAATAGGGGCCAGCACCGAAGGATGGTCCCGGGTCAGCGCCGATGGACGTCCCGGGGCAGCGCCGATGTGCCGCGCGCGACTCGCGCCTACGGTCGCTTCGACCTCTGTGAAAGGAGCACGGACATGCTGAAACGCCTCCTGCCGTTGAGTGGCGTCGTCTTCGTCGGACTCGTCGCGGTCGCCTTCGCCGCGCTCGGCGGGAACACCCCCGACGGCAACGCGTCGGCCGACAAGGTGACGTCGTTCTACCTCGCCCACAACGGCGCCCAGACGGCCGCCGCGTACGTGCTCGCGGTCGGCGTCGGGTTCCTCGCGCTCTTCGCGGTCGCAGCGTGGCGGCATGCCGCGCCGGGGATCTGGCGGCTGCTCTTCGTGACCGGCGCCGCGATCGCCGCGGCCGGTTTCCTGGCCGCTTCGACACTCCATCTTGCGTTGAGCGAGGGCGTCCACCACCACATCGCCCCGGCGGCTTCCCAAGCGCTCAACGAGCTCGACGCGTACGACTTCCTGCCGTTCTCGATCGGGATCGGGATCATGCTGCTCGGCGCCGCCGGCCTCGGAATCCCACAACGCGGGCTCGAGCGCGTGCTCGGATGGTCCGCACTCGTGCTCGGGATCGGTGCCTTCACACCCCTCGGGTTCTTCACGTTCCTCGCGTCCGGCGTCTGGATCGTCGTCGCGAGCATCGGACTGACGGTGCTCGACGCGCGCGAGCCGGCCGGTTCTCATTCCCGCCTCGGCGAGGCGGTGACGGCATGACCCGGCTGCGTGCAGTGCTCGCGCTCTACGTCGTCGCTGCAACCGTTGCCGTCGCCCAGGCGGGCGGCGCGTCCGGTCCCGCGACCCTCAGCTTCCTCGACGTGAGCGTCCGCTCGACACCGGCGTTCGACGCGGGCCAGGGCGAACCACGGCCCGGCGACCGGGTGTTCCTGACCGACGCGCTCTACGCCTGGCACGGGTCGCATCGCGGCGGCCGGGCGGGCAGCATCGCCTCGACCCTCACCTTCATGTCGCCGTTCGGGAGGCACGGGGCGACGGTCGACCTCTCCGGCCAGCTGTTCCTGCACGGCGGCTCGCTTCGCGTCGACGGCGTCGTCCAGGTGCTGCCGGGGCCGAACCACTTCGTCCTGCCGATCGTCGGGGGCACCGGCAGCTACGCCGGAGCCCGGGGCACGGTCGATCTCACCGACCTCGGAGCGAGCGGCGACCGCTCGGCACTCGTGATCCACCTGCTCGGCTGAACGACGAGGAACGGAAGGAGCCCGACGATGACGACGATGCAATCGGCCGAGAGCACGGTCGCGGTGAGCACCGCGTCGCCCGACCTGCGCGGATTCTGGAGGGTGCTGTTGGCGGTGATCGCGCCGTTGCCCTGGCTTGCGAAGGCGATCGACTACGCCTTCATGCCGCGGGCCGACGACAGTACGGCCGCGGCGATGAAGGCGTACACGACCAACCACGCCTACACGACCCTGCGGTGGTTCGACACCCTCTTCGTCCTTCTCCTCGTTCCGGCCGCGTTCACCGCCGCCTGGGTCGCGCGGCGCGGCGCCCCCCGCCTCGCCACCGTCGGGGCACTCATGACCGTCGTCGGGTTCCTCGCCGGGATCAGCCGCAACATCAACGGCGACCAGATCGCCTACGTCGCCGCCCAGAAGCACCTCGACCCAGCAGTCATCACGACGCTCGTCGACGCGCTCGAAGCCGACCCGACAGCAGGCCTCGGCAGTCTCCTTTTCATTCTCGGACTCGTCTTCGGATCCCTCGTGCTCGGAGCGGCCCTCTGGCGCAGCGGCGCCGTGCCCGGCTGGGTCGGGCTCGCAGTCGCCATCGGCGGCTGCACCCATCCGTTCCTCTCCTTCGACAACGTCGTCGTCGCGGCCGGGCTCGTCCTCCTCGCCGCCGGTTTCGCCGGCGTCAGCGTGGCGCTGCTCCACCTGCGCGACGACGACTTCGATCTACCGCCGACCGCGGCTACCCCGCGCCGAGTGCCGGGCGACGACGGCTATGGGCCCGAGCTGAGGGCGAAGGTCAGCGCGCACGTATAGGCACCGGCGTAGGTGTCACCGGGGATGAAGAGATCGACGGTGGGTGACACGGTGAACTGCCCCGTCCCGGTTCTCGCTGCCGCGTTGAAGAACTTCACGGCGGCGGGGGCGCTGCCGCCCGCCGGGACCGTGACCGGGTACCGAATGTTGTTGCGCGGCTTGCGACAGCTCTGGCCCGTGACACAGACGCTCGAGACCGTCGTGATGGCCGATGCGTCATCGGCCAGGACATGCCCGGCGGCGTCGGCGAAGGTGGTCGATGTGACCGTGAGGTTCCAGCCCGCTCTGCTGCTCCGGGAATCGGTGACCGTCAGCGGAACGGTGTAGCTGACGGTCTGGTCGAGGCCGTCGAGCGTTGCATTGACGGTCGCCGTCGACGGGTTGTAGATCGAGAAGGGGCCGGCCTTGATGGTGAGCGAGGCCGCAATGGTGGCCGCGGGCGCAGCGATCGCAGTCACGGCTCCGGCCAGGAGGCCCGCAATGACGCCGGCGACGAGAATGCCGCGGGAGAACATGCGGCGCATTTAAACAACATCGTGGTGTAGTTTCGAGTCGTTTCCGGGTTGAATCCGGTAGGAGGGCCGGCTGATGGGTGAGGACGAAGGGCAATTCGAGGGTCGCCTGACCGCCGAGATCGAACGAACGGCGGCGTTTCGGAGCGAGCTCCGGCAGTTCCTCGCGCGAACAGGGATGGTCACCGCGGCCGCCCGGCTCACGGCAGAGCGCTACGACCTCCTGCTGATGATCAAGGCAGCGGAGACCGGCGACCCGAGCGGGTCGACGATCACGGCTCTCTCGAAGAAGCTGCGCCTCCGCCAGCAGGCCGTCTCTCAGCTCGTCCGGCGGACCGAGGAGGCGGGCCTGGTCGAGCGCGCCCGCTCGGAGACGGACGGGCGCGTCTCCTACCTGCGGCTCACCGACGAAGGGAACGAACGATTCATGCAGGCATTTCGCGCGCTGCACGCCGACCGAGCCCTGTTTGCGGAAGGACTCAGCGAGCTTCAGGCCCGGTTCGAGTCGTCGGACTGACCCCTCGGCGGGCGACGGCGCTGCGCGGGCTAGTTGTCGCTGCGCACGGCGGCCGCGCGCTCGAGGTTATTCAGTGCGGCCCGGGTGTGTTGGAAGACGACTGCGAGCGAGTCGGCGACGTCGGCTTCGTCGAGGTGGTCGAGTGCTGCCCGGGCGGGGTTCAGCCTCGAGGCGGCGTTCCAGGGGCCCACCGCGTCGTCACGGACTCGCGCGACCAGGCCCCGCAGCGCGGAGTACGCCAGCGACCCCAGATCGTCCACGTCGCCGGAGAAGACGACGGGCGGGCACAGCCGGTTGTTCTCCTCGTCGTGGCCTCCGGTCGACTCGACGAATCCGATCGTTGCGGCACACCAGGGCAGGAAGCCCACCCCGACGTACTGAATCGTGATGCGCCCGGGCTCGAACACCGGTCGTGGAGCCGCGGCAGGAACTCCCGCAGCCGTGCAGTCGACGTAGACCTCGCGCGGGCCACCGGGGAATTCACCCCCATCGGTCGTCACCGTCGTCCGGCCGATGCTCCGCACCCGTCGTGCGCGGACGACGTGCTCGATCGTGCGGAGAAGATCGATCTCGCGCAGGCTGACGGTGGCGCCGCGAAACGACCGCGGCTCGACCGTGGGGTCGATCCGGACGAACACTCCGGCGTCCTCGAGCCGGCGGGCGAAGTCACGACTGTCCTCGGCTGCGGCCGCCGCCTCGACCCAGCGCGCCTGGAGCCGCATGTACGACCCGACCAGGTCGAGCGGCTGCGTGAAATTGCGGTCGAACTGCCACGGGTCGCGGCCGCGTATCCAGCGGATCCGATCGGGGTCCACTCCTGCCTCGAGCAGCCACACACACGTGTCGATCGCCGTCTTCCCCGCCCCGACCACCGTGAAGCGATCGGCGGGCTCGGCGAGATCGACAAGGTTGTTGGGCGGAATGAGCGCCACTCCTGCTTCGACCGTGAATCCCGGAACGTGGCGAGCCGGGATCTCCGACTGGACGTAGCTCGCGTCGACGACCTTGCGCCGCGGCTTGACCACGGTCTTCGAGCCGTCGAGCAGCGAGACGACCAGATGCCCGTCGCCGTTCCAACGGTGCTCGCTCATGCCGAAGAACCGCACGCGGCCGGTCGGCAGCAGCTTCTCGGCCAGCACCCGCGAGTAGTAGTCGCAGATCTCGGCCCCACTCGCACGCTCGTAGAAGCCGGCGTTCGGACCGTGCTCGTCGATGCGGTCGTCTCCGAGCGGCAGCGACTCGACGCCGTAGTAGGCAGAGGGCTGATGGAGGCGCACGAACGGATACGCATCCAGCCAGTGACCGCCCGGCTGATGGCGCCGGTCAACCAGCACGACCTCGGCGTCCGTGTGCGCGACCAGGGTGTCGGCGAAGGCCATCCCCGAGGCACCGGCTCCGACAACGAGGTAGTCGGTCTCGACCTCGTGCATTGCCTGAAGCCTACGTCGGGCCGGCGCTCCAGAGGCGCCCGCGACACGCCTGCCGCGGCCGCCCGGAACGGTGTCAGACACCCTTCGACCCGAGCCGCCAACACGGCGTAGCGCATTCCTAACGATTCGGAGCGGCTGCTGCGGGCAGCATGGTCGTGTGATGCGCCGCAGCGATCGAGATGCCGACCTGGTGGCGGCGGTGTCGCGCCGCCGGCGCCATCGGCGCCGGTCCGGCCCGGGCGGCGGCAGCCGCAGCCGGGTCGTCGGCGGGCTGGCGGTGCTCCTTGTCTTGTTGGTGGGGATCGCGGGCGTTGCAATCGTGGGTGCGGCGGTCGCGCCGACGATCATCCGCACGCAGTGCGACCTCAGTTCGCTCAAGCCGATCAGCATCGGCACGAACTCGTTCATCACTGCGAGCGACAAGTCGTTGCTCGGCACGATCCCGGCGAAGAAGAACAGGCAGGAGCTGACGCTGGCGCAGATGTCGCCGTGGCTGCCGAAGGCGACGGTCGCGATCGAGGACCGGCGCTTCTGGCAGCACGGAGCGCTCGACTACACGGCGATCATCCGCGCTGGGGTCAAGGACATCGAGAGCGGGCGCACCGAGCAGGGCGCTTCGACGCTCACGCAGCAGCTGGCACGCAACCTCTATATCGGGCGGCCGTCGCAGACGATTGGTCGAAAGCTGACCGAGGCGTGCCTCGCGCTGAAACTCGCGGACAAGCTGTCGAAGCGTGAGATCCTCGCGCGGTACCTCAACGTCGTCTACTACGGCAACCAGGCCTACGGTGTCGCCGCGGCCTCGCAGACGTACTTCTCGCGCCATGCCTCGCAGCTGACGGTGGCGCAGGCGGCGATGATCGCGGGGCTCCCGCAGGCGCCCACCGCATACGACCCTCTTCGCGACGCCGATGCTGCCCTGCGCCGGCGCAACGAGGTGCTCGACGCGATGCTCGCAACGCACGTCCTCAAGGTCGGCGCGTGGCGCTACGCACGGAATCGGCCGCTCGGCCTGCGTCCGGGCACGCTCTACAAGACGATCCACGAGCCCTACTTCTTCGGCTACGTCGACCAGCAACTCGTGCAGCACTACGGGCAGCGGCTCGTCGAAAGCGGCGGGCTGCGGGTACGGACGACGATCGACCCCGCGCTGCAGCGACTTGCCGAGCACACGATCGCGCAGCACCTGCCCTCACGCGACGATCCGGCGAGCGCACTCGTCGCGATCGACCCCCGGGACGGAAAGCTGCGCGCGATGGCGGTCTGGGTGCCGGGCCGCGAACGTCTGCAGTTCAATCTCGCCACGCAGGGCCGCCGCCAGGCCGGAAGCGCCTTCAAGCCGTTCACGCTCGCGGCCGCGCTCGAGCACGGGACGTCCCTCTACAGCTACTTCAACGGGCCACCCGAGCTGACGATCCCGGACCCACGCTGCGAGAACGGCTACAACGAGCCGTGGGACGTGCACAACAACGCCGACGAGACGGCGGGAACGATGAACCTGATCGACGCGACCGCCTACTCGGTGAACACGATCTTCGCGCAGCTCGTCTCACAGGTCGGCCCCGACGCGGTGGTCCGCATGGCACATCGCCTCGGGATCGAGTCGGACCTGAAGCCGTTCTGCTCGATCACGCTCGGGACGCAGGCGGTCAGCCCGCTCGAGATGACCGCGGCGTACGCGACCCTCGCCGACCGAGGCGTCCGGCACGACCCGCAGGCGGTCGAGTCCGTGCGCACCGCGAACGGCAGCCTGCTCCCCTACCCCACTTCGTCACCACAGGTCGCCGTCTCACAGCAGATCGCCGACGAGGTCACCTACGCCCTCGAGGCCGTCACGCAGAAGGGGACCGGCACCGGCGCGGCGATCGACCGGCCGATCGCGGGCAAGACGGGCACCGCGGAGAACTACGTCGACGCCTGGTTCTGCGGCTACGTCCCGCAGCTCGTCACCTGCGTCTGGGTCGGCTACCCGCACCGCGAGCAACCGATGGACTACGTGGAGGGCTTCGCGCCCGTCTACGGCGGCACGATCCCCGCCGCGATCTGGCACGACTTCATGAGCGGCGCTCTCGCGAACACACCCGTCCAGGAGTTCGCCACCCCGGAGATCGCACAGCCCAGCTACCCCCAACCGTCCTACACGCCGTCCACCACAACGACGTATACGACGACAACGAACACCACCACCACCGCCGCCACGACAGCGACGACCACGCGCTGAAGATCGCGTCGCAGCTCGTGGCCGTGACCGGAAGCGCGTCACCGGGCCGCCTCGCAGGTCAGTACGCCGGCCCGGAGATCGGCCGCCTCGCGGGTGACGGCCGTGCAGCGAACTATCGTCCGAGCCGATGAAGAACCTCGACACCCGGCTCCGCTGGGTCATCGCCTTCCTGATCGGGCTCGCAACGGTGACCGCAGCCGGCCTCGGATGGCGCGTGGCACAGATCGGAAGCACGGCAGCCTACGACGATCGCCAGTCGATCGGCGAAACGGTCCGGGTCGAGCAGGCACGAGTCGAGCGGGCAGTCACCGTCGCTGCGCAGGCCCGGGAGTACGTGCGCTACCGCGCCGACTACGCCGCCGCCGCCGCGCTCGATCGTGAAGCCCGTCAACTCGCGGCGCACGGAGCCGGCCGGTTTGCCGCCGTCTCGCGCGGCGAGGCGAAGGCGCTACGCCTGGGGGCGACACGGCGCGCAGCCGAAGCAGGTGTGTTCGGCCGTTTCACGATCGGCACCGACCTGCTCCAGCCGAGCCTGCAGCCCCGCCCGTTCGACTATCGCGCGCGGGCGCGTGAGCTCGCCGCCGACATGTCGACGGGGCTCGACTCACCGACGAACCTCGACCCCGACCATTGGGCGCGCGCGGCCGAGCACATTCGGGCCCGGATGAGGGGGCTCACGCGGTGGGCGTTCCTTCTTCTGCTTGCCGTCTTCTTCTACACGGCGGCCGAGGTGGCGGTCCGGCCGCGTGTGGTCTACGTACTGCTGGGCTGTGGGCTCGTGATTTACGTCGCCGGTCTCGCAGTCGCACTCTCGACCGTCTTCTTCTCGGCATGAGCCCTCCAGGACCGGAGAAGACGGCCGAGGTCGAGGAACCGCCCGATCATCTGAAGCGGAACATCGCACTCACGCTGGCGGCCCTGATCGTGCTCGGCTCGGGAATCGCGATCTTGCAGGTGGACGCGAGCGCGAACGAGTCGAACACGGCCCGTCAGACGACGCGGGTGGCCGTCCAGGCGCTGCGTGCGAACGTTGTCGCCGATACCGTCTCGGGCCTTCAACCCGTCCTGGCCGCCGAACGAGACTTCCTCGCGTTTCGGCGCCCGCTCGCCGCCGGTGAGCCGAGCCTCGCAGCCGCGGCAGGACTGCCCCGGCAAGCGCAGGTGGCGGGAAGTCTCCGCGTCGCCCAGCAAGCGGTCCCCGACCTCGCCGTCGGGAAGCTCCTCCCCGTTCTGCAAAGCGAGGGGCAGCGGCTGACCCTCCAGCAACAGGCCCTCGCGACGACGAGGATCACGTGGAACGACCGCTCCACGCAGTACACGACGGTGATCGCGGTGCTCGCCGTCGCCATCTTCCTCGTCGGGTTCGGGCTCGTCGTCGAAGGCTCTGTCCGCCCTGCCACCTACACACTGGGGCTCGCCGTGGGGATCTTCGCCGCCGGGTGGACCGTGTGGATCTACCGGCTTCCGATCCCGTCGACACCGCAGACCGCGATCACGGCTGCGGCGCGAGCCGCAGTGCTGAGCACGAACGGAAACTACACCGCCGCGCTTGCCTCCTACAGCAGCGCCCTCGCCGCGGACGACAACTACTCGCCCGCGTACAGCGGGCGCGCCCGCGCCCGGCTGCTGGCAGCGAATCCCGACTACGCAACGACGAGAGCCGTCACCGACACGAGCGCAGGCACCTTCGGCAAAGCGGAGCTCGACGCCCAGCGAGCGCTCGCGCTGAACAGCCGCGACATCCTCGGCACGGCCCTCGTTGCGGTGATGAGCTTCTACCGCGGCGAGTACGGAGCTGCGATCAAGGCCGCCGACGAGGGCCTCCGAATCAACCCGAAGGTGCCCGACCTCTGGCTCCTGAAGAGCGCGGCCGAAGCCGCGGTAGGCGACGGCAATGCGGCGACCAACTCACTGACCCGGGCGCTTGCCGCGCTGCGCGGCTCAGCGCCCTCGCAGCGCACGCGTCTCCTCTCCTCGAGCTACCTCAGCTACCTCGCCTGGGTGGAGCGGCACGCTCCCGCCCGGGCCGGCATTGCACGGCGGCTCGCCAACCGGGTCGTCGCGATCGAGACCGCCTTCACCCTCGGGCGCACGCTTCCGGCACAGCCTCCAAAACGCGGTGCCGTCTCCGTGCGCGGGCTTCGATACGCACACGGCCGACTGACCTTGCAACTGCGGTGGGTCGCCCAGCCCAAGGGGACCGCACTCAGCGCGATCGGCTACGAGCGGCCGCTGCCGCGCGGCGCCTGGACCCAACCATCCGACCTTGCGCTCTTCGCGGCCGTCGCCGGAACCGGAGAGCGCGACATCAGCGTTCCGCTGCAGCGGGCGTGCAAACCGACGCGAGTCCGGGTCGACGTCTACCTGAACGGCGCCCCGGCGCTGACGACCACGGGCCCGGGCGTGCCCGCCACCTGCTGAGCAGCGCGATTCGCCGCTCGTGCCCACAGAGCCGGTGCCGCGACGAGGCGCCGCGGCCTTCCAAAACGCCACCTTGACCGACGCGCCCCGGTTGCCTTCTCACGCCGCCCGTCGAGTTGTAGGTTCCTTCCCGTGGAGCCCACCGACCCGGCGACACCACCCTTGCTCGATCCGGAAGTCGTCGCGTTCATCCAGAGCGGCGTCGCAGTGGGAGTCGCCACCCGCGACGACGATCTGAAGCCGGAATTCGCACGCGGCTGGGGGCCGGACGTATCGGCGGACGGCCGGACGTTGAGGCTGTGTCTGACAGCGCCGGAGGGCTCGCAGATGCGGGCGAATCTCGAGCGGAACGGTGCGGTCGCGGTCGGGTTCAGTCCGCCGACGATCGCGCGGGCGGTGCAGGTAAAAGGCGTCGCGACGCGGGTGAGTGAGCCGGAGGCGGCCGATCTGGAGCGGGTGGAGCGGCATGTCCGGTCGTTCGTGACGGAGGCCGGGCGAATCGGCGCCCCGGCCGAGCTTTCCCGGCGAATGTTCGCGCGCACGGGCCTCGCTGCGGTCCAGTTCTCGATCGACGAGGTGTTCGACCAGACCCCAGGCCCGACAGCAGGCCGGCGTTTGTGAGCGAGCTCTCGGTTCCGCTCGAGTCGATCCGTCCCTGCCTGCAGGGCGTGCTCCCTTCCTGGCTTGTGACCTGCTCGGCGGAAGGCGTCCCGAACGCGACGATCCTGTCGATCGTCCGCTACGTCGATTTCGAGCGTGTGGCGTTGACGCGCCAGTTCTTCAACAAGACCCGCGCGAACCTGGAAGCGAACCCACAGGCGCAGGTGATCGTCGTCGATCCCGGGAGCGGCGACCAGTTCGCCCTCGACCTTCGTTACCTCCACACCGAAAGCGAGGGGCCGGTCTTCGACGAGGTCGAGGCCAATCTGGCAGCGGTCGCTTCGCAGATGGGCATGAGCGATGTCTTTCGGCTGCGCGGCGTCGACATCCACCGTGTGCTTCGCTGCGACCCGTTCGGCGAGACCGCCGCGCCGGCGCAGGAGCGTGGTTCCGGACAGGACGTGCTCCCACCACTCGACGAGTTCATGCGCCGGCTCGCGCTGTGCGTCGACTACGCGGATGCGGCGCGCGCGGGGCTGGAGACGCTCGATGATCTGTTCGGCTTCGCATACTCGATTCTTCTCACCGCGGACGAGCGCGGAGACCGGCTGTTCGCGGTCGCAAGCAACGGCTACGTCCCGTCGGGTGTGGGAGCAGAGGTGCCGGTCGGTGTCGGCCTGGTCGGCGTCGCGGCGGAGCGGCGCAGGGTTGTCTGCATCCCGAACCTCGCGCGCAGCCGTGCGATGAACGCTGCGCTGCAGGACAGCATCCGTCGAAGCGGCGGCGACCCGTCCGCGGTCGAGATCGAGTTGCCCGGACTCGAGCGCGTGCAGAGCGCGGCGGCCGTTCCCCTGCTTGCCCGCGGGGAGCTGACCGGGGTGCTCTACCTCGAGAGCGAGCGGCAGGGCGACTTCGGCCCCGGCAAGGAGCGTCTGCTTCGCGTCCTCGGCGGGCAGCTCGCCGCCGCGCTCGCAGTGCTGGAGGCGGATCGCGGCGAGAGCGACGCCGGATGAGCCCGCGCCGGCAACCACGCCGCAGGGGAAACCGCTCGGGGTCGCCTACTACCAGGCCGACGACAGCGTCTTCGTCAACGACGCGTACGTGGTCAAGGGCGTACCGGGCCGGATCCTGTGGAAGCTCCTGCGCGAGCACGCAGCGGACGGGCGCGTCTCTTTCACGAACCGGGAGCTGCGGCTCGACGAACGGCTCGGGCTGCCGGCGGGCAACAACAACCTCGAGGCGAGGCTGCTCGTCCTCCGCAAACGCCTCGCGACGCTCGAGTGCGGGATCACCCTCGACCGGGTCGACCGCGGCCGGCTCTCGCTCGGTATCTCGGCGCCGCTGACGCTCGCGGAAGTGCCGACGACAGGGCCGATGCGCGCTGCCCACTTGCCGCCCGCAGACGAGTAAGCGCAAACTAAGAACGGCGTAGCCAACTCCTAGGAGACGTGCGCAGCGAGCGAGCCTACGGTCACGGGGAACCTGATTCCCAACCCGAAGGAGCGCCATGTCCACGGAAACCGCCAACAAGCCCTACCGCCTCACCTCCGGCGAGGGCCTCGCCGACGTCTGGTGGAAGACCGGCCGCATCACCGTCAAGGCGGGTCCCGACGAGACCGGCAACGCCTTCGCGCAGTTCGAGGTCGACGACCCGCGCGGAAGTGGCCCGCCCCTCCATGTCCATCACAACGAGGACGAGACGTTCTACGTCCTCGAGGGCCAGGTCACCATGTTCATCGGCGGCCAGCGGATCGACCTCGAAGCAGGCGACTACTGCTTCGGCCCCCGCGGCATCCCCCACGCCTACCTCGTCCGCTCCGAGCATGCACGGATGCTCGTGACGATCAGCCCGTCGGGCTCCGAGCAGCTCTTCGTCTCCCTCGGCGTCCCCGTCACCGGCGCCGAGCCTCCGACCGACACAGTCATGCCGCCAATGCCCGAGATGGTCCGACTGTTCGCAGCGCACGGCGCCGAGATCCTCGGCCCGCCGCCGTCGCTCAGCGACCTGTCGTAGCCCGGAGCCCGTGACGACCTCGAGAGGGGCGGCCGAACCCGGTTCGCCCCTCTCTCTTTCCGGTAGGCGAGGCTGCCGAGGGAGGAGAGCCGGGCATGGCGCCCGAGCGCCGTCCGGTCAGGCGGCTGCGGCCACGCCGGGCTCGGCGTGGGATCCCGGCTGCAGCACCGCAAGCGTCGTCGAGATCGCTTCACCGAGCAGCTCGGCCTCGCTCGTCGCCCACAGAGGGCTTCGACCGTCACAGGTGAGGTCGACGACGCGCAGCATGCCCGCCGGTGTCACCGGCTCGTCCACCTGCTCGAGCACTCGGGCCAGGAGCAGCACCGACTCCCGGTGCTTGCGCACGGCCGGCAGATACATGGGCCGGCGCCTGCCGACCGGGCGCTCGTGGGCGGACTCGACGATCGACCGCAGCGCACCCGCGAGCATCCGGCGGTGGCGCGGCGAGCAGAGCTGCTCGGCCCGCCAGGCATAGGCCGACGGCACGGTCGAGCCCGAGGCGCAACGCAGCCAGTTGTCGGCGAGCCGGCGCTGCGCCATCAGGACGCGCACCGAACGCACGAGCTGGTAGCAGCCGAAGATCGCGAACGACACGGCGGCAACGTGCAGCCAGCGGCTCGGCGGGGCCATGGTCCACACCAAGCCGTTCGCCACCGCGGCCGCTGCGAGCAAGCCGGCCGGCAGTGCAAGGATCCGTCCCAAACCCGGGGTTCCACGCAGCTGCAACCTCATGAAAGGGTAGCTCGGCGACCTGCGCCGGACGCCCGGTCACCTTCGAGATCCACCGCGAGGAGGTGCTGCCCCGAACGACCGGAGCGAGCCGCGGCCACGAGCGGCGGCACAGGCTGCCGTCAGCTCACCGGCGCAACCGCTCCCAGTGCATCGCGGATCGCGTCTTCGGGCAAGGACGCGCGTCCTGCCGACCAGGCGGCGACCAGTGGATCGTCCCCGAGAGCACCGCGCGCGGCGGCGGACGTGCGTTCATGCAGCTCCAGCTCGATGCCCTGCTGGACGAGGCCGAGCTCCTCGCGCATCCGCTCGGCGACGCCGAGCAGCCGTGCAGCGCCGGAGGGGTCGGAGTCGATCAGCGCGGCCGCATAGAGCTCGAGGGCCCAGGCTGCCGTGTCCTCGTAGCGGCCCAGCTGTAACAGCGTCTGCAGGCTCTCGCGGAGGTGGTTCGCCGCCTGGTCGGCGTCGCCGGCGTGCAGTGCGACCGAGCCGGCTGCGGCATGCGCCCGGGCGACCAGATACGGATCGGTCGCCGCCGTCGACCTCTCGAACTCGGCGCGAGCAGCGACGAGGTCTCCGGCCTCGAGCGCCGCATAGCCGAGGTTGAAGGCGGCCATCGCAGTCTGGTTCTGGTCGCCGGTCGAGCTCGCGAGCAGGGCCGCTTCCGCGAACAGGGCCAGCGCGCCCGTCCGGTCGGCCGAGGCGAGCGTCGCCCGCCCGAGGGTCAGCATGCACCCGGCGGCCACCTCCGGGTCACCGAGTTCCAGCCCGAGTCGCCGGCCCTCCTCGGCCCAGCGGGCCGTGGCGCGCCAGTCTCCCTGGAGCGAGGCCAGCAGCGCTGCGGTGGCGAGTGTTCTGGCCCGCGCGAGGGTGGGCTCGCCGGCGACGGCGAGCAGCTGCTCGACGATCCGGCGTCCCTCGCTCAGGTAGCCGAGCTTCACCCAGAAGAACCGCAGGGCGAAAGCGAGACGCAGGCTCTCGTCTCGGGCATCCGCCGTGGCGAACAGCGCAAAGGCGGCCCGCAGGTTGGGCGCCTCCTGCGCCAGCGCCTGCAGCACCTCGGCTTGCTGCTCGCCCTCGAGCCCGGGGGCGCTGCGTTCTGCAAGCTCCAGGAAGTAGCGCGCCTGGCGTTCGCTCGACTCGGCGCGTGCTCGATCGGACAACTGCTCGAGTGCGTACTCGCGGATCGTCTCCAGCATCCAGAAGCGCTCGTTCGCGTGACGGACGAGGCTCTTCTGGACGAGCGATTGGAGCGTGTCGAGGTCGGCGTCGCAGGTCGCTTCGGCGGCCTCGAGGGTGCAGCCGCCGTCGAAGACGGCCAGCCGGGCGAACAGATCTTTCCCGTCCTCGTCGAGCAGCTCGTACGACCATGCGATCGTCGTGCGGAGGGTCTGATGGCGGGCCTCGGCGTCTCTGCCTCCTCTGAGGAGGTCGAGCCGCCGGCCGAGCCGGTCGAGGATCTGCGCCGGGGAAAGCACGGCGCTTCTCGCAGCTGCGAGCTCGACGGCGAGCGGGAGCTGGTCGAGGCGCCGGCAGAGCTCGGCGACCGTTTCGTCGGCCTTCGCTCCCGCGCGCTCGCAGAAGAGATTGACGGCGTCCGTCTCGCTGAGCGGCGCGACGGCGTACTCGGCCTCGCCGCGGATGCGGAGCAGCTCGCGGCTGGTGACGAGCAGGTGGAGGTTCGGGCAGGCCTCGAGCAGGGTGGCGAGCTCGCGTGCGGCGTCGATCACCTGCTCGAGGTTGTCGAGGAGCAGGAGCAGCTCCCGCTCGCCGACGTGCTCCGCGAGCCCGTTCTTCGCCCCCAGCAGCTGGCCGATCGTCTCGGGCACGAGCGCCGGGTCGCGCAGCCCCGCCAGACCGACCCAGAAGACGCCGGCCTTGAAGTCGCCGACGAGCTCTCTCCCGGCCTCCAGCGCGAGCCGCGTCTTCCCCGAGCCGCCGGGTCCGCTGAGGGTGACCAGCCGGTGCCGGCGGACGAGGTCGACCACCTCTGCCGTTTCGCGCTCGCGGCCGACAAACGTCGAGGCAGCCCGCGGCAGGTTCGTGTTCGAGATCGTCTTGAGCGGTGGAAAGCGTGCCGAGCCGAGCTGAAAGATCCGCACCGGCCCGGCGAAATCCTTCAATCGATGCTCGCCCAGCTCGAGGACCTCCCCCTCCACGAGCGCCCGGGTCGCCGACGAGAGGAGCACCTGGCCACCGTGGCCGGCCGCCGCAATCCGGGCGCCCAGATGGACATCGTCACCGACATACCCCTCCTCCGTCCGGAGCGGAGTCCCCGTATGAAGGCCCATCCGGACGCGGATCGGCCCCGCCGCCAGCGCCTCGTTGGCGGCCGCGGCCGCGGCCACTGCGGCACCCGCGTCGCGGAACACATAGAAGAACGCGTCACCCTGAGTGTCCACCTCGATACCCCCGCGCGCCGCGAACGCCTCCCGCACGAGCCGCCGATGCTCGGCGAGCGCCGCCGCATACCCCGCCGCACCGAGCTCCTGCAACAACCGCGTGGACCCCTCCACATCCGTGAACGCAAGCGTCACCATCCCCGCAGGAAGCGCAGGCGTCATAGCGCGATGATGCCGCTTCTGCGGCCACCGGAGCGGCTTGCTACGAATCCGCCGTGCGCGGCGCCGCCGATTTTCTGCCGTTCGTCCTCCGTCACTTGCCTGGCCCGCCGGCGCGTGTGCTCGAGGTGGGCTGCGGCGATGAGGGAGGACTCGTTCCCGACCTCGTCGAGCGCGGCTATGACGTGGTGGGCGTCGACCCGCGGGCGCCGGACGGAGACCGCTTCCTGCGATCCGAGTTTCAGGAGGGGGCGGATGTCCTGGCGGCGGAGCCGTGGGACGCGGTCATCGCAGCGCGCGTGCTCCACCATGTTGATCCGCTCGACGACGGAGTCGCGTTGCTTGCGCGGCTCGCGCCGCTGCTGCTCGTGGATGAGTTCGCCCCCGACCTGATCATCGGTGATGCGCAGGAGTGGTACGAGCGGCGGCGGGCCGCCGCGGGGGACGTCGAGGCGCCGGTGAGCATCGACGAGTGGCGACGTCGCCGCCCAGGTCTGCACGGGCACGAGGTCGTTCTCGGCGCGGTGCGGCGTCACTACGAGGAGCGTGAACTCGTGTGGGTGCCGTACTTCCACCGGTGGCTCCGTTCGTCCGCGGTCGAGGCGGAGGAGCGGGCGGCGATTGCGGCCGGGGCCATTCCGGCGGTGGGCTGGCGCTGGGCCGGCGGCTGCGGAGATATCCCGGTCGAGGGGATCCAAAGATGGGCACACGCGTCGTCCCAACCTGGGTGATCTCGCCGATGTGAGCGCTGAGCGCGGCTCGTACGGTCGGAGGCGTCCGAGACAACATGCGAAAGGAGCCTTCCTTGAGAACCTGGACGATCATCGCGATCGTGGCACTCACCGTCGCGTTCGGTGCCACGGTGGCGGCCGCACGGCCGGCGACGCACACGAAGCACGCGACCGCGACCACCACATCGGCGGCATTTGCGAAGCAGCTCGCAACTCTGCGCGCGGCGACCGCAAAGTACGTCAACAATCTCGCGCTGGCCAAGCACGACGGCTACGGGATCATCACGAAGATGATCCCTGACATGGGGTACCACTACCTGAACCCGAGCGTGAAGGGCTTCAGCCTTCAGAAGCCTGCAATCCTCGTCTACGAGCACAACGGCGCGGCGTGGCAGCTCGGCGCAGTCGAGTGGGTCTACACGTCGAAGCCCGCTGCACCACCGTTCCCGGGAGCGACCTACGGCTCCTTCGGGGCGGGGTGCCACTACAAGGACGGGTCGTTCGTCCCGGCGGAGACGCAGGATGCCTGCCCGAAGACGGCGCCGGACTCGGGAGCCGCGTTCAACTTCTGGCACCCGCTCCTGATCACCCTGCACGTCTGGCTGTGGTACCCGAACCCGAGCGGCATCTTCTCCGGTACGAACCCGCTCGCGTCGACCTACAACCAGAGCTGAACGGATGCCCCGCTATCTGGTCGAACGAACGCTTCCGGATGGCCTGCCTGCACCGGTCGGCGCAGAGGGCGCGGCTGCGTGCCTGACGATCGTCGACCGCAACGCCGACTACGGGGTGACGTGGATCCATTCATACATCGCGAACGAGGGTCACACGATGTACTGCGTGTACGACGGCCCGACGCCGGAGGCGATTCGCCGCAGCGCGACTGCGAACGCCCTGCCGGTCGACCGGATCACGCAGGTCCGGGAGCTTCACCCGTACTCCTACGCCTGAAACTCATCCGGGGGGATGGGGATGGCGCCGAGGCGCACCGCCCGAGCGGTCGCCTCGGCGCGCGTCTTCACGCGTAGCTTGCGCAGGATCGAAGCGACGTGGTGGTCGACGGTGCGTTGGGAGAGCACGAGCCGCTTTGCGATCGTGCGATTCGACAACCCTTCGGTGACCAGCGCGAGAACCTCGAGCTCTCGTCGGGTCAGTCCGGCGGGATTCTCGCGCGTCGAGCGGCGCGGCCCGCGGATACCGAGGCCGCGGCGGACCACGTCCGCAGCCCGGCGGGCGCCGAGGTCCTCGAGCGCCGCGACGTCCCCGTCGGCGACCGCGCTCTCGTACGGGCCGATCGGCTCCGCGAACAGGTCACCGGGCTCCGCTCGGCCCTCGAGCCATTCCAACTCTGCCAGCGCCGAGGCGACCGGCGCGATGCGTCGAGATTCGCCGGTCGGCTCGGCGAGCCCCCAGGCCTCGTCGAGCAGAGGCCGGGCATCCGGGTCGCCACGCCGCGCCCGAATGAGCGCGAGGACGACGAGCGAGAGGATGCGCGGCGTCGTCGACGTCCGTGGCGTGCGGATGACGATCGCTGCCGCGTCCGCCGCGCGATCCCAGTTGCACCGCCGCAGCTCGAGCTGGCCGAGCATCGCAAGCAGGTACAACCGGTTGAGCTCGTGGTTTCCGTTCTCGGCGATGGCAAGGCCGCGCTCGACCGCGTCCGCCACCACGTCGAGTCTGCCGTAGACAAGCGCGGACTGCGCGAGGAACCAGTACGCGCCCGGATCGCGTCCGTCCATGACGAGCGGCGCGAGCAGCTCGACGTCGTCCCGCGACCAGGCGGCCAGCATGCAAGCGTCCTCGTAGATGTCCGGGGCCTCGAGCTGTTCTGAGAGCGCGGTCGCTTGCAGAAACCACGAGGAGGCGCTCTCGGCGTCCGACGCGGCGCCGTAGAGCCAGACGAGATGGCAGTAGACCTGCGCGAGCGAGCGCGACGGGCCAAGGGGCTCGAGCAGCTCGGCCGCCCGCAGCGCCACGTGGCGCGACTGGGCGACCCGGCCGGGACACCAGAGAAACTGCGACAGGCGCCGGAGTGCATCCCCCTCCTCGTCCGGCCGCTCGAGCCCGCTCCAGAGCGCGGCCTCCTGCTCGAGCGCGGCGATCCCTTCGTCGTAGAGGTCCGCGGGATAGCACGCGGCCGCGCGCGCGGCGAGCAACTTCCCGCGTGTCTCGGCCGGCAATTCGTCGCCGAAGCGAAGCGCGCGTCCGTACTGCGCGGCGGCCTCGCGATACGCGCCCACCGACTGGGCGCGACGAGCCGCGGCCGGCGCGTATTGCAGCACCGCCCCGGCGTCGCCGGCGGCCTCGGCATGATGGGCCAGCCGCGCGAAGTCGCGTGCCCCCGTCGGCGGATCCGCCAGCGCTGCGAGCGCCCTCGCGTGCAGCTGCGACCGGCGAACAGGCAGGATCGATTCCTCCACTGCGAGCCGCGCGAGCTCATGGCGGAACGAGACGTTCGCGTCCACGACCTGAAGCGTCCCAGCCTCGACGCATTCGTCGAGTGGGCGGAGACCGTCGTCGCCAATCTCACCGAGCAGCCACGTCTCGACGTGCGGCGGAACGATCGCCACGGAGTCGAGCAGAGCTCTCGCGGACGGGCCGAGACGCGCCGCGCGCGCGAGCACCACGTCGCGAACGGTCTCCGGGACGTGATCGCCGCCCGCTGCGAGCGCCTCGGCGACGAAGAACGGGTTGCCGCCCGTCTTCCGATACAGCTCCGCCGGGTCGATCGTGGACGGAGCCGCGAGCTGCTCGACGGCCTCGTACGACAGCGGCTCGACCCGCAACCGCCTCAGCCCCGTCGCCGCGGCGACATCTCCGAGGACGACGCGAAGCGGATGGCGCCGATCGAGCTCGTCATCGCGGTAGCTGAGGACGAGCAACACGGGCAGGTTGTCGATCCGCCGGCCGAGCAGCTTCACCACGTCGAGCGTCGCCGCATCCGCCCAGTGGACGTCCTCGAGCACCAGCAGCCCGCCCGGGTGGGCGCCGAAGAAGCGTGCGAGCACCGCGACGACGTCGTGCGGCGTCGGGTCGCCGCGGAGCAGGAGGTTGAGCTCCTCGACGTCCGGGGCGATGTCGAGCAGAGCTCCTAGCGGCCGCGGCGTGTAGAGCGCGTCGCACCCACCCCAGAGCGCAGGCTTCTCCTGGAGATCGGCGAACCGCCGAAGCAGCGCGGTCTTGCCGACGCCTGCTTCCCCCGTGACGAGTGCGATTCGCCCCAGCCCCGAGTCACGAACCTCGTCGAGATACTGGGCGAGGGACGACAGCTCGGCCTCCCGTTCGAGGAGCTGCACCGATCCAACGGCGACCGTCAAGACAATTCATGATGCCTTCGAGGGTCTCAGCTTTCAAGCAGCCGGAGCCGAGACCGTCTCGAGCACCCAGATAGCTCCGTCGGCGCAGTCGACGCGCGTGCCGCCTTCAGCGTCGTCGAGCCGCGTTCGACGAACGTAGACACGCTCGCCGCCGAGCTCGGCCAGCGGCCCGCGGACGCCGTCCCGTGCCGCTGCGACCCACCAGGCACGAACCTGCCGGTGCACCTCCTCGGCCGAACGCGACCAGTCGATCTCTGCGAACTCCGGCTCGAAGAAGCCGGCGTAGCTCGTCTCGCCCTCAGCCTGCGGGTCGCCGGCATCACCCGCTTCCACGCGCTCGAGCGCCTTCGGCAGGAGCGACACCCAGAGGCCGAACAGCGCCCCCAGCACGTCCTCGGCGCGCTCCGCGCCGCCGACCGACGCCGAGCCCTGGGCGAGGATCGGCCCCGTGTCGAAGTCGGCATCCATGCGATGGAAGCTGAAGCCGAGCTCGGCATCGCCGTTGCGCAAGGCCCAGCCGATCGGGTTCGGGCCCCGGTAGCGCGGCAGCAGCGCCGGATGGCCGTTGACGACGCCGAGCCGCGGCACCGCCAGCGCGTCCGGCGGTATCCGCACCGGAAAGCCGCCGCACAGCGCCAGATCCGGGTCGAGTGCCTCCAGCAGCCTCGCGAACCGGGCCGGCCCGCTCGCGACGAGGACGTCCAGGCTCTGCGGCCGAACGTCGATCAGGTTCGAGAGCGGCGCGTTTCCGTAGCGGCCTCGAGGGCCCTCGATCGTCACGACCCCGACGCACTCGTGGCCGAGCGTCCGCAACAGCTCCTCCAGGCGCACCACCAGCTCGGGAACCCGCGAGAAGAGAGCCACCCGCATCACGAGAGTTCTAGTCGATGCTTGCCTGCACCCGGGGGAGCGCGTAGCGTCGGTTGCGTGTCGAGTTGAGCGGCCGAGGGGGTCACGAATGACGATTGAGCTGATCGAGGGCACGCTGGACACCGCGAGCGTCTCGAAGATCGTGTCCGAGGTGCTTCGTTGGGTGACGTTCGACCCAGACGTGATCGAGCATGTGCGGGCGACGACTCCGACCTGGCGCGACTGGATCGGGTTGCTGGACGGGGAGCCGGTCGGTGTCGGTGGGTGCGGCGTCAGCGCCGGGATGGAAGAGAGCAGCGCAGTCTCTGCAACGTTGTGTGTGCTTCCGGCAGCCCGCCATCGAGGTGTCGGAGGGACGCTGTATCGCCGTGTCTCCGAACACGCCCGCGAGCTCGGTCGGGAGGAGTTGGAGCTGTTCTCGTTCTCCGACGATCCGGACTGCGACGGCTTCGCCGCACGACACGGATTCACCATCGTGATGCGCGCCCGGGGTCTTCGCCTGCTGCTCGAGGGCTGTCCACGCCCGGAGGTGACGCCTCCCGCCGGAGTGACGATCACGACGCTCGCAGAGCGACCGGATCTCGGTCACGGAGTCTGGGAGACCGCAGGTGAGGCGCTGCCGGATATTCCCTACGACAGCGACGTGCCGCCGCAGCCTGGAACCTATGAGCAGTTCGCAGCCCAGCGACTCGCCGGGCCTCGGTACATCCCCGAGGCGACCTTTGTCGCCCTCGACGGCGAACAGGTCGTCGGCTACGGGAAGCTCGGCTGGAGCGACCGCTCGGCGGGGATCGCCGACCACGACATGCTTGCCGTCCGCCGAGCGTGGCGCGGCCGTGGGATCGCCCAGGCACTGAAAGCCGCTCAGATCGCCTGGGCGCTCGACAACGGGCTCAGCGAGCTTCGCACCGGCAACGAGGAACGAAACACCGCAGCCCGTGCCGTCAACGCCCACTTCCCCTACACGCCGATGCCAGACGGACTCGCGTTCCGCGGCCCCTGCGCAGCCGTGGAGTAACCGCTTACTCGTTCGGCTTCGTGCATAACACCCGGAGGCCGACGACTCGGGACGCAGCCAGGAAGGAGGCCGACGAGGCCGCCACCGCGCTCTCGCTGAACCTTCTCCTTCTCATCCCTCACCGAACGCCTCACCTACCTCCAGTGGCTGGGCATCAGCAGGGGGTGTGTCTCCGCCTCAGTCGCTCGCTGCAGTTCGGGCTGACCTGGAGCTCGCCGTCGGTCACATCGTGACCTTTGCTGCGAGACCGCATGAGGTGACCCTGAACCTGAAGTCAGCGCACCGGCGATGCCCGTGCTGCGATCCATGTCGCGATCCGATGGTCGGGGGCTTCTGGGTGTGGCTGGAGACGTCAGCCCTGGCGCTGCCGACGAAGAAAGCTGCCAGGACGACGATCACCCCGGCTACGACAAAAGCGGTTGCGGTGCGGATCGTGGCGGACATCTGCGATCTCCTCTTCGGTCGTGGTGCCCACAAGACGGCCCAGGACGCCGGCCCCTTCCGTCTGTGTGACGAGCGCGACACATCGCGCTCCTCCCGGAACAGCAGCTATCTGAAGAGGGGTACCTGCATCTGCTGCCGGACGACGCGGGCCCGCCGTGACGTCCACCAGGAAGCTGTTTCTGGTGCCGGGGCTCTGGACGTGGGCCAGGAGGCCGCCGCTCCGTGACGTCCACCCGGAGGCCGTCTGGATCGTGGTCCGGCAGCTTCGAAGCTGCGAACGCTCAGCAGACGGCGGGTTGCGTTGATGTACGACAAGTTCGCCTCGCCACGGGGTGCTGTGACCCCAGGCGGGCTATGCAGTCTCTATGCGGCCGGTTGGAACGATCGTCGCTGACGTAAGCCACGATCGGAGGAGACCGGTGAACCTGCACAGACACGCACTGCCCGCGGCCGCGATGGTGCTTGCAACCGCGCTCGTCGCGCTGACGCTCGCGGGCGGCGGCTTTGCCCGGTCGTCCGCCTGCTCGTTCTGTGGCAAGAACCTGATCAGGAACCCCGGGGCCGAGGGCGGACGAGGGCAGAACGAACCCGGCGAGACCGGCAACGTCCCCGGCTGGACGACTACCGCGGGAGCCTTCGGCGCCGCTGCGTACACCGGGTTCGGAGTGGGCTGGTTCAACGCCACCTCGCAGGGGCCGAAGAACCGCGGCAAGAATTACTTCTTCGGCGGGACGTCGACCGCGGCGACGAGCGCCCACGCGACGATCGGCACGCAGACGATCAAGCTGCCGGCGGCCGCCGCGGGGCACAAGGCAACACTCAGCGGCTGGCTCGGCAACTACAACGCGGACACCGCGCAGGTCCGGGCGGCGTTCACGGACAGCTCGGGCAAGGTGCTGGCGGCGGTCAGGATCGGCCCGGACACGACGATCGGCGGGTCGGACATGGCCTTCCGGACGCGCAGCGGCAAAGTGCCGAAGGGCGCCACCGGCGTCAGCGTGATCGTTACGTTCACCGACCACGCCAACTACAACCTGGCGGGGGCGGACGACCTCTCGCTGGTGCTCTCCTGAACGGCCGCGGCTGCAAGGGGCGCTGAGCTCGAGCTAGCCGGTCGGTGTAAAGGGGCGCCCGGGTACGGACACCTAGACTCCATCGCTCGCAGATGGAAGTCCGGGTGCTCGGTCAATTCGAGGTGGTTGTGGACGGCGCGCCGATCGAACTGAGCGCGCAGCGTCCGCGTGCGGCGCTGGCCGCTCTCGTCCTGCGGGCGGGCCGGCCGACCTCCGTCGACGCTCTGACGGAGGCGGTGTGGAACGGCAACGCGCCGGCGTCGGCGGCGAGCGTACTGCGCCTGTACATCACGCAGATTCGGCGTGCGCTTCCGCCCGGCCGCCTCGTGACGAGCCCGCCGGGCTACCGGCTCGAGCTCGAGGAGGGCGAGCTCGACGCGGCCCGCTTCGAGCTGCTGCTGGCCGACGGGAGGCAGGCGCTCGGCGAGAACAACGCCCGGCTCGCACGCGTGCTCTTCGCCCGCGCGTCCGACCTGTGGCGGGGCGATGCGCTGGCCGACCTCACGTCGAGCGCATTCGCGCGGGACGAGGCGTCGCGTCTCGACGACCTCCGGCTCGCGTGCATCGAGGGCCGAGTCGACGCGGATCTCCGGCTCGGCAGGCACGACCAGGTGCTGACCGAGCTCGAGCAGCTCGTGCGGGCGCACCCGCTACGCGAGCGCCTGCGCGGGCACCTGATGGCCGCCCTCTACCGGGCCGGGCGGCAGGCCGATGCCCTTGCCTGTTACCGCGAAGGGAGGATGCTGCTGGTCGACGAGCTGGGGCTCGAGCCGTCCCCCGAGCTGCGCGAGCTGGAGCGACGGATCCTCGCCCACGATCCCGCACTCGACGCGGACCCGGAGCCCGAGGCCGGCGTCTTCCGGGTGCCGCGCCCTCAGACGGCGACGATCGGCCGTGAGGCTGCGCTGGCGGAGCTCACCGGCCGCCTGCTCGCACCTGCAACCCGCCTCGTGACGTTGCTCGGCCCCGGCGGCATCGGCAAGACACGCCTCGCCGTCGAGCTCGGCCATGAGCTCGGCCCCTGGTTTGCCGACGGCGCGGCACTCGTCGACCTCGCGCCGATCACCGAGACGGAGCTCCTGCTGCCGGCGATCGCCCGGGCGCTCGGGCTGCGGGAGACGGGCTCCGCGAGCTGGCAGGAGCTGCTGGACGACGAGCTTCGGCACCGCGAGCTCCTGCTCGTCCTCGACAACTTCGAGCACCTCGTCGACGACGCAGCGCACGTCTCCGAGCTGCTCGATGCTGCTCCGCGCCTGACCGTGCTCGTGACGAGCAGACGTCTCCTTCGGTTAGCCGCCGAACGGGTCTTCGACGTGGAGCCGCTCGACGGAGACGCCGCCCGCCGGCTGCTCGCCGCCCGAACGGTGACCGCGGGCGCAAGGGTCGATCCCGACGGAGCCGAGTTTCGCGAGATCTGCAACCGGCTCGAGGGCCTGCCGCTGGCGATCGAGCTGACCGCGCCGTGGTTTCGGACGCTGACGTCCGGGGAGCTGCTCCGGCTGCTCGACTCGCGCCTCGACACGCTCGCGCAAGGAGCGCGGGACGCCCCGGTGCGCCACCGGACGATGCGCTCGGCGATCGACTGGAGCATCCAGCTGCTCGATCTCGCGGAACAGCGGCTGCTCGGTCGGCTCGCGATCTTCAGCGGCGGCTTCACCACCGAGGCGATGCTCGACGTGGGCGGGCCGCACGCCACGGTCGAGCAGCTCGACGCGCTCGTCTCCGCCAGCATCGTCCAGTCGACCGACGGGCGACACCGGTTGCTCGAGGTCGTGCGCGAGTACGCCGCCGAGCTGCCGTCGGCAGATCCAGAAGGAAGGGGCCTGCACGCGGCCCACTTCATCCGCCTCGCCGAGGCAGCGGAGCGGGAGCTGTCGGGCGCCGACCAGGCGGACTGGCTGGAACGCCTCGAGGCCGACCACGACAACCTCCGGGCCGCGCTCGACTGGCTGACGCGAGCAGGCGAGGCCAGCCTGGAGCTGCGGCTCGCCGCCGCCCTCGGCCGCTTCTGGTACATGCGCGGCTACCTGAGCGAGGGGCTGGTGCGCCTGCAACTAGCAGTCGCCGATGCGGCGGACGACGACGCGACGGTGGCGAAGGCGCTTCGAACCTCCTCCGCGCTCGCCCTGCTCCGTGGCGATTACCCGCTCGCCCGGGCGGCCGCCGAGCACGCGCTCGAGCTGTACCGGCAGGCGGGCGACGAGGCGGGCATCGTCCGCTCGCTCAGCAACCTGGGCGCGATCCTCCACGCCCTCGGAGACCTCACGCTCGCCGCCGAGACATTGGACGAGTGCATCGAGGCCTGCGCCTCCGTCGGCGACGACCGGCTGATGGGGCTCGCGCGCAACAACCGCGGCGACGTTGCGCTGTCGCAGGGCGAGTTCGACCTGGCAGCCGACCAGTTCGCCCAGAGCCTCGCGCTCCTGCGCACAGCGAACGACACCGCGAACATCGCTCGCGCCCTCTACAACCTCGGCGCAGTTGCGGTCGAGCAACAACGGAGCGCCGACGCCGGCGAGCTTCTGCGCGAGAGCCTCGAGCTCTCGGACCGGGTCGACGACGTCGAGGACGTCGCCTGGTGCCTGATCGCGCTGGCGGCCGTCGCCGCGGACAGTGGCGCTTCGCTCGACGCGGCGGCGATGCTCGGCTACACGACGGCACTGCTCGACCGGATCGGAGCGTCGATGAAGCCGTTCGAGGAGCGCCTCTTCGAGCGGACGCGCAGCCGGCTGCTCGACGCGCTCGGGGATGCCGAGCTTGAGAACGCCTTCTCAGCGGGCGCCCACCTGCAGCGCGGAGACGCCGTCCGGCTCGGGATGAGCGTCGGCGCAGCCTGAGGCCTCATCGTTCAGAAGGCTCCGTAGAGCTCGATCAGCCCACGTCGAGCACGGTCCAGCGAGTGTCAACGGCGGCGGCCACCCTCCGCTCGGTCGAAGAAGGCTGCCGCCACACCGGGGCGCGCAGCCAGAGATCCCGGCACAACACCTGATAGCGGCCCAGCCCCAGCCAGGCGGCCGCGAGCGCATGGAGGCCTTCTGGCGTGGCACCAGGGGGCCAAAGCCGAGTCTGGCCGCCGTATGACGTCCACGGAAGGCGCTCCTTGTCGTAAGCCGACGGAGCGAGATCACCCGGAAAGGCGCGCGAGCTGCGCCTCATTCCCCTCCTCCGTTCGGGGCCTGGTCGGGCCTGGAAACGGGTTCTCCGACGTCAGCCGCCGGCCGGTTCTCGCCCTTCGCGACGTTTTGTGAGCCCGAACGTCTGCCAGACGAGCAGCAACGCGAGCAGGAGCGAGGCGGCGCCGAGCGGCGAGCGCACGTAGACGAGCGCGAAGCCGACCAGGTGCGGCGCCAGCACGACGCCGCCGACGATCTCCCGGGTCCGGATGTGCCACGGGTCGATCGAGCGGTTGGCGTCGCCCTTCGTGTCGACGGTGCCGTCCGGGTGAATTGCGACGAGCCGGTGCGTGACGAGCGCGCCGTTCTCGTGGAAGGTCACGACCTGCCCGATGTGGTAGCGCCCGTCGCGCACGACCACGGCGCTCCGGGACGGGATGGTCGGGCTCATCGAGCCCGTGTGGATGACGTACACCCGGTAGGGAACCGCGCCGCCGAGGTAGAGCGCGAGCACCGTCACCGCGACGGCGGGAAGGAGCAGCAGCGAGCCGATCCTGAACGACTTCCCGAGCATAGGGAGACCCTCCTTGAGAGCGAGGTGGGGCGCCGCACGGAGGTGCGGCGCCCCACTTTCGGCTTACGGCGTCTGGCCGACCTGGGTGGCGACGATCTCGTAGGGGAGACCGGCGCCGGTTCCATCGGCGGCGTTGACGGTGAACTGCCCGGGAACCGGGTAGATGTTGAACGGCGCACCCTCGGCCGCAGGATTCTGCAGCTTGCCTGCGTAGTCGAAGGTGAACGACGCGTGGCCGGACGCCGTCGGCCCGAGGTTGCTCGCCACCTTGATCTGGCTCGGCAGCGGCCAGCAGCCGGCCGGTGAGAACGCTCCGCACGACCCCGAGTTGTCGTTCAGGTTCGCGCTGTCGAACAACGCGTTCCCGTTGGACACGTGCACCTCACCGTACGTTCCGAGGTTGTTCAACGCGCTCAGCGCCGTCGCGTTGTTGAAGACGAGCCACACGTCCTCCGAGTTGGCACCGGTGTTCTGGAAATGCACCGTGGCCGTCTGCGGCTCGCCGGGGAGCATGTTCGAGAAGGCGAAATCCATGTTGTCGGCGCCCGATCCGCCGGATGGCGTGACCTTGATCGAGCCGATGTTCCCGCTGATCGTGCCCTGGTGCGTATCCGTGAAGTAGGCGCCCGTGGCGCCCGTCGCCGCGACGACCAAACCCGCCATCGCGACCAGCGTCGTCGCCCACAGAGCGACGCGCACGGTCCTGAACCTCCGCATAGTTGACCCCTTCTGGTTGGTGTTCGACGCGAAACAGCGCGTCCGGGTCGTTCTAGGCGGAGCGCGGTGCGACGACCCTGGACCAACGTCCTGGCGCCGGCCGTCGAACGTCCAAGTTCACCATGTCATGGTGTATCTACAAGACCGGAGAGCCGCACTCGCCACAGAACCTGCGCGGGAGGGCGTTCTCCGGAGGCCGATGGCCCGGGGGCGCAAGCAGAAGCCCAATCGGGGCGACGCCAGTTCAGTCGAGCGGCCGAAGCGTCACAAGATCCTCAATGATGATGAGGTCAGCGGTATCCGCCGTGAGCAGAGGGACACCGTGGACGTTGGCCGTGGCGGCGATCGCAAGATCGATCGAGCGGCGGCGCGGCTTGCCCCCACGCTCGGCCACCGCGGCGGCAAGCCGACCCCATTCCCGTGCCACGCCGGCATCGACAGGAAGGGGATCGAAAGTCGCCTCGACGACGCCAAGTCGCTGCGCGCGCCGGGCACGCTCGTCAGGGTCGGTCGCGACGAGCACGCCAAAATGGAGCTCCGCAAGCGTGACGACACTGATCGCGGCCTCAAGCCCGGCCGGAACTCCGGCACCGATGACGGCAGAGGTGTCGAGGAGGACGCGACTCACGCGAAGGGGTCAACTAGCCCGGTGGAGAACCGGCCGAGGTCGTCGGAAAGACTCCGCGGCGGGGGGGTCTCGAAGACTGCCTCGAGTGAGGGGCCACCGACCCAGGCACGTCTAGCGGCCGGCCCGAGTTCGGCCACCGGCCTCCCGGAAACGGTGACCACAAACCGTTCGCCCGCCTCCGCCCGGCGAAGAACGTCACCGACGTTGTTGCGCAACTC
The DNA here is from genome assembly GCA_963828655.1 of uncultured Thermoleophilia bacterium. Lineage (GTDB taxonomy): Bacteria > Actinomycetota > Thermoleophilia > Gaiellales > Gaiellaceae > PALSA-600. The sequence continues at coordinate 71,541 of CAWHFK010000009.1, read as the reverse complement.
CTTTTGGGGAATCGTCACCATCACCGGCCATGGTAGCAGATCTGCTACCCACTGAACAAGCCGCCGCGACTGACGTGGTAGGAGGCTTCGGCCTCGATGCCAGGAAGCCGCCGGATCGCGGGGTCGCAAACAAGAAAACACGCCCGCGAGGATCCGACGGCAACGACCCCTCTCGCCGATGATCCTGGACCAACAGGCATATAAACACCAGGAGGCCGGCCGCTCCGTGTCAAGCAGCCGCCCCGCCCCTCTTCCGAGTGAGGACAAGCTGCCCACGACGAGGAGGCGCCTCGTGACGTCCACTGAACCTCGACCATTACCGAGGTTTTACGTGCGCTTCCCAATTCGCAACTAAGGTCACAAGTAGTCGGAGCGACCGGTGGGGAGGCGTCTCCGACTCATTGACCAACTGTCGGGGAGAACGGTTGGTCACTGGGCGTCTTGTGAGGTCGGGTGGCTGACGGTTTCTCCCGTCCCCGGCCTCACATTTTCTTCTCGGCACCCGACCCCTTGAGCTTTGCGCGCCAGAGAGGCAAAAGGTCACCTCCTGCCCGCCTCTCAGCAGGGCTCGCTTGAGACTTGTCAGGCGCTTGACAGCCCTTAACGAACTGTTCAACGAGTTCCTAGGTCCGCCATATGTACGCGGCTTAGGGTCAGGCACATCGACGTCGACCCGTCGATAGCGACGAGCCGGAGGGGGTTGCCTGCCACTCTCCGGCACGTCGCCCCCCTTTTGATGTGTCCAGTTCGTCACCGAGCCTTCACTCGGTCGACCCCGTCCCAATGGCTAATGTCGAAGCCGGCGTGTCCATGGGGGGACGGCGCCGTTTGCGAAGCCGGGGGCGGAGTGACCCTTCCTTCCTCTGTCCTCGGCCTTCGCCCTCTTCTGACGGTCAGGCGTGCGGAGGCGGGTGCAGCGGCTTCGCTTCCTGATCGCTGCGCCGGCGTGGCCCGAACTCCGCGACGGCGCAGGCAGAGCAGTCAGTTGCCAGGAGGCCGCTTCGTTGATGTCCACCGCAAGACGCTCCTGGCACGACACCAGGAGGCCCGGAAGCTTCGGCTTCTTAGGATTCGTGCTGCCGTACGATGCGGCGGATGCGCGAGATCCGACCCGGGCTGTGGCACTGGACGGCGATCCACCCGTCGATCCGAAAAAGGGTCAGCGGCTACCGCCTGGCTGCCGAGCAAGTGCTGCTGGACGCCCTGGTCCCCGAGGAGGGCGCCGACGTGCTGGGCGACCCTCCGCCCACCGACGTCCTGCTGACGAACCGTCATCACTGGCGCGGCTGTACCGAGCTGATCGCCACGTTCGGGGTGACGGTCCATGTGCCGCGTTCCGGCCTGCACGAGTTCGGCCTCGACCGCCCGGTCACGCCCTACGACCCGGGCGACGAACTGCCCGGCGGGGCCATCGTCCACGAAGTGGGCCACCTGTGCCCCGACGAGATGGCGCTCTGGTTCCCCGCCCACCGCGCACTGGCGATCGCCGACGGCGCCATCCGCCATCCGCCCGGCGGCCCGCTCGCCTTCGTCCCCGACCGGCTGATCGGCGAGGACCCCGAGCCGGTGAAGGCCGCCCTCCGCGAGCGCTACGGCGAACTGGCGCGCGAGCTGCTCCCCGAGGTTCTGCTGCTCGCGCACGGCGAGCCGGTCGTCTCCGGCGGCGGCGAGGCGCTCGAGCGGTTCTCGCGACAGGGTGAGTCCGCGACGTTCTGAGCGCCGAAGGCATCCCGGCCGCGCACGGGCAAGTACCGGCTCCGCGGCCGGTCCGTGCTCGAAGCCCATCACGAAGCGCATCTCGAGCGCAGCGGCGAGTCGCTGCAAGGTCTGCACGGAGGTGCTGGTCTGATCGCACGCTTCGCCGCAAGCGCGATCCGAGGCCACTGAGGGGTTCGGAGTCCGTGGCCGAGAACACCGAATCAGACCTTTCGCGTGGCAAGGCCAGCATTCCGGGATTGCCGCAAAGTGCAGCGCAACGCGTTCCACCGCCGGGACCGCCTCAACCAAAGAAGGGGAACGTCTTTTGGGAAGCGGACCGGCTGGTGGGGTTTGCACCAACCAAACTACGACCCTGGCCGCTGTCCTTGAACCGCAGAAATCACGGAGTTGCGTGCTCGGTGAGGTGGTGCCGCTCGATCCGTGTGCAGGCTGCGTCAACGTCGCGGCGCGTGTCGCGCTTATAGCCCCGACGGTTGACGTGTGAACGGCGGAGCCTTCCGGCGTGTTCTCGAAGCGCTCCGGTCAGGCCCGGATGCTCAGGCGTAAGGACGTTGGCCCAGTCGAGTCTGGGACCAGTCCGCTCGCTATCTTCGTGGTGTGGACGAAGAGGTCGTACCGGTCCTGCGTGTCCAGGACGCGGCCCGGGCGGTCGAGTGGTACGCACGACTCGGGTTCGTCAAGGAGTGGGAACATCAATTCGAGCCTGATTTTCCGTGGTTCGTCTCGGTGGCGCGCGGTCCCGTCCGGCTTTACCTCTCGGAACATACGGGCGACGCACGCCCGGATACCCTGATCCACCTGTACGTCAGAGACATCGACGCCGTATCCGAGGAGTTCGGCATCCCCGTCGATGAAGAGGGCCTCGCCGGTCGCGAGTGCGACCTCGTAGACCCCGACGGCAACCGGCTACGGGTCGCCACCCGCCGTTCCTGAGCCAGAACCTTCTGCCGTCATTCGCGAACTGGCGCAGCCGACCCGCACCGGTGTCAGACACCTTTAGGTGTCTGACACCTCTTCGAACCGAGGCGCGCTCAAGGGTCTCATTCCGAAACTGTCGTAACCGAGCGCTGATCAACGCCGGGATACGGTAAAGCGGTCGCCATGACCCACGACCTCATAGAGATCCGCTCGTTCTCGGAGAACGACCTCGACGCGATCGTCGAGTTCTCGCTTCGTGCCTGGACGCCCGTGTTCACATCCGTGCGAGAGGTTCTTGGCGATGAGGTCTTCCTTCGCCTGCACCCGGACTGGATGGCGGATCAGGCTGCCTCGGTGCGAGCGAGTTGTACGAGTGATGACCGAGACGTCTTCGTCGCCGTCTTGGACGGCCGCCCGGTCGGTTTCGTCGCCGTCGCCCTGAACGCCTTCCACGAGCGGATGGGCGTCATCGAGATCGTCGGCGTTGATCCCGAGTATCAGCGGCGCGGCATCGGCTCGCGGCTTACTCAGGTTGCGATCGACCACATGCGAAGCGAGGGAATGGACATCGCCGTGGTCGAGACGGGCGGCGACCCCGGCCACGCACCCGCGAGAGCTGCCTATGAAGAGGCGGGATTCACACGTCTGCCGATCAGCCGTTACTTCCGACTCCTCGGCTGACCGTGCGCTCAGGCGCTTCATTCCGGAACTCAATGGCGCAGGCCAGGAGGCCGTTCTCTGGTGGGGAGGGAGCCGGGTCGGCCTTCCTCTCGGCAATGCGGGGAGCGGTTAGCCTGCGTTAGGTGGTGTTGACTTGGGGTCAGGCTTTGGCGTGGCGGCTGCGACGGCATCTGCTTGATCCTGTCGGCACGTTCTCGGTCCGCGATGTCGTTGGCCGGCTCGGTGCTGTCCCCGCCTATCCCGAGACTACGCCCGAGTTCGCGGTTGGCATCCGCCGCACTGGCTCCCGATTCGGTGATGCCGCCAGCGCTCTGGACGCCGGCGAGGTCTTCAAGACCTTCGCGTTCCGTGGTGCGACCCACTTGCTGACGCCGGAGGAGGGCGGTGCCTACCTGGCTCTCCGCGCGTCGGGCCGCCAGTGGGAGCTGCCGAGCTGGCAGGAGACCTACGGGTTGGCGCCAGGCGACTGGCCGGCGTTCCGGGAGGCGGTCCGGGAAGCCGTGGCCGAGGGGCCGCTGACGCGCGAGGAGCTGGCTGTGGCGGTCGCTCGGCTGCGACCGTTCCGTGCGGCGGCGGCGGGCTTGGTCACCAGCTTCGCCCTGTTGAAGGCGCTGATGTGGCAGGGCGACCTGTGCTTCGGCCCTGCGCGCGAGGGTGAGGGAGCCGTGCAGGGCATGCACCAAGTCAAGCGGTGGGCCGGGCTGCCGGATATCGACGACGCGGGCCGTTGGGCCGTCGAGGCATACATCCGCACCTACGGCCCCACGAACGCCGACGGGGTGCAGTACTACCTGGGGGCAGGTTTGAGCGCCGGTCGCAAGGCGCTCCGCGGCTGGCTCGACGATCTCTCGGACCGCCTCGTAACCGTCGACATCGACGGCGAGGATCTCCTCCTGTTCGCCGACGACGTCGACGACCTGACTTCGACCGTGACGTCCCCCACCGTTTGCCTGCTGCCGGCAGCCGATCCGTGGGTGATGGGGCCAGGCACCGCAAACCCCCAGGTGGTGCCTCCTGCCCATCGCCAGCAAGTGTCCCGCGGCGCCAACCTCGTGCTCGCAAACGGTGTCGTCGCGGGAACCTGGGCGCGCAAGAAAGGCACGCTCTCCGTTGCTTGGCTCGAGGACACCGACCCACCCGATCTCAACCTTCTCGAGCAGGACGCGGCGCGCCTAGCCGCCATCCTCGACACAGAACTCGACCTAAACGTCACCTCCGGCTAGCAAGACAAGCGAGAACCATCCCGCCTGCTCGGGTGACATTCCCGAACTCAATGGCGCAAGCGAGCCCTAGGTTCCGCGCCTACGCACTCGGTCCATGAGCGAGCAGGCAGACGGCGATCGGCCGTGCGGGACTGTGACCATTCGCCGGTCGATCCCGGAGTGCCTCGGGATCAACTCGTCCGGCTCCTCCGGTTCGTCGCCGAGGACGTCGGAGGCGGAGTCGCGACGACTTGAGCATCCTTCGAGCGCTTCACGTTCTTCCGCGATGATGTGGCCGTGGGATGGGAGGCACTCGATCGATGGGGCGACGACGTCGCTCGGATCGAACCGCTCACTTCCGGAGGCGTCAACGAGGTGTGGAGCGTGCGCGTCAACGGGCAGCTCGCCGTCGCTCGGCTCGGCAGGCGCAGCGATCGGCGCAGCGACGCCGACCTGGCGTGGGAAACGGAGTTGCTGCGATACCTCGATCGTGAAGGGATGGCGGTGCCGGTGCCGATTCCGACCACGGACGGCCGGGACTTCGTCGATGGCTTGGTCGTGATGAGCTACGTGGAGGGCGGGCCGCCCGAAACAGAGGCCGAGTGGCGTCGCGTCGCTGGCACATTCCGCCAGTTGCACCGATTGACGCACGGCTGGCCCCAGCGCCCGGGCTGGCGATCGTCGATCGACTTCCTGCACGTGGAAACCGGGACGAGGATCGACCTTGGCTTGATGCCGCCGGAGGGTGTCGCTCGATGCCGAGCAGTTTGGGCGCGGCTCAGCGGACGAGAGCGGTGCGTCGTCCACGGCGACCCCACCCCAGGCAACATCCGCATGACCGCGGATCGGGTCGCGCTGATCGACTGGGACGAGTCGCGGGTCGACGTCCCCGACCTCGACCTAGTTTTGCCGTACAACGCCGTCGGTCTCGACGACGACACGTACGACGTTGCCGCGCAAGCGTGGGCCGCATGGGACGCCGCCCTCTGCTACACCAGCGGGTATCAGGAGTTCGCAGCCGAGCGGCTAGCCGAAGTCCGAGCGCCCTGAGCTGCTGTAGCGAATCGATCCTCGGGACGCGATCCGCCTCCGACCCGAGGTCGGGCGACATTTCCGAACTCAGCCCCAAGCCAGTAGGTTTGCGCCTCATTCCGCAGCAAACACGACGTTCGGCCGTCCGTGCGCGTCGATCAAATCGACTCTGCGCATCCCGATTCGCTGCGCGACCCGCAGCGACGATTCGTTAGCAGCGTCTACGACGGCAATGATTCGTTTCGCGGACAGCTGAGCTAGCCCGGCATCCAGGCAGGCGCCCGCAGCCTCTGTCGCGTACCCATGGCCCCAGTAGGGCCGAGCGAGCGTGTAACCCAACTCCACATCTCCTGTCGGTTCGAAGATCCCGAAGCCGACGTCGCCGATAAGAGAGCCCGAAGCCCGCTCGACCAGCCCCCACGAGCTAAAGCCTCGGGTCTGGTTCTCCTTCACATACCCGTTGAGCAACGCTTTGACTGTTGTGGCGTCAGCGAGGGCACCACCCGGAATGAACCGCATCACGTCGGGATCGCCATAGACGCCTAGCATTGGGACGCTGTCCGCATCCACGTCGAAGGAACGAACCAAAAGCCGTTCGGTTTCGATTGGAAGCGTGACCGACATTGTGGACGTCACGCTAGCTCCGGAGGACGCGGTGGAGGGACATTCCCAGCGCCCGCGAGCTTCGCAAGTCAGGTACCTGGCACCTCCGGTACCAGGTACCAATCCCTCGAATCGCCTTTACGTCAGGGGGCATTGCGGAACGCTCGCGCAGGCGACGGGTGATTAGTTGTCGGGTATCCAGCCTCTGCGGTACTTGACGAACCGGGAGCGTGGGAGCTTCGCCCACACCTTCGCGTAGGCGACGGCGGGATCGGCGGTCTCACGAGCGACGCTGGCTCCGTATCGTGCGGCTGCTTTGCAGACGGTGTAGAGAAGGCCACCGCCGACTCCACGACCGCGCGCACCCACCGCCAATACGACCGCAGACTCCTCCCCCGCTGCCACGATGATGTGCTCGGTCTCCGGCGCGCAGTAGAAGAAGTCCCAGGCAACCAGCGGACGCTCCTGCCCCTCGACGATCAACGTGCACTCGCCCGCGAGAACCAGAAACGCCTCCTGAGCCTTCTCGCGGTGGTACATCCCGATACGCTCGCCCGGCTCCAGGACACTGATGTTGATCCCGAAGTGCGGGAACCGCCGCTTGCCCTCGAACGTGCAATACGAACCCAGCGGGCCTTCATCCTTCCAACGCGACGCCCGCGCGTTGACAACGAACCAGCCCTCGCCGTCGACAACGAGACCGTTCTTGCTCATCCGAACCGGCGCCTCGGGCATCGCAACAGTCTCCCAGAGCAAGGGAGCCACCGCTCAGGGGACTGTCCGAAGCTGTGAGTGTGTGGGTTGTCCCGTCTGATCGGGATGAACGCTCACACCCCGGTTTCGAGTCGCGTTCCAGCGGTGGCAAACGACCGAGCGCGATCGTAAAGTCTTCCGAAGATGAGCGCGAGCGATGTTGCCGGACTTCTCGTTCTGCTCGGCGTTGTCGGTGTGCTCGCCGCGATCGTTGGTAGCGGGATCGAAGCAGGACCGGTCAAGTTCCCGTCGATCCCGGGGACCCGGCAAAAGCCGCTCGCGCTAGCAAGCACGCTCGTGCTCGTCGGCGGTCTCACGTGGTTGATCGTCCAGCGCCACCACGGCGACAACACGGCACCGCCGTCAACGCGTCGCCAGACGCCCGCCGTTGGAAGCAAGTTACGTGTCGTGCTCATCCCCAACGCCGCTCGCAGACAGGTCGGAACGCGACTTGCAGTCCGATCCGAGGTCTACGACACAAACGGACAACAGCTTGGCAACGGACAGTGCGCCCTTAATTGGCGGGACGCAGCGAACGGCTCGAGCGCGACAACCGGCTGCACCTCGACCTTCACCGAGCCCTCAATCCGGCCGGCAGGCGTACACCACATCAGCGCCGCCGCGCAGGGAACAGGCGGATTGCTCGCAGACGGCAGAGGGTCCGTCGAGGTCATGGTCGATCGGTGAACCCGAGCAGCGGCGCCCGACACCAGGAGGCCGCCGTTTTCGGGCCTGCAACCAGGAGGCCCTACGCCCGCTGCCCTTGGAAGCTCCGCCTTCACCGTCGCCGACGATGCTCTGGCCTTAACGCTGCAGAGATCGCACCCGGCGACGGGGCAGCTTCGGGCCGGAGCCCAGGAGGGCGCCGCTCTTTGACGGCCACCGGAGCCGCTCCGTCTGGAGACCGCGTCCGAGCTCGACTATACATAATGAAGTTGCTCCGGCCAGACCTCCGTCGAGCCGCTCCTAGGCGCGCTGTTGCGGCGTGGCGACGCGACGCGAGCGGAACGCTCGGCGAGCCGACTTGGGTGCGCTCACGGTCGCAGGTGGGGGCCTGCGCGCGTCGCGAAACTCGGCCACCTCGACCAGATGCCTCGACCAAGCTCCGCCGGTCGGCGGCGGCTCAGTTGGCGGAGCTTCGTCGGCCGAGCCCCGGTGCTGTGCGGCGGCGACCGCGTTCGCCTTGCTCTGGTCGCCCGACGGTCTCACCTGCCGCTGTTTGGACGTAGCTGCTCGTCGCTGGCTCATGCAGTGACCTTTGCAGCCGCCTGTTATCGAACGAGGCTCGAGGCCGCTGGTGAACGTAAACTCGACGCCTCTGTTCCCGCGTTGCCACTCGCCTGCCCGTGCGTAGTTCCAGGAGTACGGGACATCCCCGATGTGCGGGTTTGCGCGGCGGGCCACGATGTGAGTTCGACCGAAAGGAGCTCGACGATGCTTCCCACCACCGTGGCCATGCTGTTCGTCGTCGCCGTCGTCGCATTTGCGGCGTACGCCCTGGTCCGGCCCTTCACGCATGTGCATCACCACCACGACACGAACGACAGGTTGTGGCGGCCGCTCGACTGAGCGCGCTGCCCTTCGCGACAACCCAACCGCCCACCGACGAGCCTCCAAGAACGAGGCCTGATGTCGGACGCGACAAGCCAGAAGCAAGATCAGATCCTCGAGAACCAGGGTGACCACCTCGACGCAGCCGACCGTGCGTCCTCGAGCTGGGCAAGCAACAGCTCGGTTGCATCCTGGCTCATACGCGCCTGCTTTATGAGGTCAAAACCTCATGACGAGAGCGCGCAAGGCAGGAACGATCAAGCTCGGAGCCGCCGCTTCGTGTCAGTCACCCGGAGGCCGCTCTCCCCGATAGGCACTCCGTGACGTCCACCCGAAGGCCGCCCAGTGTCATAACCCAGGAGGCCGCCGCTCGGTGACGTTCACCGGAAGGCACTCCTAGCCGAAGAGCAAGAGGCCGACCGACCTGTCATGTGGCTAGGGATCGGCGGTGAGTCGGGCGACGCTTCGAACATTGCCGGCGCCGATCAGCCGTAGGAGCGAGCCGTTCTTGAAGTAATGATCGAGAAAGGCAATCGTCACCTGCTTGACCACTGCAAGCTCGCGATGATCCGTCGTATAGGGCGGGACGTGCCCGGCTCCGAGCAGCGCGAGCAGGAACTTCGGACGGTGCGCTGCATGGAAGAAGGCGGTGGTGAGACGCGGGGGGTTGATCGTGTCCGCCGTGCCCTGGGTGGCGAGCAGCGGCGGGCTTCCGGCGCCGAATTCGAGCGGCCCGTCGGGAAGAGCAGCCCCTGAGAGAATCATCGCGGCGCCAACGCGTCGGTCGAGGAAGAGCCGATCGTAGGCGACTGCCAGCGCGGTCTCACCGCCGTCGGATTGCCCGGCGACGGCGATCCGAGCAGGATCGATCAGGCCGTGCAGGGGGCTCTTCCTACGGACATTGGCGGCGAGGAGCCGCGAGATGACGAAGCTCATGTCGCCTGGCTGGTTGACGAGGTCCCCCTCGGACGGCCCCCCTGGTGCGTTGGCGTTTTCGGCCGGGAAGAGCGGTGCCGCGACGACGTAGCCGGCCTTCGCCCAGGCGTCGAGCAGCGGCGCGTAGAGCCCAGGTGTGGCGGCGAACCCATGGCCGAAGACAACGAGTGGATACGGGCTTCCATCACCGTTGCGCGGATAGCGCACGTATGTGACGAGCACGCGTCTTGCGGTTATGCCGTTCCGGAAATGCACAAGCCGCGTGTGGTCGACGAAGCGGAAAACCCGAAGCGCGACCGGCGTGACCGACGACTCTGCCGTGCCTGCGACAGCCGCGAGTGCAAACACGCACAACATCGCCATCAGTTCGAGCCGGCGCCTCATCGACCCAAGCTTACGAGCAGATCAGGCGGGAAATTGGCAATCCCGTAACGAGAGCTAAGCCTTCGGCTCGGCAGTCTCGCGGTTGCGGAGCCTCTCGACGAAACCTCGAAACGAAACGGAGCTGCTTTGACTGATCTGATCAGGCTCGGCCTCGCCCGGCGCCCTGGTGATGGTTCGTAGGCTTGCAGTCTTCGGGACGCTGGTTCTGGTCGTTTCGTCCGGAACGACCGCGGCCGCCCAGGAGCCGTGGCCGACCGGGATCGCATGGCAACCTACGACATTCTCGATCCGCGGCGAGAGTCCGGTCGCGACCGCCACGCTTGCGACACCCTCTGGGCCGGCCTATGTCGCCTGGATCGACCACAAGGCGACACGGCTCGCGCTCTATCCCGGGTCCTCCGAGCCGCCCAGTGCTCCGATCCGCGGACCGACGCAGATCCCGAGCGGTCAGCGCTGGCGGCTGCTTGCGACGTTCAACGGCGGGTTCAAGGCGAATTCGGGTGCCGGCGGAATGGTCGTCAACGGTGTTGTCGAGGAGCCGCTGCGACCAGGGATGGGCACGATCGTCGGATACCGCGACGGGACCGTGGCGATCCTCAACTGGCTGGGACGGACGAACCCGGGAACGCTCGTCCTCGCGAGACAAAATCTGCCCCCGCTGGTCTGGAATGGACGCCCCTCGACTCGCGCCGCCATCTCCTCACTCTGGGGAATCACCCTCGGAGGCGGCATGGCGGTCTGGCGCACCGGTGTCGGCGTCACCCGCCGGGGCGATCTCGTCTACGCCGCCGGCGACAACCAAACGGCGGCATCGCTCGCAAGCCTCCTCCTGCGGCTCGGCGCGTACCGCGCCGTCGAACTCGACATCAACCCCGAATGGCCGAGCTTCATCACCTACCAGCGACGCGGAGGCCGCGACCCGGTGAAGCTCGTCCCGAACCCCCAGCAGAGCTCGAGCCGCTACCTCACGCCCGACGCCCGAGACTTCTTCGCCGTCTACACACGCCTAGGCGGTAGCGCCTCGGTGCCGTTCCGCTAGCCCCAGCACTAACCGGAAGACCGGCGGCACGACGAGCGATGACCCCGCCTCTAGGAGCCCACCAACTGCGCCGCGAAGACAACGAGAACGAGTGCTGCCGTCACTCCCACGACAACACCCACAAGGCGGTGCAGACGAAGACCCCGGTCGCGCCATGCACCGGCGGCTACAAGGCCGACAAGAAACGCCGGCACCTCCCAGCTCAAACCCGCATATCCGCTCACCACTCCCCAAGAGCTGAGGAGAGGAAGGCCGATCGCGCGCCCGACCGAGCCGGGTAGCCACGTCAGGACGACGATGGCCATCGCCAAACCCAGCAGGCGAGCCCTACCCACCCGCGCTCGCGCTCGCCGTCGCTCGTATGGCGGTGGATGCCCCGGCGCAGTTCTATCGCGCGAAAGCTCCCGACGGCGTGCGTGTGATTGGGATGAGACGCTCATGAGCTCAGCCTTCGATCCGCGCAGGTGCCAGCCTAATTCACAGCCCGGCGTACCTCGGTCCCGAAGGAGGTCGATCTGGCACAGCCGTGTGAAGTAAGCCCGTCTCGGTTGAACTCTCTCTGACATATTGGCCCTCGGGTCAACTCATCAGCGAAGGAGCGAACATGCCAACGGTGATCGGCTACCACGAGGTGAAGGACACGCAGCACTGGCTTTCTTCACCGAAGCGCGAAGAAGTGTTCGGCCCCCTCGGCGTCACCAACATTCGAACGTTCGTCGACCAGGAGAACCCGAAACGCGTGGCAGTGCTGATGGACGTTGCCGACATGGACGCCATGATGGGCGCGATGCAGACACCCGCGATGGCCGACGCAATGGAACACGACGGCGTGCTGCCAGAAACGCTCGTGATCCTCACCGAGGCCTAAGCCAGCGCTTCCGACAACTCGCTCGATCACCTGATGCCGGAGTCCCCGGCGCTTTCGTCGTGCGGCGGGGCCGTTGCGTACAGGTCAACGCCGCTGGCCGGCGGCGAATAAGTCGGCGGCGCTGTCGAGCGCTTGGATCTCCGCCGCTGCCAGCTCGAGCTCGGCGGCGGCGGCGTTCTGCTCGAGCTGCGCGACCGAGGAGGCGCCGGGAATCGCGACCACATTCGGATGGCGAAACGTCCAGGCAAGGGCCACCTGCCCGGGTGTGGCGTCGTTACCCCGCGCGATCTCGTCCAGGGTTCCGAATAGTTGCTGGGCGCCGGCGAACGAAGCGGGACGGAATAGCTTGCTGTGTCGACGGACGGGGTTGCGGGGTCGGTTCGTGGCGCTGTAGCGGCCGGTGAGGAAGCCCTGGGCAAGCGGGCTGTAGGCGATCACAACACGGCCGTGTTGCTTCGCGTAGGGAATCAGGTCGCGTTCGGCGCGGCGGTCGATCAGGCTGTAACGCACCTGGTTCGAGAGCACCAGCCGCCCGAGCGTGGCCTCGGCTCGTCGCCAGCGGCCGAGGGAGTAGTTGCTGACGCCAACCTCGCCGACAAGGCCTACGTCTTGAAGTGCGCGCATGCCGCGCATCGTCGTCTGTTCGCGCACGAGCGGGTTGGGCTGATGCACCTGGTAGAGGTCGAGTCGGCGAACCCCGAGCCGCTGCGCGCTGGCGACGCCGCGTTGTTGGACGACCGGCGCCAGGGGCAACAGCGGGAACAGCTTCGTCGCGAGGAAGACCTCCTCCCTTCGGTCAGCGAGCGCAGCGCCGAGGATTCGCTCGCTACGGCCGAAGCCGTAGATCTCGGCGGTGTCGAAGAGCGTGACCCCGAGCTCGAGTGCCCGTCCGACGATTCGTCCTGCCTCGACCTCCGCGTAGCGCCTGTCGTAGCCCCACTCGCGCGAACCGAACTGCCACGTGCCCAACCCGATCTTCGAGACACGCTTCGGCAAGTTGAGCTCCAAATAGCGCACGCCTCCCAAGGTACCGGCGTGACGAGCGCCCACCGGTGGCGGGCTCCGTGAGCCTGTCCGGCTGCTCTTAACTGTGCTCGCGCAGCGAGCCCCTTGGTCTCGCCGAGACGACACCGCGGGCGCGAAACGAGCAGGGCCTCCGCCGGTCGCGGCTCGTCTAGGGTCACTTCTCGATGCCGCGTCAGCGCCCGCCTCACACGCCCCATGTCCTGTTGTCGAGCGAGGAGCTGGGTGAGTCGCCACTCTTCCCCACGGCCGCGATTCTCGGCGCGGCCGTCCTGTACGCGACGCTACCGACGCGGTTCGTCGTCGGGTCGTCGGCGGGTATCTACTCCGCTGCGCGCTGGGTCGTCCCCGCGCTAACGGCGATCCTGCTCGTGGTCTTGCTGCTGAGTGTTCCCCACGGTCACGTTGCGCGACTGTTCGACGTGTCGACCCACCGGCTCCGCGTCGGCCGTCGCTTCATCGTGCTCACTGTCACCGGGATCATCAGTGCGGCCAACGGTGCATCGATCGTCTGGCTTGTTCATCTGCTCGTCAACGGCGCCCAAACGCAGGCGAGCCAACTCCTCCGCGCCGGCATCCATATGTGGTGCCTCAACGTCCTTGTCTTCGCACTCTGGTTTTGGGAACTCGACTCCGGCGGGCCCCGTGCCCGACTAAACGCAAGGCCGGCCGACCGTGACTTCGTCTTCCCACAACAGGCCCAACCCGAGCCTGATTGGGCCAGCTGGCGGCCGCTCTTCCTCGACTACCTCTATCTGTCGTTCACGAACGCCACTGCATTCAGTCCCACCGACGCAATGCCCTTCAGCCGCTGGGCGAAGATGCTCATGCTCGTCGAGTCCGCAGCAAGCCTGCTCCTCGCGATCATGGTCGTCGCGCGAGCGGTCAACATCCTCAAGTAGCGGAGACGACCTCCACCGTCGAAGCACTCAGCCTCCGCCTAGGGCTGCTACCGGGGCGTCCAACAGGTGGACGCCCAGGGGACCCTGGCATGACACCAGGAGGCCGGCGGTCCAGGGACGCAGCCGGAAGGCCGCCGCCGCGATCGCTCGGCCGAACCGTTGCGATTACTTGGTGAAAGCCGCGCCTTTCCGTAGCGCGCGCTTTGACCGGCCCGTCATACCGTAGCCCAGAGAACGTTGATCACCTACCGCAACCACAAGGAGACTGAAATGCGTGCCCTCGCGATCGGCGTTGGGGTCGCCACCGTCCTCTTCCTCGTCTCAGGCGGCCACCTCATCCTCATCCCCCTGCTGTTCGTCCCGCTCGGACTCTTGTCACTCCGTCGCGGACGCCACTACCTGGCAGCCCTCAGGGCGACCCGACCGCCAAACGTGAGGAGCACGCCGAGCTGACCCGGAACCCAACACCGCCGCTGCTCCCGGTCTAAGGCACTCCCACCGACCGCGAGCAGCGGTGGTCAAGTCCTGGACGGCACGCCCAACGGGGACTCCGCCGAAAGGCGCGCCGGCGACGCAGACCCGGGCAGCGATCGAGCCTTCGCTGGCGACTAGACCGAAGTGAGCGTCGCCGAGAGCGTTTGGCCGCTGAGGGTTGCGTCGAACTGGTAAATGCCGGCCGGGACCGATCCAGGTCCTTCCGGAAGCGTGACCTGCGCGGATGTGGCGCCGGCCGCGACCGTGATCGTGTCGACGGTGCTCCCTTGATATGCAACTGCGACGGCGACGCCCCCTTGCGGCGCGGGAGCGGTGAGGTCGACTTGGAAGACGAGGTTCGCTCCCTGCGCGCTCTGCATCGTCGACGGGGTGATCGTGAACGCTGCCAACGTCGTGCCACCGCCCGCGCCGGTGACGTGCAGCGTCGCCGTCTCCGAGCTGCCCGCGAGCTGACCGGTAAGCGTTACGTCGCCCGGCGAAGTGTCGGCCGGAACCGTGTACTGGGCACTCGCCGACGTCGCGCCGCCGGCAACATCGACGTTCGGCACGCCCGCCGCACCTGTGGCGGTCACCACGACGACGGCTCCACCGGCGGGAGCGCGCTGCGAGAGATCGGCCTCAATCGTCGTCGTGCCGCCTGCCGCGACCGTCGCAGGATTGACCGTCAGCGCGGTCACCTGGGCGGGTGGGCCGGAGCCCTGCTCCTCCCACGTATCTCCGAGGAGATGGCTCGACGCCGTCGTGCTCGCCGGCGCGACCGCCACCCCGCCGAGGAGAACGGCGCATCCCCGTGCTGCGTCAAAGGCCATCGCGATCGACGAACGCTGCCCTGGACCAATGTCCTGCCGCTGCGTCCAGTGCGCCCCGTTCCACTGCCACGTCCCGGCGAACACCTCGGCGCTCGGGTCGGTGAGCGAGGCAGCTCCGCCGTACAGGAGCGTGACCGTTCCGTCGAACACGAGAGCTGCTGACACCGACGGCGGCGGGCCAAAATGCGCCCGCTGCGTCCACACCGTGCCGTCCCACGTCCACGTGTCGCCGGCGACGCCGGAACCCGTCTCGCCACCGAAGAGGACGACCTGGCTCCGCGCCGCGTCGTATGCCTGGCTGTGCGCACGACGCGCACCCGGGCCGGTGTCCTGCGCCTGCGTCCAGGTCATCCCGTCCCAAAGCCATGTGTCGCCGCGAAGCGCGTTCGCCGCGCCGAGACCTCCGAAGAGAACGCACTTCAACGCCGTCGCATCGAACGCAATCCGCACATCGGTGCGCGCATCCGGGCCGACGTCCTCGACCTGCGTCCAACTCGCACCGTCCCACTCCCACGTATCGCCCTTCGGCGTCCCGTCGGAGACCGCACCGCCAAAAAGAACGATCCGCGACCGATTCGAGTCGTACGCGAGCGCGTGGCCCGACCGGCCGGCCGGACCGGTGTCCTCGACCTGCGTCCAGTCCGTGCCGTCCCACTCCCAGGTATCGCCGAAGGTGGCACCCGCCAGCGTCGTGCCGCCGAAGAGCACGACCCGCCCCCGGGCGACGTCGTACGCACACGCGGCCCCGGCCCGCGGCTGCGGCCCGACATCTTGCTTCTGCGTCCAAAGAAGCGGTGACACAGGGCGCGAATTATCCACCCCCGCCACGGCCCAGCGGAATCGCTCGATCGAGTGAATCAGCCAACCCAGGAGGCCTCCCTGGCAACGGAAGATCGGCCCTCAGGCACGACACCAGGAGGACGATCCGTGTCGTAGACCAGGAGGTCCCTTCTGTGATGTCCGCCCGAAGTTGCTCCTGCTCGGGGGATATTCCCGAACTGGCCGAGGCGGCCCAGTGTGCTGCTAGGGGAGCATGGGAGCGTTGATCTCGCGGTTGGGTTCGATGACTGCTTTGACGAAGTCGTCGGGCTTGGCGGCTGCGGTTTGGAAGGCTTCGTCGATTTGCGCGAGCGGGTATGTGTTGGTGATCAGGGGTGTGGCGTCGAGCACGCGGCTGCTGATCAGCCGTAGTGCTGTGCGCATTCCGCCGAGGATTGTGGCCTTTTCGCGGAAGTGCGCGTTGATGATGTTGAAGGCCATCCAGTTCCAGTGGCCGAGCCGGATTTCGCGCGTTCCGCCTTGGTGGTATCCGACGATGCAGAGTTTTCCGCTCATGCGGGTCGTGGCTTCGGCGAGTTCCAGACCCTTGTTGGTGCCGGTGACCTCGTATGAGAGATCGGCTCCGCGGCCGTTCGTGATCTCTGCGACGTGTTGGGCGAGGTCTTCGGTGGCGCTGTTGACTGTGTGGGTTGCTCCGAGTTGACGGGCGCGTTCGAGCGCGGCTGGGCGAATGTCTGCCACGGTGACTGTTCTCGGCCCTCGCAGCTGGGTGGTGAGCTGAAGCAGGTTGCCCATGAAGCCGGCTCCGACGATGACAACATCGTCTCCGAGTGACGGCGCCGCGAGCTCGACGGCGTTCACGACGCAAGCGAGTGGCTCGGCGATCGCCGGGTGTGGGCAATCGCTGTCAACCGCGATGCAGTGGCGCTCGTCCGTGACGAGGAATTCGGAGAATCCACCGTCTTCGACCCAACAGGCCACTTGCGCGCCCGGCTGAACCGTCGTGACCTCTCGGCCGACCTCGAGCACGGTGCCTGCGGGCTCGTGGCCGAGCGGCTCTGGCATGCTCCGGTCCGAATCTCCCTTCCAGAAGTCGACATCGGAGGTGCAGACGCCGCATTGCGTCACCTGGACGAGGACATCGGAGGGGCCAAGGGGCGGCAGTGTCCGTTCAACGATCTCGATACGGAACGGTTCAACTAGGACTGCACCAAGCATCTATTTGGGCCTTTCTGTCATTGCCTGAGCGGGTCGAGGCGGGGCGCGTACGGTCCTTCGACGGGGCCGATCATCTGGTCACGTTGGTTTCGCGGCTCGGATGCTGGCGCCAGTGTCGGGGTCGAAAAAGTGCAATCCGCGAGTGTCGACTGCGAGGTCGACTGTGTCGCCTTCGCGAACGCGCGAGCGTGCGTTTAGTCGCGCCACGAAGATGCTGCGCTCCTGCTCTTCGGCCCGTAGCGGTACTGCCGTCTCGCTGTCGTGCGCGAGTTCCTTTGTGTCCTCTGTCAATACCGGCGGGGCGTTGAGACGGAAGTGCACGAGCACGTCGGAGCCGAGGGCCTCGCGGAGGTCGACGACGACCCGCAAGGTGCCTGAGCCCTTCTGTCGCGTGACGAGGGTCGCGTCGTCCATGCTCTCGGGTCTGACTCCGAGGATGAGCGACCGTCCCGCGTAGCTCGCGAGGGCGGGATGGTCGTTGATGAGTTGAGCGTTGAGTTCGAGGCGATTGCCCGAGAAGTCGAGGAAGAGCGAGCCGTCGGCTCGTGACACGGTCGCCTCGACGAGGTTCATCGCGGGGAGCCGATGAAGCCGGCGACGAAGAGGTTGGCGGGCTGGTCGTAGAGTTCCTGCGGGGGCGCGACCTGCTGGATCTGGCCGTTGTGCATTACGCACGACCCGGTCGCCCATCGTCATCGCTTCGATCTGGTCGTGGGTCACGTAGATCGTCGTTACGCCGAGGTCGCGCTGGATGCGCGCGATCTCGGCGCGCATCTGCGACGCGCAGCTTCGCGTCGAGGTTCGACAGCGGCTCGTCCATCAGGAACGCTTGCGGCTCGCGGACGATCGCTCGGCCCATCGCGACCCGCTGGCGCTGTCCGCCGGAGAGCGCGCCTGGCTTGCGGTCGAGGAGCTCGTCGAGCCCGAGGAGCTGCGGCCGCGTCGCGTGACCCGCCGTCTGATCTCGTTCTTGTCGAGCTTGCGCATCTTCAGGCCGAAAGCCGAGGTTCTCGTACGACGCGTCATATGCGGGTAGAGCGCGTAGTTCTGGAACACCATCGCGATGTCGCGGTCCTTCGGCGGGACGTCGTTCACGATGCGGTCGCCGATGCGGATCGCGCCCGCGCTGATCTCCTCGAGGCCGGCGACCATGCGCAGCGCGGTCGTCTTGCCGCAGCCCGAGGGGCCGACGAAGACCATGAACTCGCCGTCGGCGATCGCGAGATCGAAGGGCGAGACCGCGCACGCACCGTCCGGGTAGATCTTCATGACCTCAGAGAACTCGATGTCCGCCATCAGAGTTCGCTCCCGTCTGCGAGAACGTCTGGTGCCGAGCCCGACGGGGCGGATCGGATTCCCAGACTGTGGAGGTGTGCGGCGGCCGGCCTTCGCGTCGTTCACCGCGATGACCCCGCCGTTAGGCCTGCGATCACGTATCGCTGCAGGAACAGAAACGCGCTGATCGGAACGATCATGGCGAGCGTTGCTCCGGCCGAGTGCGCCGGCGTCGTTGCGTTCGAAGGTCGTTACGAACTGGGCGAGAGCCAGTTGGATGTTGAAGTTTCCGAGCGAGATCGTCAGGAGTTGGGCGAAGAAGAACTCGTTCCAGATGAAGATGAAGACGAGCACGCCGACGGTCACGAGGCCAGGGAGCGCGATCGGAAGGATGATGCTGCGGAGGATCGTGAAGTAGCCTGCCCCGTCGACGATGGCGGCTTCTTCGATCTCGTACGGGAGGCTGACCAGAAAGGCGCGCTGGATGACGAACGAGAGCGGGAAGAACATCGCCGAGTAGAACAGCATGAGACCGATCTTCGTGTCGAGCAGCCCGAAGTCTCGCATGATGAAGTATTCGGGCACGATCAAGCCGATGATCGGAATGGCGAGCGCGAGGCTGAACGCGACGGTGAAGAGGTGGCGGAAGGGGAAGCGAAGTCGCGCGGTTGGATAGGCCGCCAGCAGCCCGGCTGTCAGTGCCCCGATCGTCCCCCCGCCGGCGTAGATGAAGGTGTTTAGGAGATACCGGTCGAGATGAACCTGGACGATTACGTCTCGGTAGCCGTGGAGCGTGAGCGGTTTGGGCAGGAGGCTCCCGTGTGGGGAGAGCAGCTGCGGCTGGTTCTTGAAGGACGAGACCAGACCCAGAGCGTCGGGCCAAGCGCAGCGGCGATCAGAGCCACCAGCACGGCGTAGCTGCTGTTTTGCCGAGGATGCGTGCGGGTCGCAGGCGGCGAAGGCTCATAGGGTGCGCTCGCCCAGCCGGAAGAGGCGTCGCGTTGAGACGATCAGCAGGAAGCCGGTGACGACGATGAAGATGCCGATCGCGTTCGCGTAGCCCCACTGATCGCTGGCGTATACGTGGTAGGCGTAGACGGTGAGAGTCAGCGTGGCGTTGTCGGGGCCACCGCTGGTGAGGATGAAGACGATGTCGAAGAACGAGACGGAAGCGAGGAGCGAAAGCAGCACGCACGTTCCGATCACGTGCCTGAGCAGCGGCAGGATGATGTAGAGCTGCCGCTGCAGCCGAGAGGCGCCATCGACCTCCGCCGCCTCAGAGAGCTCGACCGGGATCGCCGTGATCTCGGTCATGACGAGGATCATGAAGAAGCCGACGCCGAAGACATAGGTGGCAATGATCGCGGGCAAAGCGGTGTGGATGTCGAAGAGCCAGTCGCGGCCGCGGATGCCGACGACGCTGAGCAGGCGGTTGAGAGGCCCGTAGCTGGCGTCATAGAAATTCGCGAAGATCAGCGCGTAAGCGGCGCCTGAGATGACGACGGGAATGAAGAGGATCGCGCGGAAGACGCGCCAGCCGTGGATCCGCTGGGTGAGGATCATCGCGACGATTACGGAGAGCGGAATTTGGATGAAGACGCCGGCGGCGGCATAGATGGCGGTGTTGGTTGCGGCCTTCCAGAAGACGGAGTCGTGGATGAGCTGGCTGTAGTTCGAGAGGCCGATGAACCTGAAGCCGAGCACGCTCCATTCAGAGAATGAAGTCACCGCGACAACCCCCAGCGGAACGAGGAAGAAGACCGCGAAGAGGAGGGTTCCGGGCAGGAGCGAGAGCGCGATCGGCCATGCCATTCCCCGTGGCGCCCGCTCCTTCGGCATGAAGCGTCGCACGCCTCGAGAGTTTCCTCTCGCCAGCGGCATGGGAAGGCTTTGCGCTGAGAGCTCGCTTTTTAGGTTCACGGCAAAACGTACGCTCGTGTGGGGCGGCCGCGGAGCGGCCTTCCCCACACGAGCGTGGTCGGTCTTACGGGCCCGCCGTCTTGACCGCTTTAGAGAGCTTGTTCAGGAAGTCGGTGGTGTTCATGCCACCCTGGACATATCCCGGCCAGTAGTTCTTCCAGGCGTCGGAGAACGCTTGGGGCGTGGCGAACTTGGCGTGTGGATAGTGGTATTTGATCGTCGGCGCGATGCTGACGAGGTGATACGCGAGCGGTTCCAGCGTCTTGATCTGCTTGGCACTCAGGCGGAGCTTCTCAGCCCCGTAGGCCCCCGTCTTGATCGTCCGCTGCAATTGAATCGTTGGCGATGTCGCGAACTTCATGAAGGCAACGACCGCCTGCTGCTTGGCCGGATCCGTCGTGCCGCTGGCGACGCCGGCGTTGCCGGGGAGAACGATCACGCCCGGCCTGCTCGCAGTCCAACCCGGCGAAGCTGCATAGCCGACCTGCGGGTAGAGGTTCGGCAGAGCAGACTTTCCCTTGATGTCCGCCTGCACCATCCAGGGCCCGTTCGCGATCATCGCCGCCTGTTCCTGGAGAAACGGATTTGCGGCGTTTGTGTAATCACCCGTGAAGGCATCCTTGTTGGTGTACCCCGAGGTGTGCAGGTTCTTCAGGAACTCCGTCGCTTTGACCACGATCGGGTTGGTGGCGTAGTTACCAGTCTTGATTCCCGACGTGAGGAATTTCACACCGCCCGGTTGAGTGCCGATCAGGTTCGCCCACATGAGCTGCGTGACCCAATCGCCATCCATCGCAAACGGGATGACACCCGCCGCCTTCAGCTTCGCGCAGTCGGCGAGAAACTCGCTCCAGGTCTTCGGGAACGTCTTGATACCCGCCTTGGTGAACAGGACTTTGTTGTAGAAGATGCCAACGGTGTCCTCTTCCTCAGGGATCGCCCAGATCTGCCCCTTCGGCCCGGTTAGGGCGGTGAAGGCGTCAGAGAGAAATGAGTTCTTCCACGACTTATCCGCGGAGAGAAAAGGCGCGAGATTGAGGATCTTGCCGGTCTTCGTCAAGGTCGTCAGCTCCGTGCTCTGGATGATGAAGATATCCGGGAGCCGGTTGGCTAGCTCGAGGCGTTCCCAATAGGGAAGGTCGTTGGTTCCACCACCGTAGTGCTGCACATTGACGTGGTACTTGCCCTTGTACTTGGCGTTGAACTTCTTGACGACGTTGTACCAGGACTGCGAGAAGACATCCGTCGCCGACGGTTCGCACTCCTGACAGGTGATCGTGATCTCGCCCTTGGGCGACGCGATCGCCGTCGACGCGGTCGCGACCCCTATCGCGATCGCGGCAAGAACGAGCGCTCCGAGCGTTAAGCGTCGGATCATTACTCCTCCTCCTACTCCTTGGGGTGAACTGGATCTCTGCCCGCATCGTTGGGGCCGCCGTGCCAATCAAGAAGGTTCTTTGCTGCTGCCAGAACGGGCGCCGGCGGTTCGGTTGACTGCCCGGCCGCAGTCTCGAGGGCCGCTCCGTCGATAGGGGCAACGGCAACCGCGTCGTTTGCAGTCTGGGTTGGCAGGACTCTCCGAAGGAACTGGATCGCCCTGGGGATCGCGGCCTCTGTTTCGAGCAGGGGATCCTCATGCTCGATGCTGACGACGTAGTCGTATCCAGCAACTTCGAGCGCGCCGAGAATGGCACGCCAGGTTGCTTCGTCATGACCGAGACCGAGCGTCCGGAACGACCAGGCACGGTCGGCGACATGCTCAAGCGGCTCCGTATCAAGGACGCCCTTGCGGCCGATGACGGGCCAGTTAAGGGTGGTGTCCTTGGCGTGGACATGGAAGATCGCGTCGTCTTCAGAAAGGTCGCGGATCGCGACGACTGGATCGATTCCCTGCCAGAAGAGATGGCTTGGGTCGAAGTTGCAACCAAGGTTGTGACCGGTCGCGCGACGAAGTCGAAGCAGGCCATCCGGGTTGTAGACCAAGAAGCCGGGGTGCATCTCGAGCGCGACCTTGACCTGGCAATCCCGCGCGAACGCCTCCTCGACCTTCCAGTAAGGAAGGAGGCGTTCCTGCCACTGCCATTCAAGGATCGTCAGGTAGTCGGGCGGCCAAGCGCAGGTGACCCAATTTGGCCACTGCGAGTCGTCACTGTCTCCTGGACAGCCGGAGAAAGCGTTCACGACGGGCACACCGAGCGCTTGCGCGAGTTTGACCGTCTCGTGCCAGGTCTTGTGCGCAGCCTTCGCAATTGAACGCTGCGGATGAAGCGGGTTGCCGTGCTGGCTGAGCGCGCTGATGAACATGCCCCGCTCCTCGACGAGACGGAGAAGCCGCCGCCGCTGGCCCCGGTCGGCGAGTAGCAGCTCCGGATCACAGTGGGCGCCGCCGGGATAGTTGCCGGTGCCGAGCTCGACCGCCTCGACGGCCTCGGCTGCAAGCAGGTCAAGCGTCTCTTCGAGCGGCTCAGCGTCGAAGGGTGCTGTCAGGACTCCGAGCTTCACTCTGCCGCCGCGTGAGCCGGGACCGTCTTCGGTCCGCGCTGTTCTGCGCCGGACTGGATCTGAGCAATCACGGCCGGCAGCCGGCTGAGGTCGTGCCAATCGTTCAGCAGGACTTCGTGCGGGATGACGACCGCCTCGTCGATGTGTGCGCGTTCGGCGATGGGCAGGTCGAAGCGAGTCGGATCGATCCGCGCCCAGTACTCGTCGTCGAGCCTGTGCCGCGGCTTGGTCCGGGGCTGGTACAGAGGCGACTTGTTCAGCGGCTCGTAGGTCGAGTCGACCGGAATCGCCAGCTCCGCTGCGAGGAGGCTCCGGAAGACCTGGACCGGCATCTCCGAGAACGCAGCGGCTTCATAGCGGAAGACGTAGGCGTAGAGACCCCGGCGGCTGACCTCGGGTGGGCATCGCATCGGCGTCGCCCCGGGGATCGCGGCGATAGCGTCGTCGAGCTTGCTCGCGTTCGCCTCGCGCGTCGCGAGTTGCGTGGGGAAGCGCTTGAACTGCGTCAGCAGGAGCGCGGCCTGCAGTTCACTCAGCCGGTAGTTGCCGCTCTGCATGGGCCGCCAGTCTTGCGTGGCGGAATCGGGTCGCCTCCCACAGCTTCTCAGCGTCTCCAGGCGAGCCCTCAGCGCGTCGCTGTTCGTCGTGCAGAAGCCGCCTTCGCCGGCGGTCAGGCTCTTAGTCGACTGGAAGCTGAAACAGCCGATCGCGCCGTGCGATCCGACCCCCCGCCCGCGCCAAGCCGAGCCGTGACTGTGAGCGCAATCCTCGATCAGGTGGATGCCGTTCTCGCTCGTGAGCGTGGCTAGCCGGTCGAGATCTGCGAGGCAGTTGTAGAGGTGAACGGCGATCACCGCCTTAGTTCGGGGCGTGATCGCGGCCTCAACAGCTGCCGGGTCGATGCAGTACGTATCCGCTTCGACGTCGACCAAGACGGGCTCGGCGTTGACATCCAGCACTGCGGCCGCCGTCGCCTGCCAGGTCAGGCCCGGAACGATGACCTCGTCGCCGACGCCGATTTCGAGAGCCTCCAGGGCCAACTGCAGGGCGACAGTTCCATTCGCGACACAGACGCCGTGCCGCGCCCTTTGGAAGTCGGCAAAGGAACGCTCGAACTGCGACTCGAACCCGCCGAAGTAGCCGTCTCGCCCAGCATGCCCCCAGACGCCGCTCTCGACTACCTGCTGAACGATCGCGACCTCCTCCTCGCCAAAGACCGGCCACTCATGAGCCAGCCCTTCCTCCACGTCGGTCACAGATTTCACCTCACTCGGTCTCTGAAGCGCTTAAGACTTAGGCGCTTCAGAATGTATAGAGTTGATGTAATGAAAGTCAAGCGCTCCGAGGTGAAGAGCCGCCCGCGCACACAGGCAGCGCTCGCAGCGGCCCTGGGCGTTTCCAGCGCCACCGTCTCGAACGCCTTCAACAGGCCAGACCAGCTGTCGCCTGAACTACGCGAACGCATCCTCCTGGCGGCGAAAGACGTGGGTTACCTCGGCCCCGATCCGACAGCACGCGCACTTGCGCGCGGGAAACGCGGGACGATCGGCGTCGTCTTCACCGAGCGCCTCACCTACGCCTTCTCTGATCCGGCTGCCGTTCTCTTCCTCGAGGGCCTCGCACGCGCATGCGAAGATGCGGAAACAGGGCTCCTGCTCGTGCCGGTCCGAGCCGGCGCCAGCAACGTCAGCCACAACATCCACCGCGCCGCCGTCGACGCGCTCGCCCTCTATTCACTCCCCGACGACGATCCCGCAGTCGCAGCCGCCCTCGCCCAGGGTTTAGCCACGGTCACGATCGACCAGCCCGAGACCCCCGGCGCCTCGTTCATCGGCATCGACGACCGCGCGGCCGGCCGCGCCGCACTCAGCCACCTTCTCGAGCTCGGGCATCGGCACGTCACCGTGATCGCATACCGACTCACCCCCGAGCGCCGAACAGGCGAGCTCTCGCGCCAACAGCAGCGCGCTGCCAAATACCGCACGACCCGGCTGCGCCTAAAGGGTTACGAAGACGCCTTGAAGAGATTTGGCCTCGGCTGGGAGACGCTCCGCTTCTACGAGAGTGACTCAAACGACCCGGCCGGCGGCGCCGCAACCGCGGCCGAGATCTTCACCGACGAAAAGCGACCGACTGCGATCCTGACCGACTCCGACCAGCTCGCATTCGGAGTCATTCAAGCCGCAGCAAGCGCCGGCCTTCGGGTCCCTGAAGACCTGTCGGTGGTCGGCTCCGACGACATACCAGCCGCCTCCGTCGTCACCCCCGGGCTAACGACGATCAAGCAACCGCTCGTCGCTAAAGGAGAAGAGGCGGGCCGAATACTTCTCGGCACGAGCCCCAAGCACGAAAGGCAGATTCTCCCGTTCCAACTCGTCATCCGCTCGTCCACGGCCCCCCCTCCCGCACCGAGCCGCGGCAAGAGAGTGCGTAATGGATCTTCAGATGAAGCACGAGACCGCGAGCGAGTCTAGAGCCGTCCCACCAGGTGGTGCCGTGGGCGAACACTTGAACCGCTCCTGGTTGGTTGCGAGTGACGTCGAGTTGTGCGTGCTCGCCTCGAGCGGCCCTGGAATTTTCTTGGCCTTCGCTGAGGACCACGGTTGGCACCAGATCGGGCTAAGCGAAGGAGAAGCACGAAGCCCCGCGGGACCTGCTAAACGAGGCCGCGGAATTGATAGCGACGCGAAATGAGATTGCGAGCTAGGGACAGTTCCCTCCGGCGATCGCTTCGCGGCTCTACTAGGTACCCCGCCTGGAACCTAGAGTGACCGAGCATTCGGCGAACACCAACTCGCCGCGCGGGCGACATCGCCGCGCCGCGCCCGCGGTAGGGTCATTCAGATGAGTTTCCGCTACATGCTTCGGCTCGAGGACGGCTTCGACGCCGGCGAGGTCGAGCTCGAACAGCCGGCCAACGTCGGCGAGGAGCTCCGCGTCACCGGAAACGTGAAGGCCTGCATCCGGGCCGTGGTTCCGGTCGAGATCGTCGAGGAGTTTGTCGACCGTCCGATCTACGGGTTTCTCGAGGTCGAATGGCTCGAGCCGGACGGCGACGGGCAGTCTGCTTCGAATGCGTGACATCGACTTCAAGATCGAGCATGTCGAAGGTGGGCGGATCGAGGCCTGGCAGCGCGAAGACGGACTCTTCGGCGTGCGACTGCTACCCAACGAGGGCCAACCCGACTATCCGGGGCACTCCTACACGTCCACGGAAGGTCACGACGGTTTCCCCGAAAGCTACGACGTCGAAGCGCTTCTTGCCTGGGGCCGCGCTAGATGGGTCGAACGTTCCGGCCACTAGTTGGCCATAACTCCGGCGGAAAGAGCGTCTAGGCGTCCCTTCTCGCACCGAGTAGCGTGACCGTCGGGCCGGGTGCGCACAGCTGGATCTTGCGGCGTTCCAGCATCCCGCCCCGGCCCATTTTGCGACACCTTGGCGGCCGGTCCCACAACTCCCAGTGGGGCTGGCCGCCACCTTTGGTCGCCTTCCCCCCAGCGCGGCCTCAAGGATTTGGCATCCACGCTACTCCACCCCTCAGCAGAGTCAATAGACCACGCGGGTGAACTGTGCGCCGGGTGTCTCGACCGCAGCACCTATGGCCGGCTCGCGGGAGGTCGCCCCTTTACGTCCACCCGGGAGCCGCCCGAGAGGAGGCCCCGGGCACGACACCATGCGGCGCCGCTCCGTGTCCGTCACCCGAGGCCGACTTCCATGTGCCGATGCCCTGGCCGAAGACCAGGAGCGGCCGATCTTTAGGCCCACCCGGGGCCGGACGCTTCGAGCCGCAACCCGGAAGGCGTGATCGCGCAGGCAGGGATCAATCATCAGACCCTGCCGGACCTTCTAAACGCAGTGATTCAGAGCGGGTTGCGCCTCACGGCGTGCTACGAGGTAAACGAGGACGACCCGCCGTTGTTCCTCGCGCTCACCGCAACGACGTAAGAGCAACAGCGTTCGGCTACCGGTGCGGCTCCCAGCTGAAGTAGCGGACTGGCGAGCACGAGCCCGGCAACGCCCCACGCGGCGACGACGGCGACGTCGCGTCCAGTGGAATGGTGTGCCGAGGAATGCGGCTTGCATGCCGACGGCGAAGTGCCGGACGGGGAACATGCGCGCGACCCAGAGGATCCAGGAGGGGGTGTCGTTGCCGAAGGGATGAAGATGCCGGAGAGGAACAGCAGCGGGAGGATGCTGGCGTTCACGATCGGGGCTGGCGGCGTCGGTGTTCGGGATGAGCGCGGTGATGCGAGGCCGAGCG
Organism: uncultured Thermoleophilia bacterium; assembly: GCA_963828655.1. GTDB lineage: Bacteria > Actinomycetota > Thermoleophilia > Gaiellales > Gaiellaceae > PALSA-600. Next base: position 44,669 of record CAWHFK010000009.1, on the reverse strand, counting down.
CGGAGAAGGTGGCGGCGCCGACGGCCAGCATGACCAGGAAGCGGATGAGCGTGATCCCGGTCGGGATGTTGGCGTCGTAGGCGATCCGGCCGAAGGCGGCGGTGATCGCCACGAGCAGCATGGCGATCGAGCAGCGCGTGGAGGACGCGGGCGGCGAGGAACGACCGCGCTGGGAAGGGGCGTTCCGTTGGTGCGCTTGAGGACGCCGCCTCGCGCTGGAAGGTGATGCCGATGGCGATGTTGGTGTAGCAGGCGGTGATCACGCCGAAGCGGCCATCGCCGCGACGTAGTAGGTCGACTCTTGACCGAGCGTCGTTCCGAGGTGGACGGTGCCGCTGCCCGAGCAGCGAGGTGAAGATCACCAGGAACATGAGCGGGAAGGCGAAGGTGAAGAACGCGGCGTCGGGTTTCGCCAGAACGCCTTGTTGACGTAGCGGACCTGCGCGAGGGTCAGGCGCAACGTCGTCATCGCTGCTCCACCTCGCAACTGGCGTCAGGCTGCCTGATTGCCGTTGGCCGTCGGTGCGGTCAGCGAGAGATAGATGTCTTCGAGCGACGGCCGGATCACCTCGAGCCCGTCGAGGTCGACGCCACGCTCGAGCGCCCAGCCGGTGAGCTCGTGCAGGCGCGAGGACGGGTCGTCCATGCGCACTCGACGAAGCCGTCGCATCGGCAGAGCTCCGCCAGACCGGCGGGCGGCGACACACCGACCGGGAGCCGGTAACGGATCGCGCGCCTGGGCGCGGTCGCGGGCGCCGAGGGTGGCCGGCGAGCCCTCGCGCGACGACCCGGCCGGCGGCGATCACGGCCACCCGGTCGGCGAGGTACTGCGCCTCGTCCATGTAGTGAGTCGTCAGCACGACCGTCTTGCCGAAGCGAGGCCAGGTTCTTGACCACGTCCCATGCCTCGTGGCGGGCCGAGGGGTCGAAGCCGGTTGTCGGCTCGTCCAGGAACAGCAGCTCCGGATCGCCGGCGAACGCGATCGCCATGTCCAGCCGGCGCTGCTGACCACCGGAGAGCCGAACCACCCGCTCGTCGCGCTTGGCCGTCAGCCCCACCAGATCGATCACCTCGTCGACCGGACGGGGATGCGCGTAGTAGCCGGCATACATCTCGAGCGTCTCGCGCACGCGTAGGTAGGGCTCGACTCCGGTTGACTGCAGCACGATCCCGATCCGCGGCTTAAGACGCAAACGCTCACTCGCCGGGTCACATCCCAGCACGCTTACCTCGCCGCCGTTTCGGGTTCGGTAGCCCTCGAGGATCTCGACGGTGGTCGTCTTGCCCGCACCGTTGGGGCCGAGCAGGGCGAAGATCTCGCCCGGCCAGATCTCGAAGTCGATCCCACGCACAGCCTCGAACGAGCCATAAGACTTGCGCAAACCGAGCACGCTGACCGCTGGCTTCGGCGCCTCGACTCCGATCGGAATCGCCACTCGTTCAACGGTGGTGGCCACACAAGCCTCCTACGCTTGTCGTGCCATGATCACTCGATCCCGTCCGAGGTACATCCGCAATAACACCAGACTCTGTTGCTTCAAAACAACGATCGCGGGCGAGGCAGCACTTGCGGCAGACGCGCGGCAGGATCAGAGCTCGTGGTTTCTGACGTGGGATGTCGACATCGTCTCACCGCTTGTTTCCGCGTTGACCGGCACTGACGCCGTCACGATCGTGGGTAAGGAGGCGCTGCGGGCCTACATCGCCGCGGGGCTCGAGAAGTGTCCGGCCTCGTCCTCCAGTCCGAGGCGCCGGCGGCAACGCTTCCGGAACCCGAGCGAGGCCGCTGCCTACAACACCTCCATCAGCTCAAGGACAGTCCGCTGTTCAACGAAGCACTCGCCGCTGGCGCCTCCTCCTCCCTCGAGGAGAGCGCATTTGTCCGCGAAAAACCTGGTCACCAACCCGCAGCTCTCTTCTCATTAGGAAGCTCCAACGCAAGACCACAGCAGCGTCACCTCAAACTCAGAATCGGCAAGATCCTCAAGCAAACGCGACGCCACCCACCTACTCAAACGCTACCCTTGCCCCCCGCAGAAACAGTCCGGGCGGGGCGGAGTTTTCTAAAGGGTGTTGCTGGCGATCTGGGGCCAGTCTGTGCCGAGCGGTTGGCGAAGGGTGCAGCCGTCGATCGTCCGGCCGCGCTCCTCGTTGTCGAGGTGGGCGTGGTTATCGATCGTTGCTTTGACGTGCCAGCTGCTGCACAGCAAGTCGAGCGTTGCCGGATCGGCACCGACGGTCACGAGGTAGCGCTGCGGGAGCCGTCGGGGCCGCCAGTACTGCCAGCTCAGATGGCCGCTCAACACGAGGGGCAACTCTTTGTGGCCGTAGTGCTCGAGCGCTGCCGCTTCGCCATAGTTTTTGGCCAGCACGGCGCCGTTGGCGCGTTCGGCAGCCGGAAGCGACAACCAAACGGCCTCGGTCTGATGCGTCAACTCGGGCCAGCCGATCTCGTCCTTGAAGAACCCGACCTTCCACTCCCCGGTCGAGATCAACAGCCGCTCAGAAAGCACGGGCACGATCGCCGGCACCGCCACCACACATACCGCAACCTGGAAAACAGCAATCAACACCACCCAACGCCGCCTCCGCCGGACCTGTTCGAGCGCAACACCACCAGCCGCGACCGCGACGACGTAGGCGGGCATCGCGTAGTAGGCGCGACCGCGCTCAACGAGAAAAACCACGAACAAGATCACCGGCAACGCCGCGAGAACCCGCAGACGCTGTCGCCACAACCAAACAACACCGACCACCACCAGAACGAAGACGCCAGCAAGGAACAGCACCTGCTCGATCAAGTAGGTGGCTGGCGGCGTGTCGGCGGCCGACTTCGCGTTCTGACTCGAGGCAAACGCAACACTCGGCCAGCCATGCTGCGCCTGCCAGACAAGATTCGGAACAAGCAACGCCACCGCGATCGCCAAAGCAACCCAAGGGCCACCCGTCCGCAGCAGCCGACGGTCGAACAGCAGCAACGCCAGACCGAGCCCAGCCAGCAGGAAAGCCATCGTGTACTTCGCCTCCAGCCCGATCCCCGCCACGACGCCCAACAGCGGCCAAAGACGCGGCTCCGGCCGCACAAGGATCCGCGTCGCGAGATAGACGACCGCCGACCACGCGAGCGCATCGAGCCAGGTCGGATGAAAGATGCTCGCCGAACCAAGCACATACGGGCAAAGCGACCAAGCAAGCCCCGCCACCAACTGCCCAAACCCACCGCCGCCCAACTCGCGAGCGATCAAAACGACAAAGAACGTCGTCCCCACCCCCGCAGCGAGGCAGGTCAACCGCAAAGCAATCAACGAGTCACCCGCAAGCTGGCGCACACCCCAAGCAAGCCAAGCCGTCAACGGTGGAAAGTCGACATACCCCCACGTAGGCCGCTTCGACGCCGAGAGAAAATAGAGCTCATCCCGGTCCCACCCATACCGGCCCAAGAACGCCACCACCACCAACACCGTGCCGGTCGACGCAACGGCCGCCCGAACCAACGCCGCCCGCAGCGACCCCAACGCCGGCCACGCCACGACATCGGACACGCGGCGCAACCTACCTTGATGGCATGCTCAACGCGCACGCGCAGCGACGCTCAACCAAGCCTCACACGTCCTAGGCGCTTTGTTCCGCTGAGCCGTCCCGACCACGAGGCCGCACACGCCGCTGCTGACCCGGCCGCCACCTGTGGTCGCCTTCCCCCCAGCGCGGCCTCAAGGATTTGGCATCCACGCTACTCCACCCCTGAGCGGAGTCAATAGGCCACACGGGTGAACCGTTGGGGTCGGCCTCGATTCTCCTAGATGCTTGCGCAGATCGCGAGCCGAAGGTCGAGGCCCCGGAGATCCAGAGAGGCTGCTGGCCGCGGACCAGGAGGTCGCGATCATGGGGACCGCGATCCTAATGGCCCGTCCTCGGGAACAAGGTCAGTCGAGACGACGAGAACCTCGTGGCCCGCTCCCGAACTAGCGGCTAGACCATGGATCCCCGGGGGCTGTGAAGCTGCGGCATGCGGACATCTCCCGAGGACTGATCAGGGTTCGCCCCGGCGTGCCATCGATCGCATCGCGGGATCATTGGGGCTGACGATCGGCCTGGCCAACTGTAGGAGGGTGGCGTGGTCGCACGCCTTACCGAGCAAAGCACCTGAAGAAGCCGGCCCGCGTAAGGGAGCCGTCTAGGCACGGCCGGAATGATCTGCGCGGAGTGCTGGTTGTCATCGCGGTGCTTGTTCTCACGATGATCGTTGGATTCCTCGTCAAGAAGGACAAGGACCTCTTCATCGTCGGATACATCGTGGCGATTGCGTATGTGATGCGCGGCCCTCTTCGCAACAACCGACCATGGTCAGAGATCGGGTTGAAGCCCCCTGCTGCCTTTCTCCAAGACCTGAAAAAGGTGTGGTACCTCGTCCCGATCGTGGTGCTGCTGTTCCAGCTCTTGCCGCCAACATTCGGAGTTGCCCACCTGTTTGGGTTCTACCCCCAACTGCTGCACCACATCAGCCAACGAACCTCGACTGTCCCGGCGCTGGCTGCCGCCGCGCTGATCCTCACACTGATCGAAACGATCGTCTACCAGGTCTGCATCCAGGAGCGGCTGAGCTGGTTCATCGGAACGCCTGCAGCGATCCTCGTCGCAATCGTGCTCGCCGGGTTTGCTCACGCCGTAGGCACGCCAGGCAGCTTTCACGTCGTTCTCACAGACTCCGCGGGAGTCGCACTCGACTTCATCGTCTTCGGAATCATCTGGGCCAGAACCCACAACCTCGCCCTGACCTGGCTGACTCACTACGCCGCGGATGTCGTCGGAATCATCGCGCTCACGATGATCTTCTAGCGTCCATCGCGGGCGACCACGCACTCCAACGCACGCGGTCTTCGACAGCAATCGTGCCAATGGCTCAAATCGAGTGAGAGGAGCAATGCCTGAGCGAGTGACGCTACGGCGCACTCAGAGCTGGTCGTCAAGCGAACTCTAAGATGGCCCGTCGTGTCGAACCTGGAAGATCAATGGCGCCCTACAGTAAGCGTTCACCTGCGGATTTGTGTCGAACCGGGGCGTACCGAGGAGCTGCGCTCGTTTCTTGCCGAGGCGATCCCGTTTTATGAATGTCCGGGAGGGATCCGTGTTCGGCTACTCGGCGATACAGGCGCACCCGATCGTTTCATCGAAGTAATCGACTATGCCAGCGAAGACGCCTACCTGAAGGACGAAGAGCGCGTCAAGTCGGACCCCACGATGGCGCAGTATCTCGCTCGGTGGCGCGCCCTACTCGCTGAGCCACCCACAGTTGAGACCTATCGGAACATCGATACGACATGACTCTCAAATCCACGTGTTGCCGACATGTTCCACGCAGGGTCGGGCGAGATTGCGACTTCCGTAGACCAGTGTTGCGGAATGATCCCTGAGCGCTAGCGGACGGGATGGATGGAAGTGAGCGCGTTCAGGACGGCGGCGCGGTCGTGCCGCGGGTGCGCGTACGCTTACGGTCATGCCGCGGATCTCTATCCCCAGCTATCACAGCTGAGCGATCGATCACGCCGAGCGTGTCTCGGTGGCGCTGAGAAACCAGGAGCTGTTGAACCAGCTGCGTGACGCCGAGGCCGCGTCGCCTCGGCCGCGTCCGCCGCGCCGGCGGGGGCTGTGGTTCATTCGTGGAGCCGCAGGCGCTCCCGCGCCCGCCGGGTCGCTGGTTACCGGACCGATGTCGGCCTCGGAATCGCAGCCGCCGGTCCTCGCGCACTTGTCGTCGGGCTAGTCCGGTCACGCGTCGTCTCTCGTCGGAGGTGGATAGGACGTTGGGATCGCGCGTGGCCAAGGCCGCCGACGAGCCGACCGGCAGCCGCTCAAGGATCGCCAGCAACCGCTCGGGGTGGCACTCCGTTGTGGGAGTACTTACGCATGGTGGCTAGGGCCAACGCAGCTCAGCACGACGTGACTCGCGAAGGTGCTGCTGTCAGGAAGCGGACTGGTTGCCGAGGGCGGTGAACGCCCGCAGCATCTCGATCGGGATCGGGAACGCGATCGTCGTCGACGGCGTGGCGCCCAGCTCGAGCAGCGTCTGCAGATAGCGCAGCTGCAGCGCGATCGGATGCTCCTCGATCACCTTGGCGGCGTCCTTCAGCCGCTCGGATGCCTGGAACTCGCCCTCGGCGTTGATCACCTTCGCGCGCCGCTCGCGCTCGGCCTCGGCCTGGCGCGCCATTGCGCGCTGCATCCCCTGGGGGATCTCGACGTCCTTGACCTCGACGATCGAGACCTTGATGCCCCAGGGCGCCGTCTGCTCGTCGATGATCCCCTGCAGGATCGCGTTGATCTTCTCGCGCTCCGACAGGAGCTCGTCGAGTTGATGCTTGCCGAGCACCGCCCGCAGCGTCGTCTGCGCGATTTGCAGCGTGGCGTCCATGAAGTTCTCGACCTGGACGATCGCGTCCTCCGGTTTGACGATCCGGAAGTACGCGACCGCGTTCACGCGCGCCGGGACGTTGTCCTTCGTGATCACTTCCTGCGGCGGGATGTTCAGCGTGATCGTGCGCAGGTCGACGCGGACCATCCGGTCGACGATCGGGATCAGGATGAAGAGGCCCGGCCCCTTCGGCTCGGGCAGGAGGCGGCCGAGCCGGAAGACGATGGCCCGCTCGTATTCGCGTGCCACCTTGATCGCGGCGATCGCAAAGAGCAGCAGCAGGAAGACGACGATCGCAACGACGATCAGAGCGACGTTCATGGCAACAGCCTAGATGCACGGTTCGATGGCGCCGAAGCGATCGCTGCGTGCGGAGTGAGCGTCGGCCGACCACTCGGAGAGCTGGGACTCTCGCCGTGGCGGGCGCAACAGCGGGAGGGCGGCTCTGTGTCCCAAGCCGGGAGGCCCGCTGCGGGTAAGCAACCAGGAGGCCGGCTGCTTCGGGGACTCAACCAGGAGGCCACGGGCGAGGGTTCCGGGGGCACCCGTTAAAAGGATGCGCAGAAGCAGCGTACGACCAGCGTACTAATCCGGCTCCGCGAAATCATCTGTTGTCTGATCTGTCAACATTCGGGTTGGGTTCCAACTGATCCGCTTTACCCAGCTGACGCTCACGAGGTGATGTGACTCGCGGAGTTGCGTTGGCGAGGGCCGATGTTTCGCCGTAGTAGCTGCGTCCTGAACGTCGCGATCTAGTTGATCCCGATGTTGCCGTATAGCCGCGGAGGCGGTTAGCGGCGGTCTCGGCGTCTGTCGGTAAACGGCCCGTCGCGACATAGGTGCGAACGCCGCGGCCGGAGGACTTGTCGATGTGTTGGTGGGCACCCGCGAGGGCATCCAACATCATCGTGGCGGCCATGGGGAAAGGAGTGTAGCCCGTTCAGGACGGCATCAGTGTGTCGGGTTCGGACCACTCGGATCAGCCCGTTGGCGGCCGCAGCGGCGACGGGCTGGGCCCGGACGAACTTGTCGCCGCTGGGCCGGTAGGCGCGAACGTTGTAGCCGCGAACAATTCGCGGGTATAGCGGTCGGTGAGGGCTTTGCCCGCCCCGCCCGCTTCCTGTTCGATCCCGATCGCGACGGCCCGGCCATCACGCTCGGCGGTCGCGACGACCAGCTGCTCGACGGCGCCTGCCGACAGGCGTTCGCGGACGATGTCGCTGATGTAGCATCCCGGTTTTTAGGTGAGCTCAAGCAGAAGACCGACGGTGTAGTCGGGATCGGGGTACCCGGCAGAGGGTTCACTTGCGGCGAGGTCCCAGTAACGCAGCGTGACGGTCCTGGCTGGCAGCTGATGCGGCTCGATAGTCATGAACCAGTCGCGCTGAAAGAGTTCGCCGTTGTCCGGGACATTCCAGTCACCGTCTGTAGCCGCGCGCGTTCGGCAGGCGGCAGACCAGCAAGCCTCGCGACGTAGCTTTCGTAGTCGATGTGTGGGTTATTGATAGGCGGGAGCGTAAAAAACAACGTCGGGAGCTCCGTTGTGGGCTCAACGAAGGCTCTTGACCCATTGGTCGTACACACCACCTGGGTTGGAAGCGGCGCGGATACCGACTGGGACATCGGCGAGCCGCATGCCATCGGTGCCGGCTCACCCATCTCCCGGCCGGTTGGTTGACGGAGCACGCGACGCATCCGCATGTAGTGGGTTTCCGAGAACCGGCTGAGTTCCTCGAAGGCGAGGTAGCTGAATGAGGTGCCGGCGTACCGGTTCACGTCACCGTCGTCGGCCAGGTAGCCGAAGGTCAGGGTCGCGCCGCCGCTACCGGTGCGACCACGGCCAGGGAACCGCCACTGCTTCTGCTCATCGCTCCAGGATGCCTTCGTTCCGTCGAGCCACTGGTGGGACAGGTCAATCAAATTGCCCGGAAGGGCAAGCTCGGCGAAACTCTTGCGAACGATCAGCCCGTGGTAACCCGGTACGTCTACGTATTTAAGGGCGGCCATCAGGAGGGCGACGCTCTTCCCGCCGGCAGCAGCGCCCCCGTAGAACACCTCAAAGTGGGGCAGCAACAAGAACGCCTCTTGCTGCGAGGTCGGGCTAAGCGGGCAAACCGCAGCCTCGGCGGCCCGACGAGCGCATACAGCCCGTCGATGGCAGCCCGCTCGCGCATTGAAAGAGTCTCCATCACGCCACCTGCTCTTGATGAGGCTCATCTTCGTCGACACCATTTGCTCGTCGAGGACGTTGCAACCGTCGCTGACGTTCGGCGCCTCCGTCGGAGTCGCGCTGTTTTCCTGATCGAGGTCGAGGAAATGCTTCAGAACGCCGGCATTGCGAAGAGCTTGCAGTACTTGCAACTTCCGCTCGCTCTCTTCGGCCGGGTGGAGGTCGCGGTTGGTTCGCTCGGCCCTACAAACGTTCGTCTCCGAGTTCTCCAAAACTTCAGTGCAGAGCCTGAATAGAGTCGCCAGATCACGCGGCGCGACCTTAACGGTGCCTTCGCGCAACTGATCGGCGTACGAGTCGTTGGTGGCGTCGATCAACTTCAAGAACCCGAGTTGCCTCTCGGCGTGCTGATCACGGATCTGCTCGCTTACAGAAACTGACGCTTCGCTGTCGAGTTGTCGGGCCCGTTCCCTCCACTTGCCGGTGCCGCCATGCCGCTCGACTGTCCGCACCGACGGCCCGACTTGTCGGCGACCGCCTGATAGGTACGCCGATCAAGTGGCAATGCCGCATAGAAGAGATACGCCTGGTTCCAATCGATGGAGGGGCGGCCGCAGTTCGAGGCAGAGCTCCGCCCCGGAGTCGCTTCGACGCGCAGCGAGAGCTCGACGCCGCCGCCGTCGATGTCTCCACCGGGTTGAGGTGTTACTCAAGTCCCCGGCCGACGCCGCAGGGCATCAGCCTGCCCTTGGTTCGGGTAGCCGGAAAGCGGATGCTGTTCTTTTGACACGGGTGACCTCCTACGCCGAATTGAGTTGGCAGGTAGGGGCCGACCGAGCGTGTTTTGGATGATCGCTGCCCGGAGAGCATATCGATTCGGGCCGGAGATGATCCGTCGCGACGAGGGACGGACCCGCCGGGATCCCGTCGCGCCAGGCGTCTGATTCGCAAGTCCTGCGGGTCTAACCAGGAGGCTGTCAAGCACATCCCGGTGGCCGCTCGATGTCACTCACCCGAAGACCCGTCCCTATCAACACCAGGAGGTTCAGTCCAGGCTGGCCGCCGCACGCCGATAACCCAGGATTCGCTAGCTAGGGCCGAAGCCGTAGATCTCGGCCGTGTCGAAGCGCTTGACACCGAGCTCGAGCACCCTCGGCGCGCCCGCTGTGGCGATCGCGCCAGCATGAGTCTCTGCGATTATGACCAGAAGGCGACGCGCTCCACCACACCGGCGTGCCAGTTGTCTCTCTCGCAGAGAATCCAAGAGGTCTCGTGCTGTGTGATCTTTGGAAGGCCCGGCGCCTGGTCGCCGAAGCGGCCCTCGCCCGACTGATAACAGCGAAAGCCAAGGGGCCGGCCGGCTGCTGGCACCGGTAACTCCCAAGCGTTGCCCTCCTGCCCGAAACACTCGACAGTCGTCGTCTTGTTCTCCCGGCATGCGCGGTAGAGCTTGAAGGCAGTACTGCACTCGTTCGCAACTAAGAGGGGATGCCCGTTCGCCGCGGAGAGGCGCAGGGCGTAGACACGCGGGTAAGCGGCCGGTGCGTCGCCGGCCCTCCTCACGACGCCGCACTTCGTGTACGGCAATCCTGATCCAGATGCCCTCGCGGCTACAGGAATACCGATCACGAGCGGCATCGCGATCAGCCCTGAAAGCAACTTCGCCGACAACTTCACCGAAGTGCTCCGAGCCCGACCCGCTGACTGTTCACTGAGATAGAGATTGAAGGTCCGATTGCTTGGCGATAACGAGTGAGGCATCGCGAGACCCGAGCGACTCGGAAGCAACTTGCTCGTTCGCGTGTTGTTTCCCAACCTGGAGCGATTATTGGCCTCCTACGGCTCAGGATCAAGACTCACCGGGTAACGGACAGCCGACCCCGGCAACCGGTGACTAATGGCCAGGGCCACGCAGCCGATAGCACTCGTCCGCTAGACCCGGCAACGTCAGCGCCGCCTCCCGTGCATTGACGAACTCCGCCGGAGGCGGGCTGTGCGCTACGCCTCGCACACACCCGCCCCCGGTGAGCTTGGGCCTTCTAGCCTGCTACCCCAGTTCCTGAGCTTGGGCCTCCCCAGAGCAATTTGTTCGACGTGTAGGCCCCGTCGACAGTCACCCAGACGTGGTAGCCGGTGTATCCATAGACGCAAACCGCGCTACTCGTCGAGGTCGTGGTGTAGGTGTACCAAGGGATGTTGCGTCAAACGGGTCGTCGGAGCTACAGGCGATCGAGTGGCTGCCCGACCCAAACCCGCTGAGCGATACATCAACGAAACCGCAATCCGACGAGGTGCACGTCGAAATCGTGGTCGCGGTTCCCGCCGAAACAGTGACCGCAGTTCCGTTCGATGAGCCGCCTCCTCCACCTCCGGATTGAGGTGCGGCCGCAACGCTGATCGTGCGGTGCGAACCGAGAATCTTCGCAATAGAGCTCGGTTGCCCGTTTGCCCATTTCGCAAAGTCGAACTCATCCAGGAAGATCGCAGCGGCACCGCGTAGTCCAGCTCGCAAGCCAGCGTGGGCAAAAGCGACCACGTTGCTTCCCTCAAAGCTGAGCAAACAACGCAACTGTTTGAGAGCGTTACTTGTCCCAGTGATGCAGTTCGAAAAGTTGGCGAGGTTGTCGTTCAGATCCCTTATGAGATCGGTTGCGGCCGTGCCGATCTGGTAGAGCGCCCCGGCAGGTAGAAAGTTAAACAGAGTTGTCGCGATCGCGTACGCACCGCCGACGTCCGTATTGTCAAGAGTCGCAGACGCAGCATTCGCACCAAACGGGATGCGAACCTCGTCACCCGGGACTAGCAGCAGTGGGTTGCCATACAAGGCCCGGATTGCGTCTGCCGCCGGTCCGAGATCAGTGTGGATCGCGGTCGGGGTGCCCGTGTCTCCTGAGACGCCAAACTGCATCGGCACTTTCAGATTGTTTCGAAGGTAGATCGCACCACCGTCAATGCAGGCATCGATGGCGAAATCGGCAGGGACCGAACCACGGGAAGTATCCATCGAGCACAATCCGTTCGCGGAGCCAGCGGAGGCCGTCGTAGTTGCGACGGCCATGGCAGCGAATACAACTACCGCGATCAGGCCAAACCATCTCTTGCCGAGTGACACAGACCCCTCCTTGAGAAATGTGCGGCGAGAGCCCCACCTTGTGATCCTCATTCGACTACCTCCCCTTGGTCGACAGGGTTCTGCTAGCGCCGCAGATCCCCCGTTTCTTAGGACCCGCGATCCTGGGCGATTCAGCCGGCCAGTCCCATAGAGGGACACTTGACCTTCCATTGGAAGTCGCTCGAGCCTGACGCTACGCACCGACGCATTGGTATCGCCCAGCCGACGCCCCCAAGAATCCAGGAAACGCCAATCGGCCTCCAATTGAACGGTGAGCCGCCGCACGCGAGCTTGTTGGCCCGTGGCCGATTCAACGCTCAGGAGGCTTCGAATGGACAATCTTGGCAACCACTGTATGACCGCCACTCCCTGCAAGTGCGGTCGACGAAACCCCCTCCGCCGCAAGCTCCTGTCAGCTGGGATTCGAGCGGTCGTCCTGGTGCTGGCGACAGTGATCGTCCAAGCGGCGTTCGCCTCGCCGGCGTCCGCGTCGCAGCTCATCGATCGCGATGCATCGGGGATCTCGCTCGCCGTCAACGCGAAAGGGGAGGCACTCATCTCCTACACGACGGGCGGCAAAGCCAGGCACGTCCTCGCGTGGGGCGGGGTCAACGCGGTCGCGCCGACACGCGGTCGTACGCAGGTCGAGTTCAATCTTGACTACGCCGGCGGCTGGGGCAAGTACCACAAGGATTATTGGCAGACGTTCGGGTCTGAGTGCGGCAGCTACGACGGTCCGGCACTCGCCTGGAAGGTGACGGCGTGCAAGGCGCCGGACGGCTCGTACTGGGCGCTTCAGGCGTGGCAGCGCATGCTCCCCAACTACGGAGTCGCGCCGAACCGGAGTCAGTCGGCGTGGGAGCTTCGGCTTTCGCACTGGACCGGCGAGTTGCCGATGCTCAGCATCCGCACCGACTGGGCCTGGCATCAGTGGGACCATCTATACGGGACGCTCACGTACGCTGGTAAACCGGTCTATGGCTTCAAAGCGACCGCCGGCGGAAATCCACTGGACGCATTCGGCCGAAACGTCTACGTCGACACGTTCGATTCGGCTTACGGCGAAGGGTGGAAGCGAGAGAACAGCTTCCTCACCCACACCTTCACTGGGGTCTTTTGCTACAGCTTCAACCCGCACGGCTCCCACCCCGCCGGCAAGGGGACGCGGTACCGGGCGATGGTCGAGGGGCCAGGTGTGACCCCGGATGTGATGTGGCAGGGGGGATCTGCCCCTGCGGCCTACAACGAGAAGGCCGATGCGATCGCGAACAATACGATTGCGCGCCTCGGTGACCGTCAGTGCCGCGCCAACTAGACGTGATGGTGGTCAGTCGCTGTCGAGCTGGCAGGCGGACGCGCGAAGAGCTACCGACCTCGGCTCACGATCGCGCATCGAATTGGTGAAGAACCGCCGAGCGCCTGCAAACACAGGCGGGATACGATCCTTACCCCAGGTGAAGCCAACGTCACTCTTGCCCGCATGTAGGCGCCGATCCACCCCGGTCGAGTTACGCGCACCGTGAACGTCGTCCCTGCTTGAAACGTGCGATCTGAGATCAGTCTGCTGCGCACGAACGTCCTCCTGCCGGACGATAATCGTTCCGAGGTATTGCCCACGGATACGACGACCGCTGTGGACGGAGGGAGATCCAGAATGAAGAAAGACGCGAAGGTCGTTCTGCCACCTACCGTGTAGTTCGCTCGAGAGACAGACGCCTTGATCGCGTTGAAAGGGCCTGAGCAACCGTTGTGGTTGACGTCGAACCTCGCCGGCTTGAGACAGGCATTCTTGGCCGCTTTGTGCTGTGGTTGAGCCGTTTTTGGAGTAAACGTTACCGGCGGGTATAGACCGATTCTAATTGTTGCCGCTTTTCTCGTTGAGAACCGGTACGTGTAATAGCCGTCGTCACCCGCCAAGTCGAACGTTCCTGGTGTAGCGTCGTAGAACGTCTGGACGTAAAAGTCGAAGGCGTTTCCAGCGAAGAGAGCCCGTGGAACCCCAACCGTCCAGAGTCCATTTGCGTACGTGGACGGGGTGGCTTCACCCTTGCAACTGCTTTGCGAGCACCTGAACAACTGCGTCTTTCCAAGAAAGCGGGAGACAACGTATCATAGCCGTTGTTCTTTAATGCATCCTTCTGGAACCCCGTGCCACGGTCCTGATCGGCATCGATGTGGATCTCCCACTTAAGGGTGCCGTCCAAGAATGGTAGGAAAGTTGAGTGTCTCAACGTTGAACGTTACGACGTTCGGCTCGTCGGAAACGAGTACCTCCGTGACGTCGGGTGCGCCCCTAGCGTCGCCGGCCGGATCAATCCAGGATTGCGAGGATCCTCTTTGGGAGCTGGGTCTCGACGCCGCCCCCACGGCACCAGAAACAGCCGTTGTCATCAGCGCCAAGACACCGGCGAAGAGCAGCGAGCGACCTAGGAATCTCATCGCCTGTTACCCGCCACCGAAGAAGGTGGTCGTATGGTCGAAGTACGTTGTTGTTGGCGCCACTGGGCTTGACGTCGCCGCCGGTGCTGTTGATCCGGTAAGAGCAGGCGTGGGTTGCGTTGCGGTCGGGATCGCCGGCACAGCGGCGAACCTGTCATGGAGAGTCGCCGAGGGAGCCGCAGAAATCGTGCGCAACGCCGCAGTAGGCTGGTCGTCGGTCGTGTTTGATGATCCCGCGGGCGACGGGGTGACGTGGTACGCAAACGCGAAACCGGCCGCCAATGTCACTGCTCCGGCGGCGACGCGCGCAGTGCGACGTTGGGGCAGGCTGTTCCATCTACCAATTCCAGCTTCGCGCACGGCTCATTCGACTAACTAGTTCGTACGGATTCGGTAGCCGAGACCCCGGACGCTCTCGATCAGATGCTCGAGCCCATAGAGCTGAAGCTTCGTACGAATCTCCCAGAAGAGCCTGCTCAGCTCCTCACGCGTGTGAAGTGGCTCGTCGCCCCAGACGGCCGTCATCAGGTCATCGTGCGGGCACAGCACCGCTTTCCCGGCCTCGAGGTTCTTAACAGCCATGAACCGAACAAGCTGATGCGCCTGACGCCGCAGCGGCACCACGATGCGGCGGTCTCCGACGACAACGGATAACTGTGCCTCTTCGACGTCGTAACTCAGACGTCCCGTAACGTCGGCGACGTTGACCGGCCGAGTTCGAGCTCTATCACCGAACTCAAACTCCCAATAGCTGACGACCGTCGTGCCCCGAACTTCGCCGATCACGAGTACGACATCGCCATCGGCTAGCGCGGCTTTCCCCGCAACTCGCTGGAGTTCACCGTCTCGCCGAAGGAACGTTCCGTTCATGCTTCCGGCGTCGACAACAAACCAGTCGGTACCGACCTGTTGGAACGAGAAATGCTCCTGGCGAGTGACGAGCCGGTCAGGGTCGGGTTCGAGCGAAATGTCGTTAACGTCCGGGAGCCGCCCGACCGTGACTCTGTCGGTCTCCAGTGGGTGCGTGGCGTATCGCGAGCCGTCCGGAGCCCGCACGGCGACCTCGGCTGCCGCTAGTCCAGCCACCTCCCCCACCGCAGTCCCAACGATCACTGGCCGACGATAACCCAATACAGCGTTGAAACCAAGGTTGGCGTAGCTTTGGCGAATGCCCTTACGCCCAGGAACGACGATCGGCGGCTATCGCTTGGAACGCGTGATCGGCGCCGGCGGCATGGGTGTCGTCTACCAAGCGACACAACTTTCGCTGGACCGCACGGTCGCATTGAAGGTACTCGCCGACGACTATCGCCTGAGTTCAGCGTTTCGCGAGCGTTTCCGTCGCGAGGCAATCGCGCAGGCGGCACTCGACCACACGTCGATTGTTCCGATCTACGAGGCGGACGAGCGAGATGGCCACTTCTTCCTGGCGATGCGGTACATCAGAGGGCTCAACCTCAAAGAATTTGTCTACCGGAGTCATCCGGACCCGCAATCTGTTGTTCGCTTACTCGAGCAGGTTGCGAACGCGCTCGACGCCGCACACGCCGTCGGTTTGGTGCACCGAGACGTGAAGCCTCAGAACGTCCTCGTGGAAGGCACGCGAGCCTACCTGGCGGACTTCGGACTGACGAGAGCGACCGGCGATAGAGCTTTGACGGGAACAGGGCAGCAGTTTGGGACGCTCGACTACATGTCACCGGAGCAGATTAGGAATCGGCCGGCGACGTATCGCAGCGACATTTACTCGCTGGGCGCTCTGATCTACGAATGTCTCGCCGCGAAGTCCCGTTCCCGCGCGAGACGGATGTCGCTGTGATGTATGCGCATCTCGAGGACGAACCACCTTCGGTTCACTTGCGTCGACCGGAGGTTCCGATCGCCGTCGACGACGCCGTTGCGACTGCCATGGCCAAGGATCCCGCCGCTCGGCAAAATTCTGCCACGCAACTCGTAGCGGAGGTAGCTGCCGCCATCGGTATTCCACTGATGGATGCGCCGGAGCCTCGGCAACCACCAAGACGGGAGGTCGACGCTGCCACGACTGACATCGCCGTGTCAGCAGCCCGACTAGTTGCGCGGCCTCGACGTCGACGTCGTCGAGTCGCCGGAATCGCCTTGGCCGTTGCGCTCTTGGCCGCGGGGCTCGCGGCGGGCGCCCTCGTGAAGCGAGCTGCGTCTTCGAGCAGCGCCACAAAGCTGACCACGACGACCGTCCATGCAGGACTCGCGTCGGTTCGGTTAAGCAGCGGTTGGCAACGGAGTACGGAGTCTTACGTGCCCTCGCTCAACCTGCGCGACGTCCATACGCTTGCTGAGGGCGCTGGGAAATCGCGCACGGTGCTGGTCATTGGAGTCCAAACGAATGGGTCGCCAACATCTCCGCCACGCGGTTTCCGTACGCTCGCGCACTCGGTCTCCATCCGGACGTCCTCTGATCTCCCAGGCTATGTCTTTGACGGATCGCCGGAGGCCATCCAGACATCCGACCTGTTCCGTGCATATGTTTTTCCGACCACGCAGGGTCGGATCATCGCGCTGTGCCGATCGTCGCGCGCAGCTGAGAACGTTCGCTGTGCCCGCGTCGTTGCGACGGTGTCATCAACGGCGCCGTCACTTGATCGTGCGAAGGGTGATTTTGCGCGCCGACTCGATCATGTACTGGGCCGACTTGCGGGGCGCCGCCGCCGTGACAGGGTGAAACTAGCGCTGGCGACGACTGTTGACGGCCGCGCCCACGTGGCGCGCCAGCTTTCTGACTTGTATGCCCAAGCCGCTCTCGCCGTGGCGCACCTGCATGGCCGAACGCTGGAGGCTGGCGGGACAATGCGCATTGCGAGAGCACTGCGCTCGACGGCGGCCGCCTATCGTCAGCTTGCGCAAGCTGCCGCAGACCCTCCTCGTTTCGCCGGGGCTGCGCGCACCGTCGCTCGTTCTGAGGGCACGCTGCGTTCCGCAATTCAGGCTTTCTCCAGACTCGGATACCGCGTCGTGCGAACGACGCCCACAGCCGCCAGTTTCCCGTAATCGCGAGCGTCGTTCCCCGCCGGCTATGAACCCTTGGCCGCTTCACTGGCATCTCAATTGATGTTCCAGGCTGTTTCTATTGTCCCGCCGCCCCCTAGAGCCCACTCTCGCCAAGACAGCTGAAACGCTCAGGGAGGGAAGCATTCCATGCATAGGCTGACTCGGCCGAAACGCCGTCATTCGAAGAGGGTCGCAATCATCGTGGCTCTCTGCTTTAGCGCTTCGACGCTTATTGTTGTGATGGGTGCGTCTGGAAGTTCTGGGAACGTCGCAGCGATCCCAACCATTACGGCCTCAGGAACGAGCACGGTGCAATACACGCCTGCCACCCTGTCGATGACCTTCGGCGCAACCGCGGAGCGGCGGACTGCGGCGGGCGCGGTCACAGCGAACGCATCGGTGATGAACGCCATCATCCAAGCGCTCACCGAAGCCGGAGTACGCCGAGTGACGACGGACAGCGTCTCTTTGAACGTGCGCTACGCGCAGAATGAACCTCGCATCATCGGCTATGACGCGACGAACGTCGTTCGAGCGGAGATCAAAACGGGAGATGCTGCGGGTCTCATCGATGCTGCCGTCGCGGCAGGCGCAACAACTATCGGCGGCCCGTACTTCGCGGCGCCGGCTGACCAGGAAAGCCTGTATCGCGCCGCGCTCCGACAAGCAGTCGCTCAGGCGCGCGGACGTGCGGCAACGATCGCGGCCGCGGCCGACGTCACGTTGGGTCGGATCGTCAGCATGGTTCCGGACTTGGGAGGAGTCACCGTCGCGACCCCGACCGCGGTGTCAACCAGTACACCGATCCTCACCCCCGACGAGGACGTTTCGGCTTCCGTGACGATCGTGTTCGGCGAAGGATGATGAGCGTTCTATGGCGGGAGTGTTGGCCCGAGAAGCGCGACGAGCGACAAGATGAATAAGTGGCGTGACGCCGCTGAAGCGACGCTGCCTTGAAGCGGACGATGTCGGAGAGACACGCGAAGGCGACAGGTTTTCGTCGTTTCGACGACAGCCGTCAACACAATCCATGCTGACTCGGGCCGTCCGAGTCCCGAGCGACAACCACCGAGCGGCTCTCGACCGCGAATCGGCTCCGCAGTAGGAGTGAGACTCCAGCGAACTGCCACAGCCGGCGATTCGCTTCAACCTGCCTTCAATCTCCCCGTCATGGATTGGCACCGGCCAGCCTGAGACGGTTTGTCCTGTCAGAAGTCGTCAGAAGGAGAGGGTATGGACATGAGGCAGTCCCATAATTCGACCCGACGTCAGTCCACTCCGCGCTTATCTCCGATCGCGTTGGCGCTTTCCGCGGTAGTTGCGGCATCGAGGGTGAGGAGGGCCACGAACAAGTCCAGCATTCTTCCGATGCGTCGGAGCCTAGCGGTGGCGGTGGCGGTGGCTACTGCTCTTCTAGTAGCCGCTCCATCAAACGCATCCTACTCGTTCGATAACTCGCAGATCGCCAATCAGGCTCTCTCATACCCGGTCGGAACCTACGGCGGTCAGTGCAGAGTCTGGGCGGGCAATGTCATCAATGCGGTCCTCGGGGCGAACGGCATCGGAGCTCGTGTCGGCGGCTACGGGTCACCTGGTGGTGCCTACTACGGCGCGTATGCGAACGCGGGTGGCGCCCTCGTCTCACTCGCGGCAGCAGCACCCGGTGACCTGGTTCAGTTCATTGATCCGAACCAGCTGACAAGCGACTATCCAACCGGCACGCTGCATACGACGATCATCGTGGCGAGGACTGCGACGCCTGGAACATTCGTCGTAAAGGATTCGAACTTCAACCTCAACCAACTGGTCACCCATCACACCATGGCGATCGGCTCCTGGGCCGCGAAGAACAAGGTTTCCGCCTACGTCTGGCGTTTTGGCACCGCCTCAGGCGTTGCGGCCACTTCCGACCTTTGGTTCACCAAGACGCGGAATACGGGTTCCGGCCGCGTCGAAGTGCACAACGCGACGGCATCGAGCGGATATGCGGCTGCCACCGTTCATGCGGCGAGCTGGTTCTCGACCGCTGATCAGAGCAACGGCTGGTTTCAAATGGTCGGTTCCGATCTCTACTTCATCAAGACCAAGAACACCGGCTCCGGGCACGTGGAGGTGCATAACGCGACTGCCTCTAGCGGCTATCAGTCTGCGAGTCTGCATGCTGCTACCTGGTTCTCAACGGCCGATCAGAGCAACGGCTGGTTCCAGATGGTCGGTTCCGATCTCTACTTCATCAAGACCAAGAACACCGGCTCCGGGCACGTCGAAGTTCATACCGCAACCGCGGCATCGGGCTACAGCGCTGGTGCGCATTACGTGACCCGCTTCTCGACGGCCGACCAGAACAACGGCTTCTTCCAGATGGTCGGCAACAACCTCTTCTTCGTGAAGACGAAGAACACTGGTTCAGGTCACGTCGAAGTTCATTCGGCGACCGCGTCGTCTGGTTACGGAAGCGGCCAGGACAACGCGACGTGGCTCTCCACTGGAGATGCCGACAACGGCTGGTTTCAGATGGTCGGTTCCGATCTCTACTTCATCAAGACCAAGAACACCGGCTCCGGGCACGTCGAAGTTCATACAGCTACGGCCGCGTCTAACTACCAGTCGGCAAGCGCGCACGCAGCAAGTTGGTTCTCAAGCGCCGATGCCGACAACGGCTGGTTTCAGATGGCAGGAAGCAAGGGCTGAGCTTTCGATCTCGCAGTGGTTGGCGGGAGTATCCTTTCCCTCCCGCCAACCACCGGTTCCGCGGTGTGTCCAAGTGGGCGTCTCGGCGGAGGCCCGATGCCGTGCCGCATGGGGCACCTAAGTCGTCTCCGATTTGGCAGGAGTCAGCCGATCTGCGGAACGGCGGATGCGAGAGCTCTGGCCCTAGTGACCAGTCGCAGCTCCCCCATCCAAAAGGCACACCAGACGACTGAGGCGTTAGGACTCTGGCCCATGGCAGGAGCCGTTTGGGTCACGGTTGTCTGGCGAATCGTTTGGGCGGATCATCGACCACCGACCGGAAATATCCAGGCAAGGTGCTCGAGCCTCGGCATCGCAGCGCAGGCTCTGACCACCTCCCGGAGGCCGCATGAAACGGATGCCCCTGCATGACATCCGGAGGTCGCCTCAGAGTGTGCCGGGCCCTGGCCGTGCGGCAGGAGGCCGTCGCTCCGTGACGTCCACCAGGGGCCGGCCGTGCTCGCGAGCCTGGAGGGCGCCAATCGGGTCGTGAACCAGGTAGAGAGCCAGGAGGTCGGCGAGGTGAACGGTGGCCGTAGGGCCCTGAGGAGACGACTTCCACAAGCCAAAGAAGGGGTCCCGGCGGGTGCTTCGCCGAGGCTGGCAGTCCAACTACGTGGATTCCACGATGCACTCCGACACGTCGTCGGTTCACTGTCCCTGAAACGAACAGGTTGTGAGGTCTCGCCTTGCGACTTTCAGGATCCGTGCGACTATGAGGTACTCGCAGTGATTCGCCGCAGCGAGTAAGGGTAAGGACCGGGAGAGGATTCAGGGGAGGCATTTGCTCACAGAGGAGAGTCGGCAGCAGCATTCCGGGGAATCGGCCGGCGCTCTGGCGCCGACCGACGTCAACGGCGTCCGGCCGCGGCGGACAAGGATTCCACAACAAGCGCGCCACGCTCGCTCTAGCCGGTCAAGTTGACCACTTGCTCGAGGCCAAGGTGCCGAGCCATCGACGCGGCTGGTTGTTGCGGCGAGCTCTTGCCGCTGCGGACATTGTCGGCCTAACGGCTGCGCTCTTCATTGCGGAGTGGGCTGTGGCAGCGCCCAACGGCGCGGGAACCCTGAGTCAGTCGACTGAGATCGTCGCGTTCCTCGTCAGCCTGCCGGTCTGGATCGTTGTCGCCAGGGCTTACGGGCTCTACGACCAGGACGAGGAGCGGACCGACCACTCCGCTCCGGACGAATTCTCGGGCATCTTCCACATGGTCACGGTGTGCACGGCCGGAGCGGCCGCATTGAGCTTCGTGACCGGAGCCACCCGTCCGACGACGCCCAAACTCGTGATCTTCTGGGCGGCCGCAATCATCTGCGTGGTCTTGGCGAGAGCGGCGGCACGAGCGCTAGCTCGGAGATCGTCCTGGTACCTCCAAAACACGCTGATCTTGGGAGCCGGCGATGTGGGTCAGACGATCGCTCACAAACTCCTCCAGCACCCTGAGTACGGGATCAACCTCGTGGGCTTCGTCGACGACCACCCCAAAGAGCGCCGGGACGACCTCGCGCATTTGACCGTGATCGGTGGATCGTCCGACCTGCGCGAGATCGTTCGAACGTTCTCGACATCGAGCGCGTGATCGTGGCGTTTTCCGGCGATTCGGACGTCGACACGCTCCAACTAGTCCGAACCCTGAAAGACGTGGACGTCCAGGTCGACGTCGTTCCACGCCTCTACGAACTCGTTTCCCCCGGCGTCGGTCTGCACACCGTCGAGGGAATCCCCCTCGTCGGACTTCCCAAGCTGAGGCTCTCGCGGTCCTCTCGATTCCTGAAGCGTGCTCTTCGACATCGCGTTCTCGTCGATCGCGCTCATCATCCTGGCGCCGTTCTTCCTGATCATCGCCGCGGCGATCAAGCTCGATTCTCGAGGGCCGACGTTCTTCCGCCAGACCCGCATGGGCAGCGACGAGAAGACGTTCACGATCCTCAAGTTCCGCACGATGACCGCCGACGCAGAGCAGCGAAAACATGAAATTGCTCACTTGAACCAGCACCGCGGCGCCGACGAGAGGATGTTCAAAGCTGTTGCCGACCCACGCGTCACCCGCGTGGGCGCCTTCCTGCGTCGCACATCGATCGACGAGCTCCCCCAGCTCTTCAATGTGCTGCGTGGCGAGATGAGCCTGGTCGGCCCTCGGCCGCTGATCCTCGAGGAGGACAGTCACGTCCTGGATTGGGCGCGCGAACGGCTGCGGATCAAGCCGGGCATCACCGGGCTCTGGCAGGTCCTCGGCCGCAGCGACATCCCCTTTGGCGAGATGGTTCAACTGGACTACCTCTACGTCACCTCGTGGTCGCTCGGTGGCGACGTGAAGCTCATCGCGAAGACGATTCCCCGCGTGCTGCTTTCTCGATCGACGACGTAACGCCACTAGATGATCAAGATCACGAGACCAGCGAGATGATCAGCGTGCACGACGCCAGCCGAGACGGCCCGCGCGTACCTGGCCTGATACCACGTCTAGACTTGCCGACCAGTTTGAGGTGATGGTGTTCTGGATGGGCGACGAACCGATGTTGCGCGGCCGCACCTATCTGCTGCGCGCCGGAGCGACGACTGTCGCCGCGACCGTCGCTCCGCTCAAGTACAGGCTGAACCTGAGCAATCTTGACCATGTCGCTGCGACCGAACTTGAAGAGAAGCGAGGTTGGGGTGTGCTCGATTGAGCTGGCCGAGCCGATCGCCTTCGACCCGCATGTTGCGAACAGACAGACTCGAGGTGTTGTCCTGATCGACCCGGCTACTCAGAAACCGTCGGAGTGGGTCTGATTCGGTTTGCGTTGCGCCGGTCTCAGAACGTGAAGTGGCAGGTGCTCGACATCGATAAGCAGGCGCGTGCAGCCGCGAAGCATCAGCGGCCGTGCATCATCTGGCTGACCGGCCTGTTGGTGTTTTGCCAAGCGGCACTAATGAAAGAACAAAAACAGCAATTACTGATACGCTCAATGCCTTCAAATATTTACTTTTCATTTGTGATTTAGGCAACCATTGCTTTTCGGATGGTTAATTTTACTTAAATGTTTATTCCCAAATCAACCCTCAAAACCAAAAGTGACAACTCCACCATTCGCTTCAACTAAAACACCAAGTTGCCTTGCAGCTTTGACGAGTTTTTTAGCGGGGTTAAGCTCTTGATCTGCGATAAGAGTTAAGTGGAGTTCAACATGGGGCTTATTTTCTGTTCGCATAGGATGCGACTTAACATAAACGCCTTCATTCTCACTCATCACCTTATCAATTAAGGGTGATAAACGGGATTCCATGATGTTGTCAACAAAAAGGCTTCTCTCACAAAATATGCTACTGCCCACAGCCTGTTTTATTAGGGGAGCTATGGTTTCGTTGAAAATTGCTTCCGTTTCTATGGGAACACCCGGTAGAGAAAACAGAACAGTTCCTTCTACGTCAACTCGGACTCCTGGAGCCGTACCAATCGGGTTGTTAACGACTTCGGTTCTTTCGGGCAGAGTTGCCATTTTAACTCTTGGAGGAGTCAACTCGATTTCCGTTGGAAACCCTCTTTTTTTGGCGTATTCTATACATTTTTGTTTAACGGTTTCCAAGGCTTTTGGGTTGACTTCTAATTTGAGGCCTAGGGCTTTGGCGATGCCTTGAAGAGTCTTGTCGTCGAATGTCGGTCCTAACCCGCCAGTGGTTATTATAAACTGGGGTTTTCGAGCAAAGGCTTCATTGACAGCTTTTGCGATTTCTTCCACAATGTCTTGGATTACGGTTACTCGTTTGACGTTTGCGCCCAGTTGAGTGGCTTGTTTGGCTAAATAGTGCGCGTTAGTGTCTTTTATTTTACCTATGAGTAATTCGTTACCTATGCACAGAATTTCAACAGCTACTGTCATGGCGGTTTCCTCTGCGGATGATAGGGTTACTGTTGTTTTTCATTTATACCATTTGCTGGTTAAGCCTAATTATTACCGATCGACATCATAACATAGTTAAAAAACAAACCACTAACAAACAGCGTCAAAGCTAACGAAAAAGGTTCGTCAACCTTTATTTGGTAATCTTATTTTTTGCTAAGATACCATTTGAGGTATTCTTTTCGGCGGTTCTGTCTAACTTCATCGTCAGTTTCATCGGCGGGCCTGTTCTTGTCATGTAAGTCATTGAGTTCCTGCCCTGTACAGGATAAACCACAGCTTTTGCAGACATAGTGCTTGGTCAGCGAGATGTATTGTATTTCTCCACCGCATTCGGGACAGTAATTTACCATTTTTATTGTCTCTTTTTGATGGTTTTGTATTAATTCATTTTTGGGAGATATTAGTTCTTCGTAAGGTTTTTAACAATTTTTAGCCAAAAAAGAGGATGTTTACACGTGAGTGTACATTTGGTCGCTGCTGTATTTTCCGGTGTTCATTTCCTGCTCGATTTCTTTCAACAGTAAGATACGTTTAAACGTCGGTGGATGAGTTGCAAATAAGCTGTTCATCTGCACCCAAGTGTTCTTGGATTCTTTCTCCATGGCTAACTGCAATTCCCGCTCGTCCAAAACACCATCGTGATCTAGGTCATATTCATCTTTTTTGTCCATGATTTCGGCAACTTCTTGCTTTGCTTGGCTGGGATCTTCGATGTAGAAGCTTCGTGCTTCAGCAGTTGCTTTGGGCGCAAGAGACAAACCGTAAGTAATTTTTGCTAAGGCACTTTGGAGGCTTCTTGGGTTTCCAGTTAAGTAAGCACTGTATGCATCGGCGAAATGTTCACGAAGCCTACTTAGCCGCATTACAGCCAAAAAACTCACGATATACACAACGAAAGAAGCAATACCGATAACAATGAGTACAACACCAGCGTTTCCCTGATCTTTATTCCTTCTTGAGGATCCACCGCTAAACCAAGCAGCGTTTAGCGCTATCTGGGCAATCCAGTAAGCGATAAGAGGTAGAGCTGAAAGAACCGTCATCACCACATAATCTTTATGCTTAATATGCCCCAACTCGTGAGCTATCACACCTCTAATCTCATCTTCGTTGAGGCTTCTCAGGAGCCCTTCATGTACTGCCAAAACTGCGCTACTGCTAGTCCTGCCAAAAGTAAAGGCGTTAGGAGTATTGTTCGGGACTACTGGCCAGTTTAGGCATCGGTAATATTGCTTTTTGTCAGCTAACTCTTTTACAGTGTTTTCTAACCAGGGATTTTCGCCGGGTTTTAGATACTGTAATCGTGTGCTCAAAGCAGACTATCGTTGGGCCTATTGCATATTCAAAAAGGATGAAAAGTAATGTTCCGCCTAATGCTAAGATCAAACCTGTGACTAAGTCAAACCCGACTACATAGTATTGAAGCAGGAAAATAACACCCAGTAAGAATATACCAAAGATGAAGCTGACAGGCAAAGATGCTTGTGCCCATAGCCCACTTCAAATGCGACTCAGACTTAGCCATCAGGACTCAACCTCTTTTGATTTCCAAAAGTGGAGGACTAAAGAATTAAGTCTTTTCCCAAAAAAAAGCTCTTTAAAGAGAGTTTTCAAAAAAATAAAGGGAAGATTAGATTGGGTAGCTCCGCAGGTTTTGGAGAACTGGATTTGGTTTTGATGTAGCTGTGGCATTTAGGGCATTGTATGGCGTCTTCGACCTTGGGAAATACGTCTTTTGGTTTGCCGAATTTCTTGCGGAATACTTCGTAGTAGAGCAGTTGTTCTTTGTCTTGAATTTCAACATCATCTTCTGCTTTTATTGTCTTTTTTTTCTCGTTGAATTCTTTGTCAGTAATGATGTCGTTGAAGTAGGTGCTCAGCCTTTCGGTTGGTTTGCCAGCTTCTAAGTGCTTTTGGTCTCCAAATAACGTCTTTGGGTATTACTCTTCGTAGGCTTTCCGCATAATCCATTTACTGTATTTTACGCCGTTGAACATGTTAATCTTGTATTTGATTGGTAGCTTCTTTGCCCAGTCATGAATTCAGGATCTCTGTAGGGTGCTTTGATAGGCATGCCAAGAATTCAGCCATCGGGAACTGAGGTAGAGCCCATTTCCGCCGACATTTCCTGTTGTTTCATGGCGAACTGAGCTTCTGATAAATGGAATTGCCATGGGTAACCGAAAAGCTCATCTAATGCGTCACCGGTGAAAACACTTTTTATGCCTTTTGCTTTAAAATGCTTAAACCAATGTAGACCGGTAGGCTGTTTCTGATTTCCATTGGGTCAAATTTTTTGAGCGCTTCAACAACTTTCGGGTAATATTTGATTACGTCTTCTTGGCCGAACTGGTAGGTTTCTTGTTTTAGATGTAGGAGTTCGACCATTTTCTTTACGTATTCAGTGTCCTTCGGGTTTCCATCCTTGAAAGCTAACGTTAGGCATGGGATGTCGGGTTTGTATTTTACTGCTTCGTAGGCGATTATTTGGGTGTCGGTTCCAGCTGAAAACAGGAAGCCATCAGCCATGCTCTTCTTGACACATTTGTTTACTAAGATTCTTACTTCGGGTAAAAGTTTGGTGTCTTCTGACGGATTTATCGTCATTTCTTTCCCTCGCATTACAGTGTTTGTCATTCACCCAGTATTTAAGTTTATCATATGCAAATAAAAGGAAATAATTAGTAAACATATGTGTTGAAACCAATTATATTACTGAACAATCGAGTACTCCACAAGCCAATAATTCTGTCTTAACATTTAAAACAACTATGTTTAAAAGTGCAAAAACGAAACTCATAATACCACATTAAAGAGGTTATAACAAACCTTGAAAATCAGCGTACTGCATATGGAAATTCTCAACATTCTTTAAAACAACATAAAAGCCGCCAAAATATACCGTCCTCAAAGCGGCCAAGCAAAAACCATCCCTGATCGCTCTTCCCGAATACTTCACCGTTCCCAACTGCATGGCAGACTTCATGACGCAGGGACAATCTGGAAAGAAACCCGCTAGAAAACCCTCCATTTCCTTATAGAATTTCAAAAACAATCGGCAACATTTACCTCCTTGGTGGCACCGTACTTAAGGAAGAAACGGCAAATACTACAATACAAGCACCCTTTGGAAAAACGGTCTTCGCTTGGCGAAATACAAACCAAAATAAACCCTATTCAAGCTGAAATCAAAGCAGGCGTTGCCAAGAGGCTATAAACCATTTTTATTTAATACTGAATTAGGCAAAATTGGGATGATTGTATGCGCTGACACCTTTGATCCTGATCTCGTGAAGGCAATTGCAGTTTAGGTGCAGAAATTGTTTCTCTTCCCGTGGCAGCCATGGGAACCCACCCGACGGTTAAAGGTCACCCATTGACTGATGGTATTGCGCGGGACTACGGATTGTTTGTGCTTAAAGTTGGGAATGTATGCTCGAACATGAGGGGGGAAGAAGCGCCATTATCGCTCCATGGGGAATACTTGGCGAGGTAACTGATTCACCTGAAGACTCATTTTAACGCGACTTGGACATGGAACTGCTTAAAGAATATAGAACAAAACTCAGTAAATCTTAGCCCAGCGGTCAACTATTCTGCTCATTTCCTCAAATTCATATTTGGATAGCCACTCTCTAAAGTCAGTGTTTTGGACAGCAAACTTTGCTACTTGCCGTGCGTTTTCCGAATCATGTACCAAAAGAAAACTGCTTCCAAGTTGTGACGAGAAATATAAGCGACTGTTTTTAGGAGAGCATCGAGTTTTTCGTCGGTTGGCATTTCAGCACTTAACTCCACTACAACTGGTTTCTTTAGCATGGCAACGAAATCTCGCGTTATTGTGTCCACCCAGTAGCTTGTCAAATAATCGCGTGACGACAGAGGCACATGGAAATAATCCACCAGTTCCCGATGGCTTCAAGGTCTATGCCAAATCGCTCTTTAGCCAAGACTGGGTCAGGGTAAATTTCAACTGCAAACGTTCCTTTACTTTCGATTTTGCTTCTTTTAGAACTCTGTGATGGTTTGAGCTCGCCATTCAGTCCAGTTTAAACCGCTCTGCTTTCCTTTGCTCTGTGCATCTGGGGCAGATGCAGAAGTCTTGGTCAGGAAAATGATAGAGATTAAGTGTTACGCCAAGGATTTCTTTTTTCATAATCCCTCGATGTAATCCATAACTTTAGCTCGATAACTTGGTGTGTCGGGCAAACGTAATCGAAAGCCAAATTGATTTTCTATTTCTTCGCAACGCCGGACCAGTTTTTGAGAGGGCGACAAGGCTTGGGTCTTCGCGGATCGCTTTGGCATCGCATAAAACTGTTACGTCGTTTTGCATGCCCTTTGCCGCTGGAAAAACTTGTCCGTCTACCCATTTAGAATAGTAAACGTGAAGGTCAAAACCCTCAACATATTCGGGTTTGTATGTGACTAAGCCTATTTTCATGCCCAATTCCTTGCTCGCAACAAATATATTCTTGGCGCTTATTTAATTGTTGATTCACATGGACAAACATAAATCCCCAATCACAATCGATGTAGCTAAATGTGGTCCCTGCACGGGGCAAATCTGTATTGGTGTTTGTCCACAGGGCGCCTTAGAAGAAAGTAAGAACAGAAAACCCCAAGTTATCGCACTTGTTCAATGTACAAAGTGTGGTGTTTGCGTGAACTTGTGTCCCAGCAAAGCCATCACTATAACTGTTAGCAACCCAAAAAAATAGGCGTGGGAACTGGCGAATTTGGAGCAAATTGACCTTGCAGACAACGTTAAACTTGTTGTTAAAGAAAATGTACTAGCCGTTTTTTGTGATAGTGCTTTAAAGACAATTAGTTCAGCATTTTATAATGGCGGGACCAAACAGGTTAAAGCTGTCCTCAATGTAGGCGTGCCGGAAGGATATAGTGATCTTTCCTTGCACCTTGACCCGCTAGAACTTATTACTTCATCCGCGGCAAAAATTGGATTAACCAAAGATTACCTTGCCATGGTTACAGCTGCTAAAATAAAAAATTATAGTTTAGTTACAAAGAAAACTTACGATTTTTCTGTTAGTGTCGTCGCAACCGCTGGGTGTTCACATGGTGAGTCCTCAGGGGAGGAGATGGATGTTCAAGAAATCGCTGGCACCATAAACATCATCGTTTTAATCGATGGCAACCCTCGGAAAGTTGTATGGTCGCTGCCTTAATCACCGCTACTGAAGCAAAATCGGCCGTGCTTAGGGATTTTGATGTTCGAAGCCGGTACACTGGCGACTCAGCGACAGGTTCAATAACCGACAGCGTCACAGTTGCCTCAACCTGCAAAGGCAAAACGTTAACTTTGGGTGGTCCAGCCTCGAAACTGGGCAAACTGGTTGGTTATTGCGCAAGAAAAGCGGTTACAGAAGCATTGCTTAAGCAGGAACCGGTTTGGGCTTCCCGTACTGTTTTGGAAGGCTCAAGGAAAGGCATCTTCCACTTGAAAAGTTGCAGCTGAAATATCCAAAATTGAAGGGTTAACTTTTGATGCAAAGCTTAGCTGAGATTTTAAAGAAGAAACCTTTTGCTGGTTCTTGTTGGCGGCGGCAAAGATGGATGACGACTACAAAAAAAACCTGTTGCCAACCGACTTTGCGGACTGGATTGAGATAAGTAAATGCTTTGACGCATGTGTCCAAACTTGAATGCGCAAAAACGCCTAATTACGAATTTGTAGATTTACCTCCATTTCTAAAACACGCTTTAATCAATATTGTCAAGAACACCAATCTGAGCGTTAACTGAAAAGACTTAAATAACTTGCACTTTTATTCCGTAATAAAAAACAACATAAAATGGTGTATTAAACTTGAAATTCGGCGTATTTCTCTATCAACCCGAGCCTGTTGAAGGCGTCGACTACAATTTCTACCGTTTAAAATCTGAATCAGGAATCGTTGGAAAACCAAACCCTGAAATGTACACTAACATCGCATGCTTTGGCGACAATTACATGGCGGCAAAACGCCCAGACTGGATCTCTGTAAGCTCATTTGGTCCAGCATTGCGCACTAACAAACGCTACAACCTGCGCTGGGACGTTGTATGCATGACTAACCCTGAAGCCAGAGAATACAACCTTAAAATCATCGCTGAATGCGCCAAAGTATCACCTGGCATCAGCATCAGCAGCCAACATTTTGCAGACCAAGATTTCTGCACCTGCCCAAGATGCATTGAAACAAAGCAAAAGCGGCTTAAAGCTGGGTTGATTGGCGAGCAAAAACAGTTACTGATTTCTTTGCTGAAGTTAAAGAAATCGTTCCTGGCAAACCACTGTTTGTAAACTGCCTTCCTGATCCCATTGATGGGCAAGGAACGCTTCGGCTATGACTTTGAAGCCATGGCACAATACACTGACTACTTCGTGATCCCAATGTTCAGCAAAGCATACCCAACCCCGTGGTACTGGGAAACAATCGCAAGAGGCTACAAGAGCTTCCTGAAAAAACCAGTCATGGTAAACTTCTACGTTCGCGGTCCAAACGAAACATGGGACACCGTTGCACCAGCAGACCAAATCATGACTGTTGCCACCCGTGTTGCAAGACAAGGCGTAGACGGCATAATCTTCCTAGCCGAAAAAGCTGAGTACATCCGCGAGTTCCAGAAGAGATGCGTTGCCAACAAGGAAAAACGTGAATTCCTAAAAGACCACAACGGCGACGAAGTCTTAGAGCTCTTCAACCGCTGGGAAAAACTCTACAAATAATTTTCCAAACATTCTTTCTTTTTTCATATTAGTTTTTTTTAAGTTAATACAACTTTTTAAAGCCTATTTTTCAAAATTCGACATAAGTTAGATCGCATTCTTCGAAGGTTTTATTTGCAACAAACAGTTAGAGTACTTATTTTCAAACATTCACTATACATATCCAGAAAATAGTCAAATATCGCTCTCATTTTATTACTTTAAATGCATATTTAGTCATAAAAGATAGTGGAGGAAAAAAAAATGAAGATAATTAAAGGTTGGAAGATGCTAAGCCACGATTGCGGCTACTTAAACGATGTTTCAGGGCAAACTGTGGTTGTTTCCAAAAAGATTTCAGCAATGACTACCACGTTCGGCTGTTCGAATGTGGAAAAAACGAGAAAGAAGAGGGCAAAACAATCTCGCCTGATTACTCCACGAAGTCTAAAGCCGATGCGTTCGCTGAGGGTTGGATGCTAAAACACCCGAATGGCATGGTTTAACATCGTTATTATCGATTCCTAAACGTTTAATGGTCAATTGTTAAAAAGAACAAAGGAAACTCCTAGTAAAATGAATGTAAATAATAAAAGAATAAATAAAAGCTGAAATAATACGTCTTAATTAATAGGGAAAATTTAGGCATTGCTGTGCCTTGATTTGAGCATCTATTTTTCTCTGGCGGGTCTGCAGAACTTTTCGTTTGTTTGCCTTAGGGTTTGGTTTTACTCTGTAGACTTTGCCGTGGGTGTTCTGGTAGTACTTTGTTCCTTTGGACTTTAGTTTTGTTTTTTTATTCAAGGTTTAGTCCCTCCTTGGTTTTCCAACGGGATTTGTGCTATTACAATACACCGTGACTATTTAGTATGCCTATAAAAAAAAGAGTATTAAAGGTAAAACTTGTTTAACCCTGTTTTGCGCAAAAGATTCATTCATTTATAAGTGTGCAGACACATTATTTATTGAGCTTGTAAAAGACCTGTTTTTTGCAAGAGTTTAACAATTGAGAAGGCAAATGTTATATGTATACTTACGAAAAACTTGTTCAAGAAAAATTTAAATGCAGAATATGTTCATTGAGTTTTCAAACTCCTGAGGAACTGCGAAATCACCGAATGGTTGCGCATAAAGCGCACATGCTCACCTAAGGCGTTAATTTCTTTTAATTTTTTATTCTCCCTGGGCAATTAATCAATAAAATATTCGGCATCCATTGCAAAGTTTCGTTTATTTTAAGAATCAGTAATCCATTTCAGTTAAGACTAAAATATACTAGTTTTCAATTTATTTTTCAAAAGTCATGCTTTTCTCCTTAAATCATTGTTTTTTTGGTTTTAGGTTTTATTTAGAAAACTATATAATCCATCTTAGCATCTAACCACTCACTAAAAGGGCGAAACACATTGAAAATTACTCTCATCAATCCTCCTTATCCGCCAAATGTCCATTCTCACCCACCCTTTATTCCGTTGGATTAGCATATTTGGGCGCAGTGGCCGAAAAAGAAGGCCACCAAGTCAAAGTTATCGACTGCCAAGCCGAGAAACTAACCTACGAAACCTTCCGCGAGCGCATCGTACAAACCCCTTCAGACGTAATTGGAGTAACTGCGACAACTCTGCTCTACAATTCCGCGATGAAGCTTATCAATATCGCTAAACACGCTCAACCCAAGCAGTCACCATGCTTGGTGGATCCCATGGCACTTTTTGGGACGAAAACGCCCTCAAAGAATATCCAAGCTTAGACATCGTTGTACGAAGAGAAGGCGAAATGACCTTCATTGAACTTCTCGAAAAATTCAAGCACAACCAGCCTTAACAATGTTTTAGGCATTACATACCGAAACAGAGACAAAATCGTACGCAACGAAGACAGCCATTCATAGAAGACTTAGATGCTCTGCCTTTTCCAGCCCATCACCTGATGCCGCTTGAAAACCTAAAACACAACGGCAAAATCCTCTTCCCCTTAATGAGCAGCCGCGGATGTGTGTTTTGGTGTGACTTCTGCAGCACTGTTCGCATGTTTGGTAGGGGTTACCGTTGGCGAAGCCCCAAAAACGTCGTTGACGAAATGCAGCTTGTCCATGACAAATATGGCGTTGATCAAGTTACTTTTTACGATGACGCTTTCACAGTTGACCGAAACCGAGTTCTAAAAATCTGCGAGGAACTGCAAACAAGGAAACTGTATATGAAATGGGATTGCGGCACCCGCGTTGACATGGTTGACGAGAATTATGAAAACCATGCGTGATGCAGGCTGCATCGCAGTTTGGTTTGGCGTCGAATCAGGTTCAGAAGCTATTCTTGGAGCGATGAATAAAAGCATCAAGCTTGAACAAACAAGTTTAGCATACAAAACCGCTCATGAAGTAGGATTAATGACGATCGCAAACGTGGTGTTGGGTTTTCCAGGAGAAACAGAACAGACTGCAAAAGAAACAATCCAATTCGTTAAAAAATTAAATCCCGATGATGTCGGCTTCTACGTTGCTACACCTTATCCGGGAACACCGATGTACGAGGAAGTTAAGAAAAACGGTTGGCTACGAGTTACTGACTTTGACAAGTATGATACTGCTGGACCAACATTTGAAACCCCTCAGTTAAGCATGGAGAAACTTGCTGAACTCCGGTACAAAGCTTACCAGGAATTCTACCTTCGACCAGGATACGTGATTAAGATGATGCGTAAAGGCGGAGTTTATGGAATAGCTGCAGTGAAAACTTCAGGCGCTTACCTGCTGAGGTACTCTGCACATTAAGTCCTGGTAATTCCTTCTTTTTCTTAACTAAGCGATTGCAGCGAAAACCAGCACTAATACGCTAAGCGAAATTGTGATTGAAGTAAAATTGATCCCGATAGGTGACAACCCCAAAAATAAGCCTACGAGCCCAGTTAAACCAAAACTTAACGCAACTGACAAACTAATTGCTTCAACGAAATCAATTTTGTTTTTGCCCAAGAACAATATGTTAACAAGGCAGTAGCCTGGCAAAAACGCAATAAAAACAAAAGCCAAAATATATCGCGGAACCATAATCGCTAATTCTGAATTGTTTGGGATAAGATAAGTAACAAGTAATGTTAAAACTGTAAAAGCAAAAATTCTTTCAAACCATTTTATTGGTTTCAGTTTTTAGCCTTCAAAAATTTAAAAAAAAATAAAAAATAAAGGAAGAAGTTTACATGAACATCTTGTAGATTGGATGAGACTCTTCGAGGGGTCTTGTTCCAAGGTCGCCTGCTGCTGATGCAATGTATGTGTCTGTAACTGCGACTGCTGGGAATACCCATTCAGCTTGTTCTGCTGGACCGATCATTAGCCAGTTTGCGCCTGCCATTTGCATGATTGAGTTT
Source organism: uncultured Thermoleophilia bacterium (assembly GCA_963828655.1). GTDB lineage: Bacteria > Actinomycetota > Thermoleophilia > Gaiellales > Gaiellaceae > PALSA-600. The sequence goes on along the minus strand of CAWHFK010000009.1, from coordinate 10,815 downwards.
GTTGCGGTTCTGCATCCTGGGCGGAATTCTTTAGCGACGTTTGCTTTGACCCAACCCATGGTTGTGACAACGTTTCCGCTGCCTAAGCCTACAGGGTGACCATACTTCTCTTTCATGATTGGTATGGTTCTGACGGCTGTGCCCATGTCTGGTTCGAACGCTGGGATGGCTGTGTCGATTAGTGGTTTTGTGATGCCGCCTTTGTCTGCTAATGCGAGTGCTTCAACTATGACCTTCATTTTGCCTTCCATGGTTGTGTCTTTTGGATCGTCAGCTAGCACTATGGACATTTTGATGCCGCTGTCTTTGAGGTTTGCAAGTTCTGCATCCGTTACTCCTTTGTATACGGAGTTGTATAGGCATCTGTCTGCAAGACCCATCTTTTTTGCTAAGGTTGCTGCGCCCATACGTGTCTTTGGACCCATTGCATCGAGCATGAGTGGTGCATCGGTATGTTGTGGTACGAAGTCAATGTATTTTTCGAATGCAGCTTCTGTTGTTCCGACGATGTCCAGTGCAAATTTGACACCGGTTATGTCGCTTTGGGTTTGGCATGTGTTAATGATTTGTTCAGCTGCTTTAGCATCAAAAATTCCTTTGTTTGCATCGGTAACCATTTTTTGGCCTAGCCAAAAGATGGAGCCGATCAAAAAGGTTGGATTTTCGCCTGGTTGACCGCCTATTTTTGCTCCAGCAAGGTCATATACTTTTTGTTCGGTATTGAATTTAAAGGACATTTTTCCACATCTGATGGATTATTTCTTCAGTGCTTTCTTTGCAAGTTCAGGAGCTTCTTCCTTGTTCTTGCCGAAGAGTGCGCCAATTGCATCAGCATCTTCTTTTTTGACTGCTGCGCCGCCCATGATTATGCCGATTTTGTCTTTTAAACCGGCTGCTTTGAGTAGTTCGTCGAGTTTTGCGATGTTGTTCTTTGCTGGAACTGTGTTAACTGAAATTGCAATCAAGTTTGCATTGTTTTCTTTTGCTTTGTCAATGAAGACTTGTGGTGCAACGCTTTTTCCAACGTCGATAGTTTTGAATCCTGCGCGTTTTAGTGACCGTCTGACTGCTTCTTTTGCAGTGTCGTGCATGTCTGGTTCGATGTTACCGATTACGACTATGCCGATTGGATTTTCTGGTTCTGGTGGCTCTTTTTCCATCATAGATTTAAGCCAAGACATTTAAACACCTTTTTTTCCTTTTTGATACTCTGGGCTTTTTATACTCGAAATCCATATTTAACCTTTTACCAACAATTCCATAGTAAGCATATCAAGCGGGAAAGTAAATGCTCAAAGCAAACAGAACATATCTTTTGTTGTTGTTAATCTTTACTTTCTCGTTTGTCTACCGTCTGCTTCTGATGCTTTGGGATGGTTTTCCTTCTGGCGCCGACATTGGTTTACACAACAGTGTAATCTACTCAATCACTGGATCGGAAACACAAATTTTCTGCATAATTCTTTTCAGATGGGCGGTGGCATATCACTTACTTTTCCAGGATACCACATTTTCGCTTCAAGCATAATGTTGATGACTGGGTTACCCGAGTTCATAGCACATGCGGCGATTGTTTCGTTGTTTTCATCGTTGATCGTTTTGTGCGCATTTTTGGTTACAAAATGTTTGGTGAAAGCAGCAGCTTACATCGTTGCTTTTTTAGCGGCGATTTCACGCTTCGACATCGAAATGCTCCTGTGGGGGGGCTACCCAAACGTCATAACTCTGCTGTTAATTCCTTTAACATTTTATTTGTATCTGCAAAAAGACCGCTTTTCAATAGCCCTTTTCTTGTTTCAACTTCGATTTTGGCAGGGTCAATATTTTTAACGCATTCCTTAAGCGCCGCCATTTTCGTTGGCGTAACATTCTTACTGCTCTTTTTGTGTTCGTTGCACCCAAAATTTGGGAACTACAAGAAAAACAGGTCTTTATGGTTTTTGCCGATTGTTTTTGGAGCTATTTTTGTTTCCCCTTTCTTATTATGCTGTGCCCACTTACCTTAGCGATAACTCTTCGGCTCCCGGAGTTCAAGGTCAAAACGACATTAGTTTAGCGATGCTTTCAACCAGAATACTTCCTTTGGATTTAGTTTTGCCGCTTTTTTTATTGTTGTTGCCTTTGGTTGTTTTCTAAAAAATATAATGGGCGATTTTTTACTCTTCCAGCGTTTCTTCTTTCCATGTGGCTTTTTGTGCCCCTATTTTTAACTCAGGGCTACCTGTTCGGATTTATTTTGATTATAACCGTTTTCTGTACTTCTTGATTTTTCCAATAATTATTTTTATTGCGGTACTGATCGATCATGGCTCAGAGTTCTTCGCAATATAATTCATACTTACCGAATTTTAATAAGTCAAAGCAAAAGTAGAGAAAACACAAACAAGAAAATTGGCGGCTTTCAGCTCTCTAACGAACAAGACTCTATGCTGGATTTATCTTGTTTTTCCTATTGTTTTCTTTTGTTGGATTCCAATCTTTATGACTCCAGTGTACAATGTTGGCGAAACAATTCAAAGTTCTACCAAGTTATGAATAATCCAGGCTGGGAAGCGATCAATGGATAAAAAGAACACGCCAGCAGATTCAGTGTTTGTTTCCGATGCGTTGTATGGCTGGTGGTTTGGAGGGTTTGCGCAACGGCCAACCTTGAGTGCTGTTGATCCCCAGTACTTAACGAGTGCACGGAATTGGAGCCTGCAAAGAATGCCAGAAACCTTCTTGACACCGATTACTTGATTGATAATAACTTAGTTCAGGTTCGAGAAGACGGCGGATACATTGCAAGGCATAACCCGGAGATTTTGGCTACGCTTAACTGGACTTATTTCCCATATTCTTTCTTCAATTTCGGCAGCAATAAACACAAATCAGGTATGAATTAATGAATGGAAAGTGTGTACTTGAACAACTTGCAGTGAAAGAGATGGTAATAGAAAACAATGCCCAACAAGCAACATAACTGTTTATGAGGCAACGAATATTTCAACTATACCCAGTTAACCACCGTCTATAGAGGATTACAATTCGTGAATTTGACAACAACCTTTAGATACAGCGTTCCAGGGGTTTCTTTAGATTGGCTCGATTTAAATGTGTAAAGTAAGGGTAAAAAAATACCTTTGACAATGTCAGAACTGTTGGTTTGGTGGATGAAGGCGTAAAAGCTTTCGGTCAATTAATCTTTAATCCAGAACCTGCTCACCAATTGTTTTAACTGGACGCCTATTATAATTTGCAGTATAACTTAAATGGCGAATCAAAGAAAATTTGAGATTTCAGCAAGCGCATACTCAGTCCGATACGACCGCATTTACAGCGACGAAGCACGAAAAACAACTTCTTTGCCGGCCTAATGACAGCTAACTTAGACCGACAAACCCCTGATAAACCTTTGAACAAGTCTTTAATTACCAACGAAATGAAAAATCATAATGTATCCTACATTGCATGCCGGGTTCCTGAAATTTACCCGAATTTTTCAAAACCCTCGTTTAGCCTTGTATTTATTAACAGCGAAGTCGCAATCTTTAAGGTAAATGGGAACCTCAATCAAGACGGGTGAGCACTTTCGCCTTTATAAGCGCAATGTATAAGAGAAAAAAATCGAAATTGCTTTCATCACCATTTTCTCAGTGCTTATCTTAGCGATTTTTATCGCTCATATCCATGAACGGAGTTGTTTTAGGAAATGACCCTGCAGTTCACCTGGAAAAAGCCCAGATTTTCCTTAACACTGGAAAAATCCCTTTAGGAACTTTAGTTGGACACCGCCGCTTTATGAGATTGTGCTTGCAATGTTTATTTCTTTTACTGGAGCAAATGATATTGGGCAATATATTTTTTTAATTAAAGTTTTAGCTGTATTGGTCGATTGGCTACTGTTTCTCTCGGTTTACCTGATTGGCAGAAAATTTTTTAGCAAAAGAGTCGGAGCAGTCGCCGCTGTTTTGTTGTTGATGTGTTTTCCCGTGTTTGAGGCTAACCAATTCGGCGGCTACACCACAGTTTTAGCTTTAGCGTTTTTGTTTTTGGTGTTTCTTTATACGCCTTTAGCGTTGAGCGTTTTGGGTATTTTGTGGTCACTTTTTTTGTGGCTTTTGGGTTGTTTTATCTCATCAACTTGCCGCGTTTCTCGCAGTTTTCATAATGCCGCCGATACTGATTTTTATGTTGATAAAATCCAAAGGCGCCTATCTTAAAGTTGTAATGGCGTTGATTTTAGGTGGAGGAATAGCATTTTTCCTTTATTATTTCCAAGCCATGATTGGCTACCTTGACCTTGTTATCGAATATGTTTTTTTTGCCGTAAAACTTATGCGTATCAGATTCCGTCTGTAAGCTTTAACGCCTTCATGATTAATTTTGGCTTCATATTCTTCTTGGCTTTAGGCGGGATTTTTGTTTCTTATTATGTGTTAAAAAAGCAAAAGAAATCGATTTTCTTTTTGACCTTGATGCTTAGTTTCTTTGTTCCGCTCTTCTTTGCTGAATCGTATCTTTTTGGTTTTTACATGCCCTTTAGTTGGTTTATCTATTACTTGACCCCGGTGATGGCGATTCTGGGAGCCGTGTCCGTTGTTTTCATTGCCGATAAGGCAATGTTAATCTATTTCAAAAACAAATCATGTTTTAGAAAAATTGGGTAAAAATTGTAACTGTCGCCATAGTTGTTTTGCTATCGTTGATGCTCGTTTCCCGCTCCGACATAGTGTATGGGAAAATTCTGGAAGCCGGAGTTTACTATTCAACCACTGACGTAAAAGCCTACGATGCTGGAGTTTGGCTCGGAGCAAACTATCCTGAAAATAGCACCGTTGTAGCAACGGAGATTCCGGGTTTTTGGTTCCAAGAGTTTTCAGGCAAGAATGTTATAGCGCAAACTGATCCTGCTGTGCAAAGAAACGAAATTGCCGAGTCAGTTTTGAGCTTATCTTATGAAATTGAGCATCCGCAGACTCTGATCAGAGCTTATGAGGCGAAAGGCGACATCGCCGACGAAACATACATCTCTATGGATCAGGTTTGGAACAGGATTTCTTACTCCTCAGAAAGCGGAGACTTTCTCTCATACACAGTAAACGGCACCGACTACAAGTTTACCACTCTCAAATTTAAGCAAACAGATAGTTTTTGATGAGCAAAGTTTCCAAAGAAAATGGAGTTTATCTACTCTAACGACTATGTTGCGTTAACAAAGACGGTGATTGTTGAAAATACCAGTTACCCGCTCAATGTGTCCTGGACGCTAACGCCCATAAAGAGCGAAATCTTCAATGCGTCACTTTATTTGAGCACTTTCTTTGATCTTAAGTACGATTTTGACAAAGCCCAAATTCCTCAGTTGTTGGATTGGGTTAACCCATGGGATGCTCCTTACCCATAAAAAGAACGCAGGGAACCGGTACGAATCAACCGACTGGGCAGTCGCAAGCTTCACAAGCTCAATCTCAAAGACAATTACATTGGACTCTACGACGACAAAAACGACATAGCATTTGCATTCAAATTTAACGATTTGCCCGATTGGGGAAACATCGGCGCTTTGGCAAACAGACAGATTGATGCGGTAAGGTTCCAGTACCAGTTCAACGATCTAAACGTAAACCAGACTTCTTCGCGTTCATACCAAGTTCTGACCTTGTCAAAAAACACTTTCCCAACCTTCAGCCCGACACGTTGCAAGGTTGTTTAACTTAAACCCCCCGAATTCACAGTGACAGCAAGAGACTTCAGCGACTACATCAAAGAAAACAACATCGGCTTCATCGTTTACGACCGAAACCAACTCGACACTCAAATGATCCACAGCAAACTCCTACAATTAATCTACTCAAACGACCGATACGTCATCTTCAAAATTCTAAAATAACCAATTTTCTTGTTTGAGCAAGTCCAGTGCAGAAAACTGGCGGAATTACTCTTTGATATCGATCGATTTTCCTTGTACACAATAGTACATCTGGTCAAGCGAATAATTCTCATACACTGCGCAATTCGGATATAAAGCAAAGCTTGCAACTATGACTTTTTCTTTGTCTTTTCCTCTTGCACAAAAAACATTGCTGCTTGCAACTCCATTTCTGTAGGTTGGGCAAGTGGGGCATAAACATAGTTTGGAGTTTTCAACGTTGTCTGGAGCAGAATTACCCAAAAATTTCACCAAAACAAAAGTCGGGTTTGGACTAATAATGATTATGGCTTTGATGAAAATTTAATTGACCCTTGTTATTCACTTTAGTTTGCCGCAGTTGCAGCATCAACAACAACTTCTCTGACTACTTTGACTTAAACCAACAAAACCTCTTGGCAGAGTAAATCGCATAATTGAGGTTAGTTAAAAGATGCAGCAACTAGTTTGCCTAATTTTGTTGTTGCAGCTGCAGCAGTTGCATCTTCTCCGTGTCACGGTATTCTGTGGCTTGTGATGGCGTCATTGTTTTTGTCCGCACTCTGGACAAAAATTTGCCTCAACAGACATACGAGTCTTACATCGTGGACAAATTTTCAACAATATCTGAGTTTTCAAAGATGTCCCACAGAAGTTGCAAAAGTTAGAGTTAGCTGTAACTATTGATTTGCACTTTGGGCAAGTAACATATTGAGAATCAACAGGAACCGGAACCCAGATGAACGCTGAAAGAATACTCGAACCCCAAATACAACAACTGCGTGCTTATCTTTATCCTTTTTTTATTTAAGCCAAAAAAAAAACCAAAAAAGTCGCAATCGTGTTGTTTGGTGCGGTTGCCGGGATTTGAACCCGAGTCGACAGCTTGGGAAGCTGCAGTCCTACCGAACTAGACTACAACCGCAACTTCTCCGGGCGAACCGGGTAGCTATTGCATAGGGATAGTTCATTTGATATAGAAACTTTACTATCAAACCCAAGAAGTTACTTTAGGATTCTATTAGCGTCAACGTTGTACCCGCAGTTGGTTAGTTCACGTATGAGGGCAAGCTTCCAGCTATCACGGTCATCGAAAGCTGTGACTTTTATGCCTTCAAAATCTGGGGGATTTCAAAGTTTGCGCATTCCCTTAAGAAGACAAGTACGTTGCCCTTGCCAAGTTTTCCCAACAGAAAACCAAGTTCAAAAACCACGTCCTGCTGGGTCTTAGTTTGCGTTTTGTGGCGGCTTCATCTTTACCATACACGAAATCATCAGGCGACAACAAAACCACGGCAAAACCAACATCGGTGTATTCTTGTAAAGTGTTCGACGATTTTTCTGCCTTGACTTGGCTCTTCACACATCACCACAGGCACAAGCCCAGTTTAGTTAAAGCATTAGTGACAGCCTGCTTCATTTCGTCATCTGTGCCGCAAACAACCAAAATCCTGCGCCGCACTCCCGAACCAGATAGTTGCTGATTGGCTTGGGAGCTATGGTTTTCTCTGTTGAGGACAAGAATTTTTCAGTGCAGAGGTAAGCGCCTTTGACTTTGCCTTTGAGTATGTTTTCAATTAGGTATTTTTTGTCTTTGGCGGCTACGAGGTTTTCTTGGTTTGGCAGAGTTAGTTTGTCGGCTGTTTCGTAGGACCAAAAGATGACGGCTTTGATGACTTTTTTGGGGTTGAGAAGTCTGCCCATGAACCAGAAGGGTTGGCCGCATGTGAAGGGTGAGGAGAATGTGCGCACGAGTTCCTCTTGGGGAACGTTGAAGCGGATACCGGATTTGTCCGGTTCGGAGTATTCTATGTAGATGTGGTATTTGGGAGGTGCATTGCACGCAAGATCAATGGCTAAGCACAAATACTTCTTAGCACAAAAACCTTTTTAGGGTTTGCAAACAAAATCGTTATCAGACAGAAATCTACACATTTAGCGTGCAAGGAGAAACAAGCCGTGCCCAAAAACTACACTTACGACGACGCAGGGGTAAACCGCAAACAACGCGTAGAATCCAAAAAACAACTTAAAAACCTGCAGGAAACCTACAAGCCAGCCTTTTTAGCGGCGTAATGCATCTGCCCTACGGAAACATCTTTCCAATGGGCGAGAACACTTTTTTGGATTTGGTTATTGAAGGTGTAGGCACCAAAGTTCTTGTGGCGCAACTGGCACAGAAATACGATACTATAGGCGTCGATGCAGTTGCGATGGCTGTTAATGATGTGATTCGTTCAGGCGCCAAACCACTTTCTATAGCTGATAATATTCATGCGCAAGCCAGCGAACCCAACTTGTAAACGAGTGGCTAAAAGGCATCATTCAAGGCGCAAATGAATCCGAATGCCCTGTTACAGGCGGCGAAACAGGCGATGTAGCCGAAATAATCAAGGGCTTAACGGAGAACGCGGGTTCGACATGGTTGTCTCCTCGTGGGCAAGGTTGAACGCAAGAAATCATCACGGGCGAAAACATTAAGCCAGATGACCCAATCATTGGTTTAGCCAGCAGCGGCCTGCACAGCAACGGCATCACACTCGCAAGAAAAATCCTCTTCAAACATTGGGGCGGAAAATACCTGCCAAACGATGTTCCCGAGGGATTAGATAGGGAAGTAGTGCTTGAAGTTTTGGAACCCACCAAAATCTATGTTAAACCGTCTTGAAACTGGCACGCGAAGTAAAAGTTAAGGCAGCTGTCCACATAACGGGCGATGCCTACTTAAAATTCAACAACCTCGCCAACTATTCCCCAGGCATCGGTTTTGAATTCAACAACTTCAAGCCACAACCTATCTTTGGTTTAATCCAGAGAACCGCGGCTGAACTAGGATTTACTATAACTGATGAGGAGATGTTTAAAACGTTTAACATGGGTTGGGGATTTGGCATCATTGTGGACAAAGCAGACACAGAAAAAGCATTAAGCACACTAAAGCAGGCTAGCGTTAACCCTGAGATAATCGGCAAAATAACCAACAAACAAAAAGTCGTAGAAATAGATTACCAGAATAAACGCATGGTTTTCACGTAAAGTATTGCTTTTTTCTTGACAAAAGCGTTTAAATCCTGATTCTTAATTTAAAAGCTTATGAAATACGCTGCAAAAATAGAGGTCAGCCTCAAACCCGGACACAGCAACCCGGAAGGCGAAACAACGGCACGTTTACTTATGGAACTCGGCTATAAGGTTCAAACGGTGGACGTCAGCAAAGTCTACACCGTAACCCTTGAAGCATCAACGCTAATTGAAGCTAAAGCTAAGGCGGAAGAAATGAGCAAACGCCTACTGGCAAACCCAACTAAAGACAATTACACCATAAGCGTTGTTGAAACTAAATGAACACTAACCTGTACACCCAAAGCAAAATCAGCCCAGTTATAGAATTCCCCATAGCAAAAGCTACCCAAGAGGAACTTGCTGAAATCAACATCGAATTAGCCTTGGGTTTTAGTCAACAAGAACTATTCAACATCCAAGCTTATTTTAAAGAAGAAAAACGAAATCCAACTGATTTGGAATTTCAAACCATTAGTCAAACATGGAGTGAGCACTGCTGCCACAAAACCTTCAAGGGAAAAATCCAGATCGACGGAAAAGAAATCGACAGCCTCTTCAAAACCTACATAGCCAAAGCTACCAAACAAATTAAGGCACCATGGTGCGTGAGTGTGTTTGAAGATAACGCTGGAATCGTCAAGTTTGATAAGGGTTTTGGCATAGCAGCAAAAGTTGAAACTCACAATCATCCATCTGCGGTTGAGCCATTTGGCGGGGCAGCAACAGGAGTCGGCGGAGTTATCCGCGACATCCTTGGAGTATGGGCTGACCCAATCGCTTGCACCGACGTTTTGGGTTTTGGTCCCTTAGATTACGATTACAAGAAGCTCCCTGCGGGCATTAAACATCCAAAATACGTTTACATGGGTGTAACTGCAAGCATCAGTGCCTACGGCAATAACATGGGCATTCCAACAGTAAACGGCGCAATATACTTCGACGATTCCTACACAGGAAACGTTACAGTTTACTGCGGGTGCATCAGACTTTTACCTCTAAGCAAATATGCTAAAAACGCTAAAGTTGGCGACATAGTAGTTTTAGCAGGCGGAAAAACAGGTCGTGATGGCATCCACGGGGTAACATTTGCATCCGCGGAATTAACCGAGAAATCAGAAACAGTTTCTCGTCCAGCAGTTCAAATTGCAGATCCCATCGAAGAAGAAAAAGTTAAACGAGCAATAATCGAGATCCGCGACCTACAACTCGCTTCAGCCGTTACTGATATCGGCGGCGAAGGGTTCTGTTCGCCCGTCGGAGAAACAGCAGAACGTTTTAACTGCGGAGTCACCGCGGACTTAGCCAAAGTACCCTTAAAGAATCCTGATTTGTCGCCATGGGAAATTTACCTATCAGAATCACAAGAACGCATGATAATCACTGTCCCATGCGAAAATCTGAAACGGGTTATGGCTGTTTTCGAGAAGGAAGACGTTATTGCAACAGCCATTGGAACACTGACACCTGAGAGACACCTAAAACTTACCTACAACGGAGAAACCGTCAGCGACATAGACATGACTTTCCTCTTCAATCCATGCACAAGCAGCAAAGTTGCAACCATCGAAAAAACAACCTTTACCGAACCAGAATTCCCAGAACCATCAAACCTAACCGAAACCTTGCTCCAACTACTTGCAGCTCCAAACATAGCCAGCAAAGAAAGCGTAATTCGCACCTACGACCATGAAGTCAAAGGCAACACAACCCTCAAACCCCTACAAGGCGAATACGCAGGACCAAACGATGCCGCCGTGCTGAAACCGCTCGACGATTCATGGAAGGGTTTAGTGATTTCTTGTGGCATGAACCCGAATTATGGCAAGATTGATGCTTATTGGATGGCGGCTTCAGCCATTGAC
>CAWHFK010000008.1:0-750305 GCA_963828655.1 uncultured Thermoleophilia bacterium | reverse complement strand
GTCTTCAAAACCCGTCAGGTCTGGCAGCCCCAGGCTGGCTCGGTTCGACTCCGGGGCCGCTCCGTTCCGAGAACCGCCGCGGCCGGTCAGCAGGGACTATCCGATCGTGAGCACGGCAACGATCGCAGAGTCGAGAGGCTCGAGCGTGTCGCGAAGGAACGCAATCCCGTCGAGCATCGCGGCATCGACGCCGTCTGCCGCCGTCTCGTTGAGCTCCTCGTAGTAGCGCTGAAGCGTCGCCCCGTCGAATGCACTTGGATCGAGGCGTGCCACGTAACGCTCGCGGTGATCCGACGTGAGCACCAGGACCGAGACCTCGCGCCCCGGCGAGCTGGTCGCGGCCACCTGGTCGTGGGCGGAGTGCATGAGGTCGACGCCCTGCTCGTCGAGGTACGGCAGCAACGTCGAAAGCACGTGGCCGGACCAGCCGTATTCGAGGCGAGTGATGGTCCGCCGGCCCAGGGCCTCCCAGAATTCATCCGACGTGCCGATCTGAAGGGCGGACTCGGGGATCACGAATGACCGACCGATCGCGGACCCGCGTTTCGACCATGGCCTCGAGTCACTCACCACGGGTCTGCAACCTGCCAGGCGAAGCAACTCGTCGACCACCAGGTGGAGAGGTCGGACGGCGTCTACATCTATCGCTCCGGCCGGACCTTCGCCGCGCCGATTGAGCGTGAGCACGAGTTCGAGCTCCTCGGGCTGCTTGCCAAAGTCGTTGTTGGTGCGCTCCTGGAGACGGCGGCGCAGGGTGTCGTCGTCGATGCGGAGGTTGAAGATCTTGGTGAAACAGGACAGAAAGGAGTCGCGGTTACGGCTGCTTCCGCAGACGAACAAGACGTCTGGCTCCGGGCGTTCGAGCTCGCTGAGGGCCTTCTGCGTGTCCCACATGGCGTTGTCGTAGTGACGGGGCCCACCCGGGAGACCGGTGGCCGGATCGGCGTGGTATTTCCAGGCGCGGTCGGTCGTGATCGCCCGGTAGCCGCGCCGGATCAGCTCCTCGTAGACCGAGGACTTGCCGGCACCGGAGACGCCCTCCACCAAGAAGTTCCGTTTAGCCATGCTCGTCGGCGATGATCTCCCACAGATGCCCATCCGGGTTGCGGAAGTAGCCGAACCCGAGCCGCTCCCGCGGGAGACAGACCGAGCGAGGCTCTTCCTGAACCGAGATCTCCGAGGCGGAGCCACGTTTGTCATTTGTTCGCGAGAGGACTCGAGCACGGCGCCCGCGAACGTAGATCGTGGCGTCCCGGTGCTCCGCAGACCGGGCGCCTGGGCGGCCTCGGCGGTCGGCCCCTTGACTCTCCCCGGGGCCGCCGCCTTGGTCGCCTTGCCTTCACTCCCCCGTCGAAGGCGCCGCAAACGTGGGGCAACGCTACTCCTCCGCGGTGCGGAGTCAATGGGCCGGGTCGAGGGAAGCAAATAGGCCGTACGAGCAGGGCTTATGGGCCTCGTGAACGGGCGCACCGTGCTCCGTCAACCCCCTCGTTGGGGCTATCGCCGGATCGCCCGCACCTGCCGAGGAATGTCGTGCCGGCCCATCCTCTGACCAGGACCCGGCAGATCGCTCATCGCGGACGATGCCCGCCCGTTGCCCTGGCGGGCTTCGTCCTTTCAGGGGGCAGATCGACCCTGCGGGGCGGGCGGAAACGCCGGGGGAGTCCCTTAGACTCGCGCGATGCCCACGCTCGTGTCCTTGGCACCGGCGTCCAGGTTGTCGCCTCCGGACAGCGTGGACGTGAGCCGGAGGGAGAGCACGCTCGCGCTGACTCCCTGGAAGACGCGGCTCGCCTACGTGCGCACGGCGCTCAGGCTCGTGTGGGCGGCGCGCAGGTACGACCGGGTCGTCCTGGTCACCGGGGGCGTGGAGCTGTTCGTTCTCGCAGCCCTTCTGCCGAGGCGGAAGACGCTGATCGCCGCCGACTGGCTGATGCCGGCATCGACGAGGCTCGATCGCTCACGCGTGCTGCGGCGGGTGCAGTTCGTCGTCATCCGCCGCAGCGATCTGGCCACGCTCGCAGAGCGCTTCGGGGTCACCGAGGCGCGTTTTGCGCCGTTCCCCGCGGGCGAGTCGTCGGGCGAGGCGAGCGAGGGCGACTACGTCTATTCGGGAGGGTGGGCGCACCGCGACTGGCCGACGCTGCTCGCGGCGCTCGGCGAGACCGGGCATCCCGCCGTGATCTCGACCGGTGTGCGGCTCGACGCGCCGCCGAACGTCAGCGTCGTGGACCAGCTGACGCCGGCCGAGGGGCGCGAGCGGATGCGGAGCTCGCGCCTGGTCGCGTTGTCGTTCGCCGAGACGTCACTGCCGTCCGGGCCGACAGTGCTGCTCGATGCGATGGTCGAGGGCAAGGCGATCGTCGTCACCGACGTCGGCGGGACCCGGGACTACGCCGACGACGATCGCGAGGCGCTCCTCGTTCCACCCGGCGACGCAGAAGCTCTCGCCCGGGCGCTCACGCGGCTCTGGGAGGACGCCTCGCTGCGCCTTCGCCTCGGACAGGCGGCGCGATGAGCGGGCGGCGGGCCTGACGTCCGATCGCTTCTGGCGAGAAGTTCTGCGCTGACGGTCCTCGGCGGACAGGCAATCCACCGCCGCCGCTCAGTTGCCCGAGCGGCGGCGCCACTGGTGCAGCGTCTTGTTCTTCGCGACGCTCTTCGGCACCGCCCGCGGCGGCTTCGGGTCGTGCTCCTCGAGCCAGACGCGCGGCGTCGTCTGCCGGATCGAGGCCGGCGGCCCGCTCGCGTTCGCTCAGCTTCTCGACGCTACGGCTCGAGAGCGGCGGCTTCCTGCTCATGCACCTGTTCTACCCATTTCCGGTGGTGCTGCAGCGCCCAGTCCTCGTCGACCCAGCCCCGCGTGATCCCGTTCAGGGCATGCCGGGTCTTCGGATAGATGACGGCGAGGAACAGATGGCCGATGAAGAGAACGAACGAGACGTACATCAGCCAGTCGTGCACGAGCAGGGCGTTCGGCAGCCGGAAGCGCGTGTCGCGTTCGCCGTACCAGAGGAAGAAGCCGGTGACGACGAAGAGCAGCGCGAACGCCGCCGTGACGACCGCGTTCAGCTTCTGGCCCGCGTTCAGCCGTCCCTGCGGCGCCGGCCGGCGCGCGAGCCACGCGCGGTCGTCGGAGTCGAAGCGGTCGATCTCGCGCGCGGTGCGCACGAGCGAGCGACGGTCGCCGACGACGGCGATCACGACGAGCGCGACCGCCCAGGCGACCGCGGTGTAGATGTGGATCGCCTTCACGAGCGGCCGGCGGCTGACCACCTCAGCCAGGCTCGGGAGGTAGAGGCAGAGCCCGGAGCCGAGGAGGATCAGGAACGCGGTCGCGTGCACCCAGTGCACGGCACGCTCGGTGCGGGTGAACCGCCGCAGCCGCCGAGGCTCACGAGCCATAGCCGTTCGACCGTCCGACCCAGGCGTTCTGGTCGTAGCCGAGCCCTTCCCAGTAGCCCGTCGGCTGGTGGTCGACGAGCTCCATCTTCGTCAGCCACTTGACGCCCTTGTAGCCGTACATCTCGGGGATCACGACGCGCGCCGGCGCCCCGTGGGGGCGCGAGAGCGGCTGCCCGTCCATCTCGTAGGCGAGCAGCACATTCGGGAGGCGCGCCTGGTCGAGTGTCAGCGAGTCGTTGTACGGCTGCTCGAGCGAGACGAACCGGATCGCCTGCGCTGACGGCAACGGCTCGGCGAGCTCGAGCAGGTCGCGGAACCGCACGCCGCCCCAGCGCACGTTGTCGACCGACCAGCCGGTGACGCAGTGGAAGTCGCTCACCTGGTGCGCCTGCGGCAGCGCGAGAAGCTGCGCATAGGTCAACCGCACCGGCTTGCGGACGAGGCCCGTGATCTCGAGCCGGTAGCTGCTCTCGTCGAAGATCGGCATCGAGCCGGAGATCGTGTAGATGCGCCAGCCGCCCACCGGCAGGAGGTTCCCGAGCGCCTGCGAGAACCCGGAGGTGACCGGCGCGAGCGCCCGCGCGGCAGGGCCGGCCCAGAGAAGCGACGACAGCCCGCCTGCCAGCAGGCCGAGAAACGCGCGCCGCCCGTACGGGCGTCCCTCGTCGCCCTTCATTCCTTCTCAGATCCCCCGCCCGCTCCACCGTTACGCGTGAACCGCGTGAGCTCGCCGGCGACCAGCTCGACCCAGCGCCCTGCGCGCGGCAGCGGGACGAGCGCGCCCCACGGGGCGCGCAGCGCGACGCCGTGCACGGCGCCCCGGATCAGCGTGAACTCGCCGTCGGCTCCGAGCGCGCGGGCTCGGTCGAAGCCGCGCCGGGCGAGCCCCGGGCTGACACCGGGAACGCCGGGAAGGGCGCGGTCGAGCGATCCGTGCACGACCCGGAGGCGTTTGCCCCGCAGCGGCCCGACGGACAGCCTGTCCGGGATCCACGGAGCGAGCCCGAGCACCCCCTCGACCGACGGCTCCGCCGCGCAGGCAACCGAGACGCCCCCGCCCATCGAGAAGCCGAGCAGCAGGGTGCGCGGGGCGGCGGTCGCGGCGATCCCGGCGCGTGCGTCGTCGATGCACTCGTCCAGGTGACGCCAGGACTTCGTCCGGTAGCGCACCTCGGCGAAGCGAAGCTCGGGGAATCGCGGGGCGAGCCGGCCGACGAGCCACTCGACGGTGGCGCTCCAGGTGCCGGGCACCGCCGCCGCCTGTCCGCCGTTCACGCACACGACTGCCGGTCCGCCGTCTCCGGTGATGCGCAGCTCCGCGCCGGTCGGCAGGATCACCCCCGGATCCTAGTGTTGCGTCGAGCAGAACCTGTCGCCGGCGATCACCTCGGTGAAGAGCGCGTCCTGCCGGTTCTCCACCTGGGGGTTGTAGGCACCGAGGTCGCGGGTCTCGGAGACGACGTCGGGCGTGACGCCCGGCCCGACGACGCTGATCCGGTATTTCGTGCCGTTGCCGGCCGGCCGTGCGGGGCTGCCCGGGAGCGAGCCGTCGTGCGTGGGCCAGAACGAGTAACAGAACGCGCCGGTCGGTTTGCGGGCGAGGATCGACGTCTCGCGTCTCCAGCCCGGCCCGTAGGCGGAGTCGAACGTGTCGATGTAGACCCCGCGCCCGTAGGCGTCGGTCGGCATGCCGAGCGACGTCGAGTGGAACCCGTGCACAGGCGAGCCGCCGTAGCTCAGGCGGCCGAAGATGTCGTGCGCCTGGCCGTGGAACGCCCAGTCGGCGTAGAGCTCGGCCCGGGCGACCGGCCCGCTCCAGTGCGAGATGCGCAGCTCCCAGTCGGACTGCGCCGCCGTCCACGGCGGGAAGCCGCGATGGGGCAGGTCGCGCTGCCAGCTCTGCAGCGCCCAGTAGCTCCCGTCGGGCGCAGCGCATGCGGCGACGAGATAGGGGAGCGGCGGACCGTCGTATGGACGGCACTCGTTCCTGAAGCTCTTCCAGACGGCCCGGTGCTGGAACCGGAGGCCGCCCGAGAAGTCGCGCTGAAAGCGCACCTGCGGCAGGCCGGAGTCGGGGGTGCGCGCGTTGATCGCGCCCCAGACCAGCACGTGCCGGGCCTGTCCGTTCGCGGTGTACTGGACGAGTGCACGCGTCCCGTGCACCTCGAGCGTCACCTGCCGGGCGTTGACGTCGAGCAGACCGGACGCATGTGCCGCCCCGGGCACTAGCATCGCGGCAATGGCGAGAACGATCGCAGCGGCACTGACCCCGCTCCGCGACGGAGGACGTGAGCTCGACGACGACGCGTTCATGCCCTACCTCGGCTTTCTGAGCGATGCGGGGATCGAGGGCGTCCTGCTCCTCGGAACGACCGGCGAGGGGATTCTCCTGTCCCTGTCTGAGCGAAAACGGGCCATCTCCAACGCGGTTTCGGGGCCGCTCCCGGTGTTGGCGCACTGCGGCGCACAGACGACCCGGGACACCGTAGCGCTCGCCGCCGCTGCCGCCGAGGCAGGTGCCGAGGCCGTCGCGGTGATCGCTCCGCCCTACTTCCAGCTCGACGACGACGCGCTGCTCGCCCACTTCGCCGCGGCCGCCCGGGCCTGTGCGCCGCTTCCGTTCTACGTCTACGAGCTCGAGAAGGCCTCCGGCTATGCGATCCCCGTCTCCGTCGTGGAGCGCCTTCGCTCGGCGGTCGACAACGTGGCGGGCATGAAGGTGAGCGACTCTCCGTTTGCGAAGGTCGAGCCCTACCTGCTCGAGGGCCTCGACGTCTACATCGGGGCGGAGTCGCTGATCGGCGAAGGTCTCGCCGCGGGCGCCGCGGGTGCGGTATCGGGCCTCGCGGCGGCGTTTCCGGAAGTGGTCGTCGAGGCGGTGCGGACCGGCGACTCGACCGCCGCAGGCGAGCTGCGGGCGATCGTCGACCGCTATCCCCGCCACGCCGCGCTCAAGGCGGTCGTGCGGGCGCGCGGTGTGGCGATCGGCGAGGACGTGCGCGGCCCGTTGCGCGGCCTGACGGACGCCGAGCGGGCCGAGCTCCTACTCGCGCTCCCGTAGCTCCTCGATCGCGTGCCTGGCCCTGGCGTGCGCGTCGGCGCGCCGTTCGTCGACCGTGTCCTGGGCGGCGACCGGGTCGAGGTCGGCCGCCGGTTCCGGCTCGGGCTCCTTGGTGACCGCGAGCTTCGCCTTCAGCTCGTCCGCGGGCGACGGGGCCGGCGCGGGGCGCATGCGCCGGCGGAGGACCGCCCCCAGGCCGAGACCACCGGCGAGCAGCGCAAGCAGGCGCTTCGATGTGCTTTGCAAAATCGTGGCGATGCTACACTGCCGCCGCTTCTCGCCACGCCCGTCGCGCCGTTACCCGAAGCGGCGCTCGTGAGGTGGGGCCGATTCAGTCCATGAGAAGGGAGAATTCGGGCCTGTGAACGACTACGAAATCATGCTGCTGCTGGACCCGGAGCTCGCCGAAGAGCGCGGGAACGAGATCATCCAGCGCATTCGCGACTCGGTCGACGGAGCGAAGGGCACCTGGGACGGCCACGAGCCGTGGGGCCGCCGGCGGCTCGCCTACGAGATCGGGCACAAGACCGAGGCGGTCTACCACCTCCTGCTCTTCAGCTGCCCGCCGGAGACGCTCGCCGAGATCACGCGCGTCCTCAAGATCACGGACGGCGTCGTGCGGTACGGCGCCTACCGCCGCGTGAAGGGCTCCACACACACGAAGGCCCCGGCGCAGGTCGCCGTGGGCGCGCCCTCCGCGGCCCCGGCCGAAGACGGCGATGACATCGACCCGGCTTCCGAGTAGCCTGGATCGACCTTCGGAGAGGAGCTAGAGCCCATGGCAGCCAACATCAACCGCGTCGTGCTCGTCGGCAACCTGACCCGCGACCCGGAACTGCGCCACACGCCTTCGGGCATGGCGGTCTGCAGCCTGCGCATCGCCGTCAACACGCGCCGCAAGGATTCGTCGACCGGCCAGTGGACCGAAAAGCCGAACTACTTCGACATCACCGTCTGGGGGAACCAGGGCGAGAGCTGCGCGCAGTACCTCGCCAAGGGGCGGCCCGTCGCGGTCGACGGCCGCCTCGAGTGGCGCGAGTGGGACGCACAGGACGGCACCAAGCGCCAGGCCGTCGAGATCATCGCCGACTCCGTGCAGTTCCTCGGCGGGCGCGGTGAAGGCGGCGGCGGCGACGGCGGCAACCAGTTCGTGCCTGCGGGCGCGTCGAGCGGCTCCGACGCCGACTTCCAGGGCTCGGACGACGACATTCCGTTCTAAGGAGAGTTTCTTGGCAGAGAAGAAATCCGATCGCGATCGCAACTCCTCCTCGTCGAGCAGGAAGCGCAACGTGCCGAGCGGCCCCGGCCGCCGCAAGTCGTGCTTCTTCTGCAAGTCGAAGGTGGACGAGGTCGACTACAAGAACGTCAACGAGCTCCGGCGCTATGTGTCGGAGAAGGGGAAGATCCGCAACCGCCGGATCAGCGGCGCCTGCCGTCGCCACCAGCGGCAGGTCGCGGTCGCGGTCAAGCGGGCCCGCGAGATCGCCCTTCTCCCGTACGTCGGCGACAAGTAGGCATGGAAGTCGTTCTCAAGCAGGACGTCGACAAGCTCGGCCTGCGCGGCGAGGTGGTCAACGTCGCCCGCGGCTACGCGCGGAACTTCCTGCTCCCCCGGGGGCTCGCCGAGGTGGCGACACCGGCGCTCGTCAGGGAGCTCGAGAAGCGCGACGCCCAGCGGGCCCGCCACGACGCCCAGACGGTCGACGAGGCGCGCGCGCTCGCCTCGCGGCTCGAGGCGCTCGAGCTGCGCTTCGACGTCACGGCCGGCCCCACCGGCTCGCTCTTCGGCTCGGTCACCGCGACGAACGTCGCCGACCGGCTGTGGGAGCAGGAGAAGCTGCGGGTCGACCGTCGCAAGCTCGAGATGGACACGATCAAGCGCATCGGGCGGTACACCGTCCCGTTCGAGCTGTTCCCCGACGTGACCGCGCAGCTGAAGCTCGTGGTCGCTCCCGAGGGCGAGGAACTGCCGCCCGAGGAGGAGCTCGCCGAGCTCGAGGCACAGGAGCGGGCTGCGGCCGAGGCGGCCGCTGCCGCCGCCGCGCCGCCCGTGATCGAGTACGAGGACGTGCCTGAGCCCGCCGGCGAGGCCGAAGCGCCCGCCGGCGGGGCCGAAGCGCCCACCGCTGCCGGCGACGAGGCAGCGGCTTCCGCGCCCGCCGACGGCTCCGAGCTTCCCGCAGAAGCGGAATAGGCCACCGGATTCGTCCACAGGCTCTCCACGGGCCTGTGGACGACGATCCACCGGCTGTCCACAGGCGCTCCGGGCCTGTGGATTTGACCGCAAAGTTGTCGCAAAGAGCGCCTGTTTCGTCCACTACCGCGATGCGAACAGGTGTTCTATACTGCCTGCATAGACGGCAGCTTCGACCACCGGGCGCACGCTTTCCACACCCTATCGGGCCCGCTCGACACCGGGTCTACTAGGCAGCGCATGGCTGTGCCTGCCCAGGCCCTCCAGACCGCCCCGGTCCCACCGCAGAACCTCGATGCCGAGGAGTCGGTCATCGGGGCGATGATGCTGTCCCCGCTGGCGATCGGGGCGGTCACGGAGTCGACCAACCTGAGCGCCTCCGACTTCTATCGCGAGAGCCACGGGCACATCTTCAAGGCGATCCTCTCGCTCTATGCGAAGGGCGAGCCCGTCGACGCGATCACCGTCGTCGACGAGCTCGACCGCTCCTCGACCCTCGACGCGGCGGGCGGCCAGGAACGCGTGCACGAGCTGGCCGCACTCGTGCCGGCCGCGTCGAACGCGGCCCACTATGCGCGCATCGTCTCGGAGATGTCGACGCTGCGCGGGCTGATCCGCGCGGGCAACGACATCGCGCGGCTCGGGTTCGACCGGCCCGGCGAGACGATCGAGCTCGTCGACCGCGCCGAGAAGATCGTCTTCGACCTGTCGCAGCAGCGCGTGACGACGGAGTTCGCGCACATCGACGAGCTGCTCAAGGACTCGTTCGAGACGATCACGAAGCTCTACGAGGCGGGCAGCGATATCACCGGCACCGCGGCCGGCTATCGCGATCTCGACCGGCTGACGGCGGGGTTCCAGCCCGGCAACCTGATCATCATCGCGGCGCGCCCATCGATGGGGAAGTCGGCGCTCGGGCTCGGGATGGCAGCGAATGTCGCGGTCCGGCACGACACGCCCGTTGCGCTCTTCACGCTCGAGATGTCGAAGTCCGAGGTGACGCAGCGCCTGATGTGCTCGGAGGGCAAGGTCGAGTCGCAGCGGCTGCGCACCGGAAAGCTCGCGGTCGACGACTGGCCCCGGCTCACGGCCGCCTGCGACAAGCTCGCGAAGGCGCCGATCTACGTCGACGACACCGGCTCGATCACGATGATGGAGATCCGCTCGAAGCTGCGCCGCCTGAAGATGCGCGAGCCGAGGCTCGGGCTCGTGATCGTCGACTACCTGCAGCTGATGACGAGCGGCACGTCGGTCGAGAACCGCGTGCAGGAGGTGTCGCAGATCTCACGGTCCCTCAAGGTGCTCGCGCGCGACCTCGAGGTGCCGATCATCGCGCTGTCGCAGCTGTCGCGCGCCGTCGAGCAGCGGCACGACAAGCGGCCGATCCTCTCCGACCTGCGCGAGTCCGGCTCGATCGAGCAGGACGCCGACCTCGTGATGTTCATCTACCGCGACGAGTACTACAACCCGGAAGAGACCGACTCGGCCGGCATCGCCGAGCTGATTCTCGCAAAGCACCGGAACGGTGCGACCGACGGCATCAAGCTGAACTTCACCAAGCGCTATGCGAAGTTCCAGGACCTGACGAACGTGCCCGCATGACGACCGTCTGGATCTCCCCGTCCGCGACGGCGTACTCGTGCCTCTGCGAGCAGTGCATGGACGTGGCGCGCGAGGACGGGCTGCTCTTCTCCGACGCCTTGATGGTCTCGAGCGTTCGCGGCTCGATCGCCGCCGAGGCGGACGTCGCGGTCGCGCGCTGCGCGTCCGGGCACGAGATCACGCTGCGCCGGGTCGAGCGGCCGCCGGGATTGTCCCGTCCCGACGGCAGACAGCTGCAGATCGCCGTGTGACTCTGCTCCTCGTCGCGCTCGCGTTCTCGTTCGCGTGGTCGATCGGGTCGCACTACACGGGCGCGTGCATGGGGATGCCCTATGCGCTCGGAGCCGTGCGGGCGCGCGTGGCGCTCGGCTTGATGGCTCCGCTGGCGCTCGCAGGCGCGGCACTCGCGAGCGGCAAGGTCGCGACGACGGTCGGGCGCAAGCTCATCGACGGGACGCCCACCCGGTTCGGCGAGGCGGTCGTCGTCGCGGTGGCGTTCGGCGTCACCGCGATGTACAACCGGATCCGCATCCCCACCTCGACGATCCAGATCCTCGTAAGCGCCGTGGTCGGCGTCGCGGTCGGGGCCTCGGTCGGCGTCCACTGGCCGACGATCGCGACCCTCGCCGTCATCTGGGTGCTCGCGCCGCCGGTCGCGGCCGCCGTGGGCTTCGGGGGCGCCAAGGCGTTCGGGTCGGTGACCCGGGTCGGCGGGGCGCTGCTCCTGGTCGGCTGCCTCGCGTCGTTTGCGATGGGCGCGAACGACGTCGCGCTTGCGAGCGGCGCACTCGTCGGGCCGAACGTGCTCGGGCCGCACGCCGCGGGCCTGCTGTGCGGCATCGGGCTCGCCGCCGGCGTCCTGATCACCGGACGGCCGCTGCTCGAACGCGTCGCGTTCGACATCGTCGATCTCGACCGCGTCACGGCGACCGCGGCGCAGTTCGTGCAGGCGCTGGTCATCCTGGTTGCCGTTGCGTTCGGGTACTTCACCTCGATGAACCAGGCACTCGTCGGCGCGATGGCGGGGGCCGGCTACGCGCGTGGACGCCACACCGTCCACGCGAAGACGCTCGCCGGGATCGTGCGCGGCTGGGTGACCGGCCCGCCCACGTCGTTCCTGCTCGCTCTGGGGGCGGCGCTGGTCGTGCGCTGGATCTGGGGCGCCGGCACGCTCGCCAGCTAGACTCGGCCGAGTGCCATCGACCGTCGTGGTCGGCGCGCAGTGGGGCGACGAGGGCAAGGGCAAGATCGTCGACCTGCTCGCCCAGGATTCGGACGTCGTGTGCCGCTATCAAGGCGGGCCCAATGCCGGGCACACGATCGTCGTCGGCGGCGAGACGTGGAAGCTCAGACAGATGCCGAGCGGCGTCGTCTCGGGCACGCAGTCGGTGATCGGCGCCGGCTGCGTCGTCGATGCACAGGTCTTCGTCGACGAGGTCGACCTGCTCGCGGAGCGCGGCATCGACCCGTCGATCGTCGTGCTCTCGGGCAACGCGCACCTGATCATGCCGTGGCACGTGACGATCGACCAGGCATCGGAGCGGCGCCTCGGCTCGTTGCAGATCGGCACCACGAGGCGGGGAATCGGGCCGACGTACGCCGACAAGGCGTCCCGGATCGGGATCCGCGTGCAGGACGTGCTCGACCCGAAGATCCTGCGGGAGAAGATCGAGGTCGCGCTCGCGGAGAAGAACCTCTGGCTGGAGCGGATCTACGAGTCGGAGCCGTTCGACCTCGAGTCGGTCTGGTCGCAGTACGCGGGCTTCGCCGAACGGCTGGCCCCGTTCGTCGGTGACGTATCGCTGCTCGTCGACGACGCGCTGCGCGCCGGCAAGCGGGTGCTCTTCGAAGGCGCGCAGGCGACGATGCTCGACCTCGACCACGGGACGTATCCGTTCGTCACGTCGTCGAACCCGATCGCCTCGGGTGCGGCCACCGGGATCGGGATCGGCCCGACGCGCATCGACCGCGTGCTCGGCATCTCGAAGGCATACGTCACGCGGGTCGGCGCAGGCCCGTTCCCGTCGGAGATCGTCGGCTCCGACCAGGAGCGACTGCGCGAGCTCGGCGGCGAGTACGGCACGGTGACCGGCCGCGAGCGCCGGTGCGGGTGGCTCGACCTGGTCGCGTTGCGCTACGCCGTGCGTGTCAACGGCATGACCTCGCTCGCACTGACGAAGCTCGACGTGCTCTCGGCGTTCGGCGAGCTGCCCGTGTGTGTGCGCTACCGCTTGCGCGACGGCTCCGAGACGGAGCACTTCCCCGCGCACCAGTCCGATTTCCACCACGCGACAGCGGTGTGGGAGACCCTCCCCGGCTGGTCGCAGCCGCTGGACGACGCAGCGTCGCTCGACGACCTGCCGGCGGCAGCGCGGGCGTACGTGGAGTTCGTCTCGCGTGACCTGCAGGTGCCGATCGAGCTGGTCGGCGTCGGGGCGGCACGCGAGCGCGTTCTCGCGTGACCGCTGCTGCGGTCTCTCCGAACGCGTGGACGCAGATCATCGTCGGGCTGTCGATCTTCGTCCCGGTGGTGGTTGCAGTCGTGCTCGCGGTCTTCGTGCTGCGCGGGCAGAAGAACGACCCGGACGAGCAGCGCTGGCGGCGCCTCGCCGAGCAGCGCCGAAACGCCGACCGCGACCCCTAGCCATCCGGGCCAGGCCTCGCCGAGCCCCGCCTCGACGCCAAACGACGTAACGAAAGTGCAACGTTCCGTCCACAGGGGGCCGGTCGAGACGCGTCCAATGGTCAGACCAAGATCAACCGAAGTGCGACGGACGCGACAGGCGATTCACACAGTCGAGCTCGCCGGCGCGACCTGCCGCCCGTGACCTGCCGATCCGGGCCTCGCCTCCCCGAGCCCCGTCTCGTCGCCAAACGACGTAACGAAAGTGCAACGTTCCGTCCACAGGGGTCAAGTCGAGACCGGTTCAGCGGTCAGACCAGGATTGACCGAAGTGCGACGAACGATCACAGGCTTGCGAGGTCGCCCGGGGTGTCGACATCCGCGACCAGAGCCGGGTCGACCTCCAGCTCGACGACGTCGAGCTCGGCATACGTGCGGTACAGGGCGAGGGGGCCGTCCCGCAGGCGGCGTTCGAGCAGCGGAAGCGCGGATTTCGCCCACGCACCCGGGAGTGGGCCGGTCTGCGGGACCGCGGCGTCACGGCACGCTGCTCCGAGGGCGGCGACGAGCTCCGGCGTGACCCGCGGGCAGTCGACCGGCAGGAACACCGCGACGTCATTGACGGCAGCCGTCAGGCCCGCGACAACGCCTGCGATCGGCGCGCGAACGTCCGCCCCGTCGTCGAGCACGTCGAAGGGCAGCTCGCCCGCCTTGCCGACAACGAGCACCTCGTCACACGCCGCGGCGAGCACGCGCCGCCCGCGGTCGTGCAACGTCTCGCCGTCGAGCTCGATCAGTGCCTTGGGCGAGCCGAAGCGCCGGCTTGCGCCGCCGACCAGCAGCACGCCGGTCAGAGCTCGACGCGCCACGGCTCCGTGTAGACGTTGAGGCGGCCCCCTCGGACGAAGCCGCACAGCGTCACGCCGCGGTCCTCGGCAAGCCGCACCGCGAGCGACGACGGCGCGCCGACGGCGACGAGGACCGGACAGCCCGCAACCGCCGCCTTCTGGACGAGCTCGAACGACAGCCGGCCGCTCACGCACAGAACGGAGCGGGCCAGCGGCAGGAGCCTACTGTTGAAGGCCCAGCCGATCACCTTGTCCATCGCATTGTGACGACCGACGTCCTCGCGCAGGCAGAGCAGCGTCCCGACAACGTCGAAGAGCCCCGTGGCATGCAGGCCCCCGGTCGCCTCGAACGCGGGCTGCGCCTCGCGGAGCTGATCGGGGAGCCGCGCGAGGAGGATCGCAGGTACGCGGAGTTCGCTCTCGACGCGCGGGGCCTCGACCGCGACCGCTTCGAGCGCGCCCTTGCCACACACACCGCACGAAGAGGTCGTATAGAAGCTGCGCGCGAGCCGGGCGGGATCGAACCCCGGCGCATCGAGCTCGACCGTGTTCGCGGCGAGGTCGTCGGCCAGGTGCGCGCCCTCGGGCTGCAGGCCCTCGGAGAGCGCAAAGCCGAGCGCGAGCTCCTCGTCGTGGCCGGGCGTCCTCATGGTGACCGCGACGGGTGCTCCACCGATGCGGATCTCGAGCGGCTCCTCGACGGCGACGACATCCTCGACGTCTCCTTCCGGGAAGCGGACGACGGTCACCCGCGCTGTCGAATAGGGCGGCACGCTCACGACACAAGTATCCTCGCCCCGTGCAGGTGGTGGTCGTCGGCTCCGGTGCTCGCGAGCACGCGCTCGCGTGGCGCCTCGAGCAGAGCCCCGGCCTGACCGAGCTCCACGCCGCGCCGGGGAACCCCGGGATCGCGGCGCTCGGGCGCTGTCACCCGGTTCGCGCCGACGACGCAGACGGCCTGCTCAGCCTGGCCCAGACACTGGGCGCCGACCTGGTCGTGATCGGCCCTGAGGGCCCGCTCGTGGCGGGGATCGCCGACGGCCTGCGCCGGAACGGGATCGCCGTCTTCGGGCCGAGCGCCGCCGCAGCGCAGATCGAAGGGTCGAAGGCCTTCGCTAAGGACGTGCTGCGTGCAGCCGGAGTGCCGACCGCAGAGACGCTGTCCGTCGCGCGGCCGCCGTGCGTCGTCAAGGCCGACGGCCTGGCAGCCGGCAAAGGCGTGTTCGTGTGCCGGACCACCGAGGAGGTCGATGAGGCCCTGCGTGCCGTCGCTGCGTTCGGCGGCGAGTTCGTGATCGAGGAGCTGCTCGAAGGCGAGGAGGTGTCCCTGTTCGCACTCGCCGACGGAATGCGTGTCGTCCCGTTCGGTGCGGCGCAGGACTTCAAGCGCATCGGCGACGGCGACACCGGGCCGAACACCGGCGGGATGGGCGCGTACTCGCCCGTGTCGTGGCTCGAGAGCGCAGACGAGCTCGTTGCCGAGATCCACCAACCGGTGATCGACGAGCTGGCCCGCCGCGGGGCACCGTTCTCGGGATGTCTCTTCGCGGGCCTGATGATGACCTCAGACGGCCCGAAGGTGCTCGAGTTCAACGCCCGCTTCGGCGACCCGGAGACGCAGGTGGTGCTACCGCGCGTCGAGGACGACCTGCTCGAACTGCTCTTCGCGGCGGCGGTGGGCGACCTCTCGGGCGCGGCCGCCACGCTGTCCCAGGACGCGGCGGTCACCGTCGTCCTGGCGGGACCGGACTATCCCGCCCGCAGCGACCACGCCGGCGCCCGGATCTCGGGACTCGAGGAAGCTGAGGCGGCCGGTGCGCTCGTCTTCCACGCCGGAACGGCCGTACGTGACGGCACGGTGGTCACGAACGGAGGCAGAATCCTCTCCGTGACCGCGACCGGGACCACCGTGGCGGGCGCGCGCGCGCGCGCCTACGCCGCCGTCGAGCTGATCTCGTTCGAGGGTGCGCAGTTCCGCCGGGACATCGCGGCGGTGGCGAGTGGCTGAGCCGGTGGTGGGGATCCTCGTCGGGTCGGAATCCGACCGGGGGCGGATGCAGGCCGCGCTCGACGAGCTCGACGCGCGCGAGATCGCGTGGGAGTTCGAGGTGCGATCGGCACACCGGATGCCGGACGCCGTCGCCGAGTACGCCAAGTCGGCCCAGAGCCGCGGGCTCAAGGTGCTGATTTGCGGCGCCGGCCTGGCGGCGGCCCTGCCGGGTGTCGTCGCCGCGCACACCGAGCTGCCGGTGATCGGCGTGCCGCTCCGCTCGTCGATGTCGGTGCTCGACGGCCTCGATGCGCTCCTCTCGATCGTCCAGATGCCGCCCGGCGTCCCGGTCGCGACGGTCGGCGTCGACAACGCCAAGAATGCGGCCGTGCTCGCCGCGCGGATCCTCGCGCTCTGCGCTCCCTCCTGAGCCGGCTCTAGACTGTCCGGAGTGATCGCCCGCTACTCCCGTCCGGACATGAGCCGGATCTGGTCGGAGGAGGGCAGGCTCGCGCGCTGGTTCGAGGTCGAACTGGCGGCGCTCGAGGGCTGGGTCGAGGTGGGCGCTGTGCCCGCCGTGGACGTCGCGGCGATCCGTGACCGCGCCTCGGTGCCGACGCCCGAGCGGGTCGCCGAGATCGAGCGGGCCACCGACCACGACCTCGCTGCCTTCGTCGATGCCGTAGCAGAGCAACTCGGGCCGGAGGGCCGCTGGGTCCACTACGGCCTCACCTCGTCGGACGTCGTCGACACGTCGCTCGCACTCCAGATCCGCGACGCGGGCGACCTGATCCTGCGCGGTGTAGAGGGTGCGCTCGGCGCCGTTGTGCGTCGCGCCGAGGAGCACCGGCGAACGGTGTGCATCGGGCGGTCCCACGGCATCCACGCGGAGCCGACGACCTTCG
This sequence comes from uncultured Thermoleophilia bacterium, assembly GCA_963828655.1. GTDB lineage: Bacteria > Actinomycetota > Thermoleophilia > Gaiellales > Gaiellaceae > PALSA-600. The sequence goes on along the minus strand of CAWHFK010000008.1, from coordinate 733,677 downwards.
GCTGGAAGCTCGCCGGTTGGGCGTTCGAGCTCGACCGCGACCGCGCACGGCTCGAGCGGGCGCTCGAAACGTGCCGGGTCGGCCAGCTCTCGGGCACGGTCGGGACGTATGCGGCGATCGACCCCGATGTCGAGCGCATCGCCTGCGAGCGTCTGGGCCTCGAGCCCGACCCCGTCTCGACACAGGTGATCGCCCGCGACCGCCACGCCGAGCTGCTCAGCACGCTCGCGCTGTGCGCAACGTCCCTCGACCGATTCGCGACGGAGATCCGCCATCTGGCGCGCACCGAGGTGCGCGAGGTCGAGGAGCCGTTCGCAGCCGGGATGAAGGGGTCTTCTGCCATGCCGCACAAACGCAACCCGAAGATCGCCGAGCGCATCTCGGGCCTGGCGCGCGTCGTCCGCGCGGCCGCGATCGTCGGCCTCGAGAACATGCCGCTCTGGCACGAGCGGGACATCTCGCATTCGTCGGCGGAACGCGTAGTGATCCCCGATGCGTTTCTGGCGGTCGACTACATGCTGGACAAGTTCACCTGGATCGTCGACGGCCTCGTCGTCTACCCCGAGCGCATGGAGCGGAATCTGTGGACCTCGCACGGGCTCTTCTTCTCGCACCGGCTTCTCCTCGCGCTCGTCGAGAGCGGAGTCGAACGCGACGACGCCTACAAGCTCGTCCAGAGAAACGCCATGCGCGCCTGGGATGACGAGCGCGACTTCCCCGGCCTCGTCCGTGCGGACGACGCGATCACCGCCCACCTCGACGACACCGCGCTCGACCACGTCTTCGATCTCGGTGCCACCGTCGCGAACCTCGAAGCGACGTTCGACCGCCTCAGCCGTCTTGTCCCGAAGGAGGAGCCAGCCCATGTCTGAAGCCCTGCACGTCGGAAGCGGCAAGGTCCGCGACCTCTACGCGCTCGACGACGAGCGTCTGCTCCTGGTCGCGAGCGACCGGATCTCGACGTTCGATGTCATCCTGCCGACCGAGATCCCGGACAAGGGACGTGTGCTGACCGGGCTGTCCGGCTTCTGGTTCGCGCGAACACGCGAGCTCGTCGCGAACCATCTGCTCGCGCTCCGCGACGACGGGCGATCGAGCGAATGCCGGCGGCTCGAGATGCTCCCGATCGAGTGCGTGGTCCGCGGCTATCTGTCCGGCTCGGGCTGGAAGGACTACACCGCGACCGGAGAGGTCTGCGGACACCGCCTCCCCGCCGGACTGATCGAATCCCAGCAGCTGCCGGAGCCGATCTTCACGCCCGCAACGAAGGCGGAGACGGGGCACGACGAGAACATCGACCGGGCGGCTGCAGTCGAGCTCGTCGGCGAGGAGCGCTTCGACGAGGTCGAGGCGACGGCGATCGCGCTCTACCGGTTCGCCTCCGACTATGCCGGCGAGCGGGGCATCATCCTCGCCGACACGAAGCTGGAGTTCGGCCTCGACCCGGACGGACGGCTCGTCCTCGGCGACGAGGCGTTCACTCCCGACTCGTCACGTTTCTGGCCGGCCGACGCCTACGCGCCCGGCGCCACCCCGCCGTCCTTCGACAAGCAGTTCGTCAGGGACTACTGCGAATCGCTCGGCTGGGACAAGACCGCCCCAGGCCCGGAACTGCCGGACGCCGTCGTCACCGGCACACGCGCGCGCTACGTGGAGGCGTTCGAACAGCTGACCGGGATCGCCTTCGCGACGTATCTGGCCGACCCGAGCGTGGTGCTTGCATGAGGGCGACGGTGCTCGTTCGGCCGAAGCCGGGCATCCTCGATCCGCAGGGCCAGGCCGTCGAGAGCTCCCTCCGGCACCTCGGCTTCGCCGTCGGAGAGGCGCGCGTCGGCAAGCTCGTCGACGTCGAGCTCGCGACCGAGAGCCGCGAGGAGGCACTCGCGCAGCTGCACCAGATGTGCGAGCAGCTGCTCACGAACCCGCTGATCGAGAGTTACGCGATCGAGCTGGAGCACGCGTGACGGAGAGCACGGGACCACGGCCGGTCGTCCCCGTGGTCGTCTTCCCGGGGTCGAACGACGATCGCGATGCGCAGCTCGCGCTCGAACACCTCGGCGCAGAGAGCCCGCGCGTTTGGCACACCGACGAGGCGCTCCCGGCCGACACGAGCGCCGTCGTGCTGCCCGGCGGCTTCTCCTACGGCGACTACCTCCGTTGTGGAGCGATCGCGCGGTTCTCGCCGCTGATGAAGGCGGTGGCCGACTTCGCCGCGGGCGGCGGCCTCGTGCTCGGCATCTGCAACGGCTTCCAGATCCTGACGGAGGCCGGCCTGCTTCCGGGCGCGCTCCGCCCGAACGAGACACTCTCGTTCGTGTGCCGCGACGTGCCGCTCACCGTCGAGCGAACCGACACCCCCTTCACGTCGCGGTGCACGGCCGGCCAGACGCTCACGGTGCCGGTCAAGCACGGCGACGGCTGCTGGTTCGCCGACGACGAACTCCTCGGACAGCTCGAGGCGAACGGCCAGCTCGTGCTCCGCTATGCGGCCGGGGCCAACCCGAACGGCGCAGTAGCCGACGTCGCAGGCGTCCTCAACGCCGAAGGGAACGTGTTCGGCCTGATGCCGCACCCCGAGCACGCGGTCGACCGGTTGCTCGGCTCGGCCGACGGCGCGCTGATCCTTGGGTCGCTCGTCGACGCCGCTCGATTGTCGCTCGCCGCCACCGTCTAGGCCGCCTCCAGGCCGAGTGCTGCGGCGAGCTCGGGGGTCTTCGCGAGCGAGCGGCGGAGCCGCACCAGATCCGCCGCGCGGAGCGTGACCGGGCCGCGCCGCACCGCGCCGCCGGTCGAGTAGGCGAACCGAACGAGCCGCTCGCCGCGTTCCGTCTCGAGCAGTTCGACAACCGAGGCGAACCGCTTGTCGCCCACCCGCTGACTGAGCACCAGCTGCTCCACGAGGCTGGCCGCTCCCCAGGGTGTCGCTGTCTTCGTCATGCCTCGACGCTACGAGGAAAAGTGCAACGCGTGGGCAACGGCTCTGTCACGAAAATGTGAAAGCTCGTCCCAGGACGTTTGGGGCTCGCAGTCCGCGTCGATGCTGACCGGGATGAGCCGCGCCGCCCTCGCCTGTGCCACCCTCGCCGCCACGGTCCTGGCCGGGCTCGCCACGGCGCCTGCCGCTCCCGCGTCGGCGGGCATCAAGTACGGCCTCACCGACGACGCGTGGCTGCTCGACGGGCCCGGAACGCTCGAGTCGAGGCTCACGACGCTCGACGGCCTCGGCGTCCGCGCCGTGCGCTTCAGCCTGCACTGGGACGAGATCGCCCCGACCGAGCCTGACTCGCCGGAGGACCCCTCGGATCCCGCATACAGCTGGGAGGCGGACGACGCCGTGCTGAGCGGCCTCCGCGCGCACGGGATCGAGGTGGTGCTCCAACTGGTCGGCGCACCGCCCTGGGCAAACGGCGGGCGGCCCGCCAACTACGCCCCGAGCTCCGGGACGACCTTCAGCGCCTTTGCGGCAGCGGCCGCCGCGAGGTACTCGTGGGTGCGCCGCTGGCTGATCTGGAACGAGCCGAATCAGATCCGCTGGCTCCGCCCGACCTCACCGGCGGTGTACACGAAGCGGCTCCTCAACCCCGCGTACGCCGCGATCCACGCCGAGATCCCGGGCGCAGAGGTCGCCGGCGGCGGGACCGCTCCACGCGGCTCGAGGGGCGGGGTCTCACCCGTCGCCTGGCTGCTCGGCATGCATGCAGCCCACGCGAAGCTCGATGCCTATGCCCACAACCCCTATCCGCTCGACCCCAGACGCGAGACACCGCTCACCGGTGGCTGCAAGCAGTGCACGACGATCACGATGGCGACGATCGACAAGCTGGTCGGCCTCGTCGCGCGCAACTTTCCGCGTGCCCGCATCTGGCTGAGCGAGTACGGCTACCAGAGCAACCCACCCGACCGCCTGCTCGGCGTGTCGCCGGCGCTGCAGGCGCGGTATCTCTCCGAAGGTGCGTACGTCGCGTATCGCACCGCGCGGGTCGACCTCCTGATCCAGTTCCTGTACCGCGACGAGCCCAACGTCTCGCGCTTCCAGAGCGGGCTCGTGACGCTCGGCAACAAGCCGAAGCCCGCACTCACCGCGTTCGAAGCACCACTCGCGGAGACGGCGCGCACCGGCGACCGGGTCAGCCTCTGGGGCCAGCTGCGCGCTCCCGCGGCCGCGCACGGACAGGCGCGCCTCGAGCGCCGCGCGGGAACCAGATGGCGCCCGCTGGCCGGCCTGCTCGCCGGGACCGGCGGGTTCATACGCTGGACGGGCGTGCTCCCGCGCGGCGCGGTGGTCCGCCTCCGTGCCGGCAGCGTCACCGGGCCGCCGCTCGCGATTCGCTAGGCGTCGATCGGGACGTGGCCGGGCTCGGCGGCGACGCGTTCCAGCCAGGAGCGAATCGCGGGGTACCGGCTGAGATCGAAGCCGCCCTCGGCGGCGACGTGCGTGTACGCGTACAGCGCGATGTCGGCGAGCGAGAGCCGGCCGGCGACGAACCATTTCGTTCCACCGAGGTGCCGCTCCATCGCATCGAGCGCGCGATAGCCGGCCGCCTGCCTCTCGGGCAACCGCTCGGCGTACGCGTCCGGGTCGCCCGAGAGCGCGAGCCAGAAACGTGCGACCGCGATCGCCGGCTCGTGGTCGTATTGCTCGAAGAACATCCACTGCAGGACCTGCGCGCGGTCGTACGGATCGTCCGGAACGAACCGCGTGCCCTCGCCGAAGTACCAGAGGATCGCCCCCGACTCGCCCAGCGAGCGACCGTCGTCGAGCACGATCGTCGGCACGCGGAGCGCAGGGTTCAGCCCACCGAGCAGCTCCGGACGGTTCGAGCGGTCGATCACGTCGACCGCCCGGCGCTCGTACACAAGCCCAAGGTGGGCCAGGAGCAGCCGCACCTTGTAGCAATTGCCGGACGCTGCGTTCTCGTACAGGATCATCGGAGAGGAGACCATACGCGGCGTGGCACGATTCGCACGTGCGCGTCGAACTGCGAGACGTCGCGCCGGGCCTCTGGCTGTGGCGCCGCGAGTATCCCGATTGGCGGCCCGAGGCCGGCTGGGAGCCGACCGTCTCGTCGACCTGCGTGACCTCCGGCGGAGAGGTGGGCCTGCTCGACCCGCTGGCGCCGCCCGACGACGCGTCCGAGGTGTGGGAGCGGCTCGACGCGGCGCCACCCACATTCGTCGTGATCCTGAAGCCGGACCACGTGCGCGACGTCGACCTCTTCGTCCGACGCTACGGCGCGCGCGCCTACGGGCCATTTCTCTTCTGGCCGGACAACGTGCCCGAGACGCGTCTCGAGGGGATCCAGCCGGGAAGCGAACTGCCGGGAGGGATCGTGGCGCTGTTCGACGGCAGGGGACGCAACGAGACGCCGCTCTGGCTGCCCGAGCAGCGCGCGCTCGTGTTCGCCGACGGCCTGACCGCGCAGGGAGACGGCCGGCTGCGCGTATGGGGAACGCCGTGGCACGAGGAGCGCGTCCTGCCCGCGCTGCGGTCGCTCCTCGACCTGCCGTTCGAGCACGTGATCGTGTCGCACGGCGAGCCCGTGCACGACCGGGCCGCGTTCGAGCGAGCGCTCGAACTGCGGCCGTGGGGCGATTAGTCGACGACCTCGATCCCGAGCGCGGTCGCGAAGAGCGCGGCATTCTCGATCACGTCGTTCCACGTCATCCGCGCTCCGCGCAGCGCCTCGGGGCCGCGCGCACCGGCGAGGTCGCAGCCGCGCAACTCGACGCGCTCCAGCGTGCAGGCCGAGAACGTCGCCTCACGTAGCTCACAGCGTTCGAAGAGCACGTCCTTGAGCACCGACCCGTAGAAGTCGCACTCGCCCATGCGGCAGTCTCGGAAGACGACGCGATCGAGCCGCGCATGGCGCAGCCCGGCCAGGTCGATCCGGCACTCGGCGAACGTGACGTCACCGAGGACCGCCTCGGCAAGCTCCGCCCCCGTCAGCCGGCATTGCCGCAGCTCGACGCGCTGGGCAGACCAGCCTCGAACCTGCTCGTTCGCCCAGTCGAGATCGGCCGCAACCACGTCGACGAGGTCGTGGAGCTCGACGACGTCGGCAGAATCCTCGTCGACGTCGGGCGGGTACGGCGCGACCGGCGGCTTCGACATCCGGCGAGGATATTCGCTCTCCGACTACGCTCGACGAATGAACGAGGAGTGGACCGAAGATGTGCGCTCGCTGCTCGAAGGCGCGTCGCCTGCGGTCCTGACCACCTATCGAGCGGACGGGAGCGCGCTCGTCACGCCGGTCTGGTTCCGTTGGCACGAAGGGGCGTTCGAGGTCGTGATCGCAGAAGGGGACGTCAAGCTCCGCCACCTCGCACGCGATCCGCGTTGCGCGCTCGTGGTCTTCGAGGCGGTGCCGCCGTTCCGCGGGGTCGAGGTGCGGGCGAGCGCAGAGCCGGTCGAGTGCGACGTCGCCCCAATTCGAGCCGACATCGCTGGGCGGTACCTCGGCGCAGCGGACGGTGCGCGGTTCGCGGCCGAGCGGACGAAGCCCGGCGTCCTGCTCCGCCTCACCGCCGACAGCCCGCGGGTCTGGAGCCTGGCCGCCATCCTCCCGGGCTGAGCCTCAGGGCCGGTCGTGGAAGACGGCTTCGACGTTGTTGCCGTGCGGGTCGAACACGAAGGCCCCGTAGTAGCCGGGGTGGTAGTGCGGTCGCTCGCCCGGTGGGCCGTTGTCCCGGTAGCCCGCTCGAGTGGCACGGAGGTGGAAGTCGGCGACAGCGTCCTGACCGTCGACGCCGAAGGCGAGGTGGACGCGCTCGGTGGGCTCGCCGCCGGGGACGAAGGTGAACGAGCCCGCCCCGTCGGAGAAGCGCACCAGATCCGGCTGGTCCCGCACGACCTCGATGCCGACCGCCGGCGCGACCGTCGTGTAGAAGCGCCTGACGGCCTCGAGATCGGTGGTGCGCAGCCAGACGTGGTCGATCTCGCCGGTCCGGCTGCGGTAATGGTGGACGGCCTCGACCGAGTTGCCGTCCGGATCGAGCACGAAGCCGCCGTAGTAGGTCTCCGTGTACCGGGGCCGGGGGCCTGGCTCGCCGTCGCTCCGGTAGCCGGCGCCGGTCAGGCGCTGCCACCAGGCGTCGACCGCCTGGCGGTCCTCGACGCCGAAACCGAGGTGCAGGCGGCGGGTGACCGGATGGTCGGCCGTGGCGGGCACGACTCCGAAGTCGCCCCACTCCACCAGTTCACCGTCGTGCGTCGGCGCGCCCAGCGCGAGCTCGTAGAAGCGCCGCGAGGCCGCCGGATCGGAGACCGAGATCTCGAGATGGTCGAACACGCTGCGCCTGACCGGCCCGTGGGCGCTACTCGCCGGTGCGGCCGATCACCTCGATGCGATATCCGTCCGGGTCGCGGACGAAGCAAAGCCATGATCCGCCCTCGCTCACCTGGTACGGCGCGCGCTCGGGCTCGATCCCCTGCTCGGCGAGACGTGCGAGCGTCCCGTCGAGGTCGCCGACGCCGATCGCGATGTGGCCGTAGCCCGTGCCGAGGTCGTACGTGCGGCCGTCGTGGTTGAAGGTCAGCTCGAGCACCGATCGCTGCTCGCCGAGCGAGAAGAAGTAGTTCGTGGCCTCCTTCTCGCCGTTCCGGACGATGTCCATCTCCCGTTCGAACGTGAAGCCGAGCGCCTCGTAGAACGCGCGGCTTTTGGGCGGGTCCGTGATCCGCACCATCGTGTGTAGGAAGGTCGTCATGCAGAAGACTCTAGGCGAAGTGTCGATTCCGGACGGTGCGGCTCGTCATCCATTCGTCCACTAGCGAGGAGGAACCATGAAGTACCTGATGCTCGTCTGCGTCGACCCGTCCATCGAAAGCCCTGAGCAGCCCGGTGACATCGAACGCTGGCTCGAGGAGACGAAGTCGACCCGCCTGTTCGGCAACCAGCTTCGCCCCCAGGAGGAGGCGAAGGTGGTCCGGGTCCGCGGAGGCAAGCCGTTCGTCACCGACGGCCCCTTCGCGGAGACGAAGGAGCTGATCGCCGGCTTCGACGTGCTCGAGTGCGGCAGCCTCGAAGAGGCCGTCGAGATCGCGTCGAGGCACCCCGTGGCCGCCTTCGGCGCGATCGACGTGCGCGAGTTCTGGGCGACGGAGCACGACGAGGGCTAGGAGGGCCCGACGATGGTCACTGCTCGAGATCCTCCCGCAGCAACGAGAACTGCACGGCGTCCTGCCACTCCCCGTGCCGGAGGTAGGCACGCCGCTTGACGCCTTCCCGAACGAAGCCGACGCGCTCGGTCTGGCGGATCGCCCGCTCGTTGAAGCCGTAGCAGGCGAGCTCGAGCCGGTGGAAGCCGAGCTCGAAGATCAGGTAGCGCTGCAGGAGCCGCGAGGCCTCGTCGGCGACCCGGCGGCCGCGGAACGCGGGCTGAAGCGCGAAGCCCATGAGCCGGGCGATACGGTTCGCCTCGCTCAGCTCGTCGAAGGACATGGTGCCTGCGCGCTCGCCGTCGACCTCGATGATCAGGCGCCCGGTCTTCTGCGGCTCGCGCTGCGAGCGCTCGACCTCGGCGCCGATCGTCTCTGCATCGCGGACGTGGCGGCCGCTCAGGAAGGGCTCGACCTCCTCGTGGTTGAAGAGCTCGACGAGGAACCCGACGTCCTCCGGCGTGGCCCGCCGCAGCGTGATCACGTCGGCTCGGTCGCCGGCACGAGCCGGCGGCGCCGCTGGAGCCCGGTGCCGAGCGCGACGCCGCCCAGGATCAGCGCCAGGCCGGCGAGCGCCGCCCCGCCGACGGTCTCGCCGAGGAAGATCGCTCCGTAGGCGAGCGCGATCGGCGGCACGAGATAGGTGACGAGCGAGGCGTAGCCGGCTCCCGCCTTCGCGATGATCGTGAAGAAGAGGAGGTACGCGAAGGCCGTCCCGACGACGCCCAGGAAGACGACGCAACCGACCGTCTCCCAGCCGGGGAAGCTCGCAGGCGCCTGTGCCACGCCGGCCGGCAGCACGAGCACCGCCGCGACGGCCGAGGTGCCGAAGGCGACGACCTGTGGACGGGCGGCCGAGAGGTTCCGCCGCACGAGCAGCCCGCCCGCGGCATAACAGACGGCCATGCCGACGACGGCCAGCGCGCCGAGGATCTGTCCCTCCGGCTGTGCCCCGACGAGCAGTGCGACGCCGACGAACCCGATGAAGACCCCGACGAGCGGGCGTCCGGTCACACGCTGGTCGTGGAAGAAGGCGAAGGCCAGCAGTGCGTTGAAGATCGGGACGGAGGCCTGGATGATCGAGGCGAGCCCGGAGTCGATGCGCGTCTCGCCCCAGGAGAGGAGCCAGAACGGCACGGCCGTGTTCAGAAGCCCGACGACGACGAGCCAGCCCCAGTGAGCCCGGACCTCCGCCACCGTCTCCCGCAGGCCGACGCGGGCCGGGACGACGACGGCGAGGACGAGCGCGGCGAGGCCGATCCGCCCGAGGATCAGCGTCGCCGGCTGCAGGTCGCGGACCGCGACCTTGATGAACATGAACGAGCTCCCCCAGATCAGGGCGAGCAGCACGAGCATGGGCAGAGGGCGGCGGAGCATCACGGTTGAAACGACAACGTAGCCGCGGGCGTGAGACCGAACGCCGGCCAGTGTCGAGCCTGCCCGGGACGTCGGAGGCCCTCGTTACACTGCTCCCCTGAGCTCGGTCGCGGAACCACTCCACACGAGGCTCGGTCTCACCGACTGGGAGTTCGACCGTATCCGCGCACTGCTCGGACGAAGCCCGAACGACTTCGAGCTCGCCGTCTTCTCGCTCCTCTGGTCGGAGCACTGCGGCTACAAGCACTCGGCCCCGCTCCTGCGCCGGCTCCCGTCGGACGGTAAACGGGTGCTCCAGGGGCCGGGCGAGAATGCGGGCGTGATCGACCTCGGCGACGGTGTCGCCGTCGCTTTCAAGGCGGAGTCGCACAACCACCCCTCCGCGGTCGAGCCGTTCCAGGGCGCGGCGACCGGCGTCGGCGGGATCCTCCGCGACGTCGTCGCGATGGGGGCCCGGCCGATCGCCCTGCTCGACGGGCTGCGTTTCGGCGAGCCCGACTGGCGGTTCCGCCGCGCGGTCGCCGGCATCGGCCACTACGGCAACTGTGTCGGCGTCCCGAACGTCGGCGGCGAGTGCGCCTTCGACGAGGCCTACGCGGCGAACCCGCTCGTGAACGCGATGTGCGTGGGACTGCTCCCCACCGAGCGCGTCCTGAGCGCCCGCGCCCAGGGGCCAGGCAATGCACTCGTCCTGTACGGCGCATTCACCGGCCGCGACGGGATCGGCGGCGCCTCGGTGCTCGCCTCACAGGATCTCGAGGGCTCGGACGAGAAGCGCCCGTCGGTTCAGATCGGCGACCCGTTCCGCGGCAAGGCCCTGATCGAGGTCTCACTCGAGCTCGTCGAGCGCGGGCTCGTCCTGTCGCTCCAGGACTGCGGCGCCGCCGGCCTCGCCTCGTCCCTCTCCGAGATGGCCCGCGACGTCGGGGTCGACGTGCACCTCGACCGCGTGCCGCTCCGCGAGGCCGACCTCGAGCCGTGGGAGATCATGATCTCCGAGTCGCAGGAGCGGATGGTCGCGGTCGTCGCGCCCGAGCAGCTCGGCGAGGTGAGCGGCGTCTGCGCGCGCTGGGAGCTGCCGTGCACGGTGATCGGCGAGGTGACCGACCACGGCGAGCTGCGTGCGTTCTTCGAGGGAGACGTGGTCGGGTCGATCCCCGCGGCGCTCCTCACCGACGAGTGCCCCCGCTACGCGCTCGAGACCCGCGAGCGCGTCGGCGAGGCGGCGCCGGTCGCGCCCGTGAACCACGAGCCCAAGACCTGGGTGTACGAGCAGTACGACCAGCTCGTCGGCTCGCGCACCGTGCGCCGCCCCGGCCTCGACGCCGCCGTGCTGCGGATCGACGGGACGCGCGGCATCGCCGTGTCGCTCGACGGTCCGCCCCTGGGCTGCCGCAACCCGCTGGAAGCGGGCTGGCGCGCCGTCATGGACGCGGCCCTGAACGTCGCGTGCGCGGGCGGCGAGCCGCTGGCGCTCACCGACTGCCTCAACTTCGGCAACCCGGAGAAGCCGGAGATCGGCTGGGAGCTCGAGCGCGCGATCGAAGGGATCTCGCAGGCGGCGGAGTCACTCGGCATCCCGGTCGTCTCGGGGAACGTCTCGCTCTACAACGAGACCGGCGGCAGCCCGATCCCGCCGACGCCCGTCGTCGGCTGCGTCGGCCTCGTGCGCGACGTGACGATCATCCCCGACCGGTGGCAGCGCGGCGACCGCATCGTGCTCCTGCGCGGCTTCGGTCACGGATTCGTGCACTTCGTCTGGCGGTACGCCCACCTGTGGACGCTCGCCCACGACGTCTCCGACGGCGGTGTCGCGCTGGCTCTGCGCGAAGCCGAAACGTGGTCGGCGCTTCGTGCCGACTACGACGTCGTCGAGGGCGAGGGTGTGATCGTCGCCGTGCTGCCCCGCACCGAGATCCCGTGGGACGACGTGGTCGAGCTCGGGCAGGTCGCCTGATGTGCGGCGTCTTCGGCGTCCGGGCACCCGGGCGTGACGTCGCCCGGCTCTCGTACTTCGGCCTCTACGCGCTGCAGCACCGCGGCCAGGAGTCGGCGGGGATCGCCGTCAGCGAGGACGGCCGGCTGACCGCGCTGCGCGACCTCGGCCTCGTGCCGCAGGTGTTCGACGAGCGAAGCCTCTCCGGGCTGCACGGCGACCTGGCGATCGGCCACACGCGCTACTCGACGACCGGCAGCAACGCCTGGGAGAACGCACAACCGCTCCTCCACCACGGGCGCGTTCGCACCGTCGCGCTCGGCCACAACGGCAACCTCGTGAACGCCGAGGGGCTGCGCGAGCGGGCCGGCAAGCCGCTCGCCTCGTCCTCCGACTCCGAGGTGATCGCGGCCCTGATCGCCGACGACGAGCGGCCGCTCGAGGACGCGGTCGCAGCGACGATGGCGCTGCTCGAGGGTGCGGCGACCGTCGTCGGGCTCGCCGACGGGAGGCTCTTCGCGTTCCGTGATTCATTCGGCTTTCGGCCGCTGGTGCTCGGCCGGCTGGGCGACGACCCGGTTCTCGCCTCCGAGTCGTGCGCGCTCGACCTCGTCGGCGCGACGTTCGAACGTGAGGTGCGGCCCGGCGAGCTCGTGATCGCAGACGAGGACGGGCTCCATTCGCGGCAGGCGATCGACCCGGCCGAGCACGGGGCGCTCTGCATCTTCGAGTTCTTCTACCTCGCGCGGCCGGACACCCGCCTCTCCGGCGTCGAGGTGCACGGCGCGCGCGTGCGGATGGGCGAGCGGCTCGCGCAGGAGGCGCCCGTGGAAGCCGACCTCGTGCTCCCGATTCCCGACTCGGGGACACCGGCTGCGATCGGTTTCGCACGTGCGGCCAACATCCCGTTCAGCGAAGGGCTGATCAAGAACCGGTACGTCGGCCGCACGTTCATCCAGCCCGAGCAGGGGATGCGCGAGCAGGGGATCCGCATGAAGTTCAACCCGCTCGCCGAGGTGAGAGGGAAGCGGCTCGTCGTCGTCGACGACTCGATCGTACGCGGCTCGACGACACGCCAGATCGTGCAGATGCTGTTCGATGCCGGCGCGGCCGAGGTGCACGTGCGCATCTCGTCTCCCCCGGTCGTCTCGCCATGCTTCTACGGGATCGACCTCGCGTCGGAGGACGAGATGATCGCCGCCCACTCGACCGTCGAGGAGGTGCGGGACGCGATCGGCGCGACGAGCCTCGCCTACATCTCCCTCGAGGGCCTGCAGGCGGCGACGCACCGGCCGGCGAATGCGCTGTGCCGCGCCTGCCTGACACGCGACTATCCGACCCGCGTGCCGCTCGACGCGGCGAAACACCGCTTCGAACGCGTCTAGCCCTCAGGTTCCGCCCAGGTCGTGCGCGCGGCCGTAGCGCACCGCGCGTTTCACCTGACGCGGATCGAGCCCCTGCTCGAGGAGGCGCTGCCGCAGCTCTCCTTCCGAGGCGAGCTTGAGGAAGAGCCAGACGAGCGCCGCGAGGGTAACGACCGAGCCCTCGCCCATCATCACGATCCCGCCGAGGTTCTGGTCGTGCACCGGGGTGATCCCCCATTCGGGAGCATGCTGGTAGACGGTGTAGAACGCGCTCGACGACCACATGAAGACGTTGCCGAGAATGGTCTCGATCAACCGGACGACCGCGATGTAGCCGAGCTTCCAGCCAGTGCCGAACCAGGCGGGGCCGGGCAGCGTCTCGACGACCGGCTCCCACATCAGGCAGCCGCAGGTGAAGAAGGCGAAGTGCTCCAGCGCGTGCACCGCGTTGTGATGCAACGCCGCGTCATACAGGAACGGGATGTGCCAGAGGTAGAGATTGACGGCCCAGACGGGCAGCGCCACCAGCGGATGCGTGAGCACGCGCAACCGCTCGACCCACGAGATCGCGAGCAGCGGGCGGAGCATCTGGCCGGTCAGGCCGACGACGAAGCAGAGCGGCGCGAGATCGCCGAGGATCACGTGCTGCGTCATGTGCATGAAGAAGAAGTTGTCCTCGCCCAGCCTGTCGACCGGCGAGTTGAGCGCGATCACTACGAGCGCGATCCCCAGCCAGAACACGGTCTGCCGCCAGCCCGGCACCGGCCGGCCGCTCTGCGCGAGTGTGCGCGCCCGCCGCCAGTACAGAAGCGCGATCAGCACGGTGGGGACGGTCTGGAGCGGCTCGAAGCTCCAGGTCAAGCTCGGCGCGATTGCCACCACGTTGGAACACTAGAGGGATGCGTCTCTTCCACTACCACCTGGTCACATCGGAGGTCCGCAACGTCGAGGCGCGCTACCTCGCGAAGCTCGGATTCGACCTCGTCGCGCGGCACGGACGGATCGGCGAGGAGCACGTGGCGATGGAGCCCGGCGTCTCGTGGGACAAGCTCGACCGCGACGGCTTCAAGCTGCGGCTGTCCGAGCTCGAGCGGGGCTCGATCAACGTGGTGGTGCAGCCCGGCCACTGGCGCGTGCCGCGGGTCGATCACCTCGGGGTCGCGCTCGACGAGGACGAGTTCCAGTCGGTGCTCGGCCGCGCGATGCAGTGGCACCTGCGCGTGCAGGAGCACGGGGGGCGCCGCACGTTCGTCGCGACCAATGCGGGCTACCGGCTGGAGATTCATCCGCCTCGCGACTGGATCGACGACCTGCTCTCGGAGGAGGACGAGTTCCGCCTGACCGAGCTGCAGCTGCGCGCCGACGATCCCGGGGCGAAGGCGGGCGCGCTCGCGGACCTGCTCGGGCTCCGCGTCCACGGGTCGAGCGTCGACGTCGGCGGCGCCACCGTGACGTTCCTTCGCGACGGCCCGGACGGCCGCCCCGAGCTGTACGGCGAACGGTTCGGCTAGGTCGGCCCTCCGCCCGGCGTCGTACACTGCCGCTCTGGCCACGGAGCACAGCTACGACGCAGCGGGGGTCTCGCTGGCAACTGCCGGCTCCGTCGTCGAACGGCTGCGCAAAGCCGTGGAGTCGACGGGGGCGACCGGCTTCGGCGCGTTCGCCGGGCTGCATCCGCTCGACGACGAGCGGCTGCTCGCCGCCTCGACGGACGGCGTCGGCACGAAGCTCGTGCTCGCACGCGCCCGCGGGCGGCTGCGCGACTGCGGGGCCGATCTGGCCGCGCACTGCATCAACGACGTGCTCACGTGCGGCGCCACGCCGCTCCTGCTGCTCGACTACGTCGCGGCCAACGAGATCCGGCTCGACGAGGTCGCCGACCTCGTCGACGGAGCGGCCGAGGTGTGCCGCCGCGCAGGAGTTGCGCTGGTCGGCGGGGAGACGGCCGAGCTCCCGGGCATCTACGCCCCCGGCGAGCTCGACTTCGCCGGCACCTGCGTCGGGACCGTGGCGCGCGCGGAGGTGATCGACGGCAGCAGCATCGTTCCGGGGGATGCCGTGATCGGCTTCGCGTCGGCCGGCGTCCACGCGAACGGCTTCACACTCGTCCGCAGCGTGCTCGAGACCGAGGATTACGACGGAGACGACCTGCTCGCGCCGACCCGCCTGTATCTCGAGGCGGCCCGGAGGCTGCGGGGCCGGGCGAAGGCCTTCGTGCACGTGACCGGCGGTGGCATCCCGGGCAATCTGGCCCGGGTCCTGCCCGCCGGCAGCAGCGCCGAGCTCGACTGGGGCTCGTGGGAGCGGCCGGCGGTGTTCGAGTGGCTCGCCCGGCACGTGGACGAGGAGGAGCTGCGGCGCGTGTTCAACCTCGGCATCGGCTGGTGCGCGGTCGTCGCGGAACCGCAGCCCGACGACCTCCTGATCGGTCGTATCCGGTGATCGGCGTCCTCGTCAGCGGCAGCGGCACGAACCTGCAGGCGCTGATCGACGCCGGGCTGCCGGTGAGCGCCGTGGCGTCGAACCGGAAGGACGCGTACGCACTCGTGCGCGCCCGCGCAGCCGGCATCCCGACCGCGACCTTCGACCTCAAGTGCCACGCCGGCCGCGAGGAGCGCGATCTCGTGATGGCCACGTGGCTCGAGGAGCACGGCGTCGAGCTGGTGGTGGCAGCCGGCTACATGCATCTGCTGACGAAGCCGTTCCTCGACCGGTTCCCGAACCGGATCGTGAACACGCACTCAGCGCCGCTACCGGAATTTCCCGGCCCGCACCCCATCGAGGACGTGCTCGCCGCCGGAGTCGCCCGCACCGCCGCGACGGTCCACTACATCGACGGCGGCGTGGACACGGGGCCGGTGATCGCGGTCGAGAGCGTGCCGGTCTGCCCCGACGACACCGTCGAGACCCTCCGCGCGCGTGTCCAGGCGGCGGAGCACCGCCTGCTGCCCGAGGTGGTGAGAGCGCTGTGCCTCGCCGCGCGCTGATCAGCGTCTACGACAAGGAACGCGTCGACGAGTTCGCGCGGGGCCTCGTCGAGCTCGGCTGGGAGCTCGTCTCGTCCGGAGGGACAGCGTCGTTCCTCGCCGATGCCGGGCTGCCCGTCACGACGGTGGAGGCGGTGACCATGGCTCCCGAGATGCTCGGAGGCCGCGTCAAGACGCTGCACCCGCGCATTCACGCGGGCATCCTCGCGCGCCGGGACCTCGAGGAGGACACAGAGGCCCTGGAGGAGCAGCAGATCGACCTGATCGACCTCGTCTGCGTCTCGCTCTATCCCTTTGCACTCGTCGCGGAGCGGCCCGACGCGTCCGAGGCCGAGATCGTGGAGATGATCGACGTCGGCGGCCCGTCGATGCTCCGCGCCGCGGCGAAGAACTTCGCGCACGTCACCGTCGTGTCCAGCCCTGCGCACTACGAGGACGTCCTCTCGGAGCTGCGCGACCACGGCGACACCCGGCCCGAGACACGGCGGCGGCTCGCGCGCGAGGCGTTCGCGAAGTCGGCGGCCTACGAGGCGGCGATCTCGAACTGGTTCGGCAGCACCGAGCCTTTCCCGGAACAGCTGACCCTGGCGCTCCGCAAGGTCACCGACCTCTCGTACGGCGAGAACCCGCACCAGGCGGCGGCCTACTACCGCGAGCTCGGTGCCCGCCGGCACCTGCTCTCGGGGATCGAGCAGCTCGGCGGCAAGGAGCTCTCGTACAACAACCTGGGCGATCTCGAGGGAGCCCGGCGCATCGCCCGTGAGCTGACGCTGCCGGGCGCCGTGATCGTCAAGCACGCGAATCCCTGCGGGGTGGCGGTCGGCGAGACGATCGACGAGGCCTGGGAGCGCGCGCTCGCCGCCGATCCGGTCTCCGCGTTCGGCTGCGTCGCAGTGCTGAACCGGCCGGTCGGGCCGGAGCTCGGTGCGCGGATCGGTGAGCACTTCGCCGAGGTATTGCTCGCACCCGGGTACGACGCGGCCGCGGTCGACGCACTGCGTGCGAGGAAGGCGCTCCGCATCCTGGTCGAGCGCGAGCCGGCGACCGGAGCGGAGGACGAGCTCGACTACAAGCGCGTGCTCGGCGGCCTCCTCGTCCAGCAGCGCGACAGCGGCGCGCAGGACCGCGCGGCGATGCAGGTCGTGACCGGCGAGCCCGACGAGGCGCAGTGGGCCGACCTCCTGTTCGCCTGGCGCGTCTGCAAGCACGTGTCCTCGAACGCGATCGTCCTGGTGCGCGACCTGCAGACGATCGGGATCGGCGCCGGCCAGATGAGCCGCGTCGACGCAGTCCGGATCGCGATCGAGAAGGCCCGCGAGCACGGCCACGACACCGCCGGCGCCTCGCTTGCGAGCGACGCGTACTTTCCCTTCGCGGACGGCCCGCAGCTCGCCCTGGATGCCGGCATCGCCACGCTGATCCAGCCGGGCGGCTCGATCCGGGACGGCGAGACGGTGGCGGCGGTCGAGGCGGCCGGCGCAGCGCTCGTCCTCACCGGCCGGAGGCACTTCCGCCACTGATGGCCGCCACCGCCTCACACCGGATCGGCCGCGACGAGGTCGTCTGGGCCTTCGGCCCGCACATGGAGCCGGTGCTCGAGGTCGAACCGGGCGCGATCGTGACGCTCGAGACGAACGACTGCTTCACCGGGCAGATCCAGAGCGAGGCCGACCTCGTCACCGAGATCGACTTCCAGCGCGTCAACTCCGCGACCGGGCCGATCGCGGTCCGCGGCGCCGAGCCGGGAGACTCGCTCGTCGTCGAGCTGCTGCAGGTTCGGCCGGCCGAGCGCGGCTTCGCCACGCTGATCCCCGGTATCGGGCAGCTGATCGACCAGGTGAAGGCGCCGCTCACTCAGGTGTTTCGCGTCGACGGCGACACCGTGCACATGAACGAGCGCATCTCCTTCCCGTTGCGGCCGATGGTCGGTGTGATCGGCGTCGCAACGAGCAGCGACACGATCGGCAACGGGTATGCGGGCCGCCACGGAGGCAACCTCGACAACCACCTCCACGGCCCGGGCGCAACGATCTACCTGCCCGTGCGGCAACCGGGCGGGATGCTCGCGATCGGGGACATGCACGCGTCGATGGGCGACGGCGAGGTCTGTTTCACCGGTGTCGAGATCGCCGGCGAGGTGACCATTCGCGTCGGCCTGCTCAAGGGCAAGCAGGGAACCTGGCCCGTGACGGAGCTGGCCGACCGCTGGGTCGTCCACGGGACGGCGGGGCCCGACTTCATGGAGGCTCTCGACCACGCGGTCGAGGAGGGAGCGCGCTTCCTGGTGGAGCAGTGGGGCTTCTCGATGGAGGAGGCCTTCATCTTCCTCTCGGTGGCCTGCGATGCCAATATCTGCCAGGCCTGCCGGCCGCAGGAATTCTCGACGGTCGCGCGCGTTTCCATTCCCAAGATCTCGGCAACACCACGTCCGTTCTCGCCGTAGGAGGATCTTCGATGCCCGAGCTCGACCCCAACCGCTGGAAGGCGCTCACGATCGTCTGCGCGGCGTTCTTCATGACCGTGCTCGACGTCTCCATCGTGAACGTCGCCCTGCCGTCGATCGGCAGGTCGCTGCACTTCTCGGAACAGGGCCTCCAGTGGGTGATCACCGCCTACGCGATCACGTTCGGCGGCTTCCTGCTCCTCGGCGGCCGCGCGGCCGACCTGCTCGGACGGCGCCGGGTCTTCTACGTCGGCGTCGCGGTCTTCACGATCGCGTCGTTCCTGTGCGGGCTCGCCTGGTCGGAGGGCGTGCTGATCGCGGCCCGGGCGGTCCAAGGCCTCGGCGCGGCGATCATCACACCGGCGGCGCTCTCGATCATCACGACCAGCTTCGAAGAGGGCGCCGAGCGCAACAAGGCGCTCGGCATCTGGGGCGCCATCGGCGGCTCCGGCGCGGCAGTCGGAGTCCTCGCGGGCGGCATCCTCACGAAGTACCTCGGGTGGGAGTGGATCTTCTTCGTCAACGTCCCGGTCGGTGTGTTGGCGCTCTCGCTCGCGCCGCGGTACGTCCGCGAGAGCCGCTCCGACCGCGAGCACTCGCACGACGTCGCGGGAGCGGTGACGATCACCTCCGGTCTCGCGCTCCTCGTCTACGCCGTCTCCGAAGCGCCGAGCCACGGCTGGGGGTCGGCGTGGACGATCTCGCGGCTGGTCTTGGCGGCCGTCCTCCTCCTCGCGTTCCTCGCGATCGAGTCGCGTGCGAAGGATCCGCTGATGCCGTTCCGCATCTTCCGCGTGCGCACCGTCGCGGGCGCGAACGTCGCCGGCCTCCTGCTCGGCGCGATCGTGTTCGCGAACTTCTTCCTGCTGACGCTGTACGTCCAGCAGGTGCTCCAGTGGTCGGCGCTCAAGACCGGCGTGACTTTCGTCGCCACCGCCGGCACCGCGATCCTCTGGGCGGGACTGGCGCAGGCGCTCGTCACCCGGATCGGCGTCAAACCGGTGATGGCCGCCGGCTTCATCGCCCTGATCGCAGGCATGCTCTGGTACACGCAGATCCCGGTGGACGCCTCGTACGCCTCCGACCTGCTGCCGGGGTACCTGCTCGTCGGCTTCGCGCTCCCGTTCACGTTCGTCCCGGTGTCGATCGCGGCGCTCGCGGGCGTCGAGCGGCACGAGGCGGGCCTCGCCTCGGGGCTGATCAACACGGCCCAGCAGGTCGGCGGCGCGATCGGGGTGGCCGTGACGTCGTCGATCTCGATCAGCCACTTCAACCACCTGGTCGAGTCGGGCACGCCGGTGCCGCAGGCGTTCACGTCCGGGACGCAGTGGGCCTTCTGGGTGACCGTCGGCATCGCGGTGGCAGGGCTGATCGCGAGCGTGGCGCTCATCCGGACCGACGAGATCGGCGCGATGGAGGAGGCGGCCGTTCAGGTGTAGCGGCCGCTGTAGGCTTCCCGCCGCGATGGCCCGCCAGTATCCGACGATCATCGACCTGGTCGGTTCGACGCCGATCGTCCGGCTGGACCACGTCTCCCGCGACGTGCCGGGGACGATTCTCGCGAAGCTGGAGTTCCTGAACCCGGGCGGCTCGAACAAGGACCGCATCGGCCTCGCGATGATCGAGGCCGCCGAGCGCGACGGCAAGCTGAAGCCGGGCGGGACGATCGTCGAGCCGACCTCCGGCAACACGGGCGTCGGCCTCGCGATGGCGGCCGCGCAAAAGGGCTACCGCTGCATCTTCGTGATGCCGGACAAGATGAGCCAGGAGAAGATCTCGATGCTCCGCGGCTACGGCGCGGAGGTCGTGATCACACCGACGGCCGTCGACCACGACTCGCCCGAGTCGTACTACTCCGTCTCGTCACGGCTCGCGGAGGAGATCCCCGGCGGCTTCAAGCCGGACCAGTACTCGAACATGGCGAACCCCGAAGCGCACTACGAGACGACGGCGCCGGAGATCTGGGAGCAGACCGGCGGCGAGCTCGACGCGATCGTCATCAGTGTCGGGACCGGCGGCACGATCAGCGGAGTCGGCCGCTACTTTCGCGAGCGTAAACCGACGGTCAAGATCGTCGGCGTCGACCCGGAAGGCTCGATCTACACCGCGAAGAGCGACGCCGACCTGCACCCCTACCTCGTCGAGGGGATCGGCAAGGACACGTGGCCCGACACGATCGACCTGACGGTCGTCGACGAATGGGTCCGGGTCTCGGATCGCGAGTCGTTCCTCGCGGCCCGGCGCCTCGCCCGCGAGGAAGGGCTCCTCGTCGGCGGCTCCTCGGGCTCGACGATCGCCGCCGCGCTGCGGTACGCGCAGGCCCTCGGCCCCGACTCGCAGGTACTCACGATCCTGCCGGACTCGGGGCGGTCGTACCTCTCGAAGTTCCTCGACGACAACTGGATGATCGAGCACGGTTTTCTCGAGCGCGGCGCGCCCGCACCGACGGTCCGGGAGCTGCTCGCAGCGAAGCCCGGCGACACGCCCGCCTTCGTCACGATCTCGTCCCACCAGAAGGTCGCGGAGGCGATCAGCCTGATGGAGCGCTACTCGATCTCGCAGCTGCCGGTCGTCCGCGACGGGGATGTGTCGTCGCTCACGGACGTGATCGGGTCGCTGGAGGACCGCGCGCTGCTCGATCTCGTGTTCAAGAACTCCGATGCGCTGCACGAGGACGTTGCCGTTGCGATGCAGGGCCCGCTCGCCGCGGTCGACGCCGACGCGTCGGTCGACGAGATCGTCACTGCGTTGACGGGCGGGACGAATGCCGTTGTCGTCGCGGACGACGGAGCTCCGGTCGGCGTGGTCACGCGCTCCGATCTGCTCGAGTATCTCTCGCGCCGCTGACCCGTGGCCGCGAGCGTGGCAGCGATCCGGCGCGTCGTCGTCGCCGCGCAAGGGTACAACGGCCGCTTCCGGCGGGCCGGCGCCGACGAGGTCGAGGCCACGATCCGCCGTCTCTCGGCCGTGCAGCTCGACTCGATCTCGACCGTCGACCGCGCGCACCGGTTGACGCTCACCGCACGCGTCGGCGCATATCCGCGGGACACCGTGCCCGCCCTCCTGCGCGCAGGGCGGGTCTTCGAGTACTGGGCACACGAGGCATCGCTGCTGCCGATCGAGCTCTGGCCACACTTTCGATCCACGATGAACGGTGGCGGCCACTGGGGCCACCACGACCGTGCGCTGCACATGCACGCGGATCTCGTCGAGCCGGTGCTCGACCGGATCCGCGCGGAGGGGCCGTTGACGTCGCGCGACTTCGAGGGCGGTGGTGCGGGCGGCATGTGGAACTGGAAGCCCGCGAAGATGGTGCTCGATGCCCTCTGGGACAACGGCGTCCTCGTGATCGCGGAACGGCGGAACTTCCAGCGGGCCTACGACCTGGCCGAGCGCGTGGTCCCGGCGCACTGGCTCGAGACGCCGACACCGACCGAGGACGAGACACTGCGCACGCTTGCCCTTCTCGCCGTCTCCGCCCGCGGCGCGCTCACGGAGCCGGCGATCCGCGAGCACTGGCGGCTCAAGGGAGGGAAGGCTCGGCTGCACCATCACCTCATCGCGCTCGTCGCAGAAGGACGGCTGCGCGAGGTCGCGGTCGACGACGGCGGGCCGCCGTTCTACTTGCTGCCGGACACCGAGCTCGACGGCGCGCCTGCGCCTCCGGTGCTCATCTGCCCGTTCGACAACCTCGTCTGGGACCGGCCGCTGCTCGAGCGCCTGTTCGGCTTCAGGCACGTGATCGAGGTCTACAAGCGCGAGCACGAGCGCGTCTACGGCTACTACGTGCTGCCGCTGCTCTCCGGCGACAGGTTCCTGGGGCGCGCCGACCTGAAGGCCGACCGCGCCGAGGGAGTGCTGCGCATCCGCCGCTTCACTCCGGAGCCGAAGGCGCGCGGCAACGTCGACGCGAAGCTCGATCAGGCGGCGGCGCGGCTCGCACGCATCCTCGGCCTGGAGCGGGTGGAGCGGACCGCGTGAAGCCGAGGGAGGTGAGCGTCGAGGAGGCGCGGAGGATCGCGGTGCACTCGCAGCTCCTCGACGGGTCGGCGACGGACGTGCTGAGCACGGTGCGCCGGCTCGGCTTCCTCCAGCTGGATCCCATCTCGACGGTCGCCCCGCCGCAGCAGCTCGTGCTCTGGAGCCGTCTTGGCATCTTCGACCGCGGCGAGCTGGACCGCCTGCTGTGGGTGGAGCGGCAGCTCTTCGAGTGGAACGCGTTCCTCTGGCCCGCCGAGAATCTCCCGCTGCTGCGTTCGCGGATGCGCCGACGCGACCGGCCGCTCGACCTTCGCCTCATCGCGTACCTCAAGGAGAACGCGTCGTATCGACGGTACGTCCTCCGCGAGCTCGAACGCCGCGGCCCGCTGCTCTCGCGCGAGATCGAGGACCACCGTCCGAGCGGCCGCGACCCACACCGTTGGTGGGGCGAGCGCAAGATGGGCCTGATGCTGGGCGTGCTGAACACCCGCGGCGAGGTCGCCGTCGTCGGGCGGCGCGGCAAGCAGCGTGTGTGGGACCTCGCGGAACGGTGGTACCCAGAGACGGAGCGGATCCCCTGGGCCGAGGCGAAGCGGCTGCTCGACGAGCAGCAGTTCCGCTCGCTCGGGGTGCGGCTCGAGCGAGGCAGGCTCCTCGCGCACCCCGATGCCGCGGACGACCCGCCGCCCCGCGGCCGGACGACGTTCCTCTCCCCTTTCGACCGGCTGATCCACGACCGCGACCGCGCGCTCGCGCTGTGGGACTTCTTCTACCGGCTCGAGATGTACGTACCGAAGGCGAAGCGCGTGCACGGCTACTACGTCCTGCCCATCCTGCGCGGCGACCGCCTGGTCGGCCGCATCGAGCCGGTGCACGACCGCAGAAGCGGCGAGCTGCGCGTGCTCGGCACGTGGTGGGAGGACGGCGTGCGTCCCGTTTCGCTGGACGCACCGCTGCGCCGCCTCGCGCGCTTCCTGAACGCGCGCGTCGTCCCGGCCTAGCCGCCTCGAGCCGTGTCCCTGGCCAAAAGCGGCGAGGGTCAGACCCCAGACAGGTCCGGACTCGACAGGTTCGGGGTCAGACCCCAGCCGTGTCTCCTTCGGACGCTGCCCCGAGTCGGAATCGCCATGAAGAACGGCCGGCCGCTCCGAGCTGTCATCCGTTCGGAGACCGGAACTGTCCGGTTGGACCACGGACTGGGGTCAGACCCCGGACGTGTCGCGCTCGGACGCGGCTGGCGCCGACGGTGTCCGGTCGGCCGCTAGGCTCCGCGGATGGACTTCGAGACGCGCGCGATCCACGCGGGGCAGGAGCCCGACCCCGCCACCGGCGCGATCATCACGCCGATCTACCAGACCTCCACGTTCGTGCAGGAAGCGGTCGGCGTGCACAAGGGATACGACTACGCGCGCGTCGCCAATCCGACCCGCACGGCGCTGCAGGTCGCACTCGCGAGCCTCGAGAACGCGAAGCACGGCGTCGCGTTCAGCTCGGGGCTCGGCGCGACGACGACCCTCATGCACCTGGTGCACCCGAGCGAACGAGTCGTCCTGATCGCCGACGTGTACGGCGGCGTCTACCGGATGACGTCGCAGGTCTACGAGCCGAAGGGCTACCGGTTCACCTACGTCCCAGCGAGCGAGTTCGACGACAACCTCGCGTCGCATCTCGACGAGCAGGTGAAGCTCGTGTGGGTCGAAACGCCGTCGAACCCGATGCTGAACATCGTCGACATCGCCAAGGCAGCGGCTGCGGCACACGCGGTCGGCGCGCTGCTCGTCGTCGACAACACGTTTGCCACCCCATACCTGCAACAGCCGCTCGAGCTCGGCGCCGACGCGGTCGTGCACTCGACGACGAAGTACCTCGGCGGCCACAGCGACACCATCGGCGGGTTCATCGCCACCAACGACGACGCACTGGCCGAGCGGCTCGCCTTCCTGCAGAAGTCGCTCGGCGCCGTGCCCGGCCCGTTCGACGCCTGGCTCGTCCTACGCGGGATCAAGACGCTCGCGGTACGGATGCGCCAGCACTCGGAGAACGCGCGACAGGTGGCCGAGTTCCTCGACGGTCATCCCGGCGTCGAGCGCGTCCTGTATCCCGGCCTGCCGAGCCACCCCGGCCACGAGGTCGCGCGGAGCCAGATGCGCGACTTCGGCGGCATGGTCTCCTTCCAGCTCGAGTCCGAGGCCGAGGCCGTGGACTTCGTCGCCCGCACGACGATCTTCCAGCTCGCGGAGTCGCTCGGTGGGGTCGAGAGCCTGATCGAGCATCCGGCGCGGATGACGCACGCATCGACGGCGGACGCCCCGTTCGCGCCGCCGGGCAACCTCGTCCGTCTCTCCGTCGGGATCGAGTCGGCCGAGGACCTGCTCGCCGATCTCGAGGCCGCGCTCGTCAGACGGTCGGCACCGGCGCGGGCGTAGGCGCCGGCAGCGCCGGCACGTCGGTGCTCGGCAGCAGCCCGAACCGCGCGAGCGCGCGCGGCAGCCTGTGCCGCGCCTGCATCTCGGCCGTGTGATCCCACGCGCCCTCGAAGTCCCAGAGCTTCGCCGCCGAATTGACCGTGAGGATCTCGGCTGCGAGCAGCGCCGCCTCGTCGACCTGGTCGGCGATGATGCGATCGCGGACGCTCCAGTAGATCTGCAGCGGGACCCCCGAGAAGGCGAGCGCGTCGACGTACGCGTCGGGGCTCCGCACGCGATAGGCGGCGGGAACCTCGGACGGCGTCCCGCCGAACTCGATGCGGGCGAGCCGCTGCAGCGTCCTGCCGTCGCGCAGGTGCGCGAAGTCCAGGTAGCGCCGGGCCATGTCGGTCGCCGGGTCGAACGCGACCGCCCCGGCGAGCAGCCCGGGATGCTGCGCGACGAGGAGGAGCGTCTCCTGTCCGCCCATCGAACCGCCGATCGCGTAGACGCGGCGAGGGTCGACCCGCACCCCGAGCCGCCGCACGACTCCGGGCATGCGGGCCAGATCGTCGATCTGTCCGGGATCGCCCCACGAGTACTGGTGCAGCCGCCGCCCCTCGCCGCCGGGATTCACGACCGCGAAGTCGCCTTCGCCCGGCAGGTTGCCCCAGAAGCGGGCGTTGACGGCCGCGCTCACCCCACGGCCGTGCGGTGAGATGACGAGCGGGATCGAGCTGCCGTCGTAGGACGAGGGCAACAACAGCCAGGCCGGGCGCATGCGGCCGTCGTGCGCCCGGTAGAGGAAGCGGATCGCCCGCGTTGCCGGAGCCGCCGTCCCCTGCGCCGCGGCGACGGGAATCAGGATCGCGAGCGCCAACACCCCGGCCAGCCGTTTCACGCACGGGAACGCTACGACCGCGACTGCAAAGATGCGGTTATGAGTTCGTTGCGGCTCCTCGACCTCGACTTCGGCGGCCGGCCGCAGGCGGTGGGCGTGTACCTGGTCGACACGAACGACGGCCCGGCCCTCTTCGACTGCGGGCCTTCGTCGACGCTGCCGTCACTCGAGGCGCGACTCGCGGAGGAGGGGCTCGAGCTGACGGACATCCGCCACCTCCTTCTTTCCCACATCCATCTCGACCACGCCGGCGCAGCCGGGTCGATCGTGCGCACCCACCCGAGGCTCACCGTCTGGGTCTCGGCGATCGGCGCACCGCATCTCGTCGACCCGTCCCGGCTCGAGCGCTCGGCCCGGCGGCTCTACGGTGAGCTCTTCGACCCGCTCTGGGGCGAGCTCGCCCCGGTGCCCGGGGAGAACGTCCGGGTCGCCGGGGACGACGTGCTCGGCTGGGAGTCGTTCCCGACCCAGGGCCACGCGTCGCACCACATCAGCTACTTCCGGGACGGAACGCTGCTCGCCGGGGATGCAGCCGGAGTGCGGATGCCGGGTGCGAGCTATGTCGTTCCCGTGTCACCGCCGCCCGACATCGACGTCGAGACCTGGCATGCGACCGTGGAGGCGATCCGCGCGCGTAGGCCCGAACGCCTCGCACTGATCCACTTCGGCGTGCACGAGGATGTCGGGGCGCATCTCGACCGGCTCGACCTCGAGCTCGACCGTTGGGCCGGCCGTGTGCGCGACGGGCTGGACCAGGAGGAGTTCGTCGCGGCCGCGCGGGGCGACCTCGGGCCGGATGCGGAGGTCTATGACCAGGTCGCGCCGTTCTGGCAGTCGTGGCGCGGCCTGCGCCGCTACTGGGACAAGCGGGCCTAGTTCTCGCGCACGACGTTCGCGCCGGAGACCTGCGCGAGCGCCAGCACGACGATCTCGTCGATGTTCACGTGCGGCGGGCGGGTGAGCGCGAACATGATGCAGTCGGCGACATCCTCCGCATGCAGCGGACCGCCGAGCGCTACGTTCGCATACACGGCAGCCGCCTTCTCCTCGTCACCCTTGTACCGCACGTTCGAGAAGTTCGTCTCGACGAGCCCCGGAGCGACGTTCGTGATCCGAACCGGCTTGCCGTGGAGGTCGTCACGCAGAGCCCGGGTGTACCCGTGCACGGCGAACTTCGAGGCGACGTACGACGAGCCGTTCGGATAGGCCCAGATGCCTGCGACCGAGCCGAGGTTCACGATGTGCCCGCCGCCGTCGACGAGCGCCGGGACACAGAGCCGCGTCATGCGCATCAGGCCGAGCACGTTCGTCTCGATCACCTCGCGCTCGTCCTCTTCGTGGGACTCCCAGACCGGGTCGCGGCCGCGGGAGAGCCCTGCGTTGTTGACGAGGATGTCCAGGCCGCCGAGCTCCGCGAGCGCGCGCCCCACGAACTGCTCGCTCGAGGCGCGGTCGGTGACGTCGAGCGTGCCGTCGCTGCGCGAGCCGGTCACGACCCGTGCGCCCGCGTCGGCCAGCGCCTGCGCAGTGGCGGCGCCGATCCCGCTCGACCCTCCGGTCACGATCGCCCGCTTGCCCTCGAGATCGGCCATCCCCGGAATCTAGCGGTGCGGCGGCTCTCGATCCCGGATCAACGAATTCGGGTCCCCGGCGTCTAACTTCCCACCAGCCATGCAGCCCCAACCCGGATCGGGCCGCGGAACGCGGCTGTCGCTGCTCGGACTCGGGCTGCTGCTGCTGCTCAGCGTCGTCGCGTTCGCAAGCCGCAGCGGGATCACACACCGCAGCGAATCGGCCCCGAGCGACCGGTACACGAGCTACGCGCTGACGGTGTTCCTGATCCTGTTCGTCCTGATGATCCCGGTGGCGGTCTACTCGTTCGTGATGCGCCTCCGGGAGACGGCGGAGTCTCGCCGCGCGAAGAGCTTCAAGGCGCGCCTCTACGCCTCGGCGTTGCGCTGGTCGGTTCTCGTCGTGATCGTGTTCGTCTCGTTCTACCTGCACAACCGGCACCCGCATCTCCTGCAGAACCTCAACCCGTTCCGGCAGCCCAACACGAAGGTTCCGCACACGCACGACCAGACGCACAAGGTGTCCAACCCGAAGTTCCAGTGGACGGTCCTCTGGGTTGCCCTCGTCCTGCTCGCAGGGATCGCGGCGTACGGCACCTACCGGTGGAGGACGAGCAAGCCGGCGCTCCGGCCGCGCGTGCACGAGCCGACCGTGTCCGAGGATCTCGCCGCGACGATCGGCGACGCCATCGATGACCTCGAGGCCGAGCCCGACGCGCGCCGGGCCGTGATCGCGGCCTATGCGCGGATGGAGGCGGTGCTCGGCCGAAACGGCTTCCAGCGCGCTCCGAGCGAGACGGCGATCGAGTACCTCCGCCGCATCCTGTTGGGCCTCACCTCGCGCGGCGACGCGGTCACCCGGCTGACGGACCTCTTCCAGCGCGCCAAGTTCAGCAAGAGCGAGATCGACGGCACGATGAAGCAGGACGCGATCGGCGCCCTGCGCGAGATCCGCGACGGGCTCACCGGAGCGCCGGCGTGAGGCGGCACCTGCTCGACCTCGCCATCCTGCTCGGCCTCTCCACGATCGCCTGCTCCTACCTCGCGATCGCCCAGCCGGGCATCCGGAACGCGGCGCTGTACTCCTACGTGCTGATCGTGGGAGCACTGGTCATGCTTGCGATCGTCTCGTCGTTCGGCGACGCGCTCCCTCGACGACGCCGGTCGCCGTTCGACGAAGCCCTGGTCGAGACGCCGCGCACCGACCGAACGCCGGCGCAGGTCGAGCAGATCGAACGTGCCGTCACCCTGGGTGTCGCGACCGCCTACGACCTGCACGTGCGCCTCCTCCCGCATCTGCGCGAGATCGCACAGTGCCGGCTCGAGCGCACCGGCCGCACCGCGAGCCCCGAGACGCTCGGACGCTGGTGGGAGCTCCTGCGCCCGGACCGGGTCGAGCCGCTCGACCGCTTCGCCGCGGGCCTCCCGCGGGACGAGCTCGTTGCCCTCGTCGCGGATCTTGAAAGGATGTGAGCGTGGCGCTGGAAGTCTCCGAGGTCGGTGCGCGCGCGAGCGCGGTGGTCGACGAGGTCGAGAAGGCCGTCGTCGGCAAGCGCGACGCGCTCGAGCTGCTGATGCTCGGGCTGCTCGCCGACGGCCACGTTCTGATCGAGGATTACCCCGGCCTCGCGAAGACCCTGATGGCGCGCTCGTTCGCGCAGGTGGCGTCGATGGACTTCTCGCGCATCCAGTTCACACCCGACCTGATGCCGTCGGACGTCACGGGCTCGTCGGTGTTCAACCAGCGAGAGGCGGACTTCGAGTTCAGGCCCGGGCCGATCTTCGCCAACCTCTTGCTCGCCGACGAGATCAACCGCGCCCCGCCGAAGACCCAGGCCGCGCTGCTCGAGGCGATGCAGGAGCGCCAGGTGACGACCGAAGGCGAGACCCGGCGGCTCGGTCCGCCCTTCCTCGTGCTCGCCACCCAGAACCCGATCGAGTACGAGGGCACGTACCCGCTGCCCGAGGCGCAGCTCGACCGCTTCCTGCTGCGGATGTCGGTCGGGTACCCCACACGCGCCGACGAGTGGCAGGTGCTCGCGGACCGGGCAGAACGGCAGACCGACGAGGTCGTGCTCTCGCCGCTGATCGACCGCGAGGCCCTCCTCGAGATGCAGCGCGCGTGCGAGAACGTCTACGTGTCCGAGCCCGTCGGGCTCTACATGGTCGATATCGTCGCCGCGACGCGCGAGTCGCAGTCGATCCAGGTCGGCGCATCGCCGCGTGGCTCGCTCGCGCTGCTCAAGCTGTCGCGCTGCCGCGCCGCACTCGACGGCCGCGAGTACGTCACGCCGGACGACGTCAAGTCGGTCGCCGTACCGGCGCTGGCCCACCGCCTGACCCTGCGTCCGGAGCTCTGGGTCCAGCGCATCTCGGCGGAGGACGTGGTGCGGGAGCGGCTCGACACCGTGCCCACACCGGCGGCCGAGGACCTCGCGAAGACTTGACGCGCTACTCCACGCCGAAGCTGGCCGGCTACGCGGGCCTGTCGGCCGTCGGCCTGCTGGGCGCCCTCGCCTTCGCTCAGCCGGAGCTCGTCGCGCTGACAGCGCCGTTCCTGCTCGCGGTGACGGCGGGGCTCGCACTCGCCACCGCCCCGCGGCTGAGCGCCCACGTCGAGCTCGACCACGACCGCACGCTCGAGGGGGAAGACGTGGCGGCGCAGCTGGTCGTCGAGTCGGCGACGCCCGTCGACCGCCTCGAGCTCTACCTGGAACTGCCCGACGGCGTCGAGCTGGCGGACGGACGTAACCCGATCGCGTTGCGGCTCCGCGCCGGCGAGCGGCGAGAGCTCGACCTCACACTCCATGCCAAACGCTGGGGCGCACACATGCTCGGCCCCCTGAACACCCGAGCGCGGGATCCACTCGGCTTCCTCGTCTGGGAGGCAAGCGCACCGACGAGACCGCAGCTGCGCGCCTACCCGCGAGAGACCGTGTTGCGCCGGGTGCTGCAGCCGCGGGAGACGCAGGTCTTCTCGGGCAACGAGGTCTCGCGGCGCAAGGGCGAGGGAATCGAGTTCGCCGACATCCGCCCCCGCGGCCCCGGCGATCCTCTGAACCGCATCAACTGGCGCGCGAGTGCGCGCCGCAACGAGCTCTGGGTGAACGAGAGCCATCCCGAGCGAAATACCGACGTGATCATCTTCGTCGACTCGTTCGCCGAGGCGCGCCTCGGTGAGGACGGCACGCTCGACCTCGCGGTGCGCGCCACGTCGGCGATCGCAGACGCCTACGTCCGTCGCCGGGATCGCGTCGGCCTGATCTCGTTCGGGGGGATCCTGCGCTGGCTCGTCCCGGGCACCGGGCTCGTGCAGCTGTATCGGGTCGTCGACGCGCTGCTCGACACGCAGATCATCCTCTCCTACTACTGGAAGGAGATCGACGTGATCCCGCGCCGGATGCTCCCGCCGAGCTCCCTCGTGATCGCGTTGTCGCCGCTCCTCGACCAGCGCTCGGTCGGTGCCCTCCTCGACCTCCGCGCGCGCGGCTACGACCTGGCGGTGATCGACGTCTCGCCCGTGCCGTTCGTCCCGCGTCCGGAGGCGGGCCTCGACGCGGTCGCGCACGACATCTGGGTCCTGCGGCGCGATGCGATTCGACACCGCCTGCAGCGTGCAGGAGTTGCGGTCGCCGAGTGGAGCGGCGAGAGACCGCTTCAGTCCGTTCTGGAGGAGGTGCGGGAATTCAGGCGTTACGCCCGGCACGCGCGCGTCTGATCACCGGACTGCTGGCGCTCGCAGCGCTCGGAGGGACGATCGCCTACGCGGTCGCGACCGACGGGCGGCTCGCCCCGGTCGCGCTCGGCGTGGGGACGCTCGGCCTCGTGGTGCTCGCGTTCGCGATCGTGCTGCGCTGGCCATCGCTCGTGCCGTGGGCGATCTTCATCACGGGCGCCGGATACGTGGGCGGCCGCGCGGGCGACAACGTCGTCAACGGCTGGGCGGCGGCGATCGGCGTGCTGTTGCTGCTGGCCGCCGAGCTCGCGATCTGGTCGATCGAGCACGATGCCCGCATCACAGAGGAGCGCGCGCTCACCATGCGGCGGATCGCCACGCTCGTCTTCCTCGGCCTGACCGCGCTCCTGATGAACTTCCTGCTGCTCGGCACGGCCGCGATCTCTGCGTCCGCGAGCGTCATCCTCGCCGCGGCGGGCGTCGCGGCCGCGGTCGGTGCGCTCGTCGTCGTCCTGCGACTCACGCGCGGATGAGTTGCGCCTACGAGCTCAGGTGACCGTGATGTACGCCGTGCGCGACTGGTTGTGCCCGTTGGCCTCGTTCAGCGTTGCGACGACGGTGTAGGTCTGGCCCTTCGCCGGGATGAACCCCGGCGTGAACGTGACCGACTGGTCGGGCGCGAGCGTTGCCGTCGGCTGGCCGACCGCAACCGTCTTGCCCTGCGCATTCGTGGCGATGTACGTCATGCCGATCGTGGACCCCGGCTCCGAGTAGTGCGAGAGGTACGGCACGAACATCGTCACGCGCACGGGAGCACCCGCCTTCGCCGTGACCGTCGAGCCGTCTGTCAGGCGCGCCACCGAGCCGAACGATGCGAACGCGGGCTTCGGCACGCCCGACCGGCTGATCAGGCCGCTCTGCCAGGGATTGCCCGAACTGTCGCGGAACACGAACCAGATGAACATCTGGATGTTCGGATCCTTCTTCGCGAAGTTCAGCGCCTGCTTCGCGTACGCCGCCTGCTGGGACAGCGTGACGCCGTGCGGCTCGGCGGGCTTCGTCTCGTGGCCGTACTCGGTGATCCAGACCGGCACGGTGCGGTGGAACCATTTCTTCAGATCGCTCTCGAACTTCGACATCGTCGAGAGCGTGACGTTCGGGTAGCGGACCTTCTGCATCGGCGGGAGGTTCGGCGACGTCGGGTACGGGTGATGCGCCCACGCGTCGAACTTGAGCCCCTTCACCTGCGAGAGCAGACGCGCGAACGTGCCCGGCGCGATCGTGGCGCTGACGCCCGGAAGCGGCTTGTCGCGGCCGCGGGCCGAGGTCTCGCCGATCGCGACCTTCGCGAGCGAGTTGCCCGCCTTGATCCCGGCGTAGGCCGCCTTGTAGAGCTTCGCGTAGTTGGCAGGCCCGACGATCTTCTTGCCCACGAACTGCGGCGTCAGGAAGAGCTGCAGGTTCGGTTCGTTCCAGACCGAGAAGAGCGAGACGGAGCCGTGCCCGGTGCGCCCGTTGTAACGCGTCGCGAGCATCTTCGAGAAGGTGGTCAGGTCGCCCAGCTTCTTCGGCATCACGTTCGGCGCCTTGCCGCCGTTCGCCCACTTCGGCGTCCCGGTGATGTTGATCATCACGCGCAGGTTGTGTAGGCCGGCCTGGAAGACGAGATCGTCGAGGTCGGTCAGCTTGTAGGCCGGGTCGTCCCCGTTCGAGGGGTCCGCAGGCTTCGTCGGCGCGATCGCGGCCCAGGTGGCCGTCGTGTGGATCACGGAGGCGCCCTCCGAGGAGGCGAGCTGCAGGCTCTGGTCGCGCGTCGCCGACCAGCGGAACGACGGGTCGTCGAAGAAACCGATCGGCATCCGTGGTGCTGCATGGACCGTCGCAGCCGGAATTGCGAGCAGCGCAGCGAGCGCAACGAGTACGAGACGGACTGCTTTCAGCACGGGCGCGTTCCCTTCCTCCGTTTACCCTGGGCAGCGGGACGGTAGCGAGGGGCTTTGAGGACCGTGTAAAGAGGCGGCCAGCGCCGGGGAAAACGAGGCTCAGGTGTCGCCCGCGGGGCTCCCGGCTTGTGCCGTTCTCCACGAACGGAAGACGTCGAGCAGCGCAGACTCTGCGGACGGCGTGAGGTCGTCCGGCGTCAGCGTTCCCGTCAGCTCGATCGTGCGGCGGAACTGCGCAAGATATTCGGTGCAGCCGTCGCAGCCCGCGATGTGGTCCTCGAAGCGCCGCATGTCGGCCGGCGAGAGCGCGCCTTCGAGGTACTCGGTGACGAGCTCGACGAGCTCCTGGCAGCTGAGTGCTTCGACGTCGATCACGCGAGGTGCTCCTCCAGAGCCTGCCGCACCCTCGATCGGGCGCGGTGCAACAACACTCGTTGATTGACCTCGCTGAGGTCGAGAGCGTTACGGACCTCGCCGGCACTCCAACCCTCCACGTCGCGGAGCGAGATGACAGCTCTCTGGTTCGCGGGCAGCGCGTCGATCGCCTGCCCGATCACGGCGCGCGTCTCCGCGGCGAGCAGCCGGTCCTCGGGCAGCTCCGGCGGAGGCGACGACCAGCCGCCCGGATGGCGCTCATGGTCGTCCGCCAGGAACCGATCCGCATCGACGGCCGCCTCGGGCACGCGCGCCGGATCGTGGAGCGACGAGAACGGGATCACCCGACCCTCGCGCTGCGCGCGCGTCTTGGCGGTGTTGACGAGGATGCGGAACACCCACGTCTTCAGCGAGGATCGGCCCTCGAACCGGTCGAGCGCTCCCAGCACGCGCAGCCACGTCTCCTGCACCACCTCTTCGGCGAGCGCGCGGGTCGGCACGAAGATCTGCGCGACGTGCAGCAGTGACGCGTGCCACTCGCGCACGATCCGGCGAAACGTCTCCTCGTCGCCCGCTCGCAGCGCCGCGACGAGGTCGGCGTCGGTTGGCTCCACCCGACGAACGTACCTGCTGAGCCTCGGCTCCGAGGAGTGGGCGGTGACGGGATCGAACCGCCGACCTCCTGGGTGTAAACCAGGCGCTCTCCCAGCTGAGCTAACCGCCCCCGCTAACGTCGATCGAGAGCTCGATTATCGCCGACGGCGGGGCGGTGCGGGGCTGCCCCACCGATAGTGGGCCGGAGCCTCGCCGCGCGGGGAGAGAGTTCGCTGCAGCGAGGCCCCGGCCACTACCGGGAGGTCCCCTCTTCTTCGGATACTTCGATTCGCAAATCGGAGAAAAGTTGGCGCGGCCGGCGGTGCGGTTCCAAGGCGGGCGCGGCGGGCTCTCCGGACACGCCCGCGTCGGCAGGCGTCGTGAGTGGCACCGCACCCGCCTTGGAGGCTCGCCCCTCTCAGCACCGCAGCAAAGAGAGGGGCGAGTCTGGTCGCGCTCAGGGGCGCCGCGGCCGGCGGCCGAGGTCCCTCGCTGCGCAGGTCGGGCAGTAGAAGCCGAGCTCCGGAGGATCCACGTTCTGCGGATCCTCGACCCGGTAGGCGAGCCAGCCACGCCAGTTGAGGCCGCTCGAGCCGCCGCAGGCCACGCAGATCACCGCGTCCGTCAACCGCTCGGCCGTCTCTGTCTCCCAGGGGTCGTATCCAGGCACCCGCTCAGGGTGCGCCCGGCCCCCGCGGCCGGCTCTGGCCTTTCGGCTTAACTTCTGCCCACGGTTCGTCTGGTGCGGGTTTCAGACCCTCAGCCCCGGTGAAAAGGCGTCCGATCGGCCCGTGGTGAAGCTGTGGCTTAGTTGACACCCGCCACGGGTCGATCCGAAGCCGCGCTGTCCGCTTCGTGCAGCGGGAGACGGCCGCCGTAGCCGAGCGTCACCGTCGCGTCACAGACGGGGCACTTCGTCTCGTCGCCGGGCTTCCCGGCGGGGGCCGGGGCATCCAGGCTCCCCGGGCACGAGCCTTTTGGCGGAATGACCATCGCCGCACGGTAGAAGCCCGAGCCTCGGTGCTCATCCGGGGAAACACCGAAAAGTGCGGACGGCCGGGCCGCAGTACCCCCAGCGGGATTCGAACCCGCGCTACCGGCGTGAAAGGCCGGCGTCCTAGGCCACTAGACGATGGGGGCGTCGCAGGGAGGGTACCGTCGCCGCGGGCCGCGATCCGCTGCGGCTGTCAGCCGGCGCCGCCCGAAGCGCCGGAGCCTCCGGCCAGCTCGGCGAGCCGGGCGCGCTGCGCTGGCGCCGCGTCCAGGCCGAAGAGCTCGAGCGCCCGCCGCGCCTGCTCCGCGGCAGCCTCTGCGCGGCCGACGGCCGCGTAGTCCTCGGCCAGCTCCTCGTGGAAGTACGGCGCGTCGCGGCCCGTGCGAAGCGACCACGCGACGGCGCGCTCGGCCTGGTCGGCCGCCTCCGCCGGACGTCCGGCCGCGCGCAGTGCGACGGCGACCGCGTAGCGCGCCAGCTCGACGGCGTACTCGTCGGCCGGTGTTTCCTCGCGAACGGCGAGGGCGCGCTCGAACACCGAGAGCGCCTCGTCGTGCGCGCCGCGGTCGTGGAGCAGCCAGCCGAGGTTGTTGAGGAGCGGCCCGCGCCAGTAGGCGGCCGCCGGCTCGCGCTCGCCGAGCTCGATCCCGCGGGTCGTCCACGCGCGAAAGCCCTCGTCGTCCGGCGCTGCGAGCGCCGCCATGTGCGCCGCGTCGCCGGCGAGATAGTGCTCCCCGGCGGCGCCCCCTCGCTCGAACGCATTCACGAAGAGCGGGTACGCGCCGGTCGGGTCGCCGCTCGAACGCAGCAGTCGGCCGCGCTCGAGCTCGACACGCACCTCGACGACGGCGTGCCCCGCGCCGATCTGCGCCGCCTCGTCGAGCAGGCCACCGCCCCGATCGAATGCGCCGCGCAGCCCTTCGACACGCGCCAGCTGTGTCAGCACCTCCGCGCGGCCCGCCTCGTCGGCCTCCCGGTCGAGCTGCTCGGTGAACCGGCGCTCACTCAAGTCGAGATCGTCGAAATCCCACAGAGGCCGCAACCGGTCCACGAGCGCGATCCTAAGGATCGCGCAGGGTTGAGCGCGTCTCCGACCCGGTACCGTTGCCGCGTGGCGGACATCCGCACCGCACGGGCCGACGATCTCGACGGCATCTTCGACCTCCTGTCGACTCACAGCCGGGCCACCTTCGGGATCTCCGAGGTCGAGCGCGAGCACGTCGCACACGCGCTCGCGCGCGCAGACGGCACGGACCGCTGGGTCGCGGTCGACGGCACGTCGACCGTCGGCTATGCCGCGCTCGACAGCTCGCACGAGCTCGTGCATGCGGCCGCCGATGCCGAGACAGGCGATGCGCTCCTCGCCCGGGCCGAAGCCCGCGCCCGGGAACGCGGTTTCGGCCGGCTCGCCGTGACGACGGTGCCGGAGGACCGGGCACTCACCTCGCTCGTGGAGCGACACCGGTTCGTGCACGACCGGGACATCCTCCGCATGTGGCGCGCGATCGACGAAAAGCCCCCGGCGGCGAGCTGGCCGGCCGGTATCTCGGTGCGCTCGTACGAGGACGAGGACGGTGAGCGCGTGCACGCGCTGCTCGACCAGATCTACGCGGGCTGGGACACGAGCTACGTGGCCGTGCCGCACGACGAGTGGCTCGCTTTCATGACCGGCCACGACGAGTTCGATCCCGCCCTGTGGTTCCTGCTCGAGCGAGACGGGGAACTTGTCGGGTGCGCACTGCATTGGCGCGAGCACCAATCGAGCGGCTGGGTGAAGGACATCGTCGTCGCCGAGAGCGAACGCGGCCGCGGGCTCGGGCAGGCGCTCCTGCACCATGCGCTGCGGGCGTACGCGACACGCGGCGCGGTACGCGTCGGGCTGAAGGTCGACTCCGGCAATCCGACCGGCGCACTGCAGCTCTATGACCGCGTCGGATTCGTCACCGATCGCCGCTACGGCATCTGGACGCGCACGCTTTGACGGCCGGCTCGCCCACCGTCTCGCTCCTGCGCTGGCTGCGACGCCAGCTGCGCGAGCCCGCGCCTCAGCGAGAGCGCCTCGAAGCTGCGATCGCGAACGACGATCCGGCCGAAGCGCGGCGGATCATCGATCGCATGCCGTTCAACGAAGCACAGCGGCATCACGTGTCGCAGCTGCTCGATCAGTGGGAGCACGACGCACGCAACTAACCACGACGCCGTCTCGTCGTCGGTGCATGCAGGGGTGAAGGTTCTTGCAGTCATCATCGGCCTGACGGCCGCGCTGGCCGTTGCGGGCGCAGCGCCGGCGACGGCGCCTGTGCCGGGGCAGCTCGGCGCACTCAAGGCGATCCGGGTCGCGCTGTCCGCAGGACGGATCGACGGCGCGACCGCAAACGCCGGCCGGGCCGAGATCGCACAGGCCGCCCACCTCGTCCGGACTCTCCCGAGCGGGCGCCGCGAGCACGTCGCCGTGGCGCTCGAAGAGGTCGCGGCGTTCAGCGGCAGGCTGACGGAGCCGCGCGCGCTCGCGCTGATCGGCCAGCTGCAAGCGAACGACGACTACTTCGCGAAGCACTACGCACCGGGACCGAAGACCGACATCACCGACGCCGACGGTCTCGTCTACCGCTACTTCCCGGGACGCTGCCTCGAGCTCCACCCGCTCGCGAACTTCGGTGCCCTGAACGCCCGCGTCGCCGCGAACGATGCGGCAGGCGCTCAGCGTCTCGCCGATGCGCTGATCGCACGCGGCGTGTACCAGCCGGGCGGCGGGATTGCCTGGGAGTACTTCTTCGACTACTCGGGAGGACGCGCGCCCTGGCTCTCCGGCATGGCACAGGCGGTCGCGGCACAGGCGTTCGCTCGGACGGCCGCGCTCGTTCCCGACGAGGCGAGCGCACTGATGCGCGAAGCCCGCGCCGCCTACCGGGTGATCCCCGCGCACCTGCTCACGAGCGTTGCGGCAGGTCCCTGGATTCGCCTCTACTCGTTTCAGTCGCTGCGGGTGCTCAACGCGCAACTGCAGGCGGTCGTCTCACTGCAGTCGTACGCCACGACGGCCGAGGATCAGGACGCAGCCGCCCTCGCTGCCCGCATGCAGCGGGCGGCGGCGGCAACCTTGCCGAGCTTCGACACGGGCTACTGGACCTACTATTCGCTCCCGCACGAGCCGTCGCCGCTCGACTACCAGCAGTACGTCGTCCAGTTGCTCAAGAAGCTGGCGCCGAGCGACCCGCGCTTCGCCGATGCCGCGACCAGGATCGGGGCCTACCAGCATCAGCCGCCCGCCTTCCGGCTCGCGAATGCGTCGCTGGGCACGGTTCGCTTCTGGCTCTCCAAGCCGGCGACGGTCCAGGTGAACACCGCCGCCGGCCCGACGAAGCGGCTCGCGCTCGGCGGGGGCTGGCACACGCTCGCGTGGCCGGAGCCGAAGCATCCCGGCGTCTACCCGGTGCACGTCACCGCCACCGACTGGGCGTCGAACCACGCATCGTTCGATGCGTTGCCGATCGTGCGCGCGACCGCCGCCGGGACCGCCTCCACCGTGCGCACGACAGCCGCGTCGGCGAAGGCGGCCGGGCAGGGCTTCCTCGTCGGCGCCGCGCTCGACGATCCAGCGCAGGGCGCGACACTGCAGAAGCTCGGTCTTCAACTCGCCAGGATCGGCGTCACCTGGCCGGCCGGCGCCGCCGCGCCCGACCCGACCGTCGGCGCTGCGCTGCAGCGTCTGCCCGCCGGCCTGGGCAGCGTGCTCGAACTGACGGCCGCGCCTCTCCCGCTCGACGACGCGGGGCGCGCGGCGCTCGCCCAGTACGCCGCCACGCTCGCGCAACAGACACCAGGCCTGCGGTCGCTCGTGCTCGCGCCCGCACCGACGGTGGCGACGGCGAGCGGCTATGCGCTCGCGTTCGACCAGATCCGCGCTGCCGTGCAGGCGGTGCTGCCGGACGTCCAGGTCGGCGTCCGGCTCGACGGCGCGCTCACGCCGAAGGCGACACTGGCTGCGCTCGGAGCGGTCACGCCCGACCTCGTGGCCTTCCACCCCGCACCCGCGGCCGGCAAAGGGCTCTGGACGACGACGGAGCTCCCGCAGCTCACCGCAGCGCTCGCGGCCGTGAGCGGAACCGCACCGCCGATCCTGCTCGACGGGCCGCCCGCCGCGAGCGCCGCGCTGATCTCGTCGCTCGGCTGCGGCGGGCAGGTCGCAGGCGTGCTGGTCGATCAGTTGAGCCAGGCCACACCTGCCGTCGCCGCAGCAGCGGTCTCCGCCCAGCGGGGCGCTCTGGTCTGCCCGGGCGTCGCGGCGCAGGTGGAGGCGACCGGGCTCGCCTATCCGACCGTCGCCGCCGCGCCCGTCTCGGTGCAGTTCGGCTGCTCCGTCGACTGCCTCTATCTCGTCACGCTCGACGGCCCCGACGGCCGCCCCGTGGTCGCCCGCCGGGGCGCGCTGCGCGGCGGAGCCGCTGCGGCGACGATCGCGCTCCCGGCCGCGAAGCTCGGCACCGGGCCGTATCGCGTCGGCGTGCGCCTCGTGGCGTCCGTCAACCCCGGCCCGATGACCGCACTCGAGAGCCCGCCGCTCGGCTAGCTCTAGGAGGTCCGGCGCACGGTGTGGATGCCCCATGCCGCGCCGGAGGCGAACAGCTCGTCGGGATCGACCTCGCCGAGCCAGCCGAGGAAATGCTCTTCGGGATCGTCGTCGGTCGAGCCGTACACCGCCGTCCGCCCCGTGTCCGGCTGCAGGTGGAGGTCGTCTCCCCGCTCGAGCGCCGCGAGCCGCTCCTCGACCGCGCTTCCTTCCGCGTACCCTTTGCCCATCGGGAAAGGGTACTCCACCATCCTTTTCCGACAATCCAGGGCCGGTAGCTCAGTTGGTAGAGCAGGGGACTTTTAATCCCAAGGTCGCAGGTTCGATCCCTGCCCGGCCCATCGCCAGATCGCGAGGCTCAGAGCCAAAGCCGAAGCGCAACTGCGGCGCCACGGGCCAGTCTCAAGCCGATAGGGCAACTGAGAGGGCAACTCGACCCCGTGGATCGACGTCCTTCGAGCCGCAGGTACAGGAGCCCGTTGAGCCTCACGCTACGCTGGAAGCACACCCGACTTTTCTTCGACTTCTGCGAGTTACGGAGTAAGCACCTTCGCCCCGTCTGAGCCCGACTGAACTGAGCGAAGCCCGCCGGGCAAGTGGCAACCTCGGCGGTCGGCCGCGCAAGCCGACACAGGCCGAGGCCCGAGCCGCAGCGCTAGAGCAGCTCGTGCCGGCTGCGGTAAAGAGCCTGGCCGCTCATCTGGGCGATGGAGATCCTGCCGCCTGGCGGGCTGCTCTCAGAGTGTTCGAGCAGGCGTTCGGTCGGCCGGTCGAGATGGTCGAAGAAGAGCCCGATCCTGCCACTCTCGACCCGTTCAGGGTTGCTGAGATGACGCAGTTGCAGCGTGCGCAGTTAGTCCGTCGGGTGCTTGACGCCTATCCACATCTGGCTTCGCTCGCGCCGGCGCATCTGTTTGCTGACGCGGGCGAGCTCGAACTCGACGGCCGGGCTGGCTAGGTCGAGCAGCGGGCGACCCCCACCCCCGTGAGGTCGGCAAGGCGCTTGGGACTCAAGTCCGGGTACGGCGCCTGCCATTGGCAGACTTGGACGGCGAAGTGGCGCGTGGTACAACCGGCCGGTGCCTCGTGGTCGGCTTCCGAGCGGCACCGTCACCTTCCTGTTCACCGACATCGAGGGGTCAACCGAGCTGCTGAAGCGGCTTGGCCGTGACAGCTACGAGAGCGTGCTCGTGGAGCACACAAGGTT
This sequence comes from uncultured Thermoleophilia bacterium, assembly GCA_963828655.1. GTDB lineage: Bacteria > Actinomycetota > Thermoleophilia > Gaiellales > Gaiellaceae > PALSA-600. Next base: position 693,195 of record CAWHFK010000008.1, on the reverse strand, counting down.
GTTGCGCGCTGCGGTCGCCGCGCACGGAGGCCGGGTGGTGGACACGCAGGGGGACTCGTTGTTCTGCGCGTTCGGCTCAGCGCGCGAGGCTGTTTCGGCTGCGACCGAGGTCCAGCGTGAGTTTGCCGCGCACGAGTGGCCGGAGCAGGTGGGTGTGCGGGTGCGGATGGGGTTGCACAGCGGCGAGCCGAAGACGAGCGGGCACGGGTATGTGGGCATCGGTGTACATCGGGCTGCGCGGGTCGGTGCGGCGGCGCACGGCGGGCAGGTGCTGCTGTCGGAGACGGCAAGGGGGCTGGCGGCGGATGACCTGCCGGTGGGTGTGACCCTGCGTGACCTGGGTCTGCATCTGTTGAAGGACATCGACGAGCCGGTGCGGCTCTATCAGGTCGTCGCGACCGGGTTGCAGGCCCGGTTTCCGCCACTGCGGACACTGGCGCACGGTCGTAGTCGTCGTGGCCGGGTCGGTTTGCTGGCGGCGGTCGTGGTTGTCGCCTGCAGCGCCGTGGCGGGTGTATTGCTCATGACCCGTTCCGCGTCAGCGAAGCCGGTACGGCTGGTCGCAAACTCGATCGCCGTACTCGACGCGAAGTCAGGCAAGCCGGTCGGTGACGTACCGCTCGGTTTCAGCCCCACTGACGTCGGCGCGGGTGGGACCAGGATCTGGGTGCTGAACCGATCGGCGCGAACAGCAACAGCGATCGACCCGAGCACGCTCGAGGTCGTCCAAACGGTGGGGCTCGACGGTTACCCTGACAGTCAGTACGCCACCGGCGGTAAGGAGTGGGTCGCCTTCCCTGGAGCGGTCGACGAGATCGACAGTAACGGCGTAACCAAGATCGCGCTCTGGAGAGCCTCTGCGACCACCCACTCGGGCCTCGACGGAACTCCGTGTTTCGCCTACGTCACCGGCGACGGCCGGAACGTGTGGGTGTCACAAGGTCGATACGTCGCCGTCATCGACGCGACGAGCGGCAACGTGCTTCGCACGCTGCGGCTCCCAACTGCGGCGGGTTACCCACCGAGCCTCACCTGTTACGGCCTCCGCTACAGCGGCGGCGAACTGGTCGCGATCCGCAACCCGGACCAGTCGATCGGCACAGCGGATCTGACCTCTGAGACCTATACGCCGATCGCCACCAACCCATCGATCAACACCCAACAAAGCTTCGGTTCCGCGAACTGGGCCGGAGGCTTCAGCTCGTACTGGATCGGCAGTTCCACACAGGATACGAAGACCGGCCAGCAAGTGAACAACCTGACACGCCTCGATCGAACCAGCGGCGAAGTTACGGACAAGATCGTCAACCCCGCGGGCTTCGCCAACCTCGCCGTCGACCCGACAAGCGGCATCTGGGGGATCGGCTCAGTGGGCCAGACCGTCAGCTACGCGGCGATGACCCAGTCGGCCGTAGCGACCCGCGCCGACCCCAAGACAGGCCAGATAACCAGCACAACTCGGCTTCATCACATTCCCTGCTGCCCCAACGGATCGGTCGGCCAGGGCGTCGCCGTGGGTCACAACCGCATCTGGGTCGCCCTCGAGTCTCCCTAGCGAGCTGACAGCTCAAACTAGCGAGCTGACAGCTCAAAGCTCAACGACGAACCAGCGGATAGACCTATGTCGAAGACGGAGGGCCTCGCGGCAAGAGGGGCAAGCTCCTGCTGACCTCTCCGGCCATCGTCGCCTGCGCCAGCGTCCTCCGACCCTAGTCCGACCCCGTCTGACTTCGCGCCGCCCCGACCTAGCCAGCGAACGAGCGGGATCGTGCCGGCGGCGACGACCTCCCCGGCGAGCGCGATCAGGCGCGTGGGACTCCCAGCCCGGTGAGGACCGAGGCTGGTTAGTCGAGCAGCGGACGTCCCCCACCCCCGTGAGGTCGGTCAGGCGCTTGGCACTCCCAGCCGGGGAGCGGCGTCGGCTCGTCTGTCAGGCCGTCGGCGCTTGGAGCGCGGCGAGGCGTTCGCGGGTCCGGCGGGCGAGCGGGATCATGCCTTTTCGGTCGTAGACCACGAGTGCTTCCTGGAATGAAGCGGCGGCCGCCTCGCTGCAACCGGCCGCAGCGAGCACTTCACCGAGGTCGTAGAGCGTGTCCGCCTGCGACCAGGCTGCATCCGTCGTCTGCATGGTCGCGACGGCTTCGCGGGCGAGTCGCTCGGCCTCGGCGTGGTCTTGGCGCTGTACCTGGAGAAGAGCGGTCACCTGGAGCAGGAGTGCCTCCGTCAGTGGGTCATCCTCAAACGCGATTCGACCTTCGGCAGCAAGCTGCTCGGCCTCTTCGAGGCGGCCGAGCCGGCAGAGAGTACGTCCGAGCGTCAGAAGTTCAGTGGAGAGCGCGGCACTCGGCTGACCTGTGCGGTGAGTTGCGCAGAAGAGCTCGAGGTGCTCGGCGGCGGCCTCGTCGTCCCCTGCGATCAACTCGATCTCCGCCAGGCGGGCGCGGACTTCGCGCTCGATGCCGAGCTCGCTGAGGTGGTCGTGCGTGGCCTTCGCGACCGTGCGTGCCTCTTCGATCCTGTCGTCCATCGCCAGGAGAACGGCGTGATCGAGGAGCGTCCACGGATGTGGGTTGGCGGCAGCGAGTGCGGCGACGGTCGGAAGCGCTTCGGCGACGGGGCGAGGGCCGTAGATGAGCGCGAAGCCGAGCCTCGTCCGCTGCCGCGATCGTCCGGCCAGCTCCGAGTGCCGTCGCTGCTGCTCGGCGGCGTGCTCCACCTGCGCCCATTGGCAGCGGAACACGTAGACGCCGTTGGAGAGGCTGAACCACAAGTGGGCGAGCCCCTCGTGATCCTCGGCCGCTTCGAGGAGCCGCAGTGCTTCCAGCGCCAGGCGCTCCTGCTCGTCGGCGGTTCCCTCCATCGTCCAGAGCCGGCCGTAGGCAGCCATCGCCCGGGCCAACGCTGAGCCGGCGGCGTCGCCGTCCGCGTCGGCCCGCACCGCCGCGCCGTCGAGGAGCGTCAGAAAGTCGCGAACGCGATCGAGCGTCCGTGCGAGGTCGGCCACGAGGTTGACGTCCAGACGGTCCCTGAGATCCAACGCGCGTTGGAGCAATGACCGCGCCGTCCGCTCGTCGCCGCGGTCCTTCGTCCGCCGGCCGGCGGCGGCGAGCCGAGCGGACGCCATTTCCGCCAGCCCGGGGTCGGGGCGTCCGAGGTCGGCGAGGTAACGGGCGGCCTGTTCGAGGTGGTAGGCGAGGATCTCGTCGAGCTCGACGAGCTGCTGTCCGTTGGCTTCGAGCCAGCCGGCGAAGCGCTGGTGCAGCTCTGCCCTGGTTGCTTTAGGGAGGGCGTCGTAGGCGGTGTCGCGGATCAGGAGGTGGCGGAAGCGGAAGCCGTCCTCACCGGCGAACTGGGGCCGGTCGGAGCGGATCAGATCGCGCCGCACGAGCGCCGCCAGGCGCGGCGTCACCTGCGCCTCCTCCGGCGCCAACGTTTGCACGGCTCCGCGGTGGAAGACCTCGCCCTCGACCGAGCCGCACTCCAACACCCGCCGCTCCGCGGGGTCGAGCTGGTCGAGCCGCGCCGCCAGAAGCGCCTTCAACGAGGCCGGCACCTCGACCTCACCACCAGCCGCCTGGGTCATGGCGACCATCTCGCTGATGAAGAGCGGGTTGCCGGCAGCGGCGTCCGCGATCCTCGCCCGCAGCTCCTCGGGCACGTCTGTTCCGATCAGGCTCTCCGCGTCCGCGTCGTCGAGTGGCTCGAGCCGGATCGTGACCGGCCAGGTGGGACGGCTGTCGAGCAGCTCCGGCCGGGCCATGCAGAGCAGCAGCAAAGGAGCACCACTGGAAAGAAGCGCGACATGCTCGATCAGATCGAGAAAGGTTTCCTCGCCCCACTGGATGTCGTCGAAGACCACCACAAGCGGCGCCTGCTCGTCGAGCAGTTTGCGGAACGCCCAGCCGATCTCCTCCGCCGACGTCCCGGCATCCGACTCGCCTAGCAGCGAGCGGATCGCCGCCGCAGCAGCGGGATCGGTCGGCAACACGTCGAGCTGCTTGATCACCTCCACCACGGGCCAGTAGGTGATCCCCGCCCCATAGGGCAGACAGCGGCCCCGCACCATTCGCGCATCGATCGAGGCCAAAGCCTCAGACGCCAGTCGTGACTTCCCGATCCCAGGATCACCCACGACTGTGACGAGCTCGCAGCGCTGCTCTCGAACTGCGCGCTCCCATCCTTCGGACAGCAGCCCGAGCTCGAGCTCGCGCCCCACGAACGACGAGTCGTGGCGGCGCTCGGGTGCAGCATGGGCCGCGAGCAGTCGGAAGGCTTGCACCAGCTCGGCCTTTCCTTTCAGTTCGAGCGGCTCGACCGGCTCGGCGTCGACCGCGCCTTGCACGAGCTCTTGCGTCGTCTCACCGATCAGCACTTCGCCCGGCGCCGCCGCCTGCTCGAAGCGTGCAGCCACGTTGACCGCGTCTCCGGTTACCAGCCGCTCCGCCGTCCCGGTCACGACCTCGCCGGTGTTCACGCCGATCCGGCCTTGAAGCCCGAGCCCCGGCAGCGCGTCCCGCATCTCGACCGCTGCCCGGCAGGCGCGCAGCGCATCATCCTCGTGCACCTGCGGCACCCCGAACACCGCCAACACCGCGTCACCGATGAACTTCTCCACCGTCCCGCCGTGCGACTCGACGATCCCGCTCATCCGCTCGAAATAGCGGCCCAACAACGCCCGCAGCGCCTCCGGGTCAGTCTGTTCCCCGAGCGCGGTCGAGCCGACCAGGTCGCAGAACAACACAGTGACGACCTTGCGCACCTCACGCACGACGGCAGCGGGATCAACAGCGGCGCCGCAGTTTGCACACAGCGGGAAACCCTCCGGCGTCTCACGACCACAACTAGCGCAGACCAACACCAGCCGAGGCTAGAACATCCACAGACCGACAGCTACACGCAGCACCACTCTGAGCCAGCCGGCGAACGAGCATGATCATGCCGGCGGCGACGGCCTCCCCCGTGAAGGCGATCGGGGGCTTGGGACTCTTAGGCGCCGCGGCCGAAGGCATCGACGAGCATGTGCACGTGGCCGACAGGCTGGAACCCCAGCCGCTCGAGGATCGGGCGGGACATCGAGCCGCCCTGCGTGATCAGCACTGGTGTGCCGCGCGAGACGGTGTCGTCCCAGCGGGCGCGAACGAGCGCACGGTAGGCGCCGCGACCGCGGGCGCGGGGCAGGGTCGCGCCGCCGTAGAGGAGCAGGCCGTGCGGGGTCGGCGCCGCCGTCCCGGTGGAGACGATCTCGCCGTCGAGCCACACGGCGTGCCGGAGGATCGGCGAGTTCCGCCATCGGCTTTCGAGCAGCGCGCGCGCCTCTTCGATCTCCTCCGGCGACGACTCAAACGCCTCCCACTGCACCTCACACGCAGCGACGAGCTCTTCGAACGTCTCGACGCGACGGGCGACGGCGTTCGGAGGACTCGGCGGCGGCTCGTGCGTGAGGACCAGCGCGACAGCGTAGGGATCCCTGTCGTGCATGAGGCCACGCTCGAGCAGCGCGTCGACGAGTCCCGCCGGCGCGGAGCTGCCGACCTCCCATTGCGTCTTCGTGCGTCCGCGCTCGCGTAGGGTCGCGCGCACCTCCTCGAGCATCTCGTCGACGTCGGCGAGGGGGAAGCGCTGCCGTTGCACGGTGTTCCACGACGCGCCGGCGCCCATGCAGAGCGTGTATCGCTCGGTCTCGATCCGCTCGTCGCCGGGCCCGAGCGGCCCGAACGAGTTCGGATACTCGGCAACCTCACGCAGCACGGGAAGAAGCTACCCACTAGCGGTCTCGTGCGGGGCCTTAACGACGACCAGCTACTTCCCGGAAACCTCGAACAGCTCCGCTCGCGTCTACCCGCAACTACCCGAGCTCGCGACGGCCATGTGCCTGCTCTCTGACACGGTCAAGCCCCGAGCTCGACAACCACGCCGGGTAGCCGAGGCAGCGGACGACGCCCCACCCCGGTGAGGTCGATCAGGCGCTTGGGACTCCCAGACGGGCCGGGCTACGGGACGGTTCCGGCGCTGAGCCAGCGGGCGTTCTCGGCGATCTGCTCGGCGGGGTTCGCGCCTAGGTGGCCGGCGACGTCGTCGACCTTGACGATGCAGCCTGGGACGTTCGCGGCCAGCCATTCGCCGTGCGCGGGCGGGACGAGCACGTCGGTCATCCCGTAGCGAATGAGCACCGGCACCGAGATGGCCGCGAGATCGAACCTCCACGGTTGGAGCAACTCGAGGTCGTCGTCGACCCAACCGCCGACGCCATTCACAGCCTGCTCGAACATCGACTCGCGCATGATCTGCATCACCTCCGGGCGAGCCAGTTGCGGACGATCCGACTCGCTCAGATCGAAGTCCTGCAGGAGGGCTGACGGGTCGACCGCGACACGTTGCTCCGCCTGCTCTTGCCAGGCTTGGAGCTCGCACGTGAGGACGTCCTCGCCGGCGAGTGCCCAGCCGACAGCACCATCGACTCGACGGCCCTGACGATGTGGCCGCTGTCCAGAACGACCTGTTCATGAACGTCTGAGAAGGCACCTCACTGAACCAGTGGTCGAACAGCCCGAAGTCACGCGCGATCGCGCTCAACACCGGGACTTGCTCCGGCGAGTATCCTGTCATGATCTGCGCGTACTCCTCGTAGGTCGGCTGACGCCCAACCTCTGCCGTGAACGCGCTGATGTAGTCAGTCACGAACCCGTCCATCGTCGGCGTCGCGCCCTCCGGCGGGGCGTTCCACGGCGCCGCCACGCCCTCACCGATCTTGAACCGATTGTGCTCGTCGAGGACATTGAACAGTTGCGTGTTCGTGTGGTACCACTCCTCGCCGGAGTCGGGGTTTGGTGCGTCCATGTCGGTTGCAACCCCGTATGGCACCGCCTTGCGCTCCGCTCCATGCTCGGCCCACGCAGGGATCGGGCTGGTCAGATCCTTCCCGAGAACGCCCTCGAAGGTCTTGCCGTCATCCGGGCCGTAGAGACGCCCGAGCACGTCGACAGACTTCCCCTACCGGAGCGTCCGCTACGGCCTGATCATTGCCCTGCTCGCGCTGTCCTCGTGCAGCTGGCAGAACTGCCGCGTCCTCCGTCCTGAGTGTGGCCTGGGCGAGCGTCCTGACGCCGAACCGTAGCCCGCGCCCAGGCGAACAGCGCCGGTGACGAACGCTGCCGGCGCCGCGCTAAGCTCGTTCCGATGCGTGCCCTCCGCACCCTCCTCGTGTTCAAGCTCGGTGCCCTGGTAGGGATGTGCGCCGCCGCCGCGTTCGTCAAGCGGGCTGTGCCGTCCTACGGAGACGAGGAGAGCAACGAGCTCTCACTCGTGGCGGTCTTCGACGGGATCGACCTGAAGAGCCGCGCGAAGAGCTTCAAGGGCGGCTCGATGCTGGCGTGGTTCGGGGGCATCGCGGTGGACCTCCGCGAGGCCGACCTCGCGCCCGGCGCCCGCCTCACGGCACACACGCTGTTCGGCGGGATCGAGCTGCAAACCCCGCCGGGCTGGCGGGTCGAGTCGACTGCGAAGGCCCTGTCCGGCGGTGTCGACGTCCAGACGCCTGCGCGAGACGCCCCCGACGCACCCGTGCTGGTGCTCGAGGGTTGGGCGATCCTCGGCGGAATCGCCGTCACCTCCCAGGCGGACGCCACAGCCGCCACGAGCTGAGCTCGTTCTTCGCCGCGGCCGACGTTCCTTGCTTCGATGAGTCACAATCGACGGGCAATGCTGAACCACCATCCACAAACTGCCGAACGGCGGATCCTCGAGGCACTCGACAGCGGCCGTCTGCGGCGCTCCCGTGTTCAGCGGCGCGTCTACGAGCGCGACACACGACTCGACGCCGGCCGCATCGCCCTCGACAGACACCACCGCGTCGAGCAGAGCCAGCCGCGAGAAGCACCCGCCTCGGCTCCGTAGAGGACACCCGAATCAGGGGATTCCCTCTTTCGACCGGACGACTGCCGTCGCTGTGATTGCGACCACATGACCAACGTTCAGCAGGGCATCGACCCCAAGACCGGGCGGCCGTTGGACACCGACGGCGAGGCGATCGGCTCGTTGAAGCTTCGAGGAGCTCGAGCGTGAACTGACGATCGCGGCGATCGACCAGGCGCGCCACGACCGCTTCGAGCGGTTGCTCGGCGAGCGCCGGCGCCGGCTGCAAGCCGCCTAGCGGATACCGGGTCGAGTACGAGGCCGGGTCAACCGGAGGTACAGGAGTTCCGCGCCACTGCCGTGGATCAGGACACGATCTCGATCCAGGTGGTGATCTGCTCGTCGCTGACCTGGTCGAGCAGCTCCGGGTGATCCGAGCGCATGTGGTCGCGGATCTTGGCGACCACATCCGCCTCGCTCTCGGCGCGGGCGACATACCCGCACTCGCATTTGATCTGGCGCGCCATTGAAACCTCATCGACCTCTCGCAGCTGCGGGGCGTGCGTGTCGACCCCACGGCGCGCACCGTGACCGTGGCAGGCGGAACGACACTCGGCGAGGTCGACCACGCGACGCACCCGTTCGGGCTGCCGCATCGGTCATCTCTCGCACAATACCTCTGTGACAGAGGTATCTGTCGACTCGGGCCGGGATGGGCTTCGAGCTTCATCCGGTTTGGGTGAGGTGCCCCGACCGCCGAACGGCTCTGCTTGACGCATGACCGGGACCTCCAGGCTGCTTCCGCTCGCCGCCGCGGCGGTCGCACTCGTTCTCTCAACGGCGGCCTGCGGCTCCAGCAGCGACAACTCGGCGACGACGTCGACGTCTTCGACGACGACCGGCACAGCGGTCTCGTCGACCTGGGCCAACAGTGTGTGCAGCGCCTTCGTGACCTGGCGCTCCTCGGTCACCGCGGCCGGCAAGTCCGTCGCCGCGAGCCCGACCAAGGCGACGGTCGACCAGGCACTCGCGAACGCCGAGGCGGCGACAACCAAGCTGAAGACGACACTGAAGGCTCTGCCGGCGCCGACCGGCTCGGCCGGAACGCAGGCGAAGCAAGAGCTGCAGCAGCTGAAGGGCCAGCTGCAGAACGACGTCGTCGTGATCCAGCGGACGGTCGCCAGCGTGCCCGCCGGCACGACCGGGGCCTCCCAGGCGGCGTCGATGGTCAAGACCGGTCTCGCGACGATGCGCCAGCAGATCGCCGCGACCGGCAAGGAGCTTCGCTCGCTGCCGAGCGGCGACAGTGCAGAGGCGTTCAAGAACGCTCCCGCCTGCAAGTCCCTCTAGCGCAGCGGTTGCGGCCTGCGTAGGGCGGCGCGGGGTTGGATGACCCCTGATCGGGGAAGGTCGAGGTCAGATGGCCGCCGTGCCCCGTCAGCCGCACAGCTTCTCGCGCGGAAGTGCTGTTCTCGAGTACTGGCTCGTCCACGCCGAGGGGCTCGTCGTGCAACCGCACGGCGGCCGCGTCGAGCACGTGGTGGTCGGTTTGCCGGCCGGCCGGGCCGAAGCCCTGATCGTCCGCTCCGCGATCACGGGGCGCCGCAGGACGATCCCGGCCGCTGCGATCGCCGCAGTCGAGCCGTCGGGCGGCCGCCTGTTGCTGGACGCGCGGAAGAAGAAGACGCGCCCGCGGGTGCTCACCCCCGAACGGATCGCCGGCGCGCGTGCGCGGCTCGACGACGGCCGCCGCGTCGCGCTGCTGGGAGTTGCCGCCGCTCTGCGCCGGACGCGGGCGTCCACGGCCGCAGCGCTCTCGTGGCTGCGCCCCCGCATCGCGGCAGCCGGCGTCGCCCTCGCCGCCGGGACGCGACTCGCAGCCCGCTACGCCGTCGAGGGAGCCCGGTGGCTCGCACCGCGCATTCGGCACGCGACCGTCACGGCCGTCGAGCGAGCGCGCGCGGCGGTCGAGGCCCGCCACACCCGCTGAGCGCTCAGCGCCTGACGGTGATCGCGCGGCTCAAGCCGCCGAGGAAGCCCGCTCCCGCCTGATTGACGCTGAGTGCGATCCGCAGGGTGGACCGCCCCTTGCGCAGCGAAAGGTGGAGCTCTGCCCGCGACCGGCTGCCCAGCCGCACCCGCTTGATCGTCGACCAGCGGCCGTTCGACCGGCGCTGCACCTGGACGAGCCGGCCGGCGAACGACCGGCCCGCCGTGACCTTGAGGACGAGTGTCTTCGCGGCCGTCTGGCGCAGCGTGATCGAGGGATGCACCCCGATCGAGACCGGCGTGCTCATCCCGCCCCGCCAGCTGGCCTCGTAGACGGTTCCGATGCCCGGCGCCGCGAAGAAGGACCACACGCCGTTCGTGCCGGTCAGGACCGTCGCCCTCGCCTGGAACGAGCCCCCTCCGTACGGCTGTGCATAGACGACCACCTGTTCACCTGTCCGATGCGTCGGGACGATTCCCGACAGGGCCACACGCCCGCCGAAGACGACCTGCCGTGCGAGCGTCGTGAGAGTCACGCCCGCGGTCGTGAACGTCGCGTCCGCGGCGTAGGTCGTGCCTGCGTCGCTCCTCGCGACCAGCCGGTAGTGATAGGTCGTGGCCGGCGTCAGGCCGGTCAGCGTCGCGCTCACCTTCTGCAGGCCTGCCTTGGAGCCCGCGCTCTTCGACGAGGTCGCCTTGCCGTACCTGGTCGACGTGCCGTAGTCGAACCACCACGTCGTTGAACGGCCCTTGGTGTCGAGCGTGCCGGTGACAACGCCGGTGTCGGGGCCGACCCCTTGGGCCGCGGCGGTCTGCGCCGCCGGTGCACCGACGGTCGCGAACGTCTTGTCCGCACCGAACGTCTTGCCGCTCGAGTTCTGCGCGACCAGCCGAAAGTGGTACGTGGTGGCAGCCTTGAGGTTCTTCACCGCTGCCGAGACCGAGGTCGCGCCGGCGCCAGAACCGGCGGAGACGGACGAGGTCTTCGAGCCGTAGCCCGTCGTCGTCCCGTACTCGAACCAGCGCGTGGTCGACAGGCCGTTCGGCGACACGGACCCTCGGAGAGTGGCCGAGGTGGGCGTCACCGACGAGGCGTCGTCCGTCACGACCGCGGGTGCCGAGCTCGTCGTGAACGTCGAGTCCTTGCCCGTCGTCGTGCCGGCGTCGCTCGAGGCGACGATGCGAAAGTGGTAGACGCGCCCGGTCTGCAGCCCGGAGACGGCGGCCGATTCGGCGCGCGCAGTCGTCGCCGAGCCGGCGTTCTTCGCGGACGTCTTCGTTCCGTAGCTCGTCGACGTCCCGTACTCGAAGTAGAAGGTCGTGTCGCGGCTGTTCGGGTCGACGGTCCCGTTCAGGGTCGCCGCCGAGGCGGTGATGCCCGAAGCGGTGCCGGTCGTCACGTCGGGCGGGACCGTCGTGGTGAAGACGGCGTCGGTGCCGCGACTGGTGCCCGCGCCGTTCGTCGCGACGACGCGATAGTGATAGGTCGTCCCGGCCTTGAGCCCGGTCAGCGCGGCGGAGACGTCCACCGCAGCCGTGCCGGAGCCCGTGCTCTTCGACGCGGTCTTCGAGCCGTACGACGTCGACGTCCCGTACTCGACGTCCCAGGTCGTTGCCTGCCCGCCCGGGTCGACGCTGCCGGTCACCGTCGCCGTGGTCGACCCGACTTCGGTCGTCGGCCCGGTCGTCGCGCTCGGTGCCGCGGCGAGCGCGCTCCCCGCGAGGACCGTGAGTGCGAGCACCGCCGCACCCGCAGCCGCGAGCCACTTCCACGTGTTCTTCCTGCTCACCATCGCCTGCTCCCCCCTCCGCTTCCAGCCCTGACGATGTCTCCCCGTCGTGGGCGTTCTGCGAGCTGGGTGTAAGAGGCCGGTAAAGCAGGCGGACAGGCTGTCGTCAGCGAACGACGAAGCTGTTGCCGCCGAGCAGGCGCCCGTAGTGCGCTGCCTTGAGGGGCCCGCGTCCGGGCCAGACGTACCAGCGGTACCGGCCCGGCGCGAGCCGGTCGTGCTTGCCCTCGTAGCTCCAGGCCCGCGGCAGGGCGAACCTCGGCTGCTTGGGCCAGACGCTCAGCACCTTGTGCGAGCCGCGGTAGATCTGGACGTTGTAGTACGACGCTCCCTTGACGGGCGCCCAGGCCAGCAGGTCGCCGGCCTTGACCCGCGCCCCCGCCGCCGGCAGATAGAGCGTCGGCACGAGCACCGCGACCGACGTGTCGGTCGTGTTCCCGGCGGCGTCCGTCACCGCGAGCCGGTAGCGATAGGTGGCGCCCGGCTCGAGCCGCGTGTCCCGGAAGCTCGAGGCGCGGCCGCGGTACACGACCGGAGCACGCTGCTTCCCCCGGCCGGGAGTGCGCGTGATCGAGACGGCGGTGCCCGCAGGCGCGCGCCAGCTCAGTGTCGCGCTACGTGAGACGACCGAGACGGCCACGTCCGCGAGCTTGGGCGCCGTCGAGTCGTACTGGAGGCTCACCGACGCAGACGCACGGTTGCCGGCGGCATCCACACAGCCGCCCGAGATCGTCGCCTTGGCACTGTCGGGACCGGAGTACGAGACGGGAGCGGTGCACGAGCTCACGCCCGACCCGCCGTCGGTGCCGGCGAACGTGACGGTGACCGGGTGCGAGTACCACCCGTTCGCGTCGGGCGCACGCGAGAGCTTGGCAGTCACCACCGGAGCGGTCGTGTCGTAGCGCAGCCCGAAGGTCGCGGTCGCGCTGACGTTGCCCGCCTGGTCGCGGCACGTCCCGGTGACCGACGCCGAGCCGGAGTCCGGGCCCGAGTAGGACGCGGTGGTGCAGCTCGCGATCCCCGACGTGGTGTCGTTGCCGCTGAACGTGACGTTCACCGGGTGGCTGTACCACCCGCCCGCGTCGGGCGCCCGGTCGGGCGTCGCCGTCGTGACCACCGGCGCGTCGGTGTCGATCTTGAACTGCAGGTGGAACTCGACCGTCGAGGAGCCGTCGGTCGCCGTGCAGTCGACGGCGTCGGAGCTCGTCCGGAAGGTCTTGACGAGCGGGCACGTGGAGTCGGTCGCACCCTGCACGGACAGCTGTGCCGTGACGCTGCTCCTGTACCACCCGTTGTCGCCCTTCGTGCCGGCGGTCACCGTGTACGACACGACCGGGCCGGCGGCGCCGGCCGAGCGGGCGACGACGAGCGCGAGCCCGACCGCGAGCAGAGCGGCTCCGGTGCGCATCACCGTCTGCTCCAGGCGCGAACGAGCCCGGCGCCGGAGCCCGCAGTGAGCGCCGCGAGCGCGAGTGCGAGCGCGGCGAGCTCGGCGAACTGCGGGCGGTACCGAAGCGGTGCCGAGACGAACGCGGGGACGACCACGGGCGGAAGCTCGAGCTTCGGGAGCGCGAGCCGGCCGGTGTGCGGGCGGGCCCGCTCGACCGGCTGCTTCCGCGGTGGGCGCGGCGTGCTGCGGACCGGAGCCTGCGTCGTCACGACGCGCACCGGCGCGGGCGGCGGCGCAACGGCCGTCCCGCGTGAAACAGGCAGCGACGGCTGCGGCGCGGAGGGAGCAGGATCCGGGCGGAAGGCGCTCGCGCCGGGCGGTGGATCGGGCGAGAAGGACGACGCTCGCCCGGAACCGGGCGCAAGGAGGACCAGCACCGCCGCGGCCGCCAGCGGTGAGATGCGCCGCAGGAGCACGTTCCGCTCCCCTCCCATTCGACCCCCCGGGTCGATGCACCCTTGTGGCTGCGCAGATTACACCTCCTTGGAAATGGGTCAAGTGCAGGGAAGTTCTCCGGGAGGGCCACGGGGGTGGCCCTCCCGGGGTGTGTTGGATCAGCTCGTTTGCATCGCCTCCCCGTCCGTGTTCGCGCTGTTGCCCGAGTTGCCGAGCGAGGAGCTCGTGTTGCCCTGCGCCGCGGAGCCGCCACCGCCGACGCTCCACACCCTGCGGGGCGAGGAGTCGTTCGACGGAGCGAACTGGAAGGCGGCCGACAGGGCCTTCGACAGCTGCTCGGTGTCGGCCTTCTGGCCGAGCACCTGGATCGGCAGCCCACAGCCGCACCTCATGGCCGCGTCCTGCGTGCCGCTCTGCGTGGTGCCCGCGGTGTTGCCCGACGTCGCCGAGGAGCCGGCGGTGTTCGACTGGCTGACGGAGCCGCCGCCGCCGGGGCTCTTCACCCGCACCGGCGAGGCGTGGTTCGACGCGCCGAACTGCGCGGCGAGGGACCCTGCGAAGGATCCCTGCCCCGTCTTCGCTTCCTGGCCGAGCACCTGGATCGCGGAGCCGGAGGCGTCCTGCGTCGCACCCTGGTTCGTCGAGGCGGTGTTGCCCGAGCTCGCCGACGAGCCGACGCTGTTCGACTGCGTCACGTTCCCGTCGGAGCCGGGGCTCCCGACGCGAACCGGCGAGGCGTCGTTGCCCGACGAGCTACCGCCGCCGCACCCGCACTCGGACTTGCCGCGCCCGAAGACCTGCACGGCGCCCGAGAGCGCGAGCGATCCCTGGTCGGTGTCGGCCTTCTGGCCGGCCACCTGGATCGCGCTGCCGCTGCCGCAGCCACACCCGTGGCCTGCGGCGGCCTGATCGGCGGTCTGCGTCGTCGTCGCGGTGTTGCCGGACGTCGCCGACGAGCCGACGGTGTTCGACTGGGAGACGTCGCCACCGCCGCCAGGGCTCCAGACCCGAACCGGCGAGGCGTCGTTCGACGCTCCGACCTGCTCGGCGGCTGAACCGGCGAACGAGCCCTGCTTCGTCTCCGCCTGCTGGCCGGCGACCTGGATCGCCGACGCCCCCGACGGAGCGTACGAGGTGGGCACGTCACTCCGGATCGGCTCGGGGCACCCGCACGTGCCGCCCTGCGACTGCGTCGACGACTGGGTCGTCGAGGCCGAGTTGCCGGACGTCGCGGTCGAGCCGACGGTGTTCGCCTGCGACACGGAACCGTCGTCACCGGGGCTGAGCACCCGGATCGAACCGGCCGTGTTCGAAGGGTCGATCTGCTTCGCGCTCGACAGCGCCACGGAGGACTGATCCGTGTCGGCGGACTGATCGCCGGTCTGGATCCCCGTCCCCGGAGCGTTCTGCGAGGCGTTCTGGCTGGTCGAGCCCAGGTTGCCGGCGCCTGCCGACGAACCTGCGCCGTTCGACTGGCTCACGCCGCCCGCCGGGGCGGCGTTGCTTCCGTCGGCCTGCGGGGCCGCGGACGGCTGCTGCACCGGAGCGGTGCGACAGCCGCAGCCGCTGCCGTTGCCGGCCTGCGTCTGCGTGGCGTTCTGGGTCGTCGAGGCCGAGTTGCCGGACATCGCGGAGGAGCCGGCGGTGTTGGCCTGCGACACGGAACCGTCGTCACCGGGGCTGAGCACCCGGATCGAGACGTTGGTGTTCGACGGATGATCCTGCGTCGCCGTCGAGAGCGCTCCCGACTCCTGCCCCGTGCCCGCCGACTGATTTGCGGACTGGATGCCGGAGCCCGAACCGCTGCAGCCGCACGAAGGGCTGCTCTGGTCCTGCGTTGCCGTCTGCCCCGTCGTCGCGGTGTTGCCGGACGTCGCGGTCGAGCCGACGGTGTTGCTCTGCGCCACCGAACCGTCGCCGCCGGGGCTGAGCACCCGGATCGAGACGTTGGTGTTCGACGGATGATCCTGGGTCGCCGTCGAGGCTGCCCCCGACGCCTGGCCCGTGCCCGCCGACTGAGTTGCGGACTGGACGCCGGTGCCCGAACCGCTGCAGCTGCACGCGCTGCTCTGGTCCTGAGACGCCGTCTGGCCGGTCGTCGAGCTGTTGCCCGACGTGGCCTGCGAGCCGGCGCTGTTGCCCTGCGTCACGGAGCCGTCGCTGCCCGGGCTGAGCACCCGAACCGGCGAGTTGACGTTGGACGCGCCGAGCTGTGCAGCCTCCGAGAGCGCCAGCGAGAGCTGGTCGGTCCCGGCCTGCTGCTGGGCGGTCTGGATGCCCGAGCCCGCCGCCGTCTGATCTGCGGTCTGCGTCGTGCCGGCCTGGTTGCCGGAGGACGCCGAGGACGCCGCGGTGTTCGACTGCGAGACGCTGCCGCCGTCACCGGGGCTCAAGACGCGGATCGAGATGTTGGTGTTGCTCGGGTCGACCTGCGTCGCACTGGACGCGGCCGCGGCCTGCTGCGACGTCGTCGCCGACTGGCCGGACACCTGGATGCTCCCAGGGTCGGCCGCGGCGACGGCGGCAAGAGCAAGGCACAAGGCCGTCGTCAGCACGAGCGCGAGAATCAACTTTCTCATCACTCCTCCTAACTCGTGGACCGGGCTACGGCGGTTGCCGGAGCCCACGTGGACACGAGCCGGGAACTAGCCGGGGCGAGCGTGCCGGTCGTCGCTCAGTCTGCGACGGCCCGGCAGCGTGGCCGGAAGGACGCTGCTCAGCAAAGCGAAGACGAGGAACGTGAGCGCGCCGGTCAGGGAGACCGTCAGCGCGGACGCGCCACCACCGTGGGCCGACGCACCGAATGCGCCGGCGGCGGCCGGGCTCGAGGGAAGGAACGGGGCCCGTGGCGAGCTCGGGAGCGGGCCCGAGGTCTCGGGCGCGGGGCGGCGCGCCGGCGTCGTCCGATGGCGGGCCTGCGTCCGGCTCGTCTGGGCCACGACAGCCCGGGTGAAGACCCGCGACCGGGACTCCAGCCGCACGAGCGTCCGGTTCCGTACGACCCGGTGCCTGCGCACGAACGATGGCTGCCTCGCAGGCGGCCCGGTCTGCGGCGTCCCGACCGCCTGCGAGGAGCTGTCGTCGACCTGGCTCGAAGCGGGCGAGGTCATTGGCACCACTCCTGTGAGGGGCACCACGCCCGCGAGCTCCCGCTGCACGTCGACGGTCGGCGGCGGCGGGATCGACGGCATCGTGAAGACGGGCAACGGCGGCAGGACCGCCGGCATCGAAGGAGGCACCGGCGGAGGCGGCAGTGCCGGCTGCGCGACGGGCTGCGACGTCGCGGCAGCACCGGAGGCGGAGGCGCTCGAGGCTGCGCTCGCTGCGGCGAGGTTCGATTGGGTCACATCGCCGTCGTTCCCGGGGCTGGCGATCCGGATCGATACGGCGACGTTGCACTGCACGCAGACCGAGGGGACCACGGCCGGTGCCGGAGCTCCGCCCGGACAGTCCCACTGCCAGTTCCAGATCCAGATCGTCGACCCCGCCGGCGGAGCGGGGACCGACGGAGCCGAGCTCGGATCGCAGTTCCAACTCCAGTTCCAGATCCAGACGTCCGGCGGAGTGGTCGGCGACGTATTCACCGGGTCGGGCGTAATGTCAGATGAATTATCACCGGCAGTATTACCGCCGGTATCAGCTGCTGCCGGCCCGGACGACGGCGGGTCGGGCGACGGGGCAGTCGATCCCG
Organism: uncultured Thermoleophilia bacterium; assembly: GCA_963828655.1. Classification (GTDB taxonomy): domain Bacteria; phylum Actinomycetota; class Thermoleophilia; order Gaiellales; family Gaiellaceae; genus PALSA-600. Next base: position 676,028 of record CAWHFK010000008.1, on the reverse strand, counting down.
GTGCTGCCGGGGCCGGCCCGGTTCCTGTGGGAGCGCCCTGCACGACAGCGTTCTGGAGCGGCGGCGCAACCGTCTCCGTCGAAGCGGGAGGTGCTGACGGAGAGGGGTCGGCAGTGGGGGCACCGGCCGATACCACCGGTGGTATCACCAATGAAACCGTGCTCGGCGGGACATTCGGCGTGGCCGGGGCCACCGGAAGCGGCACGCTCGGAGCTGCGACCACCACGGTCGGCACGGGCGGCGCAGGCGGCACGGGCACGACGACCACGGGAAGCGTCGGCGCCGGCGGCAGAACCGGCGGTGCGGCGACACCGTCGGCGGCGAACGCGGACGGCGCGACGGCTGCCACGAGCGCGAACGCAACGACGACGACGGTCGCCCACCTGGCCACGCACCCCTCCCGACGCGCTCGCTGGTCCATCTAGAACAGATAGATACCCAGTTGGATTGATCTCGATACGGAAATCTTTCGAAAATGTCTTTCTTTTTTCTCCGGCCGTGATTACGATCGAGGGGTGATCAGCGCAGAGGACGAACGGCGGCGCCTGATCGAGGCTCACCTGCCGCTGGCCCGGCGCGTCGCACGCCGGTACGCGGGCCGCGGGGAGCGCGCCGACGACCTCGCCCAGGTCGGAGCGCTCGCACTCGTACGGGCGGTCGACCGGTGCGATCCCTCTCGCGCCGAGCTCCCGGCCTACCTGGCCCGATGCGTCGAGGGGGAGATCCGCCACCACCTGCGCGACCGGGCAGCGACGGTGCGTGTTCCGCGCCATGCCAGCCCGGCGCCGCCCACCGCCCGGCTGAACGAGGACGACCTCCCCTCTCTGGACGCATCGCTGGACGACCTGCTGCTCGACCGCGCAACCGTCGCGAGTGCGGCGCGCTGCCTCGACGACCGCGAGCGCTGGATCGTGCTGCTCCTCTTCTTCTGCGACTGCACGCAGGCCGATGTCGCCGCGCAGCTCGGCCTCTCGCAGGCGCAGGTCTCGCGGCTGCTCGGCGGTGCGGTCGAGAAGATGCGCCGCCGGCTTCAGGGCTCCACTTTGTCACGACCGGCACGAGCCGCTACTCTCAGGGACGATGAGCACGGCCACGGGCAAGCCGACCGGCTCGCGTGAGTCGTCCCGCGAGTCGACGCACAGCGGTCGCCTGCTGCTGCGGATGCCGCGCGCGCTGCACGCACAACTCGCAGCGCGCTCCGACTCCTCCGGGCAGAGCCTCAACCAGTACATCGTCGAGACGCTGACCCGTGCGCTCGAGGGCGAAGGCAAGACCGACGTCGCCGGCCCCGCGTCCGCGCCGCCGAGGTCACTACGGTTCGCGCTGCTTGCGAATGCCGTCGTCGTCGCGCTCGCCGCGGCGACGTGCGTCGTCCTGCTCGTCGTCGCCTGGCATTAGAGGCTAGGCACGCACAGCCGCCAAACGACCGGCAGCATGGTCGCTGCATGTCGGTTCGTCCCCTCTGGGCCTGGCGCCTCCTCCTGCTCGCGTTCGCGATCGTCTACCTCGCGAGCGACGAGCTGCAGCTGTGGCTGCCGCCGCTCGTCCCGTTCCTCGCCGCTGCCGCCGTCGAGGCGCAGTTCTTCCTCGCCGGTGTCCGCGCGAGCCGCCAGCGGCGGACGTTCGCCGACCCGGGCCCCCAGCAGCGTGATCTCGACGAGCTCGGCTGGAGCGCGCGCACCGTCACCGTCACGCAAGGCGATGCGGAGCTCGTGCTTCGTCCGGGCCGGCTGGACGACGAGGAGATCGCGGACTGGCTCGACCTGCACCATGAGGAGCTGGCCGAGCTCGGGCCCGGCCGCCACGAGCTCGCCGCGATCGACAGCCCGGCGAGCCCCGTCGCGCTGCACGTTCGGCCGGCGCGCCAGGCGGGCAGGAGGCGGACGCGTACGCGCCTTCTGCAGGCGCTCGTCGTGCTGGCCCTCTTCGCTGGGCTGTTCTTCCTCGACTCGCGGGGCGAGCACTGGCAGCATCTCTCGGCGACGGCGCGCGGGACGACCCTCCGCGTGCTCGACCGGCAGGCATCGCGGATCGCAGGCCACCCGGCCGAGGTGACCTGCGACGTCGCGGGCCGGCACGTCGGCTACGTCCAGGACGCCGACGGGCTGGCCGTGGTCGGCGGCCGTCGTGCCTGGCTGACACCCCAGATCTGCTACCAGCTGTATCTCATCCACCACAACGGGCACGCCAACGGCCCGGCCTCGGGACACGCGATCGCCGTGCTCGCGCACGAGGCCTGGCATCTGCGGGGCGAGTCGAGCGAGGCGCTCGCCAACTGCTACGCCTACCAGTCGGGGGTCGCGATGGGCGAGGCGCTCGGGCTCTCGCCGTCGACCGCCCGACAGCTGATGCGCGAACAGCTGGCGGACAATCCCTCCGATTTCGCCGACTCGCCGCAGTACGTCGTGCCCTCCGGGTGCAGACGCGGAGGCAGCTTCGACCTAGGGCTCGACGGCTCTCATTTTCCCTGAGCGCCGCGCCGCGCCCACAGCGTGGCGTTCACGACCGCCGTCCCAACCGCGAGGCGGCTGAGGAGGAAGAGCTCGAGCAGCAGCGCCGCGGCCAGACCGAGCGAACCGTAGGTTCCCTGCTTGTTGCCGGCGAACGGCCCGATGAAGTACACGGTCACCAGGTGGAGCGCTTCGATCCCGAAGCCGAAGAGCAGTGACCCGGGGATGAGAGCCCGCCACGTCGCATCACGGTGCGGCAGGTGCATCGCGAGCAGGAGCCACAGAGCCGCGTACGGGAGCGTCATGACCAGGGTCGCCAGCAGGCCGCCCGGCCCCGACTGCCGACGGGCCGCAGCCGCGAGCACGGAGACCCCGAGCATGGCGAGCAGGATCCCGAGCAGCCGGAGCGACGCCTTGAGGGTCGGTCGCGGCGCGTGGGCGCGCAGATCGGTCCAGACGAGCCGGTGCGCGACGATCAGCGTGCGGAGGACGCTGCGCGTCGCGTAGATCAGGATCGGGATCCCGACCAGCAGCGCGTACCAGCGGGCGGAGCTGTGGGCTGCGCTCGCGACCGAGCTCGACACGAGACCCGCGAGACCGCTCGATTTCGCCACCGACTCGGGCGACCGCGAGTCGGCACTCGACGCGATCCCGAGCCCCGCGACCGCGACGAGCGCGAGGGGCAGGAACCAGATGAAGAGCCGATAGGCGAGCGCGCCGGCCATGATCCCGCCGCCCACCTCCGCGTCGCGATCGAACATCTCGAACAGCGCATCGAGGCTCGCGTGGCGGCTGCGCTCGGCCTGGGCGCGCTCCGTGACGCGGTCGGCCCGTTCCTGCAGCGCCGCCAGCCGCGCGCGTGCTCGTCCGGTCGCCGAGGACGGCTCGTCCATCAGGCCTCCGCCGGCAACACGCGCGCGTGCTTCGGCCGCGCCGGCTCCAGAGCTTCCCCGACGAGCAGATCGAAATAGAGGTAGGTGGTGATGATCGCGACGAGCGGCATCGTCACCGCATAGATCAATCCGGATGCGACGTTGACGAAGTTGAAGGACGCGCTCGTCAGCAAGAGCAGCAGCGTGCCGACCACGGGGCCGAGCAGTAGCCCGAGGCCGCTGACGAAGACGACGATCGACGCAACGCGCAGCCAATGCCCCTTGACGATCGTGCCGCTTCGCCGGAGCGCGTGCCGCCGTTGCTCATCCTCGAGTGCGACAACCTGTGCCAGGAACGACCAGCGGACGGTCAGCCAGGCCGCGACCGGGATCCCGACCACCGAGAGATCGAGCACCGCGACGACGAGCGCAGCGCGGACGAGCGCGCCCGTGAGCCGGCGCAGGTGGCGCGCTGCGAGCTTGTACGCGGCCCACGCGCCGATCGCGCGGCCGTCGTCGAGCTCCACCATTGCGAGCGCAGTAACGGCCTGCACGACTGCGAGACCGAGCAGCGTGAAGATCGCGCCGAGCGCGAATGCGAGAACGCCGACGAACGCGTTCGACGCGCCGACCGTGTTGACGAGCGCATCGAGACCGCCGATCCGGAAGACGACGTACTGGATCAGGGCGATCACGACGCCGAGGGGAATGAAGACGACCCCGATCCCGAGAAACAGGCGCAACTGGGAGCGGTACAGGTGCCACCCCGACGTGATCAGCGAGCCCCATGGCCGTCGGCGGCGCAGACGCAGCGGCGCGTTCAGGTCCCACCGTGTCCTCGAGGCGAGCCACAGGAGGAACACGGCGAGCCCGGCCAGGACGAGCAGCACCGGCCAGGGGTCGGCCACGAACCTGGTCAGGAGGTTCGACCCGGCCGCGACCGAGCCGCAGAAGAAGTCCGTGGCGGTCGAGCCGACCGACGTCCCCGCGGGGACGGTGTAGCTCGTGTCGCGCCACGAGGTCTGCGCCCAAGTGATCGGCTCCGTCCACTGGAGCTTCGTGTTCGGTCCGGTCGGGCCGTTGTAGAAACCGGGCTGCTCCTCTCCCCAGCGCCCGTCGTACCCGAGCCAGGGGAACGCCGCGAGATACGCAGCCCGGCTGGTCGGGATCACGGCGACGGTCGGCCGCAGCTCACGCGACGGCCCGGTCGTCTCGTCGCAGCCGACACCTTGCGCTGCGCTGCGCCCGAGGTAGAGCGCCGGCTCGTAGTAGTTCGCATGGGATCCCGCAGCCGGGTACACGACCGGATGGGTGCCGTCGACGACCTCGAGCTTCGCATCACCCCAGTGCGCTCGCTCGGCTCCCTCGTGCTGGCTGTAGCCGATCTCCGCGGGCGTCATGGTGAGGGCCTGCGCGGCGTCCGCGGCGGCGAAGTCGAGCTGGATCATCTCCCAGTCGCCCTCGTGCTTGTCGTTGTAGTCGTTGAACAGATAGAAGAACCAGTACTGCAGGGCGAGCTGATCGGGATGCGCCGCTTCCCCGACAACCCGTGCATACATCGTCGGGACGCTGCCGGCCTCGATCCGGCGGGCCCACTCCTCGTAGTCGCAGCCGGGAGAGAGCGGGTCGCCCGGAAAGTCGAGGTGGTAGCCGACGAGCCCGCGTGAGAGATCCCGCGCCGTCGGTGCGACCTTCACCAGGTTCGAGCCTGCCCACGGGCCCCGCAACGCGACCTCGTCGTTGCCGAGCACGAGGTCGACACTGTCGGGCCGGTAGGGCTCACCGTGCCCGCACGGCTTCTCCTGCTCGACGAGCCGGACGACCGGCGCGAACTTCAGCGCCAGCTCGGTCTCCGGATCGGCCGCTGCGCCGCCCGGCCTGCCGAGGACACCGGCCACGACGAGCCCGAGCAGGACGAGAACGCAGCTCCGATTCATCATCCGGTGTTGCTGCAACAGTCCGCTCGCACATGCGCGACCTTATCCCGCTCGCCATTGCCTCGGCGTTCTGGCCGATCCTGCTCGCCGTCGTGCTGATCTCGCTCCGCGCACCGCACCCCGTACGGCTGATGGCGGCCTTCCTCATCGGCGGGCTGCTCACAACCATGACGGTCGGGCTGATCGTCATCTATGTCCTGAAGGACGCATCCCTGACCAGCTCCTCCGACTCGTGGTTCGGGCCGGGCGTCGAGATCGCCGCCGGAGTCGCAGCGTTGCTGCTCGCGTACGTGCTCCGCGCGCGGCGGCAGCGTCCGGCGCCCGCGACTGCTCCGGCCGACTCGGGGCCGAGCCGCATGGAACGCATGCTCGACCAGGGCGCGCCGGTTGCGTTCCTCGCCGGGATCGTGTTCAACGTCGTCCCGGGCGTCGTGCCGCTGGTGGCGCTCAAGGACATCGCGGAGCTCGACTACGGCTTCGCCGAAACGGTCGCGCTCCTGCTCGGCTTCTACCTGATCATGTTCGCGTTCATCGAGATCCCGCTCGCAGGCTACGTGGTCGCCCCGGAGCGAACCGCGCGCCTGACCGCGAGGTTCAACGCCTGGCTCGACCGCACCGGTCCGCGCGTGGGCATCGCCATGCTCGCCCTGATCGGGGTCTACATGATCGCGCGCGGTCTTCTGCGCATCGTCTAGCTAGATCCCGAGGATCTGCTTCTTCTTGGCCGCGAACTCCTCGTCGGTGATCAGCCCCTGCTCCTTCAGCGACGCGTACTTCTGGATCTCGGCGGCGTCGTCGACCTCGGCCGGCGCTGCGGGCGCCGGCGCCGCTGCCGGCTGCTGGGCCTGCAGCTCCGCGATCTGCGCGTTCTGGTCTGCTTCCTGCTGCGCGGCGGCCTGGCTCCGCTGGGCGCTCTTCGCACCCATATGAGCTGCGCCGCCGACGACCACCGCCGTCCCGATCAGGCCCGGGCCTCTGCGTCTTCCCATCCTTGGCATCTTCTTCCTCCTAGCTTTCAGCGGACAGCGCAAACTCGCGCGCTGCCTGGACGACGTCGTGGGGCACGCGTTCGAACGCGACGAGAACGCCGCCCGAGTCACGGATGCTCTGGGCGACGTTGCGAGCCCAGACGTTCTCCCAGACGAGCAGTGCTGCCGACGTGTTCGGCTCGAGCTCCTGCCCGGCCGCGATCAGCTCCTCGTCGCTGAACAGTCCTTCCACCTGGATGTCGAGCGCTGCGAGCGCCTCCTGCACGTCCGGCGCGAGCTCGGTGAACTCGAACGCGAGCACCTCGCCGTCCGCCTCCTTGCTGACGAACGCGGCATCGATGAGGCGGATCGTCCCGGCCTCGACGAGGTCGGCGAGCGCGGGTGTGATCGCGCCGTTGAACCGATTGCCGGGGAACGCGATCACTGCGTAGTCGACGGGACCGATCTCGTCCATCCGATCTCCCTTCCAGCTCTGTCGGTGGTCGCTGCGGCGCAACGCGCCGCCTTTCAGCAAACCCGCGATGACACGGGGCGGCATCGCCCCGTTTGGATGAACACCGGGCGGCCCGACATCCGGAGCGGGGCGAACCACGTAGGACGTTGTCGCACGCGTCCCTCGCGATGACCCTGACGATAGGCTCCGAAACCGGATGAGCTCCTCGCGGGCAGCGGGTGGCGGCGCGCGTCCAACGGGCCCGTGGCGGTCGGCCTGGTCTCGCCTGCGGCGCGACCGGTGGTCACTCGCCGCGCTGAGCTTCCTCGTCGCGATCCTCCTCTCCGGGCTCTTCGGCGGCGCCGCGGTGTCGAGGCTGGTCGGGCACAACGGCGTCGATCCGTTCCCGTACGCGACGAACGCCAACCTGCGCCCGACGGGGCCGTGGACGCACGTGCCGGTGACGAAGGCGGTGCTCGTCGACGACTACGGACAGCTGATCGCGCCCCGCCATGCGCGAACGACGCTGTTCATCCTCGGCGCGGACGGGCCACTGGGCCGCGACGAGCTGATCCGACTCCTCGACGCCGCCCGCACCTCGCTCGAGATCGCTCTGCTCGCGATGCTCGTCGCATTGGCGATCGCGCTTCCGATCGGGACCGCCGCCGGCTACCTCGGCGGCGTCCCCGACGCGCTCGTCGCCCGCTTCACCGAGACGGTGATGGCGTTCCCGCTCCTGCTGTTCCTGATCTTCGCCCTCGCCCGGATCAGCTCGTCGCTCCAGTTCGCGAGCTACCGCTGGGTCGTTCCCCGCGGCGTCGTCGCGGAGGCGCTCCTGATCGGCCTCTTCACCTCGTTCTACCCGACGCGGCTCATCCGCGCGCACCTGCTCACCCTGAGCAGAGCGGAGTTCGTCGAGGCGAGCCACATGATCGGATCATCGAATCGCCGCATCATGTGGCGGCATCTGCTCCCGCACATCGTGCCCGTCCTCCTCGTCTGGGGAGCCGTCGCGGTCGGCACGAACATCCTGATCGAGATCGGCCTGAGCTTCATCGGAGTCGGCGTGCCCGTGGCCGCCCCGACCTTCGGCTCGCTGCTCGCCACGTCGTGGGGGACGATCAACGCGCCGCACCCGTACAACGCCCACTACTTCACGCCGTGGCAGACGATCTTCCCCACGATCGCGATCGTGCTGACCGTCGTCTCCCTCAACCAGCTCTCGGAAGGCGTGCGGCGCGCAATCGAACCGTGGGCGGACGGCTGATGCGGATCCTCGCCTTCATGGCCCGGCGGGTGGCTGCGGGGCTGCTCACGCTGTGCACCGTGCTCGCGCTCACCTTCGCGATCTACTGGGCGCTGCCGACCAAGCCGGCCACCTTCGTCTACCCCGAGGCGCCGTCACTCACCAGGGTTCAGGTTGCGCACGCCAATCACCTGCTCGGCCTCGACCGTCCCAAGCTCGTGCAGTACGTCGACTACCTGTCGCACCTGCTGCGCGGCGACCTCGGTCACCAGTGGGCGGGGACGAAGCTGATCGAGAACCAGCAGCTCGCGCAGCGCCCGATCGGGACGATCCTCTACCCCGATCTGCGCATCACGCTGTCGATCATTCTCGGGGGCTCGGTGCTCGTGTTGCTCCTCGCGATCCCGTTCGGCACGTTCGCCGGCAGCCGTGTCGGCACCTGGACGGACAGGTCGATCTCGCTCCTCGCGCTGATCGGGATCTGCATCCACCCGATGGTCGTCGGGCTGCTGCTCGAGGGAACGTTCGGCCATCTGCGCACGTTCCGGGTCGCCGGGTACTGCCCGCTCGTGCCCGACCAGGGATCGCTGTGCGGCGGGCTGACGGACTGGACGTCGCACCTCATCCTCCCCTGGATCACGTTCGCGCTGCTCTTCCTTGCGCTGTACACGCGCATGATCCGGCTGAGCGTGGCCGAGACGCTGCACGAGGACTTCGTGCGCACCGCCCGCGCCAAGGGCGCGGGCGAGACGCGCGTGCTCACGTTCCACGTGCTCCCGAGCGCGTCGCTGCGCGTCCTGACGATGATCGGGATGGAGATCGGGACGGCAATCGGCGTTGCGATCTTCATCGAGGCGGCGTTCGGCATCCGCGGGCTCGGCCGCCTGGCGGTGGGCGCGATGGGAGGGGCCAACCGCTCGCTCGACCTGCCCCTCGTCCTGGCGGTGGTGACCGTGATCACCCTGCTGGTGATCGTCGGCAACCTGCTCGTCGACCTGGTCTACGTCCTCCTCGACCCGCGCGCCGGCCGGGAGACCGTGCGCACGCGCACGAAGAGCCTCGCCGGCGGCGTCTTCTGACTAGCCCGCCTGCCGCCGCAGGCCCGGCGCCTCGAGCTGTGCGAGCCCGTGCTCGAGCAGGTCGTAGGCCCGCTCCAGATCGCCGCGCAGCCGTCTGATCGCCGCAGGCCCATGCTTCCCGGCGAGCGCCTGCCTGCGCGCCCCCCGGAACAACTGGCGGTGAACGCTGATCAGCAGGCCGGCGGCGATCCGGGCATCCCGCTCGTCGACGCCGAGCTCGCGCTGGATCTCCTCCGCGAGCACCTGCGCGAAGCGCGCCATCACCTCGAGCTCCTTGGCCTGCAGCGCGGGCGAGTCCTCGATGATGCGCGCGAACGTCGCGAAGCCCGGGCTGCAGAGACGAGGGCACTCGCCGAGCTGGAGGCGCCGCAGCGCGCCGAGGATCGACTCGCCGGGCTCCCGTCCGCGGATCGTCTCGACGAGCATCTCTTCGCGCTTCGGCACCTCGTCGAAGAAGAGGTCTTCCTTCGTCGGGTAGTAGTTGAAGACGGTCTTCTCCGAGACACCGGCTGCGACGGCGATCTCGGCGACCGTGACGTGGTCGAAGCCGCGCGCGACGAAGAGCCGCATCGCCTCGTCCGCGATCTGCTGACGGGTGTGGAGCTTCTTGGACTCCCGCAGGCCCACGTGCCCAGTGTAACCAAATATGTACAGTTGCAGAAATAATACTGCGCCTGTAAGTTTGTCGGTTCAGCTGTCGCCGGAAGGAGAATCACGTGCTCGCACGCCTCGCGCATTTCGTCACTCGTCATCGGTTCGCCGTCATCGGAGCCTGGGTCGTGCTCACGATCTTCGGTGGCTTCGCCGCAGGCCGCGTCTCGAAGCGCTGGTACCAGAGCTTCTCGATCCCCGGCAAGTCCGCGTACGAGGCGAGCCAGCGCACGTTGAAGGCGTTCGGTGTCGGCGTCCGGCCGCCGACCGTCGTCGTCTACCACACGCAGGGTGACGCAACGCAGAGCGCGGCGATCAAGGCGTCGATGGCGCGCGCGGCCGCGGCGAGCCCCGGCGCGCTGACGAGCTCGTACTTCTCGACGAATCACAATCCGGCGTACGTCTCGCAGGACCGGCACACGATCTTCCAGGAGATCTATCCGGCGGGCGTCGCCAAGTTCGACACGACGAGCGGCGCCGAGCACATCCGGGCGGTCGCCGCCGCCGGCCTGCCGGCCGGGACGACCGTCGAGGTCACCGGGCACGACCCGCTGGAGGAAGCCTCGACACACGGCTCGAGCGGCGGCCCGAGCGTGCTGCTCGAGGCGGTGATCGGTGCACTCGGCGCGCTCGTGATCCTGCTGTTCGTCTTCGGCACGCTGCCGGCGGTGCTGATGCCGATCGGTGTCGCGGTCGCATCGATCCTCAACACCTTCACCCTGATCTGGATCCTGACGTACATCACGAACGTCTCGATCATCGTCCAGTTCCTGATCGCGCTCGTCGGCCTCGGGGTGGCGATCGACTACGCACTGTTGATGATCTTCCGCTTCCGCGACGAGCTGCGCGAAGGCGAAGACGTCGAGACCGCGATCGTCCAGACGATGACGCACGCAGGGCGATCGGTGATCGTCTCGGGCTCGACCGTGGCCGTCGGCCTGCTCTCGCTCGTGATCCTGCCCCTGCCATTCATCCGCTCGATGGGGATCGGCGGCATGCTGATCCCGGCCGTCTCCGTGATCACCGCGATCACGCTGCTCCCGGCGCTGCTCGCGGTGCTGGGCGAGCGGATCAACAGCGTGCGGGTCATGCCCAAGCGCTTCGTCGACAACGGCCATCCGGAGGACGGCTTCTGGGGCCGCTGGGCGAGGCTCGTCAACCGCCGCCCGGTCCCGATCGCAGCCGCGGGCATCGCGATCGTCGCGATCCTGGTCGCGTTCGGCCTGCAGCTGAACCCGAACGAGTCGCAGCTCAAGAACTTCCCGGGAACAGGCACCGCCATCGAGGGCCGGCAGATGCTGGCCGACGCCGGCATCAGCGCCGGCGTGATGAAGCCGCTCAACGTCCTCGTCGAGGACGGCGGCAACGGCAACGCGATCGCCGTGAAGGTGAGCAAGGTCGACGGCGTCACGGGTGGAGTCGTCCCCGCCGGCTGGCAGCGCGGTTCGAACTCGCTCGTCGAGGCCTTCCCGGAGACCGACGGGGCAGCTCCCGGCATCCAGGGGATCGTCGATCGCGTCAACGACACACTCAAGGGAACCGACGGCACGCTCGGCGGTGTCGCCGCGACGGACCGCGACTTCGTGCACGCGATCTACGGCAACTTCCCCTACGTGCTCGCGTTCGTGATGATCCTCACGCTGATCCTGCTCGCACGTGCCTTCCGCTCGATCGTCCTGCCGATCAAGGCCGTGCTCCTGAACCTCGTCTCGCTCGGAGCTGCGTTCGGGATCGTGGTGATCATCTTCCAGGAGGGCCACGGATCGGGCCTGTGGAACATCACCGCCACGCAGGCGATCACCGCGTGGATCCCGCTGATGATCTTCGCGTTCCTGTTCGGCCTCTCGATGGACTACGAGGTCTTCATGCTCTCGCGCATGCGGGAGGCCTACGACGAGACCGGGTCGACGACTCAGGCGATCGAGCTCGGCCTCGCGCGCACCGGAAAGCTGGTGACGAGCGCCGCGCTGATCCTGATGTTCGCGTTCCTCGTCCTGTCGTCGAGCCCCGGATTCGAGATCAAGGAGTTCGCGATCGGACTGGCGGCGGGGATCATCTTCGACGCGACGGTGATCCGCGCCTTGCTCGTGCCGTCGCTGATGCGGCTCCTCGGACAGGCCAACTGGTGGATGCCGAACTGGGCGCGCACTGCACTCTTCCTGCCGTCGCAGGAAGAGGAGCGCGCGCCGGGAGAGGTCGCGGCCGAGAACGCGTAAAGTCGTTCGGGTGAAGACCGGCATTCACCCGGACGAGTTGAACGTGCGCCGAGAGCTTCTGCTCGAGCAGGCCGTCGAGCAGAAGCTCGACGGCTACGTGCTCTTCGACGAGAAATACATCCAGTACTTCACGGGCTTCGGTTTCCTCGCAACGGAACGTCCTGTGGCGTTCATCGGCAGCGCCGCCGGCGATCTGGTCGTCTTCGTGCCGGAGTTCGAGGTCGAGCGGGTCCGCGCCGAGACCGACTTCACGCGCGTCGAGTCGTACCCCGAGTACCCGGGCCTCGAGCACCCGATGCACATCCTCGCGCGCCTGCTCGAGAGCCTCGGCCTGCGGCGCGTGGGTGCGGACAGCGACGGCTACCCGGGCATCCTCGGCTACGCAGGCCCGGCGCTCAGCGACGCGGCCGGCGGGGCCGTGGCGCCGCTCGCGGAGCGGATCGAGTCGCTGATGGTGCGCAAGAGCCCGGCCGAGGTCGAACTGATCCGCGAGAGCGCGCGCTGGTGCGAGCACGCGCACAGGCTGCTGCAGGAATACTCGCTGCCCGGAGCGACCGAAGCCGAGGCGAGCCTCCGCGCCGGCCACGAGACGACGCTTGCGATGCTCGCCGAGCTGGGGCCGAGGTTCGGCGGCCAGCAGGGCTCGTCGGACGGGGCGTCGGCGGGCTATCGCGGCCAGATCGGCCGGCGCAGCTCCTGGGCGCACGCGGTCGCGCACAACATCGAGTTTCAAGGCGGCGACGTGCTCGTCACGGAGACGAGCGCGCCGGTGTGGGGCTACAACGCCGAGCTCGAACGGGCGATGGTGATCGGGCCGCCGACGCGGGAGATGCGGCGCCTGTTCGCCCACATGCTCGCCGCACAGGAGACCGCCTTCGCCGCGCTTCGCCCCGGCGTGAGGTGCGCCGACGTCGACAACGCGGTGCTCGACTACTTCGCAGGGAACGACCTGATGCAGTACTGGCGCCAGCACGTCGGGCACGCGATCGGCCTGCGCAATCACGAAGCGCCGTTCCTCGACACCGGCGACCACACGCGGGTGGAGGAAGGGATGGTGTTCACGATCGAGCCCGGCGTCTACTCGAGCGACCTCGGCGGCTTCCGCCATTCGGACACCGTCGTCGTGACGGCCGACGGGATCGAGATCCTGACGGACTATCCGCGCGACCTCGACGCACTGACAATCGACGGCTAGCCGAGACAGGAGTGGCGCAGATGAATGCCTGGGACCCGCATCCCGACCTCGACGCTGCGGCGGCGCTCGGCGCCGCCTTGCGCACCGTCGGCTACACCACCGAGGCGATCGAGGAACTGCTCGGGGAAGACGGCCCGTCGGCCGATCTCGCAGAGTCGGTCGTCCTCGAACGGCGGCTGCCGCGCTCTGCGCTCGCGACGGTGATCCGGCTGCTCCTGCTCCAGCGGCCCGTCGGTGCAACCGACGCCGCAGCCGCGCTCGGAGCGGACGGGGTTGCTGCCCTGCTCGCGATCGGGCTCGTGCAGGCCGAGGGCGGCCAGGTCGTGCCGCGGGCCCGGCTCGTCCCGGCCGAGGGCCTCTATCTGGCCTTCGACGGCTTCTCGCGCGGCCAGGACGACCCGCCGGGCTGGGTCTCGAGCTTCACGCCGACTGCGTACTGGCTCGCCTCGCTCACGCCGCGCCGCCACGTCGAGCGCGCGCTCGACATCGGCACCGGGAACGGCGCGCATGCGCTCCTCGCGGCTGCGCATGCCGATCACGTGATCGCGACCGATGTGAACGCGCGTGCGCTCGCCTTCACACAGATCAGCGCCGCCCTGAACGGGATCGACAACGTCGAGACGCGGCTCGGCAGCCTCTTCGAGCCGGTCGCGGGCGAGACGTTCGACCTCATCACCTGCAACGCGCCGTACGTGATCTCGCCCGAGCGGCGCTGGCAGTACCGCGACGGCGGCCTGCCCGGCGACCAGCTCTCGGAACGCGTGGTGCGCGAAGCGGCCGGGCACCTCGCCGACGGCGGACACGCATCGGTGCTCGTGAGCTGGCTCGCGGAGTCGGAGGACGATCCGGACGAGCGGGTGCACGCCTGGCTCGCCGGGAACGGCTGCGACGCCTGGGTCCTCGGTCTCAGCGCCGCGGATCCCCTCGATCACGCCGCCGGCTGGAACGAGCACTTCACGGGCGACCCGGACTCGATGGGCGCGGCCCTCGACGAGTGGGCGGACTACTTCGCCGCGCTCGAGGCGGGCTGGATCAGCGAGGGCGCAGTGCTGATGCGGAAGCGGCACGGCGACCATCACCTCGTTCGTGCCGACCCCGCCGACGAGGACGAGCTCGAGTTTGCGAGCGATCAGATCGAGCGCGTCTTCGCCGCGCTGGCCCTGGTCGCCGACGAGGGCGCCGCAGCGATTCTCGACGCGCGTCTCACGCTCGCGGACGAGGTGCGCTTCGACCAGGAGCTCGACCGGCACGGAGAGGTGCAGGAGGTTCGCATCGTGCTCGACGAGGGAACCTGTCCGGAGCTCGAGCTCGAGCCGGAGACCGCCGAGCTGCTGACGAGCCTGGATGGGCACAGGACGCTCGACCAGGCGATCGAGCGCATGGTGCGCCGCCTCGACCTCGGCAAGCGTGAGGCCGCCGACCTGCGCAGCGACGCGATGCAGGTCGCACGCGAGCTGTTCGAACAGGGATTCTTCGAGCTCGTCCGCGTCCACGCATGAGGTCGACCTCGGATCTGTGGGACGCGCACAGCGACACCGCCGCCGTGTGCGAGCTTCAATTTCGCCAGTTCGGCGGCATCCTCGCCTTCGCGGGTGAAATCGCGACCGTCCGCTGCCTCGAGGACAACGTCCTCCTCAAACAGCGCGTGGGCGAGCACGGCGCGGGGCGCGTGCTCGTGGTGGACGGCGGCGGCTCACTGCGCTGTGCGCTCCTCGGCGACAACGTCGCGGGGCTCGCGCTCGAGAACGGCTGGGCCGGGCTCGTGATCAACGGCTGTGTCCGGGACGTGGACGCGCTCGCAGAGCTCGCGATCGGGATCAAGGCGCTGGGGACGAACCCGCGTCCGAGCGGCAAGGACGGCGCCGGCGAGGTCGATGTCCCCGTGAGCTTCGGGGGCGCGACCTTCACACCCGGCGATCTGCTCTACAGCGACGCGGACGGGATCGTGATCATCTAGAGGCCTGGGCTCTCCGGTACCAGGTACCGGATCCTTCGAGCCCTTGACCTTCCCGTAGGGGAAAGCTTCATGCTTACGCGATGAGGATCACGAGGGACGACCTGCTCTCGATCGGGCGGTTCGCGCTGGCGTCTCCTCTGGGTGTTGCTGCAGGCGGACGGGATCCACCCGCGCGGCGCGCCGCGCGAGCACTACGAGACGAGCCCCGAGGAAGTGAACGATCCATCCGAGCACGTCACACGTCTCGTGTGGCCGCTCGAAGCCAAGGAGGAGTGAGAGATGGACTACGAGATTCAGGAGGTCCCCGAGGGGACGTACGCGGTGGTCAGGCGGACGGTTGCGTTCGCGGACGTCCCGAACGTGATGCCGGAGCTGATGGGGAAGGTGCAGGGCTGGGCGGACACGGTGCCGCACGGCTTGCACATGTGCATCTCGTCGACGACTCCGGACGGCCGGCTGAACATCGCGCCGGGTGTCGAGGTCGAACGGGACGCGGTCGAGCCGCCGGAGGGCTTCGACCTGGTGACGCGGCCCGCGCAGCGCGCGGCGGTGCACCTCTACGTAGGCCCGTACGAAGGGCTGCCCGGTGTCTACCAGGAGCTCTACGACCAGCTCCAGCGCGACGGGCACAAGGAACAAGGCGAGCCGATCGAGCTCTACGAGAAGCACGACCCGGTGCCGGAGACCCGGATCATCTGGCCGGTCGGCTGAACGCTCGCGTCAGCCGGCGCGAGCAGGCATGATCCTGCGATGGATCCGGCGACGAGGTAGCGGACTTGGCGCGGCGAGCGAGCCGCGCGTCTTCGGCGCAGCGCTGCCGACGCCCGCACCGCGGGTGCTCGGGCGCTGCGCGCCCACCGCTACCACTCGGAGGTACCACGAATGAATCGTCAGAACCTGTACTCGGGGATCTGGGACGGCGTGAACGACGAGTCCGACACTCGCCGCCGCGTCTTCTGGCGGCCCGACGGCGCCAGGATGGGAGCAACGCTGTACGAGCTCGCCCCCGGTGCGCCCGAGACGCGAATGCACATGCACTTCGGAGCCGAGGAGATGTTCTTCGTCCTGAGCGGTCGCCCCGTCTTCCGGAACCAGCACGGTGAGGAGGCGTTGGCTCCCGGCGCCTTCGTCTTCTGTCCCGAGGGCCGCGCCGGGCTGCACACGTTCAGCAACCCGACCGAGGAGCCCGTTCAGATCCTCGCGATGAGCGCGGGCGGCTTCCCGGACGTCGTCGCCTACCCCGAGCACGGCTATGCGTGGGTGGCGACGCGCGATCCCGACCCCGAGCTGCTCGCGAGAGGCGGAGACCCCGGCATCATCGCCCGCTTCGAGATCCCGATCGAGTAGCCGGGCGGACGGTCGCCTTCCGGGCTCGCGTGGCGCTTCGCCCACGCTGCCGCGATTCGTGCGCAACGTGCACGATTTCCCGCGACGTGCCTCTTGCGCGGCCGGCCCGCTCCGGCGTACATTGCGGATCCCGCCGGGCGCGGAGCGCGAGTAGGTCGAAGCCCCACCAAGCGGTCGTGACGGACGCAAGTCTTGATCGGTCGGTCGGTGAGGTGGACGAAAGCGCCACCGACCCGGCGGGATTTCTTTTTACTGGGGAGATGCAGACCGCGACAGTCGCAGAGCGGCCAGACCTCGCCGGGCCGGCGTGGGAGCGGACGCGCGACACGATGCCCGAGTACAACAACCACGGCGACGTGCTCAACGTCTACTGGGGCCGGCTCACCGAGGAACAGCCGCAGTACCAGTTCCACCTGATCGGGGAGTCAGACGAGATCCTCGCCCGCGCGCGCTCGGTCGCGCTCCGCTGGGACGGGACGGTCGGAGATCTGCCCGACGGCATCGACGGTGCGATCGCCCGCGGCTTCGACGAGGGGGGCGCGAACGCGCTGTGCGCCCTGGTGATCATGGTGCCGCGCGACCTGCAGAGTCGCGGACTGAGCGCGGCTGCAGTCGAAGGAATGCGGGAGATCGCCCGTGCCCACGGCTTCGGCTCGCTGATCGCACCGGTCCGGCCGAGCTGGAAGGACCGCTATCCGCTGATCCCGATCGAACGCTACGCCGGATGGCGCCGCGCCGACGGTTTGCTGTTCGACCCGTGGATGCGCGTCCACGAACGCCTCGGTGCGACGGTGCTCAAGCCCGAGCCCCGCTCACTGCGCATCACCGGCACGGTCGCGGAGTGGGAGGAGTGGACGCAGACGGCGTTCCCCGAGAGCGGCGAGTACTGGTTTCCCGGCGGGCTCGCCACCGTCGCGATCGACCGTGAAGCCGACTGCGGCGGCTACTGGGAGCCGAACGTCTGGATGCACCACGCGCTCTGATCAGAGCGCCGGGAAACCGGGCGTCGACAGCACCCGGTCGTCGGCCAGGATCGTCATCGCCGAGTAGCCGCCCGGCAGCCGGGCCGTCCAGGCTGGGCCGGACTCGCCCATCGCGAAGGCGGCGGTCGCGTAGGCGTCGGCGGTCGCGAGCTCCGGGCCTGCGATCGTCACGGAGAGAACGCCGGCCGGCGGCCGCGCGGTGTGAGGATCGACCACGTGCTCGCCGCGCGCATACGCGCCCGACGTGGCCACAGCGAGGTCGTTCGCCTCGACGACCTTGGCGATCCGGTCCCGCAACCGCGGATGCTGGATGCCGACGCGCCACCGGCCCTCCGGCAGGGCGGCGCCGCGGAGGAGCATGTCGCCTCCGGCATTGACCGCGTAGTTCCGCGCGCCGCACCCGTCGAGAACCGCTCCGGCCCGGTCGACCGCCCAGCCCTTCACGAGCCCCGACGGGTCGATCGCGCCCGCGAGCGGCGCACGGGCGTCGAAGTAGCCGGCTGTCTCTCGCCGCAGCTCCTCGCAGCGTTCGAGCACCTCGCGCACCGTCTCGTGTGCGTCGGCGAGGGCGAGCTCGCCGCGGTTCAGGCGGCTGATCTCGCTCTCGTCCTTGTACGTGCTGAACGTCGCGTCGACGAACCGCAGCCAGTCGAACACGCGATCGACGGCCGCAGCGCCGACCTCCTCGTCGCGGACGTCGACGACGACCGGCATGCCCATCACGTGCTCGACGCGCGTCGTCACGGCGCTCGTCACCAGGCCTTCGCCGCGAGGATCGCCGACTGCAGCGACGACTGGAACGCATAGCTCGAGTCGGTCGCGCCGGAGACCATGTTGATCGCGGTGCTCTGGGCCTGCAGCGTTTCCTGAATCAGGATCGGCAGAGCCTGCTGGTTGATGAAGACCGAACGGTCGGTGTGATTCGGCGACACGGGCACCGTGACGGCGGTGATCTTGCGGGTCACCGTCTTGTGCTTCGTCTTGAGGACGGTGGTCGTCGTCCTCCGCACGACGATCCTCACCTGAACGTCGCCCCAGCGGCCCGCCGATCCCGGCGCACCGGTGAACGCCTTGGTCGCGATGACGACCTTCTTCTTCACCGCCGGCCGCTGTGCAGCGGCGGAAGCCCAGGCGTTGACGTTCGGCATGGCGAGCGCCGTGACGGTGAGGGCGATGGTCAGAGCTTTGCGCATTGGTTCTCCTCGTTTCTCAGGTCAGGGCGAAGCGTTCGGCGTGGACATTTCTCCGCGGCACGTGGGCACGGCGAAGGTTGTCTCGAATCGCGTCGATCATCGCCGGGGGGCCGCAGAGGAAGACGTCGCGCTCCGCGATGTCGGGGACGAGCTCGAGCAGGTGGGAGGGCGACAGCAGCTCGCGGCCCGTGCCGCGATGGTCGCCGGCGACGATGTGCAGCGTTGCGCGCCCGTCGGCAGCCAGCCGCTCGAGCTCGTCGCGGAAGATCAGGTCGGCGACGGAGACGACGCGGTAGAGCACGACGGCGTCACCGTGCATCCGCTCGAGCAGCGCGCGGATCGGGGTGATCCCGATCCCGCCGGCGATCAATACCGTCTTGTCTCGCCGGCACCGCTCCTCGGTGAAGACGCCGAGCGGGCCTTCGGCGATTACCCGCGTCCCGGGCTTGACCGCGGCGAGCCGCGCGGAATGGTCGCCGAGCGCCTTGACCGTGATTCGGAGCGAACGGCCGTCAGGCGCTGCCGACAGCGAGAACGGATGGGCGGTCCAGAAGCGGTGACGGTCGAGGAAGCGCCAGAGGAAGAACTGCCCCGCCCGGGCGCCCAGACGGTCGAGCTTTCGCCCGGTGATCGTCAGCGAGACGACGCCGGGCAGTTCCTCTCTCACCTCCGCGACCCGCAGCCGGTACCGAAAGGCGGCGGCCAGGGGAGCGACGATGCGGAAGCCGACGAGCACGACGATCGTGGCGATGAAGAGGCCGCGCCAGTAGTCGGCGGCGAGCCGGTCGAGCACGAGCTCGTTGCCGGTCGGGATCTCGTGGAACCACGCGAGAGCGATCCCGGCGTACGCCATCAGGTGCACGGCGTACCACCACTCGTACGAGAGGCGGCGTCGGACGATCACGAGCGATGTCCCGACCACGGCGAGCAGCAGCGCCGTGCCGACGGTGGCGGTGATCATCCCCGGGTAGATGCCGCCGCCGAGCATGGTCCGCAGTTCCTTGCCGACCGTGAACTTGTCGAGGAGCGCGTAGCCCCACACGGTGAACACGACGTGCGCAATCACGAGGTCGATGCACGCGTGGCCGTTCCAGCGATGCCAGCGCGTCAGCCGGTCGAACCCGGCGATCCGTTCGAGCGCGGGGATGCGCGCGAGCAGGATCACCTGGATGAGCGCCAGGTACGCGCTCCACAGGCCGGTCAGCCGGCCGATCGACGTGAAGAGGTCGCCCGTCGAGCGAATGGTGAGATTGCCGCCGTGCACCCACAGCCAGGTGATCAGCAGCGCGTTGCCGACGAGGAGCACGGCGACCACGGCGGCCGCTGCGCGGCGACGGGCGACCACGCTCGCCATCGGGCGCGCCTCGCCACGGGGGATCGCGATACCGGTCATCGCCACAACGTAGAGCGGGTTTCTGGGAATCGGCTGAGCGCGCGGCGACTCTTAGTTCGGTCTTAGCCGACGTTGATGGGATCCTTCGCCAGTGCTCGGAATCGCCCTCGGCCTGGCGGTGCTCCTCGGAGGGCCGACCTCGTCCTCGCCGCCGTCCGTCACGGGCTCGTTGCAGCAGGGCGCGAAGCTGACCGCGGCCGCAGGAACCTGGACCGCTGCGGGAACGATCACCTACGCGTACCAGTGGTACCGCTGCGACGCGAACGGCGCCCACTGCAGCTCGATCCACGGCGCGACGAGAGGGACATACACGCAGGTGCGCAAGGACGTCGGCAAGACGATCGGCCTCGCCGTGCGGGCCACCGACAAGTCGGGGACGACCACGGCGTACGCACCGCTCGCGGGCCTCGTCGCCGCACCAGGCACGGTGCCGATCGCGAGGAAGCAGCCGCCGGAGAGCGGCGAGCCGATCGTGGGGCAGGACCTCAAGGTCGAAGCAGCAACCTGGAGCTCCGCCCCGGCGTCGCTCGAGTACGCCTGGCTCCGCTGCAACGCGAACGGGCGGCTCTGCACGGCCGTCGCGGGCGCGACGACGGAGACCTACGCCGTCACTGCCGCGGACACAGGGCACGTGCTGCTCGCCGCCGTCACCGCGGGAAAGCAGACGGTGCTCAGCCTCAGCGCCGGTGTCGTCCGGGCGGCACCGGGGCCGGTCGCGAGCGCGCGGCCGGCCGTCGCAGGCACGCTGCAACAGGGCAGCAAGCTCACGGCGACCGCCGGGACGTGGGCCGGCAGCGGGACGATCACCTACGCCTACCAGTGGTACCGCTGCGACGCGAACGGCGCCCACTGCAGCTCGGTGCACGGCGCGACGAAGGGGACGTACACGCTCGTCGCGGCCGATGTCGGCAAGACGATCGGCCTGACCGTCCGCGCGACGGACTCGACGGGAACGACGCCTGCCTACGCCTCCCTCGCCGGTCTCGTCGCGGCGAAGGCCTCGCCGCTCGCTGCGACCGCCCAGCCGACGCTCGGCGGCACTGCTGCGGCCGGGCAAGCGCTCACGGTGGTGCCCGGGACCTGGTCGGGGGCGGCGCCCACTACCTTCACGTACACCTGGCTGCGCTGCAACGCGAACGGCCGGCTGTGCGCGCCGATCGCCGCAGCGACGGCTGCGAGCTACACCCTGACCGCCGACGACTCGGGCCACACGGTCGTCGCAACGGTGGCCGCCACCGCCGGCACGGCCGCTGAGGCCGTGCTGACGGTGGCGTCTTCTGTCGTGCCCTAGCTCCGGGTACCGAGGGTGGCGGAGAGGGTCTTCGACGATCCCCCGCGGAGTACGGTCAGCGTCAGCTTGTCGCCGGGCTGGTGCGAGTCGATGATCGCCCGCAGCTGTTCCGCGGTTGTCACGGTCGTGCCGTTCACACCGGTGATCACATCGCCGGCCTTCAGGCCCGCGTCGGCGGCGGCGCTCCCGCTCTCGACCGTGGCGACGGCGACGCCGTTGCCGCTCGAGGCGGTCTTGACCTGAACGCCGAGCAGTGCGTGCTGGGCCTTGCCGCTCGCGATCAGCTCCGCCGCGATCGTCCGGACCGTGTTCGACGGGACCGCGAAGCCGATGCCGTCATTTCCGCCGGAGTCGCTCTGGATCTGCGAGGTGATGCCGATCACCTGAGCATTCAGGTTCAGGAGCGGGCCGCCCGAGTTGCCGTGGTTGATCGCGGCGTCGGTCTGGATCGCCCCTTCGATCGGTGCGTTGTCGGGTGAGGTGATCTCACGGTTGATCGCGCTGACGATGCCGCTCGTGACGGTGTTGTCGAGCCCGAAGGGGTTACCGATCGCGACGACGCCGTCGCCGACCGCGACCTTGCTCGAGTCCCCGAGCGTGAGCGGGACGAGCTTCGAGGCCGGAACGTCGACGTGGACGACTGCGAGATCGGTGTCGGGATCGGTGCCGACGATGGTCGCCTTGGTGGTCGATCCGTCGGAGAACTTGACCGTGACCGAGCTCGCGCCGGCGACCACGTGGTCGTTGGTGACGATATCGCCCTTGGTGTCGTAGACGAAGCCGGTTCCTTCGGCGGACTCGGTCGAGCCCTGGCCGCTGGGGAACGTCGAACCGCTTCCCGTCGTGACCACGTCGATCTCGACGATCCCGGGGGTCGTCGCCTTGGCGATCTGGCCGACGGTGAGGGTCGAGTTGGCGATGTTCGCGCTGCTGGGCGAGGCCGCGACGACGGTCGTCGTGGTGTGGGCCGGCCCGCGGGAGAGCGCCAGCGCTCCTGCGCCGGCCCCCGCGCCGGCGAGCGCCGCGACGGCGACCGTGGCGACGACTCGATTGGTTTTCCTGGGCATGCGATTCCGTCCTCCTGGTCTGTTGTCTGCCTCCAGTTGACCAGTCGGCGCTATGCGGCACCTCTGCGGGACCTAGGAAGAACCGAAGAAGGCAGAGTGTGCGACGTGCCCTCGCTGCCGCCAGCGCTGCATCACCGCGACTTCCGCCGGCTCTGGACGTCGATGCTCTGCTCGAGCGTCGCGATGCAGATGGCCGCCGTGGCGATCGGCTGGCAGGTGTACTCGATCCACCACAGCGCCTTCGATCTGGGCCTGATCGGGCTCGCCGAGTTCGCGCCGGTGCCCCTGCTCGCCCTGCCCGCGGGGCAGCTGGCCGATCGCCTGCCCCGGCTGGCGGTCGTCTTCGTCTGGGGCTTCGCCGACGCCGCGGTCTTCGGCCTGCTCCTCGTCGTCACGATCAGGGGCGCGGATCAGCTCTGGCCGTTCCTGGCGCTGGCGCTCGCCACCGGCACGGTGGCCGCCTTCGGGAACCCGGCCGGGCGCTCGCTCGTCCCGGAGCTCGTGCCTGCGGAGCTCCTGACCGGCGCGATCGCACTGCGGTCGATCGGCGGGCAGATCTCGACGATCGCGGGGCCGGCGGTCGGCGGGCTCCTCTTCGCGATCCGGCCCGAGGCGGTCTACGTGGTGGGCATCGTCCTGCTCGTCACCTCGTCGCTCCTGCTCCTGCGGATGACGCGCCCCGAGGCCGTGGCGCGCGTCGGGCCCGAGCCGCCGCGCCTCGAGAGCCTGCTCGGAGGGATCCGCCTGATCCGCGCGACGCCGATCATCCTCGGCGCGATCACGCTCGACCTCTTCGCCGTGCTCTTCGGTGGAGCCGTGGCGCTGCTCCCACTCTTCGCCAAGTCGATCCTCCACACCGGTCCGCTCGGGCTGGGCGTGCTGCGAAGCGCGATCGCGATCGGCGCGCTCGTCGCCGGCATCCGGCTGGCCCGCAAGCCGCTCGGCGGCAGGGCGGGGCGCACGCTGCTCCTCGTCGTGGGCACCTTCGGCGCGAGCATGGTCGTCTTCGGCCTCTCGCGCTGGTTCCTCGTCTCGGCGCTCGCGCTCGCCGTCAGCGGCTTCGTGGACATGATCTCGATGAACATCCGCTCGACCACCGTCGCGCTCGCGACGCCCAACTCGCTGCGAGGCCGCGTCAACGCCGTGGAAGGCGTGTTCATCGGCGCGTCGAACGAGCTCGGCGCATTCGAGTCGGGGACGGCCGCGGCGCTCCTCGGCGCGGTGCCGGCGGTGGTGCTCGGCGGGGCGCTGACGATCCTGCTCGCCGTCGTCTGGCCGAGGTTCTTCCCCGACCTGGCGCGCGTCGACCGGCTGGAGGACGTGAAACCCTCAGCCCCCGGTCTTGGAGAAGTGCTGCCAGTCGGGCGAGCCGGTCCAGCGGCCGCCCCAGAGCCAGCCGACTGACGCGAACGCCCGCACGAGCACGCCGCCCGCGACCGCCATGCCGCGGCGCACGTGCCCGCGGTCTGTGAACGCACGGCCGGCAGGCGGCAGCACGCGGCCGCCCTCGAGGTACGGGTTCTCGACCGTGTTCACGTCGATCGCCTCCCCGTAGGCGTGCACCGACCAGCGCTTGGCCCCCGGCGCGACCGCGTAGCGGCAGTTGAAGGCCGAGGTGTTGTCGGCCGCCATCGAGCGGTCGTCGCTGCCGCCGAAGCGGGCGACCGGCTGCATCCTGTGAATCGGGAACCTCGCCGCATAGAGACGGCGGAAGACCGCCTGCACGTCGTTCGCGACGCTCCGGTTGACGACGAGCGCGCCGGTGTGCGCCCGGCCATCGAAGCCGACGAACGAGACGCTCACGGTGCGCAGCTGCTCAGGCCCGACGGGGCAGCCGGGGCGCCACGAGGCCCCGAGCTCCGTGGCCGTCACCGGGGCAACCGACGCGTGAAACGGCGGGAGGGCGGCCATGCGGCTGGCAGCGTACTCTGGCTGCCGCGATGCTGACGCTTGCGCTCGTCCTCCTCGTGTCCTGCCCGCAGCGCATCCACGTGGTCGCACCGAGCGCCCGTGCGACCGTCGCGACCCTCACAGTCACCGAGTGCGGGCGGCGCACGCTCGGGCCGTGGCGCGCCCGGATCGGCTACCGGGGCATCTCGTCCCACCACCGCGAGGGGGACGGAACGACGCCCATGGGCACGTTCGCCCTCGGCCGAACCGTCTACGGCCTCGACCCGAACCCCGGCCTGCAGCTCGCCTATCACCGCCTGCGGTGCGGCGACTGGTGGGACGAGGACCCGAGCTCGCCGTCGTACAACAGCTTCCGACACGTCGCCTGCGGAGCGACGCCGCCCTTCCACGGCCGCAGCGAGGCGCTCTGGCGAGCCAGAGTCGCCTATCGGGAGCTCGCGTTCGTGCAGTACAACGTCGCACCGGCGGTGCCCGGCCGCGGAAGCGGGATCTTCCTGCACGACGGCACGGGGCATGCCACGAACGGCTGCATCTCGCTGCCGCGCGGGGAGCTGCTCCGGCTGCTGCGGCAACTCCGGGACGGCGCTTCGATCTCGATCTCGGCGTAGATGTACAGCTACATCACTTTTGCATAATTTGCATCTGTCTGTATAGTTCTCCCAATGCAGCGCACGGCCATCCTCGGCTGTGCCGGCTATGCCGGCCAGGAGACGCTCGATCGCGTGCTCGGGCATCCCGGGCTCGAGGTCGTGGCCCTCGGCTCGGACTCGCTCGCCGGCCGGGGCGCCGGCGCGCTCGATCCGCGCCTCAACGGCTCGCTGCCGCCCTTTTTGACGAATGCAGAGGCCGGGCGGATCCAGGCCGACGTGATCTTCCTCTGCCTCGAAAACGACGAGGCCGCGGCATTCGAGCCGCCCGCCGACACCGTCGTCGTCGACCTCGCCGGCACGCACCGGCTGACCGACGCGCACGCGGCCACCACCTGGTACGGCACCGCGCCGGGTGCGTGGAGCTACGGCCTGCCGGAGCTCTTCCCGCCGGAGGGCCTCCTGATCGCGAACCCGGGCTGTTACGCCACCGCCGCCCTTCTCGCGCTCGTCCCGCTCGCCGGAACGATCTCCGGCGCCGTGGTCGACGGGAAGTCGGGCGTCTCGGGCGCCGGCCGGTCCCTGAAGGCGTCGTCTCACGCGGGATCCGTGCTCGAGAACCTGACGCCGTACGCAGTGGGAGCGCACCGCCACGCCCCGGAGATCTCCCAGCAGCTCGGCCTGCCGGTGTGCTTCGTCCCGCATCTGCTGCCGGTGCGCCGCGGCCTGCTCGCCACGTGTTATGTGCAGACCGACGCCGACGCGCGGGCGCTGCTCGAGGACGCCTACGCCTCGAGCCCGGTCGTGCGGGTGCTTCCCGACGGGGTCACGCCTGAACTGGCCCGCGTCCAGGGCACCGACGCCGCCGAGATCGGCGTCTTCACCGACGGCGAGACCGGAACGACGATCGTCATCTGCGCACTCGACAACCTCGGCAAGGGCGCCGCGGGCCAGGCGGTCCAGAACGCGAACCTCGCGCTCGACCTCGACGAGACCGCCGGGCTCCGACTCGCAGGAGTGCTGGTTTGACGGTCACGGCGCCGCAGGGGTTCGTCGCCGCGGGCGTGCACGCGAAGATCCGCAAGGAGAAGCGCGACCTTGCGCTCGTCCGCTCGCTGGCGCCCGCCACCGGAGCCGCAATGTGGACGCAGAACCGCGTGCTCGCCGCCCCGGTCGTCGTCTCCAAACGGCACCTCGAGCTCGCGCAGCCGCAGGCGGTCGTCGTCAACTCCGGCGTCGCGAACGCGGCGACGGGCGAGCAGGGCCTCGCCGATGCGACTGCGACGGCCGCGCATGCGGCCTCGCTGCTCGGGCTCCAGCCCGAGCAGGTGATCGTGCTCTCGACCGGCGTGATCGGCGCGCCGCTGCCGATGGAGCGGATCCTCGCCGGGCTCGACGACGCGGCGGCTGCCCTGACGGCCGACGGCGGCGCGGACGCGGCCGAGGCGATCCTCACGACCGACACGCGCCCGAAGACCGCCGTCTCGCACGGTGCGGGATTCACCGTCGGCGGCATGGCGAAGGGCTCGGGGATGATCCACCCCAACCTCGCGACGATGCTGGCCGTCGTGACGACCGACTACCCGCTCGAGCCGGGCGAGGCGATCGAGTTCCT
Organism: uncultured Thermoleophilia bacterium; assembly: GCA_963828655.1. Classification (GTDB taxonomy): domain Bacteria; phylum Actinomycetota; class Thermoleophilia; order Gaiellales; family Gaiellaceae; genus PALSA-600. Next base: position 649,616 of record CAWHFK010000008.1, on the reverse strand, counting down.
GCAGCCGACCGTCGGCGTCAGCTTCAACGCGATCACCGTGGACGGCGAGTGCTCGACCAACGATGCCGTCGTGCTGCTCTCCTCCGGCGTCGCGGAGACCGAGCGGACACCGGCGACCGACGCCGCGTTCGCCGCCGCGCTCCGGGCAGTGTGCGCCGAGCTCTCGCACGAGATCGTCGCTGACGGCGAAGGCGCGACCCTCCTCGCCGAGATCTCCGTCCGCGGCGCCGCGAGCGACGACGAGGCGAAGGCGATCGCGCAGCGCATCGCGACCTCGCCGCTCGTCAAGACGGCGCTCTTCGGCCGCGACGCGAACTGGGGCCGTGTGCTGATGGCTGCCGGCTCGGCGCCCTTCAACGGCGGCTACGCCCAGCTCGAGCCCGCGCTCGTCTCACTCGCCTACAACGGCACGCCCGTGCTCGTCGCCGGTGCGCCCCAGAACGTGGAGCCGCGGGTCGACGGCGCGACCTGCACGATCGACCTCGACCTCGGCCTCGGCAACGGGTCGGCGGGGTACCTGACGAGCGACCTGTCGTACGACTATGTCCGGATCAACGCGGAGTACCGCTCGTGACGCGGCTCGTCGTGAAGGTCGGCGGCGCGGTCGCCTCCGAGTCGGTCGACCGGATCCTCGGGCTGCGTGAGGAGGGTCACGAGCTCGTCGTCGTGCACGGCGCCGGCCCGCAGATCACCGAGGAGATGAACCGGCGCGACATTCCGGTCGAGTTCGTGAACGGACGTCGGCGCACGTCGCGCGCCGGGCTCGAGGTCGTTCGCGAATCGATGGCAGAGGTCAATTCCTGCCTCTGCGAGGCGCTCGGCGAGGTCGCGGTGTCCGTCTTCGGCGACCAGGCCGGTCTCTATGCCGTCCCGGTGCCGCCGCTCGGCTGGGTCGGCGACCCCCTCCCGTGCCGGCCGAGGCAGATCCTCGCCGCGATCGCGGCCGGCAAGGTGCCGGTGGTCGCGCCGCTCGCCGTCGGGCCGCTGAACGTGAACGCCGACGACGCCGCGGCTGCGCTCGCGCTCGGGCTCGGCGCCCGGCGCCTCGTCTTCTTGACCGACGTGGCAGGGCTGTACGTCGACGACGAGGTGCTCGACGCGATCAACGTCGACCGGGCGACACGCATGCTCGACGCCGGTGAGTTCGAAGGCGGGATCGTGCCGAAGCTCCGCGCCGCCGCACTCGCGGCGGGCAGCGGGATCGCCGCGGAGATCGGCCGCACGGCGGTGGTCGCATGACGCACGTGGCGTCGCTCTCGAAGCTCCTCCCCACCTACGCACGGCTGGACGTGACGTTCACCGACGGCGAAGGCTCGTGGCTCGTCGACGCGGACGGCAAGCGCTACCTCGACCTCTTCGCCGGGATCGCGGTGGTCGGCCTCGGCCACCGGCACCCCGCGCCGCTCGCAGCCGCGCACGCACAGCTCGACCGGCTGTGGCACGTGTCCAACCTCTACTCGACCGAGCCGATGCAGGAGCTCTCCGTGCGGCTGTCGGACGTCTTCGGCGGGTCGCGGGCGTTCTTCTGCAACTCGGGCGCGGAGTCGATCGAAGCGGCGCTCAAGTGGGCGCGCAAGGCGACCGGGCGCAGCGAGGTGGTCGCGCTCGACGGCTCATTCCACGGCCGCACGTTCGGCGCGTTGTCGGTGACCGGGCAGCCGGCGAAGCGCGCTGCGTTCGAGCCGCTCGTCCCTGGCGCCGTGTTCGCGACGCCCGGGACCCTGGCCGACCACGTGGGGCCGCAGACGGCTGCGATCCTGCTCGAGCCGGTGCAGGGCGAAGGCGGCGTGCATCCACTTCCCGCGGAGGTTCTGGCCGACGCGCGCGCGCTCGCCGACGCGCACGGCGCGCTGCTGATCCTCGACGAGGTGCAGACCGGCGTCGGACGCAGCGGAGAGTTCTTCGCCTGGCAGCGTCTCGGCGTCAAGCCGCACGCCGTGACGCTCGCCAAGGGCCTCGCGAACGGCCTCCCGATCGGCGCGCTGCTCGTCGCCGACGACGCGCCCACCGGCTTCGAGCCGGGCGACCACGCTTCGACGTTCGGCGGCAACCCCGTCACCTGCGCCGCCGCCTGCGCCGTCCTCGAGACGATCGACGCCGACCTGCTCGCGCAGGTCCGCTCGACCTCCGAGTTCTTCATCGGCGAGCTGGCGCAGTTCGGCGAGGTCCGCGGCCTCGGCCTGCTGCTGGCCGTCGAGCTCGACCGGCCCGCCGGCCCGGTCGTCGAGGCCGCCCTGCAGCACGGGCTCGTGATCGGCAGTGCCGGCGAGCGCACGCTCCGCCTGACGCCGCCGCTGACCCTCTCGGCCGACGAGGCCGTCCTCGCCGTCGACCTGCTCTCGGAGGTGCTGTCTTGACAACGAAGTTCGAGCGCCAGGGCACGATCCTGCGCCTGGTCCAGCAGCAGCCGCTCTCGACCCAGGCGGACGTCGCGGAGGCACTGCGCGCGGCCGGCATCGACGCCGTGCAGGCAACGGTCTCGCGCGACATCCATCAGCTCGGCCTCGTCAAGGTGCGCAACGAAGATGGGCGGCTCGTGTACGCCCTGCAGGGCGCCGCGGATCTGCGCCGCCTCGACGAGCTGACCTTCGCGCTGCGGCGCTGGGCCGGCGGGTTCACACCCGCCGGGAACCTCTGCGTGATCGCGACGCCCCGCGGGTTCGCAGCGGCGCTCGCCGACGCGATCGACGCCGCCGAGCTCGACGAAGTCGCGGGAACGATCGCGGGCGACAACACCGTCTTCGTCGCCGCGCGCGACGGCCTGAGCGGCGCCGAGCTGGCGCGCGAATTGAGAAAGCACCTCCAGTGAACGTGGTCGAGCGCAGCAGCGTCATCCTCGGCTCACTGCCGGTCGGCGAGCGGGTCGGGATCGCGTTCTCCGGCGGTCTCGACACGAGCTGCGCGCTCGCGTGGATGCGTGAGCACGGGGCGATTCCCTACGCCTTCACAGCCGACCTCGGCCAGTACGACGAGCCGGACATCGACGCGGTGCCGGACAAGGCGCGCCTGTACGGCGCCGAGGAAGCCGTGCTCGTCGACTGCAAGGAGGCGCTCGCGCGCGAGGGCCTGACCGCGTTGCAGTGCGGCGCGTTCCACATCCAGACCGCAGGCAAGCGCTACTTCAACACCACCCCGCTCGGGCGCGCCGTCACAGGGACGAAGCTCGTGCAGGCGATGGCGGAGCACGGCGTGGACATCTGGGGCGACGGCTCGACGTACAAGGGCAACGACATCGAGCGCTTCTATCGCTACGGCCTGCTCGTCAACGAGAACCTGCGCATCTACAAGCCGTGGCTGGACAGCGCCTTCGTCGGCGAGCTCGGCGGCCGCAAGGAGATGAGCGAGTGGCTGCTCGAGCGCGGCCTTCCCCACGGCAGTTCGATCGAGAAGGAGTACTCGACCGACGCCAACCTGCTCGGCGCGACCCACGAGGCCAAGGACCTCGAACTGCTGGAGACGTCGATGAAGATCGTCGACCCGATCATGGGCGTGGCGCACTGGAGCCCCGAGGTCGCGATCGAGCCCGAGTCAGTGACGATCGCCTTCGAACGCGGCCTGCCCGTCGCGATCGACGGCGCCGCGATCGACGATCCCGTCCAGCTGATCCGCACGGCGAACGCGATCGGCGGCCGCCACGGCCTCGGCATGTCCGACCAGATCGAGAACCGCATCATCGAGGCGAAGAGCCGCGGCATCTACGAGGCGCCCGGCCTCGCGCTGCTGCAGATCGCCTACGAGCGCCTCCTCAGCGCGATTCACAACGAGTCGACCCTCGAGCGGTACACCGAGGAGGGCCGCCGCCTCGGCCGGCTGCTCTACGAGGGCCGCTGGTACGACGTCCAGGCACTGATGCTCCGCGATGCGCTGCAACGCTGGGTCGCCGCGGTCGTCACCGGCGAGGTGGAGATCGAGCTGCGGCGGGGCGACGACTACACGATCCTCGACACACGCGGTGACACGTTCAGCTACAGCCCCGAGCGGCTGAGCATGGAGCGCAGCGCGACCGCGTTCACCGCAGCCGACCGCATCGGCCAGCTCGCGGTCAAGATCAATGACATCACCGACGCGCGCAAGCTGCTCGCCGAGCTCGGCTGGACGCTATGACCCTGTGGTCCGGCCGCGTCGAAGGGGAGCTCGCGCCCGAGGTGTGGGACTTCCTGCACGCCCACGACGCCGAGCTGCTCCCGTACGACCTCCAGGGCACGCTGCTGCACGCTGAGCGGCTCCACGCCGCAGCGATCCTCGACGACGCCGAGCTCGCCGAGGTCACAGAGAGACTGTCGGCGATCGAGGAGATCGATCCCGCCGACGAGGACGTGCACTCGTCGATCGAGCGGCAGCTGGGCGAGGTCGGCCGCAAGATCCATGCGGGCCGGTCGCGCAACGATCAGGTCGCAGCAGCGTTCAGGCTCTATGTCGTCGACGCATGCGCGGAGGCCGACGCCGCGCTCACCACCTTCGCGCGCACGATCCTGGCGCGCGCCGAGGCGGACGCCGACACACCCATGCCGGGCTACACGCACCTGCAGCGCGCACAGCCGATCACCGTCGGCCATCACCTGCTCGCCTGGGTCGAGATGCTCGAGCGCGACCGCGCGCGGTTCGCGTTCGCAGCCGCGCAGGCGGCGCCCTCGCCGCTCGGCGCGGGCGCGCTCGCCGGTTCGACGCTCCCGCTCCCCGCGCCGCCGAACCAGCTGCGCAACTCGGTCGACGCCGTTGCGGACCGCGACTTCGCGCTCGACTACCTCTACGCGAGCGCGGTGCTGTTCACGCACCTCTCGCGGATCGGCGAGGAGATCGTGCTCTGGACGACGAGCGAGTTCGGCTTCGCCCGCCTCCCCGAGGAAGCCGCGACCGGGTCGTCGATCATGCCGCAGAAGCTGAACCCGGACGTCGCCGAGCTCGCGCGGGGCAAGGCGGGCACGGCGGTGGGACGGCTCGTCTCGCTGCTCGTCACCGTCAAAGGGCTGCCGCTCGCCTACAACCGGGACCTGCAGCAGGACAAGCCGCCGGTCTTCACCGCGCGGGCCGACATCGCCGGCGCGCTCGGCGCCCTCACGATCCTCATAGCGGGCCTCGCGTTCGACCACGAACGGCTCGCCGCGGCGGCCGCCGACCCGCTGCTCCGCGCGACCGACGCGGCCGAGGCGCTCGTCGCCGATGGCGTCCCGTTCCGTGACGCTCACGAGCGCATCGCGGCCGAGGTCCGCGCAGGAACCTTCCAGGCGCCGCCGCCGGGCAACCGTCTCGGCGCCGTCCCCGCCGCCGTGCAAGCCGCAAAGGAGCGTTGGTCGTGACCACACCGCTGTCCATCTCACTCGCGGGGCGCGATCTGCTTCGCATCTCGGACCTCGCGGCCGCCGAGGCCGAGCAGATCCTCGACCTCGCGGTCGAGCTGAAGGCCGACCCCCGCCGGCCGCTGGCGCCCGGAGCGACGCTCGGCCTCTACTTCTCGAAGCACTCGACGCGGACGCGTGTCTCCTTCTCCGTCGCGATGGCGCACCTCGGAGGCACTGCGATCGCGCTCAGCCCGGACGAGCTGCAGATCTCCCGCGGCGAGTCGCTCCCCGACACGGCGCGCGCCCTCTCGCGGTACATCGATGCGCTAGCGGTGCGCACCCACGCGCACGAGGAACTCGAGGCGTGGGCCGAGTGGGCCTCCGTCCCCGTGATCAACGCGCTCACCGCGGAGGAGCATCCCTGCCAGGCGCTCGCCGACGCGCTGACGATCCGCGACCGCCTGGGCGGGCTCGAGGGTGTCCGCGTCGCGTGGGTCGGCGACGGCTCCAACGTGCTCGTCTCGCTCGCCGCGCTCGGCGAGCTGCTCGGCTACGAGGTCGTTTCGGCGTGCCCACCGGGCTACGAGGCACCCGGCGTGAAGAACGTCGTTCAGCCGAGCGAGGCGGTGGCCGGGGCGAACGTCGTCGTCACCGACACGTGGATCAGCATGGGCCAGGAGCACGAACGCGCAACCCGGCTGCGGGACCTCGAGCCGTACCGCCTCGACACGACGCTGCTCTCATTCGCTGCACCGGATGCCTTCGTGATGCACTGCCTGCCGGCGCACGCCGGAGAAGAGATCACCGCCGACCTGCTCTACGGCGACCGCTCGGCGATCTGGGACGAGGCCGAGAACCGCCTGCACGTCCAGAAGGCGCTGCTCGCGCTGCTCCTCGACGTCTAGCAGGGGGTCCCTAAGCGGCTCTGCGGCCGACTCCACCGGCCCGAAACCCCCGGCGTTAGCACGCTCGCCCAGGCGAGCATCGTTGGGTGTGGGGGCCACGGCTGGCGTAGTTTGCGCGCGTGCTGTTCGTCGTCTTCGGCTCAAGTGCAGCAGGTAAGAGTTGCGCGCTTGACGAGTTTCGCAAACACGCCATCGCGAACCTCGTCATTCATGACTTCGACGAGATTGGCGTACCGATTAGCGCTGATACAGCTTGGCGACACGAGGCCACCGAGGCATGGCTTCGTCGAGGTCTTGACTACCAAGCCAGTGGTGTCGATCTCATGCTTGTCGGGCAGTCCCCGCTGGGAGAGATTCTTGCGGCTCCGTCCGCCACGCGATACGAGGCGATCTCAGCCTGTCTGATCGACTGTGCCGACCAGGTGCGGGAGGCGCGGCTTCGACAGCGAAGCGCCGATCGGGTTGAACGCGCCGGCGGGTCCGTAGAGGACTACCGCAACTGGGCCGCCTGGATGCGCGGCCACGCAAGCGATCCGACTTGGATGCCGGAGGTAATCCGAGTAAGCGACCCGTCCTCGCGAATGTGCTGGGAAAGGTGGAGCAGCTGGAAGGCCGGCGACCCGCGATGGCAAGTCCTCACGATTGATACGTCATCGCTTGCCGTCGGCTATGTCGCCGATCAGCTGCAGCAATGGGTCGAGCAGGAACGCTCTCGATTCACTGCGGGCACACATCCGCTTGTCGCTTCGCTCTGGTGACATTCCGCAACGCTCGCCCAGTCGAGCATCTCCGCGCCTCGACTACGTGCGCGTTATTTGAGACCGACCCAGGCCCGGTAGCCGATCCACCACGGCACCGGTTGCGGCATCGCGGCGGCGGTTGCGCGGAGCCGATCGAGGCCAAGGTCGGCTTCGCTGGCGCCGGCGTCCAATACTGTCCTCGTACTGCCCTCGCTGAGCGCGAAGCCGACGAGCCGCTCCCCATCTCCCTCCTCGATGCTGTGCAGCAGCAGTTCGCGGGTGTGTCGAAACACGCCGCTCTCGGCGAGCCACGCTGCGCTTGGCGATCCAAACGCGTCGGCGTCGAGGCCGAGCTGCGCGAGAAGCTCTCTTGTTCGCCCACGCACCGCTTGAAAGCTCGCCTCGGCCTCCCAGGTTGGCGTTTGCAGGACGACGTAGTTGTAGGCGCAGAAGACACCACCGTCTCGAAGAATCCGCGCCACTTCCGGGAACGCATGCTCGGGCCGCATCCACTGAAGCGATTGCGCGGCCGTCACGATGTCGGCAGACAACTCCGGAAGACCGGTCGCATACGACGAGCCAGCGACGTAGCGGACGTTGCTCGCCGCGGCCGCCCGCTCGGCGAACCTGCGCATCGCCTCCTGCGGCTCGACACCGACCACTTCCTCAGCCGAATCAGCCCAGAATCGCGCCGACAAACCGGTTCCAGAGCCGAGATCGACGACAAGCCTGGGTCGCACGACCCCGGCGAGCTGCGGCAAGAGCTCCCGCAGAACCGGCGGCGGTTGCGGACGGAACCGGTCATAGTCGGCAGCAAAGCCCGGACGGCCGTATCCCGACCCGTCGAGCTTCGAGCGCAACTCCTCGTCCACAGCGAGAACCTACGCGAGGGCCCCTCGCTCAGGCGTCTGTGAGACTCGATTGGTCGGTCCGTCAGGGGCCGTTGCCAGGCTGGTGTCTTCGTGCCGCTCGTGACTCTTCAGGCGTCAGGCCGCGTTTGCGTGTCTTGGGAATGAATCGTCCGGGCGTGCACGGCGACGCCGGCCTGGCGCCCGCTGTTGGCTTGATCAGGAGCCTGTCCGCCCTGAGGGCGTGACTCATTACAGACCTGCCGCGCGGTTTCCCTGCTCCAGACCGGCGTACCGGACCCTACGAGTGGAGGATCGGTCGATGCTTGCAGACCAGGTGGACTACGTGATCGGTGTCGACACACATCGCGACCAGCACGCGCTCGCGGTCGTCGACGCGCACGACGGGCGCGGTGATCGCGCAGCGATCGCTGCCACCAACGCACGCGGCTACGCGACGCGATCGCTTCACGGACGGTACGCGCCGGCGACGTCTCTGGGCGATCGATAGCGCGCCACTACGACGCCGGCTTGTCCGGCACCTTCAACGCCAGGGCGAGCAGGTGCATGAGGTCGACCGCACCAGCCGCGGCGAGCGGCGGTTGCGCGGCAAAGACGACCAGCTCGACGCAGTCCGTGCCGCTCGCTCTTCCCTCGCGCACGAGCGTCGGGCAAGACCGCGCGCGGGCGAGCATCAGGAGGCGCTGCGGCTGTTGTTGCTGGCGCGGCGGACCGCGGTCGACGTACCCGGCGAGTTCGCGCTCGTGCAGCTGCGCAGCGTGATCGTGACCGCCCCCGACGGACTCCGCGACGAGCTGCGTCGGCTGCCGCTCGGCGAGCTGCTCAACCGCTGCAGCCGCTTCCGCCGCTCCAGCTCCCGCACGCCCGACCCAGCTCGCCACGATCGTCGTCCTGCGTACGCTCGCCCGCCGCATCCAGGCCGCTACCGCCGAAGCCGAGACGCTCGAGCGCGAGATCCTCAGCCACGTCCGGGCGCTCGTCCCCGAGCTCCTCGACGAGCCCGGCGTCGGCCCGATCGTCGCCGCCCAACTGATCGTCAGCTGGTCACACCACGACCGCATCGACTCCGAAGCCTGCTTCGCCCGCCTCGCCGGCGTCGCACCGCTCCCAGCCTCCAGCGGCCAAACAACACGGCACCGGCTCAGCCGCGGCGGCGACCGCCAACTCAACCGCGCCCTCCACACCGTCGTCTTGCACCGCCGCCAACACGACCCGGCAACCCGCAACTACATCGCCCACCGGTCGCCGAAGGCAAGACCAGCCGCGACGCAACACGCCTCCTCAAGCGCTACCTCGCCCGCCACCTCTACCGCGTCATGCAGAACTCGACGCCCACTCACCACTTGACAGTCATAGGAGCTTCATTCCAGGATCACCGGCCCACCCGAGCGCCCGCGAACTTGGCAAGGCAGGTACCTGAGGTACCTGCCTTCGAACCGCCTGCTTGCCCAAGGGTCGCTCCGGAACGCTGGGCCACGCTAAGGCGCTTGCGTCCTGATTCGCCCGGCCGGGTTACCTCTTGGGTCGCCCGTCGTCGACGTAAGAGTCTCTACGGCTCGAGTACCAGCCAATGTTGGTAGCCCCATTCGAGAGCCGCATGTGATCGCCCTGCAGCTCCAGAAGCTCTTCCTTCGTCAGCGCATGGTCGACAGAACCAGCGAAGCCCAGCCTTTCCCGGAGGCGCTTGAACATCAGAATCACCTCCTCCCGCAGCTAACTGTCCCACTCTCCGGGTGCCTTGCCGTCCGGGAAGCTACGGACTGGCGTGACAGGGAAACCGGCGCCTTGAGTCCGGCCGCTCGCCAAGCTTCGGGCACCGAAACTCATCGGTCCCGGAGCGATGAGTTCCGGCGGACGGACCGGTCGAACGTTTTGAACCCGACCGAAAGGATCAGATGCCGTCCATGACAGGCCGCACCCGCTGGCTCGCGCTCTACGTGCTGTGCCTCGGCGATCTGATGATTGTCCTCGACACCACGATCGTGAACGTCGCCCTGCCGTCGATTCGCGCCGACCTCGGTTTCTCCCAGACCTCCCTCGCGTGGGTCGTGAACGCGTACATCCTCACGTTCGGCGGCTTCCTGCTGCTCGGCGGACGGCTCGGCGACCTGTTCGGCCACCGCCGGCTCTTCCTGATCGGGATCGCGCTGTTCACGCTGTCCTCGCTCGCCTGCGGTCTGGCGGGCACGAAAGGACTGCTGATCGCTGCGCGCGCGGTGCAGGGTCTCGGCGGTGCCATCGTCTCGGCAGTCGCCTTCTCGCTGATCATGTTCCTCTTCACCGAGCCCGTGGATCGAGCAAAGGCGATGGGTGTATTCGGGTTCGTGATGGCAGGTGGCGGCAGCATCGGAGTGCTGCTCGGCGGCATTCTGACCGGGTCGCTCGACTGGCATTGGATCTTCCTCGTGAACCTGCCGATCGGAGTGATCGTGTTCGCGCTCTCGCTGCGACTCCTGCCGAAGGCGCATGCATCGTCCGGCGAGCAGCGGCTCGACGTCGTCGGGGCGATCACCGTCACGACAGCGCTCGTGCTCGCCGTCTACGCGATCGTGAACGGCAACCAGGCAGGCTGGACATCGGCGCAGACGCTTGGCCTACTCGCCGTGTCCGCCGCTCTGCTCTCGTTCTTCCTCTGGCGCGAGTCCCGGGTCAGCGATCCACTGGTGCCGCTCGGCCTCTTCAAGCGCCGGAACGTCGCGACGGCGAACGTCGTCGGTGTCCTCTGGGCCGCTGCAATGTTCGCGTGGTTTTTCCTCTCCGCCCTCTACCTGCAACTCGTCCTCGGCTTTACGCCGCTCCAGGTCGGCCTGGCCTTCCTGCCCGCCAATCTGATCATGGGAGCGTTCTCGCTCGGCCTGTCGGCGAAACTCGTGCTGCGCTTCGGGTTTCGGCCGCCTCTGGCGACGGGACTCGCGCTGGCGTCCGTGGGGCTTCTGCTCCTTGCGCGCGCGCCGGTCCACGGGTCATTCCTCATCGACGTCCTGCCGAGCATGATCCTGCTCGGGATCGGCGCGGGCATGGCCTTCAACCCGATGCTGCTCGCCGCCATGAGCGATGTCGCTCCGGAGGAGTCCGGGCTCGCCTCGGGCGTCGTCAACACGTCGTTCATGATGGGCGGCGCGGTCGGCCTCGCGGTGCTCGCGAGTATCGCGGCCTCCCGCACCGACACGCTCGCGGCCGCCGGCGACGGCAGGCTCGAGGCGCTCGCCGGCGGCTATCACGCTGCATTCCTGGTCGGTGCGGTCTTCGCCGCGAGCGCGGCTGCGATCGGAGGGCTGCTGCTGCGCCAGGCAGGCGCTCGGGCGCACCGGTTCGCGGGCGAAGAGTCCGTCGACTTCGGCTAGCCGGCGAGCCGCCCAACCCGCTCAGCGCTTACGGCGCCGGTAGGCACGCGTCTTCGCACGGTTGCCGCAGAGCTGCATCGAGCACCAGGCGGCGGATCGGTTCGGCGAGTAGTCGTAGAACGACCAGTGGCAGTTGCGGCAGGCCTTGAGCCTCGCCCAGCTGCCGTCGAGCATCGCGCCGAAGGCGGCGGCGACCAGGTCGTCGAGCTCGTCACCCTCGCTCGCGATGCCGACCCGGCCGTCGGGAGCGATCCGGGGCGCGAGCCTGGCCGCCGCCCGGTTCACCACCTCGACCGCGGCCGGCGCGGGCGGCCCCTGGCCGTTCGCGATCGCCAGCTCGCGCAGGGCGCAGCGCAGCTCCTCCGCGCGCTCGCGCTCCGAGCTCAGCCCGCGCTCCTCGAGCCAGCCCGGCAGCCAGTCGACCTCGTTCTCCAGATCGACGCTGTTCAGGAACTGCTGCACCCCGAGGAGCGGCTCGGGGGCCGCCTTCGGGATGTCGTAGCGGGGGCTCATCGTTGCCGGACAGTCTAGACACCGGTAGAGTCGGTGTACTGGTGTCGCAGTTCGTTCGGATCAGCTTCCCGCTCCGGCTCGTGCTCGCGCGCCTCGGCGCGGGCGGCGAGCGGGTCGTCCTCGTGGCGATCGGCGTCGTCGCAGGAGCAGCCGTGCTCGCAGCCGTGCTCGCCGGCCGGCTCGTGATGCAGGACCGGGCGCTGGCGCTCGCGACCGCGCAGCTCTCGCCCGGAGACCGCGAGGTGCAGGTCTTCTGGAGCGGCGCGGTCGACCAGTTCTCGCAACTCGATGCGACGGTGTCGCCGAAGATCCGCGCCGTCACGGGGCAGCAGCCGGCCGCCGCCATGCTCTTCCGTGAGGCTTCGATCCAGGGACGCCTGGTCAACCTGCGCGCGGCGAACGACCTGGGCCGATTCGTCCAGCTGGTCTCGGGCCGCCTGCCGACGACGTGCGTGCCGTCGCACTGCGAGGTCCTCCGCCTGAAGGGGAAGGGGCCGATCCCGTCGACGAAGGCCCTGCACCTGATCGAGGTGGGACGCGCAGTCCTGAAGCCGGGCGCGGCGATCGCCCCGTTCGTCCTGCCCACTCCGCCCACCGAGCAGGTCGCGCGCGCCGTTCGGTACCACACGCCGCAGCCGTCACCGGTCGTGATCGCAAACGGTGTGGCGGGCCTGTCGGCCACGACCGAGCTGCAGACGTTCTACCGGTCCTACGCCTGGCTCCTTCCGCTCGGCCGCGGCGACCTGCACCCGTGGGACGTCAACGCGTTCACCGACGATGTCCGTCGGCTGACGGCGGAGATCGAGTCGAGCTCCGACGAGTTCCAGGTGATCGCCCCGACCGACCAACTCGCCGCGACAACGGCGTCATCGCGGGGCGCGTCTCGCCGCCTGCTCCTCCTCGGCGGCGAAGGAGGAGCTCTGCTCCTCGCGTTCACGATCCTGGCCGCCGCCGCGCTCCGCCGCGACGTGACCGACGCCCGGCGGCGCCTGACCTGGTTCGGCGCGCGCCGCTGGCAGGTGGAGCTGCACACGCTCGCCGAGTCGTGCGCACTCGCCGTGGCGGGCACCCTGGCCGGCTGGCTGCTCGGCGGCGCGGTCGCCGCGATGATCGCGTCGCGTGCCGGTTCGCCCGCAGGCGCTGTCGTCGAGCATGCGCTGCTCTCGACGAGCGGGCTCGCGGCGGCGGCCGCCGTGGCCGCGGCCGCCGGGCTGCTGCTCTACGCGACCGTGCGGGCGCCCGCGGTGCAGCTCGGACGGCTCGGCCTCACCCCGCTGGACGTCGCCGCCCTCGGCGCGGTCGCCGTCGTGCTCGTCGGCTGGGCGCGCGGCTCGGTCGACGCGCAGCAGCTCGCCGGCGGAAACGGGACGAGCGCCTTTCTCCTGCTCGTGCCGGCGCTGATCGTGTTCGCCGTCGCGGTGCTCTCCGCACGGCTCCTCGTCCCCACGCTCCGGGCGCTCGGCCGCGCAGGTCGTCGCGGGTCGATCTCGCTGCGGCTCGCGGCTGCATCGCTGGCGCGGAATCCCGGCCACGCCGCGATCGTGGCGACGTTCCTCGTTGCGAGCCTCGGCCTGGCGCTGTTCGCAGTCGCCTACCGCTCGACGCTCCTCCAGGGCCAGCGCGACGAAGCCGCCTTCGCCGTGCCCGCGCCGTATGTCCTCACCGAGGACCTCTCCCAGCTCGTCCCGGTGCTGCACGGCGCGCCGCCCGGATCGCTGCCGGCAACGCCCACGCCGGTCGTGCGTCTCACGGGCAACGTCCCCTCGGGGACGACCTTCGGCTTCCTCGCCCTCCCAGGGAGCTCGCTGCCCGCCGTGCAGGGCTGGCGATCCGACTTCGCGCCCGAGTCGCTCGCCTCGCTCGGCCGCAGGCTGACCCCTCGCTACGCCGGGCTGCAGCTGCTGGCCCTCCCCGCCGGCCGCCGTTTCACGCTGCCGGTGGCGGCGACCGGGGACGACGTGGGGATCCGCGCGTTCTTCCGCTCCCGCCTCGGCGACTACGTCGCGGTCTCGCTCGGGAAGACGCACGCTAACCGGCGCGTGATCCTGCGGGGGCGCATCCCGTTCCGCCACGCGACGCTGGCCGAGCTCGAGCTCGACATCCTGAACGGCGGCCGGCTCACGGCGAACGCCGGCACGGGCATTCAGCCGAGCGCCAGGGGAGCGCTCGTGTTCGGCACGCCGCGCGTCAACGGCCGGGCGGTGCGCGGCGGCTTCACCCGCTGGACCGGCACCGGTGGGGTCGGCGGCAGCGCGGCCAAGCTCGGCTACGTGCTGACGCCCGACCGGACGGGGGTGTTCCGGCCGGTGCAGCCGACCGACGGCCTGCCGATGCCGGTGCTCGTCACGCCGAGGCTCGCCGCCGTCGCCGGTCCGCGCGGGATCATCCCCCTCGACATCGAGGGCGAATCGGTGGCCGGCCGCGTCGTCGGTGTCGTGCAGCGCTTCCCCTCGATCACCGGCGACGCCGTGGTGGCTGACCTCGAGCAGGCGGGCACGCGGCTCGACACGCTGTCGGCGGGCCTCGGCACCGCCGACGAGCTGTGGCTCTCGAGCACCACCCCGCCGCACGTGCCACAGCTGTCGGTTCAGTCGCACGCCGACACGCTCGCCCGGCTCCAGTCCGACCCGCTCGCGCGCGGGGCGCTGCTGACGCTCGCCGGCACCGCGGCGGTCGCGCTGCTCCTCGCGCTGCTCGGGCTCGTGCTGTCGGTCGTGAGCGACGTGCGCGACGACCGGGGCGAGCTCTTCGACCTCGAGGCCCAGGGGGCGTCGCCTGCGACGATTCGCGCGCATCTGCGGCTTCGCGCGCTGCTCGTGGCCGCGTTCGGGGTGGTGGGCGGCCTCGTGCTCGGTGCGATTCTCTGCTCGCTCGTGATCGCGCTCGTGTCGGTGACGGCGAGCGCCGCCGAGCCGGAGCCGCCGCTGCAACTCTCACTGGACCTGCCGCTGCTGGCCCTCGCGGCGCTCGGCTACATCGCCCTCTCCGTCCTCTTCGTCGGTGCGGCGACGAGCCTGCGCGGCCGCGCGCCCGAACGCGCAGCCGAGGTGGCGGCGTGACCTCCGCCAACACCGCAATCGAGCTGAAGGACGTCTTCCGCGTCCATTCGACCCCGGAGGGCGACGCGGCCGCGCTGCAGGGCCTGTCGCTGCGCGTCGCCGAGGGCGAGGTACTGGCCGTGCTAGGCCCGAGCGGATCGGGGAAGTCGACCCTCCTGCGCCTGCTCGCGGGGCTCGAGCGGCCCTCGGCCGGGGTCGTGCGGGTGCACGGAGAGGATCTTGGCAAGCTGCCCGCGCGCGGGCTCTCGCGCTACCGGTCCGCCCTCCTCGGCTACGCCGACCAGCACTACGCGCGCGCGCTGGCGCCGGAGCTGGCCGCCCGCGACCTCGTGGCGGTCCAGCTCGGCCTCCGCGGCGCGCCGCGCGCCGAGCGCCTGCGCCGGGCGGACGCGCTACTCGAGCGGGTCGGTCTCGCCGACAAGCGCTCGCGCCGCCCGGGAGAGCTGTCCGGCGGGGAGCAGCAGCGGGTTGCGCTGTGCGCCGCTCTGGCGCACAGCCCCGCGGTGTTCCTCGCCGACGAGCCGACCGGCGAGCTCGACGCCGCGACCGCGGACCAGGTCTACGACGTGCTCTCCGAGCTGGTCCGGGAGCACGGCTGCACGACCGTCGTCGTGAGCCACGACCCGGAGTCGGCCCGGATCGCCGACCGGATCGTGCGGATCAGGGACGGCCGGGTGTCGGAGGAGTGGTCGCGGGAGACCGGGGAGAGCGACACGATCGTCGTGGGCCGCGGCGGCTGGCTGCGCCTCCCGGAGGAGCTCCTGCTGCGCGCCGGGATCGGGGAGAAGGCGACGGCCCGCTTCGAAAGCGGCAGGCTGACAGTCGAGCCCGCGTCCGGCGCCGAGGTCGCAATGCAGGTACCAGGTACCCAGCGGGCACCTGGTACCTCATCGGGGCGGGTCGTCGTCGAGGCGAGCGGGCTGCACAAGGCCTACGGCAGCGCGCGGGTGCTCGACCAATTCGACCTCGAGCTGCGCGCCGGCCGGCTGCACGCGGTCACCGGTCCGTCCGGGTCGGGGAAGACGACCCTCCTGCACATGCTGGCCGGGCTCGAGCTGCCCGACAGCGGCAGCGTCACGGTCGACGGCGTCGACCTGACGACGCTGGACCGCGCAGGGCGCGCGGAGCTCCGCAGGGCGAAGATCGCCTACGTCGGCCAGCAGGCGGGGCTCGTCCCGCACCTCTCCGCACTCGAGAACGTCGAGCTCACCCTGGCGCTCAGGGGGCGCGACAACGGCCGGTTCGCCGCGCTCGAGGCGCTCGAGTCCGTCGGCCTGGGCGAGCGGACGACCCAGCGGGTCGACCGACTGTCGCAGGGCGAGCGGGCCCGGGTCGCAATCGCCCGCGCGATCGCCTCGCGGCCGGCGGTGCTGCTCGCGGACGAGCCGACCTCGCGGCTCGACGGGGCGAACGCGATCTCGGTGGCGTTCCTGCTCGCGCGGCTCGCCCGATCCACCGGTGCCGCCGTCGTCTGCGCGACGCACGATCCGCTCGTGATCGAGCAGGCCGAGAGCCAAATCTCACTTTCGTAGCTCCCTCGTTCGGGGGACGGCGGCTGCCTCCAGGCAACCGATGCTTGAGGTGCGGTGGCGACTCTCGATTTGCGTCAATCGACGATCTTCTCGCGTCTGCGCGGATTGCTCGAGGTGACGCGGCTGGTCCGAACCGGCGACGAGCTGCCCGACCTCCTCCTGTCGGTCGCGCGGACGGTGTCGGACTCGCTCGCGTTCAGGACGGTCGTCGTCAACCTCTACCGCCGCGAATGGAACGACTTCGTGGTCAGCACCGTCTACGGCAGCGAAGGGGCGCGGGAGACGCTGCTCGGCCAGGTCCGCCAGGTCGAGGACTGGGAGCCGCTGCTCGACCAGCGCTTCCTCCAGCGCGGCGCCTATGTCGTCCCTTCCGGCGAGTTCAACTGGGACGAGTACTCGGGCAGCGTTTACACACCGAACCTCCAGGTGAGCGACGACCCCGGTGCCTGGCACCCCGACGACGCGCTCTTCGTGCCGATGCGGGGCAGCGACGGGCAGCTCCTCGGCATCCTCTCCGTCGACGAGCCGCTGTCCGGCCGCAAGCCGAGCGGCGACGAGATCGACGTCCTCGTCGCCGTCTCCGAGCACGCTGCAATCGCCGTCGAAGCGGCGCAGGAGACCGCACGCGCCAAGTCGAACCGCGACGCGCTCGAACGGCTGCTCGACGTGTCGACCCGCCTGAACGAGACCTGGGACGCGGAGGCGCTGCTCGCCCAGGTCTGCAGAGCGATCTCGGAGGCGCTCGGGTTCGACAAGGTCGCGGTGCAGCTGCTGAACGACGAGGGCCGCCACTGCACGGCCGCGTCGGTCGGGTTCGGGGACGGCCAGAACATCGGCGCCCCGCTCGCGGCCGACGAGCTTCAGCAGCTGCTGCGCCCGGAGTTCGAGATCGAAGGCTGCTTCCTGCTGCCGCACGAGGAGGCGCGGAGGATCCTGCCGGACCGCAGCTCCGGTTATCGCTCGCAGCTCGACGGCCGCGGGCCGGATGCGTGGCAGAACCACTGGCTGTTCGTTCCCCTGCACGATCGCCGCGCCCGCCGGATCGGCTACATCTGGGCCGACGATCCCACCGACCGGCTGCGGCCCGACGCCGACCGCCTGCAGATCCTCCGCGCCTTCGCGAACCAGGCGACGACCGCGCTCGAGCAGTCCGCGCAGTTCGAGGAGATCCAGAACGCCTACGAACATCACCGCGCGCTGATCGACGCCTCTCCGGTGGCGATCGTCGACTTCGGCATCGACGGCCGCGTGCGCTCGTGGAACGCAGCTGCGTGCGAGATCTTCGGCTGGACGGCCGAAGAGGTGATCGGCCGCATCAGCCCGATCGTTCCCGAGGGCGAGCACGACCGCTTTCTCGCCACCCTAGCCCGGATCGCGCAGGGTGAGATGATCCGCGACCTCGATCTGCGCCGCGTGCACCGCGACGGCTCGCCGATCGACGTGAGCACATCGGCGGCGCCGATCCGCGACTCGCGCGGCGACGTCGTCGCGATCATCGCCTCGATGGTCGACGTCACCGCGCGCAAGCGCTCCGAGCGCGCGCTCGCCGCCAGCGAGGGACGCAAGGACGCGGTCCTGCGCGCATCGCTCGACTGCATCGTGATCGTCGACCACGAGGGCCTGATCGCCGAGGTGAACCCTGCGACCGAGGAGACGCTCGGGTGGGCGCGCAACGACGTCCTCGGCAAGCCGTTCCTCGAGCTGGCGGTCGTGGAGGAGCACCGGGACGACCTGGCTGGGGTGTTCGCGAACGGCAGCGGGCCGCTGCTCGGCTCGCGCCTCGAGATCGCAGCCCTCCGCGCCGACTACCGCACCTTCTCGGCCGAGATCGCGATCACGCGCGTCGACGTTCCCGGCCCGATGCTCTTCGCCGTCTCGCTGCACGACGTCACGAAGCGACGCGACCGAGAGGAGCGGCTCCGGGAAGCGGAGGCGAAGTACCGCACGCTGGTCGAGCAGATCCCGCTCGCCACCTACATCAACTCGGTCGGCCTGCCGGTGCAGACGACGTACATGAGCCCGCAGATCGAGGCGATGTTCGGCTTCCCCGTCAGCGACTGGCTGAAGCAAGACTTCCTGGCGACCCGCGTGCACCCGGACGACCGCGAGCGGGTGTTCGCGGAGGTCGAGCGCACCCACACGGCCGGCGAGGACTTCCGGCTCGAGTACCGGCTCATCGCCGCCGACGGCCGCGTCGTCTGGGTGCTCGACGAGACGAGCGTCGTGCGCGACACGGACTACCGGCCCATGGTGCTCCAGGGCTTCCTCGTCGACATCACCGCCGGGATCGAGGGGGCCACGCCGCTCACCTCCCTCCCCTCGACGGCCGCCTAGAACTCGACTAGCGCCTGCCGCTCGCGCCAGGTCGACCAGCCGCCCTCGTACGAGCGAACGCCGCCGCCCGAGACCTCGAGGATCCGGTCGGCGATCCGGTCGAGGAAGTAGCGGTCGTGCGAGACGAAGATCGCGGTGCCGTCGAAGTCCTCGAGCGCCAGCTCGAGCATCTCCACCGACTCGATGTCGAGGTGGTTCGTCGGCTCGTCGAGCAACAGGCAGTTCGCCCCCTGCAGCATGAGGAGCAACAGCTGGAGCCGCGTCCATTCGCCGCCCGACAGGCTGTCGAGCGGCCTCCGTACCTGCTCGTAGCCGAACAGGAACTTCATCAGCCTCGACACGGCTTCCCCCTCGGAGATCGGCGCCGCGCGGCGCACGAGCTCGAGCGGCGTCGCCTTCGGGTCGTCCGGGCGGCGGTCCTGCGCGAGCCGGCCGAAGCGAATCGACGGCCCGGCCTTGCGCTCGCCCTCGACCGGTTCGAGCTCGCCGCCGAGGAGGCGGAGGAGCACCGACTTGCCGGCACCGTTCTCACCGACGATCCCGACGCGCTCGCCGCGCAGGACGGTGAGATCGACCCCGGCGAGCACCGGGGACCCGCCGAGCTCGATCCCGGCGCCGCTGAGCTCGACGACGCGCTCGCCGCCCCGCGTGTGGGGGCGCAGATCCAGCGCGATCTTGCGCCGCTCGAGCACCGGGCGGTCGATCTTCTCCATGCGGTCGATCTGCCGCTGCTTGTTGTGCGCGCGCTTGATGTGCCGCTCGTCCGCGACGCGGTGCGCCCAGTCCTTGAACCGGCGGATCGCCTCCTCGAGCCGCGCGATCTCCTTCTGCTGCGTGACGTACGCCTGCTGCTGCCGCTGGAACTCGAGCTCCCGGGCGATCGTGTACGCGGAGTAGTTGCCGGGCCACGTGCGGATGCGGCCGCCGTTCAGCTCCGCGATCTCGTCGACGGTCTCGTCGAGCAGATAGCGATCGTGGGAGATCGAGACGACGGCGCCGTCGAACTCGCGCATCAGCTGCTCGACGCGCTCGCGCGCCTCGACGTCGAGGTGCGCCTCGGGCTCGTCGAGGAGGAGCACGTCGGGCTCGCGCAGGAGACTGGCCGCCAGGCCGACGAGCTTCCGCTGCCCGCCCGAAAGGATGCGCGTCGGCTTCGCGAGGTCGTCGTCGTCCAGCCCGACCGCGACGAGGAGCGCACGCGCGCGGGGCTCGAACCCCGGCCCGCCGGCTGCGGTCCAGCGCTGGAGCAGCTCTTCCTGCCGGCGGAGCAGCCGGGACATCCGATCGAGGTCGCCGCCGGCAGCGCCGATCCCTTCCTCGACGGTCTCGAGCTCCCGCTCGAGCTCGTCGAGGTCCGGCCGTGCGGCCCGCAGGGTCGCGAACGCGTCTCGTTCGTCTCCCTCGAGCTGCTGCGGGAGATACGAGATGACGAGCCCGCGCCGCTGGGTCACGTCACCGGCGTCGGCGAGTTCGTCGCCGGCGAGAATGCGCACCAGAGTCGACTTGCCGCCGCCGTTCGGGCCGATCACGCCCATGCGAACGCCGGGCTCGACGTCGAAGTCGAGCCCGGCGAGGATCAGCCGCGAGCCGTAGCTCTTGGTGATGCCGCGTGCGGCGAGCAGAGCCATGAAGGGAGAAGGTAGCCGCCGCGTCTAGAAGAAGAACTGCCGCCAGGCGGTCCACCAGTCGTCCGCGCGAGAGGCCACCTGCCGCGAGCCGGTGATCTCGACGCCCGTGCGATAGCGGTAACCCTCGACGTGATCAGAGGTGTTGAAGTCGACGAGGATCTCGCACGGCGAGCCGGGGTCATACGGCGCGACGGCCGAGAGGTCGGCCAGCGAGCGCCTCGCGGCGTCCTCGATCACCTCGCGGGCGCGTACAGCGGGCAGCTGGCGCGCACTGAACCGCCCGAGGCCGCGCTTCACCGCGGCGGTCGTCAGGCCGGCGCCGAGCAGGCCGATGCCTTCACGGCATGCCGCCTCGTCGCCGGTGACGAGCACAACCGGACAGCCCCACGTCCCGCAGAGCGCCGCGTTGATCCCGGTCTCGCCCACCTCGACGCCGTTGAACCGCAACCGCCACCACGAGGATCCGCTCACCGTATGTGCGAGCACACCGTCGCGCGTGCCGGCCATCGCGTGCATGCCGACGAAGAGAGCCGCGTCGATGCCGCTCTCCAGGTAGTCGACGTACTCGGTCCATTCGTTCTGGACGACGTATTCGCAGTCGGCGTCCAGCTCCTCCGGGAGCAGCGAGTTGAACGTCCACCCCTCGCCCGCGCCGTGGCAGTCCATGACGACGATCTCGGTCGCACCGGCGGCCTTCGCGCCGCGAACGGCCGCGTTGATCTCGCCGGTGTAGAGACGCCGCCCTTCCTCGTACATCGCGTGACCGCCGGTGACCTGCTGCCACCTGACGATCCCCGCGACGCCTTCCATGTCGCTGACGACGAAGACTCTCATGCGGCCAACGATACGACGCCGACCAGTTCGCCGCGGCTCGAGCGCACAGGTGTCTCCCGGAACTCGTCGATCCCGAGCACGAAGCCGAGCGCAGGGCGAATCGCCCGGTACGCGCCGTCCTCCGTCTTCAGCGCAAGCCCCCGCCCGTCGTCATGCGCAGCGCAGAAGAGCCCCTCGGCGCCGCCCTTCGCGATCCAGCCGCTGCGCAGCCGCATCAGATCGGTGTCCGGTGCGCCGCTCGAGGCCCCGACCAGCTCGGGCCGCGCGCGCATCGCGCAGCGGATCCGGTCCGGTGTGAGGGTGAGCAACTCGGCGGCACCGCTCAGCGTTCGCGCGAACGTCGGCACCCCGCAGCCGTCGACCGCGGTCTCGCCGCCGCCGATCGCCTCGGCGATCCGCTGCTGCAGCGCATGCGACGGGTCGCGGTACGGATGCAGCGGCCAGCCGTGCGCGGCGCACGCGGCGAGCATGCCCGCGTGCTTGCCGGAGCAGTTGTGGCCGAGCTTCCCGTCGGGACGGCCTTCCTGCAGACCGTTCTCGAGATCGTCGACCGTGGCTCCCGCGCGCGCGAGCACCTTCCTGACCGCTGCCAGCTGGGCGGGTTCCGCGTGGTGCGACGCGCAGGCGATCGCGATCTCGTCGTCGTCGAGGTCGTCGTAGCCCTCGACGAACGGAATCGCCTGAATCGGCTTCGCCGAAGAGCGGAGAAGGAACCGCAGGTCGTCGCCCCACCGCTCTCCGCCGGTCGTCGCGACGTGGACACGATGCACCGCTTCGACGACGTCGCCGCGCCGCACGGTTACCCTGATTGCGTCCACCGAAGGAGCGTAGTAGTTGCCCGAACTGCCCGAGGTCGAAGCGTGGCGGCTCATGCTCGACCCGCTCGTCAAGCGCTCGCCGATCGAACGCGCCGGCCCGGCGCACATCGCGACGCTGAAGACGATCCAGCCACCCCTCTCCGTGCTCGACGGCGCGGACTTCAAGGGCGTCGAGCGCCGCGCGAAGCGCTTTCTCCTCCCGGCCGGGGACGGGGAGCTCGTAGTGATGGTGCACCTGATGAGCGCGGGCCGCTTGAAGTACGTGGCGCCGAACGGCAAGGGTGCGAAGACCCCGATGTTCCGGGTTCGCTTCGCCGACGGCGGCGAGCTGCAGCTCACGGAAGCCGGATCGAAGAAGCGGGCGGGCGTCTGGCTGCTCGACCGGGAGTCCCTCCAGGCGGAGCTCGCGCATCTCGGCCCCGAGGCAGACCGGCTGACGGCCGACGACGTGGCGCGCATCCTCGCCTCCGACTCGCGGCGGCTGCACTCGCTGCTGCGCGACCAGCGACTGATCGCCGGGATCGGCCGCGCCTGGGCCAACGAGATCCTCTGGGCGGCCCGCCTCTCCCCGTACTCGCTCTCCACGCAGGTGGACGCCCCGGAGACAGAACGGCTGGCGGCGGCGATCCACGACGAGCTCGCACGCGGCCTCGAGGTCAGGCTCGCCGGCGCGAACGACGAGAAGACCTACCGGGTGCACAACAAGCTGGGCGTGCCGTGCGCCCGCTGCGGCACGCCGATCGCGCGCGTCGACTTCGAGGAGCACACGATCTACTACTGCCCGCAGTGCCAGACCGAGGGCCGGGTGCTGAAGGACCGGCGTATGTCACGGCTGCTGAAGTAGGTGACGGCCTTGACGCGACCCTGCGTCTGCGAGCCTCGCAAGGCAGGTACCTGGTACCTCCGGTACCAGGTACCGATTCTCCGGGCCGCCCGCGCCCCGGGAAAGCGCGTCACCGCGAGACCAACGAGTACGTCTGGCGCGCCGGTTAGCCTGCCCCCGTGATCAGGACACAGCCACATGCGGGGGGCTGGCTCGAGGTCGTCTGCGGCCCGATGTTCAGCGGCAAGAGCGAGGAGCTGATCCGCCGCCTGCGCCGCGCCGAGATCGCCGGGCAGCGCGCGCTGATCGTCAAGCCGCTGATCGACGACCGCTACGACGTCGGCCATGTCGTCTCGCACGCCGGCGCCAAGATGCGCGCCGTCACGGCCGGGTCGAGCGACGAGGTGCGCCGGCTCGCGGCCGGCTACGACGCGGTCGGCATCGACGAGGTGCAGTTCTTCGACGAAGGGATCGTCGACGCGATCGACGCCCTCGTCGGGAACGGCGCCCGGGTCGTCGCCGGCGGGCTCGCCCAGGACTTCCGCGGGCTGCCCTTCGGAGCAATGCCGACGCTCCTCTGTGTCGCGGAGTTCGTCGACAAGCTCGAGGCGGTCTGCCACCGTTGCGGCGGCCCGGCCACGATGACGCAGCGACTCGTCGACGGTGCGCCCGCGCCGTTCGACGGCGAGACGATCCAGGTGGGCGCGCTCGACTCCTACGAGGCCCGCTGCCGGGCCTGCTTCGAGCCCGGGCTCGTCCCGGAGCACGCCGCCGCGACCGCCTGACCCGGCGGGGCACCGTCCGGGCGATACGCTTGGCTCGCGCGCTGCGCGACCCCCCTGGACCGAGACCGAAAGGCCACAGCCCAATGACCAAGCTCATCCCACTCCTGGTTGCCGTTGCGGCGCTCGCGGCGGTTGCCGTCGGCGCCTCGGCAGCCGCGCATCCGGCCGGCTCTGCGGCCGCCGCCGCGAACTGTCCGACCGTGACCAGCGGCCAGCTGACGATCGGCACCGACAACCCGGCCTACCCGCCCTGGTATGCCGGCGGCACGAAGAGCTCGAAGTGGAAGGTCAACGATCCTGCCACCGGCAAGGGCTACGAGTCCGCCGTCGCGTATGCCATCGCGAAGAAGCTCGGGTACGCGAAGTCCCAGGTGTCGTGGACCTACGTGCCCTTCAACCGCTCGTACGCACCGGGCTCGAAGTCCTTCGACTTCGACATCAACCAGATCTCCTACACGCCTGCACGTGCGAAGGTGGTCGACTTCAGCAGGTCGTACTACGACGTGAACCAGGCGATCGTCGTGAACAAGGGCACCAAGATCGCGTCGGTCCGCAGCATCAGCGGCCTCGCCGCCTACAAGCTCGGGGCGCAGCTCGGCACGACGAGCTACCAGTTCATCAAGAGCCGGATCAAGCCGTCGCAGCAGCCGGCGGTGTTCAACCAGAACGCGGCCGCAGTGCTCGCGCTGAAGAACAAGCAGATCGACGGGCTCGTCGTCGACCTGCCGACGGCGTTCTACGTCACGGCGGTGCAGGTGCCGAACGGCAAGATCCTCGGCCAGTTCGAGAACCCGAGCGGCACCTCGACCGACCACTTCGGGGTCGTCCTCGCGAAGGGCAACCCGTTGACGGCGTGCGTCAATCGTGCGATCACGTCGTTGCGGGCAAACGGCACGCTCAAGCGGCTTCAGCAGCTGTGGCTGGCGAAGGCGACCGGCGCGCCGATCTTGAAGTAGAGCGGCGCTCGCGCCTGCTCGACGGACTGCGCTCCGGCGGCGACGGCCGCCGGAGCGTCGTCATCGCGCTCGTGAGCACGTTCATCTTCTTCGGGGTCGTCTTCTTCGCGATCACGAACGCGCCCGGCTGGCCGCAGGTGCGCAGCCAGTTCTTCAACTGGCAGGAGTTCAAGTCGTCGATGCCCGAGATCGCGCGGGCCTTCCTCCTGAACGTCAAGATCTTCTCGATCGCCGAGGTGTTCATCCTCATCTTCGCGCTCTTCCTCGCCGTGCTGCGCAGCCTGCCGGGGCCGGTCTTCTTCCCGCTGCGCGCCCTGGCGATCGTCTACACCGACCTCTTTCGCGGCATCCCGACCATTCTCGTGATCGCGATGCTCGGGTTCGGCGCCCCCGCCCTCGGACTGAGCTACGTGCCGAAGTCGGTCGTCTTCTGGGGGATCGTCTCGCTCGTCCTGATCTACAGCGCCTACGTCTCCGAGGTCTACCGTTCGGGGATCGAGTCGATCCACCCGAGCCAGGAGGCGGCGGCACGCTCGCTCGGGCTCTCACGCTGGCAGACCCTGCACCGGGTGATCCTGCCGCAGGCGGTGCGCCGCGTCGTGCCGCCCCTGCTGAACGACTTCATCGGCCTGCAGAAGGACACGGCGCTCGTGGGCACACTCGGTGCGGTCGAGGCGTTCCAGCAGTCGCAGATCGACACGAACGCGACCTTCAACTTCACGGCCTACCTGTGCGCGGCCATTCTCTTCGTCGCGATCACGATCCCGCTCGCGCGGTTCACGGACTGGCTGATCCTGCGCGACCGGCGCCGGCGCCAGGCCGGTGGAGCGACGCTGTGAGCGACGCACTCGTCGTCGAGCGCCTGTCGAAGTCGTTCGGCCGCCATCAGGTCCTGCGCGGCATCGATCTGACCGTCGCCGAGCATGAGGTGGTGGCGTTGATCGGAGCCTCGGGATCGGGCAAGTCGACGCTGCTCCGCTGTATCAACCTCCTCGAGCCGATCGACGCCGGCCGCATCTTCCTCAACGGCGAGGAGCTCACGCGGCGGCAGGATGTGAACGCCGTGCGCCGCCGGATCGGCATCGTCTTCCAATCGTTCAACCTGTTCCCCCACATGAGCGTCCTGCGGAACGTGACGCTCGCCCCGCGCGACGTGCTCGGGCTCTCGAAGCGGGAGGCGGACGAGCGCGCGACCGCTCTGCTGGAGCGATTCGGGCTCGCAGAGAAGAGCGCCGAGTATCCCGACCGCCTGTCGGGCGGGCAGCAGCAGCGCGTCGCGATCGTGCGCGCGCTCGCGATGCAGCCGGAGCTGATGCTCTTCGACGAGGTGACGAGCGCACTCGACCCGGAGCTCGTGTCGGAGGTGCTCGCGGTGATCGGCGAGCTCGCGGCGGGCGGCATGACGATGGTGATCGCCACCCACGAGATGTCCTTCGCCCGCGACATCGCCGACCAGGTCTGCTTCCTCGACGAGGGGCGGATCCTCGAGCAAGGGCCGCCGCTCGAGATCTTCAGCGCCCCGCGTGAACCGCGGACGCAGCAGTTCCTCCAGCGGATCATCGAGGCGAAGCGGCTGTGACCGAGACGAGGACGCTGCCGTTCTCGTGGTACACGGACGAGGAGCAGCTGCGGCACGAGCGTGCGCGGATCTTCGCGCGCTCCTGGCAGTACGCCGGTCGCAGCGAGGACGTGGCGACGCCCGGCTCGTACCTCGCGACCGACGCCGCCGGGATCCCCGTTCTCGTCACCCGCGACGACGGCGGAGCGCTGCGCGCGTTCATCAACGTCTGCCGTCACCGTGGCGCCGTGCTGGCGGAGGGCTGCGCGGCGAGGAGCTCGATCCAGTGCCACTACCACGCCTGGACCTACGGCCTCGACGGCACCCTGCGCGCGGCGCCGCGGGCAGACCGCGAGCCGGAGTTCGACAGCGCCGACTGGTCTCTGCTGCCCGCGAGCGTCGCCGTATGGGGGCCGTTTCTGTTCGTCAATCCCGACCCGCAGGCCCATGCGCTCGCGGAGCAGCTGGGTGAGCTGCCGTCCATCCTCGCCCGCGACCTCGACGTCGACAGCCTCGTGTTCCACTCGCGCGTCGAGTTCGGAGCGGACGCGAACTGGAAGATCGTCGCCGAGAACTTCCTCGAGTGCTACCACTGCCCGACCGCGCATCCGGCCTTCAGCGACCAGGTGGACGTGCACCCCGACCGCTACGTGCTCGAAGCGCACCCCACGTTCGGCGCCCAGTTATGCAGGTCGAAGGGAACCGGCGAGCGCGGCCAGTTCCACCTGCTCTACCCGAACACGGGTATCAACGTCTTCCCGGGCCCGGCCAACCTGTCGATCGGGCCGATGCACCCGCGCGGGCCGAACCGGACCGAGCGCTACCTCGACTACTTCTTCGCGCCGGACGTCGACGAGGACTGGCGGCGGGAGTTCTTCGCATTCGACGACCAGGTCGGACGCGAGGACCGTGCGCTCGTGGATTCGGTGCAGCGCGGCGTGTCCTCCGGGATGCTCGACCACGGCCGCCTGCTCCTCGACGCGGAGCCTCTCCTGGCCGCCTTCCAGCGCTGGCTCCGCGCGCAGGTCTCCTAGAGGCGGACACGCAGGGTCTCACCGTCGAGCTCGAGCCCCCCGCCGAGCTCCTCGATCACGAGCCGCGCGACCAGGGCCCCGAAGTCCTTCTGCTCGGCACCGGTCACGACCGGGGCGGCAGCCTCGCTCACCGGCGAGAGCTCGAACACCCGGCCCTCGACGCGCCACGTGACGCCCTCGACGCGCCCGTGACGGATCGCGGCAACCGCCAGTGCGGTCAGAGAGCGCCGAACCGCGTCCGCGTCGGTCTCGATCGGCTCGCCCACGCCCTCGACGGCAACCCGATCGTCGTCCTCGGCGCGGGCCAGCTCGAGGGTATCCACCGACCGCACGACGGGCTCCCAGCGTCCGGCATCGATCCGCGCGGCCGTGCCGAGCTCGTCCAGCAGCGCGGTCATCTGTTCGCTCGCCTCCTCGATCATCGCCACGAAGCGGGCGCTGCGCGGATCGAGGTCGTCGCCCCGCGAGAGCGTCCGCGCGAAGCCGTAGACGGTGGCCAGGGGCGTGCGCAGGTCGTGGCAGGCCAGCGAGACGAGACGGGGGAAGCGGCTATCCGGCATCGACGCGGTACGGTTGTACCCGATGGCAGAGATGCGGAACAGCCCGACCGGCGATCTGCAGGCCTCCGTCCCCGAGATTCAGCTCGGCCTGACGAGGGCCGGCGTGACCGGCGTCCAGAAGGCGATCCGGATCCGGCACGAGGGGCACGAGAAGACTTTCGCGGCGGAGATCTCGTGCACGGTCGATCTCGATCCGGGGCAGAAAGGCGTGCACATGTCGCGCTTTCCCGAGCTCTTCGGCGAGGCGATCGACCATGTCGTGATCGGCGAGGCCTTCCTCGTCGAGACCCTCGCCGAGCACATCGCGGGGCACATCGTGGAACGCCAGCATGCACTGCGCGCCGAGGTGCGGATCGAGGCCCAGTACCCGCTGGAGCGCAAGACGCCCGTGACCGGGCTCCCAACCCAGGAGATCGCCAAGCTGATCGGGATCGCCGCAGCGTCGCCCGACCGCGTTCGCCGCGTCGTCGGCGTGGAGGCGTGGGGCATCAACGCCTGCCCGTGCGCCCAGGGACTCGTCCGAGGCGCAGCGAGCGAGCGCCTGCTCGAAGCGGGTTTCGGCGACAACGACATCGAGCGCATCCTCGAGCTCGTCCCGCTCGCGACGCACAATCAGCGGGGCAAGGGCACGCTGCTCATCGGCACGGCGGCCTCGATCAACGCGGAGCACCTCGTCGGGATCGTCGAGCGCTCGATGAGCTCACCTGTGTACGCCCTGATGAAGCGGCCCGACGAGCTGTTCGTCGTCGAGCACGCGCACCTACAGCCGCGCTTCGTCGAGGACTCGGTGCGGTTTGCGCTCAAGGAGACACTCGATCGTTACGACGAGCTGGGCGACGGCGACTTCGTCTTCTCGCAGCAGGTGAACCTGGAGACGATCCACCGGCACGACGTGGTCGCCGAGCGAACAGGCACGGTCGGGGAGCTGCGGGCCGAGCTCGACGGCCGGGCGGCCGCAGCGACTCACACCGAGCTGCGCGACTGGCTCAGCTCTTCTTCCTGAAGCTCGCCCGGGCGGTCACCGCATAGTCCGTCTTCGGCGTGCACGTGGGCCGCGTGCCGGTGCAGGCTCCGCCCCACCGCGCGAACTTCCAGCCCTTGGCGGCGACCGCGCGCAGGGTCAACCGGGTGCCGGCCGAGAACCGGTTGGAGCATCTCGGTGTGCAGACGACGCGGCCCTGGCCGGTGGTCGAGACCTTGACCGGAACGATCGAGGGCCCGAAGACCGCCGTCACCGCGGCGGCCTTGCTCAGATCGAGCACGCAGTCGGCGCTGCCGGCACAGCCGCCCGTCCAGTGGAGGAACCGCGAGGCGGAGGTCGGTGTCGTCGAGAGCGTCACGACCGTCCCCTGGTCCCACTGCGAGCTGCACGACGTGGTGCAGTCGACGCCGGGCAGGTCGCTCGTCACGAGGCCCCGGCCGGAGACGGACACGCCGAGCGCCTCCTCCGGTGTGTTCAGGTGACGCAGAAAGACCGTGTCCTGGACGTCGGGCCAGGAGCCGCTGTGGGCGTAGTAGTCGTCGTGGTTGAAATCGAGGACCTGCTGCTGTAGCGGCCGACCGTCGGTGTACGGATAGAGAACGTCGCTCGCCGAATCGCACGGATGCCCGGGGTCAGCCTGACCCACAGGATCGGTCGCAGGCGTGCAGGCGTTGGGCGCTCCGGCCGGGAGCGCTCCGAAGGCATGCAGCAGCTCGTGTGCCTGCACGCTGTCGTCGGGCACGTCGGGGCACCCGTTCAGGAACACCATCGCGAACTGGGAGCCGACGTTGAAGGCGCCGGCGCCGGCGCCGCAGACGTCCTCCTCGACGGACGGCCCGTCGTAGTAGACGACGTAGTCCTTCCACGGGTTCAGGAAACCGGTGCCCTGGAGCGCGTTCGCGATCCCGTCGTAGCCGTTCTGGGCGCCGGCGTAGGCGCTCGCGGGCTGGGGCAGATGGACGAACGAGATGTCGAGGCAGGTGCCGCCGGGGAATGTCGCCTGGTCGAAGCGCGGAGCGCGGGTCGGGTCCTGGCCCGTCCACCAGGCGCTCATCGAGTCGACGTCGTCCTGGAGCCGGTTGGCGACGGCGGCGAACTGATCGGGTGAGTCGGAGGGCGTCGCGACGACCGCGTGCAGCTGCGCGCCGGTGACGATGTCCGGGCGGTCGGCGGACGACTCGGCCGAACCGCCGCACCAGCCCGCGGCGAGCGCACCGGGCGCGAGCCAGAGCGCCGCGGCGAACGCGACGACGAAGAGAGCCTTACGCACTCGCGGTCCTGCGCAGGCGGAAGCGATGCTCTGTCCCCGCGCGCAGGCGCCGGATATTCCCCCAGTGCAAGTAGACGATCGCGCTCGCGGCGCCGACCCCGAAGACGATCACCGAGATCGGATAGCCGAGCACGACCGCCGCGACCGGCAGGGCGATCCCCGCGACGACGGACGCCGCCGACGCGTAGCGGGTCGTCAGGAAGACGGTCAGCCAGACGATGCCGGCAACGAGCGCCACCCAGATCGCAACGCCGAGGAAGACACCGCCGCAGGTCGCCACCATCTTCCCGCCCTTGGCGAAACGCAGGAAGAGCGGCCGCCAGTGGCCGAGCATCGCGGCGGCACCGGCGCAGATTCCCGACAGATGGTGCGGGTAGACGTACAGCATCCCGAGCACGGCGGGGATGAATCCCTTCAGAGTGTCGAGCAGGACGACCGGCACCCCGAGCCAGCGCCCGTACGTCCGCCAGACATTCGACGCGCCGATGTTGCCGGAGCCGACTTTACGGATGTCCTCGTGCTTGAAGAGGTGCACGAGCCAGTAGCCCCAAGGGCAGGAGCCCAGGAGGTAGCCGACCACGACGAGTACCGCGAACGCCACGCGAGAGCAGGGTAGCCGCAGGATCGGCTCGCCCGCGCAAATCACACAAGGAACAGTCCATTCGTTCCGGCCCGAGCGCCATTCGCAGGTCGGCTTCGCCGACCGGCGAATGGCGCGGTCAGGGACGAATGCCGTACCGCTGGACCCAGTCGTTGACTACGTCGTAGTCGAGGTTGTTGAAGAAGGAGTCGATGTACGACCCCCGGTCGGTGGCGAAGTCGATGAAGTAGGCGTGCTCGTAGACGTCGAGGGCGACGAGGGGCGTGGCGTTCCACACAGGGAACGTGTTCTGCGCGTCGCCGATGTAGTTGAACAGGCGGCCCTCGTCCCAGTCGTAGGCCGTCCACGCCCAGCCGCGGGCGCCGAGCCCCGTCGCCTTGAGGTCCGCCTTCCAGTCGGCGGCCGACCCGAAGTCGCGCTTGACGAGGTCTCCGAAGATCCCGGCCGGATCGCCGCCGTGGCCGCCGAGATGCTCGAAGTAGATCTCGTGGTTCTTGATCCCGCCGACCGCGAAGGTCAGATCGACCTTGAGCGCCCGAAACTCCGAGTAGACCTGGTTGGCGCTCGAGAGGTCGGCGCCGTCGAGCTTGCCGAGGATCTCGTTCCGCTTGTTCACGTACCCCTGGTAGAGCTTGTAGTGGGCCTCGACCGTCTCCCGGGAGATGCCGTCGAGCTCCAGGAGCGCCGGCTTCAGTTCGCGTGGGGTGACTTCCTCATGGTTGTAGGCAAGCGCCATGTCTCTCCTCGTTCGTATGCTCGGGTGCGGCGCGGAGCATATCCTCCAGGGAAGAATCGAACCGAAGGAGAAGCATGCCCTACGAGCTCCCCAGTCTCCCGTACGCGCACGACGCGCTCGAGCCGACGATCGACGCGCAGACGATGCAGATCCACCACGGAAAGCATCACCAGGCCTACGTCGACAACCTCAACAAGGCCCTCGAAGGCACCGAGTGGGACGGCAGGCCGATCGAGGATGTGCTCGGCATCCTGGACACGCTCCCGGAGGACAAGCAGGGCCCGGTCCGCAACAACGGCGGCGGCCACGCGAACCACTCGCTCTTCTGGCAGATCATGAAGCCGGGGGGCGGCGGCGACCCGAGCGGCACCCTCGGCGACGCGATCTCCGAAACGTTCGGGGACGTCGGCCAGCTGCGCTCGGCCCTGAACGACGGGGGCGTCAAGCGCTTCGGCTCCGGCTGGAGCTGGCTCGTCTGGGACGGCACCGGCCTCGCCGTCTACTCGACTCCGAACCAGGACAGCCCCTGGCTGCAGGACGACGTGCCGCTGCTCGGCATCGACGTGTGGGAGCACGCCTACTACCTGCAGTACCAGAACCGCCGGCCCGACTACCTCAACGCCTGGTGGGACGTCGTCAACTGGGACGAGGTCGCACGGCGCTACGACGAGGCGCGCGCAAGGTGAACTTGCGCGCGCCTCGCGCGCGCTGTCAGGTCATTCGCCAGCTGACGGTCGGGCTGATCACGCCGAGGAAGCCGGCGCCCGCCTGGTTGACGGACATCGTCACGCGCAGGTGGTTCATGCCCTTCGGCAGCACGTAGGGCACGCGCGCCGACGACCGCGAGTTCAGGAGCACCTTCTTGAGCGTCACCCACTGGCCGGTCGCCGAGTTGAGCCGCTGGAACTGGACGGCACGCCCGGCGAACGAGCGCCCGCCCGCTGCGTGGATGATCCAGCCGTTGTTGCGGCCGAGCGTCAGCTTCGGCGCCACCTGCACCGTGATCGGCGTGGAGAATGCGCCCTTCCAGGCGGCCTCGTAGGTGGTCAGGATCTGCGGCGCGACGATGAAGCTGAATGTGCCGCCGGTCGCCGTGAGCACCGTCGTCCGCTGGATCAGGTTCGGCTGCGGGTACGGCTTGTAGTAAATCGCCACCTGCTCGCCGGCGGCGTGATTCGAGACGACTCCGCTCAGCGTCGCCTGCGTCCCGTAGGTCACGATCGGCGCGGAGATGGCGAGTGTCACGGTCGGCGGCAGCCCTTTCACCACGATCTTCGCCGTGTGCTTGGGGTTGAGCTCGTCGCTGTACGCGTACGTCCCCGCAGCCTTGAAGGTGAACGAGAACGTCTGCTTCGGCTTCAGGATCGGCGAGACGAACGCGCCCTTGGTGGCCAGAACCTGGTGGTTCGCGTTGTCCCTGTTCACCCAGGTGACGGTGTCGCCTTCCGTGATCGTCGCCGAGGCCGGACTGAACCCGGAGCCGTAGATGTTGATCGTCTTGGTCGCATTGGACGCTGCGCCCGCCTGCCCCGCGAATGCAAGGGCCGCGACCGCTGCTAGTGCGAGGAACAGCTTGCGCATCGGAGACCTGCCTCTCTCTCATTTTCGGTTTCGCGCGGTGTTGTCCCCAAGGACAGCAGACTCGAAGCCGTACTGCTCTCTGTTTTACTCAGAGCGATCATGTCCTTACAGAGAGCACACAGCCGGGCGCTCGTCGCGGGTGGAACGGGACGGGTCGGGCACGCTGTCGCAGAGCGTCTGCGCGCCGACCGGTGGACGGTGATCGCCGCCGGCCGGGCCGACGGCGACCTCCGCACGCGCGACGGCGCCGCCATGCTCGTGCAGCAGGCGGTCGACGAGCTGGGCGGCCTCGAGCTCGTCGTCCACGCAGCAGGGGCGGGCTTCGTGCCGAAGCCGGTCGCGGAGGTGACGGAGGCCGACTGGGACGCTGCGCTCGACGTCACGGCCAAGGGGACCTTCTTCCTCGCGCAGGCCGCCGCCCCGGCGCTCCGCGAATCCCACGGCGTCCTCGTGATCATCGAGGACGTGGCGTCATTCGACCCCTGGATCTCGTTCGGGCCGCACAGCGCGGCCAAGGCGGCGCAGGCGATGCTGACCCGGGTGTTCGCGCGCGCCCTCGCTCCGGAGGTGCGGGTCTGCGGGATCGCGCCCGGGCCGGTGGCGGTGGTACCGGGCGAGGAGGAGCGCCGCGCGGCGGAGACGCTGCTCGGACGCGTCGGCTCGCCGGCCGACATCGCCGAGGCGGTCGTCTACCTGGCCGGCGCGGAGTTCGTCACGGGCACCACGCTCGTCGTCGACGGCGGCCTGCTCCTGCAAACCGCCCGCCGCTCCAATCCGTAGAACACCTTTGTGGCGGTTGCGATCACACTCCGTACGATGCCCCTCGTGACGTCGGACGGCGAGCTCATCCAGCGCACGGCGAACGGCGACCGGTCTGCCTTCGACGATCTCTATCGCCGCTACGCCCGTCCGGTGTTCGGCCTCGCGCTGCGCCGCCTCGGCGATCGCGGCCGGGCGGAGGACGCGGTCCAGGAGACCTTCGCCTCCATCTGGCGCTCGGCGGGCTCCTACAAGCCTGACCGTGGGCCCGGAGCGCCCTGGCTGTACGCGGTCGCGCGCAACGCGATCGTCGATCGCGCCCGCAGCCGCACCGACGTGCCGGCGGAGATCCCGGAACGGGCGGCGCGCGAGCCCGAGCCGCCCGAGGCGGCCGAGCAGGGCTGGGTCGCCTGGCGGGTCCACCGTGCCCTGGAGGAGCTTCCTGACCGCGAGCGCGAGGTGATCGCACTCGCCTACTGGAGCGGTCTCTCGCAGAGCGAGGTGGCCGAGTTCCTCGGCATCCCGCTCGGCACCGTCAAGACGCGAACGCGGTCCGCGCTCGCGCACCTCGCCGACCTGCTCGGAGAGGAGCTGGCATGAACGAGTTCAACGACCTCGTCGACACCACGGGGCTCTCCCCCGAGGAGGCCGCGCGGCTGCGCCGCGTGCATGACCTGCTCGTCGAGGCCGGCCCTCCGGCCGACCTGCCGCCCGCCCTCGAACAGCCCACCGACCCGGCGGAGGCGCAGGTGATCGACTTCCCGCTCATGCCGCCCCGGCGGTGGGCGGCGGTGGCGATCGCAGCCGCGGCCCTGGCGGCCGTCGCCCTCGGCGGCGGCTACCTGCTCGGCCACGCGCACGGGAAGTCGGCGTCCTTCGCAGCCCATCGCGTCGTGCCGATGCAGGGCCGGGGCTCGCTCGCCGTGCTGCGCATCGGCAGGGCCGACAAGGCGGGCAACTGGCCGATGGAGCTGCTCGTCAGCGGGCTGCCGTCCCAGAAGGATCCGCGCGCCTACTACGAGCTGTGGCTGACGCGCAACGGCAAGCCGGTCGCGCCGTGCGGCTCGTTCCGGGTCAGCGGTGAGAACACCACCGTCCGCCTCTCGGTGCCGTACAGGTTCTCGCACTTCGACGGTTGGGTGGTCACGGCGCAGCCCGCCAACGACCGCTCGGTCGGCCCGGTCGTCCTCAGGACGTAAGAGCAAGGAAGAACCCGCACCTCCGGGACGTTTCCACCCGGGATGAGGCGCATCCACTACGCCTGGATCGTGGCCGCCGTCGGGCTGGTGACGCTCATCACCGCCGCCGGCTTCCGGTCCACGACCGGGGTCCTGATCGTGCCGCTGCAGGACGAGTTCGGCTGGAGCCGCGCCACGATCGGCGTCGCGGTCGCGATCAACCTCGTGCTGTACGGACTCGGTGGGCCGTTCTCGGCCGGGCTCGTCGAGCGGTTCGGCGTGCGCCGCGTCGCGATCGGCGCCTTGCTCGGCGTGTCCGCCGGATCCAGCCTCACCGTCCTGATGACAGCGCCCTGGCAGCTCGACATCCTCTGGGGCGTCGTCAACGGGCTCGCGACCGGCGCGATCGCGATCCCGCTCGCCGCGATCATCGCGAACCGCTGGTTCGTCGAGCGGCGGGGCCTCGTGACCGGCCTCCTCACGGCGTCGAGCGCGACCGGGCAGCTCATCTTCCTGCCGCTGCTGGCTGCGATCGTCACGCGCTGGGGCTGGCGCTACGCGTCGGTCACCGTCAGCCTCGTCGCACTCGCGATCGTGCTGCCGCTGGTCGCCGTCTTCCTCCGCGACCGGCCGGCCGACGTCGGCCTGATGCCGTACGGCGCAACCGAGCCGGATCCGCCGCCCGCGCCCGCGCGCAACCCGTTCGCAGCCGCCGTCGACGGGCTCAACCTGGCCCGGACGAGCTCGGCGTTCTGGCTGCTCGCCGGCAGCTTCTTCATCTGCGGCCTCTCGACCAACGGCCTCATCGGGACGCACCTGATCCCGGCTGCGATGGATCACGGGTTCGGCGAGGTCGCCGCGGCGAGCCTCCTCGCCACGATCGGCGTGTTCGACATCGTCGGGACGACCTGCTCCGGGTGGCTCACCGACCGGTACGACCCGCGCCTGCTGCTCTTCTGGTACTACGCGCTCCGTGGGCTGAGCCTCCTCGCGCTTCCGTACGCGTTCGGCTCACCGCACTTCGGACTGATCCTGTTCGTGATCTTCTACGGCCTCGACTGGGTCGCGACCGTGCCCCCGACCGTGGCGCTGACCGCGGAGATCTTCGGGCGTGAGCGCGTCGGCATCGTCTTCGGCTGGATCTTCTGCTCGCACATGTTCGGTGCGGCGGCCGCCGCGTGGGGCGCCGGGGCGATCCGAACGTGGTTCGGCGGCTACGGCTGGGCGTTCGGCAGCGCCGGCCTGCTGTGCCTCTTCGCCGCCGGGCTGGTCGTCCAGATCGCGCGCGCCCCGCACGCCGAGCCCGCCTTCGCGACGTAGCTCTAGACGTCGAGGCGTGAATCCTCCAGATCGATGTCGCGCTGGACGCGCTGCATCACCTCCTCGGTGATCATGCCCTCGTTGCGCAGCTCGAGCACCGCCCCGCGCTCGGCGTCGAGCAGCTCGCGCCGCAGACGCTGGTAGGCCTGCGAGCGCTCCTCCTCGCCGTCGCCGTCGACTCCCTCGTACCGGGCCCGAAAGCGGCGCGTGCGGAAGTTGTAGGCGCCGCGCATCCGCTCCACCGTGTCCTCGCGGACCCATTCCTCGGCCGCCAGCTCCTCCAGCCGGGCGAGCGCCGCCTGCGCCGCCTTGATCCGCGCCTTCGCGTCCTCGCGATCGGCGCCGCCGTCGTCCTCGACCCGCAGCACGCGGATGATGATCGGCAGCGTCAGCACCTGGCCGACGAGCGTCCCTAGGATGACGACGAAGGTGACGAAGACGATCGTGTCGCGGTAGGGCAAGTCGATGGGCAGCGCGAGGGCGGCCGCGAGCGACACCGCGCCGCGCACGCCCGCCCACGCGAGCACGACGGGCCACTGCCAGGGCGGATAGGGATCGCGCGCACGGACGCCCGGGAAGAGCCAGCGCGGCACGTAGGCGAACACGGGCACCCAGACCAGGCGCGTCACGATCACGGCGATCGTGACCAGCGCGGCATCCGCGAGCAGCGACGCCGTGATCGAGAGCCGGCTCGCGATCAGGTGCAGCTGGAAGCCGACGAGCGCGAACAGCAGCGCGTTGACGAGGAAGACGAGGATCTCCCAGAACGCGTTGCCCGAGAGGCGGGTCTCGACGGTCGTGAGCTGGGGCGTGTACCAGCCCATGTAGACGCCGATCGTGACGGCGGCCAGAACACCCGAGACGCCGAGCGCGGCGGCCGGCAGGTAGGCGAGGTACCCGGAGAGGAGCGCGATCGCCACCTCGGTCGGCGTGTCGTCGACGCGCCTGCGCACCTGCCGGACGATGTACCCGACCCCGAGCCCGACGGCGATGCCGCCGATCACGTTCAGGACGAGGTGGAACGAGGCGTTCCACAGCGAGAACGTGCCTGCGACCGCGGCCGCGACGGCGGTCTTGTAGAGGACGAGCGCCATGCCGTCGTTGACCAGGCTCTCTCCCTCGAGGATCGAGACGAGCCGGCGGGGCACGTTGAACCGGCGGACGACGTCCGCGGCGGCGAGGGCGTCCGTCGGCGACACGATCGCGCCGAGCGTGAACGCGGCCGCCCACGACA
The DNA here is from genome assembly GCA_963828655.1 of uncultured Thermoleophilia bacterium. Taxonomy (GTDB): domain Bacteria; phylum Actinomycetota; class Thermoleophilia; order Gaiellales; family Gaiellaceae; genus PALSA-600. The sequence goes on along the minus strand of CAWHFK010000008.1, from coordinate 612,384 downwards.
TCCCCGCGAACACGCCGTGTGCGACGAGCGCGACGACACAGGTGGTCGTGACGACGAGCCCGACCGCGAGCAGCGACACGGGCCTGAGGTTCGAGCGCAGGTCACGCAGGCCGGTGAAGAACGCCGCCGAGTAGAGGAGCGGCGGCAGGATCGCGACGAGCACGAGGTCCGGCGGCAGCTGCACCTGCGGCAGGCCCGGGACGAAGCCGAGCAGGAGACCGCCGATGACGAGGAAGACCGCCACCGGCATCCGCCCGCGCGCGGCCACGACGAGCATGACGGCCAGCGCCAGGAGCAGCGCGAACAGCTGAAGCTCGGCGTGGGCGGTGAACTGCACCGCCTCGAGGTTAAAGGTGTCAGACACCGCTACGCGGTGTCTGACACCCGGTTACTCAGGCAGCGTCGGCGAGGTCTTCGTTCTGCGCGAGCTTGCGCAGGGCCTCGGTCTCGATCTGGCGCACGCGCTCGCGGGTCAGGCCGAGCTGCTTGCCGATCGACTCGAGCGAGGCGGGGCCTTCGCCGACGAGCCCGAAGCGCAGTTCGATCACGTCGCGCTCGCGGTCGGGCAGGTTCGCAACCGCCTGGCGCACGGCCAGGTCGCGGAGCGACGCCGAGGCCTCTTCCTCGGTCGACGGGCCGGTGCCGGCGATCAGGTCGCCGAACGACGCATCGCCGTCGTCGCCGACGGGCATGTCGGTCGACGCGACCGCGCGGGCCGCCTCCATCACCTCGCGAACATGGGTGATCGGGAGCTTCGAGTGGAGCGAGATCTCCTCGGGAGTCGGGTCGCGCTCGAGGGTCGCGACGAGCTCGCGCCGCGCGCGGGCAACCTTCTGCTCGCGCTCGACGACGTGCACCGGGATGCGGATCGTGCGCGCCTTGTTGGCGACGCCGCGCTGCACCGCCTGGCGGATCCACCAGGTCGCGTAGGTCGAGAACTTGAAGCCCTTGCGCCAGTCGAACTTCTCCGCGGCGCGGATCAGGCCGAGGACGCCCTCCTGGACGAGGTCGCCGAGGGTGATCCCCTGGGTCTGGTAGCGCTTGGCGATCGAGACGACGAGGCGCAGGTTGCAGTTGATCATGCGCTCCTTGGCGACCATGTCGCCCTTCTCGATGCGCTTGGCCAGCTCGACCTCCTCCGCGGCGGTGAGCAGCGGATAGCGGCCGGCTTCGTTGAGGAACATCTGGAACGAATCGGTTGTGTAGAGGCTGGTGCCGATCGACAGGTCGAGCTCGAGCTCGTCCTCGTCCTCCGCGTCGGGAGCGACGTCGTGCACGGCGAGCTCCTGAGCGAGCGCCTCCGCCTCGGCCTCGTCGAGATCGTGGGTCAGGACGGCATCCGCAACATCGGCAGGGGTAATCGACCCATGCTCGGTCCGGAGGGCAAGCAGCGCTTCGAGCGCATCGGCGACAGCCGCGGTCATGCTGATTTCAGTCAACGAACTCCTTCAGTCTTCGAGGTAAACGGGCGCGCGGTTTGCGCGTCATCCGTCAACCTTTTCAACGCCGGGAACGGGCAATCCATTCCCTCTGTCGTACTGGGCAACCCAGAAGTTAGTAACAGCCTGTTACAAAGATGTTAGGACGCGCCCCGGAGTCATATTAAGGCGCGATCCGCTCGTTTGCAACGAATGCCGCATGCGTCACCGGCATCTTCTCGGCGAAGAACGCCTCGACCGCCTCCGCATAGCGCCGGATCTCGAGCTGGGCGAACTCGGCGTTCCGGAGCGACACGAAGTTCATCAGGGCTCTCGCATTGACCGTCCAGTAGAACTGGGTGTAGGCCCCAACCGGGATCACGGAGCGGGCGAGCTCGCGTGCGACGCCCTTCTCGACCAGGCGGGCATACGCGGCGTAGGCCTCCCGGTAGACCGTCTCGAGCTCCTCGCGGGTCTCCTCTGCCAGCTCGGGCGAGACCTGCTCGAAGCTGTAGGCACCGGGCTTCCCGACCTGCGTGCGAACGTCCTCCGGCTCCGGCACGTAGAAGTCGTCGGTCGCCTTCGCATATCTCAAACTGAACTCGTTGAAAGAGCCTATACGGTGTCTAAACCATTCCCGCGCCACGAAAATCGGGCAGCGGACGTGGAAGCGAAACGCGTTGTGCTCGAACGGCGAGCCGTGCCGGTCTCGCATCAGAAAGCGGATCAGCCCCTCATCGGACTCTTCCATCTCGGTCTTGCGGCGCGCGAAGCTGACCCGAGCGCCGTTGACCACGGAGAGGTCGTTGGCCATCGCGTCGTCAAGCCGCACGAAGCCGTGGTCGAGGACCCGGATGGTGTGGTCTGGGATCACCTCTGTCACGGTCACGGACGGCGGACCCTAGCTCGGTCCCCGGACGTACCGTATCGCCATGGCGATCAGGATCGGCACCTCCGGCTGGTCGTACCCGTCGTGGCGGCCGGGCTTCTATCCGGCCGATCTCCAGCCGGCCGAGTTCCTCCGCTTCTATGCCGAGCGGTTCGACACGGTCGAGCTCAACTCGACCGGCTACCGCCTGCCGAGCGCCGACCAGTTCCGCCGCTGGGCGGACGCCGTTCCGGACGGGTTCGAGTTCGCCGTCAAGTTCTCGCTCGTCCGACTCGACCGGGTGACCACGTTCCTCGAGCGCGTGCTCGCGCTGGGCGACCGGCTCGGCCCGGTGCGCGTGGTCTACGAGGGGCCGCGCGACGACGGGACGGTCTCGTTCGTCCAGGGGTCGGCCCCTCCGGACGTCCGGCTCGCGTGGGATCTCCGCGACGAGTCGTGGGCCGGTGTCGACGGCGTGCTGCGCGTGAACGATGCCGGCTCGGAGCCGTTCCGCTACCTGCGGCTCCGCGAGCCGCCGTACTCGGACGACGACCTGCGCGCGATCGCAGTGACGATCCGCGATCCCGCCTACGTCTACCTGCGGCACGAGGATGCACCGACAGCGCCCGAGGCGGCCGACCGTCTCCGGGCGTTTCTATAGTCCAGGCCGTGTGGGTCGTGCGCGAACTGGTTCGTCTCATCGTGCGGATCGCCGTCTGCGTGGTCGTCGCGCTCGCGCTCGCCGGGCTCCTGGCGGCCGTCAGCGCACAGGGCTTCGCGTTCGACGCGCGCATCCTGTGCATCGTCATCGGCTGCATGCTGCTGGCAATGGCCGGCGTCGGCAGCGGGTCGAACCTCGAGCGTTACATGGACCGGAACGTGACCAAGGTCGCCTGGGGCACGATCCCCGGCTTCGACGCGGCAAAGCGAAACCCGGAGGACCCGACGCTGTCGCCCGGCGCGGCCTTCTTCTGCAGCGGCCTCGTCGTGATCGTCGTCGGGGTCTTGATCTAGTACCCGGCGGCCGCGTGCGCGCGTTCGAGGTGCGCGCCGGAGGCGAGGATCTCACTCACCTGATCGACGGCGAAGCGCAGCTCGTCGTCGGTCGTGAAGAAGTGCGGCCCGAAGCGAATGCCCGCGTCGGGGCGCGTGTCGCAGATGATCTCGCGTGCGGCGAGCTCCGCATGCACGGCCTGGAAGTCGGGCACGCGAAACACGACCGAGCCGCCCCGCTTGGCCGGCTCGCGCGGCGAGGTGAGCTCGAAGCCGGCGGAGTCGACGAGCTCGACCAGGAGAGCGGTCTGGCGCATCGAGTTCTCGCGGATCCGGTCGACTCCGATCTCGGCGATGATCTCGTAGCCCGCGCTCGCCGCGTAGTTCGCGGCCACGTTCGGGGTGCCGGTGAGGAATCGCCCCACGCCGGGGGCGGGATCCATCTCCGTCTCGAACGCGAACGGCCGCGCGTGCCCCTGCCAGCCGGCGAACGCCGGCTCGAGCCGGTCGGCGAGGTCGGGACGGACGTAGAGCCACCCCGCGCCGGGGCCGCCGCAGAGCCACTTCACCGAGCCGCCGACGCAGAAGGCGATCCCGAGGGCGGTCACGTCGAGCGGCACGGCTCCCGCCGACTGATACGCGTCGAGACAGACGTGTGCGCCGAATGCGTGTGCGCGCTCGACGATCCGCTCCACCGGCTGGATCTCGGCCGACTTGTAGAGCACGTGCGAGATGGGAACGAGCAGTGTGCGCTCGTCGATCGCGTCGATCACCGCGTCGGCGTCCTCGCAGACGACGACCTCGGCGCCGAAGCGCCTCCATGCCTGCTGCACGTAGCGCACCGACGGGAACAGACCCTCCTCGAAGACGATGCGGTTGCGCGGCGGTTTCAGGTCGAAACAGGAGAGCACGATCGCCTCGGCGACGGTCACGTTCTGGTGCATCACGGTCGAGCCGGGCGGCGCGCCGATGATGCCGCCGATCAGGTCGCCGGTCGTGAACACGGAGCTCCACCAGCCTTCACCCCACGCCCGCGCGCCGCGAGTCGCCCATTCGCGCGCGAACTGCTGCAGCCGGCGCTCGGCCTCTGCCGGCATCGCGCCCGAGCGAGTGGTTGATCAGGTACGTCGTCGACGCGAGGATCGGGAAGCGATCCCGGTAGCCGGTCAGCTCCACGCCCGGAGTATCCCTACAAACGCCAGATCGCCGTCCCGGTCGTGTGCGAGACCCACACGTGACCTGCGGCCGGCAGCACGACGATCGGCCCGGGCCCGGCAGCGATCGTCTTGACGACCTTCATCGCCGCCGGGTCGACCACGACGATGTCGTTGGAGTCGATGCACGGCACCCAGAGCTTCCCGGCGACGACCGCGGAGCCGAGCGGGTTGCGATGCACCTTGACGCGGCCGAGCACTTTCAGCGTGCGCGCATCGACGCGGGTGACCACGTTCGTCTCCTGCGAGACGTAGAGCGAGCCGTCGAGGCCGGTGACCCAGTCGGCGCCGGACAGCGGCACCTGGGCCGGTGACCCGGTTCGTGCGCGGGTCCAGCCGCAGCAGCTTGCCGGCGGTGTGATCGGTCACCCACAGGTAACGGCCGATCGCCGAGAGCCCGTTCGGCTCGACGCCGACCTTGATCGTCTTCACCACCTTCGTGCCCGTGATCCGGGAAACGGTGCCGTCGAGCGAGTTGGACACCCACGCGGAACCGAAGCCCCACTCGATGTCGTACGGCGCGTTGCCGACGCGCACCGACGCCGTCACCTTGCCCGTGCTCGCGTCGATCCGCGCCGCGGTGTTCGTGAGGTTGGCGATCCCCCAGACCGCCCCCGGCGCGGCGGCGAGGTTGAACACCCGTGCGCCGATCGAGACGCGCCCGAGCACCTTGCCCGAGTCGCGGTCGAGGCGCAGCACGTTGCCGCTGCCGAGGCCGCCGGCCCAGACGCTCCCGCCGCTCGAGGCGAGCCCGTAGGTCGGCTCACCGACGTCGACCTTGACGGCGGGCGCCGCCACGAGCACAGCGGCCACAGCCGCAGCGAGGATCTTCACGGGCGGAGTGTCGCCGCAGATCCTCCTGCCGGGGCCGACGTATTCGAAGTTCCGATCGGCCTCGGCGGCGGCCGCGAGTCGACGAGCACGGCCGCCACGAGCAGCACCGCGACGCCGACGAGGCTCTCCCCGGCGAGGCTCCGGCCGATCCGCGACAGGAATCCTGCGTCGGCACGGTCGAGCGCGGGCCTGACCAGGAAGTGATGGAACGCGCCCCAGAGCAGCGCGAAGCACACGAGGCCGATCTTCACGAGCAGCACCTGGCCGTAGCGCTGCGACCACAGATCGGCGAGGTGCGGCAGCCGCACGATGCTGAGATAGATCCCCGCCGAGAGGACGAGCACGATCAGCACCGTCGCGAGGCGCGAGAAGCGCGTGAATGCCTGGCGCCGCAGCTGCGGCGCCCCGAACCAGAGCAGGCCGGCCATCGTCGCGAGCGCGCCGATCCAGAGCGACGCCGCGGAGATGTGCACCCAGTCGGCGAGCTCCGTCTTCCAGGACGAGCCTGGATCGACGGCGTCGTGGCCCGAGACCGAGAGCCCGCCCGCGAACAGCAGCGACAACGCGAACGCGGGCACCAGGAACGCGACGCGGTCGAGCAACCAGGCGAGGTAGACGAGGGCGAGCACGAGGGCGAAGGCGAGCGTCATCGTCACGAACGCCGTGCCGAAGCGCGTCGCGGTCATCGGCGACAGGTCGCCGTACAGGAACCGTGTGAACGGAAGCTGCAACGCATCCTCTGCCCGCAGCGAGAAGGCCGCGATCCCCGCCTGCAGCGTCACAAGTGCGCCGATCCCTGCGGCGACGGCGATCTTCCGGTCGAGCTCGAGCGGCACCTCGAGGCCGCGGAGGACGATCAAGCGCAGGCCGAGCGCGCCGATCGTCAATGCAATCCCGAGAAACCAGACCCAACGGACGAGATCCTCGGTCCGGGTCGGGCCGCCCGCACCGTAGGCGTCGTTCACGGAGGGCGCCGGTACGCGGACGCCGAACGTCCAGACGCCGGACACGACGTGGGAGTCGGCGGAGATCGCCTGCCAGCGAACGGTGTAGACCCCGAGCTTGAGCGGGCCGACCGATGCCACGGCGTCGGTCCCAACCGCATGCGGCGGGCCGGCGAAGTTGCGGCCGACCCCGTTCAGCACTTTGATGTCCCCGGGCAGGACCTTGACCTCCTGGTCGAAGTGCAGGCGGATTTGGGCGGGAGGCCGTTGCACCTCCGTGCCGAACCTCGGGGTCGTCGACTGAAGGGTCGCGTGGGCGGACGCCCCCGCCGGGAAGGCGAGCGCAGCGAGCACGAACGGGAGAGCGCGTCTCACCGGTGCGGTGTCCCCGCGAGCGTCGAGAGATGGCCGAAGACGGGCGCCACGTCGCGGTCGGAGAAGAGCATCACCGACACGGTGACGATCATCAGCGCGAAACCGGCCTGGAGCACAGCGGAGCGCGGCCGCCAGACGAGCAGGAGCGGGAAGATCGCCGCCACGATGAACGTCCACCCGAGCAGATGATGCAGAAACGCGGAGCGCGCGAAGAACCACGGGTTCTGCTCGTGGACGATGAACGCCGTGCCGGTGACGACGAAGGCGAGCGGCCACGTCAGCCGCCAGAGCGGCGACTCGAGCCGCCCGTGCACGAGCCCGAGTTCGGCTCCGCCCGCGAGCATCAGCACCTCCGCCCAGGAGCCGTGTGCGTACATGTGGATCGCCGAGTTGGTGAAGAACGCCATCACGAGCCAGAGCAGCAGGCCGAGCGTGAAGGCGAGCCCGGGCCAGAGGTACTTGCGCCAGGGCCGCATCCGCCACACCTCTTCGCCGACGATCGCCTCGCAGAGGAGGCACAGGCCGACGAGCAGGATCCCTGCCGCGAAGGCCCAGTGGATCATCTCAGCGTGCGGCAGCATCGTGCTCCTCGAGGTCGGAGAGCAGGGGCCGGGCGACGAGCAGAACGAAGACGATCCCGGCTCCGATCACGAGCAGCGGCGGCTCGATCAGGAGCCACCAGAGCCCCTGGCCGCGCGGGTGAAGCAGCGTGACGCGGTACGGCTGCAGGATCGCCCAGATCAGGCCGGCGGCCACGACGGTTGGGCCGATCGACGAGACGATTCGCATTCGTGCCGTACGGGCGACGGTCGCCGGTAGGCGAGAGACCAACGGTGTTTCCATTCCTCCTCCGGGTCCTGAGGGACGTCGGGCGTCCGCGGCCCCGGCCCCTAGGCCGTGCCGCGGGTCAGGCGCGAGGCGGAGGAGGACGCGATTCGAACGCGAGCCCGAAGCGGCGGCGAGGAGCGCCGTCGTTATCGGCTGCGGGTGGATGGGGCGATACGAGCGCGCCGAAGGCGGCGTGCAGGATGCGGCGGGCGCGGTCGAGCGTGCTGGCGGCGTAGTCCTCGACGTCGTAGAGCCAGCCGGCGACACGCCAGAGCGCGGCGACGACGACCGCTAGCACCGCGAACGTGGGCAGCGCGTAGGTGTGGAGCCAGGGACCGAGCAGCGGCCAGCGACCGGCGGCCGCTTCCTCCGCATCCGCGTGCACGAGGTACACGACCGAGGTCGCCGCGAACGCCGCGAACCAGATCCGCGGTGAGAGGCCGGGACGGAAGCGGGGCGCCCGCCGCTCCTGGCGGTGCCCGATCGCGGCGAGCAGTCGCTCGCCGGCATCGGCGGTCGCCCAGGCGCGCGTCGATCTGGCGAGCAGCGCGGCGCAGGCGAGCGCCGCGAGGATCTTCACCACGACGAGCAGGAACGGGTAGTAGGTCGCCCCGGTCGGAGCCAGGGGCGCGACGTGGAAGACCCGGTCGACGCGCGCCGTCAGACTGCGTCCGGCAACCTCGGCGACCACGACGAGGAGCGCGAACGCTGCCAACCCACGCCGGGGAAGGAGCCGCGCATGCATCGTCGTCGAATCATACCCCGGGGGCCCGTCCAGCCAGAGGCGCAGACCGGGCCGCGCCGGGGCCGGACGTGTACCGTCTCGGCGGTGACCGCCAGGGGGCTTGAACACTCATGAAGGCCGTCCTCGTCGGCTACGACGACAGCCCGGCCGCGGGACGCGCGCTCGACCGCGCGATCGCCGAGGCGCGCGACGGCGGCGCGAAGCTCATCGTGGTGGCCGTCGAGGAGCTCCCGCTCGACCCCACCGGCCTGCAGAACTTCGGCTCGCTCGACTACAGCCCGCCGGACGCGACTGCGCTCGGCCCACCGGCCGACATCCAGAGCCTCCTCGGCCGCGCCCGCACGGTGATCGAGTCGGCCGGGCTGGATGCGGAGTACGTGTGGGCGGCCGGCTCGGCTGCGTCGACCATCGTCGACGCGGCGCGTGACAACGGCGCGGACCTGATCGTCCTCGGAGAGCACCATCACAGCTTCCTCGGCCGCGTGCTCGGCTCCGACGTCGCAGCCGAGGTCGAGCGCCGCGCCGGCGGCGCGCGCGTCGTCTCGGTCCCGTAGCCGCTCCTACACGGGTGCGACCGGCACGAACGAGTGGAGCTCGTCGGCGCCGGGCTGGATGACTCCGTAGGTCCCCTCGGGCACCTCGTTCCAGACCCCGGGCAGATCGCCGAGCGGCTCGGAGACGACGAGGCGCGATTCGTCGCCGACCCCGTCGAGGCGGTGGTTGTCCGGGTAGAGAGCACGCACGACCTCGACGTTGCTGCTGTAGAAGAGCGAGCGCGTGGCGCCCTCGCTCGAGTAGCGGAAGGCCCAGAGCCGAACGCCGTCCGTCGTCGCGATCGTCCCCTGAAACGGATGCTCGACGCCGTGCCGCCGGCCGACCTCCTCGACGAGGCCGATCGCCCGCGCGACGGCCGCGGGCGGGTCGTTCTCGAGGCCGAACGTCAGCGCAAGGAAGAACAGCGTCTCGGAGTCCGTCGTGCCGCCGATCACCGGGAAGAGCCCCGGGTCGACCTCGAAGAGGAGCTCGCGCTTGATCTTGTGGAAGTCGTGGATCAGCCCGTTGTGCATCCAGAGGAAACGGCCGTGGCGGAACGGATGGCAGTTCGTCTGCTGGACGGGCGCGCCGCTCGACGCGCGGATGTGCGCGAACACGAGCGGCGAGCGCACGTGCGCGGCCAGCTCGCGCAGGTTCTGATCGTTCCAGGCCGGCTCGACGCTGCGAAACACGCCGGCCTGCTCGCCCTCGCCGTACCAGCCGAGACCGAAGCCGTCGCCGTTCGTCGTCTCCGCGCCGAGCTTCGAATGGAGGCTCTGGTCGATCAGCGAGTGGTGTCCCTCGTAGAGAAGCTGTTCGATCAGGACCGGTGTTCCCGAATAGGCCAGCCAGCGGCACATGAGGTGCTCTCCTTCGTTTTGGTACCGCGACTATTCGCGCGCGGCCTCGCCCGCCGCATCCTCCGAACGGGATGAGCAGGCCTACGGCACCGTGCCGCCGCTGGCGCTCCATTCGGCGCCCGTGACGTAGGAGGCCGCGTCGGAGGCGAGGAACACGATCACGTTTGCGATCTCCTCCGGGGTCGCGAACCGACCGAGCGGGCGCGCCGCCTCGGACTTCGCCAGGACCGTCTCGCGATCTCCCTGCTGGGCGGCGAGCCCCTCCAGCCCGGTCCACGCCGGCGTCAGCGTCGGGCCGGGGATGACCGCGTTGCAGCGAACGCCCTCCGAGGCGTAGGCGTCGGCGACCTGACGCGAGTACGCGAGCAGCCCGGCCTTCGCGACCGAGTAGTCCGGCATGATCCGGCTCGGCCGCCGACCGGCCGTCGACGCGACGTTCACGATCGAACCGGATCGCCGCTCACGCATCCCGGGCAGCACCGCGGCGGTCGCTCGAATCGCGCTCAGCAGATTCAGCCGAACGGACAGGTCCCAGTCGTCCTCGGTCACGTCCTCCAGACGGCGGATCACCGCGACCCCGACGTTGTTGACCAGACAGTCGATGCTCCCGACCCGCGCCTGCGCCTCGCCGACGGCACGCTGCGGCTCGCCTGCGTCGCCGAGATCGGCAGCGACGTGGAGAGCCTCGCCGACACGAGGTGCGCCACTGCGGCTCACCGTCACGACGATCGCCCCGCTCTCGACCATCGCCCGCGCCGTCGCGAGACCGATCCCGGCGCTTCCGCCGGTGATCAGAGCGACCTTGCCGTCAAGCCCGAGCTCCACGCGGGCACCCTAACGCCACCGCCCGGAGGGCCAGGAGGCCGCCGCGGCGCGGCTACACTACGCGCGCTCCACGGAGCAGACGCCGACGTAGCTCAGCTGGTAGAGCACTTCACTCGTAATGAAGGGGTCGGGAGTTCGAGTCTCCCCGTCGGCTCCTCACAAAAGCCCCGCCTGCAGGCGGGCGGCAACCTCGAGCCGACGATCAAGCCTGAGAACGCTCTGGTGCGCAGCCTTCAAGGCTTAGCCGGCGCTTGGTGAGTGGACGCTGGGCACTGCTTGTTTGGGCTGCAGGTTCGCGAGCTGTAAGCATTCAGGTTAAGAACTAAACAATGCGCCGGAGTCCGCGTCCCAGGGTGAGCTGTGGCACTCCAGCAACCCGAGTCGGCAATCCTCAAGGCGGCTCAGCGCGGCGATGAACAGGCATTCGGATGGATCTTCGAGGCGTATCGCCGGCCGATCTCCAACTACGTCAGCCGGATGCTCAACGACGATCTGGTCGCCGAGGACGTCACGCAGGAGATCTTCATCCGGGCGTACCGATCGCTGGCGCGCTTCGACCGGAAGTCGCTCTTTACGACCTGGCTGTTCCAGATCGCGAAGAACCGGATCGTCGACGAGCATCGTGCCCGGACTCGACGGACGCGTCAGGTTCCCGAGTCTGACGAGTTGGGGATTGTGTTGCAGAGCGTTGAGCCCACCATCGAGACCCGGGAGATTGTCTCGGCGATCTGGCAGGCCGTTGCGGCGCTCGACGATCGCCTGAAGAACGCCGTCCTGCTCCGTGATGTCTCAGGACTTTCCTATCGCGAAATCGCTGAAGTACTTGGGATCGACATCGGCAACGTCAAATGGCGCATCTTCAAAGCCCGGGAAGCCATTCAGGCCGACCTCGCCCTCGCCGGCCTGACGCCGAGCACCAACCGCAGCGCACCCACCCGGTCGCCGTCAACGACAACAATCGCCGCCGCAAGCTGACGCGTGTGCCAGATGTGCACATCGGTCTGCGACTCGGTGTGACCGCGATGTGATGTTCCCTACGGGAGGGATTCCAGCAACCGATCCCGGTCGTCGCGAAGGTCGGTGACGGCGGCGGCGAGTCTGGTCTCGCCGTCTTCTGTGAGGTGGAGGTAGCGGACGCGTGCGTCGTGGTCGGAGTTCTCTCGCCGAAGCATCCGCAGGTTTTCGGCTCGCCGAACGAGCTGCGTCGTTGTGCTCTTGGCGAGCTGGAGTCTGGTCGCGAGCTGGCTCACGGTGATCGTCTGATTGCCTAGCTGGGCGACCTTGATCGTCAGGAGTAGTTGGTAGCGCTCGATTGTCAGCCCCTGCGGTCGGAGTGCTTTTTCGCTTGTTCGCTGGAAGTGCTGAAGGGCTTGCCGCAACGCTGCGGTCTGCTCGTACTCAGCTGCTGTCGGCTTCCGCCGCTGCTTCGGGAGTGCGGTCTTCGTTGTCTTTGTAGGCACCCGGACCTCTCGTTCGTCGGTTGTTAGTGAGTGTAAGGTCATTGCAAAATCAGAGTGTATCACGCGATAGTTCGTGATACGTTCTTATTCACTATACATCTCAACAGAAGGGTTCTTGCCCGGCGTGTGTCGGCACCGCGCCTCAGCCGATCTCCTACGGATCGGAAGATTCGGTGAGCAGCCCTGAGTCTCTGCTGATGAGGCGAGGAGACGCACTCCATGAAGACCACCTTGTTCCTGCGAAGTCATTCCGGCTCGACGATCAAACGCCGGGGGATGTTCCTCTCCGCGGCCCTGCTCGCGGGGATGCTGATCGGGATTCTCGCGGCGTCCGTGTCGAGCGCGCTGGCGGCGACGAGGGTGTCTGCGCCGTCCAGCCTGGCGCTGCCGACACTGAGCGGGATCGCTCGTGAGGGCGCGACGCTGACCGCGGATCCCGGCGTCTGGGGCGGGGACGTCCCGATCACCTTCTCGTACGGCTGGGAGAAATGCGACTCGAGCGGCTCGGGTTGCGGCCCGGTCCGTGGAGCCAACGGTGCCAGCTATCTGTTGCCGAACACCGCTCCCGGAACGATGTTGCGCGTTGTCGTGACGGCTTCGAATGCGGCCGGGTCGACCGTCGCGCGCTCGTTCCTGAGCGGCGTCGTCGCGCCGGCAGGCAAGAGCCCCGCCAACGCGGACCTGCCCGTGGTCAAGGGCACCGTCCAGCAGGGCCAGACGATGAGCGCGACGCCCGGCGTTTGGAACGGCACGCTGCCGATGAGGTTTGGCTATCAGTGGCAACGCTGCACCGCTACCGGTAGCGCCTGCGCTGCAATTGCCGGTGCGGCGTCGCCGGCGTACACGCTCACCGCCGCCGACACAGGCGCGACGGTCCGGGTCGCGATCACCGCGAGCAACTCGTACGGGATCAACAAGGCCTTCTCGGGGCCGACCCGCCTGATTGCCTCTGCGAGTTCTCCGGCCGTCTCGACACTGCCCGCCATCTCGGGAACAGCGAAGGAAGGTCAGGCGCTGAGCGTCGCGACCGGTGCCTGGTCCGGCACAAAGCCGATCGCGTTCACGTTCTCGTGGTTGCGCTGCGACCTCTCCGGTGGGTCGTGCACGCCGATCCTCGGTGCAACAACGTCGACGTTCACCCCCGGCTCGACAGAGGTCGGGCACACCTTGCGCGTGCTGGTGACAGCCTCGAACGCCGCAGGCGGCGCCGACGCACTGACAGAAGCCAGCGACGTCGTCGCCTCCAACAACGTCAACGCGCCCGCCAACTCGACCGCTCCGGCCATCACCGGGACCGCGGACGTCGGAGCCAAGCTGACCGCAACGACCGGGACCTGGACGGGCTCGACGCCGTTGACGTTTGCCTATCTCTGGCAGTCCTGTGATGCGAGCGGCAACAACTGCACCCCGATCGCCGGCGCCAACTCGCCGTCCTATTCGACCACGTCCGTAAACGTCGGGCACAAACTCCGCGTCCAGGTCGTCGCCTCGAACAGCTTCGGAGCAACCAGCGCCCTCTCGGCTGCTACCGGCCCGGTCGCCTACAAGGCCCCGTACAACATCGCGGCACCCGTGATCTACGCCTCCTCGACGACACTGAAGGAAGGCGACGTCGTCACCGCCTCGACCGGGTCATGGCTCGGCGAGCCAACGATCAGCTTCACCTACCAGTGGAATCGCTGCTCGGTCTACCCGTCCTGTTCACCGATCCCGCTCGCCAAGAGGGTCAGCTACACGATCACCAAGGCGGACGTCGGCCACCCGATCTTCGTCCAGATCAAGGCCGACAACCACAGCGGCGATGCGTTCGTCAACTCCCAGCCCACCCCGGCCGGGATCTCCCTGCAGCTGCGGCTCGCCGCGCCGCCCACGATCACCGGCGCACCCGTCCTCGGCTCGACCCTGACTGCCCACCCGGGAACCTGGGTCGGCGCACAGCCGGTCAGCTACACCTACCAGTGGACGCGCTGCGCGACGAGCGGGGCTGCCTGCTCGCCGATTGCCGGCGCCAAGCGGGCGACCTACACCATCGCTGCGGCTGACGTCGGCCACCCGCTCTTCGTCCAGATCAAAGCGATCACCCGGCAGGCATACGCGTTCGCGAACTCCTCCCGGCTGACGCCGACCGCATCCGGCACGGGCGCCTCGACGGCCGTTCAGGTCGGCTCGGTCGTCCTCCCCAACCGACTGGTCATCTCGGGCGTCAACTTCCAACCGAGCTCGATCACCTCCCACGCCCCCTTCATCGGCCGCTTCCGCGTCACCGACGCCACAGGCAGGCCGGTGCAAGGCGCACTCGTCTACGCGCTCGGCCTGCCCTACAGCTGGATGAACAGCAGCCCCGAAGTCGCAACCGGCGCCGACGGCTGGGCAACGATCGTCATCAACCCGACAACCCAGCTGCCGCTCAGCCGCGGCACCTCGCTGGTCATGTTCGTCCGCGCGCGCAAAGCCGGCGACAACCTGCTTGCAGGCGTCTCCAGCAGACGCCTCGTCCAGATCGTCGTCGGCTCCCGAGGCGTCGCCTCAGCCACGCAGAGCAACCTCACCGCCGCACCCTTCAACAACGCGGCAACACCGATCAGCGCCCTCTCCCTCCCCGACCGGCTGGTCATCTCCACCGTCAAGTTCCAACCGACGTCGATCAGCAGCCACGCATCCTTCATCGGCCGCTTCCGCGTCACCGACACCAAAGGACAGCCCGTGCAGGGCGCACTCGTCTACGCACTCGGGCTCCCCTACAGCTGGATGAACGGCAGCCCCGAAGTCGCAACCGACGCAGACGGCTGGGCAACCATCCTGATCACACCAACCGCCCAGCTGCCGCTCACACACGGCACCTCGCTCGTCATGTTCCTCCGCGCCCGCAAACCAGGCGAAAACATCCTCGGCGGCATCTCCAACCGCCGACTCGTCCAGATCGTCGTCAAATAACGGCCCCTGAGGCCCAGGGTGGGCCTGGTCTTTGCCAGGCCCACCCGCAAACGCCAATTTCGACAGAAGGTTCGCTGTGCCCGATACATGGACTCCCCGATCACCCTCATTCCCGCCAGTCCCCTTGCCGCCAGGCAACGCGGGGCCAAGTGCGACGTTCAGGCGACTGAGGCTGCTCGGACTGCTCGGCGTTCTGTGCGCTCTGCTCGCCTTGGCGCCGACCGCCCAGGGTGCCCCTACGTCGCGACCGAACAGAATCACCGTCATCGGCGATTCCGTCTTGACCGCGGTCCAGTGGAACGCGCAGCCCCTCTCGATCCTCGAGCGCGGTCTGCCGAAGATGGATCTTCAGATCGCGGTCTGCCGACGCCTGACGGGCGACAGTTGCCCGTTCGAGGGGCAGCGGCCGCCGAACCTGGTCGACACGGTTCACGCACTTGGCGATCGGATCGGGGCAACAGTCGTTGTCGAGGTCGGCTACAACGACCCGATCGAGACGTTCGCAGGCGCCGTGGACGCCTCGATCCGGACATTGATCGCCGCCGGCGTCCAGCGGATCCTCTGGCTCAACTACCACGACTGGGTTCCCCAATACGTGCAGATGAACGACGCTCTCGCCCTGGCCGTCAAGCCGTACCCGCAGGTCACGATCGTCGACTGGCAGGCCGACTCACTCAACCGCTACTCCTGGTTTCAAAGCGACGCGATTCATCTCGTAGCAAGCGGAGCCGTCGCAATCGCACAGCTCATCCACAACGCCCTCGTCGATGCAAGCGCACCGCCCCCACCTCTAGTTATCTCTCCCGCCGCTTTCACCGCACGCGTCGGACGCAGGTTCACCACGCCCCTCTCGGTCAGCGGCGGCAAACCGCCCTACCGCTGGCGCGTCACCACGGGACGACTCGAGCGCGGACTGCATCTCCTCGCGAACGGCGTCCTGACCGGCAAGCCGACAAAGCCAGGACGCCTCGCGATCGGCCTCGCCGTCTCCGACTCGTCGGGCGGGTCCGCATCTACACAAGCAGTTCTGACGATCGGGCCCCAGGCCGCACGCGAATGATCGCAGCAGCCGAGAAGTGTCCAACCACGAAGCCGCCGTGGGAACAGTTGGGCAACATCGTTCAGTCCCACCGCCCCGAACGTCCGTAATGAAGGGGCCGGGAGTTCGAGTCTCCCCGTCGGCTTCGCTGCAACCCGAGGCCTCGACGTGGAGAGCGGGGCCGCCGCGGCCCCGCTCATCGACACGTCTGTAAGTCGGTGGGCCTCGCCGCATCGGGCCCTTTCGACAACCGCACCATGACTGCGGCGAGGCGGTTGACACAATCACTCTTCGGGGGTTGACCGTCTCGGTTGACCTGGGCGGAGGACGGCTCACGGCCTCACCACTTCATCCGGTCGGGATGATGCCCCTCGGCCGGCCCCCCCGGAGAGTTGCCCGCATGGAAGCATCCTTCTGGTTCAAGATGTTCGGCGTGATCGTCGGCGTGTGCGTGGCCGGCGCCCTGGTCTTCCTGTTCCTCGGGTGGGCCTGGTACACGTGGGGGCCGATCATGGCGATCGTCCTCGTCTTCGCGGCCGTCTGGCTCGTCGCCTACATCGTCGACCGCAGGCGCACCGCCGAGCATCTGGACTGACGCGCGGCGGCGCGGCCCCGGCGAACGATCGACGAATTCAGGCGGCGAGCTCGCGGGCGAGCTGGACGAACAACGCCTCGAGGGCCAGCTGAGGCGCCAGATTGAGCTCCTCGAGCCCCCGCCAGGTCTCCCGAACGGCCTCGGCGGCCCGCTCCGCGCCGAGCAGCCGCTCTCGTGTCGCGTCCTCGTGCAGCGCTGCCAGCTTGTCGAGATGAATCGCTGCGCGGTCGGCTCCGACCGCGACGGCCACGAGATCGCGATACCACGCGCCGAGCTCCTCGAGCTGCGCCAGGAGCTCCTCCCGCTCCGCCCCGCGAGCCGCGCGCTTCACCCGCTGCTCCGCGTCGCGCGCGCTCAGCTCGAGGTCCGCGATGCGCGCCTCCTCGGTGTCCCGCGCCTCCGCCGCCCGACCCTGCGCGTTCGCGAGCAGCACACCGGCGGCCGCCTCGGCGTCGAACGGCTCCGAGCGATACACGGCCCGGGCCTGGTCGATCAGCGCGTCGCGCCGCCCGGCGGCGGCGGGGTCGAGCAGCCGCTCCATCCGGTCCAGGCGGCCGGCGGCGACCCGCGCGAGCGTGGCACGGCTCTCCTCGTCGAGCTGCGGCGCGCGCGCGTCCACGAGCTCGCGGATCGCGCGCTCCGAGAGGCGGTGGAACGGCACCAGCTGGCAGCGCGAGAGAATCGTCCCCGGCAGCGGGCCGAGGTCGTCGGCAATCAGGATGATCACCGCGTACGACGGCGGTTCCTCGAGGTCCTTGAGCAGCGCGTCGGCCGCGTCCTCGTTCATGAGGTGCGCGCGGTGCACGAGGTACACGCGCCGGTCTGCCTCGAACGGCCGCATGTGCAGGTCGCGCCGCAGCTCCCGGATCGCGTCGATCCGGATCATCTCGCCGAGCGCGTCGAGCTCGTAGAGATCCGGGTGGAACTCGCGCGTCGTGCCGAGGAGCGCATGGCCGAACACCCGCGCGACCTGCCGCTTGCCCACGCCCGGGGGGCCGTGGAAGAGGTACGCGTGCGCCGGCCCCTCGCGGAGCGCGGCGTCCAGCAGCCGGGCCGCCTCGGCGTGCTCAGAGAAGCTCGCGGACGTGCTCACGAACCTCCTCGGCGATCTCTTCGGGCGGCCTCGCGCCGTCGAGCGCGATGATCCGCGTCGGGGACACGGCCGCCAGCGAGCGGTAGGCGGCGTCGACGCGGCGCATGAAGTCCTCTCCCTCGCGTTCGATGCGATCGGGATCGCCGCTGCCGCGGCTCAGCGCCTCCTCCGGATCGAGCAGCACGAGGAAGGTGCGGTCCGGGAGCAGGCCGCGTGTGACGGTGAGATTGAGCTCGAGCACCCGGTCCTCGCCGAGCCCGCGTGCAGCGCCCTGGTAGGCGACGGACGAGTCGAGGTAGCGGTCGCAGACGACGTCCTCCCCGCGCTCGAGCGCGGGCCTGATCGCCTGCTCCACGTGGTCGGCGCGCGCGGCCGCGTAGAGCGCGGCCTCGGCCCACGGCGTCATGTCGTGCCCGTGGAGGACGACCTGGCGCACGGCCTCGCCCACTGCCGTGCCGCCCGGCTCGCGCGTGGAGAGCACCGTCCGCCCCTGCTCGCGCAGCCAGGCCGCGAGCAGCTCGGCCTGCGTGCTCTTCCCGGACCAGTCGACACCTTCAAACGTGACAAACATTCCGCGCCTAATCTACGGCCTCCATGCGGACGGTTGTGACAGGGGGCGCAGGTTTCATCGGGTCGAACCTCGTCGACACCCTGCTCGCGCGCGGCGACTCGGTCACCGTGGTCGACAACTTCGCCTCCGGCAAGCGGGAGAACCTGAACCCGGCTGCCGCCCTGCTCGAGCACGACATCCGTGAGCCGTTCTCCGTCGAGGCGGATGTGGTCTTCCATCTCGCGGCCCAGGCCGACGTCCAGACCTCGATGCAGCGCCCCGAGTACGACGCCGCGGTCAACGTCGTCGGCACGGTCAACGTCCTCGGCGCGGCGCCCGAGGCCCAGGTGATCTTCGCCTCGTCGGGCGGCGCCGGCTACGGCGAATGCGCCGAGCCTGCGACGGAGCAGACGCCGTTCCTGCCCCTGTCGGCGTACGGGATCGCGAAGAAGTGCGGCGAGGAGTATCTCGCCGGATGGAACCGCATCCACGGCACGCACCACATCGCCCTCCGGTTCGCGAACGTCTACGGGCCGCGCCAGGACTCCGGCCTCGAAGGCGGAGTGGTCGCGATCTTCCTCGAGCGCCTGGCGCACGGCGAGGACACGGTGATCTTCGGGAACGGAGCGCAGGCCCGGGACTTCGTCTACGTCGACGACATCGTCGGCTCGCTGTTCGCAGCCGTCGGGCGCACCGGCGGGCCGTACAACGTCGGGACGGGCCGCGACACGACCGTCGGGGACCTGCACGCGGCGTGCGCACGGGTCGCCGACAGCAGCCGGGCCCCGAGGCACGAGCCGCCGCGGCTCGGCGACGTGCAGCGCTCGGTGCTCGACGCCCGGCTGATCGAGCGCGAGCTCGGCTGGCGCCCCCAGATCTCGCTCGACGACGGCCTCGGGCGGACGTGGACCTGGATGCAGGAGCACGCGACGGCGTAGCTGAAGGAGACGCCGCGCGGAGGGCGAATCGGGTCCCGCCGATGGATGCGCCGATCCCAGCCGAGGCCTTGATCCGTCCCTGGCGGACCGCGACGCTCGTGGCGAGCCTCGTCGCGGCGATCGAGCTGATCGTGCTCGTCGCGCTCGTGCTCGTCCTGCTGGCGAAGCCCCTCGCCCACGCGGTGCAGCACCATGCGGAGGCGGCGGCGCTCGCTCCCGCCGCCAAGCATCACGCGACGGTCGTCCACGCCAAGAAGGTGCACATCGGCAAGCCGAAGCTCAGCCGCTCCGCGACCGGAGTGTTCGTGCTCAACGGCAACGGCCGCACCGGCGCCGCGTCAGCCGCGGCCGCCCGGCTCTCGGGCCTGGGCTACCAGATCCGCGGCAAGGGCAATGCCGCCCGTCAGGACTACGCGACGAGCGTCGTGATGTACAAGCGCGGCTTCGCGGCCGAAGGCGTGCGTCTCGCCCACGATCTCCACGTGCGCGTCGTCGGCCCGCTCGACGGCCTGAAGCCCTCGGCGCTGCACGGCGGCAAGCTCGCGATCGTGCTCGGCGCCAACTAGACCGCTCCGAGCGCTAGCACGTCGGCCTGCCCGAGTTGACGAGGCGGAGCGCCCGCCGGTAGGCGATCGGCCCGTCCTCCGGGCGCGCCTTCGGATCGAGCTCCGTGAAAGGCTCGAGGTACGCGTAGGCATGCCGCGCGCAACCGTGGGCGAGCTCGAACAGCCCCGCGCGTAGCAGCGTGTCCGGGTTCTTCGGCTGGGCGCGCACGGCCTGCGCGTAGTAGGCCCGCGCGTCGAGCGGCCTGCCGGCGATGTCCGAGGCGAATCCGAGCGTGAGCAGAGGCTCGACGAGGAGTGGGTCGACCGAGCGGGCCCGCTTCGCCAGCGTGATCGCGTGGTGGGGCGAGACGGCCACCTCCGCCTGGCCCGACCAGCGCTCGCCGAGCCAGGGCAGGAGGAGGACCCCGAGCACGAGGAGCGCGGCACCGGCCGCGGCGAGCATCGGGAACAGCGACATCCGCCGCACCGGCGGCCCGCCGACGAGCGCGCCTGCGGCGAGGAACGCGAGCGCGGAGACGGCGACGAAGTCCCAGTCGACGTCGACGAGCGAGTGCAGGAGGTACGCGGGCAGGACGAGCGCCAGGGCGAGCTCGTGCCCGCGGCGGCGAAGGCTCCCGCGCAGGAGCGACGCCGCGCTCAGCAGGAGCAGGACGAGCCCGACGATGCCCGCCTCGGCGAGGAACTGCAGCGGCAGGTTGTGCGGCTCGATCGTGAAGTCGAGGTAGCTCGTGCGGAAGCGCAGATTGGCGAGGTGGAACGTGCCCGCGCCGGTGCCCAGGAGCTCGTGGCCCGTGAACTCCCGCCAGGCCTGACGCCACCAGACGAAGCGGAAGTTCGAGCTGGTCGAGCCCAGGCGGCCGCCGCCGTTTCCGACCGCGCCCGACCCGCCGCCCTTCACGGCCACGAAGACGACCGCAGCGATCGCCACGAGCAGCACCGCGCCGAGCAGGCCCCGGCGGAGAGCCGGCGTGACCCGGGGACGCGGCAGCCGCTCCAGCGCCACGGCGGCTGCAGCACCGGCGAGGAGCAGCACCCCGAAGATGAGACCGTCGCGCCACCGCACGTGCGTCGACTGCCCGTCGCTCGTCACCCCCGGCAGCAAAAACGCGATCGCCGAGACGACACCCGCGGGCACGGCGGCGGCGACGAGCGTTGCGGCGCTCTCGGTGCGCTCGTCCGTCAGCGCGAGCCACGCGGCGACCACGACGACCGCCGTCAGGATCCCACCGCGCGAGTACGTCAGGAGGAGGGCGACGATCCAGCCGTAGGCGAGCAGCGTCCCCGGGAGCCGTCGCCGCCAGAGCGCCAGGGGCAGCGCGAACGCGCCGAGCACGGCGAGCTGGTTCCACAGCCCGACGGGAGCGCTCAGCCGCGCGAGCCCGGGCGGTCCGTAGTCGTGGACGGGCGGCAGCACCTTGCCGGCGAGCGACCAGACGACGACCGCTCCGAGCAGGATGCAGAGACCGTTCGCGAGGTCGCCCGTGCGCGGGGCGAGCCAGAGCCCGAGCGTCGCAAACAGGAGGTAGACGAGCGCTCGGTCGGCGTAGTCCCACGAGCGGTCGGGCAGTAGCGACCACCAGATCGAGAGCCCGAGCCAGGCCGTGAGGACGGCGAGCGGGAGCAGCGCGAGCAGCCCTCCGGGGAGGCCCTGCGCCGCGAGCAGCACCAGCATGATCAGGAGCGCGCCGCCGCCGAGCCACATCAGCGAGGTGTTTCCGGGGCCGCCGCCGAAGAAGGTCGCAAGTCCTACGAGGACGAGCGGCGCGGCGAGCGACAGTTCCCGGATCGCCCGCATCTCGCGCGAAGCTACCATCCCCCGGCGACGTGCCCGGATCGCTCACAAAAGCCTTACAGCGCCGTCGTACGCTCGGCTTTCTCGTGCCCTCCCTGAAGCTGTTCGTACGCGTGACGATCGTCGCTGCCGCGCTGTTTGCCGCCGTGGTGCACGCGTCCCCTGCCGCCGCCGCCACTCCGTGCTGGAAGGTCCTGCTGAACGACTGGTACGACGGCCGGATCGATCACACCTACGCCGTTCACTGCTACCAGGACGCGCTCCATCACCTGCCGGCGGACGTGCAGACCTACTCGAGCGCGCACGACGACATCCTCCGCGCGCTGCAGAGCGCCATCGCGAAGGAGAAGAAGGCGGGCGGGACCGTCCAGCCGAACAGCCCGGTTGCGCCGCCGGCGGTCACGTCGACCACGAGCCCGACGGAGACCGCCGAGACCAACACGATCTCGTCGACCACGACGGTCGCAGTCGCGCCCGGACGCAAGCCCGACAAGGGCCTCGGCGGGGTCGCCGAACAGCTGAACCCCTCGAGCTCGACGTCGCTCCCCCTGCCGCTGCTCGTGCTCGGCGGTCTCGCGATCCTGCTCGTCGCAGCCGGCGCCGTCGGCCTCGCCGCGAAGCGGATCCAGGCCCGAAAACAGGCCCCGTAGAGCCCGGCTTCGGCCCACCGGCCGGCGGTACCATGTGCTGTCCGAGGACCGCTCTACGCTCCGTCTCCCTTTCGGATCACCGAACTATCGAGGTTCGCACGCGGAGACCGTGCGTATGGAGGAGGCGACACAGATGGCGTCCGTAGAGCACGAAACGACCGTCCAGATCCACCCCGACGAGCTCGTCAACCACGTGGTCGACGAGGACGCCACGCCTGGCCGTGAAGCGGCGGTTCACGATCGAGGGGCGCGACCCGTACGACGAGGTCGAGTGGGAGATCCGCGACGCGCACATCCCCGGCAAGAACGGTCCCGCCTTCGAGCAGAAGGACGTCGAGTTCCCGAAGTTCTGGTCGCAGACGGCGACGAACATCGTCGCCCAGAAGTACTTCCGCGGCCGCATGTCGAGCCCGGAGCGCGAGCGCTCGGTGAAGCAGATGATCAGCCGTATCGTCGACACCGTCGGAACGTGGGGCCGCGACGGCGGCTACTTCGCCGACGAGGACGAGGCGCAGACGTTCGAGGACGAGCTGAAGGCGATCCTCGTCAACCAGCTCGCCGCGTTCAACTCGCCGGTCTGGTTCAACGTCGGCTTCGAGGAGAAGCCGCAGTGCTCGGCGTGCTTCATCCTCTCGATCGACGACTCGATGGACGCGATCCTCGACTGGATCCGCCGCGAAGGCGTCATCTTCCGCGGCGGCTCCGGCTCGGGCGTCAACCTCTCGCGGCTCCGCTCGTCCAAGGAGCAGCTCTCGAAGGGCGGCTACGCCTCAGGCCCGGTCTCGTTCATGCGCGGCGCCGACGCGTCGGCCGGCACGATCAAGTCGGGCGGCAAGACGCGCCGCGCGGCGAAGATGGTCGTGCTCGACGTCGACCACCCGGACATCATCGAGTTCATCTGGTGCAAGGCGCACGAGGAGGAGAAGGCGCGCGTCCTCGAGGCGGCCGGCTACGACATGTCGCTCGACTCGCCCGACTGGGCGTCGATCCAGTACCAGAACGCGAACAACTCGGTGCGCGTCTCCGACGCGTTCATGGAGGCGGCGGCGGCCGACGACGACTGGAACCTGACCGCCCGCACCGACGGCACGGTCGTCGAGACGATGAAGGCGCGCAAGCTGCTGCACGACATCGCCGAGGCTGCGTGGCGCTGCGCCGACCCGGGCGTCCAGTACGACACGACGATCAACTCGTGGCACACGCTGCCGAACACCGGCCGCATCAACGCGTCGAACCCGTGCTCCGAGTACATGTCGATCGACGACTCCGCCTGCAACCTCGCGTCGCTGAACCTGATGAAGTTCCGGCGCGAGGACGGCGAGCTCGACGTCGAGGCGTTCGAGCACGCGTGCGACGTGATGTTCCTCGCACAGGAGATCCTCGTCGGCAACTCGTCGTACCCGACGCCGGAGATCGAGCGCAACGCCAAGGCGTACCGCCAGCTCGGCCTCGGCTACGCGAACCTCGGCGCGCTGCTGATGGCGCGCGGGCTGCGCGTACGACTCGGACGAGGGCCGCGCCTACGCCGCGGCGATCACCGCGCTGATGACGGGCCGCGCCTACCGCAAGTCGGCGGAGATCGCGGGCCGCATGGGCTCGTTCGCCGGCTACCGCCCGAACGCGGCGGCGATGCTCGGCGTGATCGCGAAGCACCGCGCAGCCGTCGGCAACATCGCGAACGCGGAGACGGTGCCGACCGACCTGCTCGGCGCGGCGCCGCAAGTCGTGGGACGACGCGCTCGACCTCGGCGAGGTGAACGGCTACCGCAACGCGCAGGCGACGGTGCTGGCGCCGACCGGGACGATCAGCTTCATGATGGATTGCGACACGACGGGCGTCGAGCCGGACTTCTCGCTCGTCAAGTCGAAGAAGCTCGTCGGCGGCGGCGAGATCACGATCGTCAACAAGACGGTCGCCGGCGGCCTCGAGAAGCTCGGCTATGCGCCGAACGAGGTCGACGAGATCGTCGCGTTCGTCGACGAGCGCAACACGGTCGTCGGCGCGCCGTACGTGAAGAGCGAGCACTATCCCGTGTTCGACTGCGCGGTCGGCGAGCGGGCGATCCACTACCGCGGCCACGTGAAGATGATGGGCGCGATCCAGCCGTTCATCTCGGGCGCGATCTCGAAGACGGTCAACCTGCCCGAGACGGCGACGATCGACGACGTCGCGCAGCTCTACCTCGACTCGTGGAAGCTCGGCGTCAAGGCGGTCGCGATCTACCGCGACAACTGCAAGGTCGCCCAGCCGCTCTCGGGGAAGGGCGAGAAGGGCGCGCAGACAACGCTCACCCACGCGGGCGGTGCGATGGCCGCGCCGAAGCGCCGGCGCCTGCCGGACGACCGCAACGAGATCGGCCGCAAGTTCCGCGTCGGCGAGTACGAGGGCTACATCCACGTCGGCGTGTTCGACGACGGATCGCCCGGCGACATCTTCGTCGACATCGCGAAGGACGGCACGACGCTCGCAGGGCTGATGAACTCGCTGATGATCGCGGTCTCGATGGGCCTGCAGTACGGCGTGCCGCCCGAGGTGTACGTCTCGAAGCTCTCGCACCTGCGCTTCGAGCCGTCGGGGCTCACGAACGACGCCGACATCCGCGCCGCCAAGTCGATCCCCGACTACATCTTCCGCTGGTTCGGCAAGAAGTTCCTGACGGTCGACCAGCAGGAAGAGGCGGGCATCCTGTCGATGGAGGTGCGCGCGCAGATGGCCGACCGGATCGCGAACGGGGAGCCTGCGCACGTGGAGACGCCGGCTCCGGGCCAGACCGCGCTCTTCAACCCGCACGAGGACGCGATCGAGTGCAACCGCTGCGGCGGCCGCATGGTGCGCGCAGGCACCTGTTACACGTGCCGCGACTGCGGCACGTCCACCGGCTGCGGCTGAGGAGCAACCGCAACGCGATCGACTGGAAGGGCCCGCAAGGGCCTTTCCAGTTCCCTTTGCCAGGCTGGTACCTGGTACCTGGACAGGTACCAGGTACCTGTCCTTCAAACCGACGGCAACGGCGGGCGGCCCCGGCGGCGAGAAGGCTGACCGAGATCCCGCGCTAGTGGACCGAGCGCGCCTGGAGATACCCCCAGACCGCGGCGGCCGCGAGCACACCCACGATGATCCCGAGCACCCAGTGGCCCGAGACCAGCAGCAGAAGGGCCAGCACCACGAGAACGGCGGCGATGATCGCAACCCGCCGCAGGACGGCTCCGCGTGTGCGCTCTCTTCCGCCGGCACTCATGTGATCACCTCGATGGCACCCACCACCCCCGCATCTCAGCACAGCAGGACAACAGCGTCCAGCAACACGGATACTGACCTGTGACCTCGAGCGAGATCGAAGCGGGCCTGTCGGCCGACCCCGAGGACGAGCTCGTCCAGGTCGAGCTCGACGACGCACAGCGAAAACGCCGTACCGGGCGCGCGCGGGTCATCGGCGGTATCGCCTCCGTGCTCATCATCGGCGGCGTCTTTGCGTTCGCGCTGCCGCGGATCGCGAACTACGGCGAGGTCTGGAACGTCGTCCAGACACTGTCGTGGCAGTGGCTCGGCGCGCTTGCCTTAGCGACCATCCTCAACCTCGTCACGTACGCGCCGCCGCTCGTCGCCGCGCTTCCAGGCCTGAGCTATCTGCACGCGGCGCGCGCCACCCTCGCCTCGACGGCGCTCTCGATGGTCGCACCCGGCGGTGCGGCCGTCGGCATGGCGACGTCGTTCGCGATGCTGCGCGCGTGGGGCTTCAGCGGCCGGCCGGTCGGGCTCGCCGTGGTCGTCACCGGTGTCTGGAACCAGTTCGTGATCCTCGGCTTCCCGATCATCGCCGTCGCGGGTGTCGTCGCCGAGGGTGGATCGAACCGCACGCTCGAGATCGTCGCCGTGGTCGGGCTCGTCGTCTTCGCAACCATCGTCGCAGGATTTGCCGTCGGCCTGTCCAGTGCACGCCTGGCCCGGCGAATCGGCGATCGTGCTGCACGACTCGCGAGCTGGGCGAAGGGACTCGCTCACAAGGCTCCGGTGAAGTGGAACGGCACATCCTTCGTGCGCTTCCGCGAGGAGACGATCGAGCTGATTCGCCACCGTTGGTTCTTCCTCACCACGGCCACGCTCGCCGGGCACCTGACCGTGTTCATCATCCTGCTCGCCTCGTTGCGGGCGATCGGGGTCCCGCGCGCGGAGGTGACGGTCGTGGAGGCGTTCGCCGCCTGGACGCTCGCGCGGATCCTCGGCGCGATCCCGATCACGCCCGGGGGCGTCGGCTTCGTCGAGCTCGGGCTGACGGGCGTGCTGGTCGCGTTCGGCGCGAGCAACGCCGACGCAGTCACGGCAACGCTGATCTACCGCTTCCTCACCGTCGTCCCGACCCTCGTCGTCGGGCTCATCGCAGCTGCGACGTGGAAGGTCGGACAGCGACCGGCCGCACACGCGACATGACTGCGTAGCCTGGAGCCGTGAACGCCCTCGCCCTCGTCGTGCTCGGCAACGGCCGGTTCAGCCGCGACGGCTCGTATCGGATCAGCCGCGCCTGCCGCAAGCTGGTCGCCGAGGCGGAGCGGGTTGCGCGCCGGGTCGACGTGCGCATGGTCGTGTTCACCGGCTGGGCGCCGGACAGCGGACCCTCCGAGGCCGAGCAGATGCGCAGGCTCTGGCGCGGCCCGGCGCTCGAGCTCGTGACCGAGGAGACCGCTTCGACAACGGCGGAGAACGCCGCACGAACGCTTCCGCTGCTGCGCGAGCGCGGCGCGACCCAGGCCGTCGTGATCTGCGCGCCGCTGCACCTCTTTCGGACACGGTGGATCTTCCGCCGGATCTACGAGGCACACGGCGTCGACGTCCGATTTCGGCTCGCTCCCGTTCTGCCGACTCCCGGCGCCGTGGCGTGGGAGCTCGGGGCCCTCACGGTCCTGAACCGGCAGCTGCGGGCGGCGCGTGCGGAGCTCGAGCGCACGTGAAGGACACCGTCGTCTTCATCCCCGCGTGGAACGAGGAGGACAACCTGCCCGCGGTGCTCGACGCGCTGCGAGCGGAGATTCCGGATGCCGACGTGCTCGTCGTCGACGACGGGTCGACCGACCGGACGGCCGAGGTCGCACGCGCGCACGGCGCGACGGTGCTCTCGCTCGGCTCCAACCTCGGCCTGCGCTTCGGGATCGCCGCCGGCTACCGGTGGGCGCTCGAGCACGGCTATGCGTACTGCGGACGTGTGGACGCCGACGGGCAGCACCCGGCGCACGAGCTCGTCCGACTCCTCGACCTCGTGCGCACCGACCGCTGTGACGTGGCGGTCGGGTCGCGCTTCGTGTCGGGCGAAGGCTACGCCGCCTACCGCTACCGGCCGAGCCCGGCGCGCCGGGTCGGGACGGCCGCCCTGCGCCGGGCGATGGCGCTCGTCCTGGGCCGGCCGTTCGGCGACGCGACCAGCGGGCTCTATGCCGTCAATGCGAAGGCGCTGCCGCTCCTCGCGCAGACGTTCCAGAGCGGCGCGCCCGAGGTGGAGGCTCTGATTCGCATCACCGGGGCCGGGCTGCGGCTCGAGGAGGTCCCCGTCACGATGGAGGAGCGCGCGAGCGGCGTCTCGAAGCTCCGCGGCTCGAAGGCCGTCCGGCTCGTCGTCACGGTCACCGCGACGCTCCTCGCGGCGCGGCTCCTGCGCCGGCGGCGGCGCTAGACCGTCTAGTAGAAGCCCTCGCGGCGCTCGTAGCGCTCGGCGCGCTCGCGGTCGTACTCCTCGGGATCGAGCTCGGGATCGCTGATCGAGCGGAGGATCTCGCCCCCGCTCGGCAGCTCGTCCCGGTCGACGTGCTTCTCGGGGTTCCAGAGATCGGAGCGGATGAGCGCCTTCGAGCACTGGGTATAGGCCTCCTCGATCGTGACGAGGATGCCGAGCTTCGGCGGCTTCCCGTCGACCGTGCTCTCTGCGAGCAGCTCCTCGTCGTCGGTCACCTCCGCACGGCCGTTGACGCGAAACGAGTCCCCGACGCCGGGAATCAGGAAGAGCAGCGCGACGCGATCGTCGACGAGCAGGTTCGTCAGAGTGTCCGCAATCTTGTTGCCCGGCCGGTCCGGCAGGAGCAGCGTCCGCTCGTCGAGGATGCGCACGAAGCCGGCCGGGTCTCCGCGAGGCGAGACGTCGAGGCCGCCGTCGGGCCTGGCCGTTGCGATGCACAGGAACGGCGAGCGCTCGATGAACCGGCGCGTCAGATGGTTCAGCCGGCCGGCGATCTTGCCGGCGACGAGTGCGGACGGCGAGCCGATCACATCGCGAAGCTGAGACTCCGACTCGATCACCTGCCGAGCATAGCGAGCGGTCGCCGTACGATGGCGCGCGGGATGAAGCACCGGCTCGCACCTCTGTTCCAGAACAAGAGCGCGTGCGTCGGCTTGACGCTGCTCGGCCTCGTCGTCGCGGTCGCGCTGATCGGGCCGCTCGTCGCTCCCGGCAACGGCTCGCTGCTGTCGATGCTCGCAGGCCGCGACGCTCCGCCGTCGTCGTCGCACCCGTTCGGCACGACCCGCGAGGGCTACGACGTGTTCTCGCAGGTGCTGACCGCCGCTCCGCTGACCCTCGAGTTGATCGTCGGCGCCACGGCGATCGCACTCGTGCTCGCCGTCGGCTGTGGGTGCGCCGCGGGGGCCTTCCCGGGCCGCGCCGACACGGTGCTCAGCGCCGTCACCGGCATCTTCCTCGCCCTCCCGATCCTGCCGCTCGCGATCGTCGTCGCCGGCGTCCTGCCCCAGGGACGGCACACGGCGCTTGCGACGATGCTGATGATCGGCCTTGGCAGCTGGGCGGCGGAGGCGCGGGTGCTGCGCGCGCAGGCGCTTGCCCTGCGCAGCACGGACTTCGTCGCCGGCGCTGTGGTGATCGGCGAGCGCCGCGCCCGCATCGTGCTGTTCGAGTTCATCCCGAACATGGCCGGGCGGATCGCCGCCGGGGCGTTCTTCATCGCGATCCAGGCGATGGTCGCGCTTGCGACCCTCGACTTCCTCGCGTCGCTCTCGCGCGGCCGGTTCGCCCTCGGCGACACCAACGGCTCGACGTGGGGCTCCCTGCTCGCGGTCGCCCAGGTCGACGAGGCGCTGCTGACGGGCTCGTGGTGGATCTTCACGTTCCCGGCGCTGGCGCTCCTCGTGACCGCGGCCGGGCTCGTTCTGACGATGTACGGGATCGAGCAGCTGGCCGATCCGCGGCTCGCGTACACCTCAGCCCCGCGCCCTCGCCAATCGCGGCTCCGTCTCCACTTCCGCCTGCGGCTGCCGAGGCTCCACTCGCCGCTGCCCGCGCTCGCCACGTTCGCCGCCGCGCTGCCGTACGTGGGCCGCCAGCTCGTGCGGCGCCTGCCGATCTACGCCCTGGCGCTCTGGGTGGCGGTCACGGTCGCCTACGCGCTGCCGCGGCTCGCCTGGCGGGGCAGTCTGCGTGCGCCGCCGCCGACGGGGCCGTTCTGGGGCGGGTACTGGCGGTTTCTCCGGGAGGTCGCCACCGGCCACCTCGGGCTCGGCGCCCCGGGGGTTGCCTCCACGCTGGAGAACACATTGCCCTTCTCGCTGGCGCTCGTCGGCGTCGCGACGCTGATCGCCTTCGCGATCGGCGGCCTCCTCGGCCTGATCGCGGCCTGGCGGCGCGGCGGGCGGTTCGACCGCTGGGTGACGACGGGGACCGCGATCCTCTGGACGGTGCCCGCATTCGCGCTCGCCGGCCTCGCGCTGGAGTTCTTCGGCGTCAGGTGGCACCTCTTCCCCGTGCAGTGGGCCTACGGCATCGACCTGCAGCCGGCCTGGACCTGGACCTTCGCGGCCAGCGCGGCCCGGCACGCCGAGCTGCCGCTGATCGTCCTCGTCGTCGCGAGTGTCGGCCTGTGGGTCGTGAGCGTGCGCACGATCACCCTCGGCGTGGCGAACGACGACTACGTCCATTTCGCGCGGGCGAAGGGCCTGTCGGAGGCGCGAACGATGTTTCACTACGCCGGGCGCAACGCGATGCTTCCGGCCCTGACCGGCCTCGCCGTCGCCTTCAGCCTCGCGCTCGGCGGCGTGCCCGCCCTCGAGGCGGTGTTCAGCTACTCGGGCGGCGGGTTCACTCTCCAGCAGGCAGCGATGAGCGGCAACCTGGTCCTCGTGCAGGCGCTCGTCGTCGCGTTCGCCGTCGCCGTCGTCGTCGTCAACGTGCTCGTCGACGCGGCGCAGGTCCTGCTCGATCCGCGCCTCCGAACGTAACTCGGCCTCGCGGCAGACCGGTGCCGGGTCTGTACCGTCTCGGCATGGAGCAGCGCGAGCTCGGCCGCACGGGCGTCAGCGTCAGCCCTCTCTGCCTCGGGGCCATGATGTTCGGGGCCTGGGGCAATCCCGACCACGACGAGTCGATTCGCGTCATCCACCATGCGCTCGACGCGGGAATCAACTTCGTGGACACCGCCGACGTCTACGCACGCGGCGAGTCGGAGGAGATCGTCGGGAAGGCGCTCAAGGGCCGCCGCGACACCGTGGTGCTGGCCACGAAGGTCCACGGCACCATGCACGACACCGATCCGAACATGCGCGGCAACTCGCGCCGCTGGATCGTGCAGGAGGTCGAGGCGAGCCTGCGCCGCCTGCAGACCGACTGGATCGACCTCTACCAGATCCACCGCTGGGATCCCTGGACCGCGCACGAGGAGACACTCGGTGCGCTGACGGATCTCCAGCGGGCGGGCAAGATCCGCTACCTCGGCTCATCGACCTACCCACCCTCCGAGATCGTCGCGGCGCAGTGGGTGGCCGAGCAGCGCAACCTCGCACGGTTCGTCTGCGAGCAGCCGCCCTATTCGCTCCTCGTGCGCGGCGTCGAAGCAGAGGTGCTGCCGCTCTGTGAGCGCTACGACATGGGCGTGATCCCGTGGAGCCCGCTCGCGGGCGGCTGGCTCTCGGGCCGGTTCCGCAGGGGCAGCGAGGTCACGAGCCACCGGGCGGCGCGGATCCCGGCCCGGTACGACCTCTCGATCCCCGGGAACCAGCAGAAGCTCGAGGCCGTCGAGCAGCTCGCCCAGCTCGCCGAGCGGGCCGGGATCAGCCTCGTCCACCTGGCGCTCGCCTTCGTCATCCGGCATCCCGCCGTGACGGCTGCGATCGTCGGCCCCCGCACCCTCGACCAGCTCGAGGGCCAGCTCGGGGCGGTCGACGTCCAGCTGCCGGCCGACGTGCTCGACGAAATCGACCGGATCGTGCCGCCGGGCAAGAACCTGAACGACGCCGACTCCGGCTGGCGTCCGCCGCACCTCGATGACCCGGCCTCGCGGCGCCGCTAACAGATCCGTAACGAGGCTCTTAAGGTGCTCTTCACATCGGTGAATAGGGTCAACCCGTGCTGAGGGCTTCGATCACGGTCGTCACCGCCCTGGCGGCGTCGCTCGTGCTGGCCGGCGGAGCGTTCGCCGCGGCACCCGAGGTGAGCTCCAACTGGTCGGGCTACGTCGCCGCGGCGCCCGACGGGGCCGCGACCAGCTTCAGCGACGTGACCGGGACCTGGGTCCAGCCGAAGGCGACGTGCGGGGCGGGCCGCGTCGATGCAGCGGCGTTCTGGGTCGGGCTCGGCGGCAACGACGCCTCCTCGCCTGCGCTCGAGCAGCTCGGCACAATTGTCTCCTGCGACGGGAGCACGAACACGCCGACCTACGAGGCGTGGTGGGAGATCGTGCCGGCCGCGGCCGTCCCGATCACGCTCAAGATCCGGCCGGGCGACCGCATCAACGCAGCCGTGCTCGTCAACGGACAGACGGTCACGATGAGCCTCAAGGACCTCACCCGCCGCACGCGGTTCTCGAAGACGATGACGGTGACCCAGCCGCTCGACGTCTCGTCCGCCGAGTGGATCGCCGAGGCGCCGTCGAACTGCTCGCCGAGCGGTCACTGCAGGCCGGTCCCGCTCACCCGGTTCGGCAACGTCACCTTCACCAACGCGGCAGCGATCGGGAACACGCACCCGGGCACGATCACCGACCCGAGCTGGCTGCCGACGGCGATCGAGCTGATCGGCGGCAGCGACCAGACAGGGCGGTTCCTCGGGACCGGCGACCCGCTGGGCTCGGGCGTCGGCGCGGTGCCGAGCGACCTGTCGGCCGACGGACGCTCGTTCAGCGTCTCGTGGCAGTCGAACCTCTCGGGGTAGCACCACCACCCCATCGCTTTCCCGCGGCACCGAAACCTGGAAAGCTGTCGCGATGCCAACCATCGTCGAGACCGACGACGGCCGGTCGATCGAACTGCACGAAGCGGGCGACCCGAGCGGCCTTCCCGTGATCGTCCACCACGGTACGCCCGGATCGGGCGTGCTCTACGACCGCTGGACGACGCCCGGCATTCGCCTGATCGGCTACGACCGCGCAGGCTACGGCGGCTCGACGCGCGACCGCGGCCGGTCGATCTCCGCCGTCGTCCCCGACGTGGAGGCGATCGCCGACGCACTCGCCCTCGAGCGGTACGCGACCTGGGGCATCTCGGGCGGCGGGCCACACGCGCTCGCCTGCGCAGCGCTCTGCGGCGACCGGCTGATCGCGTCCGCCTCGCTCGCCGGCGTTGCACCGTGGGGAGCCGAAGGCCTCGACTGGCATGCAGGCATGGGCGAGGACAACGTGAAGGAGTTCGACCTCGTGCTCGCGGGCGAGGAGGCGCTGCGGCCGTCGGTCGAGCGCGACCGCGATCAGAGCCTCGCGCTGGACGCGGGGCAGCTGGAGGAGATCTTCCGGACGCTGCTCGGGCCTGTCGACCGCGCGGCCCTCACCGGGCCACTCGCCGCCTGGCTGCACGAGGACATGCGCCACGGGCTCGAGCCGAGCGCCGACGGCTGGATCGACGACGACCTCGCGTTCGCCACGCCCTGGGGCTTCGACGTCGGCGACATCGCGCGTCCGACCCTGATCGTGCACGGAGCAGACGACCGTTTCGTCCCCCTGTCGCACGGCGAGTGGCTCGCCGCGCACATTCCCGGTGCGGAGGCCTGGATCGACGACGTGAACGGCCACCTGACCCTGCTGCAGAACCGGGTCGGCGAAGTGCACGAATGGCTGCTCTCACACAGCTGAGCGGGGCCGCCAACGCGACGCTCCGCAAGGGGATCCTCGCGGCGGCCGACAGCCGGCGCGTCCAGGGGCTCGTCCGCCGGCACGGCACCCGCTTCGGCGCGGGGCGCTTCGTGGCAGGCGAGACACTCGACGAGTGCATCGCCGTCCTGCGTCGCCTGAACGAGCAGGGGCTCGCGGCGAACACAACGCTGCTCGGCGAGGGGGTGCTCGAGCCGGCGGAGACCGAGGCGGTCGTCGCGGCGTACCGCGAGGTGATCGCGCGGATCTCCGCCGAGCAGCTGCAGGCGAACGTGGCGTTGAAGCTCACGCATCTCGGGCTCGACATCGACGAGGAGCTGGCATTCGAGAATCTCCGCGCCCTGCTCGAGCACGGGTCGTTCATTCGCATCGACATGGAGCAGTCGCAGTTCGTCGACGCGACCCTTCGGATCTATCGGAGGCTCCGCGAGGCGGGCTTCGACAACGTCGGCACCGTGCTCCAGGCGTACCTCTACCGCACGCCCGGCGATCTGGAGTCGCTGCTCGACCTCGCGCCGAACCTGCGCCTCGTCAAGGGCGCCTACCTCGAGCCTGCGGCGATCGCCTACCCGCACAAGGCGGACGTCGACGCCGTCTACGCACGGCTGATGGAACGGATGCTCTCGACGATCGGCCACACCGCGATCGCCACGCACGACCAGACGTTGATCGAGCAAGCGATCAGCTACGCCGGCGAGCAGGAGATCGACCGCGGGCGCTTCGAATTCCAGATGCTCTACGGCGTGCGCCCGAACCTGCAGCTCGACCTCGTCAAGCGCGGCCACAAGGTGCTCGTCGCCACGCCGTTCGGGCCCGAGTGGTACCCCTACCTGATGCGCCGTCTCGGGGAGCGCCCGGCGAACCTGCTCTTCTTCGTGAAGAACACGCTGCGCGGCTGACACCGGATGGACTCGATCAGCCGCGTCACGATCCAGGGCTATCGCGGCGCGCGCGACGTGATTCTCGAGCCCGGCCGCACCTGCGTCCTCGTCGGCGAGTCCTCGTCGGGAAAGTCGACGGTGCTCGCAGCCATCTGGACGCTGCTCGAAGCGGCCGCGCCGATGCCGACCGGCGAGGACGTCTCGCGGGGCTACACGCGGGTGCACGTCGAGGCCGTCGTCGGGGCGCGGACGCTGTTTCTCGACGCTCGGCCGCCCGCGACCCTGAACCTGAACCGCGAGGGCGCACCGCACGCGCTCTTCTTCCCCGCCCACCTGCGCCCCTCGACCCTGGTCGCCCACACGGAGTCCCCCGCGAAGCGAGCGCTCGGGGTCGTCCGGGACGAGACGACCAGCGACGGAGGGCTTTCGCTCGTGCGGTCGATCGCCGGCCTGATCAAGGCGCGCGTCAAGGACCTCGTCGTGCTGATCGAAGAGCCCGAGCTCTACCTGACGCCACCGGCCCAGCGCCACCTGCACCGCCTGCTGCGGCGGCTCGCCGCGCGCGGACGCAACCAGGTCTTCTACTCGACGCACGCCCCGGTCTTCCTCGGCGTCGACCGGCTCGAGGAGCTGGTGCTCGTCCGGCACGACGAGCGCACCGGCACGACGCTGCTCCAGCCGAAGGCGCTCTCCGAGCAGCGAACGTTCCGGCTCGTCAGCGAGCTCGACGCCGAGCGCGCGGAGATCTTCCTCTCGCGTGCGGTGCTGCTCGTCGAAGGGAGGACCGAGAAGCTCGTGTTCCCGTTCGTCTTCCAGGCGCTCGGCCTCGACGCCGATCAGGAGGCGATCGCGGTGATCGACTGCGCCGGGAAGGGCAACATCCCGCTGTTCGCGGAGATCTGCAACGTCTGCGCGATCCCCTACGTGATCGTCCACGACCGCGACGCGCCGCGCGGGTCGATGCCGGCCGAAGCCGAGCGGGTCGCCAACGAGACGATCCTCCGGGTGGCCGGGAAGCGCCGGACGGTGACCCTCGTCCCCGACTTCGAAGGGGTGACGGGGCTGCGCGCGCGCCGCGGCAAGCCGGCTGCCGCCTGGAAACGTTTCCAGACGGGTGACGGGGACGTCCCCGGCCCGCTCAGGCAGGCGGTCGAGCGCGTCGTGGCCGCCGCGCGGCGTGCGCCGCGGACGACCCGGGGCGCATGACTACCATGGCCCGGGTGCCGGGGCTGCGGAAGGTTCTCGACTGGGTGGTGACGATCGGCGTTGCGCTCGTCCTCGTGCTCGTGTTCGAGGCCGAGGTCGCGAAGCCGTACCGCATCCCGTCGTCGTCGATGGAGCCGACGCTCCACTGCGCGAAGCCCGGCGCCTGGTGCGAGGGCCGCTTCAACGACCGCGTGATCGCGAACCGCCTCTCGTACCGGTTCTCGAGCCCGAAGCGCGGGCAGATCGTCGTGTTCCATGCACCCTCCGGCGCGTGCGGGATCGGGGGCACGTTCGTCAAGCGCCTGATCGGCCTGCCGGGCGACACGGTGTCGGAACAGGACGGCTTCGTCTCGATCAACGGCAAGCCGCTGCACGAGCCGTACATCGACCCGAAGCTGCGCGACACGATCACCAACACGTGGCACGTGCCACAGGGCCGCTACTTCTTCATGGGCGACGACCGCGTGCACTCGTGCGACTCCCGCATGTGGGGAACGGTGCCGAGGTCGAGCCTCATCGGGCCTGTGCTGTTCACCTACTGGCCGCCGACCAGCTGGTTCTGAGCGTCAGCGCGGCTCCATGACCTGATCGACGAGGCCGTAGTCGACGGCCTCTGCAGGTGACATGAAGCGGTCGCGGTCGATGTCGCGGAGCACCTGGTCGACGTCCTGACCGGAATGGCGCGAGATGATCTCGGCCATGCGACGCGTCATGTCGAGGATCTCGCGGGCGGCGATCTGGATGTCGGCCGGCGTACCGCGGAACCCGCCCGAGCCCTGATGGATCATGATCTTCGCGTTCGGCAGGGCGAACCGCTTCCCCGGCGCGCCGCCGGAGAGGATCATCGCCGCGGCGCTCATGCCCATCCCGAGGCAGACCGTCGAGACGTCCGACTTCACGTACTGCATCGCGTCGTAGATCGCCATGCCCGCGTACGCGGAGCCACCCGGCGAGTTGACGTAGAGGTAGATGTCCGTGCCCGGGGCCTGCGCGTCCAGGTGCAGCAACTGGGCCGCGATCAGGTTCGCGATCTGATCGTCGACCTCCTGGCCGAGAAAGACGATGCGCTCGCGGAGCAGACGCGAGTAGATGTCGAATGAGCGCTCCCAGCGCCCGTCCTGCTCGACCACCATCGGGACGACCGATCCCACCAGCACGCTGACCTCCTGAGGTAATGTGCAACTTGTCGGTTGCACTCTAGCGCAACCAGGAGGTTGCAGATGATTCGGAAGGAAATCGTGCTCCCTGCCCCGCGCGAGGATGTCTGGGAGGCGCTGACGGAGCCCGAGCGGCTCGAGGACTGGTTCGCCAACGACGTCGAGCTCGACCTGCGCCCCGGCGGCGGTGCGAGCTTCCGCTGGTCGAACGGCGAGGAACGGCATGCGACCGTGACGGAGATCGACCCGGAACGCCGCCTCGCGTTCGAATGGGATGACGAGGGCGAGGTCGAGTTCACGCTCGAGGACGACGCCGACGGCACGAGGCTGACGGTCGTCGAGTCGTCTCCCGCCTGGAGCACGGCGCTCGATCTGCAGGCGTCGGCGCTCGTCTGCTGTTGAATCGGTGCAGTCCGACTCGCTCAATCTGGTGTTTGGCGCCCTGGCCGACCCGAGCCGGCGGCAGGTGATCGGCTACCTGTCCGCCCGCGGCACGGCGACCGCCACCGAGCTGACCGGCGAGCTGCCGATGACGCGCCAGGCCGTGTCGAAGCACCTGACCACGCTCGCCGACGCAGGCCTCGTCGAGGCGGAGCGCCGGGGCCGCGAGACGCGGTATCGCCTGACGACCGACGGCGCGGAATGGGACGACCGCCTCGACGCACTCGCACAGCACCTGGAGCGGCGAAAGACGTGAACGACCACTAGGCTCGAGGCGATGGCGACCTACGACAGCCTCCGCACCCTGCCGCTGCACATCGACGGCTACTACCTGGAGCCGCTCGAGCGTGAGGTCGCGCGCGGGTTCACGCTCCGCCGCACGGTGATCGTGCTCCACGGCCGGGGAGAGGAGGGCCGGGGCGAGGAGGTCGACTACGACCCGGCGCAGCAGACACGGTTCCAGGAGCAGGGCGGGGAGATGCCGCTCGCCGGCGAGCACACGCTGGAGTCGTTCTCGCTCCTCCAGTCGGGGCAGACGGAGTACCGCCGCTGGGGGCTCGAGTCGGCCGCGCTCGACCTGGCGCTCAGGCAGTCGGGGCAGTCGCTCGGCGCGGCGATCGGGCGAACGCCGAAGCCGCTTCGCTTCGTCGTCTCCACACGCGTGGCCAGCGTCCCGCGCTGGCTCGCGCTCTACCCCGAGCTGCGGTTCAAGCTCGACCCGGGGACCGACTGGACGGACGAGATCGTGGCCGAGCTCGCAGAGACCGGACGGGTCGAGACCGTGGACTTCAAGGGGATCTTCCGGGGCGAGTTCGGTGCGCCGCCGGACCCGGAGCTCTACCGCCGCATCGTCGCGGCCTTCCCCGGCGCGTGGATCGAGGATCCCGCACTGACGCCCGCGACCTCGACGGTGCTCGCCGAGCATCGTGACCGCATTACGTGGGACGCCGGGATCCACGAGTGGAGCGATGTCGAGGCACTGCCGTTCGCACCACGTGCGCTCAACTGCAAGCCCTCACGGTTCGGCTCGGCGAAGCGGCTCTTCGACTTCTACGACGCGTGCGAGGAGCGCGGGATCGCGCTGTACGGCGGCGGGCAGTACGAGCTCGGCCCCGGACGGGCACAGATCCAGCTGCTGGCCTCGCTCTTCCATCCCGACGCGCCGAACGACGTCGCGCCGGACGGCTTCAACGTGACCGAGCCGGTCTCGGGCCTGCCCGTCTCACCGCTTCCGGTCGAGCCGGCTCCGGGCTTCCGGACCTGACGGCCTCGCCGTCGAACGACGGCAGCGGCGCGAGCGGCTCGAACCGCGCCTGGAAGAACCGCAGCGTCGGCGGCTCGTAGACCAGCTCGAGGCCCGGGATCTGGTCGCGGAGCGCGAACACGCGCAGGACCGTCTCCGCGACGTAGTCGAGATGCTCGCGGCTGTACGCGCGCCGCGGGATCGTCAGCCGCACGAGCTCGAGGCCGTCGTAGGGCTCGCTGCCGTGCTGGCCCGAGACGATGCCGCGCTCCATCGCGCGGACGCCGCCTGCGGCGTAGATCGCGGCCGCCAGCATCTGGGCAGGAAACCTGTCCTGCGTCAGGTGCGGCAGGAAACGCTTCGCGTCGAGGAAGACGGCATGCGCGCCGACGGGCTCGACGATCGGGACGCCGGCCTCCTCGAGCAGGCCGGCGAGGTACCGGACCTGGCCGACGTAGTGCGTGACCGTCTGCTCGTCGGCTGCCTCTCGGATCCCCTGGGCGAGCGCCTCCATGTCATGGCCGGCAAGGCCGCCGTAGTGCGGGAAGCCTTCGAAGACGACGACCAGCTCGCGCGCCCGGCGTGCGACGTCGTCGTCGTCGGTCGCCAGGAAGCCGCCGATGGGCACGAAGTGGTCCTTCTTCGACGAGAACACCGCGCCGTCTGCGAGCGATGCGATCTCACGGAGGATCTCCTGCATCGGCCGGCCGGCCTGGCCCGGCTCGCGCTCGGCGATGAAGACGGCGTTCTCGGAGGAGCGGGTGGCGTCGAGGTAGAACGGCACGTCGAGCTCGTGGGTGAGCGCGCGGACCGCGCGCAGGTTCTCGAGGGAGAACGGCTGGCCGCCCGCCATGTTGAGGCAGGCCTCCTGGCGCACGAACGCAATGCGCTCGCGCCCCTCGCGCACGATCAGATCGCGCAGCTTGCCGAGGTCGATGTTCCCCTTGAACGGGTAGCGCGACTCGGGATCGCGGGCCTCGGGAATCGACACGTCCGTCCACACACCGCCTGCGAGCTCGGCGTGAACGCGCGAGGTGGTGAAGTACAGGTTCGACAGCACGAGCTGCCCCGGCTGTACGAGCACCCGTGAGAGCAGATGCTCCGCCCCGCGACCCTGGTGCGTCGGGATCAGGTGCCGCCAGCCGTACACCTCTCGCATCGCCGACTCGAGCCGGTAGAAGCTGCGCGAGCCGGCATACGACTCGTCGCCGAGCTCCATCGCCGCCCGCTGCTCCTGCGAGACGGCCGAGGTGCCGCTGTCGGTCAGCAGATCGATGTAGACGTCGTCCGAGCGGAGCAGAAAGGTGTTGAAGCCGGCTGCGATGATCGCCTGGCAACGGGCGGCGGAGTCCGGCAGCCTGATCGGCTCCACGACCTTGACCTTGTACGGAGGAAGCACCACGACTCGGATCGTGCGGCCGGCACGTGCCGCGATCATCGGGGAAACCCCCTAGTTGCGATCGGGGCGGGGTCTGATGGCCCCCCATGCCGGGAGCGCGATTCTCCAGGCGTGGAGACGATGTGGGCGATCCGCAAGCTGCGCCGTGAGCCCGGCCTCGCGCTCGACCGTGTCCCGGTCCCGGAGCCCGGCCCGCACGACGTGCTCGTACAGGTCGAGGCCGCGAGCGTCTGCGGCACGGACCTCCACATCTTCAAGTGGGACGACTGGGCGAAGGCACGCATCAAGCCGCCCCTGACGCTCGGACACGAGTTCGCCGGCACCGTCGTCGAGATGGGCGAGGACGTGCGCACCGTCGTTCGCGGCGACTATGTCTCGGCCGAGAGCCACATCACGTGCGGGATGTGCTTCCACTGCCGCACGGGCCGCGCGCACATGTGTGAGCGCACGCAGATCCTCGGCGTCGATCGCGACGGAGCCTTTGCGGAGTTCGTCGTCGTCCCCGAGTCCGTGATCTGGCAGAACGATCGCCAGAAGCTGCCTCCGGAGATCGCCACGCTGCAGGAGCCCTTCGGCAACGCCGTGTTCGCGACCTCGACGCAGGACCTGCCGGGCCGCACGGTCGCCGTGCTCGGCTGCGGTCCCGTGGGGCTCTTCACGATCGCGATCGCGCGAGCCTCGGGCGCCGGGCGCGTGCTGGCCTCGGATCATGTGCCGTTCCGGCTCTCGCTTGCAGAGGCGCTCGGCGCCGAGATCGCGAACGTCGACGAGATCGCCGACGTCTCGGGCTGGTTCCACGATGCCAACGAAGGCGCCGGCCTCGATGTCGTCTTCGAGATGTCGGGTGCGGCAGGAGCAGTCCGAGACGCGTTCCGGATCGTGCGGAACGGCGGCGATGTCGTCCTCTTCGGGATCCCGAGCTCGCCGGTCGAGCTGGACATCGCCGAGTCGCTCATCTTCAAGAACCTGCATGTGACCGCCGTCAACGGGCGCGAGGTGTTCGCAACGTGGTACCGCACTCGCTGGCTGCTCGAGCACGGCGTGGTCGATCTCAGGCCACTCGTTACACATCGCTACCCGATCACCGAGTTCGAGGTCGCCTTCGCGGAGCTCGAGTCCGGCAACGCCTGCAAGATCGTCCTCCACCCGGGCGGCGAGCCCGCGATGCCGCTCGTCAGCGCGACGCCCGCGCTCTCCGCCGAACCGGAGCCGATGCTGTCCGGGCTCGGCAAATGGGTCCACCGGTGAGCAGCACCCAGGCCTTCGGGCTGGAGCTCGACGCACTTCGCGCGGCGGGCACGTTCAAGCACTTCAACACGCTGCTGACGCCTCAGGGGCCGGTCGTCGAGATGGCCGGCCGGGGCCGGGTGATCGTCCTCTCGTCGAACAACTATCTCGGACTCGCCAACGATCCGCGCGTCGTCGCCGCGGGGATCGAGGGCCTGCGCCGCTACGGCGCGGGAACGGCATCGGTGCGCTTCATCTGCGGCACGTTCGAACCGCACGCGGAGCTGGAGCGCGCGCTCGCGGACATGTCGGGCAGCGAGGCCGCGCTGACCTACGTCTCCTGCTGGAACGCGAACGAGGCGCTCA
The DNA here is from genome assembly GCA_963828655.1 of uncultured Thermoleophilia bacterium. Taxonomy (GTDB): domain Bacteria; phylum Actinomycetota; class Thermoleophilia; order Gaiellales; family Gaiellaceae; genus PALSA-600. Next base: position 571,339 of record CAWHFK010000008.1, on the reverse strand, counting down.
TCCCCACGCTCACCGACGGGAACACGGTGATCCTCTCGGACGCGCTCAACCACGCCTCGATCGTCGACGCGATCAGGCTCGCGAAGCCCTTCCGCAAGGCGATCTACCCCCACTCCGATCTCGAGGCCCTCCGGGGCGAGCTCGAGGCCTGCGACCCGGGGCAGCGGAAGCTCGTGGTCACCGACGGCGTCTTCTCGATGGAGGGCGACCTGGCGCGGCTGCCCGAGATCGTCGAGCTCGCCCGAGAGCACGACGCGATCGTGATCCTCGACGACTCGCACGGCGTCGGCGTGCTCGGCGAGCACGGGCTCGGGACGCCGGAGCACTTCGGCCTGCGCGGCGCGGTCGACGTCGTGACCGGCACGCTCGGCAAAGCACTCGGCGGTGCCGCGGGGGGCTACGTCGCCGCGAGCGCCGACATCTGCGAGCTCCTCGCGCAGCGCTCGCGCCCCCAGCTCTTCTCGAACGCCCTGCCCGCCACCGTCGCCTGCAGTGCGCTCGCGGCAGTCGCCGCGCTCCGGGAGGATCCTTCGCTCGTCGCGAGTCTCCGGGCCAACACACTGCGGTTCCGCGCGATGCTCGTCGACGCGGGCTTCGCCCCCATCCCGGGCGACTCCGCGATCATCCCGATCGTCCTCGGCGAGACCGCGGTCGCGATCCGCTTCTCCGAGCGCCTGCTCGAGGAGGGCGTCTTCGTGACCGGCTTCGGCTTCCCCGTCGTCCCGGAGGGCACGGCCCGCGTCCGCGTCCAGATGTCGGCGGCCCTCGAGCCCGAGCACCTCGAGCAGGCACTCGCCGCGTTCGTCACGGTCGGCCGGCAGTTCGGCCTCGTCTCCTAGCCGAGCGCCAGCGCTTTCGCGGCCAGGCGGTCGACCGACCCGTCACCGACCGTGCCGATCGCGTGCCAGGCCGCGCCCGCACACGGCTCACCCCGGCCGATCAGCAGATAGCGCACGTCGAGGTGGAAATGTTCGGGCTCTCCCGGCCGGTCCGGGATCTCGTGGACGTCGACGTCGAACGGGCGCGGGGCAGTCGGGTGCAGGTCGACCTCGAGCGCGGTCTCCTCTCGTGCCTCGCGCAACGCCGCCGCTTCCAGCGAATCGTCGTCGGGCTCGACATGGCCGCCCGGCTGCAGGAGCCGGCCGAGCTTCACATGCTCGACGAGGCACATCCGAGCGCACCCTTCGTCGATCACGAACGCCGAAGCCGTGAAGTGCGCAGACGGCTCGTCACGTGAGAGCGGCTCAGCCAGCTCCTGGGCGAGCCGCAGCATCGCGATGCGGTCCGCTTCCTCGCGTGCGTCGAGTGCGACGTGCATCTGCAGCAGCCGGACGAGCGCGTCTCGCTGGGTCATTCGTACTGCAGCGCCTGGAGGACGTTGAGCCGCGCCGCGCGCCGCGCCGGGAAGATCGCGGCGAGCATCCCGACGATGATCGTCATGATCGCGAAGACGATCAGTGAAGTGACCGGCAGCGCAAACTGGATGAAGTCGACCCTCGCAACGAGCAGCCCGCCGAGCACGATACCGAGCGCGATGCCGAGCACGCCGCCGATCAGCGCGGTGATCACGCTCTCGTGCCGGATCATGCGCCGCACCTGCCGTCGCGTCATGCCGATCGCGCGGAGCATTCCGATCTCGCGAGTGCGCTCGAAAACGGTCAGGACGAGCGTGTTGACGATTCCGAAGAGACTGACGATCACGGACAGCGCGAGCAGCACGTAGAGGATGTTGAGGATCGAACTGAGGCCGCTGATCTGGTTGTCGATGAACTGCTGGCGGGTCTGCACCTTCGCGTTGGGATAGCTCTTCAGCGTCGTCTCCAGCGAGGCGAGGTTCGACGCGCTCTCGCCGCCCTGCACGCGAACGAACGAGTAGAGGTTGCGCGGGCTCTCGTTGAAGGCGTCCCACGTCTTCTGAGAGATCGTCACCCGTCCGAACGGCGAGCCGCCGGCGGGGGGATCGAAGATGCCTCTGACCCTGAATGTCTTTCGCGCACCGTCGGCGAATGTCACCGGGACCGGCGAGCCCGCGACCAGCTTGTGCGCCTTGGCGTAGCCCTTGTCGACGAACGCTCCGTCGTCCCCCAGCGTCGCCATCGTCGCCTGAGAGCCCGTGATCCACTTCAGGCGGAACATCGTGCTGCTCGGCGGGTTGACGGCCGTTGCGAAGAGCTTCTTCCCGAACGCGCCGACCTCACCGGTGCGCACGTTGCCCACCGCCTCGACGATCGGGTTCTTCGCGGCAGCGTCGGCCGCTGTCGGGGGGATGGGCGAGAAGTTGTTCTGGGCCGTGATCGCGTAGTCCGCGTTCTTCCAGATGTCGTTCACGGCGCCGCGGAAGCTCGTCGTGATGCCGGCGGCGAGCACCGCGACGAGCGTCACGAGCGCCAGCCCGATCATCAGGGCCGCCGCGGTCGACGCGGTGCGTTGAGGGTTCCGGCGGGCGTTGTCGCGGGCGAGCGCGCCGGCAGCCCCGCCCATGCGGGTCGCAGGCCAACCGATCGCCCAGGCGAGCGGCCGGATGAAGCGCTCCGAGAGCATCGCAACGCCGATGAAGATCAGGAGCGCACCGACGCCCATGGCGACGAGCACGCCGGTCGTGCCGAGGCCGGGCTTGAACAGGCCGTAGGCAAGTGCGGCGAAGCCCAGCGCGGTGGTGAGCGCCGCACCGAGCGTGCGGAAGCGGTGGAAACGCCCGACCGGCAGCGTTGCGCCTTCCCGTACGGCTGCGATCGGCGGCACGCGCGTCGCACGCATGGCGGGGCGCAGGCTCGCGATGAGCGTCACGATGATCCCGGCAGCGAGCGAGATGACGATCGTCGAGGTGCCGAAGACGATGCCGCTGTTCGGCAGGGTGAACCCGACCGCGTCGAACAGCCTGAACAGGCCCTTGGCCAGCCCGAGCCCGAGGAAGAGCCCGGTCACGGAGGCCAGGATGCCGATCACGAGCGCCTCGATCACGATCGACGTCAGTACCTGCCGGCGGCTCGCGCCGAGCGTCCGCACGGTGGCGAACTCGCGGGTCCGCTGAGCGATCGTGATCGACAGCGAGTTCGCGATCACGAAGCTGCCGACGAAGAGCGCGATGCCGCCGAACGCGAGCAGGAAACCGCGCAAGAACGAGATGAACGAGTCGGTCTGCTTGGCGTCCTCGGCGGCCTGTGCCGTGCCGGTGCGCACCTGCGCGGTCGGCGGGAGGATCGACTTGATCTGGCCGACCAGGCTCGCGTCCGTCACGCCCGGCTTCCGGGACACGGCAATCTCGTCGAAGCGTCCGTGCTTCTGGAAGAGCGCCTGCGCCGTTGGGAGATCGAAACCGGCCAGCGTGGCGCCGCCGAGCGCGGACGCCGAGCCGAACTTGACGATGCCCGAGATGCGGAACTGCTCGACCGGGCCTTCGGCCTGCACGCCGACGTTGCCGCCGACGACCAGATGCTTCTTCGACGCCGTGCTGTTGTCGATCACGACCTCTTTGCCCCTCGGCCAGGCGCCGTTGACGAGCGTCAGGACGTTGAAGGGAGAGTCTCCGCTCGAGATGCTGAAGCCGAGGTTCGGTGCGCCGCCGAAGACGATCGCCTTGCCGTTCTGGTCGATCAGCTGCGCCTCGCCGCTGACGCTGCCTTCAGCAGCCTGCACGTCCGGCAAGGCACGCGTCTTTGCGAGCAGCGAGCCGGGAACCGTCGGAGCGAACGTGCCCTGCCCGCCCTGGACGCTCCCGATCGCGGACTTGCCGCTGATCACCGCATCGGAGCCCTGCCGAACGTCGGTGTAGATGAAGTTGAACGCCTTGTCGATCGAGTCGGTCAGCACGAGCGTGCCGCTGACCATCGCGACGCCGAGCACGATGGCGAGCGCCGTCAACACGGTGCGGAGCTTCCGCCCGAGCAGGCCTGCGAGCGCGACGCGGGTCATGTCCCGGCGCGACCCATGGCCGCGAGGATCTCGGGCGCGCGACTGCGCGGCAGCTCCTCGACGATGCGGCCGTCGGCGAGGAACAGGACCCGGTCGGCGATCTCCGCCGCATGTGCGTCATGGGTGACCATCACCATCGTCTGGCCGAGCTCCTCGGCCGATGCGCGCAGGAGCTCGAGGATGCCGGCGCCGGTCTTCGAATCGAGGTTGCCGGTCGGCTCGTCTGCGAACACGACTGTCGGCCGGGAGACGAGCGCGCGTGCGATCGCCACCCGCTGCTGCTGGCCGCCGGAGAGCTCCGACGGGCGGTGTCCGCGCCGGTTCGTGAGCCCGACGCGCTCGAGGAGGTTCTCGAAGAAGACAGGGTCGGGCCTCTCGCCGGCAATCGACAGAGGCAGCGCCACGTTCTCCTCTGCGTTCAGCATCGGGAGGAGGTTGAAGAACTGGAAGACGAATCCGATGTGCTTGCGGCGCAACATAGTCACGTCTCGATCCGACAGCGAGCCCACGTCCTGGCCGGCGATCTTGATCGTCCCGCCGGTCGGCTTGTCGAGCGCCGCGAGCAGGTGCATGAGAGTGGACTTGCCTGAGCCCGATGCGCCCATGACCGCGACGAGCTCGCCCGGCTGCACGTCGAGAGACACGCCCTGCAGGGCGTCCACCGCAGCTTCGCCTTCGCCGTACCGGCGAGAGACGTCGGTTGCGCTCACGACTGCGCCGTTCGTGGTCATCTGTGCGCCGTTTGAGGTCATGTGCCCGAGGCTACCGACCGATGCGCACGCTGCGCCATAGGGTACGACCCTGAATCGACCCTGGTCCCGCGTTCAGGCGCCGCGGAAGCCGGGAATGATGTGATCACCGTAGGCCTGCAGCGTCTCTTCCTGGCTGTGCGTCATCAGATAGATGTTGAACTGGTCGACACCGATTTCGGCAAGCTCACGCAGTTTCGCCGTGCATTGTTCGACGTTTCCGATCACGCAGAAGCGGTCGCAGATCTCGTCCGTCACGAACTCGCCGTGCTTGGCGCCGACGCGCGAGTGCTCGTTGTAATCGTAGAACTTGCGCGCCTGCACGTAGTCGGTGAGCGCCTTCGGGACGGAGCTGCCGTCGGTGCCGTAGCGGTCGATCAGATCCTGGACGTGGTTCGAGACCATGGCCGGGAACCACCGCACCTGGTCGCGCGCGTCCTGGAGGTCGTCGGTGACGTGGCTCGGCGCGCTGACGATGCACTTGAGCGCGGCCGGGTCGCGCCCGGCCTCCTCCGCGGCGCGGCGGGCCGTGGCCATGATCCACTGGATGATGTCGGGGTCGGCGAGCTGGATGATCACGCCGTCTCCCTGCCGGCCGGCGACGGCAAGCGCCTTCGGGCCATAGCCGGCGACGTGCATCTCGAGCTCGGGGAGCTCCGGGCGGACCCACTTCAGCTGGAGGTCCTTGTCGTTCCAGTCGACGGGCTCGCCGTTCATGAACGGCTTGATCATCTTCAGCGCCTGCTCGAACTCGGCGATCTTGACGGGCTGCCGGCCGATGTACCGGACTGCCGAATCTCCGCGCCCGATGCCCATGATCATCCGACCGTCCGAGATGTCGTGCAGCGTCGCGTAGGCACTCGCAAGCACGGTCGGCTCGCGCGTCCCGGGGTTCGTCACCATGTGGCCGAGCTTGATCGTCGACGTGCGGTCGGCGACGAGCGCGAGCACCGGGATCGACTCCTGCCAGAGCACGTGCGAGTCGTACGTCCAGGCGTACTCGAAACCACGCTGCTCGGCGAACTGGATCAGCTCGATCATCCGGCTGTAGGGCGGGTCGGGCAGGACGGTAACGCCGAAGCTCAAGGCCACGCCGGTGAGCCTACTCCGTCGGGATCGCCGAGTGAAGCGCCCGCGCCCGGCGGCAACCACGGCGCTGTCCTCCCGAGACATGTCTGGGGTCTGACCCCGCCGTACGCCCTTTGGGACGCGTCCGAACAGGCGGCCGCACCCTGCAGCCGCTCGACCGTGCGACTCGACCGTCTCCGCTGGACACGGCTGGGGTCTGACCCCGTGCGCCGGTCAGGCGAGCCAGGCGAGCGTCTTCGACGCGAGCCGGTCCAGTGCCTCGACGCTCAGCTCGAGGTGCTCGCGCTTCGTGTCCTCGAGCTTCGTGTGCGACAGCCCGCGCAGGCTCTGGACGAACACCATCACCGTCGGGATCCCCGCGCGCGAGACCTCCGCGGCATCGTGCAGAGGCCCCGATGGGAGCCGGTGCGACGTGCCTGCGACCTCGTGGATCGCCTCGTCCGCGAAGCCGATCAGCGTCTCGTCGAAGAGGATCGGCTCGATGCTCCAGATGCGCTCCCACTCCACCTCGATGTTCTCCTCCGCTGCGAACCGATCGGCTGCATCCCTCGCCATCTGCAACATGCGCGCGAGCGAGCCGGCATCGAGATGCCGCTGGTCGAGCAGTTGCTCGGCGGTCTCGACGACCGACGTGACGATCCCCGGCTTCGTGACGACACCGCCCGACGTGCAGACAGCGCCGTTCCCGACCTCGGCCGCGATCTCCCGGATGTAGAGCGCGAGCTTCGCGGCCCCCGCGAGCGCATCGCGTCGCTTGTCCATCGGAGTCGAGCCGGCGTGCGCCGCCTGGCCGCGCCAGGTGAAGCGCGAGCGCTCGACCCCGAACGTCCCGAGGACGACGCCGAGCGGGAGGTCCCTCGCCTCGAGCACCGGGCCTTGCTCGATGTGGAGCTCGAGATACGCCGCGGCGTCGGCCAGCTGTGAGCTCGCCGCGAGCGCATGATCGAGCTCGACACCGTGCTCGCGCAACGCGTCCGGCAGCGCAACGCCGTCCCGGTCGACCAGAGCGCGCAGCTCGTTCTGGTCACGCATCGAGCCGGCCGCAGCCGACGAGCCGAAGAGCGAACGCCCGAAGCGCGCGCCCTCCTCGTCGGCCCAGGACACGAGGCGCACGGTGACGGGCGGCTCGCCCTCCGAGGCGATTCGCCGCAGCACCTCGGCGCCGGCGAGGACGTTCAGGCAGCCGTCGAGCCAGCCGCCGTTCGGCACCGAGTCCAGGTGCCCACCGAGCAGCAGCGCCCGCTCCGACGCGCCGCGGAGCGTGAACCACTGGTTCCCGGCCTCGTCGATCTCCTCGACCGCGCCGGTGCCCTCGAGCTTCGCGCGGAGGAACGCCCGCGCCTGCTCCCAGGTGTCCGTCCAGGCGACCCGCTGAGCGCCGTTTTCGTCGCCTGTCAGCGAACGCAGCTCGTCGAGCTCGGCGACCGTGCGCGAGGTTTCCAGTGCCACGACAGCGATCCTAAACCGTGATAAGACCCCGACTGTGTCGAACGGGACCGTCAGGCGCGCCGCCGGCCGCTCGCTCGCGGTGCTCGCGCTCCTCGCGGCGCTGATCGTCTTCTGGGAGCTCTACCGCTGGCTCTGGACCTCGGCGGGCTGGACGTGGCCGTTCCCCGTCAACGACACCTCGATGCCGCACGTCTGGACGATCGCGAAGGCGTTCGGGCAGCCCGCGCAGGTCAACCAACCGCCGCTGATCACGGTGCTCCTGCACAAGGCGCTCTTCACCGCGAAGGAGGCGGCCGCCGGCTTCGCGCTCGGCGCCGTGATCGGCTTCACGCTCGGTGTCGCGCTCGTCCACTCGCGCACCCTGCAGCGCGGCTTCCTGCCCTACATCGTCGCGAGCCAGACGATCCCGATCCTCGCAATCGCCCCGATGGTCGTCGTCTGGGTCAACCCGAAGCTGCCGCACAACCTGCAGGGATGGGGCGCGGTGGCGGTGATCGCGGCCTACCTGACGTTCTTCCCGGTCGTGATCAACACGCTGCGCGGCCTGCAGTCCGCGGACGCGCGCGCGCTCGACCTGATGCGCACGTATGCGGCGAGCCGCTGGACCGTGCTCTGGAAGCTCCGGGTGCCGGCATCGCTTCCCTACGTCTTCTCGGCCCTGCGGATCGCGGCGACCGCCTGTGTGGTCGGCGCGATCATCGGCGAGCTCCCATCCGGCCTGCAGTCGGGCCTCGGCGGCGCGATCATCAACTTCAACCAGTACTACTCGATCGAGCCGCAGGAACTGTGGGCGACGAACATCATCGCCGCAGCGTTGGGGATCCTCTTCTTCCTCACGGTCGTCCTGGCCGAGAAGGTCGTGGTGCATCGCGCGCCCGAGGCGCCGGCGTGAGCGCGGTCGAGCCGGTCGTCCGGGTCGAAGGCGTCACGAAGACCTTTCCGCGCGGCGACGTCACGGCGCTGCAGGACATCGACCTGACGCTAGCGCCGAAGGAGTTCGTCTCGCTGATCGGGCCGTCGGGCTGCGGCAAGTCGACGCTCCTGCGCGTGATCGGCGACCTGATCGACCCGACCCAGGGCACCGTCACGATCAACGGCAAGCCTGCGCGGCAGGCGCGCGCCGACCACGACTACGGCATCGTCTTCCAGGACGCCGTCCTCTTCGAATGGCGCACGGTGAGCAAGAACATCGCTCTGCCGCTCGAGCTGCTCGGCTGGGATCGCGCGCGCCGCAAGGCGCGAGTCGAGGAGATGCTCGAGCTCGTCGAGCTGCAGCAGTTCGGCGACCACCACCCGTGGCAGCTCTCGGGCGGCATGCAGCAGCGCGTCTCGATCGCACGCGCGCTCGCCTTCGAGCCGGCCTTGCTCCTGATGGACGAGCCGTTCGGCGCCCTCGACGAGATGACGCGTGAGCGCCTGAACCTCGAGCTGCTCGCCATCTGGCAGCAGCTCGCCTCGACGGTGGTCTTCGTGACGCACTCGATCTCCGAAGCGGTCTTCCTCTCGACGCGGGTCGTCGTGATGAGCCCGCGCCCGGGGCGGATCGCCGGAGTCGTCGAGATCGACCTGCCGATGCAGCGCACGGTGGAGACACGCGAGGACCCGCGCTTCTTCGAGCTCGTCACCCAGGTGCGCGAGCTGCTGCGCCTGCGCGGCGAGCATCTGCTGCCCGAGGAGGCGGAGCTGCTGCGGGAGGCATCCGAGTGAACGTCCGCCGGTCGGTCGAGTGGCTCCCGGCGATCCTCGTGTTCGTCGGCGCGATCGCGATCTGGGATCTCGTGATCCGCGTGTTCGACATCCAGCAGTTCCTGCTCCCGCGGCCGGGAGCGATCATCTCCACGTTCTGGAACGAGCGCCACACGCTCTGGCCGGCGGGCTGGTACACGTTCAAGGAGGCGCTCGGCGGCTTCTTCGTCGGGTCGCTGCTCGGGCTGGTCACCGCGACATTCATCGGACGGTTCAAGCTGATCGGCGCGGCGATCCTGCCGCTCGCGATCGCCGCGAATGCCGTGCCGATCATCGCATTCGCCCCGATCTTCAACGTCTGGTTCAACCCGCTGTCGCCGCACTCGAAGATGGCCATCGCGGGCGTTCTGTGCTTCGTGCCCGTGCTCGTGAACACGCTCCGTGGGCTGCAGAGCGCGAGCCCTCGCCAGATCGAGCTGATGCGCTCGTATGCCAGCAGCGACCTCGAGATCTGGCGGCACGTGCGCGTGCCCACAGCGCTCCCGTTCGTCTTCACGGCGCTCAAGGTGGCGAGCGTGCTGGCGATGATCGGAGCGATCGTCGGGGAGTACTTCGGCGGCTCGTTCAGCGCCCTCGGCGTCCTGATCAACTCAGACGCCAACACCTTCAACTTCGAGCGGGCGTGGGCCGGGATCCTCGTTGCGTCCCTGCTGGGCCTGGCGCTCTACGGCGCCGTCGTCGTCACCGAGCGGGCCGTCGTCAGCTGGGCCCCCGAGAACCGCAACTCGTAAAGGACCCTGGATCCGTGCAGAATCGGCCAGAGCAATCCCCCAGGCAATCACGGCAACCCGAGGAGGGACACGAATGAAGAAACGCTGGCTCACGAGCCTGCTGCTCGTGGCGGCGCTGTCGATCGCAGCGATCGTCGGCGCCACGACGCGCGCGTCGGCCGCGCCGAAGCTGACGAACATCACGTTGCAGCTCAAGTGGGTGCCGCAGGCCCAGTTCGCGGGGTACTACGCGGCGAGCCTGAAAGGCTTCTACAAGGACGCCGGGCTGAACGTGACGCTGAAGAACGGCGGTCCGAACATCATCCCGGAACAGGTCGTCGCCTCCGGTCAGGCGCAGTTCGGCGTCGACTGGCTGCCGAGCCTCCTCTCGGCCCGCGACAAGGGCACCGATCTCGTGAACGTCGCGCAGGTCTTCGCACGGTCGGGAATGACGCAGCTGACCTGGAAGTCGAGCGGGATCAACACGATCGCGAAGATGAAGGGCAAGAAGGTCGGCAACTGGCTCGGCGGGAACCAGTACGAGCTGTTCGCCGCACTGACGAAGAACGGCATGGACCCGTCGCACAACAAGGGCGTGACGATCGTCCAGCAGCCGTTCGACATGGGCCTCTTCCTGAACCATCAGGTCGATTCGGCATCGGCGATGACGTACAACGAGCTCGCGCAGGTGCTCGAGTCGAAGAACCCGAAGACCGGCAAGCTCTACCAGCTGTCCGACCTGAACGTGATCAAGATGCAGAACGTCGGCACGGGCATGCTGGAAGACGGGCTCTTCTCGACGGGCAAATGGCTCAAGAGCCCCGCCAACCAGGCGATCGCGGTCAAGTTCATCGCCGCGTCGCTCAAGGGCTGGATCTACTGCCGCGACCACCAGGCCGAGTGCGTCTCCTTGACCCTGAAGGAAGGCCCGACCCTGCCGAAGGGCCATCAGACCTGGATGATGAACGAGATCAACAAGCTCGTCTGGCCGTCGGCCGCGAGCGGGATCGGTGTGATGAACACGGCCGCGTTCAATCAGACGGCCGCGATCTCGAAGCAGTTCGGCGTGATCAAGAAGGCGCCGGTCGGCGCGTACCGCACCGACCTGGCGACCAAGGCCGTCGCGAGCCTCAAGGCGAGCGGCGCAGACGTGAACGGCAAGAACTGGAAGCCCGCCGTCGTGAAGCTCACGGCCGGCGGCAAGTAAGTAGCGTGAGGCTCTCGAACCTGGTTCGCCTGCGGGCGAACCAGGTTCGGAGCAGCTGAACGAGTGAAAGGAGCGAAAGCGATGTCAGTGCTGATCAAGGGTGGCCGCGTCATCACCGCGGCGGACGACTATGTCGCCGACATCTACATCGAAGGCGAGCGGATCTCCTTGATCGGCGAGTCGCTCGACCTGGCCGCCGACAAGGTGATCGACGCCTCGGGCAAGTACGTGCTGCCGGGCGTCGTCGATCCGCACACGCATCTCGAGATGCCCTGGCGGGGCAAGACGACCGTGGACGACTTCTACCACGGGCACGTCGCCGCAGCTTTCGGCGGCACGACGACGCACGTCGACTTCTGCATCCAGGCGAAGGGCCAGACGTTCGGCGAGGCGCTCGAGGTCTGGCACGCCAAGCGCGAAGGCAAGGCGCTGATCGACAACGGCTTCCACATCATCGTCACCGACCTCAGCGAGAACGGCGGCACGCTCGAGGAGCTCGGCACGCTGCCCGAGGAGCACGGCGTCTCCTCCTACAAGCTGTTCATGTCGTACAACGACTCGCTGCGCGTCAGCGACGAGGACCTGTTCCGCGTGATGCAGGTCGCGGCGAAGACCGGAGCGTGCGTGATGGTGCACGCCGAGAACGGCGACGCGATCGAGGTGTTGATGGCCGACGCGATCGCCGCCGGCAACACCGACCCGATCTACCACGCGCTGACGCGCCCGCCGGAGACCGAAGGTGAGGCGACGAACCGTGCGATCCAGCTCGCACATGTCGCAGGCTCGCCGCTCTACGTGGTGCACGTCTCGTGCGCCGAGTCGCTGGAGCCGATCGTGACCGCGCGCGAGAAGGGCTGGGACGTGTGGGGCGAGACCTGCACGCAGTACTTCTTCGTCGACACGTCGTTCCTGGAGCGGATGGAGAACTTCGAGGCCGCGAACTACGTGTACACCCCTCCTCCGCGGCCCAAGCACAACCAGGAGATCCTCTGGAACGCCGTCCGCACGAACGCGCTCCAGGCGATCTCAACCGATCACTGCGCCTACACGCTCGAGCAGAAGGCGCTCGGGAAGGACGACTTCCGCCAGATCCCGAACGGCGCGGTCGGAATGGAGAACCGGCTGCAGATGATCCACCACTTCGGCGTGGGCGAAGGGCGGATCACGCTGAACCGCATGGTCGAGCTGCTCGCGACCAACCCGGCGAAGCTGTTCGGGATGTATCCGAAGAAGGGGACGATCGCGGTCGGCGGGGACGCCGACGTCGTCGTCTTCGACCCCGACCGCCGGGCCACCATCTCGGCCAAGACGCACCACTCCGCCTCGGACATCAACATCTTCGAGGGCACCGAGGTGCAGGGCTCGCCGGAGATCGTCCTCCTGCGCGGCAACGTGATCGTCGAGGGAGACGAGCTGCTCGCCGAGCCGGGCAGCGGCCAGTTCGTCAAACGCGCGAAGTTCCGCGAGGAACTGAAGTCCGCAGACGCGCTGGCTCGCTAGCGCGTCTGCGGGAAACCGAGATCGACCTTCGACGTGGCCGGGTCCGGCCAGCGCGAGGTGACGACCTTCGAGCGAGTGTAGAAGTCGATGCCCTCCGGCCCGTAGATGTGCCGGTCGCCGAACAGCGACGCCTTCCAGCCACCGAACGAGTAGTAGGCGACTGGGACCGGGATCGGCACGTTGATCCCCACCATCCCCGCCTGCACCTCGAACTGGAACTGCCGGGCCGCTCCGCCGTCGCGGGTGAAGATCGCTGTCCCGTTGCCGTAGGGATTCTCGTTCACGAGCCGCACGGCCTCGTCGTAGGTCGAGACGCGGGTGACGCTGAGCACCGGCCCGAAGATCTCGTCGTCGTAGGCTTTCATACCGGGCATGACGCCGTCGATCAGCGTCGGCGCGAGGAAGAAGCCGTCGTCGGGGCAGCCGTCGCGGCCGTCGACAACCACGGTCGCGCCTTCGTCGGCGCCGATGTACGAGGCGACCTTGTCGCGATGCTCGCGGGTGATGAGCGGGCCCATCTCGGACGCGGCGTCCATGCCGTCTCCGACCTTCACGTTCGGGATCCGCTGCTTGATCGCCTCGACGAGCGGGTCGGCGGCATCCCCGACGGCGACGAGCAGCGAGACCGCCATGCAGCGCTCGCCGGCCGAGCCGTAGGCAGCCGAGACCGCAGCGTCGGCTGCCATGTCGATGTCGGCGTCCGGCAGAACGATCATGTGGTTCTTGGCCCCGCCGAGCGCCTGGCAGCGTTTCCCGTTCGCCGTCGCAGTCTCGTAGACGTACTTGGCGATCGGCGTCGAGCCGACGAACGAGACCGCGGCGATGTCGGGATGCCCGAGCAGCGCATCGACCGCGACCTTGTCGCCGTTGATCACGTTGAAGACGCCGTCGGGGAGACCGGCCTCCTTCAGGAGCTCGGCCGTGTAGAACGACGCGGAGGGATCCTTCTCCGACGGCTTGAGCACGAAGGTGTTTCCGCAGGCGAGCGCAGGCGCCCACATCCACATCGGGACCATCGCCGGGAAGTTGAACGGCGTGATCCCCGCGACGACGCCGAGCGGCTGGCGGATCGAGTACACGTCGACGCCGCTCGAAGCCTGCTCGCTCATCCCGCCCTTCAGGAGATGCGGGATCCCGCAGCAGAACTCGATCACCTCGAGCCCGCGCGTCACCTCCCCGAGCGCGTCCGAGAGGACCTTGCCGTGCTCGCGCGTCAGGTGCTTCGCGATCTCCTCACGCCTCGCGTGGAAGAGCTCGCGGATCGAGAAGAAGAGCTCGGCGCGCTTCGCGAGCGACAGCGCGCGCCATGCGGGCAGCGCGGCTCGCGCGGACTGGACCGCCCGGTCGACCTCGTCGACGGTCGCGAAATCGACCGCCCCCGACTGCTCGCCCGTGGCGGGGTTGAAGACAGAGCCGGTGCGGCCCGATTGCCCCGGATACCGGGCTCCCGAGATCCAGTGGTTGATCGGCTTGACGGTGGCGGGTGCGTCGACGACGTCGGTCATGGCGGTTCCCTCCTCGCGTGATAGAGAGGAGCGTACCGTGACGCCGACGCTCGAGGAGCTCGCCGAGGACACCGCCACCTACCTGCTGCCACGCGCGGGCTTCGACCAGACCGACCGCGGCGAGTACTTCTTCGAGGCCGGCCCGATGCGCGCAGCCGTGCACCGGATCCGGCTCGGCGACGTGGAAGCAGCGGTCGGCCGGACGCGGGCCGAAGGCCGCCGGCGGGGCGTCAAGACGGTCGAGTGGTGGGCGGGCTGGCACGCCGAGCCGGCCGATCTGGGCGAACGGCTGCTCACGCTCGGGCTCGAGCCCGATGACCCGCCCGTCCTGAGCGGCATGACCTCGACGACCGCGCCGCCGCCCGGGCCGGCCGAGGTCGAGATCCGACTGATCGAGACGATCGACGAGCAGCTCGCGGCGCTGGAGGTCGACTGGGACGTCTGGGGGACGCCGGAGGACGAGCGGGTGAAGCGCCGCCAGGTGGAGCGAGGGCGGTTCGAGGCGCTTCGTGCCGTTTCGCAGCATTACGCCGCCTACCTCGACGGGCAGGTCGTCGGCTTCGGCCGCGGCGAGCTCTTGCCCACCGGCATCGCGCTGATGGGCGGCGCCGTGCTGCCCGAGGCGCGGGGGCGGGGCGTCTATCGGGCGCTCGTCCATGCGCGCTGGGAGCACGCCGTGAGGCGCGGAACCCCGCTCCTCGTCGTCCAGGCCGGGCCGATGTCGGGGCCGATCCTGACCGGGCTCGGCTTCGAGAGCCACGGCGACCTCCGGCTCTACGTCGACCGGTTGTAGGATCGACCCGTGACGACGACGGAGACGAACGCGGAGCTCGGCCGGCAGATCGTCGAGGACGCGAAGCGCTACGTCCTCTATTCGTGGAGCGTCCAGAACGCGATCAACCCGATCGCGGTCGAGCGCGCCGAGGGGCGCTACTTCTGGGACTACGACGGGAACCGCTACCTCGACTTCGCCTCGCAGCTCGTCAACGTCTCGATCGGTCACTCGCACCCGAAGATCGTGCAGGCGATCAAGGATCAGGCGGAGACGCTGGCGACGATCGGGCCGCCGATGGCGACCGAGTCCCGCTCGCGGCTCGGCAAGCTGCTCGCGGAGGTGACGCCGGGCGACCTGACGATGTCGTTCTTCACGAACGGCGGCGCCGAGGCGAACGAGAACGCGATCAAGCTCGCCCGCTGGTACACGGGCCGCCACAAGATCATCGCCCGCTATCGCAGCTATCACGGCGCGACCGCCGGGTCGATCTCGCTGACCGGCGACCCGCGCCGCTGGCCCGCCGAGCCGGGGATCCCCGGCATCGTGCGGATGTTCGACCCGTACACCTACCGCTGCCCCGCCGGCCATCCGGATCCGTGCCCGGTCTGTACCGGCGGCCCGCACCTCGAGGAGATCCTCCAGTACGAGGGCGCACACACCGTCGCGGCTGTCATCCTCGAGACGGTCACGGGCACGAACGGGGTGATCGTTCCGCCCGACGGCTACCTGCAGTCGATCCGCGAGGTCTGCGACCGGCACGGGATCCTGCTGATCGCCGACGAGGTGATGGCGGGCTTCGGACGCACCGGCAAGTGGTTCGCCGTCGACAACTGGAACGTCGTGCCCGACATCCTGACCGTGGCGAAGGGGATCAACTCGGGCTACGTGCCGCTCGGAGCGATGGTCGTGCGCGAGCCTATCGCCGACTGGACGCGCGACAAGCTGTTCGCCGGCGGCCTGACCTACAGCGGCCATCCACTCGCGTGCGCGTCCGGCGTCGCATCGATCGAGGCCTTCCAGGACGAGGGCATCGTCGAGCACGCCGCCGCGATGGGCGATGTGTTCGGCGTCGAGCTCGCGAAGCTCGCGGAGAGACATCCGTCGATCGGCGAGGTCCGCGGCCTGGGCTGCTTCTGGGGCCTCGAGCTCGTCAAGAACCGCGGCACGCGCGAGCCGCTCGTGCCGTTCAACGGCTCCGGCGATGCAGCGAAGCCGATGGCCGCGCTGATGAAACGCGCCCTCGACCGCGGCCTGTACCTGATGACCCACTGGAACGTCGTCATGTGCTGCCCGCCGCTGACGATCACGCGCGAGGAGCTCGACGAGGCGCTCGAGATCCTCGACGACGCCCTCACGGTTGCCGACGAGTTCGTCTCCTAGGCCGCTCAGCCGCGAGCTGCGCGAGTTCGCGCAGACGCCGGATCGCTACACGCTGATCCCGGGCGACGTCGAGCGTTTCGTCGACGAGCGGGTCTGCATGATCCAGGGCAGCGTCTGGGCCGGCGTCTGCGGCGTTCGCGTCCACGAGGACGAGGTCGAAGCTCTCGTGGCGGAGGCGCGGGCGTGGATCCGTCCCCGCAAGGCGATCGCGTGGTGGCTCGATCCCGGCACGCAGCCGCAGGACCTGCGCGAGCGGCTGCTCGCGGCCGGCCTGGAGGTTCCGGAGCGCGGCGACCTGATGCATGCCCTCGCCTGCGTGGAGCCGCCGCCGCCGGGGCCGGCGGACGTCGAGGTGCGTCGTGTCGAGGTCCTCGACGACTGGCTGGCGGCGACGCAGGTGATGTGGGACGCGTTCGAGACGCCGCAGCAGGAGCGGGAGGCGCAGCGGCCGCACCTGCGCGGCGAGCTCGAGGCGTCGCTGGCGGCGGGTGTGCCCGTCACCTTCCTCGCGTCGGTCAACGGCCGCCCGGCGGGCGTCGGGCGCTCGATCTACTCGGACCGCGGTGTCTTCCTCATCGCCGGCTCGGTCGCCGAGTGGGCGCGGGGCCGTGGCGTCTACCGCGCGCTCGTGCGCGCCCGCTGGGACGACGCCGTGGGGCGGGGCACGCCGGCGCTCGTCACCGAGGCGCTCCCGGATACGTCCTATCCGATTCTGAAACGATGCGGGTTCGAGGACGTCTGCACGATCATGCGACTCAAGGACCCGCGATGACGCTGTTCAACGACGGCAGCCGCAGCTACCAGGACCGCTTCGACACCCGGCGGCTCGCCGACCGGATCGACGAACGGCTCGTGCGCGACTGGATCGACGACGGCGACCGCGCCTTCATCGAACGCTGCGACATGGTCTTCGTCGCGACTGCCGACACCGACGGCCGGCCGCAGTGCTCGTACAAGGGAGGCGACACCGGCTTCGTGCGCGTCGTGGACGAGCACACGATCGCGTTTCCGAACTACGACGGGAACGGCATGTTCCTCACGGCGGGGAACGCACTCGTCAACCCGCATGTCGGGCTGCTCTTCATCAACTTCGAGGAGCGCAAGCGCCTCCGGCTGAACGGGGTCGCCGAGCACGTTGACGACGACCCGCTGCTCGGCGCCTACCCGGAGGCACAGTTCCTCTGGCGCGTGCGCGCGACCGAGGTGTTCCCGAACTGTCCGCGCTACATCCACCACTACACGCTGGTCGAGCACTCGCGCTTCGTGCCGAAGGCGAACTGCGACACTCCGGTGCCGGACTGGAAGCGCCGCGAGTGGGCGAGAGACGTGCTGTCGGCCGACGACCCGGCCAACGCCGGCTGAACAGCCGGCCGGCGGCCAGCCGCAGGACGAAGGCGCGGACCGGCCGGTGGCGCACGATCACCGGCGGGTTGTCGTAGACGGGCCGAGGCCTCGGCTGGTCCTGGCTCAGACCGAGCGACGTCGGTGGATGGAACATGTCAGCTCACCTCCTGGCTGCGGCTCGTGCAACCGGTTGCAATCGTGTTCACAGAAAAGCTCATGCCGACCCCCGCACGACGAGCTCCGCCGGGATCGTCACGTTCGTGATCGCGCCCGTCTCGAGCCGTTGCACGAGCGTGCGGGCGAGCAGCGTCCCGACGAGCGGGCCGTCCTGGCGGATCGTGGTCAAGGGCGGATTGGCGTAGGCGGCGAGGGCGATGTCGTCGTACCCCATCACGCCCACGTCGTCCGGCACACGGCGGCCGTGTGCCCGGAGCGCGTCGATCGCGCCGAGCGCGAACAGGTCGCTGTTCGCGAAGACCGCATCGAGCTCGGGGTCGTGCTCGAGCAGCGTCTCGATCGCAGCCGCAGCTGATGCCTCGGGCTGCTCCCAGTCTGCGTGGACGGTGCGCCCAGGGTCGACGACTACGCCTGCGGCCACGTGTGCCGCCTCGTAGCCGCACCGTCGTTCCTCGACCTCGGGCGCCCACGCCGGGCCTCCCAGGAAGGCGATCCGCCGGCGTCCGGTGGAAAGGAGATGCTCGGTCGCGATCCGCCCACCGTCGAAGCTCTCGCCACACACCGAGGAGTAGTCGTTGTTCTCTGCAGGTGCGCCCCAGACGACGATCGGCAGACGCTCGCCACCGAGGCTCTCGAGAAGCTCGGGGGTGCACGACGCCGACAGCAGGATGAACCCGTCGGCTCGGCCGCTCTCGAGGTAGCGATGCGCCCAGCTCGGGTCGTCGACCTGTGCTTGCAGGACGAGGAGCTCGTAGCCGTGCCGGCTCAGCTCCGTCGAGATCCCGCCCATGATCTCGAGCATGAACATGTCCAGCGTCTTGACGCCCTTCCCCCAGTCGAAGCGGACGAGGCCGGCGACGTTGCCCTGGCGCCGGCTGAGCCGCTGCGCCGGCACGTTCAGCTCGAAGTCGTGCTGCTCGGCGATCGACCTGATGCGCTCCTTCGTCCCAACGGCGATCAGCGGGCTGTCGTTCAACGCGCGTGAGACCGTCGACTTGTCGACCCCCGCGATCCGGGCGATGTCGGCGATCGTCTGAGCTTTGCCTCCAGCCATTGCAACCGGTTGCATCCTATCAGGAACAACTACAGCGGCAGCACGTCGCCGGCCTCGAAGAGGCGCCAGAACGCCTCGACGACCGCGGGGTCGAACTGCGTGCCCGCCGCCTCGCGCAGGCGCCGGACCGCCTCGTCGTCGGGCAGGTGCTGCCGGTACGGGCGGTCGGTGACCATCGCGTGGAACGCGTCGCAGACGAGCACGATGCGCGCCTCGAGCGGGATCTCGGTGCCCTTCCTGCCGTCCGGGTACCCGAGCCCGTCCCAGCGCTCGTGGCAGGCGCGCACGATCGGGCGGACGTCGGCCAGGCGGTCGATCGGCGCCAGGATCTTCTCCCCGAGCTCGGGGTGCTGCTTGACGATCTCGAACTCCTCTTCGGTGAGCGGCCCGGGCTTCTGGAGGATCTCCGACGGGATCCCGATCTTGCCGATGTCGTGGAACAGCGCTGCGAGCTCGAGCCGCTTCAGCGTGTCCCGGTCGAGGTGCAGCCTCCGGCCGACGAGCAGCGACATGTCGCTGATCCAACGGGCGTGAGACGACGCATACGCGTCGTTCGCCTCGAGTGCGTTCGCGAGCGACGCGACCGTCGACACGAAGGTGTGCTCGAGGCTCTCGACGTTCTCCGCGCTCTCGATCGCGAGCTTCGCCTGGTGAGCGAGGCCCTCGAGCAGCCGGAGCTGGCGGTCGTCGAGGTCGCGGTCTCCTGTCGTGACGGTGAGCGCACCGACGCGATTCCCTTCGAGACGCAGCGGAGCGACGACGAAGCGGGCGACCCGGCTGTCCTCGACCCCGTCGATGTGGGCGACCACGTCGGGCTCGAGCACGAAGGGCGCACTGCGGCCTTCGAGCCACTCGTGCGCGAGTTTGCCCGGGAAGCGCCGGCCGCCCGCCGGATCGACCTCCGCCTCGTACCCCTTCGAGGCACGGGCGACGAGGTCGCCGGGCGCCACGTCCTCCTCGATCCAGAGTGCGGCGCGCTCGGTGCCGAGCACGCGGGCCGTCACCTCGACGCTCCGCGCCAGGACGTCATCCGGCGTCTCCGCGGTGGCGAGCTCGCGGCTCGCCTCGAGCAGCGAGTTCGCGATCTCGGCCGACTCGAGCTGCCGGCCGTACAGGTACGCCTTCTGCAGGGCGACGGAGGCCTGGTAGGAAAACGATGCCAGCAGCCGCTCGCGGTGCTCGTCGAGCGCAGCCGAGGCCAGCACCAGCCGGCCCTCGATCCCGTCGCCCTCGGCGAGCGAGACGCAGGTGCCCTCGGTGAGCGGCGGCCCGACGCTCGCGGCACACGTGTCGCCGAGCCACAGGGAGGCGGCCTCGGTCTCGAACAGCGACACCGCCGTCTGGACCATCTGCTCGCAGATCTCCTCGACGGTGTGCGCCCGCGAGACCACGTCGGCGAATGCGAGCAGTGCCTTGGCGCCCTCTGCCTCCCGCCGCTGCTGCTCGTAGAGACGTGCATTCTCGAGCGCGACCGAGGCCTGGCCGGCGAGCACCTCGAGCAGACGGACGTCGTCGTCGTCGAACTGGTTCAGGCCGAGCTTCGAGATCACGATCACGCCGGTCACGCGCGACCCGTAGCGCAGGGGCACGAGTGCGAGGGACTCCTCGATCTCCTGTGTGCCCGGGATCTTGAACCCGAACTCGCACTCGAGGGCGTTCGGCACGAGCAGCGATTCGCCCGTCTCGGCGACGCGCCCCGTGATGCCCACCCCGACTCGCGATGTGTAGGCGTCGGCCGCGGAGTGCACGCTCGAGTCGTATTCGCCGACGAACGTGATCGGCCGCAGCTGGTCGCCGTCCCGCATGACGACACGGCAGTTGTGGTAGTCGATCAAGAGCCGGAGCTCGGTCGCGATCGTCTGTCCGATCTGCTGGACGTCGTTCAGCCGGTTCAGCTTCCCGGCGAGAGACTGGAGCATCTTGAGATGCGCGATCGAGCGAACGTCGCGCGCGACGGCGGTCGCTCCCGCAGCCGGACGCTCCGTCGCACCGTCGTCGTAGAGAACGGTCTGGTTCTTGCCGCGCGCCTTCGCGGCCATCATCGCCGACTCGGCGCACGCCACGAGCTCGCGCGGATTCATCGCGTGCTGCGGTCCCTGTGAGATCCCGATCGAGACGGTCATGCGTCCCGCGGGCTCGAACTCGACCTCTCTCAGGCGCTCGGTGACGCGCGCAGCCAGCCCGAGTGCGTCACCTGCATCGCACGAGGGCATGATCACACCGAACTCCTCTCCGCCGATGCGGCAGACGACGTCGGAATCTCGCACGGTCTCGCGCGCCAGACGGGCGAGCTGCTGCAGCAGCTGGTCGCCGGCGCCGTGGCCGTACACGTCGTTGACGCGCTTGAAGTCGTCGAGGTCGAACATCAGGACGGCGACCGAGTCGTGAGTGCGCGACGCACGCGTCAGCTCAGCGCGCAGCCGGTCGTGGAAGAACCGATGGT
Organism: uncultured Thermoleophilia bacterium; assembly: GCA_963828655.1. Taxonomy (GTDB): domain Bacteria; phylum Actinomycetota; class Thermoleophilia; order Gaiellales; family Gaiellaceae; genus PALSA-600. The sequence continues at coordinate 550,299 of CAWHFK010000008.1, read as the reverse complement.
TGTAGAGCCCGGTGAGCGAATCGGTCTGCGCCAGATGCTCCAGGCGAGCGCGGATCCGGGCGTTGTCCACCGCGAGCGCGGCGGCGTCACCGAACCACTTCGCGAGCTCGAACTCGTGCTCGGCAAAGCCGGCTTCTTCGCCGATCCGATAGATGTTCAACGCGCCCTTGAGCGCCCCGCGCGCGATCAGCGGCACGCTGATCAGCGCCTCCGGCTCGACCGGCGTTCCCGGGACGGTGATCACCCGCGGATCGAGATGCGCCTGGTTCGTCCACACGGGCTGCCGGTGCTCGACGGCCCAGCCCGTGATCCCCTCGCCGAAGCGCGGGCGGCTCTTCATGATCTCGTCCTCGTAGGCCTGCGAGCGGGCGAGCACCGGGATCAGCTCGCGCCGGTCCTCGTCGACCTCGTAGATGTGCAAAGCCTCGTACGGCATCAGGTCGGCGAGGGTCTCCGCGATGCGGTCGAGGAGCGCGTCGAGGCTCTGCTCGGACAGGACCAGGTGGAAGACCTCGGCCAGGCGCCGATACGACTCGACCAGGTTCTCCGGCCGGCCGCTCCCGTCCTCGCCCGCACCGAGATCCGGCCCGAGCGCCGCAGTCGTCTGACGGATCATTCCGAGATTTCATCGGCGCCCGGAGCGCCCCCCTTGAGCGTCAGGTCGCGGTCAGAGCAGTCCGCAGACGCGGGCCGTGTTCGGCCACGGGGTGAATCCCCGCCCGGACTGATAGGCCCTCACCGCGGCCTGGAGCTGGGCCCAGACCGGCCAGTTGTCGGCGGTGCCGAAGCGGTCGACGAACTCGGGGCCGTAGAGGCGCTGAAAGGCGACGTCGAACTGCAGGCCGCCGTAGTACCCGTTGCCGGTGTTCGATGTCCACGAGCCCTCGAAGCGATGGATGCAGAGGAACGAGTCGTGGAGCCAGGCCGGGATCGCCGGCTCGTGCGTGGAGACGACGAGCGCGGCAGCGGCGCTCCGGCGCTGCCAGAGCCTCAGGGTCGCCCGCGCGGTCGGTGCCCCGGCGCGCGCGAACCTCGTGGTCACGTGCCCTGGATAGATCCGGCGGAGGCTGAGAGCGAGCCGCCGGCTGTAGCTCACGCGCGTGTAGAGCCGGGCGTGCAGGGCAGGCGCCTGCGGCAGCTGCACGAGCAGTCGCCGATGGATGACGGCGACGGCGCGCCGCTGCGCGAGATACGCGCGGCGCGTCCACATGTCGATCGACCGTTGGAGGTACCTCACATCGTTCGTGCGGCGATCGAGCAGCGAGCTGGGAGTGCGTTTCTGATGCGCGGCTCGCTGATACGTCCAGGTGAGCTCGCGGTAATGCCCGACCAGCACTCTCATCGCGCTGACCCGGCCTGACTGATCCGGGCGCAGGCCCAGCCGGGCGTGCGCCGCACCGGCGAGCGTGAAGGTCAGGATCAACGCGAGCCCGAGCAGGCTCAACGGCAGGGTGAAGCGCAAGAGTGCTGTCCTCCTTCGGCCCTGGTCCGCATGGCATCAAGGGGGTACCTCGCGACGGTAGGGCAGCACCGCCGCAAGCGACCGCGGGACGGTACCGGCTCGGCCGGTTGTCAGGACGGAGAACCGCTAAGGATTCTGTAAGCGTCTCTTTAAGATCAAAAAACCCTGCATATGGGGCACTAAGAGAACAGATCGAGCTCGTGCTCGATCACGATCTCCTGCGCCGTTCCGTCACCTTCGAGCCGCAGGCCCCGGACCACGACGGCCGGAATGCCCTCGGCTTTCCCCCGGGCGAGGTCGGCAGCCGAGGCGATCTCGTCGGCGATCGCGACCCGGCTCGCCCGCAGCTCGTAGCCGATCCGGTCGGTCGTCCCGCGCAGGTCGACGATCGGCGGCAGCCCCGCGACGCCGATCGCAACGTCCGTCGTCCCCTGCCGGAACGGCCGGCCGAACGAGTCGGTCACGAGCACGCCGACCGTGCGTCCGGTCAGCTCGCGCACACGCTCGCGGATCCCCCGGGCCGACGCATCGGGATCGACCGGGAGCAGGACCAGCGTCCCCGGCTCCGGCGCGTTCGAGTGGTCGACGCCGGCGGACGCACAGATGAATCCGTGAGCCGTCTCCGCGATCACGAGCGGACCGCGCTCCCGCACGATGCGCTTCGCCTCGCGCAGAACCGCCTCGACCTCACGTGGGTCGCGCTCGTCGCCCGCGAGCTCGATCGCGTGAGGCGACGCCTCGAGCGAGTCGATCCTGATCACGCGGCCCTCGGCCTTCGAGACCGCCTTCTGGGCGACGACGAGCACGTCGTCGTCCGCGAGCTCGATCAGCTCCACGACCATCGCCGCCAGGTCGTCCCCCTGCCGGATCTCCGGCAGGCCGCGTACGGGGATGAGCGAGATCACTCCGCGCCGTCGACGCCGATGATGCGCAGGCCGGCGTGCGCCTTGTAGCGCCGGTTCAGGTTCACGATCACCGCGGTCATCCCCTCGAGGGCCCGGGCGCTCGCGAGCGGGCCGGCATCGAGCGCGCGACCGCCGACGAGCCGGCCCGCGAACCGGAGCGCGAGCTCCTTCGCCTGGTCGTCGTCGCCGCAGATCAGAGCATCCTCATCCGGGGGATGCGCCTCGAGGTTCGCCGCGGCGATCGAGTGCAGGCCGGCGACCACCGGCGCGGCGACCACGGCCTGGACGCGCTCCGCCAGGCTCAGGGCGTCGGGGTCGGGGACCATCCCGGCTCCTTTGTGAAACTCGATCGCGCTCGCCACGCTCAGGAGAGGCGTCGACCCGAGCGCGTGCCCGACCGACGCCGCGGTCTCCAGGGCCGAATCCGCCTTCACTGCGAGAACGGCGAGGTCGACACCCGCGACAGCCTCCTCGTTCGTCGCACCGGTGATCCTCGCGCCGCCGAGCTCCGCCGCCGCCGCTTCCGCACGCGGGCCGTCGCGCGAACCGATGATGATGTCGTCCTCGCCGAGCGCGACCAGCCGGCCGGCCAGAGCCCGGCCGAAGCTGCCCGTGCCGCCGAGAATCGCGATCTTCACGCGACCGCTCCGGCGGAGTGGAGCGCCGCGGCGGCCAGCTTGCGGGCGGCGCTCTCGTCCGACATGAGCGTCTTCGTGACGAGCGTGTGCTTCACCCCGCGGACAGGCCCGCGCGCCTCGTCGAGCTCGTCGATCACGAGCACGTCGATCAGCCCCTCGTAGCATGACGCGACGTGGGTCGGCGTCGTGCCGCCGGCGAGCCGCGCCAGCATGCGGTCGGCGGGGCCTTTGACCGCGCGTCCGTCGATCAGCGGGCTGATCGCGACACACGGCGCCTGCCGGCGTTCGAGCGCGCTGCGGATCGCGGCGACCGAGAGGATCGGGCCGATCGAGACGTACGGATTGCTCGGTGCGATCAGGATCACGTCCGCCGCCTCGATCGCCTCGACGACCCCGGGGCCGGGCACGGCCGTCGGCGCGCCCGCGTAGTGCACCGCGTCGACCTCGTCGCGGTGCCCACGCGCCACGAACCAGGTCTGGAACCCGAACGTCCCGGCGGGCGTCTCCAGGAACGTTCGCACGGGATCGTTGGTCGCGGGCAGGAGCTGGGCCTCCAGCCCGAGCACGCGCGCAATCCGGTCGGTCACGTCGCTCAGCGGGATCCCGTTGCGCAGCAGCTCCGTGCGCACCAGGTGAAGGCCGATGTCCCGGTCGCCGAGCTTGAACCAGGACTCGCCACCGAGCTGCGCGACCGATCCGAGCGCCTGCCAGGTCTCGTCGGCGCGGCCCCAGCCGCGCTCGTCGTCGGAGAGCCCCGTCAGCGTGTAGAGGATGCTGTCCAGGTCGGGCGAGATGCGCAGCCCGAGCACCTCGATGTCGTCCGCGATGTTGCCTACGATGGAAACGTTGCCTGGATCGACGACACCGACGACGCCGCGAAGGAACCGGGCGCCGCCGACGCCGCCCGAGAGAACGGTGACCTTCACGCCGCGGTCTCGAGTCGAAGCGTGGCGAGCACACGCCGGGTGTGCTCACCGAGCCGAGCGGCGAGCCGCACGAGGTCGTCGGGCGCGTCGACGTCATCGGCGAGATTCGGGGAGTCCAGCCGGCGCGACTCGGCGAGCGCGGCGAACCGGTCGGCGCTCCCGGGCCCGTAGACCGGCTCGAAGAGCCGTTCGTCGGACAGGGCGAGCGCGTTCGTCGTACCGTCGGCGGCCGCGACGAGCGCGAGCCCGCCGGCGGGCAGTGCCCCCACCAGCGCCAGCAGGTCGCGGGAGGTCGCACAGGGCACGTCCGCATTGACGACCAGATAGGGAGCGGGCAGTCCCGTCGCCGCGGCCGCATCGAGCGCGGCGCGCACGGCGGCGCCCTGCCCGCGGTGCGGGTCGGGAACGTGGGTCGCGCCCTCCGGCAGGCCGATCGGCTGCGGCGAGACGACCAGCACCGGGCCGACCCCGACGGCGGCGGCCAGCACATCGGCGAGCATCGCCTCGGCCAGCAGCACCCGCCCGCGCTCGGACAGCGTCGCGAGGCGGCGCTTCGGGTCACTGCTGCGGAAGGGGACGACCACGGTCGTCATCGCCCGGAGACGATACCCGGGTCCTCTAGCGAGGCCGTGGGAACTCGTGCACGTCGATCCAGTGTGTCCCACGCAGCGCCTCGACGATGCGCGGGTCGGTGTGCGCCGGATTGAACACGTGCGAGTCGAGATCGCAGCAGACCGCGACGGTGTCCGATGACAGCCCTTCGAGCTGGACGAACGCGTCGACGGGTATCTGCACCTCGCCCAGCGTGTAGTGGCGGAACTGCAGCTCGGGCGCGAGCTCCATCAGGGTCGGCCAGTCTGGGCAGGATCGCGTGCTCACATCCGCGAAGTTGGCGCGCCTGCATCGATTTCCTGCATCGACCACTCGCCGTCGAGTAGCACGACACCCGTCTCCTCGCCGCTCGGGAACACGAAGAACCGCAACGCGTCGTCGAGCGTGTGCAGGAGACCGCCCGTCTCCGAATCGGCGAGCGCGAACCTCAGATGGAATCTCCCGTCGGCCAGCGGCAGGCGTCCGAGCCGGAACCGCAACTCACGCTCCGCGCCGTCGGGCGACCAGCCCAGGGCCTGCGTCTCCTGTGCGGCCGTGCCGAGCACGAGGCCGCCGTCGTCCCGCAGCTCCACCGAGACCCGCGGCGCTGCGAGGCCCGGCTCCGCCACGACGACGAGCCTGACCGTCACCGGCTCACCGGCGGCGAGCTGCGTGCGCTCCTCGCCGTCGTCGTCGACCAGCTGGGCCGAGACGATGCGTGCCTCGCCGCTCCCCCACTCGCGCAGCCCGGCCTCCAGCTCCTCCGGGTTCGCGTCGGCCGCGAGCAGCCGGCGGTAGGCACCGATCGCCTCACGTGTGTCGCCGTCGAAGGCGACCTCGCCCTGCCGCAGGAGCACGGCGCGGTCGCACAGCCGCTCGACCGCCTGTGCGTCGTGCGAGACGAACAGGATCGTCCCACCGCGGTTCTTGAACTCGGCGATCTTGCCGAAGCACTTGCGCTGGAACTGCTCGTCGCCGACGGCGAACACCTCGTCCAGCAGCAGCACGTCCGACTGGATGTGCGCGGCGACCGAGAACCCGAGGCGCATGAACATGCCCGACGAATAGGTGCGGACGGGGAGGTCGATGAACTTCTCGAGCTCGGCGAATGCGACGATCTCGTCCATCACCTCGCGGACCCGCGCGCGCGGCAGGCCGTGGATCGAGCCGTTGAGGTAGACGTTCTCGCGCCCGCTGAAATCGGGGTGGAACCCGGCGCCGAGCTCGAGCAGCGACGCGATCCGCCCACCCGCTTCGACGCGTCCGGACGACGGCTTGATGATCCCCGAGATCACGCGCAGCAGCGTCGTCTTGCCGGAACCGTTGCGACCGACGAGCCCGACGGCATCACCCGGCTCCACGGTGAGCGAGACGTCGCGCAGCGCCTGCACCTCGCGCACGCCGAGCCGGCCGCGCGAGACGAAGACGTCCTTCAGCGTCCGCTGCGCCTTCGGGTAGACCCGGAACGAGCGGGAGACGCGGTCGACGACGATCCGGCCCGCATCGTTCATGCCGCAACCGACGCGACGGCGCCGCGGACGATCTCGGCGAGAGCGTGGACGAAGACCGGGTCGTCGTTCGGCATCTCGATCCGTTCGAGGTGGAGGCCCAGCTCGCGTGCCTTGTCCTGCGCCTCGATGTCGATGTCCCAGCGAATCTCCAGATGATCCGACACGAACCCGACGGGGCACACGAGGACGCTCTCCACGCCGCGCCCGCTCAGATCCTCGAGATGGTCGAGGATGTCAGGGCCGAGCCACGGCTCGCCCGTCGGAGACTCGCTCTGGTAGGAGAACGACCAGTCCTCGACTCCGGCGCTGTCCGCGACGAGGCGGGCGGTCTCGAGCAGTTGGTCCTGGTACGGGTCACCCTCCTCGAGAATGCGCGTGGGAAGTGAGTGGGCGGTGAAGACGACGTGAGCATCCGTGTCGCGGATGCGGTCGGCGAGGAACGCGATCAGCCCGGGATCGTCGTGCCAGCTCTCGACGAAAACGACGCCCGTCCGGCCGGCGACCGCGTCATCGAGCAGGCGCCGGTAGCCGGCCACCGAGAGCCGGCTGTAGTGCGGTGCGAGCACGAGGCCGACGAGGCGCGAGGCGCCCGCCGACACGGCGGCCTGCACCGCGTCGGCGATCCGCGGGTCCCAGTGCTTCATGCCGGTGAAGACGGGCAGCCCGAGCTCCCGCTCGAGCGCCGCGCGGGTCGCCTCGGTGATCGCATTGAGCGGGTTCGAGTCCTCGATCCCGAGCGCGCGATAGCGGGCGACGAGATCGTCGAGGTGCTCGGCGGAGACCGGGCGGCCCCCGCGGATATCCGAGTAGTAGGCGGGAACGTCGGCGACCCGCTCAGGCGAGCCGTAGGCCATCAGGATCACCGCGGTCCCGCTCATCGCAAGGACGGTAGCCGAGCGGCCGCCGGCGAGGCGAGGGCCGCGTACACGGCGGCGAACGGCACACCGGCCGGCAGCTCCGCCGTCAGACGGGCGCCTCGACGGTCGCGCCCTGGACGAGCGCCGTGAGCCGGGACACGACCTCGGGGTCGGTCTGCGGCAGGACACCGTGCCCGAGGTTGAAGACGTGGCCCGGCCGGCCGCCGGCCCGCGCGAGAACCTCGCGGGCCGCCGACTCGATGCGCTCCCACGGCCCGAGCAGCACCGCCGGGTCGAGGTTCCCCTGGACGCCGTGCCCGGGGCCGACGATCGCCCACCCGTCGTCGAGGCCGATGCGCCAGTCGAGGCCGATCACGTCGCCGCCCGCCCGCGCCAGTGCGGGGAGCAAGGTCGACGCGCCCGTGCCGAAGTGGATCGTCGGCGCGCCGGCGGCGGCCAGGATGCGGGCCGACCACGGCGCGACGAACTCCTCGTAGTCGGCCGGCGAGAGCGCTCCGACCCACGAGTCGAAGAGCTGCACGACGTCGGCACCGGCACGCACCTGCGCGGACAGGTACGACGCGAAACAGTCGGCCAGCTTCTCCATCAGAGCCTGCCAGACGGCCGGCTCCGTGTACATCAGGGCCTTCACCAGCGAGAACTCGCGCGACGGCCTGCCCTCGACGAGGTAGCCGGCCACGGTGAACGGACCACCGCAGAAGCCGACGACGGCCTGATCGGCTCCCAGCTCCGCCCGCACGATGCGGATCGCCTCGAGCACCGGCGCGAACGCCTCGTCGGGCTCGGGCACCCGGAGCGCCTCGACGTCGGCGAGCGTTCGGACCGGCCGTTCGACCACCGGGCCGACACCCTCGACGAGGTCGACCTGCAGGCCCATGCCGAGCACCGGGGTCATGATGTCGGCGAACATCACGGCGGCGTCGACGCCGTGGCGGCGCACAGGCTGCATCGTCACCTCCGCGCACAGCTCGGGTGTACCCGCGACGTCCCAGAAGGAATGGCGCTCGCGGATCGCGCGGTACTCCGGCAGCGACCGCCCCGCCTGGCGCATGAACCACACCGGAGTGCGTTCGACCGGCTCGCGCCTGGCGGCCCTCACGAGAAGCGGTTCCATCGAGGGTTAGGCTAGCCGCCGTGTCGAAAGGGCCACTCGCCGTCCGCTGGGGCGCTCCCCCGGCGATCGTCCCCCATGCCGGCGCCGTCGCGGACGTGCGCGTCGAGGTCGAGAACGCCGGCACGATCGCCTGGCGCGCCGGGGTGAACCTCGCCTACCACTGGCTGGACGACCGCGACAATCCGATCGTCTGGGACGGCGACCGGACCGCCGCACCCGCGCTCCTGCCCGGTGAGCGCGGCACGGTCGACGCGAAGGTGCGCGCCCCGATCCCGCCCGGCCCCTACCGGCTCGCCTTCGACATGGTCGCCGAGAACCGCGCCTGGTTCTCGGAGCTCGGCAGCCCGATGCTCGTGCAGGACGTGCTGGTCGGCGACCGTCCCGGGGAGCCGAGGTCGGACTGGCCCGAAGGGATCGAGCCCGCGCCCGACTGGCAGGAGCGGGTGCGCGCGGCGCACGCCGAGGGCTTCGCGGTCGTCGCCGGCGCGATCGTCTGGGACGGCCGGCGCCGGCCCCACGCGCTCGCGGCCTACGCGCCCGGGCCCGGCCGGATCCCCGGCTTCGGCGCCCCTCTCCTCTGCCCGTCCGTGCTCCCCGGGATCGAGCTCGACCGGCTGGACGATGTGGCCGGGCTGCCGGCCTTCGCTGCGCCGCGCAGCGAGCCCTGGGTCTACGACGGCCGGATCGTGCTCCGCCTGCGCAGAAGCTAGAGCTCGACCGCAATCCGGTCGTCGACCCGCATGAACACGACGGCGCCGAGGACGAGCGCGAGCGCGGCGGCAACGGCGAGATAGATCACCTCGGCGGCGCCCGGCAGGCTGCCCGACCAGATCGCGTCCCGCACAGCGGCGATCGGCGGCGCGATCGGATTGCCCCAGCGGAGCAGCTCGAGCAGGTGTGGATGGCTCTTCGCCTTGTCGGGCGGCGAGGCTGCGTTCCAGAGGATCGGCGTGAGGAAGAACCACGGCAGGAGCGCCGCCGTGAGGACGTGCTCGATGTCGCGGAAGAGCACGTTGAGGCAGGCGACGATCAGCGCGAGGCCTGCGACCAGCCCCGCGAAGACGGCGGCCAACGGGATCGCGACCCACACGGTCGTGCGTCCCTCGGGAATGAACACGAGCGACAGCACGATGAGGATCACGAGCATCACCCCGAAGGTGACCGCCTGCGTCGCGACCATCGAGAACGCGACGAGCTGGCGCGGAAAGCGCACCTTCCGGATCAGCTCCGCGCTGTCGACCATGGAGCGCGAGGCCGACTGCAGCGAGACCGAGAAGAAGATCCAGCAGGCGAGACCGGCCAGGAGGTACACCGGGTAGTGGGAGATGCTCTTGTTCGGGAAGATCAGCCCGAAGACGACGAGGTAGACGCCCAGCAGGACGAGCGGGTTGAGGAGCGACCAGAGGACCCCGAGAAGCGAGCCCTTGTACTTCGCCTGGAAGTCCCGGCGGAAGAGGTTCGCAAAGAGCTCGCGGTAGCGCAGCAGATCGGCGTAGACCGTCATCGTCGCGGACTAGTGTAGGGACGGATCGTGCGGGCAAACACAGCCCTAACACCGCTCCACTACCCTCGCGTCGCGTGAGCACCCTCACGGCGGCTGCCGCCCTCCCCGCTTCAGCGCTGACGGTGTACCTGCTGCTTCGCTGGCCGTTCGCGCGGCGCCTGGTCGCGACGCCCTCCGCCGACCGCTGGCACGAGAGCGCCACACCCCTCTTCGGCGGCGTCGGGATCTTCCTCGGGATCACCGCGGGCCTCTGGCTCGCGGTCGCCGTGAACGCGATCCCGCTCACCAAGGAGCTCGGCGGCATCTACGCCGGCATCGTCCTGCTCTTCGCCGCCGGGCTGATCGACGACATCCACGCGCTGCCCCCACTCGCGAAGCTCGCTGTGCAGTTCGCCGCCGCCGGCCTGGTGCTCGCCACCGGCACCGACGTCCAGATCATCCACTCGGAGATCGTCGCCACCCTGGTCGCGCTCCTCTGGCTCGTCGGGATGACGAACGCGTTCAACCTGCTCGACAACATGGACGGGCTCGCAGCGACGCTCGCCGCGATCGCGTTCGGCTTCTTCGCGATCGACGCCGTCACCGTCCACCCGAACGACTCGGTGCTCGTCCTGTCGCTCGCCGGCGCTCTCGCCTGCTGTGGCTTCCTGCCGTTCAACCTCCGGCCGCACCGCAAGGCGCTCGTGTTCATGGGCGATTCCGGCTCGCAGGTGCTCGGGTTCACGCTCGCCGCGCTCGGTCTCTCGGCGAGCTGGAAGGTGGCCGGGACGACCGTCGCGACGTTCCTGCTCCCGATCCTCGTGCTGGCCGTCCCCATCCTCGACACGACGCTCGTGACGATCGTGCGCCTGCTCGAGGGACGGCCCGTCTACCAGGGCGGCCGCGACCACAGCTCGCACCGGCTCGTGCGCTTCGGGCTCTCGGAGAAGCACGCCGTGCTGCTCCTGGCGCTCATCGCCACGGCGCTCGGCGGCACGAGCCTCGCCTACAACGTGCTCGACGACCAGAAGCTCGCGCTCGTCGGCGTGCTCGTCACGTTCTTCCTGCTCGTGCAGTTCGCGAGCTTCCTCGCGGACGTCGAGCGCCGCGTCGCGCCGGGCGGTGACGAGGCGCCCCTCAACGCGTTCGCCGTCCACTCGCGCAGGCTCGTCGAGGTCGCCGTCGACTTCGTGCTGATCACGGGAGCATTCGCGGCGGCCTACGCCGTGCGTTTCGGCTGGCCCGGCACGATCAACCAGCGCCACATCGCCGAGGTGACGCTCCCGATCCTGATCGCCGCGCGGTACCTCGCGTTCGTGCCGTTCGGCCTCTACCGGTCGATCTGGCGCTACGCCTCGAGCCGCGACATCGCCGCGATCGCGTGCGCGGTGGCCGTCTCCGAGGTCGTCACGCTCGCCTACATCGCCTTGACGCAGACGATGGGCGACTTCTCCCGGTCGTTCTTCGTCGTCGATGCGCTCCTGTGCACGGCGGCCGTCGGAGCGTCACGCCTCGCGGAGCGCACGATCGTCACCGGCATGCGGTCGTACCGCAGCCGCACCGGCCGGCGGACGATCATCGTCGGCGCGGGCCGCACCGGCCGCAGCCTGATGCGCGAGCTGCTCGAGACGGCCGGCGAGCGCGTCGTCGGCCTCGTCGACGACAACCCGAAGCTGCGGCGGCGGCGCGTGCACGGCGTGGCGGTGATCGGAGGCACGCACGAGCTCCCGAGGCTCCTCGACCGGTTCGCTCCGGACATCGTGCTCGTGACGATCCCCGACGCCGCCCGCGAGCGGCTCGACACGATCGTCGGCGCCTGCGACGCCGCCGGGGTGGAGTGCCGGTTCGTGCGACGCGAGATCGACCTCGATCCGCGCGTCGTGCTCGGAGCCGAAGCCGAGTGAGCTCCTCGGAACCGGGCCGGCGGTCGTTTCTCGACCGCTACCTCGCGGTCCTCCCGTTCGCGATCGCGGCACTCGCGCTCCTGTCGCTCCTTCTCTGGGAGGCGTCGATCAGGCGGACGCCGACGATCGCCACCGACGAGTTCGAGTGGACGCAGATCTCTCGCGCGATCGCGGCCACCGGCCACGCAGCCCGGCGAGGCGAGCCGATCGGCTTCAAGTCGCTGTACGCGTTCATGATCGCCCCGTTCTGGTGGATGCACTCCGTGAGCGCCGCGTACGCCGCGATCAAGTACGCCAACACGATCGTCATGGCGCTCGCTGCGATCCCCACCTACCTGCTCGCCCGCACGATGGTGTCGAGGCGCGCCGCCGCGATCGCAGGGCTCGCGGTGCTGTGCACGAGCGCCTTCTTCTACGCGGGCTTCCTGCTGCCGGAGGTGCTCGCATACCCGACGTTCGTGCTCTGCGCCTGGGCCTCGGTTCGCGCGCTCGCGGGCGGAGGCCGCTGGTGGATCGCCGCGGCGATCGTGCTGAACGTCCTTGCGACCCAGGTGCGCAGCGAGCTCGTCACGCTGCCCGCGGCATTCGCGCTCTCGGCGGCGGTCCTCTGGGTGGTCGGTCCGCGCGGGCAGCGGCTGAGGAGAGGTTGGAGCGTGCTCGACCACATCGCGGCGGCGCTCGTGCTGGTGGCCGTGCTGCTCGTGCTGAACCGGATTCTCGGCCCGCATGCCTCGCAGTGGCACACGGTGACGACGTCGTGGCGCGGACGCATGTGGTCACTCGGGATGCAGGCGACCGAGGCGCTCGCGCTCGGCCTGGGACTGTTCCCGCTGGCCTGCGGGCTGGCCTCGCTCTGGATCCCCGAGCGCCGCCACGATCCCTCCTGGCGGGCGTTCGCCGCCTTCACCGCTGCGGCGATCGTCACCGTCTGGACCTACACCGCCGTGAAGGCGGCATACCTCTCGACCGTGTTCGCGACGCGCGTCGAGGAGCGCAACCTGATCTACCTCGCCCCGCTGCTCCTCGTGGGCACCGTGGTCTGGCTCTGCTCGCACCGGCGCTGGCTCCCGGGGACGCTCGCCGCCTGGGCGTTCACCACCTGGCTCGTCCTCTACTACGGCTACCAGCTCGACTATCCGTACTTCGAAGCGCCCGGTTACGGCATCGCCACGCTGGCGAACCGCTCGTGGCACTGGGACCAGCCGACGATTCGCATCGGCCTCGCGGTCGCGAGCGGCGTGCTGCTCCTCGTCCTCCTCGTCATCCAGGCACCCCGCGTGCACGCGCGGGCACGAACGGCGATCATCGTGCTCGCAGCGGCGGTGGCGGTGACGTGGATGCTCGCCGGCGAGATCACGAGCGCGAACGGATCGGCCAGCGGCTCCAAGGCCTACGCCGACGGGCTCGCGAAGCCGCTCGACTGGGTCGACCGCGCGACCGGACGTGCGCCGACGACGTTCATCGGCCAGAACATCTCGTCGGGCGACGCACTGGGCATCGACATGCTCGAGTTCTGGAACCGCTCGCTGAAGAACATCTGGTCGCTCGACGGCTCGGCGCCGGGCCCGGGCGGGACCCTGACGCCCGACCTGGCGAACAGGTACGGGAAGCTCACGAGCGACCCAGGCTTCGACTACGCCCTCACGACGAACGACGTGGACCTCGTCGGCCGCGGTCGTCGCACGCCGGCCGGGCCTCACGCTGCGCCGCATCGTCCACCATCCGTGGGCGCTCCGGCAGTCGGTCTACGGCGTCTCGAACGACGGCTGGATCTCGGCACCGGAGGCGACGGGCGCGGCCGCGGGCCGCTTCGCCTACTTCGGCCCGGAGCGCACGCCGGGGACGCTGACGGTGGTGGCCGGCCGCAAGGGGTTCTGCTCGTCGACCGCCCCGCGCACCCACGTCGTGGTGCGCGTCGGCCCGGTCGCGCTCGACCAGCAGCGCGCGCCGATCGTCGCCCACGCTCAACGGACCGTGCGATTCGTGCTGCCGAACTGCTCGCAGAAGGCGATCAGTCTGACCGTCACCCCACCGGTCGCGGTGCAGGTGACCGCCTCCCCGACGTTCAGCCCGCTGGACTACGGGCACGGCGACAACCGCCATCTCGGGGTGCAGGTCGGCTTCGCGTTCAAGCCGAAGCGCTGACCGCGCCCAGAGCCGTCAGCGCAGCCGGAGCGTCTCGGGGTGCTTCCGCACGAAGCGGGCGATCCCGGCCCAGTGCCAGAGAGTGCGGCGCGTCAGCCACTTCTTGTCGGTCTCCGCCTTGTGCTCGTGCCGGACCTCCGCCTCCGGCACGTACCAGCGCTCCCAGCCGGCGCTGCGGGCGCGGTAGGCGAGATCGATGTCCTCGCCGTACAGACGAAAGCCCTCGTCGAAGCCGCCGAGCTCCTGCAGCATCGTCCGCCGCAGCATCAGGAAGCCGCCGAGCATCCAGTCCGCCTCGACCGGCCGGTCGGGCGGCGACTCGTCGAGGTGGAAGTGGTGCCGCTGCGGCACCACGAGGCGCAGCGGCGTGCGGCGCACGATCGTGCCGGCGACCGTGGGAAAGCGCCGCCGCGAGGGCTGCCACGTGCCGTCGGGGAACACCATGCGCGGCCCGGCGATGCCGCAGCGCGGGTGCTCGGACATGAATGCCCGGAGCGCGGCGATCGCGCCCGGCCCGGGCACCGCATCGGGATTCGCGCTGACGACGAGCTCAGCCATTGTGCGCGAGACGCCGAGGTTCACGTTCGCGCCGAATCCGAGCGGCTCGCTGTTGTGCACGGCCTCGACGCCCGGCGGCACGGAGCCGGGAATGTTCGCGATGACGACGAGCTCGTCGACCTGCTCGCGCAGCGCAGGCAGCGACTGCTCGAGCTCGCGCGGATGGCCGTGCGAGACGACGACCGCGGCGACCTTCATCCGATCGCTCCGCGGTAGACCTCGGCGGTGAGGCGGGCCGTCCGCTTCCACGAGAAGCCACGTGCGCGCTCCAGCCCGGCGAGCACGAACCGCGACCGGTCGGCGAGCGCGCGCCGGACGGCGCCCGCAAAGTCGCCGTCGTCGGCGAACACGCCTGCGTCGCCGGCCACCTCACGCAGGGCGGCATCGTTCGAGAGGACGACGGGGACGCCGCTCGCCATCCCCTCCAGCACCGGCACGCCGAACCCCTCGTACCGTGACGGGAGCAGCAGGGCGGCCGCGCCGCGGTAGAGGTCTGCGAGCTCCTCCTTCGCGACGAAGCCGCGGACGTCGGCGCCGCGGGCACGCAGCTCACGGGCGAGGGCCGGCTCCTTCTCCGGGCCGGCGACGACGAGCGGCAGGCCGACCGCCTCGGCCGCGGCGGCGGCGGCCAGCGGGTCCTTCCGCGCCTGCACCGCGCCGACGAACAGGAGGTAGCCGCCGTGCGGGCCGTCGGCCGGCGAGAACGCCGGGTCGACGCCGTGCGGCGTCACCGTGATCCGCTCGGGCGGGATCCCGTAGAGCTCGATCGCATCCCGCTTGGTGCGTTCGGAGACAGCGATCACGTGGGTCGCGCGCTTCGCCGCCCGCGGCACGAACGTCTTGAACGTGAGCCGGTCGACGACGCCCATCACGGACGGATCGCGCTCGAAGTGCAGGTCGTGCAGCGTGACGATGCTCGGGCCGTTCCACCCGAGCGGCAGTGCGTGCTGGAAGTGGCCGAGCTCCGGATGCAGCCGCCGCAGGAGCCGCGGCAGCGACCAGGCCATCCGCACCTCCTGCAGGTGCGCCTCCAGAGTCACCGGCGCGACTCCCGCCGGGACGAGGCCGGGATGGCGCGTCACCGCCGCAAAGCTCAGGTCGGGCGCGACGAGCGGCAGCTGCCGCAGCAGGTTGAGCACGTAGGTCTCCTCGCCCGTGCGGTTGCGCCCGAGGACGTCGGCGTCGAGGACGATCACGCGAGCTCCTCGTACACGGCCCGCGTCCGCTCGGCGACGTCGGCCCACGAGGCGAATCTGCGCGGCTCGGGCCTCGACGCACGCTCGATGCCCTCGCGGATCGAGGCGACGTCCTCCGGGTCGACGTACGCCGCGGCGGTGCCTGCGAGCTCCGCCATCGGCGAGTCGCGGCTCGTCACCACGGGGCAGCCGCACGCGAGCGCCTCTGCGACGGGGATGCCGAATCCTTCATAGAGAGAGGCGTACACGAGACAGCGGGCGCCCCGGTAGAGCGCCGCCAGATCGGCGTCGGCGACCTGACCGAGCCACGTCACCTGCCGCGGCGGCTCGACCCCGCCCCAGCCGCGCGCCCCGACGACGCGGAGCTCGCCGTCGACGGCGGCCGCGATGCGTGCCAGGTTCTTGCGGGGCTCGAGCGTGCCGACCGCCAGCACGTAGTCGCCCTCGGTCCGCGGGCCGTCGGGCGTGAAGACGTCTTCCACGGCGTTCGGGATCACTCTCACCTTGTCGCGATCCACGCCGAGCAGCGCGCCGAGCTCGCGTCCGGTGAACTCCGAGACCGCGATGATGCGGTCTGCCGCCGCGACGACCCGGGGCACGGCGAGGCGCGAGTAGGTCCGCGTCCACCGGTTGAACCACTCGGGACGGCGCAGGACCGCGAGATCGTGCACGGTCACGACGAGCGGGATCGCGGACCGAAACGGGCCGCGGAACGTCGGGCAGTGGAGCAGGTCCGCGTCAGGCTGCAAGCGCGGATACCAGACCACGTCGGCGGCCAGCGTCCGGGCGCGAGAGGTGGCGGGGAACGCGACCTGGGTCACCTCCAGGTGATCGAGCAGCCCGCGGACATAGCGCGCCGTTCCCGCGCGGGTCTGGGACAGCGCCGTCGTATCGAGCGCTACGCGAATCGCTGGTACCCCTCGAGCAGGATCTCGCCGACCCGGCGCCACGAGAACGCGCGGGCGTGCTCGATTCCCGCCGCCCGTAGCTCGTCGCGCCGCGCCAGCGCCTCGCGAATCGCCGCAGCGAGTGCGGCGGCGCTCTCCGGGTCGGCCCGCAGGGCCGCCGTGCCCGAGGCGTCGTCGAGGGATGGGTGCGACGACGCCACGACCGGGGCGCCGGAAGCCATCGCCTCGGTGATCGGCATGCCGAAGCCCTCGAAGCGAGAGGGGTAGGCGACGACGGCCGCTCCGCGATAGAGCCGGGCGAGCTCCTCGTCGCTCACGCGGCCGAGCCGGACGACACCTGGCCGGTCGAGCTGTGGCTGCTCGCCCCAGCCCTGGCCGCCGGCAACCACCAGCGAGAGCCCCGTGTCGCCGAGCAGGCCGAACGCCTCGACGAGCGTCCCGAGGTTCTTGCGCGGCTCGAGCGTTGCGACGGTCAGCAGGTAGGGGCCGCCGAGCTCGGCCGCTTCGCCCTCGACCGTGAACTCCGGCGCGATACCGGGCCGCGCGACCAGCACGCGCTCGCGCGGGAAGTCGAGCGTGGCCGCGAAGTCGTCGGCAGTGAACGACGAGTTGGCGAACACGACGTCGCAGGTCAGTGCCGCGTTCCGGTACTTGCGGCCGTGCATCGAGCGTGTGCGGCCGGTAGTCCACTCCGGGTGGTGCAGCGGCACGAGATCGTGGATCGTCGTGGCGCGCACGCCGCGCTTCTGCGGTGGGTACATCCAGTCGGTGAAGTGCAGGGCGTCGAAGCGCCCGATGAACCGCTCGGCGGGCGGGTAGCCGGCCCGCGACCAGGCGGTCCGCCAGGCGTGCGCGCCGGGGAGCGTCACGAGCTTCAGCTCGACGTCGATCCCGGCGAGTGCCTCCGGGATCGCCCGGCGGCCGGCCGGCGAGGTCGGCGCGAACGCCACGATCTCGTGGCCGAGCGGCCTCGCCACCTCGGCGAGCCCGCCCAGCGAACCTCGGATGTAGTTGTTCACGCCGGTCCGCTCGTGCGAGAGGGGACTGACGTCGAACGCGATTCTCACTTGCTGTAGTCGAACGAGTAGTAGTGGGCTCCGAGCCGGCGCTCGTCACCCGAGCCGGGCACCCTCAGCTTGGCCGCGGTGAACCGCACCGTGCACGTCTTGTGGGCATCGGGGCGCAGGGGCACGCGCAGCGTCGGCTGGTCGGTCGGAGCGATGTGGATCGTGCGGACCACACGGCCGAGTTCGGCCGCCGACACAGTCTGGTCGCCTGTGAACAGATGCTCGTCGGTTCCGAGGCGCACCGAGAGTGTTCCGCCGTCGCAGCTGAAGCGGCGGTAGGTGACGGTGCGACCGGCCCACGTGTCCGGATAGACGCCGCTGACTTTCGTCAGGATCACGAGCGGCCCGTCGACACGGTAGAGCGTGAGGCCGATCTGGGAGTCCCGCGCGAGCGGTGTCCCTGCGATGTCTGCGAACGACACGGCGTAGTGCACCCGTGGCACGGCTCCGGCGGCCGTTGCGAGCACGCCGTCGCTGCGGGCGAACACCGGCGTCTCGGGCAAGCCGCCGTCCGCCGGGTCGGGACCGTTCACGGTGTAGACCGTGCCCACGCTCCGGTTGAAGAACTCGTTGTTCCAGAGCGGCCGCGTCTCACCGGCGTAGTGCCAGAGGAACGCGACGTCCGCCTGACGGCCGACGGTGCGGTCGAT
Organism: uncultured Thermoleophilia bacterium; assembly: GCA_963828655.1. Lineage (GTDB taxonomy): Bacteria > Actinomycetota > Thermoleophilia > Gaiellales > Gaiellaceae > PALSA-600. Next base: position 532,363 of record CAWHFK010000008.1, on the reverse strand, counting down.
CCAATCCGGGTGCGCCTTGCGAATCCCGGCGAACAGCGCGCCCGCCGAGGCCTCGTGGATGCCGTGACGTCCGTTCTCGGCGACGGCCGACGCCAGGACGAGGTAGACGAGCACGAGCGCGGGGAACACGGCCGCGTAGCGCCTGGGCACGAGCACAAAGGCGGCTCCGACGGCGAGCCCGACTCCGAGGGCGATGAACCGCAGCGAACCGAAGTGGACGCCCTGATCCTGCAACCACCACCACGGCAGCAGCCCGAGCGTGTCCGAGATCGCCGATGTGTTCACGAAGCGGGCGAACGGAATCGACACAGGGAGAACGCCGGCGACCACCGCCGCGGCGACTCGGACCCTGCGGGACGAAGGGACGACGTCCCGAGCAAGGAGGCCTATCATCGCGATCAGCGCAAGCGGCGCCAGATAGAAGTCATTGCGCTCTTCGATGCGGAACGACTCGCGCGACGCGAAGACGGCGACCTCCGCGACGAGGAGCACGGCGACGGGCAGCGTCGCGGCAACGAACGCCCTCGCAGCGGGTGAAAGCCCTCTGGGCGCGAACCACATCGCAAGCAGTGCCGCGAAGCCGATCACGCCCACGTAGAGGTCGAGCTCGGCGACATGCCACAGGAGGTAGTGCGCGATGTCGTGGACCGAGTACCCGCTCCCCGTTGCGCGCTCGATAGGCGCCAAGCACCGAGAGCGGCGAGCGGCCGCGCGCCAAAGTCGCAGCCAGCACGGCTGCGATCGCGCCCCCTGCGATCGCATAGAGCGTCACAAAGCGCCGGAGGCGGAGCCGCAGGTCGCGCTCGATCAGGCCGTGCAGAAGAGGGGCGGCGAACGCAGCACCGAAAAGAGCGACCGCCTGTGCCCGGGTTGCAAAGCAAAGTGCGCAGACCGCCAACAGCAGCAGCTGTCGCCTCGGAGTCGGCCGTTGGAGTGTCAGCACGAGGATCAGCACGCCGAGCGCGAAAAGCGGATAGAACGCGTTCTCGGTCATCAGCGTGCCCGTGTAGAGCATCGAGGGCACGAGGATGCTCAGCGCCGCCGCAACGAGCGCGAGTCCCGGCGCCAGGAGTTGCCGGGCGAGGAAGTACACCGGCACCGCGGTCAGCGACATGACCACCGCATTGATGACCTTCGCGGCGTGGTATGCACTGGGAACCGCGGCGAAGAGCCCGAAGGCCGGGGCGATCAGCACCGGGTAGACGAAGCCGTAGCCCGTGCTGGCCACTCCCCGGACGAGGAAGTGGCCGTTCGCCGCGAACGACTTCGCGAGCTCGGAGTAGATGAGCTCGTCGACCATGATCCACGGCGCGACCATGCGGCGAGCGAGCGCGATCCGGAGCGCGGCCGAGAGCACGACGATCGCCGTGAGCCACACCCACGGCGGGATCGCCGCGGCGCGTGCCTTCACTCGACGATCCCCGAAGCGCGCGCTGCGCGGGCGAGCTCGGCGACGTCGTCGATTCCGACCTCCGCAGCCGCCTCGGCCACGCGCCACAGCACCGCATCGTCGACCGCGTCCCCGCCGGCTGCCACCTCGAGAGCCGCGGCGTACGCGTCGGCGACCTTCGACAGGCCGTGCTCTCGCTCGACGTAGTCGTGCGCCGCGGCGCCGAGCTCCGCCCGGTGCTCGAACGCGAACTCGAGGGCCGCGTCGAGGGTGACGACCTCGTACTCGTCGACCGGGATCTTCAGCACCACGCCGTCGGGCAGCTCGCTGAACCAGCCGACGTCCGAGACGAGCAGCGGCTTGCCGGCCGCGAGCGCGCGGATCACCGAGCCGGAGGTCTCACCCATCGTCGGGTAGCGCAGGTTGACGAGCACGTCGCAGGCCGCCATCAGCGACCACATCCGCTCCTCGGGCACGTAGTCCAGGCGCTGCACGCCTTCGGTGAGCCCGAGCCGCTCGAGCCGCCGGCCGACGTCGAAGCGCTCGCCCGCCGCGCCGACGAGGAGCAGGCGTGCGCCGGGGAGACGGCGCCGGAGCGACGCGAAGGCCTCGAGGACCTGCGGGATCCGCTTGTTCATGTTCAGAAAGCCGAAGCAGCCGATCAGCGGCGCACCGCCGACATCGTCGGCGGGCGTATGGGCCACCGACGGCCAGACGGGATGTGGGATGTGCCAGAGCCGCCCCTCGTAGCCGGCGGACCGTGCACGGTCGCCGACGTAGTGCGAGTGGACGATGAGCCCGCGCGCCTGGTCGAGCACGACACCGGAGAGCGGAAAGCGCTCCGGCTGGGTCTCCCAGAGCAGCGGCAACAGGTTGTCGAGGACACCGAGACCGAGCAGCCGGCCGGAGACGCCGAAGTCGCGCTCCATCGCATCGAGGTAGCCGCGGCCGTTTCCGCGGCCGATCGTGATCCCGGCGATCAGGTGGTGCAGGACGTACTCGTGCAGCACCACGACGCCGGGCCGTTTGTTCAGCGCGTCGACGATCCAGCCGTGGGCATCCGGGTCGTTGCCGATGTGGTAGAGCGCAACGTCCGCATCGGGCACGCGCTTGCCCTGCTCAGCGACGACGACTTCGACGCGTTCACGGAGCGCCGGCAGGAGCAGCGCCGAGTAGTCGGCGATCCCCGAGCGCGACGGCGGCAGCGGCGAGTAGTAGGCGACCTTCACGACAGAAGGGCGTCGACACAGGCGTCCCAGGTGACGCGCTCGGCGATCGCCTGTCCCGCGCGCCCCCACGTCGTCGCTTCGTCGAGGTGACTCGCGAGGTACGCGCAGGCACGGGCGAGCTCGGAGGGCTCGGGCGCGACCACCATCCCCGTCTGCCGGTCGTGGACGACCTCGAGCGGGCCGCCGGCGTCGAGCGTGGTCACCACCGGCTTGCCGGAGAGGAACGCCTCGTACGGCACCATGCCGAAGTCCTCGTCGAGCGGCGCGTAGTAGACCGCGAGGCAGCGCGCATAGAGATCGGCGAGGCGCTCGGCGTCGACGCGCCCGACGAACTCGACTTGCCCGTTCAGCCCGGAGGCGAGCCGCTCGAGCCGCTCGCCGTCGGGCCCCTCGCCCGTCACGACGATGCGCAGCCCCGGCTCGCGCTTGGCCGCTTCGATCAGCAGGTCGATGCGCTTCGCACGGTCGAGCCGGTTCACCGACAGGACGAAGCCTTCCGACTCGCCAGTCCGATAGGGAAGCGCCTGCGGCGGATGCGGGAGAACCTTCGCGTCGATCCCGTTGAATCGCTGCAGCCGGGCGGCGACGTTCTGCGACGTCGCAAAGACATGCCTCGCCTCGCCGAGCGAGACCGTGTCGAGGCGCTCCACCGCCCGGCGGGTCGCGCGGTCGACCGGCGACTCGTCGAACTGGCCGAGCTCGGTGCGGTCGTAGTCGTAGGCCTGCCGGAACTGGTGGAGCACCCAGGCGATCTTGTTCGGATGACGCGCGCAATACGCAGGGAACTTCGTGGCGATCACGCGGTCGATCGGGCGGCCGTCGGACTCGCTCAGATCGACGAGCCGCCAGAGGAGCGCCTGGTCGAGCACGCGCGTGCCCGGGTACCACTTGAACGGAACGGTCACGAGCTCGGCCTCGTGCCCGCGGCGGCGCAGTGCCTCGACGAGATCTTCGGCCATCAGCTCCGCCCCGCCGCGCACGAACGGCACCTGCGGCGCGCAGACGGCGACTCTCATTTCTGCTCGAGCTTCTGGAGGCGCTCGTCGAGGTCGTCGATCAGCTTCAGCACGGCGTCGTTGAAGGCACGCTGGTCTGCGAAGGCCGGCTCCACGTACCAACGCATCATCCGGCGCAGGACGGCCTTCAGCGGACCGCCCTTCCCGACGATCGGCCGTTCGGCCGAGATCGGCCAGAGGCGCTCCGCCTGGTCGCGGATCGACAGGCGCACCTGAGCCGGCGGCACGTCTGCGCCACGCGGGCCGGCCGCGTGAAGCTCCTCCTTCAGCCGCGCGAAGAGCGCAGCGACGTCTGAGGTGTCGTCAGCCACTGGCCGGAGTGTAAAGAGCGGGCATTACGGCTCTGTGTGCAAAACGTCAGGTCCGGGACCGTCCACCAGGCACAGAGCCGGATCGCACGAGAGACCCGCCCGGCCCGCCCGCTACACTCGCTGCCAGGCAGGTGTGGCCCGAGCTCGTAGAGAAACGCGCCGTTGCCTACACTCGATGTGTCCCTGCTGCGTTCATTTCTCCGCCCGCGCGCAATGAAGGTCATCGCTGCGGGGGTTGGCTGTCTACGGCGGGATACGCCTCCGTAGCGCGATGGTCGGCATCTCACTCCTCACCCTCGTTCCGGGCGAGCTGGGCGGCAGCGAGACCTACGTGCGCGAGCTGCTCCGTGGCCTCGGGCGCGTCGGTGAGCTCTCCTACCGCGTGCTGCTGCCACCGGTCGCGCCCGACGCAGCCGAGGGCCTGCCGGCCGAGACCGCGAGCGAGTACCGAAGCGCGCGCACGATCGCTCAGCGCCTGCTCGCGATGACCGAGGCAGCCGCGCGGCCCGGGCCGCTGCGCCGCCGGCTGCGCGGAGCCGCCGTCGTCCATTACCCCCTGACACTCAGGCTTCCCCCGCTCTCATCGAGCGTCGTGACGCTCCACGACGTCCAGCACCTCGACCTGCCGAACATGTTCCCGCGTTCCGAGCGGCTCTTTCGCAAGGTGGCGTGGCACCGCTCGGTGCGCGGGGCAGATCGCGTGATCGTGATGAGCGAGTTCGTGCGCGAACGCGCCGTCGCGAAGCTCGGGCTCGACCCCGGGCGAATCCGCGTCGTTCCGCTCGGCCTCGATCACGCGACCTTCTCGCCCGGCGCGGTCGACTGCGAGCCGTTCCTGCTCTACCCGGCGCGCCGCTGGCCGCACAAGAACCACGAGCGCCTGTTCGACGCGTTCGCGCTGCTCCGCCGCGAGCGGCCCGAGCTGCGGCTCGTCCTCACCGGCGGCGGCGACTTCTCCGGCGTCCCCGACGGGGTGGAGGCGCGCGGCCAGGTTCCCGGAACCGAGCTCGTCGGGCTGCTGCAGCGCGCCTCGGCGCTCGTGTTCCCGTCGCTCTATGAGGGCTTCGGCCTGCCGCCGCTCGAGGCGATGGCCTGCGGCTGCCCGGTCGCATCGTCGAACGCGGGCGCCCTGCCCGAGACGGTCGGCGGTGCCGCCCGGCTGTTCGAGCCGGCCGACCCGCGCGCGATCGCCGATGCGGTGCTCGACGTGCTCGCCGATCCGGACGCGTGGCGCGAGCGCGGCCTCGCGCGCGCGGCGCAGTTCTCGTGGGATGCGACAGCGCGGGCGACCGACGCGGTCTACCGCGAGCTTCTCTGACCGAGACGCCCGGCGCGTGCGTCGCGCCAGCCCGCAAAGACCGCGCGGGCGGCATCGACGCGTGCGGGATGCGCGGCCGCCTGGGCGAGGTGCGCCCCGACGACGACGGCACGGCGCAGCGCGCGCAGGCCGGGCGGCAGCGGAGCGTGGCGCTCGTCGACGACGATCGTGTTGCGGGTGTCGTAGTAGAGGTTGACCGTCGACGCGCGCCCGCCGCTCGCCGCGGATCCCTTGTGCCGGACGCGGGCGTCGGGCACGAGCACGACGGCGAAGCCTGCCGCCCGCAGGCGAAGCGACCAGTCGACGTCCTCGACGTACAGGAACAGCTCCTCATCGAGCAGGCCGGCCCGCTCGGCCGCCACGCGGGAGACCGCGAGCGCCGCACCGTCGGCCCGGTCGACATCCCGCAGCGCCGGAGGCGGCGTCCTCTCGACGCGACCGGAGTACCCGAGCCGCGCGTGGTAGGTGGCGCCGGCGTACTGCACCTTGCTGCCGTCGCCGTCGAGGATCAGGCAGGCGAGCAGGCCCGCGTCGGGCCGCGCCGCCGCCGCGCGTCCCAGGGCCTCGTGCAGACCCGGCTCGGCGACGGCGTCGTTGTTGAGGAGCAGCACCCAGTCGGCGCCGCGCTCGAGCGCACGGCGGATGCCGACGTTGTTGCCGCCGGCGAAACCGAGGTTCGCGTTCGTGCGGATCAGCTCCGCGTCAGGGCAGCGCTCCTCGACGGCGAGGTCGGAGCCGTCCGTCGACCCGTTGTCGACGCAGATCGCGGGGACGGCGCCGAGCGAGGCGAGGGCGGCGACCGTGTCGTCGCCGCCGTTCCAGTTGAGAACGACCGCGACGAGGTTCACGCCGACCGGATGAAGTGGGCGATCGAGCCCGCCCCTGCCTGCCGTTCCCAGCCGTCGCCGATCTCGGTCATCAGCTGCGCGATCCCGGGGTAGAAGTTCCCGTAGCCGCCGCTGTCGACGGCGTCGTGGAAGAGCAGGTGGCCGCCGCCCTTGCGCACGAAGGCGCCCCACCGGTCGAAGTCGGCCCTGGCGCCCTCGTAGGAGTGGTCACCGTCGATGAACAGCACCTCGAGCGGGCTGTCCGGCGGGATCGCGGTGCGCGAGTCGGCGACGATGAGGTGCACCTTGTGCGCGAGCCCGTAGCGGTCGAGCGCCTCGCGCAGCTCGGCATCGAGCTGCTCGCCGGGCATGTCGGGCCGCAGCGCGACGTGGAAGTCGTACGACCAGAGCTCGACTCCCTCCCGCATGGCCGTGGCGAAGATGAACGTGCTGCCGCCCTTGAAGCGCCCGATCTCCGCGATCGGGCCGGTGACGGCGTTGCGGCCGAGCCGGTAGAGCAGCGCTGCCTCGTCGATCTGCAGCGAGGCGACACCGTGATTCAGCTGGTTCGACGAGAACAGAAAGGCCAGATCCTCGAACCCGTGCAGGCCGTCCGGCCACTGCTCGACGTTCCGGAAGCGCATGGTCGCCGGATCGCTCAGGACGGATGCGTGAATCAGGTTCTTGCCCGGAGAGGTCCGGCCGGCCCGGCGCACGAGCTGCTTCAGGTTCAGCACGGCACGGACGCTACTGCAACGTGCGCAGGTACGCCCATGCGTGGCGCAGTCCCGCGGGCCGCCAGACCGCGAGGGCGCCGCAGTACAGCACGAGCCCCACCGCGGCGGCCGGAACAGGCGAGATGACGAGCCGCGGCAGCCCGAAGGCTGCGACGGCGAGCCCGCCGCACACGAGCGCTGCGAGACCGACGCCCGCCACGACCCGGCGGACGGCTCCGAGCGCGACGAGCAGGACCGCCAGGACGAGCGCGGTCGTCACGGCGAGCCCGGCCGCCACTCCGCCGAGGTCGAACGCGGCGCGCAGCGCCCAGTCGATCGCCACCTGCGCGACGAGCGCCGCGAGCGCGAGCACGGGGAGCCACCCGGCGCGGCCGCGGACGAAGATCAGCGGGTACGTCACCGTCACGGCGACGGAGGCGACCATCCAGGGCGACAGATAGACGACGAGCCGGCCGAGCTCGGTGCCGGTGCCGCCGCCGTAGCTCGGCCCGAGGACATGGCGCGCGACGGTCTCGCCGGCGACCGCGAACACACCCGCGGCCGCCGCGACGGGCGCCAGCGAGAGCCAGGAGCTCGCCACGACATGCTTGGCGACTCGCTCGGGCGACGATCCGCCACGCGCGAACGGCACGGTCGCGACGAGCGCGATCGACGCCGCCGTGACCGAGACGAGGAACGCGGCGATCAGATAGGCGTACGAGAACGTCGTCGCCCGGCCGGGGCCGAGCCCGGAGGCGAAGCGGTACGCGATGAGGTACAGCCCCTGCAGCGCGAACGGGAGCGAGACTCCCTCGCCCAGCTCGAGCAGCCTCCCCCAGACCCGGACGTCGGGCAGCGCGACCCTCGTCCGCGCGAGCAGGGCCGCCAGCGGGATCCCGAGCGACAGCGCGCCGTTCAGGGCGAGCCCCCAGCCGAAGGCGATCACACCGTGCCCGAGCAGCGCGAGCGTCAGCGCGACGCCGGCGACCGACCCGGCCGCGAAGCCGAAGGCTGCCCACTGATAGTCGTCGAGCGCTGCGAGCGCGCTCGCCACCAGCCCGCCGTAGATCTGCGCCACGGCGGAGACGACGACCCAGGGCAGGAGCGCCGCCGCCTGGCCGCGCGTGTCGTGGTTCGCCGCGAGCGCGTCCGCGAGCCCGTGCGGCCAGGCGACCGCGACCGCCGTGATGACGGCGAGCGGCGGGGCGAGCGCGGCCGACCACGCCCCGACCTCGTGCGCGAGCCGGCCGTCCCGGCGGGCAGCGACGAACCGCGGCAGGACGATCACGCGCAGGGAGCCGGCGACGAGGACCAGCGCCAGGTAGACGCCGTAGGCTGCGAAGAAGCCGTCGGTCTTTACGCCGTGCCCAAACTTGCGCGAGAGAATGATCCCCAGCACCGCGGCCGACGCACTGACGGCCACGGTGGAGATTCCCGTCAGCAGACCGCTGCGAACAGCCCCCTGACCGCGTGAACGATTACCCTCCATCCGTGCTCGGCGACGATACAGCGACCTGGTCCGCAGGAGAGCTCGACGCACTGCGCGGCGAGTTCGGGGACGCCTACGCCGGCCGCACTGTGCTCGTCACCGGAGCGGACGGCTTCATGGGGTCTCACCTGACGGAGGCGCTCGTCCATCTCGACGCGAACGTGGTCGCGTTCGTGCGCGCCACCTCCTCAGGGGCGCTGAACAACATCGGCCATCTGCGCCGCCGGCTGCGTGTTGTCTTCGCCGACCTGACGGACAAGACGTCGATCGACTACCTGATGCGCGACCTCGCGCAGGCGCCCGACAAGCCGTACGTGTTCCACCTCGGCGCGCAGGCGCACGTCGGCGAGTCCTGGCACCGCCCCTACGAGACGGTGATGGCGAACACGATCGGGACGCTGAACCTCCTGCAGTCGATCGTCGACTACGGCGTCGAGCTGGAGAAGTTCGACACGGCCGGCACGTCGGAGGAGTACGGCAACGTGCACGAGTCGGTCGCGCACCAGCACGACTTCGACGAGTCGGGCGGCCTGATCCTGCACGAGCGCTCGCCGATCAACCCGAAGTCGATCTACGCGACCGCCAAGGTCGCCGCCGACTTCTTCACGATGAACTACCACGACGCCTACGGCGTCCCCGGCGTCGTCACGCGCATGTTCAACAACTACGGGCCGCGCCAGAACCCGCGCTACGTCACCGGGACGATCATCACGCAGGCACTCACCCGGCCGGAGGTCGAGCTGGGCGCGCTCGAGCCGCTGCGCGACTTCTGCTTCACGACCGACGGCGTCCGGGGGCATCTCACGGTCGCGGCACGCGGTGTTCCCGGGGACCTCTACGTGTACGGCCAGGGTGCGAACATCTCGATGGCCGACTGGTGCGATCTGATCCTCACGACCGGCGCGGAGCAGGGCTTCTGGCCGGCCGACCGCCGCGTCGTCGCCGACCCGAAGCGCCTGCGCCCGGGCGTGACCGACGTGATGGCGCTGCGTGTGGGGTACGAGAAGCTGCATCGCGAGACCGGCTGGGCGCCGAAGATCTCGTGGGAGGAGGGCGTCCTGCGCACGATCCGCTGGTACGCGGAGAACCGCGAGCGGTGGATCGGACGGGTCGACTGGCAGTTGCCGTCGACCTCCCCCGCGCCGCCGTGATCAGTCGCCACAGGTTGGCACTTCTCCCACCGCCATCGCCACCTGTTCCCGACGGTGCGCGAGCCCAGCGCATCCCGACGCCGACACACTGGATCTGAGCCGGCGGGATCCTTCAGCTCATATCCACTCGCGGTAGGAGTGCCAACGATGATCGAGTTGCTGAACGACGCGCTCTCGCCAGAGCCGTCCGAGTGACTTGTCGCCGCTGGTATACACCTGCACGATGCGGTGAATGCCGTCGCGCTCCGACACATGATCGTAGCCGTAGTACTGCGTGAGCGCGACGAATATCGACCAGGCCACACACGCCACCAGGAGTGGGGCGACGAGCATCCGCGTCTGTTGGAGGAGCGCGGCGATGCCGACGGCAAAAAGCGGAAACAAACCGGTCAAGAATCGCTGCGAGAACGAGAATCCGCCGGTCCAGTACCCGCCCCACAACGAGTGGACGAGCAGCAAGGCGATCGCACTTAGGCCGAGTCCGATGAGGAATCCACGGTGACGCTTCGCCTGAATTGCGAAGACGACGTAGCCGAGTGTGGCAAACAGAGTTAGAGGTGTCCAGACGAAGAGACCCCGCTTCGTCGTGAACAGCATCTTCAACGGGACAAGAGGATCGAACTGGACGCCTTGAACGATGTCACCGCTCTCCGCCGGAACCGGAGGAGTCGAAGCCGCCTTTCCCAGAGCAGGCGCCGGAGCCGGATTCGTCGACGACGGGAGGCCGTATGGAATTCCTCGTACAAGGGGGATGAGCAAGATGGCCGTCGAACCGACGAGTGCGATGGTGACGAGCAGGTACGTCTGGACAAACGACCGCGCGCGGAGCAAGACATAGATCGGACCAATGATCAGGACTGCATCTGCGTATCGAATGCTAATGGCGACGGCCATGATCACACCGAGCGCAACGGCGACCCGGGTCTTGCCAGGCTCTCGGTCTGCTCTGAGAAGCAGGAAGGCGAGCAGCGTCACGACAAGCGTGTCGACTGCGTGCTTGTACGCCGGCTGGAAGATCGCGTAGTAGAAGAGCGGTGTCCCAAAGGTCGTCAACAAGATCGCGCCAGGCCCGCCGCGCAGGCCCAGGTCGCGGATGATTCTCCAGGCGAGGTAGAAGATCACGATCACGGCTACATTCGTGGCAACCGCAACCGCGATGTTCCCGACCTCGAGACCAGAGACGGTGTTACCGACGCCGATCACCGAAATCAGTCGGCCGAGCAAGTAGAACGGCAAGTTCCAGAAGCTAGTGCCGAATTGATACGCGTAGCCCCGAACATCCTCCCCAACGAGCCGCCGCATGAAGTCGTAGTAGACGAGACCATCGTTGTTCACCTTCACCTGCACATAACTCAGCATGAGAAACAGGTAGATCGCGATGCTCAAGAGCATTCGAGGCGTGATGAACCTGTCGTTTCGCACCAATTGGGCACCGACGGTGGCGGAGATCTGGCGCCAGCGGCCGCGGACTCCAGGTTGGGCTTTTCGAGTGGCTATGCGCGGAGGATCAGGCTGAGTAGCCATGAGAATCAGATCAGCCAATAGGACTCTGGTTTCACGTCTGCGTCTTGGCGCACTGGTGCCGGCTCTCCTCGTTGTTCTCGTGGCCGTCGAGGCGCTCCTGTTCGTCCAAGGCGCGCGCGAGAGGCAGCTCGACTACGACGAGGGAGTCTACCTCGCTAGTGTCGACGCTCTCCGCCACGGTCAACGGCTGGGCACAGCTGTCTTTACTTCTCAGCCGCCTGGCTTCTATGACCTTCTCCGCGTCGGGTCGTTCGTATTCGGCGACAGCGAAGAAGGACTGCGAGCGTTGATCGTCGTATCGGCTCTGGGCGGCTGCCTGGCGGCCTTCGCTTTCGGGAGGAGAGTTGGCGGGGCTCGCTGCGGTTTCCTCTGCTCGGCCATACTGGCGATCGCGCCGAGCTACTCGACATACGCAGGTCGCGTCTCCGCTGACCTGCCCGCCGCGACATTTCTTCTTGTAGCGCTTGCACTCGCAATCCGGCCCGGCGCCAGGGCCGGGGAACAGAGAGTGTGGATGGTCATCGGAGCTGTCGTAGGCGTTTCCTTCACCATCAAGCTGTCGGCAGTGACGATCGCGCCGACTCTCGCCATCTTTCTGATCCGGGCAAAAGGTGGCCGGGTCCGTGCGGCCCTAGCCGCCCTGATCGGTTTCTTCATCTCCACAACAGCCCTTGCGCTCCTCCACGCGCCAGCACTCAGGTCGATCTGGCGTGGAGCTGTCACCTACCACGTTGCAGCTCGCGGAATCTCCGGAGCCGGAACTCTCGGTGGAAACGCGCATCGAATAGTTCACTACCTCGATTTCCGCACCGGCTTCGGATGGCTCGCTCTCGGCGCCATCGTCATCGCGCCTTTCGTCATCCGCTCCGTGGAATGGGTGCTGGTTCCGCTCCTAGCCTGGACGCTTACGGTCGCAGTCTTCCTGACCTGGCAGCGACCGCTTCACGACAACCACATGGTTCTTCTCGCAGTTGCCCTGGCTCTGCCAACCGGCGTGATCATCAACGAGGGATTCGACCGAAGTCTGCGCTTTCGTCACATGAGGATCGTTGCGACTGCCGGCATAGCGCTGCTCTTCGTCGGCGGGTACGTACAAGAACAGCGCCGACTGGTCAGAAACCAAATCCCGCTCTCCGCCGATTCGCGCTGGGCCGTCGCGGAGATCCGCCGGCGGAGTTCTCCCGACGATCTCGTTGTCACCGACCAACAGGGTCTGGCGTATCTGGCCGATCGACGAGTGCCGGGCAAGCTTGTTGACACGGCGGTACTCCGGTTCGACTCTCACTTGATCACGGTTCGCGCCGTCGAGCGCCAGATCGAAGCAGATCATATCGGGGTTGTTGTTGCCGGCCGTGCCTTCACCCATTTCCCCTCGCTGATCCGATGGCTCGACCAAGGCTTTCCACACCGCATCGAACGTGGTGGACTCACCGTTTTTTGGCGTCGGTGACCTCGCGCGAAACCCCGCGCGCGTCCCTCGCCACGGAACACAGGCGCTTCGGCGCCAGTCCGGCTACCCTTGGGCCGTGCGCGTCCTCGTCACCGGAGGCGGCGGGTTCGTCGGCTCCCATCTGGTCGAGCGCCTGCAGGAGCGCGGGGAGCAGCCGTTCGTCGCGCGGCGCAGCGAGTACGACCTGACGACGTGGGACGGCGCCGAGCGGCTCTTCGCCGATGCGCGGCCCGAGCTCGTCTTCCACCTGGCGGCAGAGGTCGGCGGGATCGGCGCGAACCGCGCCAATCCGGGCCGGTACTGGTACGCGAACCTGATGATGGGCGCGCACGTCCTCGAGCTCTCGCGTCTCCACGGCGTCGGCAAGGTGGTCGTCGCCGGCACCGTGTGCGCCTATCCGAAGTTCGCCCCGGTCCCCTTCTCCGAGGACGACCTCTGGAACGGCTACCCGGAGGAGACGAACGCGCCGTACGGCGTGGCGAAGAAGGCGGTGCTGGTCGGCGCGCAGGCCTACCGCGAGCAGTACGGCCTCCACACGGCATACCTGCTGCCGGCGAACCTCTACGGCCCGCGCGACAACTTCGATCTCGAGACCTCGCACGTGATCCCGGCGCTGATCCGGAAGATGCTCGCCGGCGACGACGAGGTGGTGCTGTGGGGCGACGGCTCGCCGAGCCGCGAGTTCCTCTACGTCGAGGATCTGGTCGACGGGCTGCTGCTCGCAGCCGACCGCTACGACGGCGATGCGCCCGTGAACCTCGGGACCGGCGTCGAGACCACGATCCGAGAGCTGGCGGAGACGATCGCCGAGGTGACCGGCTTCGAGGGCTCGATCACGTGGGACCCGTCGATGCCGAACGGCCAGCCGCGGCGCCGGCTCGACGCGTCACGGGCGCGGGAGCTGTTCGGCTTCGAGGCGCGCACTCCCCTCCGCGAGGGCCTCGTGCGGACGGTCGACTGGTACCGCTCCACCGTCCTCGCCCCTCTGCGGTAGACGCTCCTCGAGCAGGGCGAGTCGCTGGGCGAGGATCACGTTCTGGTCCGAGAGCCGCGAGATCACCGTCGAGTAGTGCAGCAGCACGAGAATGACGAAGAGCAGGCCGACCGCGAACAGCACGGCCGGCGGATAGCCGCGCACGCCGAACCAGCCGGCGATCGTGTTCAGGCCGCCGCGCCAGGCCGACAGCACGACGAGCGTGACGCCGGTCAGGAGCCACAGCAGCGCGTAGCGCTCCTGCAGGCGGCGTGAGCGGATCAGCTCGAAGACGACGAGCAGCAGCAGGAGCGACGCGATCGTCGCCGCAATCGAGACCTTCAGCGGAGTCTGCGCCGCGAGCGTCACACGTCCTCCACGGGCACCACGCTGCGGCGGAAGAGGCCGACGAACAGCGCGACGGAGACCTTCGCCATGTAGTAGACGGAGCGCAGCGCCGTGATCGACGAGCGGCCGTGCTCGCGCTCACGCATCTGCACCGGCACCTCGCAGAGCGTGAGGCGGTGCTTGATCGTCATCACCATGCCCTCGACCTCGGGGTAGTCGTGGGGGTAGTCGGCGGCGAAGAGCTCGAGCGCCCGCCTGTTCAGCGCCTGGAATCCCGACGTGGTGTCGGTGACCCGCTGGCGGGCGATCGCGGAGACGACGAGCGCGAGCAGCCGGATGCCGATGCGGCGCGTCGCCGACGAGCGATAGCCCTCGCCGCCCGCGAAACGCGAACCGACTGCGATGTCGGCCTCGCCGGCGAGCACCGGAGCGAGCACCTTCGAGAGCTCGGAGGGAATGTGCTGGCCGTCGCCGTCGCAGCGCACGACGAGCTCGTAGCCGTTGTCCCGCGCGAAGCGGAAACCCGTCTGCACCGCGCCGCCGATGCCGAGGTTGAACGGAAGCTGCAGCACGTATGCGCCGTGCTCACGTGCGGTCTGCGCCGTGCGGTCGACCGAGCCGTCGGAGACCACGACCACGTCGAGGCCCGCGTCGAACGCGTGCAGCTCGTCGAGCACGCGCGCGACGTTGCGCTCCTCGTTGTAGGCAGGGACGATCGCGATGCGGCGCATGCCGTCAGCCGACATGGGCCTGCTCTCGAAGGCCGATCAGCTCGAGCAGCCGGCGTGCTCGATGCCGGTAGGTGTGCTCGTCGAGCACGCGCTCGCGCGCGCGGCGGCCCATCTCCTCGGCCTGCGCCGGGTCGGCGAGCAGATCGCGGTAGGCGTCGATCGCCTGCCGGGCGTCCTCGACGACGATGAGCTCCGAGCCGGGCTCGAACCAGCGCTCGATGCCGTTGTAGGGGTTGGCGACGATCGCCGCGCCGGCAGACGCGAGCTCGAACGGCCGGCACGAGGACGACGCGTAGACGGATGCATGCGACCGGCGCGTGATGCAGAGGTTGACACGGGCGGCCGAGATCGCGCGGGCGAAAGCGTTGAACGGAACATCGCCGGTGCTGCGCGCGTTTCCCACGTCGCCCTGGAAATCGCGCCCGCCGAGCGCGAAGTCGACCTCGGGCAGCGCACGTGAAGGCTCGCCGACGAGCGCCTGCATCCACTCGCGGCGGAACTTGTCGCCGTAGCCGTAGAAGAAGACGTCCATCTCCTTCTCGACGTCGCGCGGTGCGAAGAAGTCCGGGTCGGCGCCCCAGAAGACGGCTTCGGCCCGGCGCGCGCCGAGCTCGCGCAGGCGCTCGAGGCCTCCTTCGGAGTTCGACACGACGAGGTCGTACTCGGACGGGTCGGCCTGGTGGTACCAGTTGAAGCCGGTGTCCATCCCGCCGAACTCGGGCAGGCTCATCGGCACGTCACCGTCGTAGAAGACGATCGGGAGGCCGTAGCGCTCGCGCAGGTACGTCGGGACGCCGCGCAGGTGGGCCATCGGCACGGTGAAGACGACGAGCGCGTCGGGGCGCTCGTCGCGAACGAGCCCGTCGAGATGCTTGCGCCAGCGCGGGGTCACCCAGCGCCAGATCGCCTCGCGGGTCATCCGCTCCCCCAGTCCGTCCTCGGGGTTGTCCTCGGCCCGCCGCAGGTACGAGTCGCCCTTCAGCCGCGCGACGACGTCGCGGGCGCGCGCGAACGACTCGCCCTCGACGAACGTCGGGTTCGGCGCCGTCCGCCACCACGGCGACTCGACCGCTCGTCCCCGGTACGGCGTCACCACGAGGTCGACGCCCTCCTCGTAGAGGCCCTTCCAGAGCTGCCACCACGCGGGCGTGCAGCCGTAGCGAAAGTCGAGGTCGACGGCGGAGGCGGCGACGAGCAGCTTCACGCCTGGAAGTGTCTCACGGGCGCGTTACGGAGCCGTAAGCGCCGTTCGACCTTGGGAGAGGTTTGTGGGACTCCGGTCGAGGCGGAGGTTGCCTTCCACCTGCGCCATCGGCGATTCTGCCCATGTGAACTGGCAGCGCTTACTGCTCGGGCGATCCCAGCTACCGCAGCGAGGGGATGTGTTCGTAGGGTCGATGGGCGGAGCGGACGAGATCGGCGGCGAGTGCTCGGTTTCTGCGGCCGGAACCTGACAGCATCTGCGGTGGTCGGGACTTCGAAAGAGCGGACGACGGGGCACACCGGCCGCGAATGGGCGATTCCGGGGGTCGTCCTCGTCGCGTACATCGTCGTCTCCGTCGCCTACTTCGGCTGGCATCTGCTACCCCATCCGGGGAGGGCCATGGTCGGCGCCGGCGGGTCCGAGGACCCGGAGAAGTTTGTCTGGTGGTTCGCGTGGTGGCCGCACGCGATTCGGAGTTGGACGAATCCGTTCTACACACACGCAATCTTCGCGCCGACGGGCGTCAACCTTTCCTGGACGACATCGGTGCCGGGGCTGGCGCTCGCCTTCTCCCCGGTCACCGCTCTGTTCGGCCCGACGATCTCGTACAACCTCGCAGCGCTGCTCCTCCCGGCGATCTCGGCCTGGTCGGCATATCTGCTCTTCGCGTACGTGACTCGCTCGATCTGGGCGTCGACCATCGCCGGCTACCTCTACGGCTTCTCGAGCTATGCGCTCGGGCATCAGCTGGCCGGGCACCTCAATCTCACCGCCGTCTTCGTGTTGCCGCTCACTGCGCTCGTCATGCTCCGCTACCTCAGAGGAGATCTGACACGCCGGGGCCTGGCCGCCCGGCTCGGCGCGCTCGTCGCGCTCCAGGCGTACCTCTCGACCGAGGTCGCGGTGACGCTGACCGTGATGCTGGTCATCGCTCTCCTCCTCGCCTTCGTCGTCGTCCCAGGCATCAGGAGGCGTCTACGGTCGGCGGTGCTTCCGGTGCTCGCAGGGTACGCAGTCGCCGGCGTCTTCGCAGCACCACTCGTGTACTACGGGCTAACCGCCGGTGCGCCGCCACCGTTGACGGATGCGTCGGCGTACGACGCTGACCTGCTGAACCTCGTCGTCCCGACCACCACGAACGGCTGGCGCTGGGACACGTTCGCCTCGCTCGCGGCTCACTTCCCCGGCGGGATCAACGAGCAGGACTCATACCTCGGGCTGCCCGTCCTGCTCATCGTCGTGTTGCTCGCGGTACGACGCTGGTCACCGGAGATCCGCTTCCTGCTCGCGGCGTTCGCGCTCGCGACCGCCATGTCGTTCGGAACCGCGTTGCATGTCGACGGGCAGCGATTGCTTTGGCTCCCGTGGTCGGCGCTGTCAGACGCTCCTATCGTGAACAACGTCATCCCTTCGCGCATCGCTGTCTACGCCACACTGGCGGCAGCTGCGCTCGTGGCGATCTGGATCGCCACGACGGCGGGTCGGGTGTTTCCGCGCCCGTACGTGCTCCCGGCACTTGCGGTGGCTGCACTCGTGCCTGCGTTCTGGACGACCGCCTTCGTCCAGCACCCCGAACGGCTCGCGTTCTTCACCGACGGGCTCTACAAGGAGTGCATCCCACGCGGCGAGACGCTGCTGATCTTTCCCTATGGGAACACGGGCTGGTCGATGCTTTGGCAGGCGGAATCGAGGTTCTGGTTCAACATGACCGAGGGCGACGTGGGAACGCACTACCCGGACGCCTATCTCGACGATCCGACGATCAACGTGCTCGTCCGCGACGTGCAGGCGACCCCGGCCCTGCCGATGAGCCAGCTCGTCGCCCTCGCCAGGCGACGCCACGTCGACAGAGTCGTCTCTGCCGTCGCGATGGGCTCACTCGTCCCTGGCACGACCAGCCCATTGGCCGGTCCCTTCCCGAGCGCCGCCCAGATGCAGGCGTTCGGTCCGTCGAAGCAGGTGGGCGACGTCGTGGTCTCGCCCGCCTGTGCTTCACGATCGCTTACGGGGAACTAGAGCCGGAAGCAACACGATAACGAGCTCGCGCGGTGAGAGATGCGGTGGGACTCGCCGAGTTCTGGTTCTAGCCGCTGCATGGCACCAACGTCATGCGCGTGGTGGCTGGGGCCGCGGACACCTTCACGATCGTGTCGCCCCGCCATTCGGTCCAGCCGGAATGGGCGGCACGGAGCAAAGAGACCGTGGCACGAGGGATCTGCCGACCGTTGAGTCGAACGCCGCACGTCGGGTGGGATGCGTAGACCAGGAGCTGTTGTTGAGGGAGAGCATGGTGGATCTCGATCGTGATGTTGTTGTGGTTGTCAGTCTGCGCGCTCAGTCTTGCTCCGCGGTCGGCGACGGATTGCACGACGGTTCCCGTGGCCGGAGCGACTAGCCAACCCTGTCGTCCGGCGCGGAGCAGGTCATTGGGGTCCCAAGCCGCAGCCCAGATGGCTGGTTGGCGGAAGTCGTCGGGGATCGCGGAACCTGCGCGGAGGTAGAGCGGGAAGTCGTAGGGGCCGTTTTGACGGGTGATCGTGGCGGGGCCGCCGATCTCTTTGCCGGTGAAGAGGTCGATCCAGGTTCCGGAAGGAAGGTAGACGCTGCTGGTCGATCCGTCGGTGTCGACCGGATCCGCGAGAATGGCATCTCCGACGGTGAATTCGAGGTTGTTCGACCAGGCGTGCTGGTCGGTCGGCCACGTGAAGCCGAGTGGCCGAATGACGGGGATGCCTGTGCGGCTCGCAGAGAGGGCGAGGGAGTAGAGGTAAGGGACGAGTGAGTAGTGAAGGGCCGCGGCGCTCCGCAGCCCCTGGACGGCGGTGTTACCGAGTCGCCAGAAGGTGGCGTTGGGGCCGGCGCCGCCAACTTCGAAGATGGGCGTCAGGGCGGCGAATTGGGCCCAGCGTGTGAAGAGTGCAGGTGTCAGTGCCCCGCCGGAGTAGCCGCCGATGTCGGCTCCCCAGACGGGCGTTCCGGCGACGCCTGCGGTCTGGGCGCCGATGATGTCTCCCTGGAGCCCGTTTTGGGATTGCTCTGCGTCGGGGCCGACGGCCCCTGGGAGGATGGCGGATGAGCCGGGCACAAAAGAGCGGAACAATGATGCGAAGTCTTGTCCGTGGGCGGGTGCGAACGCGGCTGCGGCAGCCTTGGCGTAGAGCAGCGGGATGACGTTCTGCATCAGGGCCCCCGGACCGCCTGCGAGTTGATGGGGCTCGAGGTTGACTTCGTCGCCCCGGTCGCCCTTGAAGCCGTCGACGCCTAGCGCGACCAGATTCTTCAGGCGGCTGACGAAGTCCGCCCACGCCGGCGGGTACGTGAGATCGCGGACATAGGTCTGGTCGTCACCGGTCAGCCAGCGGTCGGGATACTTGACGGGTGGGCAGTTCTGCCGATTGATCTGCGGCGAGATCCAGAGCATGAAGCGAACCCCTTGTGCGTGGATCCGCGCGATCATCCGTCTCGGGTTTGGGTACTTGGCGGTGTCGAAGGCAAGCGAGCCGTAGCAGTCGGAGTTCGCAGAGCCTTGTTCCCAGGGGTTGTCGAGCAGCACCCAGCCGATCGGGATGTTCCGCGACTGCAACTGCTTGATGTCGTCGAAGAGCTGAGCAGGCCCTGTGGCTTCGTCGCGCCACTTGATCAACGCGAATTGAGGTAGCCAGGGCTTGCGGGGAAGGCCGACGGCGCGCGCATGCGCGCTCAAGAGTTGAGGTAGCGTCCCGGCCGCGACCGTGATCTCGGTGTTGGTCGTGTCGAAGCACCAGCGTACGGCGTTGGACGGTGGCCCGACGGAGCAGGGTGTTGAGCCGAGGTCGCAGGCGAAGTTCGAGTCGTCGAGTGCTGCGGGGAAGCCGATGCGGCCCACAGCGGTGGTGGAGACCCAGGCGCCGAAGCCCGCAGTCGAGGCGAAGAACGGCGATGGGGATGAGCTTCCGCAGCCGTTGTAGACCTTGAGCGGCTGCACAGTCCGAGACATGTCGACCCAGCGGTCGCGTTGGCCGGTTCCAAGGAAGTGAGCGTTCGGCGAAGCGGTCATCGAGAACCCGATCGCAGCAACATCCGGGCCGTGAACCGCGTACCTGATCCGTGCTTCGGTCGAACTGCGGCTGACGGATACGACGGCGGTGTGTCCTGGTTCGTCGGTTGCGAGGGTGTAGATCGTCACCGGGCCGCGACTGGCATGTCTGATCACGGTGGTGGCGGAATGCTGGGCTCCCCCGGTTGACCAGAAGAGGAATGGAGCTTTGTCTCCTCCGAGTTTGGTCAAGCCGCGCCCGTCGGCGATCGCGATGGTGAACGACTTCTCGGCAACCTGCACCCGGAAGCCGTGAGGGGTCGAGCCGCATCCGCTCGGCACGAGCACGACGCAGCAGACGGCAAGCACCGCGCCCAGCCACGTAGCGCGCGTGCGCCGCCGAGAGCGTGCCCTGTACAGGGTCATGTGCGAGGTGTGCAGGGGCCGCCGATCTCATCCGCGAGACCAATCTGGGCGACCTGCATGCCGCCTCTACGGGGGCTGGAGAGAGTCGCGGCGCTCCCGGTGTCCCCAGGGATCGTCGAGACGGCCGGAGTGAAGACCGAGATGGCTGTCGGCCGCCTCGCGGATGCGCACACGTTCACGTGGACGGAGACGGAGCTGTTCTCGGGAATCCGGCCGGTCACCCGCGAGAGATTTGAGCTGACCGTGTACCGCCGAACAGACATGGTCGACGGTGCGCGCAGTTCAACGGTCAGCCCTCGCGTTTCGGGGCCGCGTTGTCCCGGCGTTGGGTAGATGTGGATACCTGCCAAGGTGCGGGGTTTGGTCCAGCCGTCGTCGTAGAGTCCCGTTGACGACCAGTCGAGCCGCCACGGCCGGGTTGCCTTGATCAGCAGAGCAGATGGACCAGCGACCCCGGGACCGGAGATCCGAAACCGTGTCTCGGAGTCGCTCATTACGACGTAGCGGGTCGGAGAGATGTTGACAGCCCCGGTCCGGGCATCGAAGTGGGGGACGAGCTTCGGAAACCAGAAGCCGGTGTATTCGAACGAGCCGGTCGCCGCTTGCACGTCCCGAGCCACTGATCGGTTCCAGAACTCAAGGTCACGCCAGTAGCGCTGGCTCACGAACCAATCGCTCGACACAGGGGCGGGAACGATCGTGACCGGGGTGTTCGAGCCAACCGCAGCGTCGAGCCAGTCGAGCGAGCCGTGCGCCTCGGCAGTCACCGGCCGCCCCGACCAGCCCGGCTCCGAGAAGAACCGATCGACCAGGTACCAGGTCAGAAGCGGCAGGCAAACCACCGTGTAGCCAACGACAAGCCCCTGCACCGGTCGCCTGGAGATGAAGAAGCCGACCGTCGCGATCAGGAGTGTCGCCACGATCAGGAGTGCACGAGCGCCGCCAAGGCCACCCATCAAGTCGGCGAGAGGCCGATAGAGGCTCGATGCCGGTGTGTCCGGGTTGACCTGCGGAGACTGGCTCCAGGTAAACGCGGGAATCGCCCCCGTCAGATAGCCGCCGACGAGAACCAGTGCAGGCGGTGCGAGCGCCCAGACGCGCAACCGCCGTTCGACGACCGCACCGAGCGTCGCGATCAGCAGCAACGGCACGAGGTAGATCAGGAACCGGTCGTGGACGAACGAGAGGTTGTAGACATCGTCGAAGCTCGTCACCTGGACTGGAATCACGACGATCAGGAGCACGCCGATCCAGGCGAACGCCTCCATGTCCGAATCGAGCGGTGCTCGTACCACGGTTTGGATCATCCAGGCCGCACCGATCAGAAAAGGAAGGATCGCGACGCCGAGCGCGAAGGTCGCATAGTGCTCGAACAGCGACCCGAGATAAGCGGTGGTCAAGATCTGCGCATGACCGGTGTAGTGGCCGTAGATCCCGTAGACCCAGTGGAACCGTCCCGCCACTTTCAACGCGATTCCGGCGATCGCAAGCACGATGTAGGCGACCACAAGGCTGCCATGTGATCGCGCCACCTCACGGAGCGAGCGCCGTCTGCGCAACTCCAGACCCAGAATCGCAATCGGCAGTACGAACGCAAGTGTGAGGAGTGCGGTTCTGGCGAAGAACGCCAAGGCGATTCCCGCCAGCGCCAGCAGGTCATTGCGGCGTGACGGCGCCGAGACCGAACGATGCATCAGGAAGGCTGCCCAGAGGAACGCCGGGTAGGCGGCAACCTCGGTCATCAACATCGTCGCATAGATCATCCAGGGGATCACGATCGACAAAGCTGCGATCAGATAGGCGGCCCACCGGCGGTGCAGAACGCGCCGGGCGAGCAGGAACGCCGGGATGCACGCAGATGTCATCACCCAGGCGTTCGTCAGATGGGCGGCATGGACATCCTGCGGCCCGTAGCGGTGGCTGAAGACCGGCGAGATCAGCAGTGGGTAGAGCTGCGCCCAGCTCTCGACCAGCACACCATGGATTCGTGGCACGACCGAGTGCGTGTGGGCAATGCCGGCGGCAAGCCGCTCGTAGCGCATCTCGTCCGTCATATCGAACCAGTCGCGCGCGCGAGCCGTTATCGCCGCGACGCCGACCCCGGCTGCGAGCCAGAGCATCAGAAGCGGCAGCGGACGCCACAGCAACGGAAGCTCGCGGCCCCTCGACACGGAGGGCAGCGTACAGCGCGACGGAGGCGGCACAGGTCCGTCGTCCAGCGCGACGGAGGCGGCGCAGGTCCGTCGCGGCCACGGGCTACCCTCCGCGGGTGTCAAGCGACCCAACCGTCTCCAAAGCAACGGCCTCGGGCGGCGGGATCTGGCGCTCGATCGAAAGTCTCTTCTTCCTGCGGCGGGAGGGTGTCCGGATCGGCGTGATCTGGCTCGTGTTGGGCTCCGTCCTGGCTGAGTTCGCGGCCAGTGTTCGGGACTACATGGACTTCGACGCCGGCCGCTACGAGCGACTCGCGATCTCGATCGCGCGGACGCACTCGGTCGTTCCCCGGATCAACGGCGTCGACATCCACTACCTCTCGATGCTCTACCCGCTCCTGCTTGCGCCGTTCTTTGCCACCGGAGCGCTCTGGAAGGACCTACAGAACGCCGACATCGCGAGCGCCTACATCATGTCCTCCGCTTGTATCCCGGCGTTCCTGCTTGCCCGCCGGGTGACGAGACCCCGCTGGTGGGGCCCGTATTTCGTTGCGGTCTTCACCGTCTGCACACCCTGGATCGTCACCTCGATGTCGCTGATGACCGAGGTGGCGGCTTACCCCGCATGCGCCTGGGCGATCTACGCAATGGTCGTAGCTGTCTCCTCGCCCTCGCGCAGCCACGACGTGCTCGCCGTCCTCGGATGCGCGCTCGCGTTCCTCGCTCGCGGCGAGTTGATCGTGCTCCTCTTCGTCCTGCCCGTCGCGATACTCGCGTTCGAGCTCGGCCGCCCCGCTAACAATGACCTCCGCGGACGGCTTGCGGACGCGGGTCGCTCGATCCTGAAAGGGCATCCGCTCCTCGTCATCGGCTACTCGATTGTCGCCGTCACCGTGGCGATTCTTGCCGTGCTCGGTCGCCTCTCCTCGACGATCGGCATCTACTCCGTCTACTCGTCCGCGGGCTATCCCGCCTGGACCCGGCTGCCGCGATCGCTCGTCGAACACCTCGCAACGTTTTCGCTCGGGGTCGCCATCATTCCCTGCGTGATCGCGCTGGCCTGGATCGGCGCCAACGTCGTGCGTCCCACCGTCAAGCGTGAGGCGCACGCCTTCGCCTGCGTCAGCGCCATCGCGATCGTGGTCATCTTCGTCCAGGCAACGAACTTCGACCTCGTCGTCAACACCTATATCCACGACCGCTTCCTGATGTACTTCGTTCCGGTGATCCTGATCGGTGCCGTCCTCGGCATCACCGACGCACGGCCGCCGCGCTTGTCGCTGATTGTCCCGCTGGCCCTGATCGTCGCGGGGTTTGCGTTCGGTGCGATCCCGTTCGTCACCTGGGGCCAGTTCCCGTGGCTCGACATCGACACGCCAATCTCCACCGACTACCGTGTCCTCGCGAACCACCTCGGAAGCCTCACGGCAGCCAGGGCGCTGCTGATCGCGGTCGCGATCAGCGGGACAGCACTCGTCGGGATCGCAGCCCGCCGCCGCATCCCTGTTCGCTACCTCTCGATCGTGGTGTTCGGCTTCAGTGGAGTCGTCATGTTCGCGACCACCGGCTGGACATTCCAACGAACGTTCGACTCCCCCGACCGAAACTCACGATCACTGACCTCGACCCAACATGGAACACTCGACTGGATCGACGGTGACCTCGGCCCGAACGCAAGCGTCACCGCCGTTCAAGCCCCGATCTCCAGCGACTGGTTCGTCAACGAGGGTACCTGGGTCGACTACGAATACTTCAACAAGTCGATCGTCCGGGACGCACGTATCGCCGGATCGAACCCCTTCGATTACACCGGCTTCTGGTTCCCCAAACTCGACCTCCACTTCAGCCCGGGCAGCGGCGGCGTCGCCGAATCACCCACCCGCTGGATCGTCGCAAGCATCAAGGAGACACGATTCCGAATCGCCGGCCCCGCAAAGTTCTACAACTCGAATCTCATGCTCATCGACGCCGGTCCCCGCTGGAGACTCGCCTGGCTGACCTCTGGCATCTACGACGACGGCTGGACAAAGCCGGGAGCCACCGTTCGGATCCGTCTCTACCCAACACGCTCACAAGGCACCGCGCGAATCCGATCCGTCGGCTTCGTGCTCAGGGCGCCCCCAGACATCCCTAAACGCATCGTTACAATCGCCTCCCAAGGACGGACGACACGCGTCATCGTCACCCCATCGGCCACCAACGCCTACGCACAAGTCTGCGTTCCAACTCGCGGCAACGCCGAGATACAAATGAAGGTCAACGGCACCTCGACCATTCCCGGTGACCTGGCAACGCTCGCGACCAGCAGGATTCCCCGCCGCGGGGGCATGTTCGTCGCCTCCATCGGCGAAGCCGACGAACTCGGGCCAGCCTGCTCACTACCACGCAAGGCGCGACCGTGACTCGGAAACTCATGGCAGGGACCGCGGTTGCCGCCGTGCTGATCGCCGGCTGCGGCGGGAGCTCTTCACACAGTTATTTGCGCACGAAGACGGTTACGTGCCTGAAGATGAAGCCGGTGCAGCTCGGCGGCCCGCTCGACTTTGTCGCGAGCACGGCGATCGGCGGCGCGGTGAAAGTGCATACCGAGGGCAACTTCGTGACCGTCGTGTTCGGCAAAACGGTCGCCGCCGGCGGCAACATCGCAGACGCCTACCGCCGGTTCGCGGCGAAGAACGTCGGGGTCAACGACGTCCTCATCCAGGATCAGAACGCTGTACTGCTCTGGCACCTCCATCCGAGCCAGTCCGACCTCTCGCTCGTCACCGGCTGCCTCAAATAGCTTCCCTTCTCTGCGGGGAAGCGCGCCGTGCGTGACCGCTGGCCACGCGATTGGCCCTACGGGGTGAACAGCTTCCAGTGCCCTTCGGTGACGACTTCGACTGCACCATCGGTCACCTTGACGGCGGTGTCATCATCGATCGCGTACGTCGGCACCGGCACACCGGCGGCCCAGATCGCCGCGTTGGCCATGGAGTTCTCCGGGGACCGCTCGTGATCCAGGTGAGGGAACAGCGAGAAGTCGACCAGTCCAAGCGCTCTGTCGTCGGCGGCCGGCAGGTCGGCGGCCGGCGGCTCGCGACAGAACCAGTCGTCGTAGGGCGTGCCGAAGTGCGGCGTCAACACCATGCTCCCGGAGCTCACGCCCACGTAGACCTGCTCGGGCGCAAGCGACGGCAGCAGATCCGCCAGCCCGGACTGCCGCATCCAGTGGCACAGATACATCACGTCACCGCCCCAGACCAGCAGGGCGTCGGCCTCCTCGACCAGCGGAACCCAATGCTCCTCTTTGATGCTGGGCAGCGCGGTGAGCTCGAGCGCACCCAGTGACTTCCAGCCCAGACCGCACATGGCGCTGAAGCCCGATCCGGTGATGAACCGGTAGGCCATCGAGGCTCCGCCGCTGCCCGTCCCGTAGGCGGCCGTGGGGATGCAAAGGGCGCTGGACTCGGCGATCGGCTTGCCCAGCAGATCCACCAATGCGTCGTGGATGCTCGTGTTGGTGATCCCACTCGAAGTGAGAAGAAGCCTCATGCTGCCTCCTGGAGTCGGTTCTGCAGCCGAGAGCGTTCTCGGCGCTTGACGGATCCGTACCGGGTAGAGACTGCCGGGCCACCGAGAAGTCATCGGCTCCGGCCATCCGAGCGGCCTCGTCCAACTGCACTACGCGACGTCGTTCGGTGCGCGCTCGCCCTCCCAGTAGTCGACAGATGAACCGAGCGGAAACCAGGCCCGGTCGTCGGGCTCACGGCCCCAGCGAATCATCACCTTGCCGCTGTCGACCTGCACAGCCGCACGCGGCATAGCGAAGTTGGACACCAGCAGGACGCGTGCCTCATCCTCCGAGCGGTTGATCACCTGATGCGCGCCCGCCTCGCCACTCGGGAAGTGAAGACAGTCGCCGGGCTCCAGTTCACGCTCACCGTCGGGTGAGCGAAGGGTCGGTCTCCCCGCGACCACGACGAGCAGCTCATCGTTGCCGAGCTCGTAGTGGTAGGGGAACGTTGCCTGGCCGGCCGGAAGCGCATACAGGCTCGCGCCGAGGTGATCGCCGGCGACCCTCTTGCGCCGCCACCGGAACCCGGGCCGCTCCGGCGGCCAGGTGCGAGCCATCCAGCCGTCGTCGTCGAGCAGGTTCATCTGCATGCAGGCAACCTAGAAGAACATCCGGCGGCTCCACAAGGAGCTAGGTTCAACACACGAAGTCCCAAAGACCCGAGAGAGAACAAGAAGGAGCTCCACGATGCTTGCGAGTAGTTACCCGTTTCTCAACGTGATGTGGACGATGCTGGTGTTTTTCGTCTGGATCCTGTGGTTCTGGCTTCTGTTCGGTGTGTTCGCGGACGTGTTCCGCCGCCACGATCTCTCCGGCTGGGGCAAGACCGGCTGGCTGATCTTCGTGATTATCCTCCCGTTCCTCGGCGTGTTCATCTACCTGATCAGCCAGAACGAAGGCATGACGGAGCGCGGCGTGGAGCGCGCGACCGCCCAGCAGAGCTACCAGTCTGCGGCCGGTGGCGGCGGAGCCGGCGCCGCGGCCGAGATCGCCTCGGCGAAGGAGCTCCTCGACAGCGGCGCGATCACGCAGGCGGAGTACGACACCCTGAAGCAGAAGGCGCTGACCGCGTAGCGGTCGGCGAACCACCTACGAAGTCCTGGAGGATCGCGGCGATAGCTGAATCGTGAGCGTCGATCTCAGTCTCGTCCTGTTTGCGCTCGTCGCGGCGCTGAGCCCGATGGCGTTCGCAGCGACGCTCGCGGTGATCAAGGCCGGCCGCCTGAAGGCGCTCGCATTCGCGGTTGCGATCATCGTGAGCCAGTTCCTCGTCGGCTGGATCCTGGTGTCGATCGGCGGCTGGTCGGCCCCGAACCACGGGCACGCATACCCGACCGCGCGAGGGATTCTCCTGGTGGCGTTCGCGGCCTGGCTCCTGCTACTCGCAGCCCGGGTGCGGCGTCGCCCGCCCAACCCTCAGCCTCGCTCCAGCCCACGGGCCAAGGCGGTCCTCGCCCGGCTCGAGCGCGTCCACACCGGGACAGCGTTCCTCGCCGGGCTCCTGCTCGGGATCGGCGGGCCGAAACGACTCGTGCTGACCGCGCTCGCGGCGGCGGCGATCGCAACCAGTCCGACCGACGCACACGGCGACGTCCTGCAGCTCGCCGTCTACACGGCCGCCGCGACGGTCCTGGTCTGGGCGCCGGTCCTCACCTTCGAGCTCTTCGGCGACCGGGCACTGCAGACGATCAACACGGCCGGGCGATGGCTCGCCCGCCGCCGGCAGAAAGCAACCGTAGCGGCGTTGCTCGTGCTCGCAGCCGGCGCCCTCGTCGGCGCCGCGGCGCTCCTGTTCTGAGACGGGAGCGATCGGCAGGCCGGCCACCACGGATGTGCGGCAGACGTATGCTCATTCGAGACGAGACGAGGAGAAGTCGTGCGATCCGTTGAGAGGGAGCGTGCCCGTTCGGAGACGCCCGATTCTCATCAGGGCGAGGGGCGCGGGGCGGCCGAGACTCGCCGCGGGGCCATCCTCAGGCAGTTCGGGCGTGTGATCGACGCGATCAGGAAGGGCGACGACGAGGCCGTCCAGCGACTCGTGCTCGACCTGAGCCGCCGGCACTGGATCTTCGCGCCGCTCGCTCTGGTGGTCGGGACGATCGCGATGTTGTTCGAGGGCGTGAAGCTCCTCGTCACCAACTGGCGGCTGAGCCTCGTCCAGTTGCTGCCCGCCATGTGGATCTGGGTGGCCATGATCGACCTGAAGGCACACGCATTGCACGGCAAGTCGTTCCACGTGCTCCGCGGGCCGATCCTGATCCCGATCGTGCTGGCGATCACGGCGATCACCGCGGCGAGCTTCTTCCTCAACGCGGTCTTCGCCTTCGCGATCTCGAAACCCGGGCATCCCGAGATCCGCCCGGCGTTCGCCGAGGCCCGCAAGCATCACCGCACCGTGCTGGGATCCGGTGCAATGATCGGGCTTCTCCTCGGATTCTCGACGGTCGTCGTGGTCAGGTGGGGGCTCGCGTGGTTCACCATCAGCCTCGGCATCGTCGTGGCGATCATGATGGTCACCTACGTGACCATCCCGGCCCGCCTGATCGGGATGAACACCAAGGCGCCGCGAGGCGAGAAGGTCAAGGCGGCCGCGGTCGGCGGCATCCTCGGCGCCGTGGTCTGCTCGCCTCCGTATCTCCTCGGCCGAATCGGGCTCCTGCTCCTTGGCTCCAACACGCTGTTCCTGCTCGGGATCGTGCTCCTGGCCGTCGGCGCGGTGCTCGAAGCCGGCGCAACCAGCGCCGTCAAGACGATCAAGATGAGCGCCAAGCTCGTCGCGGCCCAGCCGGTCGCGGGCGTGCATCCCAACGATGCGGACCGATGAGCAAGACGCTCGACGACCCCGTCAAGGAGCAGCCTGACGATGAGCCGGGTGAGGACTCCGCCGAACAGTCGGGTCACTGGTGGGTGCGCGCGCGCAACAGCCTCCGCGCCCCGGGCGCCCTCGTGCGGCTTGCCCTGTACGACCCGGCCCACATCCCGGAGCGGCTCACGATCTACTCGGTCGACAAGCAGGCGGACAGCGCCAGGGCCTGGGCGGAGAGAGCCCGTGGGGCCGAGCCGGGGACTCCGGTGGCGGTGCTTGCCGACACGCAGCGTCGTCGCACGGTCAGCACCGCGCGCATCGACGGCGCCGTGGCCGGAACACCGTTCTTCATCGCGCTGGTCCCTGCCTACATCGCGTTCCTGCGGCAGGAGGTGCGCTTCCACCTGCGGGTGGCGGCGCTGTACGGCGAGGACCCGTCCGACCCGCGGATCGCCGCCGACTTCCTCGTCCTGCGGCGCGTCCACAAGGACACCGAGCGGGCGCTCGCCGAACTGGCCCTGGTGCGCGCCAACCCGGTGCCGCCGCATCGGAAGCGCACCCCGCTCAAGTCGTGGTACGAGGCCGTCGTCAGCATCCTGATTCTCGCCGGCTTCATGCAGGCGCCCGAGGAGGGCGAAGCGAAGAGCCTCACCCTCGGCCAGCAGGTGCTGCGTGCGGTGCGCTTCGTGGTGGCCGCGACGATCTGGATCCTGACGTGGGTCGTGCCGATCACGTTCATGATCGTCATGTCCTGGGCGTGCGAGAGCGATGCCCGCCGCTTCGGCGAACGTGTACTGACCCACTACGGCGACGAGGGGGTGGACATCGCCGTCGCGATGGCCCGCGCCGACCGGAAGGCCGGCGGCAACCGCGCCGTCAGCATCGCGCGCGGAGCGCTGGTCGTTCTCTCGGTGGCGCTCCCGCTCGCACTCATCGCATCCACCGTCGTCGCCCACGCCGGGCCGTTCGGCGTCGACCTGCCGAAGGCGGCCGGCGCGCTCGCGGCGCTCGCGCTCGTGATCGGCGTCAGCGCCGCCGCCATCCGCGGCTGAGCATCGCCTCACCTGATAGAGGGTTGTGCCGCTGCAGGCCCAGATATACAGTCAGCCCGCGCCCGGAACGACCTCCCCCGACCGTTCTGGCGCGACGCACGCCGGCAGGCGGGCGTCGGTCATCTACGACGCCTCGAGGAGACACCGATGAAGCTCGTTGCGGCAGTTCTGCTCGTATCCGCTCTGGCAGCGGTCAGCTACTCGTCGACCGCAGGTGCTGCGCGCACGAGCACCTGGTACTGGTCGCCCGCAGCCTGCAAGTCAGAGCTGCAAAACCACGGCGTCGCGATCTCCGACGGACGCACCTTCAACGTCGCCAAGGCCTACTGCGTCGGGCTGCACAACCACTGCTGGCTCAACGGCGGGCTGCGGCGGTACAAGGTGTTCGACACGGTCATGCGCTCCTACGACGGAGTGGTCCGCGAGATGATGCTGACGGTCACAGGGCACCAGACCTGGAGCGGTTCGCGCATGCACATCATCGAGCAGCGAATGAGCCTCACTCGGTTCAACAGCACCTACGGCCCTGCAGCGTGGACGGTCGCCACGAACGAGAACGCCGCCGGCTGCTTCGACGTGCATCCGTAGCACCGACCCGCCGCTCTACGGCTGCCAGGCCCAGTCCCAGATGGAGTCGCTGCCGGGGCTGAGGATCACGCGCGGTGTTCCGCCGCGGACCGGCTCGACCGACAGGTTGCCCGCCGTTCCCTTCCGGATCAGCCGCGTTCGCCCATCGGGCGAGTAGTGGGGCCCGCGGATTCGTGCGTCGGTCAGCACGGCCCTGGTGTCGGTCCCGTCGGCGTTCTGCTCGTAGTAGGAGAGCGGGTCGTGCTTCGAGAGATGCCCCCACCAGAAGATGTGCTTCGAATCCGGGCTCCAGCCTTCGACACCGACGATCGTGTACGGCGTGGGCTGCAGCGTGAGCTGACCGTCCTTGCCGACGAGGCAGATCCGGCTCGTCGCGTGAGGGGTGATCCTGCTGCAGTCGAGTGCGAGTGTCGACCCGTCCGGTGACCAGACTCCTTCGCCGAACACATAGCCGTCGTGGTTCGAGGGACCGCTCGTCGTGACGAAGGTCATCGCGCCCGTTCCCGGATCGACGAGACAGAGGTTGTCCTGGTCGCATTGGGCTGCGATCGCGTCCGGGCCCCAGGCCAGCGGTTCGAGATCGTGGCCCGGAGCGTTCGTGAGGCGGCGGGCGCGGCGCGTGACTGCGTTGCCCGCGCAGATCGCCCACTTCTCATCCTTCGGCCCCTTGGCGCACGAGTAGGCGACCGACTTGCCGTCCGGAGACCAGACGATGCCGAAGCCGGTGACGAGCGGCTCTCCCGGCGCCCGGCCGATCGGCCGCGGCTTGCTCCCGTCGCTGTTGATCACGATCGGGGCGAGGCTCGTCCGGCCCGGCATCTGGACGAGCAGCGCAATCAGCTGCTTCGACGTGCTCGTGCCGCCCAGCCCGCCGACGCTCCGAGAGGTTGCCGTCGACGCCTGGAGCCCTGCCGCAGCGGCACCGACCGCGACTGCTACCGCGACCATGCGGATCCAGCCGCGCACCGCGGACGGCGTGCGACGGGCCGCGGGCTCCGAGCGTACGCGGCTGGACGGATCGGTCATCCGGTCCACACGGTCGGCCTTCGCCGCCGCGCCCGGAGACCCTGCGGCGAATCAGCGCGATTCGCCCGGGTCGTCGACCAGGTGGTTCGGGTCGAACCCGCCGAGGTGCTCGAGGTGCGCCAGCACGCGGTCGAGCGGCCGCGGGACGCGCTCGAGATCGAGTGCCTCCATGAGCAGCACCGCGTACCGCTGTTTGCGGTTCCACATGAAGCCGTGCAGCTGTTCCTCGAGCGGCCGGGCCCGGTGCGCAGGCTGCTTCTGGTACGTCCGGAACGCCCGCAGGTCGCCCTGCTCCTCCAGCACGCGCTCCATCCCAGCAGGCCCCACCGCCCGTGTCAGCTCGTCCTCGAGGTCGCGCGTGCAGGCGTAGAACCCGGCGCGCTCGAGCTCACCGCGGTCGTTGCACTCCAGGGCGCGCAGGAAATGCCGCTCCTCACCGGCGTCATAGAGCCCGGCGACGCGGACGCCGCGGTACTGGACGAGCATCGGCGGCAGGTTCCCGTAGCCGCCCATCGACACGACGGCGATGCCCTCGGCCTGCAGGTCGCGGCCGCGACGGCGCGCAAGCGTCTCGACGGCGCGGCAGTCGCTCGTTCCCTCGACGAGCACAACTCCACGAAGCTCCATGACTGCATCAGATCAGGTCGCCGACAAACGCCTCGATCCCTTCGACGACTCTGCCCGCGACGACGATCCTCGAGGCGGCGCCACCTGGTACCAGGTACCCGACTTGCGAACCGGTCGTCGCTGAGCCAGGGTTGACTCCATGACGGACTACGCGGTCAAACCGCTCGATCCGGACACCTGGGACGCGTTCGCGCGGCTCGTCGAGCGGCACAACGGTGTGTTCGGCGGCTGTTGGTGCACCTGGTTCCACACGTTCCACGCCGAGAAGACCTTCACCGCCGAGGGCAACCGCGCGCTCAAGAAGCGGCTGGTCGAGGAGGGCCGCTCACACGCTGCGCTGGTGTTCGACGGTGACGAGGCAGTGGCGTGGTGCCAGTTCGGGAGCCCGGAGGAACTGCCGAACATCCACCACCGCAAGGAATACGAGGCCGCTCTCGACGCTCCGCCCGACTACCGGATCACGTGCATCTTCGTGGACAAGAAGTACCGACGCAAAGGAGTGACCGCGGCCGCCCTTCGCGGCGCCGTGGATCTCATTGCGCAGGCCGGCGGCGGCGTTGTCGAGGGTTACCCGCATGACACCGCCGGCAAGAAGGTCTCCGTGCTCTACAACGGGACACGGTCCCTCTACGAGCGAGCGGGGTTCGCCTACGTGCGCCCCAAGGGCACGAGGAACTGCGTGATGCGCAGGATTATGCCCTGAAGGAAACGTGGTCGAGTTTCATTCGTCGGCCGGACGCGGGAAGACGAACAGCGGGACGACCGCCGCGCCGGCGACGAGCAGGGAGACGATCGTGCGGTAGCTCGAGTTGGTCAGGTTGCTCCCGAGCGGGAGCGTCGAGATCCAGTAGATGACGAGCAGGCCGGCAGTCGCGAGCCCGAGCCAGGTCGCCGTGAAGGCGAGCAGCGCCCACTGGCGCGCCAGGAGGCCGACGACGAGCGCGAGCAGGATCACCCAGACCAGCAGTCCCCAGCTGCCGGTCTTGCCGAGCTGCACCCAGATCTCGCGCGCGGCCGGCTCGACGCGGTCGGTGTGCGCACTCAGATACGACGGGCTCACGGCGTCTGCGAGGTTGTAGTCGGGCGTGCTGAGGCCGTAGGCCGAGCAGTAGAGCTGCCACGGAACGATCAGAGCGAGAACGGCGCCGACCGCCTTCGCCGCCGGCCGCGCCAGGGCGCGTTCCCGGGTGGTGACGACTCCGACCGCGAGCGCGGCACAGCCCGCGAGCGCGAAGAGGAAGCCCTCGCTCTTCGTCACCCCGGCCATGCCGAGGAACGCGGCAAAGCAGCCGAGCAGCCACGACTCGTGTGGACGCCCGGCGAGCCAGGCCGCGCCGGCTGCGACACCGAGACCGACGAAGAGGCCGAGCGGGACGTCGGCGTACCGCGTGAGCAGCTGGTAGAGGACCTGTGGTGCGCCGATCAGGGCGATCGAGACGACCGCGATCATCGAGGACCGGGCGCGGTTGCGGAGCAGCGACCAGAGGGCGAGGGGAAAGGCGCAGGCCAGGAGAAGCAACTGGAGGCCGATCGCGGTCGAGTCGTAGCGGCCCATCGCCTTGAAGCCGAGGGCCTCGAGCGTCGGGAAGCCGAGCGGGTACGGGGTGCGGCCGTAGTTGCCGGAGCGAAGCGCGGCCGGCGCGGCCGAAGGGTCGGTGTAGAGCAGGCGGGCCTTGGCGAGCCAGACTGCCCAGGAGTCCCACTCGATGTCCGGCCGAACGGCAAACGTGCGCGCCGCGTAGACGAGCAGCACCGCGAGCACGACGAACAGCGCACCTCCTAGAACGCCGTCGCGCCCTGGACGCCGTACGCGGCCGCGGAGGCGGCCGGCTCTCCGCCACACTCGCGTGCGCACGACCGCTGCGAGCAGGACGAGCGCGCCGGTCACGATCGCCGTGATCGCAACCGGCACGCCGAAGAGGGCGACGTACGACGCGGGAACGACGACGACGACGATGCCGAGCGGGTAGGCCGCACCGGCGCGATACCAGCCGCCGCGATCCCCGCCGACCGCGCCGGCGGCAACGAGCGCCGCCAGGCCGACGGCGAAGTAGCCGAGGTTGGCGAGCGCGAGACCGGCTAGCTCACGTGTCACCGGCCACCCTCGACACGAAGATCAGCTGGAGCCCGCTGCGCCACTGAACCGAGTACTTCAGCGGCAGCAGACCCGGGTCGGCGTCCCACGAGAGCACAACCGTTGCCTTCTTCAGGTCGGTCGTCTCGATCGCCGGCAGCAGGAAGACATGCGCGATCAGCCTGGCGACGTACTTCTTGTCGCCGTTCGAGCTGAACGCCTCGTGAGGCATCTGGATGAAGTAACGGTCCCACGGCCGGACGTAGTAGCGCCACCAGTCGAAGATGTCCATCGTCATCGGGATCGCCGTCCCGAATGCGCGGTCTCTCTGGTCGCGCGTGTCGGTCGCATACGCGTCGTGCTCGGTGCGCAGGAGCCGCCAGGAGTGCGGCACGTCGATCCGGGCCGAATAGAGAAGCAACAGCACCACAATGGCCGCGAGCGCACCGGCCGCCCAATGCCGCGCCCTTGTCACCCGAAGCGCTCTGGGCTCGTGGCCATGCGAGAGGAGTATCACTGTGCCGGTCGACGGGCTCGTTTCCGGATCGCCGCGGGCGATCCAAGATCGTCATCTACCGATCTGCGGCTCCTGCAAGGCCGGTAGAACGTTCCCAGCGAGATGAAGGTGCTGAGACTGGGGCTCGTCCTGCTCGCACTGGCGGGGGCGACCGCCTGCGCCGCGGGGAGGCCGAGGCCGATCGAGACGCCCCACCAGGTGGCCACGCTGCTCCGGGATACGTGGGGGACGACGAAAGGATCGCCGTCGTTCGACTACTCGTGCACGAGGCTCGACGATCGGGGCCGGCTGTTCACATGCCTCGCCAAGGACCGGACCGACATGGTGAAGCTCGCGTCGTTCGACGTCATCTGCAACGCCTCGAACTGCACCTGGACGGACTACCCCGCCTACCTCGGGTAGAGGCGGCCGGACACTTGACGTATCGACGTCATTCGATGTATTGTCATATCGACGATCGTCGAAACATCGCTGGAGGACCGACGTGTTCGTCTCTCGCCCGCCCTGCCGCCAGTTCACGTGAGCGCCCCACTCGCGCCGATCGCCTGCTGCGCCCCGCTGGCGGCACCGGTCATCGCTGCCGATGTAGAAATCTGCTGCGACCGCCGCCGAGCCGGTCTGCGCCTGCGAGCTGATCGAGCCGCTCGGGCTCGGACAGCCGACCGTCTCCCACCACCTGAAGAAGCTCACCGATGCGGGCCTGCTCGAACGGGAGCAGCGCGGCAGGTGGGCCCACTTCTCGCTGAACCCCGACGCGCTGCGGACACTCGCGGCCGTCACCGACCCTGAAGGGAGTGTGTTGCTGATGACCACTCGTACGGACGAGCTCCGTGAGGAGGTTCGTCGCCGCTACGCCGAGTCTGCGCGGGCAGTCGCAGAGAGCTCCGGCGGTTGCGGCAGCGGCTCCTGCTGCGTGGACGGGGAGAGCGTCGCGCCGAGGTTCGGCGTTAGTACGCGCCCCTGCGCGAGAACACGGCCCACGGCGTCTTGAAGAGAATCGAGACGTCCAGCCAGATCGACCAGTTCTCGAGGTAGTAGAAGTCGAGCCGCACGAGGTCGTCGAAGGTCAGATCGGAGCGTCCGGCGACCTGCCAGAGGCCGGTCATGCCCGGCAGCACGTTGTAGCGGCGCCGGTGCCACGACTCGAGCTGCTCGTAGTCGCGCAGCGGCAGCGGCCGCGGACCGACCAGCGACATCTCCCCGCGGAGCACGTTCACGACGTTCGGGATCTCGTCGATCGAGAACCTGCGGAGCCACCGGCCGACACCCGTGACCCGTGGATCGTCGCGGATCTTGAACAACGCGCCGCTCGCCTCGTTCGCACGCGCCAGCGACTCCTTCTGCTCGTCCGCGCCGCGCACCATCGTCCGGAACTTGAGCATCTCGAAGGACTGCTCGCCGAGCCCGATGCGGCGGTCGGCGTAAAACACAGGACCGCGCGAGGTCAGCTTGATCGCGGCGGCGATCAAGAGCCACAACGGCAGGCCGACGACGACGAGCAGGACGCCGACGATGAGATCGAACACGCGCTTGGTCGCGAAGTCGGTACCGGCGAAGATCGGCGGCCGCAACTCGAACAGAGGCACTCCCTGCCCGGGCACGTACTCACCGCGCTCGATGAGCAGCTCCGTCGTCCGCGGTGCAACGCGCACCTTCACGCCTCTGCGATGTGCCGCGTCGACGATCTCGAGCAGCCGGCCCTCATCGAGACCGGAGTCGGCGACGATCAACTCGTCGATGTGCGGTCCGGCGAGCGTCTCCTCGACCTCCGGGCCGGGATCGATCTCACCCGAGAACTCGTAGTAGATGCCGCCGCGGCGCGCCCCGAGCGACTCGCGCAGGTGAGTGCGCGCCGCCTCCTCGCCCACGAGGACCGCCTTGCGGCGCACCCCGACCGCCGCCATGACCGATCCGGTGACGAGCTCATAGCTCGCGCGGAACACGCCGATGCAGACCGCGACGAGGATCGCACCGACGATGTAGAGCCCGAAGGTGGTGAAGTGCTGCCCGGTGCCGATTGCGAACGCGAGCGCGAGCGCGGCGACGAGGAACACGCTCGGCACGACCCTGCCCGCGCCTTCGCGGACCTCCCGCGGCGCGTACAGGCCGGCCCGCCAGAAGACGAGCACGAGCAGAAGGATCAG
Source organism: uncultured Thermoleophilia bacterium (assembly GCA_963828655.1). Taxonomy (GTDB): domain Bacteria; phylum Actinomycetota; class Thermoleophilia; order Gaiellales; family Gaiellaceae; genus PALSA-600. The sequence continues at coordinate 495,702 of CAWHFK010000008.1, read as the reverse complement.
AAAGGCGAGCCATGACGTCTCCTGGTCCCAGAGGAGGCCCCAGAGGATCGGCTTCGGATCGACGACGAGCGCGCGCAGGGCGAGCGCGCCGTACAGGCCGATCAGGAGGCCGCAGATGTCGATCGCCACCAGCGCGGCAATGCTCCCAAGCCGGCGCAGCAGCGTCTTGATCGGCGAGGACGACAGGAGATACGGACGGGAGGCGCGGACATCCTCGGCCGGGCGAGGTGCTTTCACGGGGCGATCGTAGCCTCGTGCCAGTCGAGCATCGGCGCGCCGGAGGCTCGAGCAGCGAGCTCAGCGACGGACAGAGGACGCCTGCGCAGCCGCACGAGCCGGAGGACGGCCTCGAGCGCGAGCGCGCGCCGGCGGTCGACGAGCTCCCAATCGTGAAAGTGGAGGTGCACGAGCCCGTCGAGGTTGACGAGGCCGCGGCCCAGCATGCCGAGCGAGTGCGTCGCCGGCAGCTCGAGCAGCTCGCCGCCGCCGGGAAGACGCAGACGGTGCGGGCCGGGCAGCTGCAACCGCGGAGCGTCCGGCCCCAGGTAGGTCTGGCGAAAGGTGGTCGCCGAGCAATCGACGTAGCCGAACGCGGCCAGGACCTGTGCGACCGGCTCGTCGAGGTACCAGCCGCCGCCGCAAAAGTACCGCGGGGCCAGGTCGTGGGCCCGCAGCCAGTCGGCCTCGCCGCGAACGGCTGCGGCCGCGTCGACCCCGCCTTGCGGGCGCGCCTGGGTCGGGCCGCCCCAGTGCGTGTGATGGCCGAGAGGCGCCAGGGCCGCCGCACGGCGGGCGCGCTCGAGCCACAGCTCCGCGTCCTCCCCGGCCGAGGCCGACGGCGGCCTGAGGAGAGGCGTGACGATGAAGCCTGCGGGGCGGCGCTCGAGGAGGCGCTCGAAGGCGGACCAGACCGCATCGTCGAGCAGTCGCTCGACGTGACACGAGACGACCGCGTACCGTTGTAGGGCCTCCACGATGCGCATCTTGTCAGCACGGTCATCGACGGTCGTCGTCGTCTCAGTCGCGGTCCTGCCTCGCCTCGTGGTGCTGGCGATCGAGCGCGGGACGATCCTGCGGTCGTTCGTCGAGAAAAGCGACATCTTCGCCCGCACCTTCGTGGCGACCGGGACGTATGGCTTTGCACCGGGGGAGCCGTCCGCGTACACGCAGCCGCTCTACGGCTGGTTCCTGATCCCCCTCTACTGGATCTTCGGCCGCCACTGGCCCGTGGTCGGCCTGGCGCAGATCGCCGTCGCGGCGTGCACGGCCGTGATCGTCCTCTGGATCGGAAGGACGTTCGTCAATCCCACCGCCGGTCTCCTCGCGGCGGTGTTCGCGACGCTGAACCCGTATCTCATCTGGCACGACGTGCACGTCAACCGTGAGATCCTCGACCAGCTCGCCGCCGCCGGACTGTTCCTCCTCGTGCTGCTCGCCGCACGGTCCGGCCGGATCGCGCTGGCCGCCGCGGTCGGTGCAACCGCGGGGGTGGCGATCCTCGGCAACTCGCGGCTCTCCGCGCTGCCGCTCGTGCTCGCGGCGTACCTCGCCTGGCACCAGCGTGGCCGCGCGCTGCCGCTCGCAGCCACTCTCGTGGCTGCAACGCTCGTGGTGATCGCACCGTGGGTCGTGCGCAACCGGGTGCAGGTCGGCTGCTTCGCGATCACCACCGATGCGCATGCGCTGTGGAAGGCGAACAACATCAACACCTACAAGACGCTCGCCGACGGCGAGTGGATCGACGACGTGCCGCCGCTGCCGGGCGCTCCCGTCCAGACGCCCGAATACGAGACCGCGATCTACGCGAAGACGGGCCGGCTGCTCCGGATCGACGAGTGCGCGCAGATGCGGCTCTACGAGCACGCGACGATCAAGTTCTGGCGGCACCATCCCGGGCGAGAAGGCGAAGCTCGCGGTCCAGGCGACGCGCATGCTCTGGCAGCCGCAGCAGACGCGCACCGAGGGCGGCCCGTCGTCGGGTGTGCTGAAGCAATGGTCGGAAGCTCTGTGGACGATCCCGATGTACGTGCTCGCGCTCGTCGGCCTCTTCGTCGTCGCGCGATCCTTCGCAGCGCTCGCGCTGATCTTCCTGCTCTACAACACCGCGGCAGCGTGGGTGTTCGCCGGCGCGACCCGCTACCGGATCTCGTTCGACTTCGTGCTCGCGCTGCTCGCCGGTGCCGCGATCGAGCGGCTGTGGAGCAGGTCGCGATACACGCGCTCGACACCGTCGACGGCGGCCTCGGCCGAGAACTGATCGAGCGCGCGCCGTCGGGCCGCGGCACCGTAGGCGCGCACGAGCTCCTCGTCGGCGGCGAGTGTGACGATCGCGCGCGCGAGCAGCTCGACGTCCTCCGGCGGCACGACGATTCCCGTCTCGCCGTCGGCGACGATCTCGGGCAGGCCCCCCACACCGGTGACGATCGCTGCGCGGCCCCGCTCCGCCGCCTCGAGCGCGACCATGCCGAAGCCCTCGCCGCGCGACGGAACGACGACGATCGCGTTCCGCTCGTAGACCCCCGCCGCAGGTGAGACGCGGCCCAGGAAGGTCACCCCGTCCGGTGCGCCGGCGCGGAGCTCTGCCTCGAGCGGGCCGGCGCCTGCGATCTCCAGGTTCAGCCCCGGCAGCCGGTCACGCGCCCGGCCGAACGCACGCAACAGGAGATCGAAGCCCTTGATCGGGATCAGCCTCCCCACCGCGGCCAGCCGCAGCGGGCCCGGCGGCGGTGACGGCTCAGGCCCCGGCTCGATCCCGTAGTGGACGATCGTGAAGTCGTCCTCGCGGAAGCCCTCGGTGTCGGCGAGATAGCGGGCCAGGCCGTGCGAGATCGCGATCTGCCGGTGGGCGAACCGCCCGGCGGCGCGATCCGCCCCCGCAACCGCCCGGCTCGACCGGAACTCGTTGAACCCGTGCTTCGTGCTCACCCGCACGGGCACCCGCGCGAGCGCTGCCGCGGGGAGCCCGAGCACGTCGGCGTGCACCAGATGCGTGTGCACGATCGTCGCCCGGCTCCGCACGAGACGGATCGGGGCGGTCGGGTCGAGATCGAAGCGCATCCGCGCAGTCTCGGTCGGCACGGCCTGGGCGCGCATGCTCTCGACGAACTCGCGCGCACCCGGCTCGCCCTCGTGCAGGACGAGCATGCGCGCATCCCAGCCTCGCTCCCGCAGCCGCGGCAGCAGCGAGAGAAGGTGCGCCTCCGACCCCGAGATGCCCGAGACCTTCTGGACGTGCACCACCTTCATCGCGCGGCCTCGATCACGCCGTCGGCCCAGTGGCCGACCGAGTGATCGCGCTCGACCCGCGCCCGGAGCTCGCGGCCGATGTGTTCGCGCGCCTCCGGTCCCGCATCGACCAGGCCCCGGATGCGCTCGGCGAGCGCCTCTACATCGTCCTGCGGGAACAGCAGCGGCGGTTCGATGCCGTCGACGAGCGCGTCGAAGCCCGGATTCGAGACGAGCACCGGCAGGCACGACGCAGCCGCCTCGAAGACGACCTTGTCGAGCGCGCCGCTCCGCATGTTGTTGACGAGCGCTCCCGCACGCGCGTACACCGCCGCGATCTCGTTTCGAGGGACCGGATCCTCCACGGGATGGGCAAGCGCCGCGCGATAGGCGCGCTCCTCGTCGGTCAGCGACGGCCCGCGCAGCTCGAGCTCGACGCCGTCCACCAGCCCGGCCGCCGCGACCAGGGTGTCGAGCCCCTTGGCAGGCGAGGTTCGCCCGAGCGCAAGCAGCCGGAGCGGGCCGTCGGACTGCGCGACGCAGGGGATCGCCGCGACGTCGATCCCGTGTCCGATCGCATGCACCTTTGGCGAGTCGAGCGGGAACGAGCGCCGGTCGACCGTCAGCACGGCGGTCGAGACGCGCTCGCCGGCCCGCAGGAGCCTGGACGAACGCCAGTGGGTGAACCACAGCAGCAGCGGAACGCGCATCGGCCGCACGAGCGGCGCCGCGAGCACCGCATAGATCGGCGACATGTGCGCGAGCACCGCAGCGGGACGAGGGCGCAGCTCGGGAGCGAGCGCCGCGACGAACCGCGCGCCCCGCTCCGTCTGCGTGCGCCCGCCGACCGTCTTCACACGCACGTTCGCCGGCAGCCCGGCCTCTCGCGCGACGAGGGTGAGGACGACGAGCTCGTCGACCCGCTCGGCCAGCGCCTGCAGCATCGAGACCGTCGCGCCGAGTGCGGGATCCGCCGGGTCGACACGCTGCGTCACGACGACGAGCTTCATGACTCGACCAGGTCGCGCATCCGCTCTGCGTACTCGTCGGGCGAGGCGAGCCAGCGTTCCCCCGCCGCGCGCGCATTGGCGGCCAGACGGGCGAGCTCGGCGCGGTCGTCGAGCACGCGTAGCGCGCCGGCGATCGCCTGCGGGGACGGCTCGAAGAGAACACCGTCGGCGCCGGGGGTGACGAGATCCGGGATCCCGCCGACGTTCGAGCCGAGCACCGGCCGGCCGCGGAGCTGGGCTTCGATCACCACCCGGCCCATCCCCTCGCTGCGCGACGGGAGGATCAGGACGGACGCGGCGTCGAGCTCGGCCACCACCTCCGGCGTCGAGAGCTCGGGCTGCCAGGTCGCGAGCCCCTCGCTGACGAGGGAGGCGACCACGTCCGTTCGCGTGCCCTTCCCCACGATCCGCAGCTCGGCGTTCGGACGCGCGAGCCGCCACGCCTCGGCGAGCCCATCGATGTTCTTGTACGGCTCGAGCACGCCGATGAACAACGCGACCGTGCGGTCCGGCAGGGGAGCGGGCGGGCCTGCGAACGGCGCGAGATCCATGAACGCCGGAAAGGTCGCGTCGGGCACGCGTCCGGCCTGCTGCGCGAGACGTTCGGTGTATGGCGACACCGCCCGCACCTTCGCGGAGTGCCGCACCGCCCAGGTGCCCACCGCGTCGGCGACGCGCGCGATCGCCCGGCGACCCGCGGCCCCGTAGAGACGGCCGAAGGTGCGCCAGTCGCCGTGCAGCTCGACGATCACGGGCACACCGGTGCGCGCGAGCAGCGCCGCCGCCGCCTCGAACGGGCTCTGTGCGACGATCGCGCTCGGACGAAACGCAGCCGCCTCTCGCCGGATGCGCGCGGGCAGCGACAACCAGAAGCGCGGCCCGTCGAACGCACTCCGCGGGCGGAGGCGGAACGTCTCGTCGCCACGCGATGCGTCGAGCGAGGCGGCGACGACGCGAACCTCGAGCACCCGAGCGAGCGCATCCCACTTCAGACGCAGGCTCGGTGACAGCGGCACCCGGTAGCGGTTGCGCGCGACGAACAGCACCCGCGTCATCGAGCTGCCTCGACGAGGATCGCCTCGAGCCGTCCGTACACCGCGTCGGCATCGTAGGCGGCGACCGACTGCTTCGCGGCCGACCGCAGACGCGCCTGCAGCTCCGGATCGCCGAGGTAGCGCCGGACGGCCGCGGCGAACGCGGCCGCATCGCCCGGTTCGACGAGGAGGCCGTTCTCGCCGTCGATCACCACCTCGGCGACGCCGCCGGTCCGCGTTGCGATCACCGGGGTCCCGACCGCGAGCGCCTCGACGACGCCGTGCGGGAAGTTCTCCCACGCCGAGGTCAGGATCGCCGCGTCTGCCGCGCGCAGGAGCCCGAGCACCTCGCCCCGGGGCAACGGCCCGAGAAACACGACGCCGGGGCCGGCTGCGGCCTCGAGCCGTCCGCGCTCCGGTCCTTCACCCGCGATCAACAGCCGGGGGCCGTCGAGCTCGCGCACCGCGGCGAGCGCGACGCCGAGATCCTTCTGCGCCGTCAAACGACCGGCGAACGCGAGCACGGGGCGCGGGCCCGGGTCGAACTCGGCTGCGTCGGTCACACGCGGAGCCGGGTTCGGCAGCAGGGTGACGTGCTCGGGAGCGACGCCCCACGAGACCACGAGGTCGCGCATGAACGCGCTCGGGCACACGATGTGGGCTGCGCGCGCAACGGCAGCGTCGCGCGCCGAGCGCAGGAGCCCGGCGAGCGGACCCCCGCCGCCCGACTGGAAGTCGCCCACCTCACCAGAGACGAGCCCGCGCCGGCGGGACCGCTCGAACGCCGGGTCGGCGGTCAGCTTGAGCACGAGCGGCGTGCGCGCCAGGAGCGTGCCGAGCGACGAGCGTCCGAACATACCGGTCGAATAGACGACATCCGCCCGGCGAGCCCGCGCGGCGATCAACCGCAGCGCAGCGAGATGACGGAGCCCGGGCGGCAGCGAGCGCGACACCCAGCGCACCGGGTAGCCCGCAGGAGCGGGGGCAGCGTCGGCGGTGACGATCGCCTCGACCTCGTGACCGTGGTCGCGCAGCCAGCCGGCCACCTCCGGCGCGTGGCTCGCCGGCCCACCGACATCGGGCGGCCAGATGCCGGAGACGACGAGGATCCTCATGCCACGCTCCGGCGCAGGCGCGCCAGGCCGCCGACCCAGTAGGCGCCGAGCGCGAGGGCGCCGGCCAGCACTCCGCCGGCGGCGCCCGTCGCCCCGTACCGGGAGCCGAGGATCAGCACCGCGGGCACCAGCACGGCGATCTCGATCACCTGGCCGACCGTGCGCATGCCGGGACGACCGATCGACACGGGGAACGACTTCGTCCAGGCGAACACGAACTGCACCACGGCCGCGAGCAGCATGACGCGGAACGCGTCGGTGGCCGAGAGGTACTTCGGCTTCAGGATCCAGCGGATCAACGTCGGCATCGCCCACCAGAGGATCGGCGTCACCACGAGTCCCACCGTGACGGCCGAGACGATGTACCGCCGCAGCAACGCGAACGCGCGGTCGATCCTGCCGTACTCGATGTCCCGCGTCTGCTCCGCGAGCAGCACGAGCCGCACGGGCGCGGACAGCGCCGCGAAGGCCGTCTGCGGTGCGAGAGCCGCCCGGAAGTTCGCGACCTCTGCCGGCTTCGCGACGATGCCGATCAGGACGACGGGCATGCTCGTCCGCACCGACATGAGGCCGGAGGCGATCGTCGACTGGATCGCGAACGACCTGATCTCGGGCTGGTCTTCTCCGAGCGGCTCCGCCTGAACGCGCGGCCACCGGCGGAAGACCGCGAGCGCGACGCCGCCGATCGTGAGCGTCGAGATCACCTGCGCGACGACGACCGCCGCGAACAGCCAGTCGAGACCGTGCTGGGCGCCGATCGCGATCGCCACCAGCCGCAGCAGCATCGACCACAGCAGCAGCCCGCCGCGCAGGTCGTAGCGGTTGCGCACGAGCAGCACCGCACCGCCCATCCCCTCCGGCTGCTGGATGAGCGGGATGAGGGACGCGATCAGCATCGGCGTGCGAAGGCCGCCCGTCGTCCAGATGTACGGCGAGAGCACCGCGGCGACCGCCACTGCGAGCGCGCCGACCGCGCCCCCGAGCATCTTGACCGCGAGCCCGACCTGGAAGAGCCGCCGGAAGCGGCCCCACTGCTCCCGCGCCGCATACCGGTTGCCGTACTTGACGACGACCTCGTCGATCGTCAGGTCGACGAAGAGCTGCAGCAGGCTCGTGACTCCGAAGACGAGCGCGAAGCGGGCGAAGTCGTGCTTCGACAGCTCACGGGCCGCGACGATCGTGGCCGCGAAGCCGAGGACCGCGGAGCCGTAGATCCCGAGAGCCGTCGTCGCACGACGCCTGAGGAGGCGCGAGGGCATCTAACCGGCCGAGTATAGTGGCGGGCCTTGGCGAACCCGCTCGCGTTTCTGCGTGCGCGATACGGCGCTGGGCCCCTCGTCGTCGCGGCGGCGATCCCGTTCCTCTTCCTGCACCGCAACTACCAGCCTGGGGTCGATGTGGGCGCGTTGCACATCGATCTCTCCGACCTCGCGGTGCTCGCGATCGTCGTCACGGGTGCCCGCTCGCTCGACCGGCGCCTGCTGGCAGCCCGCGCGGCGTGGATCGCCCTGGGCGCCCTCGCCCTCCTGATCGTCGTCGGCGTCGCCTGGGGCGCGCTGCGCTTCAACGCGTATCCGGCCCGCACGCATCTGACGACGGCGGCGAAGTGGCTCGAGTACATGCTGCTGGCGCCGGCCCTGGCGGCGGTCGCGCGGCGACCGCAGGATCTGGTGCCCGCCGCAGTGACCCTCGCAGCCTGGGACGTCCTGGCGGGGATCGTCGGCGTGCTGCAGTTCTTCGGGGCGATCGGCGCCCTCGACGGGACGCCGGCCGGGCAGCGCAAGCCCTCGTTCGTCGGCTACCACGACTATGCCGCACTCTCCGGCGCGACCCTGTGCCTCGCGCTGCTCATCCTCGCGCGCAGGCCGCGCAACTCGTCCGAGCGCTGGATCGCCGTGGCGGCGGGCGTGGCCGGGGGAGTCGGCATGGTCCTCGGCGGTGCCTTCGACTCGCTGCTCGGGCTCGTCCTCGCCGCGGCTGCCATCGTCCTGGCCACGAACCTGCGCGACCCGCGGCGGCTCCTGGCGGTGGCCGCGATCGTCCTCGCTGTGGCGGTCGGGGTGGTCGCGATCCGCAGCTCGGCGGTGGCGGACGGACTGAAGTTCCTCGGCATCAAGCAGGGGACCGGCGGTGCCTCGACCCACATCCAGAGCTACCGCCAGCGTGTCCTGCTCGCGTACATCGGCGGCCGGATCTTCATCGGCCATCCGCTGCTCGGCGTCGGCTGGGAGGGCTCGTCGGATCCCTATGCGTTCACGCCGTACCTCGCGGCCGCCCACCGGCGCTTCAACCAGCCGCCCGACGCGTTCCCCTCGCCCGCACACCGCTGGGGCGTCCAGAATGCCTACGTGCAGAGTCTCGCCGACCTCGGCATCCTCGGTCTCGTGGCGTTCCTCGCCGCCCTCCTCGTGCCCGCGGGTCTCGCTGCTCGCCGCGGCTTCGGCGACGCGCGCGTGCTCGGCATCGCGCTCCCGCTGCTCGTGCTCGGCGTCTGGAACGGCTACGGCCTCGTCGCGGGCATTCCGCTCGCGGCGCTCACGTGGCTCAGCGTCGGCGTTGCGGCGGCGTCGGTGTCATTCGCGAGGAGCGAGGCGTGAGAGCACTCGTCACGGGAGGCGGAGGGTTCATCGGGTCCAACCTCGCCCGCGCGCTGCTCGAACGAGGGGACGAGGTCCGTGTGCTCGACAACTTCTCGACCGGCAACCGCGCCAACCTCGCCGGCCTCGACGTCGAGGTCGTCGAGGGCGAGCTCCGGTCGTACGAACGCGTGCACAACGCCGTGCGCGGCATGGAGGTCGTCTTTCATCTCGGCGCGCTCGGGTCGGTCCCGCGCTCGGTGCAGGATCCGCTCACGTCGAGCGCGGTGAACATCGAGGGGACGCTCAACGTCCTGCTCGCCGCGCGCGACGAGGGCATTCGCCGCGTCGTCTTCTCGTCCAGCTCGTCGGTCTACGGGCCCCGGCGCCAGCTGCCGGTGGGCGAGGACCTGCCGCCGGACCCCATCTCCCCCTACGGGGTCGCCAAGCTGGCCGCCGAGCGCTACTGCGTCTCCTTCTCCCGCGTCTACGAGAGCTTCGAGAGCGTCGTCGTCCGCTACTTCAACGTCTTCGGGCCCCGGCAGAGCCCACTGTCGCAATACGCCGCCGTGATCCCGCTCTTCGTGACGGCGATCTCGGCCGGCGAACCGATCACGATCTTCGGCGACGGCGAGCAGCGGCGCGACTTCACCTACGTCACGAACGTCGTCGACGGGACGATCAGGGCGGCCGAGGCTGCGAATGCGAGCGGCAAGATCTTCAACGTCGCAGCGAGCGCGCCGGTCAGCGTCAACGACGTGGCGGCGGCGATCGGCAACGTCCTCGGCAAGCCGGTCGAGAAGACGTTCGAGTCGCCGCGGATCGGCGACATCCGCGACTCGTGGGCGGACATCTCGGCGGCCCGCGAGCTGCTCGGCTGGGAGCCGACGGTCGGCCTCGAGGAAGGGCTGCGCCTGACCGTCGAAGCCCTTGTCTGAACAGACGCGCATCCTGCGCGTGATCGCCCGGCTCAACGTCGGGGGCCCCGCACTTCACGTCTCGTACCTCACCAAGGGCCTCGCTCATCGCGGCTACGACACCACGCTCGTCGCCGGCAAGCTCGCCCGCGGGGAGGATTCGATGTCGTACGTCGCCGACTCACTCGGGCTGGACGTACGTCCGCTGGCTGCGATGCACCGTGAGGTGTCACCCGTCTACGACCCGATTGCGGTGACGCGCCTCGTGGGCGAGATCCGGCGCGTCCGGCCGCACATCCTCCACACCCACACCGCGAAGGCCGGGGCCGTCGGCCGCGCCGCCGCTCTCCTCGCGGGCGACGCGCGGCCGCCCGTGATCGTGCACACCTACCACGGGCACGTGCTGAGCGGCTACTTCGACCCGCTGCGCACCCAGTTCTTCCGCGAGACCGAACGCGCGCTCGCGCGGCACACCGACCGTCTGGTGGCCGTCGGGCCAGAGGTCCGCGACGATCTCGTCGAGCTCGGAGTTGCGCCGCCCGAGAAGTTCTCGGTGATCCGGCTCGGCATCGATCTCGAGTCGCGCGTCCTGACCGTCGACCGGCGTGCCGAGTTCCGGCACCTGTTCGGCATCCCCGAGGACCGGTTCGTCGTCGGGTGGATCGGCCGGATGACCGCGATCAAGCGTGTCCCGGACATCCTCGCCGCGTTCAAGGCGCTGCGCGACCGCGGCGTCGAGGCCACCCTGTGCCTCGTCGGGGACGGCCCCGACCGCGACGCGATCGAGCAGCTGGCGTCCGACCTCGGCATCGTCCGTGACGTTCTCCTCGTGGGCTACCAGCGGGACGTCGCCCCGTACTACGCGTTCTTCGACGCGCTCCTGCTGCCGTCGGCGAACGAGGGGACCCCGGTGGTCGCGATCGAGGCGCTCGCGGCCGAGAGACCGGTGGTGGCCACGCGCGTCGGTGGAGTCCCGGACGTCGTCGACAACGGCGAGAGCGGGTTCCTCGTGGAGGTCGGCGACATCGAGGCGCTCGCGGGCCGGCTCGAGCAGCTTGCACGCGACCCGGAGCTGCGCGCACGGCTCGGCAGGACCGGCCGGAAGCGAGTCGTCCCGCGCTACCGCGTCGAACGGCTCGTCGACGACATCGACGAGCTGTACCGCGAGCTGCTCACGGCCCGGGGTTTAGCACTGCCGCCATCTTCATGAAGGCGGCGAACGACGGCTTCTTCACGCCGCTGTAGGTGATCAGGCCCGACTGCCAGCCGGAGAGGTTCGGCTCGTCCTTGAGCAGGAACCAGAGCATCATGTCGATGCGCGGGTTCCGCCGCGCGATCCCGAACGCCTGCGTCAGGTAGGCCGCCTGTTTCTTCCAGGAGACGCCGAAGATCGGGTCGGGCGGGTTCGTCTGGTAGCCGTACTCGGTGATCCAGATTCGCTTGTTGCCGTAGAGGCGCGTCACCTCGCGAATCAGGTCGCTGAGATTCCCGAGCGTGACCGCCGTCGCCGGCGCGCCCTTGGTGGTGACCGGCTTGCTCGTCGGGGTGTCGCTCGGGCCTGCGTAGTACGGGTGGTGGGCCCAGGCATCGAACGTCTTCAGGCCGGCCAGCTTGGCCGCCCGGAGAAACGCGAGCGGCGAGACCGACGGCCGCGAGCTCGACGGGTTGTTGTTGCCCCTGGGCGCCGTGCCGCCGCACGCGACCCGCTCGCTCGGCGCGAGCGTCGCGTGCACGCCGTTGTAGATCGCGTTGCAGATCTGCGCGTACGCTGTCGCGCTCCGGATCACCCAGCCCTTGGCGGTCTTGCGGTACTGCGGTGCGAGGAAGATCGGGTTGTTCGGCTCGTTCCAGGCGAGCCACTCCTTCACCGCCGGCAGGATCTGCCCGTCCGTCCCCTTGTAGGTGCCGCTGTAGCGCTTGGCGGCGGCGAGCGCGAAGTTCCGCAGATCGACGGCCCGCGTCGGAGCGACGTTCATCCCCTTGCCGCCGTTCGCCCACGGGGGAGTGCCGTACACCGAGAACAGCACATGGACGCCGCTCTGTGCGGCGTACTGAACGGTGCGGTCGTACAGCGACCAGTCGTAGGCGGGATCGGCCGGGTTCGTCGCCCGCCGCGGCCGGCTCTTCGCGACGCCGTACTTGCCGCCCCAGTAGAGGTTCAGCCGCACCTCCTGGACGCGGAGCTGCTTGAAGAGCGCGAACGTCTTGTCGACCGGGCCGTAGAGGGTCTGCGCCTCGTCGTAGATGCCGACCCGCAGATAGCGCGACCCTTCGGCCGGCCGCGCGGTCGCGGCGACGAAGGCCGTCAGGCAGACGGCGGCGATGACCCCGGCCCAGCGCATCCCTAGACGGTCGTCGGCTCCCGGCCGAGCGCCTTCACCCAGCGGCGGAGCCCTTCCTCTAGGTCGATCTCCGGAGCCCAGCCGAGCACCTGGCGGGCCCGGGTGATGTCGGGGCGCCGCACCTGGGGATCGTCGGTCGGCAGAGCCTCGAACACGACCTCGCTCGTCGAGCCGGTCACGCGAATCACCGTCTGTGCGAGCTCGAGCATCGTCACCTCGTGATCCGGGTTGCCGATGTTCACCGGCAGGTGCTCGTCGCTCATGGCGAGCAGGTAGATACCGCGGATCAGGTCGTCGACGTAACAGAGCGACCGCGTCTGCGACCCGTCGCCGTACACCGTGAGCGGCTTGCCCTCGATCGCCTGGTTGAGAAAGTTCACGGAGGCGCGGCCGTCGTTGCGGCGCATGCGCGGCCCGTACGTGTTGAAGATCCTCGCGATGCACGTGTCCACTCCCTGCTGGGCGTGGTAGGTCATCGTCAGGGCCTCGGCATACCGCTTCGCCTCGTCGTAGACGCCGCGCGGCCCGATCGGGTTCACGTTGCCCCAGTACGTCTCGGGCTGGGGGTGAACCTGCGGATCGCCGTAGACCTCGCTCGTCGAGGAGATCAGGAAGCGGGCGCGCTTCCACTTGGCGAGGCCGAGCGCGTTGTGCGTCCCGTAGGAGCCGACCTTCAGCGAAGCGAGCGGCGCGCGCAGGTAGTCGACCGGGCTCGCCAGAGCCGCGAGGTGGAAGAGGTAGTCGACCGGCCCGTCGACGTGGATCGGCTCCACGACGTCGTGGTTCAGGAACGCGAACTCGTCGCCCTTGATGTGGGCGATGTTCTCGAGCGAGCCCGTCTCCAGATTGTCGACGCAGATCACCCGATGCCCCTGGGCCAGCAGGTGGTCGCAGAGATGCGACCCGAGGAACCCGGCCCCGCCGGTGACCACTGAAGTCGGCATCCCCGCGATCGTACTGGGCCAAGCGGATTGTTCGGCTCCTCCTTACGAACCTTTTTCATCCCCCGGCCCGGCGGGAGGCGGACGGCGCTCCATCCCTTTTCCTACCGTTTCCCGCCGTGGGACCTCCCGGCCCGCGGCGATGATGTCTCGGAGCGAGATGCGCAGGACAGTTGCCATCGGGGCTGCGGCCACCCTGGCGGCCTTGCTGGCCGTCGCCGCGGCGCGCGCCGCGACCGTGACGGCCACCGCCACCGTCACCGCCGGGACGACCCTCTCGGTGGCGGGGAACGGCACGCCGTCGTTCGGCCTGACGCTGAACGGGGACGATCAGACGACGGCGTACTCGCTGCCGATCCAGGTCATCGACGCACGCGGGCTGGCCGTCGGCGGCGGCTGGAACGTGACCGTGACGTCGACCCAGTTCAGCGACGGAGCCGGGCACAGGTTCCCGGCCACGGCGTCGACGATCACCGGTGTCACCTCGGGCTGCCACGCCGGCTCGACCTGCACGCTCCCCACGAACAGCGTCAACAACACGAACCTCGCGCTCCCGGCCGGAGCAGTTGCACCGACCGCGGTCAAGTTCTACAACGCCGCCACCGCGACCGGGCTCGGCCGGATCGACGCGAACGCGACCGTGTCCGTCGCGGTCCCCGCGAACACGATCGCCGCCACCTACACGAGCACGATCACCGTCGCGGTCGCAGCCGGGCCGTAGGCTAGGAGCCGTGCGCACGCTGCTCGTCATCCTGGTGGCCCTCGCAGTCCCGTCGACCGCGCTGGCGGCGTTCTCGGTGACCGCGCCCGGCACGGTCACCGTGCCCCCCATCACGCTGAACGGCGACGACCAGACCAAGACGTTCACGATGGCACACACGGTGAAAAACACCGGGTCCGGAAACACGGCCGGGTGGAACATCCAGGTGGCCTCGACGACGCTGACGTCGGGCGCGAAGACACTGCCGGCGCTGCAGGTGACTGGGGTGACGAGCGCGAACTGCACGGGTGGCGGCTGCGTCAACCCGGCGAACAGCATCACCTGGCCGGTCACGCTCGGCACGACCGGCGTGAAGATCTTCAACGCCGCCGCGAACACCGGCAAGGGAAGTGTGATCTTGACCGCGACCTATCAGCTCATCTACCCCGCAAACGCGCTTCCCGGCACCTACACGGCGACGGTCACGGTGACCGCGGTCGCCGGGCCGTAGCTTCGCCGATGCGCCGTCTTGCAGCACTCGCGTTCGTCGCGCTGACCCTCGCGCCGGCCGCCCACGCGGCGGTCAAGCAGCCCGTCTTCGGGCTGCGCGCGGTCGGCAGCAACCAGCGCGGCTACTTCGTCTTCACGGTCGCCCCCGATGGGACCGCCACGGGCGCCGTGATCGTCTCGAACGTCGGCACCGCGACCGGCACCGTCAAGCTCTTCACGACGGATGCGACCACGGGCCGCACGACCGGGACCGTCTACGAGACCAACAAGCAGCCGACACGGGCCGGATCGTGGATCGCGCTCACCTCGACCGCGGTGACGCTCGCGCCCGGCGCGCACCGGCAGATCGCCTTCACCGTTCACGTCCCGGCGGGCACGCCGCCGGGGGAATGGGTCGGCGGCATCGTCGCCGAGGCCTCGCACCAGCTCGCGAGCTCGAGCCCCAAGCACAACGCGAACGTCCAGATCAAGATCCGTGATCTGACGATCGTCGCGGTCGAGTCGAAGGTGCCCGGCCCGAAGGTCGTCGACTTCCGGATCGGGTCGGTCACCACCGGCGGCCGAAAGGGCTTCCAGCAGGTGTTCGTGCATTTTGCGAGCAAGGGGAACACCCTCCTGAAGCCGACCGGTCGCGTCTCGGTCTTCGACTCGGCCAACAAGCTCGTCCAGACGCTGCCGTTCACGATGGACACGTTCCTGCCGCAGACGGCGATCGACTATCCGCTCCTGCTCAAGAAGGCGCTGGGAGCCGGCGACTACCGGGCGGCGGTCACGTTGCACGTGCCGGGAGCCAGGACGTTCTCGGCCACACGCTCGTTCTCGATCTCACAGGCGAACGTCAAGCAGGTGTTCACCTCGGCGAGCCCGACCCAGTCAGCGCCGTCGTCCGGCTCGAGCAGCTCGACGACGATCCTGGCCGTGATCGCGGCGGTCGCGATCGGCGCCCTGATCGTCGTGCTCGTCCTGTTCTGGCGGCTCCGCCGCCGCACCGCCTGAAAACCTGAAAAACCTACCCCTCTCCCCCATCCGGGTGAGGCAGCATTCACCCTTCCGAGGGAGGAGTGCATGCAGGCGGTGGGACCGGCTCACCCAACATGGGGACGGCGTCGCTCGCGGGTCGGGACTAGCCCGTGGCCCGGCGCGGAACGAGCATGAGCACAGTGCTGCGGCAGCTGCTGATCGGTGCGGTCCTGGCCCTCCTGGTGGCGGCCCCGGCGGCCGCCGGCACGATCTCGGTCGGTCTGTCGCTCACCCCTGGGACGCTGAAGGTGAAGGCGGCGCCGGTGACGGTCGCGGCCGGCGCGCCGGTCTCGGTGCCGGTGACGGTCGCGGACGGACGCGGCCACGGCAACGGCTGGACGCTGAAGGTCGCAGGCGCCTCCGCCGTATCGGTCGTCTCGATCACCGCGCGCTGCTCCGCGAACTCGACCTGCGTCCTGCCGACG
This sequence comes from uncultured Thermoleophilia bacterium, assembly GCA_963828655.1. Classification (GTDB taxonomy): domain Bacteria; phylum Actinomycetota; class Thermoleophilia; order Gaiellales; family Gaiellaceae; genus PALSA-600. Next base: position 479,887 of record CAWHFK010000008.1, on the reverse strand, counting down.
GAGGTCGGCAAGCCGTCGGGTGGCACCGTGCTCCGCGCTGCGAAGGGCACGGGGATGGGCGTGATCAACCTCGTCGTGACGCTGAGCTCGCCGACGAAGTCCGCGCTCTCGTTCACGGTCTCTTAGAGGCTAGCGCAGATCCTTGTTCGACTCCATGTCGAACCACATCGCGAACAGCGTGAACTGGCTGCCCGAGATCAGGAGCAGCGCGACGAGCACGATCGTCGCAGGCGTGATCGTGTGACCGCCCACGCGACGCACCGTCTCGAAGATGCCCAGGGCGAGGCCGACGGTGGTCATGAGGAAGCCGAAGAAGTAGAAGAAGACGAGGGGGTGGAAGTCGCGGATCACGTACTTCTCGCGCATGCGCCAGAAGAAGCCCTTCCAGAGAAGCCACGAGATGCGAGGCACGACCCGGCGGATGCGGATGCCAGAGCGCTCGCCGACACCGTAGATCGGGCGCGACTGAAAGTCGCGCACCCGCGCGTTCCAGACGTTCAGGTGCACGAGCATGTCGTTCGGGAAACCGTACGACGTGTAGATCCGGTCGAGGTCGAGCAGCTGCATGATGCGCAGTGAGATCACGGTGTAGCCGGCCTGGGAGTCGGCGATGTGCCAGTAGCCCGATGCGACCTTCGTCAGCAGGCTGAGGATCGCGTTCCCGATGTACCGGTTGCGCGGGATCAGCTTCCAGGCGCTGCCGGTGAAGAGCCTGTTGGCCTTCGAGTAGTCGAGCTCGCCGCGCACGATCGGCAACGTCAGTTCCTCCAGCTCGTCGGGGTCCATCTGGTTGTCCCCGGCCATCACGGCCGTCGCATCCATCCGCGTGGCGAGCGCGCGCTTGTAGCCCGTCACGATCGCGGCGCCGACCCCGCTGTTCTGCTCGTGGACGATCACCTCGACGCGCGGGTCGTCGAGGGACCGCGCACGCTCGGCCGTGTCGTCGCTCGAGGAGTCGTCGACCACGAAGATCCGGTCGACGAACCCCGGGATCCCCTCCAGGGTGGCTGCGATCAGCCCTTCTTCGTTGTGCGCCGGGACGACGACGGCGACCGTCTTGCCTTCGAGCATGAGGTGGTATTCGCCTTCGCCGCGAGCTTGCCTCTGGCGCAGGGCTACGGCGTGGCGGGCCTGGCGGCCCGTGCGTCCGCGACGATCGCGCCGATGGCGCCGAGGATCAGGCCGATCAGCGCGCCGACGAGGAGCGAGGTGTTCCGCGAGTGCGCCGAGGCCTTCACTGCCCGCGCCGGCACGACGACCTTTGCGCTCTCGACCTCCTTCGCGAACGCGAGCTGCTGCTGCAGCGTCTCCTGCTGGGCGATCAGGTTGCCGAGGCGTGTCTCGGCATTGTCCTCCTGGCTGACGATCAGGAGCTGCTGCAGCGGATCGAGGTTCTTGGCCGCGGTCTCTGCGCGCTGGATCACCGTCAGGCGGTCCTTGACCGACTGGAGCTGCAGGTCGACGCTGTCGAGTGTCCGCTGGAACGTGCCGATCTTGACTCCGACATACGACGCCGTCGTCTTGCCGACAACGATCGAAGCGAGGACGTTCGCAGCGGCGGCCGTCGTCGCCGGATGCGATCCCGTCACGGTCAGCGCGATCAGGGGTGTCGCCCTCGCCGCTCCGGCGCCGGTCACCGTGCCGACCTGGGCGACCGAGACGTGGCCGCGGAGCGCGCCGGGCCGCATGTCGGCTCGATTCACCGCCTGCTCCTGGGCGCCTGCGGAGCTGACGATCAGCGAGATCGCCCGCGGGTTGGTGCCGAAGCCGTTGACGAGCACGCCGCCCGGAGAGGTCGGCTGGCCGAGCGAGATCAGGGCCGTCGCCTTGTAGGTCGTGCCGCCCCGGAACGAATAGAGGACGCCGAGGATCGCGCCGATCACGAGCCCGGCGACCGGCAGCCACCAGAACGCGACCACCGCGCGGCGCCAGCGGGCGAGGTCGACTTCGCGCTCCTCGTCGGGTGCGGCGCTCATCGGGTCGTGAGCCTAGCGCGTTCGGCCCATTGCCAGTGTTTCGAGAGGCCGTCTCGCAGCGGGGTGGCGGCCCGCCAGCCGAGCTCGCGCTCGATCTTGCCCGTGTCGGCCTTCGTCCGCTGCATGTCGCCCGTCTGCGACGGGCCGTACGTCACGCGCAGCGGGCGGCCCGCCACCGACTCGAGGACGCTGAGAGCATCGAGCATCGTCGCCTCTTCGCCGCCCCCCACGTTGTAGACCCCGGGTGACGCCTCCAGCGCACCCACGGTGGCGTCCACGACGTCGGCGACATAGGTGAAGGAACGTGACTGCGAGCCGTCGCCGTACAGCTCGAACCCCTCGTCAGCACCGAGGGCGGCCACGATTCGCGCGAACGCCATGTCGGGCCGCTGCCGCGGGCCGTAGACCGTGAAGAACCGCAGCGCCACCGCCTGGAGCCCGAAGACGCGCGAGTACGTCTCGTGGAGCTGCTCGCAGGCGAGCTTCGTGATCCCGTAGGGATTGTTCGGCCGCGGCGCGAGGTCCTCGGGCGTCGGGTACCGCTCGGCATCGCCGTACACCGACGAGGAGCTCGCCCAGACGACCTTCACGCCGGCGGCGACGGCCGCCTCGAACACGCGCTGCGTCGCCAGCACGTTGCGCCGCAGGTAGAGCGGGAAGACGTCACCGAAGCTGCGCGCCCCGGGCTGGCCGGCGAGGTGGAAGACGGCGTCGAAGCCGGCAAAGTCGAGCCGGTCCTCGGCCAGATCGACGCGCTGCACATCGAGCCCGCGTGCGTTCTCCTCCTTCAGCGCCGGATCGTAGTAGTCGGTGAAGGAATCGAGACCGACGACGTCGTGCCCGTCGGAGCGCAGCGACTCGGTGAGGTGGGAGCCGATGAAGCCGGCCGCACCGGTGACGAGATAGCGCACCGCGGAAACCTACCGGCACACCCGTTGCAGCACTCCACCGGCCCAGCGGACGCCCACCTTGGCGCCGCTCACCGCGATGTGGCAGACATGCTCGACGGCGACGCTGCGTCCCGTGCCGACCCGGATCGCGAGCGGGCTCGTCCCGACGACGCGCACGTGGCGAAGGCCGGCGCGCCGGAGCGCACGCAGCGCCGCGGTCGCGCTCAGCGTGCCCACCGTCTTCACCCGCCGCTCGCCGAGCCCGTAGAGCCGCGCCGAGCCTACGAGGTAGAGCCGCTGCGCGTCGGCGACCACCGGCGAGTACTGCCCGTCGGGAAACGTCCAGGAGAGCGCGCCGTTCCTCGCATCCAGGGCATAGGTGGTGCCCGCGAGCGTCGCGAAGTAGACGCGTCCGGCGACGATCGTCGGCGAGCCGGAGATCGGCCCGTCCGCGTGGAACCGCCACACGACGTCACCGGTCGCCGCGTTGAAGCAGAAGAACGTGTGGGAGTAGGACCCGACGTAGATCCGGGAGCGCCACACCGCGGCCGACGAATAGACGTATCCCCCCGTCGACTGCGACCAGCGCAGCTTCCCGCTCGCTGCCCCGAACGAGTACATCTTGCCGTCGGTCGCACCGACGTAGACCCGTCCGTAGGCGAGCGCCGGGGTCGCATAGAAGTTGCCGGTGCTGCCGAACCGCGGCTGCACGCTCGACTGCCACACGATCTTCCCGCTCCTCGCGTTCAGCGAGTAGAGATGGCCCGAGTAGTCGCCGACGTACAGGCGGTTGCCCGAGATCGCGACACCGCTCTTCACCTGCGAGCGCAGGGTCGTCACCCAGCGGGGCTTCCCCGTGCGGCGGCGCAGCGCCCAGATGCGGCCGTCCCAGTCGCCGACGAACACCGACGCGCCGACGACGACCGGCGACGACTCGGACGGGCCGATCGTGTGACGCCAGAGGACGCGACCCGTCCCGACCGCGAACGCGACGACCTCGCCGGTGAGCGCCGCGCTCGGCTTCCGGTTGCACGGCGGTGCGTTGAGGAATGCCTCGTAGACGACGTGACGGTCGAGCGCCGGCGAGGCGGCGACGCAGCGACGGGAGTCGAACCTCCACGCGCGCTTTCCGTTCTTCGCACCGATCGCGAAGACGACGCCCGCGTTGTTCGCGAAGAACAGGCGGCCGTAGCCGACCGCGGGCGGAAACTCGACGAGGCTCTGCGCCCGGAAGATCCACTCGGTATGGAACGGGGGTGCGAGCAGCACGCCGTTCGCGAAGCGCTGCCGCCGGGCGTCGTGGCCGTAGGTCGGCCAGGCGATCCCGGGCTCGCGCGGCGGCGGTGCTGCGGCCTCGGTCGTGACGAACTCGATCGTCGAGGACCCTTCGATGTCGCGCGCCTGCTGCCTGACGTGCAGGTAGTAGGCCACTCCGGCGCCGATCAGCGCGAGCGCGACGACCGCGGCGATCACGATCAGCCGGCGCTTCACCGCCGCACGACCGCATAGAGCCGCGAGTAGCCGTGCAGCAGAAGGCGCCGGCCGGAGCCGGACACCGGCACGTACTCGCCGTGCGGAAAGTCGAGCACGACGCGCCCGCTCCTCGCATCGACCCCGACGATGCGGTGCGAGAACGAGCCGGCGTAGGCGACCCCGGCGACGACGGCCGCGGCGCCTGAGATCGGGCCGCCCGTCCCGTGCGCCCAGAGGGTCCGGCCGGTCCGCGCCGAGAGGGCGTAGAAGACACCGTTGTAGGAGCCGAAGAAGACCCGCCCGCCGGCGACGGCCGGCGAGGAGTAGACGTACGAGCCGGTCGAGCGGCGCCAGAGGAAGCGGCCGCTCGTCGAGAACGCCGTCAGCGAGCCCGCCGTCGAGCTCGGCACGAACACGCGCCCCGCCGACACGGCCGGCGTGCCGTAGACCCGGCCGCCCACGCCCCGCGTGAACCGAAGGCGCCCGGTGCGCGCCTGCAGCGCCACGAGGCGGCCGCAGTAGTCGCCGAGATAGAGCGTCGTGCCCGCGAGCGCAGCCGAGGACGTCACCTTGCAGCCGTCCGCGTACCGCCAGCGGACGCGGTGCGTGCGCAGGTCGAGTGCGGTGATCGTGCCGTTCCAGGCGCCGAAGACGTCGGCTCCGTCGACGATCACCGGCGACGACTCGACGGGCGAGCCGACCGTGTAGCGCCAGAGGAGGCGCCCGTCGGAGCGCCGCAGCACCCACACGTGCCCGTCCATGCCGTGGACGACGAGCTCATCGCCCCAGACCGCGGGCGAGGCCGCCATCTTCCCGTGCGGCGTGTCGTGCCTCCAGATGACGTCGCCGTTGCGCATGTCGAGCGCGCGGACGGTCCCGCGCGCATTCGCGATGTAGGCCACGCCGTCCTGGACGACCGCGGGGAACTCGATCAGCGTGCCGAGGCCGCGCGACCAGACGACGCGAAACGGTGGTCGGACCGCGAGCTGCAGCTGGGCCTGCGACCGCGCCGGATCCGCGCCGTACATCGTCCACTGGAGCGAGCGGCGGTAGATCCTGATCGTCGACTTCGGATGCGTGCGGAACGAGAGGCGCACCGACCGTGCGGTGTAGCCGGGCTTCTCGACCTGCGTGAGGAGCGAGCCCCGGTGGGCCAGCCGGACGCGCGCGACGCCGTGCCGGTTGCTTCCGGCGGACCGGTTGCCGATCGTCACGCGGGCGCCGCGGACGAGCGCGTTGGTGTCCCCGTCCACCACCGTCACCTGAACTGCCCGGGCGTGGGCGCGGTGCGGTGGCGCGGTATCCGGGGGAAGCGCCGCCTGCCGCGCCACGGTCGTGCGCGAGGCGACCGTCGTGCCGGCCTCGCGCTGTGAGCCGCAGGCCGCGAGCAGCGCCGCCCCCAACAGGCAGAGCGGGACGAGCCGTCTCACGCTTCTTCCGGCACCGCCTCCGCCTGCGCCGGCTCGAGTGTGCCGCCTGCGTCTTCGAGGATCACCTGCGAGAAGAAGCGTGTCATCAGGACGCCTTCGCGAAAGTCGCCGAGCCGCGGCTCGGGCCGCTCGCCGCCCGCCAGCGCGAGCGCCAGCTCGGGATAGCGCGAGCCTGCAGCCGTGGGCAGCGGGAACCCGCCGCCGAAGCGGGGATTCACGTCGGTCACGACCAGCTCGCCGTCGGGCTCTCTGAAGCACTGCACGTTGGCAGGACCGATGATGCGGAGCGCCTCGGACACCCTGCAGCTGAACTCGATCAGATCCTGGTCCTTGATCGTCATGCCCTTGATCGATTCGCCGCCCTTCGACTCGATCATCGTCCGGGGCACCGCCGCGAGGCAGCGGGCCTCGAGGTCGCAGAAGACGTCGATGGAGAACTCCGTCCCGAGACACGCCGCCTGCACCATCGAGTCGGCGGCGGTGTAGTGGAGAAAGAACTCGAGCTCGGCCGCGTTCGCGGCGCGGTAGATGTGCCGGGAGCCGAAGCCCCGACGCGCCTTCACGAGCACGGGAAACGGAAGCTCGTCGGGCAGCGCCGTCGGAAGCCAGGTCGGCGGCGAGCCGATCCCGTGCTCGACGAAGAACTGGTGGGCGAGATACTTGTCGGAGCAGCGCGCGACGGTCTCGACGCCGGACACGAGCACCAGCGCGGAGCCGAGCTGCTCACGTGCATCGGCGAGCACGTGATGGTCGAGGTCGGTCAGCGGGACGATCAGCCGAACGTCGTGCAGGTCGACGAGGTCGCGGAGCGCCGCGACGTAGCCGAAGTCGTCGACCCGGGGGACGAGCGCCCGCCGGTCGGCGTGGTAGAGCGCGGGCGCGAGCTGGTCGACGTCGACGGCGACAGTGGTGGCGCCGGCCTCGCGAAATGCGGTGACGATGTCAACCCGCTGCCCGGCGCACGTGAACAGGACGGCCGTCACGATCCCTGAGGGTAGCGGGGGCGCGTGAAGGCGCCGTCAGCCTCCCGGGGCCTGCCAGCCCCCGCTCGGCCCCTTGTAGGTGCCGCCGAAGAGCGCGAGCGGCGTGCGCAGCAGGATCAGGAGGTCGGTCTTCCAGTCGTGGTGGCGCACGTACCAGAGGTCGAGCTCGATCCGGTCGGCCCAGGGCAGGGTCGCGCGGCCGTGGATCTGCGCCCAGCCGGTGATGCCCGGCTTGACGTCGAGCCGGTGCAGCTGCCGCTCGTCGTACTGCTCGACCTGGTACCGGAGCGTCGGACGCGGCCCGATCACCGACATGTCGCCGCGCACGACGTTCCACAGCTGCGGGAGCTCGTCGAGGCTGAGCCGCCGCAGGAGGCGGCCGGTCCGCGTGATCCGCGCGTCGCCCTTGTCCACGGCATACCCCGCACCCTGTTTCTCGGCGCCGACGATCATCGTGCGCAGCTTGAGCAGCTCGAAGTCCACGCCGTTCCGGCCGACCCGGGTCTGGCGGTAGAGCACGGGACCGCCGTCCTGCAGCTTCACCGCAAGGGCGGCGGCAGCGAGGAACGGGCTCGAGACGACGAGCCCCGTCCCGGCGATCGCGACATCGAGCGCCCGGTTCAAACGCGGGTGCCCTCCGCGACCTCCCACGTCGCAGGCACGCCTCGCCGCAGGTAGTTCACGAGCGCCACGAGCGTCGCCCAGGTGACGAGCGTGTAGTAGCGGGCGATCCCGACCCCGACCGCGGCAGCGGCGAGCAGCCCGAGCTGGACCGCGAGCACGACGGCGTAGAACCAGCCCTGCGAGTAGAGCGCGAGCGACGTGGCGAGCAGCACCAGATGCAGGATCCCAGAGCCGTAGCGGAGCAGGCGATGCGACACGATCTCGAGGAAGTAGAGCGGGCCGAGCCGGCGGAACATCTTCCCGCGCAGCACGATCAGCCAGCAGTGCTCGAACATCCGCACCTTGCGGCGGTACTCGGTCTCGTTCGACGGCGTCGGCTTCTCCCAGGCGTGGGCGTCCGGCTCGTACACCGCCCGCCGGCCGTGCTGCACCATCAGGTAGGGGAACGAGAGATCGTGGCCGAAGCGGGGGTCGACCTCGACGTAGTCGGCCCGGCGCAGAGCGTAGATCGAGCCGTTGCCGCCGGTGACGGAGCCGAGCCGCGACTCGGCGGCACGCTGCTTCATCTCGTAGCGTCCAGTAGACGCCCTTCCTTGTTGCCGCCCTCGGCGTCGAGGATGCGCAGCTGCCCGCAGACGTACGCGACGGCGGGGTCGGCGAAGGAGCGCACGAGCGAGCGCAGCGCATCGGGCGACCAGGTGCAGTTCGCGTCGGAGAACGCGACGATCTCGCCGTCGGTCTGCCGCACCGCGCGGTCCTGCGCGGCGACCTTGCCGCCGCGGGGATTCGAGATCACCTGCACGCCCGGGTACTGCAGGGCGATCTCCTCCGTCCGGTCGGACGAGGCGTCGGAGCTGACGACGATGCTGCAGCTTCTCGCGCCGGATAGTCGAGGGCGAGCAGGTTCTCGATCCGGCGTGCGATCACCGACTCCTCGTTGTAGGCGGCGATGATCACGGTGACGGTCGGCTCGACGTCCCCCTTGCGGACCCGGCGCGGCGCGACCCGCGCGAGCGCGCGTCGCGAACGCCGGGTAGAGCGCGTGCGTCCACGCGAGCAGGGCAAGCGAGATCCAGAAGAGGACGACGACGACGGTCAGGCGAGCAGCTCCTGGATCAGCTCGCGGTAGCGGTCGACCGCGACCGACCGCGAGATCTCCGTCTCGACATAGGCACGACCGTTGCGGCCCATCGCCGCGAGATCGTGAGCACCCTCCCGAGCCTCGCGAATCGCCCGCGCGAGCAGATCCGGCCGGCCCGGGTCGATCGTGATGCCGCACCGCGCAGCCTCGACCACATGCACGATCTCGCTCTCACGGTCCGCCGCCACGATCACGGGTCGCCCCACCGAGAGCACACCATTCATCCGGCTCGGCACGACGAAGCCCGAGAGCCCCTGGACGAGACCGATGAAATGGAGATCCGCCGATGCAAGCGACTGCGACAGGACCTCGCGAGGCTGGTAGGGCAGGAAGAGGACCTGGTCGGCGCCAAGACGGTCTCGCAGCTCGACCAGCTCGGCCTGCCTGGCGCCGCTTCCGATCACGACGAACCGAACGTCGTCCAGGTCGCGCATGAAGGTGGCTGCCCGGACGAGGACGTCGAGGTTCTGCGCATGACCGACGTTCCCCGAGTGCATCACGACGAACTTGTCGGCGAGCTGGTGCTCACGTGACCACTGGTTGTCCTTGGGGCCGGGCACCAGCTCCTCGGTGTCCACCCAGTTGCGGATCACCACGATCCGCTCCGGGGCGATGCCCTTCGCGATCAATCGAGACCTCATGGTCTCCCCGATCGCGACCGACACGGTCGGCGTGACGCAAGCCCAGCCCGACCACCAGTTGCAGCGTCCGGACCAGAACCGGGTTCTGCAGACGGCCTAGTTCGACCGCGATCTCGGGAAAGACGTCTTGCACGATCGAGACGTACGGGACCCGGAAACGCCGTGCCGCCAGGAACGCGAATGCCGGCACAAACGGGGGGTCGCTCATGCTCATGACGAGATCGGGCGGCCGCTCGGTGAGCCCCTCCCTGAGCGACGAGGCCACGTAGGTGAGGTAGTTCGTCGCTCGACGGGACAGGCGGCGCCGCTCGAACGTGGTCGAGAACACGCGCACGACCTCGACCCCACCCCGCACGTCACGGCCCGGGCCGGCTCCCTCGGTGACGCCGGTGATGACGGAGACGTCGTAGTCCTCGGCGAGCGCCTCACACAGTTGCGTGAGGAGTTGGGCGGTCGACTCGAAAGCGGGCGCGTAGTACTGGTTGAACACGAGGATGCGGCGCCGCGGCATGGTGCGATGCTAGATGCTGCGGAACCGACGGCTTGTTGAAGGCCAGCGCGCCGGTAACGGCGGCTAGTGCCCGGCCCGGCGCCTCACGCGCCGCTTGATGCCGCCCAACTCGGGCCAGTTCGCGTGCCACAGAAGCGCGCCGGCGACGACGGCTCCGACAACAAGCGCACCGACCATTGCGGGAAAGGCTGTTCCGGCAGCAAGGCGCATGACGCCGAGGGCCGCGGCAACAAGGAAGGCCCTGCCGATTGCCGGCGCGCACGACTCGACGAGCGAAGCTCGAGCCGACAGACCGACTCGCCTGCCCGCGAGCACAAGTCCGAAGATTCCGCCGCTCACCTCCGCGATCCCAAAAGCGAGCGCGAGCCCGGTGACACCCCATGCCCCACGCAGCGGCAGCGCGAAAACTGCGTAGACGACGAGAGCTGCGACTTGGGTCCAGACGATCGCTCTGAAGTATGCGACCGCATAGAAGATACGCGCGACGAAGACCATGATCATGGTCCCGATGAGCGCAGGCGCAAAGGCCGCCATCGTAGAAGCGACTCTGTGAGCGTCAGCCGGATCGAGCGCACCCCGTTCGAGCAGAAGATCGGTGATCGGCGAGGCGAACAGAACGAAGACTGCGCCGAACGACACCGCCAGGAAGAGGGTCGCTCGCAGGCCGCGGATCATCGAGCCGCGAACGTGCGCAAGATCACGGGCTTCGTAGGCGCGGACCATCCCCGGATAGAGCCCGAGCGCGATCGACTGCGCGACGATCGCGGGCGTGAAGACGACACCACGCGCATACGAAAGCGTCGACACGGCACCGACACCGATGGTCGAGGCGAGCAGGCGCTCGAGCAGGACGAACACCTGCCCGCCGATCAAGCCGCCGAGCACGGGCGCGACGAGGCCGCCCCGCAAGCCGAATGCCGCCTGCGCGCCGGTGCGAGTCGGGGTCGAGAGGGAGCGGGCGCCGGCGACGCGGCGGATCTCCAGCAGCAGCATCACGAAAGACAGCGCGTACCCGAACGACACCGCCGCCGCGACCCAGACGAGATCCTTCGTCACGAGCAGCACCACGCCCGTCGCCACGAACCCGGCAACGGTGGCGACGGCGCTCCGAAACGGGGGCCAGACGTAGTGCTCGTAGTAGGTCAAGACACCGGCGAGGTAGCCCGAGAGACCGAGGAGCGCTCCGATCGGTGCGAACGCCAGCCAGACGTTCAGGCTGTTCGAGCCGGCGGGTGCGAAGGCATGAACGACCCAGTACGCGAGACCCACGTAGAGGAGCGTGACGACCGTCATGGCAAGAGCCGCGAGCCAGAGACCACCGGAGACGAGCTCCTCCTCGCGGTCGCTCCGCACGAGCGCAGGCAGGATGTTCGCCGAGAGCGCCTCGCCGGCGATCGACCCGATGATGAGCGGCACGATCGACGCGATGAAGTACCGGTCGGCGATGTAGGAGGAGCCGTAGGCCGAGGCGATCAGGGCGATCTGCCCGAACGCGCCCAGGCGCTCGACGACGCGCGCTGCGAGAGTGAACGACCCGATGAACGTCGCCGACCGGCGCGTGAAGCGCGTTCCGGTCTCGATGTTCGCCTGCTCCCCCATCGCGGGGAGAACGTACCGTCTGTCATCGAAATGCGGTTCCTGATCCTGGATACGTGCTACCCGGCGTTCCTGGACGCCCACTACGCCCGGCAGCCCGGCCTCGCGCGGAAGCCGTACGTGGATCAGTGGCGCAGCCTGATGGACACCTTCTTCGGGACCGCCGATTCGTACTCGCATGCGCTCGGCGAGCTCGGCCACGAGGCGCACGAGCTCGTGGCGAACGCAGCACCGCTCCAGGAGGCGTGGGCCCGCGAGCACGGCGCGCGATCCTCATTGCCGTTCCGCCTGAGACGCGAGCGGCTCGTCGAGGAGCAGAGCGAGGAGTTCGGCCCAGACGTCGTCTACGTCCAGAACATGAAGTTCTTCTCCCGCAGGCTGCTCCGCCGGCTTCGCCGGAGAGGGGCCATGATCGTCGGGCAGATCGCGAGCGAGCCGCCGTCCGAGTCGAAGCTGCGGGCCTTCGATCTCGTCCTGACCTCGTTTCCCCACTTCGTCGAGCGTTTTCGGGCTGCCGGCGTGCGGTCGGAGTACCTGCGCATCGGCTTCGACCCGCGGGTGCTCGCGCGCCTCGAGGCGGACGGGGCGACGCGAGACCGACACGAAGCGGTGTTCGTCGGAGCCCTGAACCGGACGCAGCACTCGTCCGGCAATGCGGTCGTCGAACGCGCAGCCGCACGGGCGCCGATCGAGTTCTGGGGCTACGGAGCCCGGGACTGGCCCGAGTCGTCGCCGATTCGCGCCCGGTACAACGGCGAGGCGTGGGGCATCGACATGTTCCGGGTCATGTACGAGTCGAAGCTCGCCCTCAACCGGCACATCGGGGTCGCCGAGCGGTTCGCGAACAACATGCGGCTCTACGAGGCGACGGGCGTCGGGACGATGCTCCTGACCGACGAGAAGGACAATCTCGACGAGCTGTTCCTCCCCGACCGGGAGGTCGTGACGTACCGCGACGAGGACGAGCTCGTCGAACGGGTGAAGCACTACCTGGAACACGACGACGAGCGGCGGGCGATCGCAGCGGCCGGACAGGCGCGGACGCTGCGGGAGCACACCTACCGGCATCGGATGGAGGAGCTGCTCGCGATCCTGCGAGACTCGGGCACATGATCGCTCCCGAGCTTCACGACTCCCTGCGCGGCAGGAACGTTCTGATCACGGGCGGCCTGGGCTTCCTCGGGTCCACGCTCGCGCGCGAGCTGGCCGCCGCGAACGCCAACGTCGTGCTCGTGGACTCGCTCGTCCCCGAGTACGGCGGCAATCGCGAGAACATCGCCGGCTTCGAGGACGCGGTGACCGTCAACGTCTCCGACGTACGGGATCAGCACAGCCTGCGCGAGCTCGTACGCGGGCAGGACATCCTCTTCAACCTGGCCGGACAGACGAGCCATCTCGACTCGATGACCGACCCCTACACCGATCTGGAGATCAACTGCCGTGCGCAGCTCTCGATCCTCGAGGCGTGCCGTCACGAGAACCCCGAGATCCGAATCGTGTTCGCAAGCACTCGCCAGATCTACGGCCGCCCGCAGCACCTGCCGGTGTCCGAGTCGCATCCGATCGTGCCCGTGGATGTGAACGGCATCAACAAGACCGCCGGCGAGTGGTACCACCTCCTGTACGGAGAGGTCTACGGCCTGCACGTCGCCGTTTTGCGAATGACGAACACCTACGGGCCGCGCATGCGGGTAAAGGACGCGCGCCAGACGTTTCTCGGCTACTGGCTGCGGCGCGCCGTCGAAGGTGAGCCGATCCAGGTGTTCGGCGACGGAGCGCAGAAGCGCGACTTCAACTTCGCGGACGATGCGGCCGCGCGCGTTCCTGCTCGCTGCCCTGCTCGACGAGGCTCGCGGCGGTATCTACAACCTTGGCAGTGACGAGGTCGTGGACCTGCTGGGCCTCGCGGAGCTGGTGGTCGAGCTGAACGGGGGCGGCGAGATCGACGTCGTTCCCTTCCCGGCGGACCGCAAGGCGATCGACATCGGGGATTTCTACGCTGACTTCTCGAAGATTCGCGCCGAGCTCGGTTGGACGCCTCGCGTTTCGCTGCGCGACGGCCTCGCGCTGACCCTCGACTACTACCGGGCCAACGGCCCCGCGTACTGGTGAACGTCCCGTTCGGAAACCTCGCGCGGCACACGGAGACGGTCCGCGGCGAGCTCGATGCCGCCTCTGCCCGTGTCCTCGCCAGCGGCCGCTTCCTCTTCGGCGAGGAGCTCGAGCGGTTCGAGGATGCATTCGCGAGCTGGTGCAGAGTCGGCCGGGCCGTGGGTGTTGCAAACGGAACCGATGCGATCACGATCGCCCTGCAGGCCGTCGGAGTCGCCGAGGGCGACGAGGTGATCACGGTGGCGAACACCTGCGTGCCGACGGTGGTCGGGATCGAGAACGCACGCGCGATCCCGGTGCTCGTCGACGCCGAGCCGCTCACGCGAACGATCGACGTGTCGCAGGTGGGGGCGGCGATCACGCCGCGCACGAAGGCGATCCTGCCGGTCCACCTCTACGGCCAGTGCGCCGACCTCGGACCGCTGCTCGAGCTGGCACGCACACGAGGACTGGCGCTCGTCGAGGATTGCGCCCAGGCGCACGGCGCCGAGCTGGACGGCCGGCGCGCCGGATCGATCGGCGACGCCGCAGCGTTCAGCTTCTATCCGACCAAGAACCTGGGTGCACTCGGCGACGGGGGCGCCGTGACGACGAACGACGCCGGCGTCGCCGCCCGCGCACGACTGCTGCGCAACTACGGCGAACGCGAGCGGTTCGAGCACGTGCTGCACGGCCGGAACTCCCGGCTGGACGCGCTGCAGGCAGCGTTTCTGTCGGCCAAGCTTCCGCATCTGGACGACTGGACGACGGCGCGACGCGAGATCGCCGCCCAGTACGACGAGGCGCTCGCCGGAACCGAGGTCGCTGCACCTGTCGAGGCGCCCGGGCGCCGCCACGCCTACCACCTGTACGTCGTCGAGACCGTCGACCGTGCCGCATTTCGGAGCGAGCTCGAGTCGCTCGGGATCGAGACGGCCGTGCACTATCCACGGGCGATCCACCAGCAACCGGCCTACCGGGAGCTCGGCGAAGGACGCGACCTCCGCACGAGTGAACGGCTGGCGGACGAGGTGGTGAGCATTCCGATCTACCCGGAGCTCACCAATGACGAGGTTGCGGCAGTCAGCGCGGCTCTAGCAGGAAGGCGCGCGAGTCACTGACCGTCAGCGGGCGGTCGGTGTGCGACTCGCTCCAGAGCGCCCGCAGCGCCGCCTCGTTCCGAAACCACCCGGCGTCGGTGAGCGAGCCGCGGCGCAGGAGCCTGCGCGCGATCTCACGCGCCGCACCGGCAAGATCGAGGACGACGTTCGGGACGAAGAGGATCGGCCGGTCGATCGCGGCGAGGACCGAGCGCCAGTCGTCGTCGTCGAGCTCGGCGTCGAGCCGGTGCATCAGGTGAATGTCGGCGAGCGGCGGGCTCGGGTCGACGAGGTCGCGCAACATCACCTCCGCCTCGGGAAACAGCCGTCGCAGGCGCTCGACCGCGAGCGGTGCAAAGTCGGTGCACGTGAGCTTCAGACCCGGTGCCGCGCGATGGAGGTTCAGCTCGAGCGAGGCGGTGCCGACGCCGTGCGAGCACAGACTCGACGCCCCGAGCTCTCGCGCCACGCCCGCCACATCCTGCGCCCGCTGCTCGAGATCTCCGCGAGCGGCACTGCGCTCCCAGTCCGCACGGCTCTCCGGAAGCTCGAACGGCCCCGGCATGGAGCGCGCCGCATCCCAGGCCGACGGATCCAGCAGCGTGGGGCCGACGACGTTCCGCTCCGGCCCGAAGTCGTAGGCATGGCGAACCCGGATCCTCACGTGAGCGCCTCGTCGTACAGCGCGCGCGCGTCCTCCGCGATGCGCTCCCAGGAGAACAGCGGTGCAGCCGCCCGCGCGCCGTCGGCGAGCCGCCGCCGCTCGTCGGGGTCGTCGATCAGCCGGGCGAGCTCCGCTGCAAGTCCTGCCGCGTCGTCAGGCGCCACGAGCGCGACGTTCCGTCCCGCGCCGAGCGGCGCAATGCGGTCAGGCCGACCCGCCAGGACGACCGGTGTTCCGGCCGCAAGCGCCGCAGCCAGCGCGCTCCTGCCAAGGCTGTTGCGACGATACGGCAGCACACACAGATCGAGATCGGCCAGATACTGCGGCACCTCGCTGTCGCTCAGATAGTCGGTCCACTCCACCTGTGCGGCGATGCCGAGCTCACCGGGCAATGCGAGCAACCTCCGGAACTCCGCGTCTGCTCCGTACCGCTCGGGGCGACCGGCCGAGCCGATCATCACGAGCCTCACCTCCGGCCGCCGAAGCAGCGCCAGCGCCTCGAACAGGGTGTCGACCCCGCGCGTGAAGTCCAGCTGGCCGAAGAAGCCCATCGTGATCGGCCCCTCGCAACGACGCCGCTCGACCGGTTCGAAGTTGCTCCCGACGGGCAGCCAGCGGACGGGCTTCCGCTTGAGGACCAGCCGCTCGAGTGCGGCGATGTACGAAGGATCGTGAGACGAGAGGACGCTGCTGCGGGCAAGCAGGCCGAGCGCAGCACAGCGCAGCGCGAGCGGTGAGCGACGGCCGAGTCCGAGGCTCCAGAAGGTGGTGACGAGCGGGAGCCGGCCGCGCCCGACCATCGAGACGAACTGGTAGCGGCGGCCGATCACCGAGTCCGGAAAGAAGACGTGGACGAGCTGGGCATCCACGTCCCGCAGCCGTTCGTCCAGGCGGTGCAGACTCGATCGGCCACCCGGCCAGGTCCAGTCGTCCACGAGCCTGTGCACCGTGACCCCGGAAACGGGAACCTCCACGGCTGGAGCGTTCCCGGCCGGCGATGTCATCACGTGCACGTCGCAGCCTTCCGCGGCGAGCGCCGGCGCCAGGCGCGCGACGAAGTCCGAGCCGCCGTTTCGCTCCGGTGGAAACGTGCCGAAGCAGATTGCAACGCGCAGGGGGCTCATACGACTGCGGTGAGGTAGCCCTCGAGCCGCGCGACGACGGCGTCGCGATCGTGCTGGGCCCGAATGAGGCGCCGGGCGTTCTCCCCCATCTCCGGCCGCGACAGGGCAGCCCGAACGGCATCGCGCACCGCCCCGGGCGTGCACGCGGTCACGAGTCCCCCTTCTGCAGCGACGAGGCCCGGTATGTCCGCTTGTTCGGTGAGAACGAGCGCCGTGCCGCACGCGCCGGCCTCGAGCGCGGCAACCGACGTCTCCTCCCAGTGGCGCGGCGTGAGCGCGAACACGTCGGCGTCGGCGTAGGCGTGAAAGCGCTCGACACCGTAGAGCGGCCCGATGAACCGCAGCCGCCCGCTTTCGATCGCGCCGGCGTGCGGCGCTGCGATCTCGCCCCAGCTCCCGTCGTCACGGCCCACGACGGCGAGCACGGCCTCCCCGGCGTCGAGCAGCGGGCCCATCGCGTCGGCGAGCACGTCGAGGCCCTTGAGATGGTGGATGCGCCCGAGGAACAGGACGATCGGGACGTCTGGCGGGAAACCGGCGCGAGCCCGGAGGAAGCCGGATTCGAACGTGTCGGGGACCGCGGAGAGCTCGAGCGGCAGCGGCAACAGGTGAACCGCCGAGTCGCGGCCGCCCGCCACGCGGTAGAGCAGTTCCTCGTGCGCGGTCTGCGCCAGCAGGAGGGCGGCCCGCTCGAGCATCGGGCGGACGAGCCCCCGGTCGTACACGTCCTTGACGGCGCCGCGCAGCCCCGCCGAGCCCGGCAGAGAGCCGTGCGCCGACAATGCGAACGGCACCCGCGCACGTCGGGCGGCGAGATAGGCCGTCGCAGTCGCCAGCGTTCGCGCATCCGTGGCATGGACGACGTCGTAGTCCGAGACCCGCCGCGCCGTGGCCGAGACGAGCCCGGGCGGCAGGTACTTCTTCGTCCGCCAGGCCAGGGAGTTGGACAGGTTCGGGAACCGCTCGACGCGGACGCCGTTCATCTCCTCGCGCAACGGCCGCGCGCGCGCGTCTCCGTCGAGCACGTCGGTGGTGAAAACGGTCACGTCGTGTCCGCGCGCGACGAGCCCGTACGCGAAGTCGGTCATCACCCGCGGTGGCCCGCCGTAGGCCCAGGCCGGCGCGAAGTAGGACGTGACCTGGAGGATCCGCACGGCTCGCCTACCCCGCGATCGCCGCGCGGTAGCAGGCCGCGAGGCCTTCGGCTGCCGTGGGCACTGAGAACGCGGCCTCCGCGTGCCGGCGCGCCGCGGCTCCGACGTCCTGCCGACGCACCGGGTCGGCGAGCAATCCGGCGAGCTCGGCTCGCAACTCGGCCGGATCGCCCGCCTCGACGAAGACGGCAGCCTCGCCGAGATCGGCGAGCCCGCCGACCCGAGTCGCGACGACGGGCCGCCCGTACGCCATCGCCTCGCGGGCCGAGAAGCCGTAGCCCTCCCGCCGGGAGGGCACGCACACGACCGCAGCCCGTTCGTAGTACGCACCGACCTCCGCGGGCGCGACGAACCCGACGGCATCGGGGACCTGGGAGCGGAGCGGCCCGTCGCCGACGATCACCCGCGGCAGGCCCTCCGTCGCCTCGACGAACTCGAGTATCCCCTTCTCCTCGCTCAGACGCCCGGCGAAGAGCACGTGCGGCGGCTCGGCAGGCGGCGCGACGACCTCGGGAATGGCGACGCCGAACGGCACGACGCGCACGTCGCGCGCGCCCAGCGACCGGGCCTCGCCGGCGAGGAACGACGACGCGGCGATCACGAGCCGCGCACCGCGCAGCAACGGCCTGAAGAGAGCAGGCGCCCGCCGGGCGAGCGCGACGTCCGTCCCCCAGACCTGGAGGACGTACGGCTTGCCGGTCGCGCGCGCGGCGATCGCCGACGGGATCCAGTGCGCGTGCACGAGATCCGCGTCATGCGCAGCGCGCCGGGCGGCACGCGCGTACGCCGCCATGAACGCGGGCACGAGCGCCAGCTTCCACGGTGACGCGCGCAGGTTCTGTGCGATGCCCCCGCCGTAGGCGATCCCGAAGTCCTCGAACGACGCGGGGGACACCACATCGACGTCGACGCCGAGCGCGCGCACGCCCTCGACGGCGCCGGCGACGAACGTTCCCGCGACGTCGTCCCGGTTGCGTGGATACGACGTCGTGAGGACGACGACCTTCATTCGCTGCGGGCGAAGACGACGGGGACAGCCAGGGCGAGCGCGATGAACGCGTAGAAGTAATAGAACTGCATGGTCAGGTAGAAGGCGTTCGCGGCGAGCGTCCCCACCAGCGCGGCCGTGCAGCCCCAGGCGAGCGGCCGCACCCGCGCGGCCAGCGGATCGTGCGCCGCCGCGAGGGCCCGCCCGAGCGCACGCGCGACGCGAAGCCGGCGGAACACCCACCAGAGGAAGACCGCGAAGAGCGCGGTGCCGACCAGTCCGGTCTCGACGAGCAGCGCGACGTAGTAGGAGTGCGGGCCCCAGTTCGTCTTGCCGGTGACGAACTCGTAGTAGACGGAGAACGTGTTCAGCCCGAGCCCGAACAGCGGATCGGTGTGGAGCACGTGCGGGATGAAGCTGTACACCTGGAAGTGCGCGTTCTCGGAGCCGCCGCTCGTCTGGACACGCGATTTGAGAATCGTCGTGAAGAAGCTCCGGCGCGAGAGGACGATCGCGAGCAGGAGCGCGAGCGCCGCCCCGATCGGGACGAGGAGCGCACGCGAGCGGAGGTAGTGGCGGTAGGGCACCGCGAGGACGAGCGCGCCCACCGCGAGACCGAGCAGGCCGCTGCGGGACAGCGTGGCCGCCTCGACGACGAGCAGGAAGCCGATCGTCAGCATCAGCCACTTGCGCATCCGGTGCCCGTGCTCGAGCCTGAGGTAGAGCGGCGTCAGGATGAGCAGCGGGACGATCAACATGATCCCGAGGTGATTCGGATCGCCCGTCATCGCGTTCGGCCGGTAGACGTTCGCGCCGTTGATCGCGCCGTACACGTTGATCTGGCTGGCGCCGCCGGTGATCGGTGAGAGGACGAGCGCGTCGAGGTTCGCTCCCCGCCGCGCATCGAGCAGCTGGAGGACGCCGTAGAAGGCGTTCACGACGATCCCCGCGCTGAACCAGGCGAGCGAACGCCAGAAGTACGCGCGCCCGCGCCTCGACATCCAGAACACGGCGGCCGCGAGGAACGCGAAGTGGATCACCCACTTCGTCAGTCCCTTCCCCCACTGTCCGAGTGCGTCGGAGTCGGAAAGATCGAAGTACCCGGCGAGGTACACCACCAGGAAGAGCCCGAAGAAGCCGAGCAGCACCGCCGTCGTGAGCGGCACCCGCGGGCGCTTCGTCGTGACGAGCAGCGATGCGAGAAAGAGGATCGCGAGGACGTCGGAGACGCCGACGGTGCCGGCGATGTTCCAGTGCACCTTCTCGAACGTCGCGACGAAGAGCGTCGCGAGGAACAGGAAGCTCGTGAGTCTCCTCACGCGAGCCGCTCCAGGAGCTGCGCGAGCTCCTCGACGCGCGTCCGGCGCGACACGCGGCGGCGCCATTCGTCCGAGAGCGCCGGGCCGTCGAGGACGCCGTCCCTGCCAGCGCGCGTGCAGATCGACGAGCGCAGCCTTGATTCCCTCGGTGTCCTCCGGCGCGACGACGACCCCGGCGGCTGCGTCGCGAATCAACGCAGCCGCGGCGCCGTCGGGCGGCACGAGAGCCAGGATGGGCCGCTCCGCAGCGAGGTACTCGAACACCTTGCCGCTGAGGACGCCCTTGCCGCGCCCACCGGCCTCGGGGATCAGGAGCAGCAGCGCCTCCGAGTCCCGCTGGAGCTCCAGCGAGCGCCGGCGAGGCGCGTACGGGATCAGCTCGAGGCGGTCGCCGAGCCCGAGCTGCTCGGCCCACTCGCGGTCGGCCGAGCGAAAGTCGCCGAGGAACCGCGCGTGGATATCGAGGCCCGTCTCGTACAGCGCGGTGAGGAACGGGCGCGGATCGCGCTTGCCGAAGAACGATCCGGCATGGGTGATGCGGAACCGGTCGGAGACCGTGTGCTCGAGGCCGGCGAAGTCGTCGAAGTCCGAGCCGTTCGCGATCGTCACGACCTCGCCCCCCGGGCTGCGTTCTCGCATCTCCGCCGCAATCGCGTCGGAGACGCATACGATCGCGTCCGCGGAGCGCGTGATCAGCGACGCCACCGCATGCTCGCCCTGCTCCTTCAGGCGCACGAGCATCCGCTCGGCATGCCGGTGCGGGTGGGCGACGACCGAATCGCGCAGATCGGCGACCCACGGAATGCCGACCGCCCGCTTCACGGCCGCGCCGACGAGATGGACCGAGGACGGCGGCGACGTCGTCACGACGACGTCGATGCCTTCGCGCTTGGCGATGCGGATCGCCGCCGGGATCGCCGTGAGGTTCCAGCTGACGTTCTCATCCGGGACGAGCAGCCGGCGCCCGGCGAGCTGGACCTGCTTCGACGCCCGTTCGAGGCCGGTGGTGCCGTGGAGCTCCTCGGCCGGCTTGCGCCCCTTCGGCCCGAGGTAGCGCGCCCGGTGCACCCAGGCGAGCGTCGGCGGTGCGAGACCTTCGTCGCGGTGGATCCACTTCGGGTCGTCGGGCGCAAGCACGTGCGTCTCGATACCGAGCTCCGGCAGGTGGGTCGCGAACTTCAGGGGGCGCTGCACCCCACCGCCTCCTGCCGGCGGGAAGTACATCGTGACGAGGAGGACCTTCACTGCGGCAGACGATAGAGGCGGCCGCTGCGGATCGCCCAGGTCGCGCCGTAGCGCTTGGCCACCCGAGGATCGTTCGTCAGCACCCAGTGGTGGACCGCCCGCGCCCGGCCGTACGGATCGTTGGCCTTCGTATTCGCCACGTGGACGACCGGCGCCGCGACGACGTAGACCGGCGCGCTGGCCGCGACGCGGTAGCTCGTGTCGAGCGGCGCCAGGACGATCGCGCCCTTCGGCACCTTCGTCCGCAGGTTGTGGACGAGCCGTGGCGAGAGCGCACGCCGATCGGTCTTCGGGTCCGGGCTCCAGTGCGCTACGCCGTGCACGAAGACGGGCAGCACGAATGCGCACACGGCCGTGAGCGCGAGCCCATGGTGCTCGCGGAGCGGCGGCCGCCGGAGCGCGAGGAAGACGACGAGCGACACCGTTCCGCCGACGAGGGCGATCCACGTCGCGACCCCCGGCCCACCGTGCCTCAGGCCGTACTCGAAGTCGCCGGGCCACTGCTGCTGCAGGACGATCCCGGCGACGAGCGCCAGCGGAACGGCGAGCTTGCGACGGGCGACGAGCGCCGCGATGCCCGCAAACGCGAACGGGAACGGGATGAATCCCGCCAGGCGCCGTGACTGCGACAGCGACACCGCGTCCGAGATGTGCACGAAGAGCCAAGGCACGAGCGTGAGGAGGAGGACGATCAGGGTTCCGCCGAGCGTGAACGCGGCCCAGCGCCGCCGGAGCGCCAGACCGATCACCGGCAACAGGAACAGCGTCGCGACCGCGACGGAGCCGCTGCGCCCGAACACCTCGGCCGCGAGCCGGAAGTGACGGTCGCTCGACACGACGAGCTGCGACCCGTACTGCGCGAGGTCCGCCGCACGCGTCCTCGAGCTCGGATCGTGTGTCAGCGTCTCGTCCACGATCGGCCTGAGCCACAGCAGGACGAGCCCGGTCGGGACGAGCGCGACGAGCCAGGCGCGCCAGGTCCAGAACGTCACGGCGAGGAGGGGCACGAGCAGGAAGACCCCATAGGTCGGATGGGTCAGCGTCAGGGCGCCGAAGATCGCCGCAACTGCGGCATAACCGCGCCAGGTTCGCGCGAGGAAGAAGAGCGTGATCGCCGCGGGGATCATCAGCTGCCGCGACACCGTCGCCGGCAGAGACAGCACCGCGAACGAGCCGCCGTTCCCCGGCCCGAAACAGACGAGCGCCAGCTGCGCCGCGAGCACGGCCGCCCCGAGCTGGGCCGAGCCGAGCACCGCCACACCCGCCTCGAACACCAGCACGCACGCGAGCGGGGCGAGCAGCGACGGCTCGTGGCGCACGACCTGTTCGGGATCGAGGCCCGAGAACCAGGCGACGAGCGCGAGGAAGCCGTGCCAGAGCGGAAACGCATACCCGGGATGCAGGCCGCCGTCCTTGAACTCGTCGACGGTGCGCAGATGCAGGCTCGTCAGGTCGACGAGCTTGCGCACGCGCGCCTCGTGAAAGAGGCCGTCGCCGACCACCGGGCTCTCGACGTGCCACATGAACCAGCCGAGCACCACCCCGAAGATCCAGACCGGAGTGCGCGCACCGCCGAGGCCGATGTGCTCCCGGCGCCCGGCGACGAGCGCGACGAGCGTGATCGCCGCCAAGATCGCCACGGCGAGATGGATCGAGCGGTGCACCGTGAACACGACCGCCCAGGCGACGAACACGCACGCGAGCGACCAGGCGAAGACCGCGGCCACCGAGCGTGACCGCAGCGCCCGGGCGACGGCCAGGCCGGGCAGCAGCACGCAGGCCGTGCCGAAGGCGAGCCGCAGGTACTCGATCATCGGGTCACGGAGAGCAGCGACCGGGCGTTCCCGGACGAGAGGAACCGAACGCCGTCGCGATACTCCTGACGCCGCAGCAGCAGTGCCCGCAGGCGCAGCGAGACGAGCAGCAGCCTGCGCGCCCGCTCGGCCTCCTTCAGGCCCCTTGTGCTTCGCGAAGAAGCGCAACTGGCCGCGCAGGTTCTCGACGTACAGCGTTCCGCCGTGCGAGGCGCCGCCGACATGCACGACCTCGGCCTGCGGAACGAACAGCACCTTCCAGCCGGCCCGGCGGAAGCGCGTCAGCCAGTCGACCTCCTCGCTGAACATGAAGAAGTCCTCGTCGAACAGCCCGACCGCATCGGCGGCCTCGTGACGGACGAGCAGCGCCGGGCCGTAGAGCCAATCGACCTCGGCGATCTCGTCGTGCGAGAAATCGCCGCGGTAGAGCGGGTTCAGGAGGCGCGTGTGGGGAGCCAGCTTGCGGATGAACAGGTACTCCGTCGCGAGGCCCCACAGCGTCGGCTCGCCGCGCGCGGACCGCTGGAGCGAGCCGTCGGTGTTCAACAGCTTCGGGCCGACGACGGCAGCGTCCGGATGCTCGTCGGCGAACTGCACGAGCCTGTCGAGCCCGTCGCCGAGCACCCAGGCATCCGAGTTGAGGAGAAAGAAGTAGCGGCCCGCAGCCACCCGCATGCCCGCGTTGTTGCCGCCGCCCATGCCCCGGTTCTCCTGCTCGAGCAGCCGGACGTCGGGATAGCGCTCGCGCACGAAGGCGACCGTCTCGTCGGTGGAGCCGTTGTCGACGACGACGACGTCGCGTCCGTGCACGGAGTCCAGGCACTGCTCGATCCACGGCAGTGCGTTCCAGGTGACGACGACGACGGTGACGTCAGGTTGTTCCATCGGGCACCGCAGAAGAGCGTCCGACGGTGTTCTCCCAGAGGATCACGAGCACACCCGGGAGCGCGAGCAGGATCGTCATCAGGAAGAACAGGAAGCCGCACGCGAACGCGTCGTCGGGCGGGACACCGAGCTTCCCGAGGAAGCTGACGAAGAACGCCTCGCGCACACCGATGCCGTTGACGGTGAACGGCACGAGCATGACGAGGAAGAGCAGGGGGCCGAGCACGACGTACGGGAGCAGCGAGAGGTGGATCCCGACCGCGCGGCCCGAGGCGTAGATCGCGACGATCCGCGTCAGCTGTGCGGCGGCGGTGATCAGCGAGACGCCGAGGAGCGTCCCCACATGGTCGCGGTAGCCGTGGATGCCGTCGTAGACCGCCCGGGCGGGCACCTCGAGCCGGAAGCGCCGCGCATGCGGCATCAGGAAGGCCAGCCGGCGACGGACCGAGCGCGAGAAGAACACGAAGCCCGCGGCCAGCGTGGCGACGACGAACAGCAGCTCGATCCAGAGGTACGGACCGATCGGGTAGCGCCCGATCGCGAGCAGCAGCCCGACCCCGGCGAGCAGCAGGGTCACCGCCCCGCCGATCGACCGTTCGAGCAGGACCGAGCCGGTGATCGGCGTGATCTGGCCGGGATGGCGGCGCGTCGTCTCGAAGATCCGCGAGGCATCGCCGCCGACCGACGTCGGGAGCACCTGGCCGACGGCATAGGAGACGAAGTACGTGCGCGTCAGCCAGAGCACCCGCTCGTGCACGGCTCGGGCGGCGAGCAGCAGCTGCCACCGCCAGGCCATCGGCGGCACGGTGATCAGGGTCAGAAAGGCGGAGAGCGCGATCCAACCCGGGCTCGCGGCGCGGAGGATGTCCCACGTCTTCCCGAGATCGACCTTCGTCAGGATGTAGGCGACTGCGCCGCCCGTGACGAGGAGCGTCGCCGCGACGCGAAGCCAGTGCTTCATCCGGCGAGCCGCGCGTGCACGCGCCGAATAGCCGCGACTGCGTCGCGAACGTCGTCGTCCGAATGCGCCGGGGAGAGAGGGAGCGACAGCACCTCGGCTCCCGCCTTCTCGGTCACCGGCAGCGGCGGCTGGTTCGGGGCGAGCCGGTCTCGGTAGGCGCTCAGCTGGTGCACGGGCAGGAAGTGGATCGACGTGCCGATGTTCTCGTCGGTCAGCGCCCGTTGCACGTCGTCGCGGTCGGCGAAGGTGATCCGCACGACGTAGAGGTGATTCGCGTGCACATCTCGCTCGTCGCGGGCCACAGGAGTGATGCCCTCGAGGCCGGCGAGGCCCTCGTCGTAGAGCGCGACGTGGCGCCGCCGGATCTCTGCGTGCCCCTCGACCTTGTCGAGCTGCACGAGTGCGATCGAGGAGAGCACATCGCTGAGATTCGCCTTGTAGCCGGGCACGGCGATGTCGTAGAGCGAGCCGTGCCCGCGCCGCATGACGCGCAGGTCGTCGAGCGCCTCGGCGAGATCGTCCCGGTTCGTGGCGATCAGCCCGCCCTCGCCCGCGGAGATGTTCTTGGTCGCGTACAACGAGAAGCACGTCAGGTCGGCGATCGAGCCGATCTTCCGGCCTCGATACCGCGACTCGGCGGCGTGCGCGGCATCCTCGACGATCGGCAGCCCGGTCGCCGCGAGCTCGTCGAGGTCGGCGGGCTGACCGTAGAGATCGACCGGCACGATCGCCTTCGTGTGAGCGGTGATCAGCTCGCGCACGTGCGCAGGATCGATGTTGAGGGTGTCGGCGCGGATGTCGGCGAACACCGGCGTCGCGCCGCAGTGCACGATCACGTTCGCGGTCGCCGGCCAGGTGATCGAGGTGGTGATCACCTCGTCGCCGGGGCCGACGCCGAGGGCGACGAGCGAGAGGTGCAGGGCCGCGGTGCAGGAGGAGACGGCGAGCACGTGCTTCGCCTCCAGGTAGTCGCGCATGCGCGCCTCGAGCTCGGCCGTGCGGGGCCCCGTGGTCAGCCAGCCCGAGCGCAGGGTCTCTGCGACGGCGTCGATCTCCGCTTCGGAGATCGCCGGGGGCTGGAACGAGAGAAACGTGCCTCGCCGCGTGACCTCCACGGCGGGAAGCCTAGCCCGGAACCGCTCCTTCTAGACTCGGCTGCAGCAATGACTGAGCAGGAACAGCCGGCCAGGGAAGCGTCGTTCGGGGAGCACGGCCAGCGACGGCTTGACCGGGCGCTCGCGGCGCTCCGGCGCCGGCAGGTGGAGCGTCACGTGCCCGCGAACGGGGTCGTCGTCGATCTGGGCTGCGGCTTCAACGGCGACCTGCTCGTGCGGCTCGCACCGAGAATTCGGACCGGCATTGGATTCGACCTCAGCGTCACGTCGTCGGTCGTCGCGGAGAACGTCTCGCTCCACCAGGGCGCCGCCGACGACCCGCTGCCGCTCGACGACTCGTCCGTCGACCTCGTCACGTGCCTCGCGGTGATCGAGCACGTCCAGCGGCCTGCGGCGCTCTTCGCGGAGGCCCACCGCATCCTGCGGCCGGGCGGCGTGCTCGTCGTCACGACACCCGCAACAGCCGCAAAGCCGATCCTCGAGCTCATCTCGCGCCGTCTCGGACTGATCGATCCGACCGAGATCGACGACCACGAGCGCTACTACTCGCCCGAGCTGCTCCGGCGAGAGCTCGAGCAGTCGGGCTTCGCGCCGGGCGGGATCCGGGTCGGCCGCTTCGAGCTCGGCCTGAACCTCGTCGCCTCAGCCCAGGTCTAGCGCGGCGGCGTCCGGGAGAGGCGCGGCGACGCGGAAGCGGATCGCCTGCGCGACGGCATCCGCCTGCTCGAGCGCCTGTTCGCGCGAGCCGGCGACGACCAGGAACGCCCCCGCGCGGTCCGAGCCGCGAGCGAGCGGCGCGAACACGAAGCCCGGCTCACGGTAGATCCTCGCCTGGACGCCTCCGGGCACCTCGACGTGCTCGAGGATCCCGGGCGGCGCGACGAGGAAGCGCGTGACGGCCCCTCCGGCCCGGGGCCTGGGCTCGGGCACCGCGAGCGGCTCGCCCAGCGCCGCTGCGATCGCGAGCCCGTTCAGGTCGACCCCGACCGCGGCCTCGACGAGTTCCGCATCGTGACCGCCGCCGAGCCGGGCCGCCACCTCGATCACCATCGGCCCGTCCGGCCCGATCCGGAGCTGCGTGTACGAGGGGCCGTTCGCGATCCCGAGAGCGGCCACGGCTCGTTCAGCCGCGTCGGGGGTCAGACCCCGGACGTGGCTCGGCCAGACGTGCGCCAGAGCGACACCGAAGGCGGGCGGCGCCGCGGTGATCCGGTCGGTGACGGTGAGCGCCGTGAACACGCCGTCGACCGAGAACCCGACGACCGTCACCTCGGGGCCGTCGACGAGCTCCTCGACGAGGGCCAGGCCGTTGCGGGCGGCGCTGCGCGCGAGCTCGATCGCGGGGCCGAGGCCCTCGGGCGACTCGACGAGCGTCAGGCCCTTCTGGCCCTGCCGGTCGGGCGCCTTGACGACGACCGGGCCGGAGATCTCGGGCAGGGCTTCGTCGCCCCCGACCGTCCAGGATCTCGGCTGGGGCACGCCGGCGCCCTCGAGCCGCTCGCGCTGCCGCAGCTTGTTCGTCGCGAGGACCGCGGTCTGGGGGGAGATGGGGTGCGGCAGCCCCGCATGCTCCGCGATCCGGGCGGCGACGCCGACGGGCCAATCGGTCCCCGGCGCGATGATCCCGCCGATGCCGAGCGCGCCGACGAGCCGCTCGATCGCGGGCTCGTCCTCGGTCGAGAGGATGCACCGCCGGTCTGCGAACACGAACCCGGGCGCGCCGGGGTCGCGATCGACGACGGCCACCCAGAGGCCGCGCGCACGTGCTGCCTCGAGCAGACCGAGTTGAGCGGGACCAGCTCCTAGGACGAGAAGGCGCGGGCTTCCCGAGCGAGAATCGCTCTCCACCACGCCTCATTGTCGCGATACCACGCGACGGTGCGCTCGAGGCCCTCCTCGAAGGAGGTGCGCGCGTGCCAGCCGAGCAGCTCCCGCGCCTTGTCGACCGAGCCGATGTGCCGGTCGACCTGGCCGAGGCGCTCGGGGACGTTGCGGGTCAGCTCTCCAGGCTTCCCCAGCATGTCGAGCACCATCGCCGCGATGTCGGCGATCGAGATGTCGATCCCCGTCGCGACGTTGATCACCTCGCCCGCGATCGAGTCGATCGGCGCCTCGATCGTCCGCTCGATCGCCTCTGCGTCGTCGAGGACATAGAGCCAGTCGCGCGAGGCGTGACCGTCGCCGTGGATCGTCAACGGCTCGTCGGCGAGCGCCTGGGTGATGAACCGCGGCACCACCTTCTCGGGATGCTGGCGCGGGCCATAGTTGTTGAACGGGCGCACGATCACGATCGGCAGCTCGTACGTCGTCCAGTACGAGTAGGCGAGCCGGTCGGCGCCCGCCTTCGTCGCCGCATACGGGGAACGGGGGTTGAGCGCGTGCTCCTCGTCCATCGGCGCGCTCTCGGCGGTGCCGTAGACCTCACTCGAGGAGATGAGGATGAAGCGCTCGACGGGCGTCGCGCGAATCGCATCGAGCAGGATCTGCGTGCCCTCGACGTTCGTCGTGACGAACTCCGACGCTCCGTGCTCGATCGACTTCTCGACATGCGACTCGGCCGCTGCATTGACGATCACGTCGACACCCTCGACGAGCTCGCGCACGAGCCCCGCGTCACGGATGTCGCCGTGCACGAACGAGAGGCGCTCATGGCTCATCACGTCGGCGAGGTTCTCGAGGTTCCCCGCATACGTCAGCGCGTCGAGCGTCACCACCTCGTACGGAGTGAACTCGAGCAGATGCCGGATGAAGTTCGACGAGATGAACCCTGCCCCACCCGTGACGAGTACGCGTTTCATAGCTCCTCTTCGATCGTGTACAACGGCCTGCCCTCGACGTCCCGCTGGACGCGACCGAGCGACTCCCCGATCAGCGCCAGCACGAAGCCCTGGATGCCGAGCACCAGAACAATGCCTGCTCCGGCGAACAACGGCCCGGGGAAGTTGCTGTTGACGATCCAGTAGACCACCCCGTAGATCCCGAGCGCGGCCGCGGCGAACGAGCAGACGAGGCCGAGCGTCACGCCGATCCACTGCACCGGTTGGGGCCAGAACCCGGCGACGACGTGCAGGGCGAGCCGCATGAGCCGCAGCGGGGAGTAGCGCGAGCCCGACGCGGCGGGCGCGTGCGACACGTCGACCTCCTCGACGGACACACCGCTCGAGAGCACGAGCGCCTTGGTGAACTTCTGCCGGCCGATCGCGCCGAGCATCGGCTCGACCGCTTCCCGCCGGTAGCCGTTGAACGCGCAGCCGAAGTCGGAGATGGACACGCCGGTGAACCGGCGCAGCAACCCGTTGATGACCCGGCTCGGCAGCGTCCGGCCCGGCGAGTCGCGGCGCGCGATCCGGCGCCCGGACGCGACGTCGGCGCGATCGAGGGCCTCCAGGAGCTTCGGGATGTCCTCCGGCTCGTTCTGCAGGTCGCCGTCCATCGTCACGATCCGGGCGCCGCGCGCCCGCGCGAGGCCTGCATGCATCGCCGGATGCTGGCCGAAGTTGCGCTTGAAGCGCACGACGCGGACCCGGGGGTCGGCGTCGTGCAGCGCGCGGAGCCGCGCGAAGGTGTCGTCGGTCGACCCGTCGTCGATGAAGATCGCCTCCCACTCGCGGCCCTCGAGCGCCGCGGCGATGCGACGATGGAGCTCGTCGACCGAGCCCGCCTCGTTCAACACCGTGACGACGACCGAGACGTCCATCAGCCGAACACGATGCGCCCGGCCGGCACGTCGAAGGTCACGGCGAACCCGCGCAGGAACGCATCGCCGACGAGTCCGTCGTAGCGGATGCGCTGGAACATCACCGGAGGATCGTCCTGCGCGATCGAGCGCGCTCCGTCGGGATGGATCGCACCGCGCAGGTTCGTGAACCGCCGGACATACGCGTGGCCGGTCTCGTCGGTCCCCTCGACGACGCGCAGCGACGGATCGTCCAGTGCAACACCGACGCCGTCCGCGAGGCCGTCGTCGAGGATCAGTGCATCGCTGCCCATGTCCACCTCGACCCGCACCACCCGGCCTCCGGGCAGAACGAGCGGCATGAACGCGGTCACCGACGGCCCGTCTCGTTCGACGTCGAGCTCCACCGGGACTCCGCCGCCGGCGTCGCCGAGCCGCACGACGCCGCCCGGGTAGTCGACCGTGAACGGCAGCTCGTCGAAGAAGGCGAGCGACAGGAAGCCGTCGATCTCGTTCAGCTCCGGCGGGAACCCGCTCATGTCCAGGATGCCCACCTCGACCTCCTCGCGCCGCAGGTCGTCGAAGCGAAGTGAGCTCAGCCGGGCGAGCGGCAGCTCGACCTCCTGCCCGGACATGCGCTGCCCGGAGAATGTCGCCGGGCCGGCCTCGACTCCCAGCCGCTCCGCAAAGGACGCCGCGACGATCGTCAACCCGATCCCGGAGTCGAGGATGAAGCGTGCCTCGTGCCGGTCGTCGACGCTGACGGGCACGGTCACGAGGTGATGGAGGTAGCGAAACGGCGTCCCCGGCATCGCGGACGACGCTACAGCACCTCGAACACTCGCCACACACGGCGCTAACGCGCGCGTCCTAAGGTCGTGCGCGTGCGAGTGGGCGACATCGTGCTGAAGCGCAGCATCTATCGCGGCAACGTCCGCTGGACGTTCCCCCATCGCTACGTCGGCGACTGGAACGGGCGGCTCGCGATCTACTGCGGCCCGGGCAACCAGGGCAAGGCGATGCGCCGCGGGCCCGAGGGCTATCTGAAGCGCTGGCAGACCGACGCGCCTCCGTTCGACACGACCTGGGAGCAGACGCACGTCCTTCGCTTCGAGCGCGAGGAAGCTCGTCACAGCATCGAGATCTACTGGGACGCCGACTGGAATCACTTCAGCTGGTACGTCAACCTCCAGACGCCCGTCGTCCTGAACGGGCGATTCGTGGACACCACGGATCAGGCGCTGGACGTGACGGTGCAGCCGAACGGCGTCTGGAGCTGGAAGGACGAGGACGAGCTCGCCGAGGCGGTCACCCTCGGGATCTGGACGCAGGCCGAGGCGGACGAGATCCGCGCCGAAGGCCAGCGGGTGGTCGCCGAGGCGCCGTGGCCGACCGGCTGGGAGGGCTGGCGACCGCCGCCCGACTGGGGCCCGCTCGGACTGCCGAGGGACTGGCATGTGGTCTGAGGGCGAGGTGATCGTGCGCCGCGAGGTGCTGAACGACGGGCGGGCGTGGCTCGAGGTCCCGGTCGTCGTCGTGCGCGACGACCCGGAGCTGCTCGCGACCTACGTCGCCGAGGGAACGCCGTTCCACTTTCCGGCCGGCGACTGGCCGACACCGAGCGGGCGGCACCCGTGGCACGGCCGGGCTGCGTGGCAGGGCCACGGGGTGCTGATGCTGCAGCGCCCGGGCGAGGCGCACGCGGTCTGGGTCTTCTGGCACGGGCCCGAGCGCGAGTTCAACGGCTGGTACGTGAACCTGCAGGAGCCGTTCCGCCGGAGCGTTGCGGGCTACGACACCCAGGACCTCGAGCTCGACATCTGGCTGCCGGTCGACGGGGGCTTCGAATGGAAGGACGCGGAGGTGCTCGAGGACCGCGTCCGCGAGGGCCGGTTCACGCCGGCGCAGGTCGAGGAGGTCTGGGCCGAGGGGCGGCGCGTGGTCGCCGAGCTCGAGGCGGGCCGCCGCTGGTGGGATCCGTGGTGGGCGCTCTGGGAGCCCGACCCGGCCTGGGCACGGCGTGCGCCGTTGCCCAGGCCGGGTCGACACTAGGCGGCGGCTTCGAACGACGGCTCGAGGGCGAGCACGTCGGCCTTCGGCCGGCGCTTGATCGCGAACACGGCAACCGCCCCGAGTGCGACGACGGCCGCGCCGAGGTAGACGGCGGGCGTCATCCCGTTCACGAACGCGGTGCCGCTGGAGTAGCCGCCGTACCGCGAGAACACCGACGCCAGCACCGCGACGCCGAAGACGCCGCCGAGCTCACGGACGGCGTTGTTCGCACCGGAGGCCTGGCCCTCTTCCTCGCCGCGCACCGTCGAGAGGACGAGGTTGGCGATCGGCGCGAAGAAGAGGCCCATCCCGATCCCGGACAGCGCGAACGGCGCCACCAGGTCGACGTAGGGCGTGGTCGGTGTCGAGACCGCTGCGATCCAGGCCAGGCCGATCGCCTGGAGGGCGAGGCCCGTGCCGATGATCCGCGACGGCGAGATCCGGTCGGAGAGCGCGCCGGCGATCGGGGCGACGATCATCGGCATCGCGGTCCACGGCAGGATCCGCAGCCCGGAGCCGAGCGGGGAGTAGCCCTGCACCGTCTGGAAGAACTGCGCGAGCAGGAAGACCGAGCCGAACATCCCGAAGCTCATCAGCATCGACCCGACATTCGCGAGGGCGAACGTGCGGTTGCGGAAGAAGCGCATCGGCAGCATCGGATGCTCGGTGTGCAGCTCCCAGGCCACGAACGCCGCGACGAATGCGAAGCCGACGATGAGCGCGCCGAGGATCTCGGGTGTCGCCCAGCCGACGGAGTTGCCGCGCACGAGCGCCCAGACGATCCCGAACAGGCCCGCGCTGACCAGGCCGACGCCGGGCAGATCGACGCGCCCGAACGGGCCCTTCGTCTCGTCGAGCCGCAACATCGCGAGGGGCAGGAGCACGAGCCCGAGCGGGACGTTCAGCCAGAAGATCCAGTGCCACGAGATGCCGTTCACGACGGCGCCGCCGACGAGCGGG
This sequence comes from uncultured Thermoleophilia bacterium, assembly GCA_963828655.1. Taxonomy (GTDB): domain Bacteria; phylum Actinomycetota; class Thermoleophilia; order Gaiellales; family Gaiellaceae; genus PALSA-600. The sequence continues at coordinate 447,474 of CAWHFK010000008.1, read as the reverse complement.
CCGAAGGCCACCGCCAGACCGCTGATCCCGCCCCACGCGCCCAGGAAGACGCCGCGCCGTTCGGCGGGAACGCCCGCCGAGAGGATCGTCAGCGTGAGCGGCAGGACGATTGCCGCACCGAGGCCCTGCACCGCGCGAGCGACGTCCAGCGCGAGGATCGAAGGTGCGAGCGCAGCGGCCGCCGAGGCCAGCGTGAAGATGCCGATGCCGAGCGAGAACATGAGCCGGCGCCCGAAGCGGTCGCCGAGCGCGGCACCCGTCAGCAGGAGGACGGCGAAGACGAGCGTGTAGGCGTTCACGGTCCATTCGAGCCCGCTCAGGCCGGCGTGCAGGTCCTCCCGGATCACCGGGATCGCCGTGGTCACGACGAGGTTGTCGAGCGTGACCATGAAGAGGGCCGCCGACGTGATCGCAAAAGTCCACCAGACATTTGCTTTGTGAGTCATTACTTACCTCCGAGCGAAAAAAAGAGACGGTTTACTTGCCGGACTTGCAGCCCTCGACGAGCCGGCGGCCCCAGTCGTCGGCCGGAGCATTCATCGAGGCGAGCACGTTCATGAGCATCCCGTGCGAGAAGAACGTCGCAAGCTCCTCCGCCGAAGACCCGGAGACGCGTTCGACGTAGCTCACGAGATCGCCGTAGCCGTTCCTGACGACGGCGCAGATCTCCGGGTCCTCGCAGGCGGCGTACGCCTGCATCTGGGCCCGCAGGTAGATGCGGTCGGATTCCAGGAGCTCGCCGTAGGCGACGCCGATCGCCTGCAGGGCGTCCGCGCCCCGCTTGCCCTCCGCCACCCGCTGGAAGGTCTCGAGCGTCTGGCGGAAGCACCGTGCGACGAGCGCCATGTAGAGCTCCTTCTTCGTGCCGAAGAGCCGGAAGACATACGGCTGCGAGATCCCCGCGAGCCGGGCGATCTCGTCGGTCGAGGCGCCGTGGAGGCCCTTCTCCGCGAACTCGGCGACCGCAGCATCGAGGATGTCCTCGCGCCGCTCCGCCTTCGTCTTTCGTTCGGTCAGCACCATGGTCGGGATGTTAGTGATGACTTACTAGTCTGTCAAGCGCCTCCGCCACCCGGTCGAGGTCGGCGTCCGCGAGGCGGGTGTGGAAGGGCAGGGCGAGCGCGCGCTCGAACACCCGCCGGGCGCCCGGGAACTCGCCCTGGTCACGATATGCGCCGAGCAGCGGCAGCGAGTAGGTGCCGATCTGCGCCTCGATTCCCTGCGCTCGCAGTGCGGCGAGCACGCGGTCGCGGTCGTCGATCTGCAGCACGTAGGCCTGCCAGCCGTGGATGTCGCCCTCGTCCGCGTGCGGCAGCAGCACCGGCAGGTGCTCCAGGCGCTCGCGGTAGCCCTCGGCGATCCGCGTCCGCGCTGCGAGCAATTCGTCGAGGCGCCGCGCCTGCGGAAGGCCGACGGCGCAGAGGATGTCCGACAGCCGGTAGTTGAGGCCAGGAACCGGCATGTCGGCCGGTGCGAGCGAGCGCCAACCATGGTTTCGCAGCTGGCGGACCGCGTCGGCGAACGCATCGTCGGAGGTCGTGATCGCGCCGCCTTCACCCGTGGTGACGATCTTGCGGGGATGGAAGCTGAGGCAGCCCGCGATGCCGAGACCGCCGCAGGCGCGGCCGCGATAGCGCGCGCCGAGTGCACCGGCGGCATCCTCGAGCAGCGGCACATCGGGCAACTCGTGCAGGCGCAGCGGGCGGCCGAAGAGGTGCACGCCGATGAGCAGCTTCGTGCGCGGCCCGACGTGGATCTTCGCCGGGTCGATGTTCATCGTCTCGGGGTCGACGTCGACGAGGACGGGCGTCAGCCCGGCGAGCGCGACCACGTTCGCCGTGGCCGGGAACGTGTACGCCGGCACCACGACCTCGTCGCCCGGCTCGAGCCCGGCGGCGAGCACGGCGAGGTGGAGCGCGGCGGTGCCGGACGTGACGGCCAGGGCGTGCTCGACCTCGCAGAGCCGCGCGATCTCGGCCTCGAACTCGAGCACCTTCGGGCCCATCGTGAGCATGCCGCTCTCGAGGACCTCGGCCACCTCGGCGAGCTCGAGCTCGCCGACGTCGGGCCGCCCTAGGCGGACTGGAGCGTCTTCTGCCGGTACCAAGCGATCGTCTTCTCGAGGCCTTCGTCCAGTTCCACCTGCGGCTCCCAGCCGAGCACCTCGCGAGCCTTCTTCACGTTCGGGATGCGCAGCTCGACGTCCGCGTAGTGCAGCGGCTGAAAGACGATCTCGCCCGGTGCGCCGCTGATGCGCTTGATGCGCTGGGCGAGGTCGAAGACCGTCACGGCACCGCGCGGATTGCCGATGTTGAACGCCTGGCCGACGGCTGCGGGATGCTCGAGGCAGAGGAGGACGCCGGAGACCATGTCGGTCACGTACGTCCACGCGCGGATCTGGGAGCCGTCGCCGTGGATCGTGAGGTCGCGTTCGGCGAGCGACGCCTCGATGAACGCGCGAATTGCGCCTCCGCCGATCTGCCCCGGCCCGAAGATGTTGAACGGGTGCACGGTGACCGTGGGCAGGCCGAGCTCGTCGTGATACGCGAACGCCATGTGCTCGCCCGCGAGCTTCGAGACCGCGTAGGTCCAGCGCGCCTCGCCCACCGAGCCGATCGTCGACACCTGCCCCTCCTCGACGTTCAGGGCGTGCGTGCCGAACACCTCGCTCGTCGAGAAGTCGACGTAGCGCTCGAGCGTGTCCAGCGTGCCGAGAGCGGCCTCGAGCGCGTTGTAGGTGCCGATCACGTTCACGCGCATCACGCGGACGGGGCTCGCGAGCACGGTGTCGACGCCGGCGATCGCGGCGCAGTGGACGAAGTGCGTCGCGCCACGGGACGCCTCCGCAAGCCGATCGGCATCGAGGATGTCGCCCTGGACGAGCTCGAAGTTCGGGTGCTCCGCGAGCTCGAGCCCCGAGAGGGAGTCGCGATGGAGGTTGTCGTACGCGATCACCTGGTTCTCGTCGACCAGTTCGCGCGCGAGCGTGGTGCCGATGAACCCGGCGCCGCCGGTGATGAAGATCCGCTTCCCTGCGAGCATCGGGACAAGCCTAGACGGTCGGCGCGACCACCCCTGAAGGCTCCGGCGCGGCGCCCGAGCCGCGGATCGCCGCGACGACGAACAGCACGGTGCCCACGCTGAGGCCGCCTGCGATCATGATCCACACCCCCGCATTGCCCCAGAGCCGGTAGACCGGCCCGACGGCGAGCCGGCCGAAGGGACCGCCGAGGGCGCTTGCGGTCATCACCGAGGTCAGCACCTTCGCGCGCAGTGCGAACGGAGGACGCGTCGTGATCAGCCCCATCATCGGCGCGTTCACCATCGCCACGAACACGCCGCAGAAGACGACCGCAACGCAGGCGGCGGGCCAGGAGATGGGAGCCGCGATCGCCCACAGCGGCAGTGTGGCGAGCACGAGCGCGACACAGGCGAGGCGGAGCGGCGGCACGCGGTCGAGCACCTTCATCGTGAGGACCGAACCGACGATCGCGCCGACGCCGAAGCTCGTGAACAGCCAGCCGGCGACGTGCGCGCTCTGGCCGTAGCGCGTGTAGGCGACGAGCGGCACCGCGACCGCGATCGCCCCGGCCGCGCAGTCGAGCACGACGACCGTCAGCGTCAGCGGCCCGAGCAGTCGGTCGCGTGCGAGGTAGCGAAGCCCGGCCAGGACGCCGGCGGACTCGCCCTCCTGCGGGACACGCCGCCCGGCGCGAACCGCAACCAGCACGACCGCGAAGGCGAAGAGATAGGTCGCGCCGTCGATCAGCAGCACGCCCGGTGCGCCGATCCAGGCGACGAGCGCGCCCGCGAGCGCCGGGCCCGATCACGATCGGGAGCTGCGTCGCCGTCCCGAACATGGCCGACGCCTTCGAGACGGTGACCTCGTCGTCGCCGAAGAGCTCCGGGATGATCGAGCGCTGCGAGGCGATGTACGGCGCGCTGAAGAGCCCGATGAGGAAGACGAGCGCGAGCAGCAGCCCGTAGGCGAGGTGGCCCGTCCAGTAGAGCAGCGGGACGAGCGCGATCAGCGGGGCGCGCAGCGGCATCCGAGACGAGCATCGTCGTCCGGGCTCCGAGCCGCGCGACGACCGAGCCGCTCGGGATCCCGAAGATCGCGACGGGCGCGATCTCGACGGCGAGGACGACGCTCATCTTCGGCGCCGAGCCGGTGGTCGAGAGCACGAACCACGGCAGGGCCACGAACGTCATCGCCGTGCCGGTGCTCGAGACGGCCTCGGCGAGCGACCAGTGCCGCCAGGGTGTGGGCGCGGCGCAGCATCACGCGAATATAGTACGTCCGTACGTTTTTGTAAAGTGTGGAGCATGCCCAAGGTCTCCGAGGCCCATCGCGAGGAACGGCGCCGCCAGATCGTGGACGGCGCGCGCCGCGCGTTCGCACGCCACGGCTACGAGGGCGCGACGGTCGCCCGCCTCGAGGACGAGACGGGCCTGTCGCGCGGCGCGATCTTCAGCTACTACCCGAACAAGTGGGAGCTCTTCTTCGCGCTCGCCACCGAGGACCAGCGGGAGATCGGCGCGCTCTGGCTCGACCAGGGGTTCGAGGGCGTCGTGCGCCGGATCGGCGGCGAGGATCCCGAGTGGGCCGGCGTCTACCTCGAGGTCGCCCGCCTCCTGCGCACGAACCCGGAGCGCCGCAAGCAGTGGCAGGCTCGAAACCCCGACCTGCAGGCGCAGCTCCGCGAACAGCTGCTCCAGCGGCGCGGCGGACGGGCTCGAGCGTGACGATCTCGACCTGGAATCGGTCGGCAGCTTCCTCGGCGTCGTGCTCGACGGGCTCGCCGTCCACCTCGGCGCCGGCTATCCGGTCGACGTCGAGGGGACACTCGAGCTCGTCCGGTCTGCGTTGGCGCCGAAGTAGCATCCGTTCCGCGTGAAGACCATCCTCTTCGTCGGCGCAGGGCGCCACCAGCGCCGGGCGATCCTCCAGGCGAAGGAGCTCGGCCTCCGCGTGGTCGCCGTCGACCGCAACTCCGAGGCGCCGGGCCTCGCCGAGGCGGACATCGCGAAGGTCGTCGACTTCGCCGACGCGGCCGCCGTGATCAAGGCGACGGCGCGGCATCAAGCTCGACGGGGTGATGACGGTCAGCGCCGACCGCGCCGTGCCGGTCGTCGCGGCGGTCGCCGAGGCGCGCGGGCTGCCGGGGATCGGCGTCGAGACCGCCCACCTGATGACGCACAAGATCGCGATGCGCACGCGGCTCGCCGACGTCGGGGTGCCGCAGCCGCGCTTGCCGCCGTGCGGTCGATCGCCGAGACGCGCCGCGCCGCCGACGAGGTCGGGTTCCCCTCCGTGCTCAAGCCGGCCGACTCGGGCGGGCAGCGCGGCGTCTTCCGGGTCGAGTCGCTCGACGAGATCGACGCGCATCTGCACGAGGTGCTCGTGGCGTCCCCGACCGGGGAGGCGATCCTCGAGGAGTTCGTCGAGGGCGTCGAGATGAACGGGATCGTGATCGCCCGCGACGGCGCGTCGATCCCGCTGACGCTCTCCGACCGGCTGCGGCCGCCCGGCATCGGCTTCGGCGTCGGCTGGATCCACGTCTACCCCGCGACGGCGTACGGCGAGCAGCTCGAGGAGTCCGAGCGCGTCGCCGTGCACACCGTGCACGCGCTCGGGCTCGAGACGGGCATCGCGTTCCCGCAGCTGATCGCGACGCGGCGACGGCCGCGTCATCGTCGTCGAGTGCGCCGCGCGCATTCCCGGCGGGCAGATGGCCGACCTCGTTCGCGTCGCGACCGGCGTCGACCTCGTCGAGGTGCAGATCCGGATGGCGCTCGGCGAGGAACTGCCCGACGAGCTCGTCCTGCCGCAGTTTCACCAGCCGCTCGCGATCCGCTTCTTCACCGCCGAGCCCGGGCCGCTCCCGACGGGCCGCGTGAAGCGGATCGGCCCGCTCGACAAGGTGCTCGCGTTTCCCGGCGTCGTGCAGGCGGACGTCTACCTGCAGCTCGGCGAGACGATCCGGCCCGTGCGCGCTCGACGGCGACCGCCGCGGCTACGTGATCGCCACCGCGGACACGAACCTCGAGGCGCTCGAGCGCGCCGAGGCGGCGGCGACGCCTCCTCGACGTGGAGGTCGAATGAGCTGCGAGTTCTAGCCTCGAGCACTATCGCGAGCTGCTGCGGGCGGCGCAGCGCGGCGGCTACCGCTTCGCCGGCTTCGACCGGGCGCCCGAGCCGGGCGTCGTCATCCTCCGCCACGACGTCGACCTGTCGCTCGACGGCGCGCTGGCGGTCGCGGAGGCCGAGGCCGAGGAGGGCGCCTGGTCGACGTGGTTCCTGATGACGCGGTCGGTCTTCTACAACCTCGCCTCCTCCGAGGGCGAGGCCGCGATCGCGCGTCTGCGCGAGCTCGGCCATCGGGTCGCGCATCACGCCGTGTGGCCCGACGTCGACCTCGACGACCGGTTCGACGCGGTGGTCGCCTGGCACAACCCCGATCCGGAGTACATGCAGGCGGACGTCCCCGGCGCGGTCAACGTCATGGGCCCGCCGTTCTTCGACCCGGAGCACTACCGCTCGGACTCGAACCAGCACTGGCGTCACGGCTGTCCGCACGGCGAGCTCGCGCGCGGCGCATTCGAGTGGCTGCAGCTGCTGACGCATCCGGAGATCTGGGCCTTCGAGGGCGCGACGATGCGGGAGTCGATGGAGTCGATGCTGGACGCCGACCGCGCAGCGCGCTTCGAGCACCTGCGCCGCGACAGAATCGACCTGTCGTGAAGCCGATCACCGTCATGGTCACGGCGTCGGGTGCGCCGGGAACGGCTGCGCTCCTGCGCGCGCTGCGCGAGAACGGCGAGCGCGAGGTGCGCCTCGTCGGCACCGACATGAGCGAGCGCTCGGTCGGCCGCCACCTCTGCGACGCCTTCCACATCGTCCCCGGCGGAGCCGACCCGGAGTTCCCCGACGCGATGCTCGCGGTCGCCGAACGCGAGGGCGTCGATGCGATCCTGCCGCAGTCGTCGTTCGACCTCGAGGGCCTCGCGGCGCACGTCGAGCGCTTCCCGATGCCGGTGCTCGTCTCGAGCCCCGAGGCGATCCACCGCTCGAACGACAAAGCCGAGACGTACGCGTTCCTGCATCGCATCGGCGTGCAGGCTCCCGCCTTTCGCCGCGTCAACGGCGCGGGTGAGGTCGAAGCGGCGGCGCGCGAGCTCGGCTACCCGGATCGGCCGGTGTGCTTCAAGCCCGTCTTCTCGTCGGGCTCGCGTGGCTTCCGCATCCTCGATCCGACGGTCGACCGCGCGCACCAGCTGCTGAACGAGCGGCCCGGGTCGGTCGCGATGCGGCTCGAGGAGGCGGTCGAGCTGCTGCCGGACGAGGGCGGGCCGGATCTGCTGGTGATGGAGCTCGCCACCGGCGGCGAGCGGACGATCGACGGGATCGGGAACGGACGCGAGATCGTGCTCGGGCACCCGAAGACGCGCGAGGCGATGCGCGCGGGGCTCGCGATGTACTTCGTCACGCTCGAGGACGAGCAGCTGATGCGCACCGCCGAACCTGATCGTCGCCGAGCTCGGGATCGAGCACTTCTTCAACATCCAGCTCGTCGGCGAGCACGTGATCGAGATCAACCCGCGGATCTCGACGATCGTCTACCAGGAGGACCTGAACCTTCCCTACCTCGGCGTGAAGCGCGCACTCGGCGAGCTCTCGGACGACGAGCTCCGGTCGTACGCAAGGCGCATCCGCCCGGGCCGAACCGCGCTCCGCTACTTCGACCAGCTCGAGTTCGACCAGTGAGCCCCTTTCGACAGGTCGCCGCGAGACCAGTCCCTTCGCCAAACGACGGCCGCCGGGGTGCCGCAAACGCCGGCGGAGAGCCGGACCGCGGGACGCCAAACGACGTTACGAAAGCGTGACGAACTTTCCACAGGGGCTGCGGGTCACGCACTGCCCCGTCAACATCGCGGGGATCCCGTGGGAGAACGTCCAGGCGCTGCGGCGCCAGGGGGTCGACGCGCGGCTCGTCGTCTTCGAGCGAGGGAAGCTGCACCACGAGGCCGACTGGTCGCTCGACCGGCGGGGGCCGCTGCCCGTGAAGCTCGCACAGCAGTTCGCCGCCTTCGCCCGCCTCGCCCCGCAGACCGACGTCTTCCACTTCTACTTCGGCCTGACGCTGATCCCGAAGTCGGTCCAGTTCCCGCTCCTGCGCGCGCTGCGGAAGAAGAGCGTCTTCCACTATCTCGGATCGGACATCCGAGGCAAGTCGCGCGAAGCGCTCGCATTCGGCAAGCGCGCCGACGCGGAGATCGTCGGCTCCTACGACGCGACGCGCTGGGTGCCCGAGGCTCACGTGATCCCGCCGGGGCTCGACCTGCGCGCGTTCAGCCCGCGGCCGCCGTCCGACAGCCCACGCCCGCTCGTCGTCCATGCACCGTCGAACCGCGAGAGGAAGGGCACGCAGTTCGTCATCGACGCGTGCGCCCAGCTCCCCGTCGACCTCGACATCGTCGAAGGCGTCCCGCACGAGGAGGCACGCGCACGCTACGCCCGCGCCGACATCGTCGTCGACCAGCTCAACGCCGGCTGGCACGGCGTCTTCGCGCTCGAGTCGATGGCGCTCGGCAAGCCCGTCGTTGCGCACCTCAAGCCCGACGTGGTCGAGCGAAGCGCTGCCGGGTACGGGGTTCGCATCCCCATCGTGGCCGCGACGAAGGAGACCCTCGTCGAGGCCCTGCGTCCGCTGGTCGAGCAACCTGAACTACGGCAGAGGATCGGCGCCGAGAGCCGCGCCTATGTCGAGCAGGTGCACGACATCGACCGCGTGGCCGACCGCCTCCTCGACCTCTACCGTTCGCTTCGTTGAGCCTCGCCTTCCAGATGAAGCGCCTCGCGCGCCACTCGGCGATCTACGGGGCCGGCGGCCTGGTGTCGCGGATCCTCGCGACGATCCTCCTGCCGCTCTACCTGCACTATCTACCGCCGTCCGCGTACGGGCAGGTCGAGATCATCACGGCCGCGACCGCGGTGCTCGCGATCCTCCTGCAGCTCGGGATCTCGAGCGCGTTCTTCCGCTTCTACTTCGACGCGAAGGAGAACGCGGCGAAGCTGACCGTGATTCGCACGTCGTTCTGGTTCACGATGGGCGCCGCGACGCTCGGGCTCGTGGTCGGCCTCGCGTTCGCGCCGGAGATCAGCCATCTGCTCGGGCTCGGCGATGCTCCCTGGCTCGTGCGGGCCGGCGCCGTCGGGCTCTGGGCGCAGACGAACTACCAGCAGCTGACCGCGTTGTTCCGCGTCGAGGAGCGGTCGACGGCGTATGCGCTCGCCAGCATCACGAACGTGATCGTCACCGTCGCGGCGATGGTGCTCTTCGTCGCCGTCTTCCACTGGGGCGCGATCGGGCTCGTCGTCGGCAACTTCACGGGCACGCTCGTCGTGTACCTCGCGCTCCTCCTCTACCGCACGGAACAACTCGGGCTCGAGTTCGACCGGGACCTCTTCAGGCGCATGCAGAAGTTCGGCATGCCGCTCGTGCCGGCGGCGCTCGCGCTGTGGGTGATCAACTTCGTCGATCGCGAGTTCGTGGTCTGGTACAGGGGCCTCGACGAGGCCGGGATCTACTCCGCCGCGGTCAAGATCGCCTCGGTGATCACGTTCGTGATGATCGCCTTCCGGACAGCGTGGCCCGCATTCGCGTACTCGATCGAAGACGACCGGGAGGCGAAGCGCGCGTACGCGTTCGTGCTCACGTACCTGCTCGCGTTCGCGTCATGGGGTGCGCTCGCACTCGGCGCCCTGGCGCCGTGGTGGACGAAGCTCCTCACCGCGCCGAAGTACCAGAGCGCCGAGGAGGGCGTCGCGCTGCTCGCCTTCGCCGGTGTGGTCTACGCGGGCTACACGGTGCTGGCGATCGGCAGCGGCCGGGCCCGCCGCACGCAGCTGAACTGGGTCGTGACGGGCGTCGGCGCCGCCGCGAACATCGCGTTGAACTTCTGGCTGATCCCGGAGTACGGCTGGGTCGGCGCGGCGATCTCGACCCTCGCGGCGTACGTGGTGCTGTTCGCCGGGATGACGCTGTATGCGCAGAGCGTCTACCCCGTTCCCTACCAATGGCGGCGCGTCGCCACCGTGCTCGGGGCCGCCGTGCTGCTGACCGTGGCGCCGCGCGCCGCCGGGCTGCCTTTGCTCCCGTCGCTCCTCTTCGTCGCGGTCTATCCACTCGCCCTGGCGCTGCTCGGCTTCTACCTCCCGGCCGAACGGGCGCGCATCAGGCGCTTAGCGGCGCCGTGAGCGCGCGTGCTTGACGCCGGCGCCGATCGCGCCTGCGGCAACGAGTGCGAGAGCCAGAGCCCCGAGCACGAGGACCGGCAGTGGAGCGCCGCTGCTCGTGCTCGACGCGGCGACCGCCGCGTCGGCGTTCGTGCTTTGCGAGCTCGGTGCGGGAGCCTGCGAGGACGAAGGCGCAGGGTCATGGGGAGCCGACTGGGTGGTCGACGTCTGCGCGCCCGACACGAGCACGTTGTGCTGCGCGAAGCCGTGACCGACCTGGGTCGGCACGGCCTTGCCCTCGGAGTGGAGGACGCCGGCCTGCATCGCCGAGGTGATGTCCTGACGAAGACTGGAGTACTCGTCCGCATCCAGCGGGATGTGGTGGAGCGCATCGACGTAGCAAGCGTGCGGATACGTCGACGCGATCTTTCCGTCGGCGTACCAGTCGTTGAAGATCCGGTCGCGGCAGGGAGCCGCTGCGTGCGCCTGCGCCGGAACGGCGACGACCACGAGCAGCGACAGCAGGAGCAGGCGCTTCATTCAGGCCCATGTTCCCCGGCGGGTCTCAAGATCCACCTTGGTACCGGTAAGGCTTTCGTAAATCCTCACGAGGGCAGGAAGCAGGCGTCGTGACACGAGCCTGCCACCTGGACCACGTGCAGCAGCCGCCCGTGGCGGTCGAGCACGGCCAGCGTCCCCCGCGTGAGCGACGCCGTGAGCACCCGTCCTGAGCCGAACTGCACGTTGTACGACCCCGCCGGGACCGGCGTCCGCGCCAGGACGCGGCCCTGCAGATCCTGGACGTGCAGCGTGCCCGAGTCCCCACTCGTCACGTAGGCGGCGCCGTTCCCGAAGGTGACGTGCTGGGGCGCGAGATCGGCGCCCTGCACAGCGCCGCCGACGGCGAGCTCGCGGTTTGCGCCCGACGTGATCCAGATGCGCCCGTCGGGCGCATGGCCGACGTCGTGCGCGGGGAATCCCGGCGTCACCGTCGAGGCTTGGCGAAGCGTCTTCACGTCGACGACCGCGACGTGCTCGGACGCCGTGCCGAGACCGACCCAGAGCCGCTCGCCGCCGCGGTCGATCGTGAGGTGCCGCGCCCAGCCCGGCAGGCGCGCCCGGCCGAGCGCGACACCACGCAGGACGTCGACGGCGACGACGCCGCTCCTGCCCGAGTCGGTGACGAATGCGTGCCTGCCGTCGGGATGCGCGGCGGTGTAGCGCGGCTCGACGAGCCCTCGGAGCACATGACGCACTCCGTGCCGGTCCACGATCGAGACGGCGCCCATCGCCGTGTGGCAGACGACTGCCCGGTCTCCGACGAGCTCGATCGACCGGGGGTCGGGCAGGGTGTCGATGAAGCGCGCGACCCGGAAGGTGCCGAGCTCGACGACGGCCAGCCTCGCTTCGGCGTCGCACGTGACGAGCGCCGACGGTGCGGCCGCGAGCCGCGCGCGAAGAGCGAACGGCGCGGCGGCAGCGGCGAGAGCGAACTCGCGACGGTTCATCCACATGCTTACGGGCCGTCTGAATCGAGAGGTCCCGGCGCGATAGCTTGGACGCATGAGCCATCCGGAGCTGACTGCCGAACAGGCGTACGTCGACCGGGCCTACGAGCACCTCGAGCGGATGCGCGACGTCGTCGCCTCGGCCGGCGACAAGGTGGACGGCGAGGTCGCGCAGGCGGCGATGGATGCATGGGCCGCGAAGCGCCTGCGCACGTTCGAGGATGCGGAGCGCGGGCTCTGCTTCGGCAGGCTCGACTTCGAGACGACGCCGCGTCCGCTCTACGTCGGCCGCCGCTGGGTGCACGACGACGAGCAGCGGCAGCTCGTGATCAACTGGCAGGCGCCCGCCGCGAGGCCGTTCTACACGGCAACGCCGCAGGATCCGCACGGGGTGACGCTGCGCCGGCGCTTCCGCACGGACGGGCGGCGGCTGCTCGACATCGCCGACGAGGCGCTCGACGGGTCGATCGTCGACGGCGCAGCGGTCGGCGACTTCCTGCTCGAGGAGCTCGAGCGCAACCGCGACGTGCACATGCGGGACATCGTCGCCACGATCCAGGCCGACCAGTACCGACTGATCACCCACGACCCCGACACGCCGCTCGTGATCCAGGGCGGCCCCGGGACCGGCAAGACCGCGGTCGGCCTGCACCGCGCCTCGTGGCTGCTCTACACGCAGCGCGACCAGCTGCAGCATCGCGGTGTGCTCGTGATCGGGCCGAACAGGACATTCATGGAGTACGTCTCGCACGTCCTGCCGGCGCTGGGCGAGGACGCCGTCGAGCAGCGCGCCGTCGGCGAGCTCGTGGACGGCGTCGGACCGCAACGGCGCGACCCGCCGGAGGTCGCACGGCTGAAGGCCGACCTCCGTCTGGTCGACGTGGTGGCCCGCGCCGCCGAGCTGCGGCTCGAGTCTGCTCCCGAGGAGCTCGTGCTGCGCCTCGAGGGCTCGTTCGTCTCGGTCCGAGTGCGGGAGATCCGAGAGCTGCTCGCGGCCGCGCGCACGAAGCTCGGCACCACGGCGGCCGCGAGAGAGCGGTTCCGGATGAACGTGTTGCGGCGCTTCTACGAGGAGTACGGCCGCGTGCTCGGGGCGGGCGCGATCCGCAACTTCGAGGAGGTCGAGCAGGCGCTGCGCGCGAACGGCTACCTCGACCGGGTGTTGAAGGCCGCGTGGCCCGTCGTCGCGCCGGACCGGCTCGTCCGGTCGTTGACCGGGTCACGGACGTCACTCGCCGCCGCCGCCGCCGGGATCCTGACCGAGCCGGAGCAGAAGCTGCTGGTGCGGCGCGGCGGCGGGTGGTCGGACGGCGACATCCCGCTCCTCGACGAGGCGCGCGCGCTCGTCGGCGAGCCGCCGCGCACGTACGGGCACGTGATCGTCGACGAGGCACAGGACCTGACGCCGATGCAGCTGCGCATGGTCGCGCGCCGCGCACGCGACGGAGCCTTGACCATCCTCGGCGACGTCGCACAGGCGACCGGCGCCGTGCGCTACCCGCGCTGGGACGACGTCCTGCCGCATCTGCCGCGCGGGGCCGAGGCCGACGTCGAGGAGCTGCGGCACGCCTATCGCGTGCCGCGCGAGATCATGGACGTGGCGCTGCCGCTCCTCGACACGATCGCGCCCGACGTCGCGCCGCCGATCTCCTACCGAACGGGCGCCGATCCCCCCGTCGTGCACCTGGTCGAGGAGGAGCACCTGCTCGCCGAGGCGTATCGGCACGCTGCCGGCACGCCGGACGGCCTCCTCGCGGTGATCGTCCCCGACGAGCTGCTCGACCAGCTGCCTGCCGGCGACCTCTGGGACGGCGTGCCCGTGCTGACGCCGCGACAGGCGAAAGGCCTCGAGTTCGACCACGTCGTGGTGGTGGAGCCCGCGCGGATCGAGCTGCGCGAGCTGTACGTCGCGCTGACCCGCCCGACGAAGACGCTCGTGGTCGTGCACGCGCGGCCGCTGCCGCCGGAACTGCTCGGCGGGACGGCGACGGCGAACTACGACAGGTAGTACACGACGAGCGTGAGGCCGAGTGCGAGCCCGACGATCACGAGCAGGGCGAGCACGATCCCGCCGAGCACGATCGGAAGCGTCGCCGGGGCGTAGCCGTCCCTGGCGATGTCCTCGAGGTGGTGCTCCTCGGCGATCGCCCGCTGAACGATGGAGGTCATGCCGCCATTGTCGCGGACCTCGTGCGTTCTGTCACGAGGAGTTCCTACGGATCTACGCGGCGAGTGCGAGAACGAACGTGTTGCCCGACGGGTCGCGGAGCTCTCCCCCGACCGCCTCGGCGATCCGGTCGGCCTCGCGTGCGTCCGGGACGACGATCGTGAACCGCGTGAGACGCGCCGTCCCTGCCGGAGCCGGCGGCGCGCCGCGGCTCTCCCAGGTGTTCGCGCCGATGTGGTGGTGGTAGCCCCCGGCGCTCAGGAACGCCGCCTGGTCGCCGAGCTGCACGGTCAGGTCGAAGCCGACGAGGTCGCGGTAGAAGCGGACGGTCTCCTCGACATCGGCGACGCGCAGGTGCACGTGGCCCATGCGGGTGCCGGCCGGCAGGAGCGGCCCCCGGCTCGGTGTTGGTGGCGAGCAGGTCGTCGACGTCGAGCGGCCAGGTGCCGAGGCGGTCCGTCTGCCCCTCCCAGAACCGCCGCGGCCGGTCGGCGTAGATCTCGATCCCGTGGTGGTCGGGATCGCGCAGGTACAGCGCCTCGCTGACGAAGTGATCCGAGGCACCGGTGAGCTGGACGCGGTCCCGGATCGCGTGCTGCATCCAGCCGGCCAGGTGGCGGCGCTCGGGCACGAGGAGCGCGAAGTGGAAGAGGCCCGTGTACCCGTCGGCGGGGCGTGCGCCCGGCTCCTCGACGAGGCGCAGGAGCTCGACGCCGCCCGTGCCCAGGCTGGCCTCGCCGTCCCCGAGCCCGAGCACCTCGAGCCCGATCGACCCGGTGTAGTACGTGAGCGACCGCGGCAGGTCGGCCACGGTGAGGTGCACCGGCCCGACGGTCGTTGCGGAGGCGATCGACATCAGGCGACCACGCGGTACACCTGGAACACCTCGGCGTACTCGCGGTTCACGTTGATCCCGTGCGTGCGCGCGACGTTCCAGACGTACTCGGCGTTCGCGTAGCGGCGGTGCTGCTGCGACGCGTACTTCTCCAGCGCCGCCACCTTGCGCTCGACGTGCGCGTGACTCCAGGGCGAGGTACGCCTGATAGCTGAAGTCGAAGTTGTTCCACGGGATCTCGTAGCCGAGGATCGTCGTGCGCTTGAACGCCCGCAGCCCTTCGTTCGCGATCGTCTGGTGGTCCTGGTGGACGTCGTGCACGGACGGCATGAAGACGCAGTCCGGCTGCCAGTCGCTCCAGATCTCGATCAGCAGCTCGAGGATCTCCTGACGGCGGTCGGGGAACGTGCGCACGTCGAAGTCGTGCACGGTCAGGTTCGCTGCGGGGATGCCGATCTCGGCCGTGGCCTCACGCACCTCGCGCGCCAGCGTGTCGGGCGCGAAGCCGTCGGGGAGCGAACGGGTCGCGATCGAGAAGGCGACGTAGCGCACATCCGCGCCCGCGTCGACGAGGCGGGCCATCGTGCCGCCGCAGCCGAACTCGCCGTCGTCGGTGTGCGGTGCGAGCACGAGCGCGCGCTTGACGCCGTCGATCACCGAGCGACCGGCCTCCATGTGCGCGCCCCGACCGCGACCAGCGCGAGCAGGCCCCAGAACGAGGGGTCTTCGAACAGGGCGTTGTAGAAGATGCAGTGCACGAGGATCGCGACCAAGGCTAGTCCGAACGCGAGGCGGGCGGCGCCGTCGAAGTCGCGACCCAGGTGGCGGAAGCCCAGCACGACCGCGGTGACGACGAGCCACAGGAAGAGGAGCAGCCCGGGAAAGCCGAGCTCGGCCGCGACGGTGATCGGCGTCGTGTGCGATGCGGCCGCCTTCGGCTCCTTCCCCCGCAGGTGCGCGAGCTCGGCGTACGCGCGCTTGAAGCCGCCGACGCCGACGCCTGACACCGGATGGTGGTAGGCGACCTTCAGGCCGGTCGAGACGAGCGTCGAGCGCCCGCTCGTCACGTGCGACAGCGACGCCTTGTGGCGGACCGTAGGCGAGGCAACGAGCGCGGCACCGAGCAGCACCACGACGACACCGACGAGCAGCAGGCTGCGCCGGCCCCAGGCGACCACGACCGCCACGGCGATTCCGACCATCAGCGCCAGGAAGCTCGACTGCGAGAAGGACGGCAGGAGCCCGACCCAGGTGATCACGATCGTCAGCGCGGCCGCGATCCACCACAGCGGGTCGCCCCGGCGGAAGAGGACGACGACGAGGCTCGCGAGGATCGCGACGACGAGGAACCGGCCGTAGATCGACGGGTCGTAGAAGACGGAGTTGACGCGGTAGAACCAGCCGCTCGGGGCATAGGCGTTGTCGACGCGCACCTTCGGGTTCCAGAAGATGTTGCGCGTCTCGTACTGCACGATCCCGATCACGGCGAAGACGAGCGCCATCACCGCCAGCTGGACGTAGAGGGTCAGCACCCACGCCCGCGACCAGACGAGCCGGGCGAGCACGACCGCGAGCAGCCCGAACGGGAGCACGAAGAAGAGCAGCTCGATCGCGCCCTGCCGCGGGTCCTTCGACCAGAGCAGCGACACCCCGTCCCAGGCGACGAACGCCGCGACCGGCCACGCGAGCGGCCCGAGCTCGCGCGAACGGTTCGAGTCGTCGCCGTACAGCTCCCAGGCGAGCGCGAGCGCCGCGACGACGACCACGCCGTAGAGCGGCAGGAGCAGGTTCGCCTGCGTCGACCCGACGTGCACCGGGATGCGGGCGGGGACGCAGGCGAGGGTCGCGACCGCCAGGAGCCAGGGCACGCGCAGCGCACCCCAGGTCCCGACCGCGGCGGCGATCGCGAGCAGCACAGCGGCTGCCGCGAGCAGGCGGTGATGCCCCGGCGGGGCGAGATACACGGTCAGCCCCGCGCAGCCCAGCGCCCACGCCGCGAGCCCCGCGACGCGGAGGTCGCGGCGCGGGGCGACCACGAGCAGGGCGAGCCCGAGCGCGCCGACTGCGCCGGCGGCCTGCGCCGCTCCGACGCTCATCCGACCACCACCGTGCTGCGCGCCGCATGTGTCCCGGCGAAGACGTACAGGTTGAAGACGCCCTTCGACTTCGGCGCGCGAAGATGCAACGTCCCGCGCGGGAGCACGCCGTGGCGGCCGTGCAGCTGCCAGCGCACCCGCGGCGCGTCGGTCGACACCCGGAGCGCGAACCTGCCGCCCGGCGGGACGACGATCCGCGTGCGCGCGAGGACGACGTAGCGGATCTGCGCGATCGCAAAGGGATACGCCCTGGCCCGGTTCCCCGCGGTGTCCTGCGCCGAGATCGAGAGCACGTAGCGGCCTGGCGGCGCCCGCCTCCCTCCGTCGACGCGACCGTTCCAGGTCAGCTCGCCCGCCTGCTTGCTCGTGCGCGTGAAGAGCACCTGGTCGCCGCGCACGAGCAGGATCGCGTGCGCCGGCTCGTCGATCGTGTAGTGGAAGGTGAACGCGTCGTGGTGCCCGTCGCCGTCGGGCGAGATGATCGGGTACTGCGGGTGCCGAACCGTGATCCTCGGCGGGACCGTGTCGAGGCGGATATTGCTCGGCAGCGTGATCGTCCGGTGCGAGCGCAGCAGCTTGACCACCGGCCGGTAGACGCCGTCCGGGACGAGGAGGCCGGCCGCGGTGAGGCCGTTCCAGACGAGGTCGAGCCTCGTCCGCGGCTTGACCGTGCGGTTCGAGAGCAGGACGCCCACCGTGTTTCCATGCCGGTCGACGATCCGAACGTCGACCCGCTCGTGCGGACGAACGCGGAAGACGACGTGCGCGACGGGCTTGAGCTTGCCGGCGGGCGAGAAGACGGGGTCGACGTGCGTTCCGTAGATCGGAGAACGCTCGAGCTTCGCCCGCTCGGTCAGCGCGAAGGCCGCGGCGCTCCCCGCGAGCAGGGCGAGGACGAACACCGTCGACAGAACCCGGGCCACGCCCGGGGGATTCTATGCGGGGTCGTGCGCGGGAAGCCGGCGCGCCCGCACCCGGCGCGTCTGCAATGTGCGACCCGACCAGATCAGGAAGGCGATCACCCCGAGCACCCCGACTCCCACGATCAACGAGTCGGAGTGGGGCATCTTCACGATCTTGATTCCCGAGAGGATCAGGACGAAGCCGAAGGCGATCCGCAGCGCCCGCTCGGGGACACGGATCGAGAGGTGCGAGCCGATCAGGACGCCCGGGATCGACCCGACGAGCAGCCAGGCGATCGCGTGCAGGTCGACGTTCCCGTGCAGCAGGTTGCTGGCGCCCGCCACCCAGAGCAGCAGCGCGGCGTGGAGCATGTCGGTGCCGACGATCCGGGCAGCCGAGAGCGGGAAGAGCAGCAGCATGGCCAGGCCGAAGAACGTCCCCGAGCCGACCGACGTCAGGCCGACGATGAAGCCGAAGACCGCGCCGATCAGGATCGCGAACAAGCGGTCGCGGCGCGCGAGGTCGAAGCGAGCGTCGACGCTGTGTCCGCGGAGAAACGTCTTTGCCAGGAACCCGAAGCCGCCGACGATCAGCGTCACGCCGACGATCTTGCTCATCGTCGACATCGTGCTGCCCGAGAACGAGCTCGCGATCTGGACGCCGACGAGCGACATCGGCGCAGAGCCGACCAGCATCCACATGGCAAGGGGAACGTGCACGTTGCCGAGCTGTCGGTGCCGAACCGCGCCGAAGGACTTGAAGACGGCGCCGTGCAGGATGTCCGTGCCGACCGCGGTCTTCGGATCGAAGCCGAAGAGCAGGATCAGCATCGGCGTCATCAGCGAGCCGCCGCCCATCCCGGTCATGCCGACGAGCACGCCGATCATCAGGCCCGCGATGCTGAACTGCCAGGTCATGCGCGCGGAGGCAACGGGCAGGAGACGAACGGCCGCCCGCGCAGCAGGCAGCCGAGCTTGTACGCCTCGCAGCCGGTGCAGAAACCGGTGCACGCCGCGAGCAGCGCCAGCGCCGCGACGAGGATGCCGAGGGCGGCGCCGAGCAGCGCCGAGGCCGGCGGCGTATGCGACCGACGCGGCCGTGAGCACGACCAGCCCGACGATGTTGGCGGCGCGCGGCGGACGCGAGTCCTCGAGCGCCCCCTCGCCGAAGCGCGGCTGGATCAGCTCGAAATAGAGGAGACAGGGCAGGCAGTAGCGCCGCCCGAGGACGAGCCCGAGCGCGAGCTGCAGCGCCAGCAGCGCGAGCAGCCACCACCACCCGGTCGCGACCGCAAGCACCGAGACGACACCGACGACCGCCTGGTTCGTCCGCGGCGCCCGCGAGTCGATCACATGCGTGTCGCGGTAGGGATGCGCGCTCTGCACCGTGGCTGCGCTTCCCGTCATGGCTGGGCTGCGACCACCATGCCGGCGCCGACCGTCTCGTTCGTCGACTCGTCGATCAGGATGAACGCCCCGGTGCCGCGGTTGCGCACGTACTCGTCGACGACGAGCGGCTCCGCCAGGCGGAAGCGCACGACGCCGAGGTCGTTGAGCTCCATCTTGCCCGGGGCTCGGCAGGTCCTCGAGCGTGCGGATGTCGACGACGCTGACGATCTCGTCGACGCGGGCGGGGACGGTGCGCGTCGTGTGCTTGACCAGCAGGCGGGCGCGCTCCTCGACGCGGGCGCTCGGCCATCCAGCTGACCCGTGCCGTCAGCTCGCGTGCGACCACCGGCGCGCGCTCGGGATCGGCGAGCAGGTCGCCGCGGGAGACGTCGACATCGTCCTCGAGCAGGATCGTGACCGACTCGCGCGGGATCGCCTCTTCGAGCGGGCCGTCGGCGCTGTCGACCGCGGCGACGCGGCTGCGCAGGCCGGACGGCAGCACGACGACCTCGTCGCCGGCACGCCAGACGCCGCCCGCGACCCGCCCGGCGTAGCCGCGGTAGTCGTGGTGCTCGTCGGCCATCGGCCGGATCACCCACTGCACCGGGAAGCGGCGGTCCTGGACGTTGAGGTCGCCGGCGAGCTCGATCGTCTCGAGGTGCTCGAGCAGCGTCGGCCCGGCGTACCAGGGCATCGCGTCGGTCCGGTCGACGACGTTGTCGCCCTTGAGCGCCGACAGCGGGATCACGGTCGCGTCCCTGATCTCGAGCTGCGAACCGAGCTCGGCGAGCTCGCGCGCGATCTCGTCGAAGCGCTCCTCCGAGAACTCGACCAGGTCCATCTTGTTGACCGCGTACACGACGTGCGGCAGCGCGAGCATCGCCGACGATGTAGGAGTGGCGGCGCGTCTGCTCGATCACGCCCTTGCGCGCGTCGACGAGGATCACCGCGACGTCGGCCGTCGACGCGCCGGTGACCATGTTGCGCGTGTACTGCACGTGCCCGGGCGCGTCGGCGAGCTGGAAGCGGCGGCGCGGAGTGACGAACGAGCGGTAGGCGACGTCGATCGTGATCCCCTGCTCGCGCTCGGCACGCAGGCCGTCGGTGAGGAGCGCCAGGTCGACGTAGTCGTGGCCGCGCCGGCGCGAGGCGTCCTCGATGTGCTCGAGCTGGTCGACCAGGATCTGCTTCGTGTCGTAGAGCAGCCGGCCGATCAGCGTCGACTTGCCGTCGTCGACCGAGCCCGCGGTGACGAGCCGGAGCAGCTCGGTGTCGAGAAACTCCTTAGAAGTAGCCAACGCGCTTCCGATCCTCCATCGCCGCTTCGCTGACACGCGGTCGTCGGCGCGGGTCTCGCCGCGCTCGGTGACGCGGGTCGCGGCGATCTCGGTGACGACCTCGTCGATCGTCGCCGCGTCGCTGACGACGCCGCCGGTGCACGACATGTCGCCGACCGTGCGGAAGCGAACCGATGCGCTGAACGGCTCCTCGTCGGGATAACGCTCGACGAACTCCGAGACCGCGTAGAGCATCCCGTCGCGGCGGAACACCTCGCGCTCGTGCGCGAAGTAGATCGTCGGCAGCTCGAGCTGCTCGCGGGCGACGTACTGCCACACGTCGAGCTCGGTCCAGTTCGAGATCGGGAAGACGCGGATGTGCTCGCCCTTGCGGATGCGGGCGTTGTAGATGTTCCAGAGCTCGGGCCGCTGGGCGCGCGGGTTCCACTGGCCGAAGTCGTCGCGGAAGCTGAAGATGCGCTCCTTCGCGCGGGCGCGCTCCTCGTCGCGGCGCGCGCCGCCCATCGCAGCGTCGAAGCCGTGCTCCTCGATCGCGTCGAGCAGCGTCGTCGTCTGCAGCTGGTTGCGCGACGCGCGCGGGCCGGTCTGCTCCTGCACCACGCGCCCCTGTCGATCGACTCCTGCACGCTCGCGACGACGAGGCGCTCGCCGAGCTCCTGCGACGCGCCGGTCGCGGTACTCGATCACCTCGGGGAAGTTGTGCCCCGTGTCGACGTGCATCACCGGGAACGGGAACCTGCGCGGGCCGGAACGCCTTCTCGGCGAGCCGGAGCATCACGATCGAGTCCTTGCCGCCCGAGAAGAGCAGCACCGGGCGCTCCCGCTCGGCGGCGACCTCGCGCATGATGTGGATCGCCTCGGCCTCGAGCTCGTCGAGGTGCGTGAGATTCCGCCTTGCGGAATCTCTAGTGGAGACCTGGCTCATTCGGCACTCGCAACATGCAGGCCGCACTCCGTTCGCCCTGTCCCGGCCCAGCGACCTTCGCGGCCGGCGCCCGGGACGGTCGAGTGCGTGTCGCCGATCGACTCGTAGCCGCGGTCGTGCAGCGGGTTGTACGGCAGCCCCCGCTCGCGGATGTAGGCCCAGCAGTCCTCGTCGCTCCAGTCGGCGAGCGGGTTCGCCTTCCAGAGCTCGTGCGCTTCGTCCCAGCCGAGCTTCGGCGCGTTCGCGCGCGTCGGCGACTGGTCGCGGCGGATGCCGGTGATCCAGCAGTCGAGCCCGCCGAGCGCGCGAACGAGCGGCGCGACCTTGGCAACCGCGAGGTAGAGGTCCGGCTTGTGCTCCCAGACGGCCTCGCCGTGCGTCGCGGCGAGCTCGTCGGGGCCAGGCCCTTCGAAGACCTCCACCTTCGTGTCGTAGCGCCGCTCGACCTCGCGCCAGAGCTCGTAGGTCTCGGGGAAGAGGTAGTGGGTGTCGATCGCGAAGACGCGCGCCTTCGGCTCGATCGCGAACAGCAGGTCGAGCAGCACGGTCTCCTCCTTCTGGAAGGAGCACGCAAGCGCCACCTGGCCGGGGAAGGCGGCGGTAACGAGCGCGAGGATCTCCTCGGCGCTCAGCTCCTCGACCGCTGCGGCGTCAGGAGGCGTGAACGTCGTCACCGAGGAGCACCTCCTTCAGCGTGTCGCCGCGCAGGCCGAGCCTGAGCGTCTCGAGCGGGATGACTTCCTCCGGCGGGATGTTCCCGAGGTTGACCGACGCGCCGAAGTGCTTGATGAACCACGCCTGCGACGACTTCGTCGGCGCCTCCCAGACGAGATCGTGGAAGTCGACGGAATGCTCGATCTCCGCGATCAGGCCGGTGCGCATCTGACCGTCGGGCCGGAAGATGCCGGAGGTGCCGCCTTCGCGTGCCTCGGTGATCACCTTCCACGCTCCCGCGTCCTTCTCTTCCTTGATCCATTCGACCCATTCGTACGGCGCGAACACGACCTCCGAGTCCTTGGAGCCGACCTCGGAGAGGACGGTGAAGTCGCGCGCGAAGTCGGCGATCAGCTCGAGCTTGCGGTCGCGCGGGATCTCGATCGTGCCGTCGGAGATCTCGACGTGGGTGAGCCCGAGGTCGGTCAGCCAGCGCTTGTAGTCGTCGAAGGCGCCCTTCACGTACACGACCTCGAAGAAGGTGCCGCCGATCACGACGGGCTTCTCCTTCAGCACGTCGAGCTTCCGCTCGAGGCTCTTCGTCACGTATGACGTGCCCCAACCGAGCTTGATGATGTCGATGTAGTCGCCCGACATCTCGAGCACGTCGGCCCAGCCGCGCGGGCCGAGGCCCTTGTCGAGCACGTGGGTCAGGCCGCCGTCGCGCTGAAGGCCGAGGTCGAGCTCAAAGGCGGGCATAGAGCTCCTCCAGCTTCGCCTTGGCGCGCGTCTGCACGTCGCGGTACAGCGAGTTTCCGTGCGCGTCGATGCCGACCGTGAGCGGGCCGAAGTCCTTGACGCGGAACTTCCAGAGGCATTCGGGCATCAGCTCTTCCCACTGGACGTCCTCGATCTCCTCGATCTGCGTCGTCTCGAGCGCCGCGGCGCCGCCGACGATCGCGAAGTAGACCATGCCGAGCTCGTGCATCGGCTCGATCGCCTCGTCGGGGAAGCCGCCCTTGCCGCAGATCGCCCGGACGCCGTACTGACGGCCGAGCGGCTCGGTGAACCTGACCATCCGCGCCGAGGTGGTGGTGCCGATGCAGATCTTCTCGTACTTGTGCTCGGCGACCTTGCGCACGTTTGGGGCGGTGTGGAGCAGGAACGCGCCCGTCAGGTCCATCGGCGGCTCGACGCCCTGGTCGAAGATGCGGATCTGCGTCCGGTCGCGGATGCCGATGATGTGCCCCTGGACGGTCACCTCGTCGCCGGCCCGCAGCTTGAGGATCTCCTGGGGATCGGTGACCGGGAACGTGACGGTGTGGTTTGCCATCGCTAGAACTCCCTGTCGAAGTCGACGGAGCCGTCTGCAGCGATGTGCGCCGACGCACGGCGCGCAGCCCAGCACTGGTAGTTGACGGCAACCGGGTTGAGGGTCATGTGCGTGTCGGCGTGCTCGATGTGGCACTGCAGGACCGTGACGTCGCCGCCGAGCCCCATCGGCCCGATGCCGGTCTCGTTCAGCAGGCCGTACAGCTCCTCCTCGAGCTGCGCGACGAGCGGGTCGGCGTTGCGTGTGCCGACCGGCCGCGTGATTGCCTCCTTCGCGAGGTACATCGCGTAGTCGGCGGTGCCGCCGATCCCGACGCCGACGATCCCCGGCGGGCACGGCTTACCACCCGCGCCGACGATCGACTCGAGCACGAACTGCTTGATCCCCTTCACGCCGTCGGCCGGGACGCACATCTTGAGGAAGCTCATGTTCTCCGAGCCCGAGCCCTTGGGGATGCACTTCACGTCGAGGCCGTCCCAGTCCGGGATGAACTCCCAGTGCACGATCGGGAGGCGATAGCCGATGTTCGGGCCGGTGTTCTCCCGGGTGATCGTGTGCACGGCATTGGAGCGCAGCGGATGCTCGACCGTCGCGCGGGCGGTGCCGTCGCGCAGCCCCTCGTAGATCCGTGTGGGATGCAGGGGAAAGTGCTCGCCGACGCGGCAGGTGTAGACGGCGATGCCGGTGTCCTGGCACACCAGGTTGTGCTCGCTGTCGGCGATGTTGACGTTGCGGTGGATCGTCTCGAGCACCCGCTTGCCGGGGACCGACGTCTCCCGCAGACGGGCAGCGGCCAGGGCGTCGCGCAGGTCCTGCGGGATGTCCTTCAAGGCCCACACGTAGAGATGCGCAGCGGCATCCTCCACCGCGTGCTGCAGATCAGTGACCGTATCGATTGTCATCTAGCTCCTAGCCTTCTCGAGTGCATTACGACCAGCCCTTCGACCAAACACAACGCATTCGAGAAGGCTGTTGCCCATCATCCGATTGCGCCCGTGCGTGCCGCCGGCGATCTCGCCGCACGCGTAGACGCCCTCGAGCGTTGTCTCGGCGTCCGTGTCGATCACGAGGCCGCCGTTCTGATAGTGGAGCACGGGGTACGTGAAGATCTTCTCCTTGAGCGGATCGATCCCGGCGCCGCGGTAGCGGCGGAGCATGTACGGCAGCGAGAGCTCGGCGTCGCCCTCCGAGATGCGGGTCGTGTCGAGGTAGACCGCGGGGCGCCCGTCCGGCGTCGTCACGCCGTTTCCCTTTTCGACCTCGTCGAAGATCGCCTGGCTGACCGCATCGCGCGGGCCGAGCGAATCGGTGAACTCCTCGCCGCCCGCGTTCACGAGCACGGCGCCGTACGCACGCGTGGTCTCCGGAATCGAGTAGCCCTGCATGTTCGACGGCCACGCGCCGCCGTTCGGGTGGTACTGAAGCGCATCGAGGTCGCGCGCCTCCGCGCCGAGATCGACGGCGATCCGCGTCACCTCACCGGTGGCGTTCGGATGATTGGTCGAGAGCTCGCCGCGCCGCTCGGCCTCCGCGTAGCAGCGGCCGCCCGCGGCGAGCACCACGGTGCCGGCGTCGACGGTCTGCTCCCCGACCCGCGCCCGCCACAGACCGTCGAGCTCGGTGAGCTCGCGGAGCGGTGCGTTCAGGAAGCTCGTGCCGCTACCGGCCTCCCAGGCGTCCCGCAGCTGCTTCGTGATCGCGTGCCCGGTGCGGTCGCCGACCTGCAGCAGCCGCTTGGCGGTGGCTCCGCCGCACCGTGCGAGCCGGTAGCCCCCGTCCTCGCGCGTGAACTCGACCCCGAGCTCCTCGAGCCAGTGGATCGCCGACTGCGCGTCGCCGGTCAGCACCTCGACCAGGCGCATGTCCGCGGTCTCGTGCGACGACCGCCAGATGTCCTGCGCGTGCTGCTCGGGCGAGTCGTCGGCGCCGAAGGCGGCCTGGATGCCGCCCTGGGCCTTCGACGAGTTGTTCGCCTGGAGCGAGCCCTTCGTCGCAAGCGCCACCCGTGCGCCCGCCCGCTCGGCCGAGACCGCGGCGGCGAGCCCGGAGGCGCCGCTCCCGATCACGAGCACGTCGAAGCTGCGGGCCGACTCCGTCACAGCCCAGACTATACCTGTGATTAGTAGAAGTTATGCATTGTTCACCGACTTAGTCGGCAAGCACGCGCGGCGGTGAGGGACGGGGGCCCTCGCGCGGCAGCCACTCCAGCCACCGGGGCAGGTACCAGTTCCAGTCGCCGAGCAGCTTCATCGTCGCCGGGAGCAGCACCGCCCGGACGACCGTCGCGTCGACGGCGATCGCGATCGCGAGACCCAGCCCCATCTGCTTGAACTGCAGCAGCGTGAGGGTCGCGAAGATCCCGAACACGGCCACCATCACGGCCGCCGCGCTGGTCACCGAGGGCGCGGTCCGGGTGATCCCGTGCAGGACGGCATCCTCCGTCGTCTCGCCCGCGTCGACGAGCTCCTTGATCCGGCTGACGATGAACACGTGGTAGTCCATCGAAAGGCCGAAGAGCACGACGAAGAGGAACATCGGCAGCCAGGAGGTCACGCCCCCGTTCGAGGTGAAGCCGAGCAGGCCCTCGAACCAGCTGTGCTGGAAGACGAGCACGAGGATCCCGTAGGCGGCGCCGACCGAGAGCAGGTTCAACGCGATCGCCGTCAGCGGGACGACGATCGACCGGAACGTGAAGAGCAGCAGCACGAAGGCCAGGCCGAGGACGAAGGCGAAGACGAACGGCAGCCGCGCCTTCATCAGGTCGTTGAAGTCCTTCGTCCCGGCGGCGACGCCGGTCGTCGCGTATTCAACGCTGCCGATGCTGCCGAGCGTCTCCGGCAGAAGCGTCCCGCGCAAGAGCGCGAGCGCGTGCATCGACGTCGCATCGTCGCCGCGTCCCGCCAGCGGCAGATCGATCTGCTCGACCGTCCCGTCCGGGCTGATCCGAGTCGAGACGGGCGCACGCACCTGGCCGCTCGCAAGCGCCCGCCGCCGCAGCTCGCTCACCTGCGCCTGAACCTGCGGCGCGGTGACCGGATGGGCCCGCACCACGACGACGGCCGGCGTCGGCGCGCCGGGGAAGGCGTGAATCATGCGCGCGTACGTGCGGACAATCGGCAGGTTGTGGGGAAGGTCGGTGAAGCTCGGCAGCTTCGTGTGCATCGTGAGCACGGGCAGTGCTGCTACGAACAGCCCGCCGCCGGCGAGCAGCACCGCGAGCTTCGGGCGGTGGAGCGCGGGCCGCAGGATCGCGCTCCACGCTCGGCCCTCGCCGCCCGTCCCGTGGACGAACGGCACGCGCCCGCGGTCGACGCGGTCGCCCAGCTTGTGCAGGAGCGCGGGGAGCACCGTGACGGAGCCCACCATCGCGAGGAAGACGACCACGATCGTCGCGAGGCCCATCGAGGTGAAGATCGGATTGCCGGCGAAGAACATGCCGGCCATCGCAATCAGGACGGTCATGCCGGAGATCAGGACCGCGCGGCCCGAGGTGCGTGCAGCGATCTGCAGCGCGCCGTCCGGGCTCGCTCCGCGCCGACGCTCCTCGCGTTCCCGCTGCAGGTAGAACAGGGAGTAGTCGATCCCGACGGCCATCCCCATCATCAGGATCACGCTGTCCAGGAAGTTCGGCAGCGCATAGAACTGGCTGAGGAGGACACAGATTCCGATCGCGCCGAGCACGGCCGTGAAGCCCAGCACGACCGGGATCACGGCAGCCACCAGCGCGCCGAACGCGAGCAGGAGGATCGCGAGCGTGATCGGCAGCGACGTGTACTCGGCGCGCTTGAAGTCACTGGTCACGGTGGCGCCGATCACGTGATTGGCGCTCGCGGCGCCGAACTCCTCGATCCGGTACTCGGGGTTGGCGCGCTGTGTCCCCGCGACCGCGTCCAGGGCAGGCTGGATGTGCTTGTCCGCGGCGTCGGCGTTCCCGCGCACGTCGAACTGGATGATCGCCGACCGGCCGTCGGCCGAGACGAGCCCCATGTGCACGGGATCGAGCGGTGACCGGATGTTCGTCAGCTCCGGCCGCCGTGCGAGGGTCTGCACGAGTGACGCGATCGCCACGGTGTAGGTCGGCTCTCCGACGATCCTCCTACCGTCCCTGCGCTGGACGAGCACCGACTCGGTGGCCGGGGAGAGGAAGTCCGCGCCCCTCAGCATCGCCTCCGCTCGCGCGGTCTGGCCCGAGCCCGACTGCGAGTCGCCGAGCTGGTTCAGTCCGATCGCCGAGCCGAGGATCATCGCCGAGAACGTGAGCGCGACCCAGCCGAACGCCGCCGTCTTCCAGTGGGCGGCGCTCCATTTGCCTGCGCGGCCAGCGAGGTTCAATCGGTCGGCCACGCCGACGACGCTAGCGCGGCGGCTCCGGCGCGACCTCAGTAGATGCTGCGGAAGAGCTCCAGGATCTCTACGGGACTGGCCGGCCGTGGGTTCGCCTGGTTGCCGGCCCGCTGGGCCGCCGCCTCCGCGACGCCGGCCAGCTCGGGCTCGGGTACCCCGAAGTCTCGCAGCCGTTCGAAGCCGCCGAGGAGCGCGAGCTCGCGCGAGCGCCCGACGGCGTCGCCCCCGATCGCGTCGCCGAAGCGCGCCACGTCGGCGGGCACGAACCGGGAGTTGAACTCGAGCGCGGGCGGCAGGCAGAGCGCGTTCATCGCGCCGTGCGCCAGGCCGTAGGTCCCGCCGAGCGCCTGGGCCATCGCATGGGCGAGCCCGAGGCGGTTGAGTGCGAGCGCGTGACCTGCATGCGCGGCTCCTCGGAGCAGCTCCTCTCGCGCGGCGCGGTCGTGCGGGGCGACGAGCACGCGCGGCAGCGCCGCCGCGATGAGCGGTGCTCCGGCGAGCGCCTCCTCGTCGCCCTCGGGGCCGTGACCCGTCACGTAAAGCGCCTCCGCGCAATGGGCGAGGCCGTTCAGCGCGGTGCCCGCCGTCACGCTCGCAGGCAGGTCGAGCGTCAGGGCGACGTCGTAGACGATCGCCACCGGCCGGGCACCCGCGCCGGCGCCGCGGATGACGCGGTCCGGCGAGCGGATCCCGTAGGACGTCGTCCACTCGGCCCCGGAGTAGGTCGTCGGGATGTGCACCACCGGCTTGCCGGACTGCCCCGACGCGTACTTGCCCGTGTCGATCGCGGAGCCGCCCCCGACGACCAGGATGCCGTCTGCCTCGGGCGGCACTTCGACTCGATCCGATGGGACTTCCGCCCAGGAGGCCACGTGCGGCAGGTCGAGGGACTGCCAACGCGGGCTCGCGATCAGAAACGGCCGTTCGATGCCGACCTCGGCGAGCGTGGCGGGCACGTCGTCGAGGCTCCAGCGGACGATCACGACAGGCGTTCGCGGGCGTAGTCCACGAACGCGCGCGCGGCGCGCGTCTCCGACCGACCGCTCGCGCGGACGAGGAGAATCTCCCGTTCGAGCTCGAGTCCGCCGACGCGCGCCTCGACGAGCGTGCCGGCGGCCAGATCGTTCTCGACCGACGAGCGCGAGATGAACGTGACGCCGAAGCCGCCGCGCACCGCGCTCGTCACGGACTCCTGCAGGCCGAGCTCGAGCCGGACGTCGAGGTCGCGAAGCTTCGTGCCGGCCCCGCGCAGCTCGTCCTCGATCATCTGCCGTACCCCGGCACCTTCCTGCATCACGATCAGGCGCTCGCTCTTCAGCTCGGCGAGCGACACGGTCCGGCCGGCGAACGGATGGCCCGGCGGACAGGCGAGGATCACCGTGTCGCGGAAGAACGGCTCGTACTCGACGGCGCGGTGACGGGGCGCTGCACCGACGACGCCGAGCTCGAGGGTGCGGTCGGCGACGCGGTCGACGACCGTCTGTGTGTCGAACACGCTCAGGGCCACGTGGATCTGCGGATGCACCGCCGCGAACTGGCAGAGGAGCCGAGAGAGGACGACGCCGCCGGGGCCGGTGGAAGCGCCGATCGCGAACGTGCCTTCGAGGGCGCCGGTCGCCTCGTCCGCCAGCTCGCTCGTGATCTCCTCCTCGAGCGCGATCAGGCGCTGGGCGCCGCGGTAGAGACGCTGGCCTGCTTCGGTTGGCTCCACCCGCCGGCCCGAGCGGTCGAGGAGCTGCAGGCCGAGGCGCTTCTCGAGCGCGCGCACCTGCAGGCTGACGGCAGGCTGGGTGACGCCCAGCCGCTCGGCCGCCTGGGAGAACGACTTGCGCTCGACCACCTCACAGAACGCACGAAGCTGGCGCGTGTCCATAACGGAAGCTTATACCGGTGACAGGAGAACCTGGCCCGCAACACCGGGCCAGCCCGCCCCTGCCACCCGCGCAGAACAGTCAAGCCGGAGCCACGAAACCGTGTCCGAACCCCATTTCTCCCTGTACAGAGGACGATTCTCCGACCTGCCGCTGCGAGCCACGCCTGGTGGCAGCCACCGTGACGGAAGCGTTCGGGTCTAGGCCTCGCGGAACTCGAGGCGGTTGCCGAACGGATCGCTCGCGTGGAAGCGCTTCGCGCCGGGGAGCGCATCGTCCGCCTCGACGGTGACGCCGGCGGCCGCCAGGCGCCCGGCGAGCTCGTCGAGATCCGAGACGACGAGGCCGGGATGCGCCTTGCGCGCCGGTGCGAACGGCCGGTCGACGCCGACGTGCAGCTCCTGAGCACCCGCCCGGAACCAGCAGCCGCCACGACCCTGGAGCGACTCCGGCTTCACGAGCTCCTCGAGCCCGAGCAGCCCGCCGTAGAACGCCCGCGCCTCGGGCTCACAGCCCTCGGGCGCGGCGACCTGCACGTGGTCGATTCCGAGGACGCTCACAGGCCAACGGTCTACCATCGACCGGGTGGCATCGGCGCCGCCACCGCTCGAGGACACCCTCGTCAGCGGGTACACACGGCTCGCCTCCCAGGCGGAGCATCGCGGGATCGACCTCGAGCTGCGGCTGCTCGACATCCTCTTCGCGGGCCTCTTCGGGATCCTCCTCGCTCCGGTCGGGCTCCTGATCGCCGGCGTCCTGCTCGTCACGAGCGGGCGGCCGATCCTCTACCGCGGAGAGCGGGTCGGCCGGCGCGGCCGCTTCTTCCAGATGCTGAAGTTCCGCACACTCCGCCCCGGCGCCGAGGACCGGATCGGGCAGTACCTGGGCGAGGAGCTCGTCCGTCGCACCGACGCGGAGCTGACGCGCGTCGGAGGCTGGCTGAAGGCATCACAGCTCGACGAGATCCCGCAGCTCTGGAACGTGCTGCGGGGGGACATGTCGTTCGTCGGGCCGCGGCCGATCCGGCCGCGCTTCTTCGAGGAGCTCGCACACGACCTGCCGGCCTACTGGCAGCGCCTCGTCGTCCGGCCGGGGCTGACGGGCTTCGCGCAGGTCCGGCGCGGCTACGAGACGTCGATGGCCGAGAAGCTCGCGCACGACCTCGAGTGGATCGCCGACCGCTCCGTGCGCCTCTATCTGCGCACGCTCTTCGTCACCGGCATCCGGGTGCTCGCCCAGGTGTTCGGCCGCCGCACCTAGACTCACCGCATGTGCGGGATCTGCGGGATCGCCAGCAGCCGCGGCGCCGTCGACCCCGAGCGGCTCCGCCGCATGTCGGCGACCCTGTTCCACCGCGGGCCCGACTCCGAGGGCGCGCACCTCGACGGCCGGGTCGGGATCGCCGCACGCCGGCTGGCGATCATCGACCTGACCGGCGGCGATCAGCCGATCGCGAACGAGGACGGCACCGTCGTCGTCGTGCAGAACGGCGAGATCTACAACTACCGCGAGCTCATGCACGAGCTCGAACGCGCCGGCCACCGGTTCCGCAGCCGCTGTGACACCGAAGTGCTCGTGCACGGTTACGAGGAGTGGGGCGCGCAACTGTGGGAGCGGCTGCGCGGCATGTTCGCCGTCGCCGTGTGGGACGCACGGGAGCGGCGACTGGTGCTGGCGCGCGACCGCTTCGGGATCAAACCGCTCGCCTACCGGGAGGTCGACGGCGAGCTCTCGTTCTCGTCGGAGCTCGATGCGCTGCCGCACGGCGACGTCGACCTGGACGCGCTCGAGGCGTTCCTCACCTTCAACGTCGTGCCCGCGCCTCTCTCGATCTTCCGAGACATCCGCAAGCTGCTCCCGGGCCACACGCTCACCTGGCACGACGGCCACACGTCGCTCGCCTGCTTCGCGCGCACGGGGCCGCTCCCGCCGCGCCACGGTGAGGACGAGGCCGAGCTGTTGGAGGAGTGCCGTGCACGCCTGCGCGACTCCGTGCGCGCGCACCTGGTCGCGGACGTGCCGGTCGGGGTGCTGCTCTCGGGCGGCGTCGACTCGGGCGCACTCACCGCGTTCGCCGCCGAGGCCTCGTCGGACGCAGTGCGCACATTCTCGATCGGCTTCGCCGAGGCGTCGTTCGACGAGCTCGACGGCGCGCAGGCGGTCGCGCGACGCTACGGCACTCTCCACCGCGACCTGACGCTGCGGCCGAACGCCGCACTTCTGCTGCCGGCGCTCGCCGATGCATTCGACGAGCCGTTCGCCGACTCGTCGGCGCTGCCGACCTACCTCGTCTCCAGGCTCGCCGCCGAGGACGTGAAGGTCGCCCTCTCCGGCGAGGGCGGGGACGAGCTCTTCGGTGGCTACTACACCTACGTGGCCGACCTGCTCGCCGAGCGCTTCGGCCCGGTCGCCGCGCGGGCGAGGCCCGCGGTCGACCTGCTGCCGTCCTCCGCGCGCAAGGCGAGCCTCGACTACCGCCTGAAGCGGTTCACACGGGCCGCCGGAATGCCGCCGCTCGAACGGCACCACGCCTACAAGGAGATCTTCGCGGCGGACGTCCGCGCGGAGCTCACCGGCCGGGCGAGCAGCTACGACCCGCTGGAGCGGTATCGGGCGCGCTTCGCCGCCACTGAGGGCCACGAGCTCCTGACGCGCCTGCAGGACGTCGACTTCGGCCTCTACCTCGTCGACGATCTGCTGACGAAGACCGATCGCGCCTCGATGGCATGGTCGCTCGAGGCACGCGTTCCGTTCATGGACACCGTCGTCTCGAACTTCGCGTTCTCGCTGCCGGTGCGGCACAAGGTCCGCGGCTTCTCCAAGAAGCGCCTGCTGCGCAAGGCGCTCGAGCCGCTGCTGCCCCGCGAGATCGTCAACGGCAAGAAGCGCGGTTTCTCGATCCCCGCGGCAGCGTGGCTCCGCGGCGAGCTCGAGCCGTTCGCCCGCGAGACCCTGTCGGCGGAGACGCTGCGCCGGCAGGGCTTCCTGCAGCCGGCGGCGGTGTCGCGCGTGATCGACGCGCACGTCTCCGGCCGCGAGGATCTCTCGCGGCAGCTCTGGGGCCTGCTCGCATTCACGCTCTGGCACGAACGCCACGTCGAGGGCATCACCCGCGACGTCTCGCTGGAGACCGCCGTCGCATGAAGGTTTGGATCGACTTCACCGCGAGCGCGCACCCACTCGTGTTCCGGCCGCTCGTGGCGCTGCTCGAGGCGCAGGGGAACGACGTGGAGATCACCGCGCGCGACTATGCGCAGACCCTGCAGCTGATCGAGTCGCACGGCATGACCGCCACCGTGATCGGCCACCACGGCGGCCGGTCGGCGCTCGGCAAGGCAGCGCAGATGCGCACACGGCTGAAGGCGCTGCGGCACTTCGCCAAGGGCCGCGACTTCGATCTCGCGCTCGCCCACGGCTCGCACGAGCTGACGATGACCGCGCGCCGGCTCGGCATCCCGAGCTCGACGACGTTCGACTACGAGTGGGCGTGGCTCCAGCACCAGCTCGGTTGCCGCGCCGCGACCCGGGTCGTCGTCCCCGCCGCGATCCCGCCCGAGCGGCTCAAGACCTACGGCGCAGTGCCGCCAAAGCTGCAGCAGTACCCGGGCCTGAAGGAGGAGTACTACCTGTCGGACTTCGAGCCGAACGAGTCGGTGCTGACCGACTGGTCGATCGACCCGGCGCGCGTGCTCGTCGTGCTGCGCCCCCCGCCCGACGTCTCGCTCTACCACCGGCATTCCAATCCGCTCTTCCCGATGACGCTCGAGCATCTCGGCCGGTCCGACGACGTGCACGCCTTCGTGATCCCGCGCACCGAGGAACAACGCGACTTCGTGAGGTCGCTCGCACTCCCGTCGGTGATCGTCCCCGACGAGGCCGTCGACGCGCAGAGCCTGATCGCGCTCGCCGACCTCGTCGTGTCGGCCGGCGGAACGATGAACCGTGAGGCAGCGGCGCTCGGCGTGCCGGTCTACACGACCTACGGCGGCCGGCTCGGCGGCGTCGACGAGCAGCTGATCCGCGAGGGACGGCTCCGCCCGCTCACCGACCCGCGCGCACTCGAGCTGCAGAAACGCAATCGCGCAACGGGAACGCGCGAGCGCCGCGATCCACAGCTGATGCTCGACCTGCTGCTGTCGGCCCTGTCCTGATTCAGACTCGAATCAGCTCGAGCACGTCTGGCCCGTAGCGCTCGAGCTTCGCCGGGCCGACGCCCGCGATCTGCGACAGCTCGCCGAGCGACGACGGGCGGGCCTCCGCGATCGCGTGCAGCACGCTGTCGTGGAAGACGACGTACGGCGGGACGTTGTCGGCCTTCGCCCGCTCGAGCCGCCAGTCGCGAAGACGCTGTGCGTCGGCAGTCCACTCGCGCTTCTCCGACGGCGCGCTCTGCGTGACACCGAGCTCCTGCAGGAACCGCGAGCGCTTGCCCGACCAGGTGAGCCACAGGATGCGCTTCGCGCGCGTCATGCCTACGTAGAGCAGACGGCGCTCTTCCGCCACCTCGGCCGGTGTGCGCGCCTGGCGGGACGGCAGTTCCTTCTCCTGAAGGCGCGGGATGAACACCGCCTCGAACTCGAGGCCCTTCGCCCGATGCAACGTCAGCAGATTGACGCCGTGCGCAGCATCGCCGCCGGACGCGAACCGACGGCGAAGATCCTCGACGAACGATGCGGCGTCGCCGTCGGACGCCGACGCGAGCTGCACCAGCCGGGCGAGATCCTGCTGGCGCACGGCCTCGCGCTCGCCGAGCTTCTGCGGCACGCGCTCGAGCAGACCGGCGTCGAGCGCGGCCGCGCGCACCGCCTCGGCGGCCGGCGCCGTCGCGCGCTCGAGCCGGCGCGTCAGCCTGCGGGCGGCATCGCGCTCGAGGAGCGACGAGCCCTGGAACGGGATGCCCGCCTCGTGCAGGAGCTCCTCGAAGTCGGTGAGGCGGGCGTTCGTCCGGGCGAGGATCGCCGCCTCCTCGAACGGGCAGCCGAGTGAGCGGAGCTCCGCGACGATCGCCGCGCCCTCGTCCTCGGGCGTGGCGAACGGACGCACCACCGGCTCGACGTCTCCGGGACGAACCGAGCGCAGCGACTTCTCCGCACCGCCGAGGTTGGGCACGAGCCTGTTCGCGAGCGCGAGCACCTCCGGCGTCGAGCGGTAGTTCTCCTCCAGCCGGACGACGACGGCATGCGGGAAGCGCTGGGGCATCTCGAGCAGGTAGTCGGGGCTCGCGCCCGTGAAGCCGTAGATCGCCTGGTAGTCGTCGCCGACGACACAGAGATCGTCGCGATCGCCGAGCCAGAGGTCGAGCAGCTCCTGCTGGAGCAGGTTCACGTCCTGCACCTCGTCGACGGTGAACGACCTGTACTGGGCGCGGAACGTCTCGCGCACCTCGGCGTTCTCCTCGAACAACCGCACCGTCAGCTCGAGCAGGTCCTCGAAGTCGACGAGGCCCTCGGCCGTCTTGCGCCGTTCGTACTCGCGGTAGACCCGCTGCATCAGGTCGAGCGGGATCGGCGGCTCGCGGCCGTCGTAGCGGCCCGGCGGGATCCTCCGGTTCTTCGCCCATTCGATCTCGGTGGCGAGGTCCCCGGCCGGCCGGAACTTGAACGGTGCCGGCAGCGAGTTCGCGATCTGCCGGAGCGCGAGGGCCTTCGACGGAAGGATGCGCCCCACGGTCTCCGGCGCGAAGTGGCGGAGCTGGCGCAGCGCCGCGGAGTGGAAGGTGGAGGCCCGGACGCCGGCGACGCCGAGCGCGGCGAGCCGGCGCTTCAGCTCGCCGGCCGCCTTGTCGGTGAACGTGACGGCCATGATCTGCGCCGGCGCGAACGCCCCCGTCACCACCTGCTGCGCGACCCGGTGCGTGATCGTCGTGGTCTTGCCGGTGCCGGCCCCGGCCAGGATGCACACGGGACCGCGCACCGCCTCGGCGGCCCGGCGCTGCTCGGGGTTCAGGCCGTCGAGCGGGTCCATCGGGTCACGGTACCGGCGCCGCCGGTGGGCGACCGTGACGTCAATGCAACGTGTCTTCCAGAACCGCCTCGCGCCCGGTGCGCACGGGCTCGGCGACCATCGACCGGAGCTTCGCGACCACGGCGAGGGTGTCGCCCTCGTCGACGAGCCGCTCGAGCGCGGCCAGCGACTCCTCCAGCCAGGCCGGGTCGATCTGCGGGCGGGCCGCGCGCATGATCTTCGGGTGCGAGGTGGGGCCGACGGCCTCGCCCTCGTTCCAGAGCACCTCGTGCACCTTCTCGCCCGCCCGGGCGCCCGTGAACACGATCGGGATCTGCGACTCGTCCTTGCCCGACAGGTGGATCATCTGGCGGGCGAGGTCGAGGATCTTGACCGGCTCGCCCATGTCGAGCACATAGACCTGCCCGCGGCCGCCCATCGCACCTGCCTGCACGACGAGCGACGAGGCCTCGGGGATCGTCATGAAGAAGCGCGTCATCTCGGGGTCGGTCACCCTGACCGGGCCCCCGCGCTCGATCTGCTTGCGGAAGATGGGGATCACCGAGCCCGACGAGCCGAGCACGTTGCCGAACCGGACGGCGACGAACCGGGTGTCGACCTCGGGATGCAGCGCGAACGACTCGATGATCCACTCGCAGACCGCCTTCGACTGGCCCATCACGTTCTTCGGGTTCGCCGCCTTGTCGGTGGAGATCAACACGAAGCGCTCGACGCCGAACTCGACGGCGACCTCGGCGAGCGTCCGCGTCCCGAGCACGTTGTTGGACACGGCCTGCGACGGGTTCGCCTCGAGCATCCCGACATGCTTGTACGCCGCCGCGTGGAAGAGCACCTGCGGGCGGTAGCGCTCGAAGACCTGGCGCAGCTTCGCCTTGTCGCCGATGTCGGCGAGCACCGGGATCGCCGCGGTGTAGTCGCGCTCGTCGACGAGCTCGCGCTCGATCTCGAACAGGGCCGACTCGCCCTTGTCGACGAGCACGAGGCGCGACGAGCCGAGCCGGGCGAGCTGGCGACAGAGCTCCGAGCCGATCGAGCCGCCGGCGCCCGTGACGAGCACCGTCTTGTCCTTGACGTACGACGCGACGAGCCCGAGGTCGACCTCGACCTGCTGGCGGCCGAGCACGTCCTCGACCTGCACCGGCCGGATCTGCGCGCCCAGGTTGAGGTCGCCGGCGATCAGCTCGTGCAGCCCGGGCAGCGTCTTGACCGCAACCTGTTCGGCGAGGCAGGTCTCGACGATCTTCTGCCGCACGCGCCCCGGTGCCGAGGGGATCGCGATCAGCACCTCGTCCGGCTTGTTGTCGCGCAAGAGGTGCTTGAGGTCGTCCGTCGTGCCGAGCACCTTCACACCGTTGATGCGGTCGCCGCGCTTGCGCGGATCGTCGTCGACGAAGCCGATCGGCGTGTAGTGCAGCTGGCGGTTGCGCTGCAGCTCGCGCACCATCAGCTGCCCGGCATCGCCGGCGCCGACGATCAGCACCTCCTTGCCGTGCGCGACGAGCCCGGCCGGCGGCCGCTCGATCAGCGTGCGGGCGAGCAGGCGCGTGCCGGCGACGAACGCGAGCAGCAGCAGGTAGTCGAGCGCCGCGACTCCGCGCGGGAGCCGCGACGTGTGCGCCGGCGGGAACGCGTAGAGCACGAGATAGGTGATGGCCGACGCCACCGTGACGCCGCGGAAGGCGCCCCACATGTCGCGCGTCGAGACGTAGCGCCACCACCTGTTGTAGAAGCCGAAGAGCACGAACGTCGAGAGGTTGATCGCGACGACGAGCGACACGACCTGCCAGTCGAGCAGGTGCCGGTAGAAGACCGGTGTCGTCTTGTCGAACCGCAGGAAGAACGTCAGTTGCCACGCGCCGACGATCAGGACCGCATCGAACGCCAGCTGCCAGACCCGGTGTCGATTGACCGGGAAGCGCATCAGGACCGGACGAGACCGGAAGCGCGCTTGAGGACGGAGACGACCTCCGCCTGCTGCTCCTCGGTGATCCCGGCCCACAACGGCAGGCAGAGGTTCTCGCGTGCCGCGTGCTCGGTCTCCGGGAAATCACCCTCGGAGTAGCCGAGGTACCGCAGGGCGGGCTGCAGGTGCAACGGCGGCTGGTAGTAGACGGCGAAGCCGATGCCCGCCTCCTTCAGCGCCTCGGCGAGCCGGTCGCGCTCGGGCGACCGGACGCAGTACATGTGGTAGACGTGCCCCGGCTCGTCGACGGGCGTCTCGACGAGCCCCGCGAGCAGCTCGGTGTAGCGCGCTGCAGCCTCACGCCGCTGCCGGTTCCAGTCGTCGATGTGCCGCAGGAAGATGCGCAGGAACGACGCCTGCATCGCGTCGAGGCGGGAGTTGTAGCCGACGTAGAGGAACTCCTTCTTCGCAGCCGAGCCGTGGAAGCGGAGCATCCGGATGCGCTGCGCGAGCTCGGGGTCGTTGACGGCGACCAGCCCGCCGTCGCCGAGCGAGAAGAGGTTCTTCGTCGGGAAGAAGCTGAAGGTCGACGCGACACTGGTCGCGATGCCCGCCGCGCCGAATGCCTGCGCGGCATCCTCGATCACCGGCAGTCCGAGCCCGCCGAAGTCGGGGGCGGGACGGCCGAACAGGTGTACCGGCATGATCGCCTTCGTGCGCTCGGTGATCCGCCGCTCGACGTCGGCCGCATCGAGATTGAGTGTCAGCGGATCGATCTCCGCGAAGACCGGTTTGGCGCCGCGCCGCGCGATCGACTCCGCGGTCGCATAGAACGTGAACGCCGGGCAGATCACCTCGTCGCCGGGCCCGATGCCCATCGCGTCGAGGACGAGCACGAGCGCGTCGGTGCCGTTCGCACAGCTGACGGAGTCGAGCGTGCCGAGCTGTGCGGCCGCCTCGTGCTCGAACGCCTCGACCTCCGGCCCGAAGATGAACCGGCCGGACTCGAGCGTGCGGGCGAACGCCGCCTGCAGCTCGGGGATCAGCGGCGCGTACTGCGCCTTGACGTCAACGTGGGGAATCGTCATCGGCGGGGACAATCCTAGCCGTGCGGCGTTGTCGGAGGACCAAATACGCCGCGACGCCGATGATTCCCACCACAACGGCGTACTCGACCCAGCGGAAGTCCTTGTGAAAGGTGTCCCAGTTCGAGCCGAGCGCCCAGCCGATCGCCGCCAGCACGAGACACCAGATCGAGTTGCCGCCGAGCGTCAACACGTTGTAGCGCCGGAATGGGCTCTTGAACACGCCGGCCGGTATGGAGACGAACGAGCGGGCGACGGGAGTGACTCGCCCGACGAAGACCGCCCAGTCGTTCCACCGCGCGAACCATCGGTCCGCCCGTTCGAACCTCGCCGCCGAGAGGTGGAACCAGCGTCCATAGCGGTGGACGAAGGGCTCACCGCCCCGGTCGCCGATCCACCACCCGCCGTTCGCGCCGAGCTGGTACCCGAGCACCCCGGCGAGCACGACGGCGAGGTAGGCACTGAAGCCCGTGGCGTGCCAGCCGAGAACGTCGAACTCGTGCGTGAGGGCACCGGAGGCAAGTGCGCCCGCGTACACCATGACGAGCTCGCTGGCGGCCGGGAACACGGCGTCGATCATCATCAGGAAGAACACGGCGATCACGCCGTAGTGCGCGAGCCATGAAGTCACCGCGCGACTCTAGCTCGTGCGCCTGAAGGAGAACGGCGCGAGGAACTGGGACGTCCCGACCGCGCTCGTGACGAAGAGGTGTGCGACGTAGCCGCCACCGTAGGCACGGCTGCCGTGGGGCAGGCGGCCGTCCCAGACGACGGACTGGGCTCCCGCCGGCAGGCTCACGGGCGGCACCTGTCGAACGAGCACGCCGGTGGGCGTCTCGATCCGCAGACGCACGCTCGCGGCGCGCGACAGGGTGAACCGGATCGCGGCCGTCCCCCGCGCGAGCTTCGGGGCGCTGAGGCCGCGCAGCGTCGTGTCGTAGCGAAACGCCCGGTCGATCGTCGACACCCGCTTCAGATCGTCGGTCGCGGTGACGTTCCAGTGCCACGTTCCTTCGACGTCGAACGTCGAGTAGCTGAACGAGTACGAGCCCGGCACGTGCTGGACGGCCGCCTCGAGCACGCGGGGACGGCCGTCGGGGCCGATCAGCTGCGCGGTGACCTGTGACGGCCGGACGATCTTGTACGACAGCTGTTCCTGCGTCTTCCCGGCCTCGCCGGTCAGGAGGGCGAGCGGCGGCGGGGGTGCGTAGACGCCGAAGTACTGCACGAGCAGTGCCTCCCTCACGGCACGTTCGGCGCCCGCGGCGCTCGGCCGGTTCAGCAGCCCGCCGTCGAAGGCGAGCGTGACGTCCGGCCCGGACTCGACGGCGGCTGCGGTGACGGCGCCGAGCCCCGCCATCGTCTGCGCCAGCTCGAAGCTCGTGAGGCCGACGCTGTAGCCCGGCTGGCCGCCGTCGACCGCCACGAGGATGATGCGCCCGTCGGCAAGCTGGCCCACGCCGGCCCGCGGCGCGCGCGCCGCGATCTGGTCGTTCGTGAAGTCCTCCAGCGAGCGGAACACCGGCACCGAGTTCCGGACGAGCACCGGGCCGCCGCCGAGCGCTGCGACAACGCTCCCCCAGGCAGGCTGCAGGATCAAGCGCGCGGCGATCTGCGTGCCGACCGGCGCCTCGGCCTGGAGCTTGGCGGCGAGCGAACCGGCCGCCTGGACGACCGCTCCGCCCGGCGGGATGGGCTCGCCGCCGTTTGCGCCGACCGCGGTCACGACGGCGGCGAGATCGACGTTCGGGGCCGTGGCGGGGAAGGACTGCAGCACGATCTCCGCGGAGCCCTGGACGGCGGGCGCCTTCGGACCGAACGCCGGGGTGAGCAGGACGACCTGCCCCTGGGCCGCGACCTGGTTGAGGCCGTTGAGCGGCCGTCGCTGCCCCGTCCCCTGCCAGGTGCCGAAGAACTTGACCCGGTCGACCTGCAGCCCGCCCGCCGAATCGATGCCGATCGAGGAGCGAGAGCCGAACGGCGGATGGGCGAGCACGCCGCCCGACATGAACATCCCTGCCGGATGCCCGTCGCCCGCGCTGAAGAGATCGCCGTTGATCCCGGCGACCGTGGCCTGGCCGGAGACGTCCTTCTCGATCTGGGTGACCCGTTCCCGGCCGCCGAGGACCGTCCCGCGGGCGAGCACGGGCGCCAGCTGGTAGAGACCGCCCTGGTCGCCGGGCCGCGGCGCCGTGAGGACGTTCACGACCACCGCACCGTGCGGCGTGAACTCGACGGTCCGGTCGTAGGTGATCCCGGGAAGGAGCGTCGTGCTCTCGGCATGCGCCGGTGCCGCACAGGCCGCCGCGAGCACGAGCAAGGTCGAGAAACGGCGCAGCATCCCTGAGCCGAGGGTAGCCAAGCCGCCGGGACACCGCGCTTTACGTGGGCTTTACGTCCCCCTTGCGGACACCGCACGACCCGGGGACAAGGTCAGAGCACATTTTCCCGAGGACGACTGGAGGGACTGCATGCGCAAGTTGACGGTCATTGCCGCGTTGCTCGTCGCGCTCGTTGCGACCGGCTACGCGGTGGCGGACGGGCTGGGGAACGCGAAGAGCGTGAGCGCGGTCGCCGGAACGTTCACCGCCACCGGGGCGAGCACGTCGAGTCGCACGTGCACCACGTCGGACAACAAGACGATCGTCGTGACGGACGGGAAGTACACCGGGACCGCGACGGGCGACTCCGATCTCACCGGGCCGATCACCCTGCGCGCCCGCAGCGTGATCAACACGACCGACAACGTCGGCATCGTCAGCGGCTCTCTGAAGATCGGGCAGACGTCGGGCGGGAACACGTCCGCGAGCTACTCGGCGGTCTACAGCCATGGCACGGTTGCCGGCCTCGCGACCGGGCGGGCCCACGGGCCGTCCACCGGCCTCGTGGCAAACCTGTCGGCGACGTTCTCGGCCGCGTCCGGCTTCACCGGCGGCAAGCTCGGCGGCGGGACCGCCGGCGGCTCGGCGGTCGAAGTGGGACGCAGCTCGTGCAAGTCCTCGCGTCCCACCCCGGAGAAGAGCGAGGCCCACGGCACGATCTCCGCGCTCTCGGCGACGTCGATCACGGTCGCAGGCCTGACCTGCACGATCCCGTCGGACAAGTCCGCCGCCGTGAACTCGAAGTTCAAGCAGAACGACGTGGCGCAGATCCGCTGCTCGCTCGTGAGCGGTGTGAACACGCTGACCGACATCAGCGGCCCGAAGAACCACCACTGACGCCCAGCGAGCGGAGGGCGCCCGGCAGGGCGCCCTCCGCTAGGTTGCCGGTGTGAGCGCGCGCACCGAGCTGGTGGAGGGCCTGATGGCGCGGTTCCCGCACATCCCGCCCGAGGCGGTGCTCAAGGAGGACCTGCTGCGCACCGGCATCGCGTTCGCGGAGGCCGCGCTGACGGACAACCTCGACGGCGAGGTGAAGCCGAAGTCGTACTTCATCTTCTCGTTCGACCAGAAGCCGCTGACGCAGCTCGGCGAGGCGGCGAAGCGCCGCCCGCCGGAGGAGATCGCGCTGACCGGCGGCCCGTACGCTCTGCGCCGCACGATCGTCTCGGTGCGGGTCAACCCCGATTCCCCCTACCGGGTCACGCGCGACGAGGCGGGGCTGCTGCTGCTGACGCTGGACGGCCGCGGGATCGCCGACGTCGGCCTGCCGCCGATGCCGGAGTACTACCGCCACGAGCTCGCGAACGGCAAGACCGTGATGGAGACGGCGCCGACGATCCAGTGGGGCTACCTGATCTATCTGACGGTGCTGCGCCTCTGCCAGTACTTCGGGGCGAAGGAGGAGTGCCAGTTCTGCGACATCAACCACAACTGGCGCCAGCACAAGAAGGAAGGCCGTCCGTACACGGGAGTGAAGCCGGTCGAGGACGTGCTCGAGGCGCTCGCGCTGATCGACCGCTACGACACGGCGCAGGCCTCGAAGGCCTACACCCTGACCGGCGGCTCGGTGACGAGCACGGTCGACGGCCTCGCCGAGGCCGACTTCTACGGACGCTACGCGCAGGCGATCGAGGAGCGCTTCCCCAACCGCTGGATCGGCAAGGTCGTCGCGCAGGCTCTGCCGAAGGCGGACGTGCAGCGGTACAAGGACTACGGGATCACGATCTACCACCCGAACTACGAGGTCTGGGACAAGCGCCTGTTCGAGCTGATCTCACCGGGCAAGGAGCGCTACGTCGGCCGGGAGGAGTGGCACCGCCGCATCTTCGACGCCGCCGAGGTCTTCGGGCCGCGCTACGTGATCCCGAACTTCGTCGCCGGCGTCGAGATGGCGAGGCCGTACGGCTTCGAGACGGTCGACGCCGCCATCGCGTCGACGACCGAGGGCCTCGACTACTTCATGAGCCGGGGCATCACGCCGCGCTTCACGACCTGGTGCCCCGAGCCGTCCACGCCGCTCGGCCGCGGGAACCCCGACGGCGCCCCGCTCGAGTACCACATCCGCCTGCTCGAGGCCTACCGCGGATCGCTCGAGCAGCACGGCCTGAAGCCTCCGCCGGGCTACGGCGTCGCGGGCGCGGGCAACGCGGTCTTCTCGGTCAGCTCGTTCATGGACACGCTGGCGCCCGAGGAGGTCACCGTCGAGGAGGCCGTCCCCGCATGACAAGGCTCACCGTCGACGATGCGCGGACGCTCTGGAACGAGGCGTCGGACGAGGAGCTGATGCAGCGCGCACAGGAGGTGCGCGCGCAGTTCCACCAGCCCGACCGCGCGACGTACATGGTGATGCGGATCATCAACTACACCAACGTGTGCGTCGCGCAGTGCGACTACTGCGCGTTCTACGTGCTGCCGAACCAGGCGGGCGGCTACGTGCTCTCACGCGACGACGTCTTCTCGAAGATCGACGAACTGCTCGACGTCGGCGGCGACCTGGTCGGCTTCAACGGCGGTTTCAACCCGAAGCTGCCGCTCGACTACTACTGCGACCTGTTCGGGGCGGTCCGCGAGCGCTACGGCGACCGCGTCGAGTTCTACGCGCTGACGATCGCCGAGTTCGTCTACCTCGCCGACCATGCCGGGCTCACTCATGCAGAAGCAGCGGGGCGGCTGCGCGACGCCGGCGTGCACTGGGTGACGGGCGGCGGCAGCGAGATCCTCACCGAGGACTTCCGCAAGCGCCACGCCAAGTTCAAGTACACAGTGCGGGAGTACTTCGAGGCGCAGCGCGCGATCGTCGAGAGCGGCATGAAGACGACGGCGACGATGGTGATCGGCTTCGACGAATCGCTCGACGAGCGCCTCGAGCACCTGCAGCGCACGCGCGACTTCCAGGACGCCTGCCTGAGCGACGGCTACGACGGGCTGTTCTCGTTCCTCTGCTGGACCTACAAGCCGTACGGCACCGCGTTCGGGGGCCGGGAGATCTCCCCGCAGGAGTACTGGCGGCACATGGCGCTGTCGCGGATC
This sequence comes from uncultured Thermoleophilia bacterium, assembly GCA_963828655.1. Taxonomy (GTDB): domain Bacteria; phylum Actinomycetota; class Thermoleophilia; order Gaiellales; family Gaiellaceae; genus PALSA-600. The sequence continues at coordinate 403,549 of CAWHFK010000008.1, read as the reverse complement.
TTTCTCGACAACGTCAAGCATTTCCGCACCTCGGTCCTCACCCAGAACGCCGATGCATTCCGCGCACTCGACTACGGCGCAGACGACTTCGACCTGCCGATCGAGGACGAGGTCACGCAGAAGGCGGGCGCGACGATCGAGCTCGACCTGGACGGCCTGCTGGCCGTTCCCCGGTCGCTCGGCTACACGGTGGAGTACCGCCGGGCCGAGCGCCCCGCCGCGCTCAGTGCGTGACGGTCGCGCTCAGCGCAAGCGTTCCCCCGCGTGAGCCCAGATCGATCGTCCCGGACGCCGCGTGCAGCACGCCGTGCGACACGCTCCGGACCCGTTCGCCGGCCGGCAGCCGAAGTCGAAGACGGACCCGTGCCTTCGGCGGAGCGTCGAGCTGGACGGCGATGCGCGAGCCGGTGCGGGCGATCGAGAACGAGACCGGGCCGAAGCTGGTCGGCGCGTCCTGCACGCCGACTGTCTTGCCGTCGGCGAGCCACGCCCTGGGCGTCGAGAACGCGAGATCGAGACCGGCCGGCGCGCCGCTCGACCCCCGTCGCTCGTGCACGAGCAGCTGACGAAATGTGTCGAGGAACGACGCATTCGCCCCCGAGTTCGGCGGCATGTACATCGACCGGTAGTAGGCACCGTTCACGGGCACGACCGAGATCGCCTCACCGGAGACATAGGTGCCGGGCGTCATCCCGATCGCGAGCATGCCGTAGAGGCTGAGGACGAGCTGGTCCGGGTGGTCGTTGTCGGCCATGAAGCGCGACATGCTGAGCTCGTACACCGCTCCGAGGCCCGACCCGTACGGCCGGTTCGAGTAGATGATGTGGGCGTCCGCCCGCGGCACGCCGAGCAGGCGTGAGCCGTGCGCCAGCACGTAGTGAACGAGGCCGTGCGCCGCGCGCGAGTGCGGCGGGAAGAACCCCGATGCCAGTGCGTACGGCATGACGAGATTCCAGTACGAGCCTTCGCGGACCGTGGTCAGCTTGTCGTAGGGGCCGGCGTTCGGCGCATTGAGCGCGTCGGGCACGAAGAGGGAGCCGTCGGACAGGCGCCGGCTCGCCTTGCGGAGGCCCGAGCGCAGGGCCGTTCCGATGCTGAGCCCGAGGCGCCGCGCGCGCGCGGCGGCGGCGCGATGCCCGGTGACGCCCCACACACGGTCGATCGCGAGCAGTCCCTGCCAGGCCGCGACCGTGCCGTTGACGCTGTCGACGTCGTACGGGATGTCGGACGAGAGCTGCTCGGGTCGCAGCCGGCCGCGTGCGGGGCCGCTCTCGACCTGGCGGGCCTGGATCTGGCTGACGAGCCGGGCGAGCTCGGGCGTCTCGCTCTGGATGAACGACCGGTCGCGGGTCAGGCGGTAGTAGAGCGCGGCGGTCGAGAGCAGGTGGCCGGCCCGGAACGCGGTGAAGCGCTTGGGCTTGTTCCTGAGCCGTTCGAGCGAGACCTGCAGGATTGCCTTCGCGACGTTCGGGAAGCCGTATTCCGCTGCGACCTCGGCCGAGTCGAGTGCCTCGGCGAAGGAGAGCTCCTCGTAGGGATTGCCGACGCTGTAGCGCCAGCCGAACGCCAGCACCTGCTCGAGCACGCCGAGCGCCGCGTTGCCGACGGCCGGCTCGGGCACGTCGAACTGCATGCCGGACGTGAGGCGGGTCGTCCAGTAGTTGACGACCGTCGACCGCGCAGCGTCGTAGGTCGGAGCGTCGGCACGGAGCGTCTTCGCCTCGGACGGGCCGTTGAGCCACTCGGCGTAGATGGTCGCGACGCCTCCACGCGGGATGCGGTACCGGACGACGCCGTCGACGAACTCGGCGCCGTCGCTGACGATCAACCGCGTTCCGCCCCGGTACGCCAGCCGGTCCGCCGCCGAATGTGCGAGCAGCTTCCACGGCACGAGGCGAACGGTCGCTCCCGAGCGGGCCGCCGTTGCGTCGACGTCGAGCTTCACGAAGCTGACGACCGACCGTGCGCCGTAGGCCCTGCCGGCGAACGACTCCTGCCGGTAGCTGACGCCGTTCGCGTCCACGTAGGAGGTCTGGACGATCGGCAGGTAGCCCTCGGCGAGCCGGGCCGGATGGAGACGCGCGGTGCACGAGCCGTAGCGTTCGCGGCCGTTGCCCACGTAGAACGTGAGACTCGGGCCGCCCACGTGCCTCGTGATGATCTCGCTGCCGTCGGCGACGTGGAGCGCGAAGACGGCAGGCCCGTAGGAGCTGAAGCCGAACGAGAGCGGGACGTAGTAGAAGCCGGACGGTGTCAGGGGGCGCTGCCCGCGCTGGGTCGCCAGGAGCAGCGGCGCGAGGAAGCGCTCCGCCGCCGCGAGCGTCGGCCCGGAGCGCGATGCGAGCAGCCGGCTGCCCCAGAGGTCGGGGCCGGAGGCGACGGCGCGCTCGATCGAGTCGACGTACAGCGGCGCCGCGCGGGGCGGCGCGCAGGAGCCCGCCGCCGCAGCCGACGACGATCCCAGCGCCACGGCGGCACCGGCGGCACCGAGCGCCACGACGAGCCACCCGCTCAATTGCGCTTTGCGCACGGGCCGAGCCTATCCCGGCGCCCGGCCCGTAGAATGCCGTGCATGTGCCGCAACATTCGCGTTCTTCACAACTTCCAGCCGGCCGCGACCTCGGACGAGATCAGCAGCGCGGCGCTCCAGTACGTGCGCAAGGTGAGCGGGATGAACAAGCCGTCGAAGGCGAACGAAGCGGCCTTCGAACGGGCCGTGCACGAGATCGCGCACATCACGGAGCATCTGCTCGCCGACCTGGTCACGGCCGCCCCGCCGAAGGACCGCGAGGTCGAGGCCGCCCGCCGCCGGGCGCGCTCGGCCGAGCGCTTCGGCCGCGTCGCGTAGGCCATGACGGTCGAGGCGATTCATCTGGGCGCCGAGGGCGTTGCCGAGCTCTGGGCGGTCGACGAGGTGCGGGCAGTCGCCGGCCAGGGGCTCGAGGGCGACCGGCACTTCCACGAGGAGGGCGCCCGCCCCGGCCAGGCGCTGACCCTCGTCTCGGGCGAGAACGTCGATGACGTCGGCCTCGCGCCGGGCGAGACGCGGAGGCAGTTGACCGTTCGCGGGGTCGAGCTGAACGAGCTCGTCGGGAAGCGGTTCCGCGTCGGCGAGGTCGAATGCTTCGGCGTCGAGCTGTGCGAACCGTGCACGCACCTCGAGGCGATGACGAGGCGGGGGATCAGCAAGGAGCTCGTCCATCGGGCGGGCATCAACGCCGACATCGTCGTCGGCGGCGTGATTCGCGTCGGCGATCCCGTTACAGCGCTTTGAAGAAGACGGTCGTGTCGCAGGGGCGTCCGTCCGGATACAGCGCGTAGCCCGGGATCACGCCGACCGTCGTCCACCCGAGTCGCGCGTAGAGACGCTCCGCGGCGTCGCCCGTGACGGTGTCCAGCACGAGGAGCGTCTTGCCCTCGGCCCGGGCTTCGAGCTCGGCGTGCTGCATCAGCCTCTCCGCAACGCCGCGTCGCCGGGCGGAGCGGTGGACGAGCAGCTTGGCGATCTCTCCACGATGCGGCTGGTTCGGCGGCAGCGCGAGGATCACCTGCACCGTGCCGACGACGGTCTCGTCGTCGAACGCAGCGAGGATGATCCGGCGGCCCTGCTCCACCTCGGCCGCCCAGCCGTCGAACACGGCCCGGGCGTCCAACTCCGAGAACGGCTCGAGGTAGCTGACCGACGCCCCGCCTGCGACACAGTCGGCGAGCACGGCAGCGAGAGCGTCGAGTTGCTCACGCAACTCATGTCCCTCGAGACGCCGGATCTCGATCTCAACGGACGCAGGCACGGCCACATGATTCCAGCCGGAGCAGGCGGTTCGAAGAATCGGTACCTGGTACCTGACTTGTTCCCGCTCGGGCGTGCTACACGACTGCGCCGGTCGCCGCGACGAACCGCAGCTCGGGCACCTCCGCGAGCTCGCCGACATCGCGTGCCATTTCCAGGAACGTGTAGAGGCCTGCGCGTTCGCGCGGCCCGAAGCGATAGCGGAGCTTCTCGAAGTACCGGGCGAGGAAGCCCGCCGGGTAGCCGTAGCGCTCGGCGGACTCGTAGGCGAGCAGCTCGGGCTCGGCACGGGCCGCCCGCACCGACTCGACCAGCGCATCCTCGAGCTCGACGAGGCCGGGGTGGGTCGGGACAGGGGCCGCCCACACGGCGAACACCATCGGCAGCCCGGTGCGCTCGAGCCACAGCCGCCCGAGGTCGTGGTGCGGCGTCGGATCCTCGAACGCCGACTTCAACGCGGCATCGCCGATCAGCAGCGTCGCCTCGGCGTCTTCGCCGAGTGGCACCTGCTCCGCGTCCGGGAACAGCACCTTCGTGAGCACGACCGATGTGGCCGACTCGGGCGTCACGGCAACGGTGCGGATCCGCTGGAGCGGCGTCTTCGAGATCAACTGGATCGACTCCACGGCACCTTCGCTCGAGACGCACAGACGCGGCAGGAGCCGCAGCGTCTCGGCGTTGCGTGCGTACTCGATCGACGAGATCGGCGCGACATCGAGGTCGCCGCTGACCAGGCGCCGGTTCAGGTCGGTCGGCACGCCCACGATCTCCTCCACCGCGGCATCGAGGCGGAAGAAGACCGGCGCCATGTTCACGTAGCCGATGCGCCCGAGCTTGATCAGGTCCCCGTCCGGGCTCATCCTGCGCGGTCCACCACGGCGTACGTCAACGCTTCCAGTTCCTCCCGATGAGCATGCGAGCCGAGGGACGACCTCGCGTCGGCAGCGTAGTCGAGCGCCGCCCTGCGCGAGCGGTCGAGCGCATCGGTCGCAGCGACGCGGACGAGTGCGCCGTCGAGCGGGCCGCCCGCGAGCGCTGCGCGGACGATCTCGTCCTGTTCTGCCGCATAGATGAGCGGCATCGTCGGCGTGCCCTCGCGCAGGTCGGTCCCCGGGATCTTCCCGGTCTCCTGCGTCTGCCCGGCACAGTCGAGGATGTCATCGGCGACCTGGAACGCGATCCCGAGTGCGGCGCCGTAGGCGCCGAGGGCCGGATTCCCTCCCGACCCGAGCAGGCACGCCGCCTCGATCAGCTTTCCCGTCTTCAGCGCGCAGCGCTCGAGGTACGCCTCGATCGGCGTCTCGGGCTCGTGCACCTGCAGCTTCTGCATCGCCTCTCCGCGCGCGAGGCACAGCGCGGCATCGGCGAGGGTCTCGACCGCCCGCGCGTCGCCGGTCTCGGCGAGCACCGCGAAAGCACAGGCGTAGAGGTAGTCACCCGCTGCCTTGGCCGCTCCCGCGCCGTAGACCGACCAGGCGGCCGGCAGGCCGCGGCGCAGCCTCGCGCCGTCGACCAGGTCGTCGTGCACGAGCGTCGCCATGTGCACCATCTCGACTGCCACTCCGGCGGCAACCGACGGCTCGCCGTCGGCGGTGAGGAAGCAGAGCAGCGGCCGCAGCCGCTTGCCGCCGGCCGACAGCGCCTCGCCCGCGACCGCCTGCGCGAGGCCCGGCCGGAGGGCGACCGCCCGCGCGAGGCCCGCTTCGACCTCTGCCATGTACGCCGCGACGCCGGGCGTCGCGTGCACCTGCGCGAGCTGTTGGCTCACTCCGATGTCCCCGTGTGCAGAGCGACGATCGAACCGGCGAGCAGGCGGAAGCGCACGTCGCCGAAGCCGCACTCGCGCAGCATGCGCGCCAGCGACTCGGCATCCGGGAACCGCTTCACCGAGGCCGGCAGATAGGAGTAAGCGGCCCCTCCGGGCAGCACCTTCCCGAGCGCCGGGACGACGCGGTCGAACCACAGCGAGAAGAACGGGCGCAGCGCCCCACGCGGCTGCGTGATCTCGAGAATCGCCAGCTGCCCGCCGGGGCGCAGCACGCGGCGAAGCTCGCGCAGGCCGAGCTCGAGATCGGCGACGTTCCTCACACCGAACCCCACGGTCGCCGCGTCGAACGTGCCGTCGGCGAACGGCAGCGCGAGCATGTCGCCCTGCACCCACTCGAGCGCATCGGGGCGCGGCGCGCTCTTCCGGCGCGCGCGCGCCAGCATCGCCGCCGAGAAGTCGAGGCCGGTGACCTTGCCCGCGCCGGCCTTCAGGTCGGCCAGCGCCAGGTCCCCCGTCCCGCAGGCGGCGTCGAGAACGCGGTCGCCGCGGCGGACAGCGGCCTCCGCCGCGAGCCGCCGCCAGCGGATGTCGAGCCCGGCGGTCATGACGCGGTTCATCACGTCGTAGACCGGTGCGATCCGGTCGAACATCGAGCGGACGGCGTCGGGTGCCATGGTCATGACCCCTGCCCCCAGCGCGGGACGAGCGCGTTGTCGAGGCCGAGTTGGTCGAGCGCCCGGCCGACGACGAAATCGACGAGGTCGTCGACGCTCTCGGCCCCGTGATAGAAGCCCGGCGCCAGGAACAGGATCGTCGCGCCCGCCCGCCGCAGCGTGAGCATGTTCTCCAGGTGGATCGCCGAGAGCGGCGTCTCACGCGGGCACAGGACGAGCTTCCGCTCCTCCTTGAGCGCCACCGACGCCGCGCGGTGGATCAGGTTCTGCATCGCGCCCGAGGCGATCGTTCCGAGTGTGCCCATCGAGCACGGACAGATCACGTACGCGTCGACCTTCGCCGACCCGGACGCATAGGGCGCCTTCCAGTCGTTCGGTTCGAAGACCGTGACCGCCTCGCCGGCGCCTTCCGTGAAGCGGGCGAGCGTCTCGTCGCGCGACAGGCGCGCGTCGCCGTACAGCTCGGTGGCCAGGACCTCGATCGCCGCGCTCGACACCGAGACGCCGACCTCGCAGTCCGCCGCGGCGAGCGACTGCAACAGCCGCCGCGCATAGGGCGCGCCGGAGGCACCGGTGACACCGAGGAACACGCGCATGCGGTTAAGAGTACGTCGCGGCTACTTCTGCGGGCCCTTGGAGGCCTGCAGGAAGTTGGCGAGCGCCGTCAGGTTCTGCTCGCCGAGCCCCTGGAACGACGGCATCGGTGAGCCCGGGTTGACGCAGGCCGGGCACTTGAGATGCGCGATCTGGAAGGCGATGCCCTTGTTCTTCGCGCCCTCGGCGCTGAGGTTCGGCGCGCCGGGGAAGGAGCCGCCGACACCGAGGTAGGTGTGGCAGTTCAGGCAGCCGGAGACCGCGAACAGCTTGGCCCCTGCGAGCGCCTTCGGGTTGTTCTCGAAGCCCTGGGTCTTCGCCCACGACGGGATCTTCGCGATCAGCTCCGTGCCGAGCGCCTCCTTCGCCGTCGCGCCCTTGTACGTCAGGACGCCCATCGAGAGGACGACCAGGATCGCCGCGATGATCGCGACCGGCCGGCGGGACAGCCGGCGCTCGGCCCGGACGTCGATGAACGGCATCGCGAGCAGCAGCACGAGGCAGATCGTCGGGATGCCGATCGTGCCGAGGATCACCGTCGGCGGCCACTTGAAGATCCGCAGCAGGTAGAAGAGGAAGTAGAAGTACCAGTCGGGCCGCGGGACGAAATTGATCGTGCCCGGATCGGCGGGAGCATCGAGCAGCTTCCCGAGCCAGCCGGCGCCGCTTCCCGTGTGGTTGCCGGGCGTCGAGTACTTCCAGACGACGGCCAGGCCGATGATCACCACGACGACGACCAGCGACATGATCGTGTCGTGGAACATCGCGTACGGGAAGAACGGCTTCCCGCGTTCCTTGACGTCGGCCTTGTACTGCTGGTAGACGCGCCGCCGTTCGGTGATCCGGTCGCTCGCCACTACTTCCGCCCCCTGGTCCCGAAGCGGGTCAGGCCGCGGCGGGCCGCGGGCGTGACCTGGCCGTTCGTCATCGGGCCCTTGCCGGCCGCCTCTTTCGACCACGGCGGCGACGTGACGCCGAGGCGCACGACGAGATACAGATGCAGCCCGATCAGCGCGATGATCGCGCCGGGGACCACCAGCATGTGAATCGCGTAGAACCGCGACAGGGTGTCGGCATTGATGTAGGTGCCGCCCTGGAGGAACTGCGCGATGAACGGCCCGAGGAACGGCGCCGTGCCGTTGATGTTGATGCCGACGACCGTCGCCCAGTACGCCGTCTGGTCCCAGGGGAGCAGATAGCCGGTGAAGCCCTCGGCGAGCCCCATCGTCAGGAGCAGCACACCGATGATCCAGTTCAGTTCGCGTGGATACTTGTAGGCGCCGAACAGGAACACCCGCCCCATGTGCAGGAACATGAGGATGATGAACACCGAGGCGCCCCAGCGGTGCATCCCGCGGACGAGCCAGCCGGCGAAGATGTCGTTCGTGATGTGCTGGATCGAGCTGTAGGCCTCGTTCGGATCCGGCTTGTAGTACATCGCGAGGATCACGCCGGTCAGCGCCTGCACGATGAACGCGGTCAGCGTCGCAGCCCCGAGCGTCTGCCACCAGTTGGTGTCGCCGGGGACCTTGCGGAAGAGGAAGTACTTGACGCCGCCGACCAGGCCCGACCGCTCTTCGAGCCAGTCGAGCGGGTACAGGATCGTTCCCTGGATCTGCTGTCCGCGCGTGGGCTTGACGGCTGCCATCAGTGCGGCGGCTGAATGGGATAGAGCCAGGACTCGAGACCGTTCACGTGCTCGCCCGGGAACGAGAGCGTCCACTTGTGGATCTGGGCGTTGGCGCCGGTCCCGTCGACGTGTGAGACGGAGAACGGCTTGCCGACGAAGAGCCGGCCGTTGCGGATCGAGAACGAGTAGCGATCGAGCGCGCGCACCGGCGGCCCGGCCGTGCGATTGCCCTCGGTGTCGTACTGGCCGCCGTGGCACGGGCACCCGAAGCCGGCGATCGAGACGGTCGGGATCAGCGTCACATCCGCGAGCTGCTTCGTGTTCTTGTTGTCGAGCGGGCCGTTCGGCTGCACGGGGCAGCCGAGATGGGCGCAGTGGTTCGAGATGATCGTGAAGCTCGGCAGCTTGCCGAGCAGGCCGTTGTACCGGACGAACGCCGTGCGGCGCGAGACCTCACCCTGGCTCGGATCGGACATCCAGGTCGCGATCACGTACTTCCCTTCGGGGAAGTCGCGCAGCGGGCCGATGTCGTGGTCCTTCTGCCCCTGCTTGAGGAACGGCGGCCCGACCATGAAGCCGAGCACGGGCACCGTCACGAGGCCGCCGATCACCGCGCCCAGCCCGATCGTCGAGGCCTCGAGGAACCGCGAACGCGGAAAGCGCTCGGCCGGCGCTTCGGGGGGCGCTCCCGGTGCGGCCGCTGCCGCCGTCTCCGCCGGTTCCGCCGCGGGGCCCTCGGGAGCCACCTCGGGCGCCTGCGCGAGGTCCGTGCCGACGGTCAGGTCGCGCACCCAGAGGAAGCCGAAAGCCAGGGCGATCAACGCGCCGAGCCCGGCCACCCACCACGAGACGATCAGCCCGACGAGCAGGACGACGACGCCGACGGCGAAGCCGACGGGCCAGAGACTCGGGCCCGGGACATGCGGGTGTTCGTCGTGCGGCTGCAAAGGGGCTAGGTGAGATTCAAGCGGTCTGGGTCACGGCTGGTCAACGTCGTAACAGGCGGCGCGAACTCTGACGGATTTCCCCGTTCGACGCCGGGAGAACCCTACCTATCCCATACTCGTCCCACCGCCGGTCGACGAGGGCCTGGACCTCGGCCGACATCTCGATCTCCGGCGGCCACTCCCGGGTGCCCTCGAGCGGCCCCTTCGCCGTGGCGTCGATGCCGAGCTTGCCGCCGATGAACTGGAGCGTCGGCGCGTGATCGAGGTGGTCGAGCGGCCCCTCCGTGATCACCACATCGCGCTTGGGATCGACGTTGGCGCCGACGTAGAACATCACCTGGGCGTAGTCGTGGACGTCGACATGCTCGTCGACGACCACGATGCCTTTCGTGAGGCTGAGCATCCCGAGGCCCCAGATCGCGTGCATCACCTTCCGGGCATGGCCCGGGAACGCCTTCTTGATCGACACGATCACGAGGTTGTGGAAGGCGCCCGCGACCGGCAGGTCGTAGTCGACGATCTCGGGCACGGTCATCCTCACGGCGGGCAGGAAGATCCGCTCGGTCGCCTTCCCGAGCCACGCGTCCTCCTGCGGAGGCTTGCCGACGACGATCGACGGATAGATCGCGTCCCGCCGCATCGTGATCGCGGTGACGTTGAAGACCGGGAACTGCTCGGCCGGGGTGTAGTAGCCGGTGTGGTCGCCGAACGGGCCTTCGGTCGCGAGGTCGCCCTTGTCGATGTAGCCCTCGAGCACGATCTCGGCGTCGGCCGGGACCTCGAGGTCGACCGTCACGCCCTTCACGAGCTCCACGGGCTCACCGCGCAGGAAGCCTGCGACCATCAGCTCGTCGATGTGCTTCGGGAGCGGGGCGCTCGCAGAGTAGGCGGTGATCGGATCGAGCCCGAGTGCGACCGCCACCTCCATCCGGCCCTCGGTGAAGAGGTAGTCGGCGCGGCCGTCCTTGTGGATCTGCCAGTGCATCGCAGTCGAGCGCGGGCCGAGGACCTGCATGCGGTACATCCCGACGTTTCGCTGCCCGGTGCGCGGATCGAGCGTGATCACGGCCGGCAGGGTGATGAAAGGCCCCGCGTCCCCCGGCCAGCACGTCTGCACGGGCAGCCGGCCGAGGTCCACGTCGTCGCCCTGGAGGACGACCTCCTGGCAGGCACCCCGCTTGACGACCTTCGGACGCGAGTCGGCGATCGACTTCAGCGTCTTCAGCCCCCGCACCTTGGCGGCGAGGCCCTCAGGCGGCTGCAGCTCGAGAATCTCCGACAGCCTGGCGGCGACGTCGTCGAGCGAGTCGACGCCGAACGCGAGGCACATTCGCCGCTCGGTGCCGAACTGGTTGATGAGCAGCGGGATCGAGCCGCCCTTCGGGTGCTCGAAGAGCAGGGCGGGGCCGCCGGCCCGCACCGTCCGGTCGACGATCTCCGTCACCTCGAGGCGCGGATCGACCTCGGCCGAGACGCGGATCAGCTCCTCCTCACGCTCGAGGAGGGCGATCCAATCGCGCAGGTCCTTGACCACGCGCCGAGTCTAGACGGCTAACGGTCGCCTGCGGTCGCCGCGTAGCGCGGGTCGTGGTGCGCTGCGAGCTCGAGCAGGAGGGCATGCAGGCGCTCGCGCTCCTGCGCGTCGAGCGGTGCGAAGAACTCGTCCTCGACGCGCTGCGAGATCGCGCGCAGCTGAGCCAGCCGCTTCTTGCCGGCCGGCTTCAGGCTGACGAGGTGCCGGCGGCGGTCGACCGGGTCGCGCTTGCGCTCGACGAGACCGGCCTCCTCGAGCTCGTCGAGCAGGCCGACGAACCAGCTGCGGTCATAGCCGAGCGCGTCGGCGATCGTGGCCTGGGCGCTGCAGGTCCCCTCGTCGAGGAGCGCGAGCACCGAGTAGTGGTAGGGGCTCGCCCCGACGGCCTCGTAGGCCTCGGCGGCGCGGTCCTTGATCGCCCAGCCGAGCCTCTTCAGCAGGAAGGAGGTGTGGCCGACGAGCTCGCGTGGCGGCCCCACGCCGAGCTTCACGACGGGATGGGTGAGCGGTGCGCTCATCTGAGAGAAGTGTAGCTCGCCAAAGCGTGGTGTTGTGTTATCGTTGTCTTTCTCCACGATCTTGAAGGGAGATAGATGATCAGTTCCTCCATTGCTCCGCACCTCTCCAGGGCCCGGTGGGCGGCCCTCGCCCTGATCGTCGCCGCGCAGTTCATGGTCGTCCTCGACATGTCGATCGTGAACGTTGCGCTGGCGTCGATCAAGTCCAACCTCCACTTTTCGCAGGCGAGCCTCCAGTGGGTGATCACGGCGTACGCGATCACCTTCGGCGGCTTCCTGCTGCTCGGCGGGCGGCTCGCCGACGTGCTCGGCCGCCGGCGCGTGTTCCTGACCGGCATCGCCGTGTTCACGATCGGCTCCGCGCTCAGCGGCCTGGCGTGGTCGGCGGCCTCGCTGGTCGTGTTCCGGGCGCTGCAGGGCGCCGGAGGCGCGCTCTTCGCGCCGGCCGGTCTCTCGCTGCTCATGACGGCGTACCGGGAAGGCCGCGAGCGCAACCTTGCCCTGGGGATCTGGGGCGCCGCGTCCGGGAGCGGCGCGGCTGTCGGTGTGCTGCTCGGCGGCGTCCTGACGTCGTACCTGAGCTGGCCGTGGATCTTCTACATCAACGTTCCTGTCGGGCTTGCGCTGATCGTGCTCGTTCCGCGCTTCATCGCCGAGGCGCGGGGACAGCTTGCGACGCGGCACTTCGACGTTGCAGGCGCCACCACGATCACCGCATCGCTGATGCTCCTCGTCTACGCACTCACCCGGGCGACACAGGAGGGCTGGGGAACACCGACGACGGTGACGCTCCTCGTCGCATCGGGCACGCTCGCCGCCGCGTTCGTCGCGATCGAGCGATCCGCAACATCGCCGCTGCTCCCGTTCCACGCGTTCCGCGGGAACACCCTCGGAGTCGCCAACCTGATCACGTGCATCATCGCGGCGATCGCGTTCTCGCAGTTCTTCCTGCTGACGCTGTACCTGCAGCAGGTGCTGCACTACTCGGCCGCCGAGAGCGGGGTCGCGTTCGCGTCGATCGCAGTGACCGTCGCCGTGATGTCGAACGTCGCGCAGCGGCTCGTCACCCTGTTCGGCGCCCGCCGGGTGCTCGCAGCCGGGCTGCTCTCGATGGCCGCATCCCAGGCTCTCCTGGTCCGGCTCCCGGTGCACGGCAGCTACACGGTCGACCTGCTGCCGTCGTTCATCCTCGTCGGCATCGGAATGGCCGTCTCGTTCGTCGCCGTGACGATCGCGGCGCTCGAGGGGGTCCAGCCCGTCAACGCCGGGATCGCGTCGGGTCTCGTCAATACGAGCCGCCAGATCGGCGGGGCGATCGGCCTCGCCGCGATCACGACGGTTGCGACCACCTACGCGAGCCACCCGAGTGCAACCCTGTCGGCCGCAGCGGCGACCACGCACGGCTACCGCGTCGCGTTCGGTGTCCTGATGCTGCTCGCGCTCGTCGGGGTCGCTCTGACGCCGACCATGCGCCCGCATACGGGCGAGGTCGCCGAGCGGGCTCCGGATGCGCTGCCGGCGTGGGAGGAGGCGGCATGACGACGAAGGACGCAACCGTGCTCGACCGTCGCATCGACGAGCTGCTGCTGCACGCGCGCGGCCTCGTGCTCGTGCGAGAGGTGCTGGCTCGGCGTGGGGCGACCCGCGCCGAGCTGGACGAGCACACGCGCGAGCTCGAGCGTGTCCGGCACGAGCTCGTCGAGGCGATCGGCTAGTACGTCGTCGGGCGGGAGCGGCGACGCTCCGCCCGGCGGTGGCCGGCCCAGTGCGTCAACTCGCCGAGCGCGATCACGGCGAGGAAGATCAGGCCGACGATGAGCATCCCGAGAATGACGTGAGTGCCTTCACTCGCGGCATCGAAGATCATGCGGCGACTCTAGCGAAGTGCAGGGCGAGCGCGCTCGCGACGTCGTCCTCCGACGGCGAGCCGCCCAGGGCGCGCGCCGCGTCGACCCACGCCTCTCCGTCGCCCTCTGCGCCGTCCGCGCGGAGGGCGGCGCACCGCGCGATCAGGTCTGCGAGCACGGCGACTGCCGGGACGCCGCCCGCGTCCGCAACCCTGACGAGACCGTGCGCGTAGAGGTAGTCGCCGAGCAGGACCGCTTCGTCGGCGTCCGACGCCGCGAACAGGCGGGGCCGCCCGTAGTGCACGAGGTAGGCCTCGTACACCGTCTCGAGCCCGACCGCCAGGTGCTCCGGAGCGAGCGGCGAGAACACGGCCACGAGCTGGCGCTCGTGGCTAGGGAGAAGCGCAGCCCCCCAAACGCGGCTCTCGCTCTGCGCTGCGTCCGCGATCTCAGCGAAGACCTCCACTAGCCATCTCTGCCTTCGAAGAAGTCAGAGATGGCCATGATCGTCCGGTCGACCTCGTCGTCCCCGTGGGCCAGCGACGGGAAGAGACACTCGTACTGGCTCGGGGCCACGTAGACGCCGCGGTCGAGCAGGCTGCGGAACAGCTCGCCGTAGAGGCCGGTGTCGAGGTCTTCGAACCGCTCGACCGGGTCGGTGCGGCCCGCGAACAGCGTGAGCATGGCGCCCACTCCTTGCACGCGGCCGAACGGGGCGAGGCCCGCCGCGAGGCGCACGGAGCGGCGCTCGAGCTCGTCGTAGACCTCCGGGTCGCGCAGCCGCCGCAGCACCGTGAGGCCGGCGGCGGTCGCGAGCGGGTTGCCGCTCAGCGTGCCGGCCTGGTAGACGGCGCCGCCCGGCGCGAGCAGGTCCATCACCTCGCTCCGGCCGCCGAAGGCGGCGAGCGGGAGCCCGCCGCCGACGATCTTCCCCAGCACGGTCAGGTCGGGGACGACCCCGAAACGCTCCTGTGCGCCGCCGCGCGCCACCCGGAAGCCGGTGATCACCTCGTCGAAGACGAGCAGGGCGCCGCTCGCGTCGCAGAGCAGGCGGAGCGCCTCGAGGAAGCCGTCGGCCGGCGGAACGCACCCCATGTTCCCCGCGACCGGCTCGACGATGATCGCCGCGAGACCCTCGCCGAAGCGCTCGACCGCGGCGGCAGCGCCGTCGACGTCGTTGTACTCACAGACGATCGTGTCCGCGGTGACACCGCTCGGCACACCGGGCGAGGCCGGAAGCCCGAGCGTCGCCAGGCCAGATCCGGCGCTCGCGAGGAACTGGTCGGCGTGGCCGTGGTAGCAGCCCGCGAACTTGATCACCCGGTCGCGGCGCGTGAAGCCGCGCGCGAGACGCACGGCCGACATCGCCGCCTCGGTTCCGGAGGAGACGAGGCGCACCCGTTCGACGGAGGGAACGGCGTCGGCGATCTCCGTTGCCAGCTCGACCTCACGCTCGGTCGGAGCGCCGAAGCTCGTGCCGTCGAGTGCCGCCGCCCGGACGGCCTCCACGGTCTCGGCATCCGCGTGGCCGAAGATCAGCGGCCCCCACGACTGGACCCAGTCGAGCAGCGTGCGGCCGTCCGCCGTCTCGATGAACGCCCCGTCGCCCCGCTCGACGAAGAACGGCTCCTCGAGCCCGACGCCGCGCATCGCGCGCACGGGCGAGTTCACGCCCCCCGGGATCACCTTCTTCGCCCGGTGCCAGAGCGGGGAGCTGATCAGTCCTGCGCCCACTGCGCGAACTCTTTGGCCCAGTACGTGAGCACGAGGTCCGCGCCCGCCCGCCGGATCGACGTGAGCGATTCGATCGCGGCTGCCCGCTCGTCCAGGTCGCCGGCTGCCGCTGCGGCCTTGACCATCGCGTATTCCCCCGACACGTTGTACGCGGCGAGCGGCAGGTCGAAGCGATCGCGCACTGCCCGCACGACATCCAGATACGGCAGCGCCGGCTTGACCATCAGCATGTCCGCGCCCTCGGCGATGTCCTGTTCGCACTCACGCAGCGCCTCGCGCACGTTGCCGGGGTCCATCTGGTAACCGCGGCGGTCGCCGAACGCGGGCGCAGAGTCCGCCACGTCGCGGAACGGGCCGTAGAACGCCGACGCGTACTTCGCGGAGTAGGCGACGATCGGCGTCTGTGGCAGAAGCTCGCGAATCGCCGCGACACGGCCGTCCATCATGTCGCTCGGACAGACGACGTCGGCGCCGGCCTCGACGTGCGAGACGGCGGTCCGCGCGATCAGCTCGAGCGACGCGTCGTTGTCGACCTCACCGTCGGAGCCGATCACCCCGCAGTGGCCGTGGCTCGTGTACTCGCACAGGCAGACATCGGAGAGCAGCACGAGCTCCGGGAACCGCGGCCGCAGCGCGCGGAGTGCCTGCTGCACGACCCCGTCCTCGATCCAGGCCCCGGAGCCCTCGTCGTCCTTCTCCTCGGGCAGGCCGAACAGGATCACCGACTTGAGACCGAGAGCGACGAGCTCGTCGCATTCGCGCACGACCGACTCGACGGTGTGACGCGCAAGCCCAGGAAGCCGCGCGTTCGGCAGCGCGTCCGGCGCGACGAAGAGCGGCATCACCAGATCGTCGACCGTCAGGGACGTCTCCCGCACGAGGTCTCGCAGCTGTCCCGTCCTGCGCAGGCGGCGCAGGCGCGTGATCGGGAAGGCGCTCACGGTCGCAGGGTACGCGTCTTGGCCAGCTCGACCTCCACCGGGACGTCCGCCCCCGACCACGGCTCGAGCTTGATGCGATCAGCGAAGAACTCCCAGATCGCGCGGCACACCGCGAGGAAGGGCAGGGAGATCAGGGCCCCCACGAGGCCGTAGACCTCGGCGCCGGCCGCGAGACCGAAGATCACGAGCAGCGGATGGAGCCGCAGCGCGTTGCCCATCACGTTCGGCACGACGACGTGCCCCTCGATCTGATGGATCCCGAGGAAGAGCAGCGCCACCCACACCGCCGAGATCGGATGCACGACGAGCGCATAGACGAGGGGTGGGATCGCACCGAGCCACGGGCCGAGATACGGAATGACCTCGGTGATCGCCACCACGACGCCGAAGAGCAGCGCGTACTGCTGCGCGTGCGGCAGGAGACCGAGCGCCGCGAGCACCCAGAGACCGAACCCCGCACTCGCGCCGATGATCAGCGAGAGGAGCAGCTGCCCGCGGACATAGGACGCAAGCGCGTGCTCCATGCTGCGCAGCAGCGTGTCCTCGCCCGGTCGGGGCGGGTAGCGCCGGTCGATCGCGCGGCCGAACCGTTCCATGTCGAGCAGCATGTAGACCGACACGACGATCAACAGGACGAGGGAGAACAGGGTCTTGCCGATCGAGATCGCCGCGCCCTCGACGAACGTGACGATCTTGTGGGTGTACTTGCCCACGTCCCGCTGCTGGATCTGGCGCACGAGCTTGTGCCCGCGCTTCTCCACGTGCACCGACTGCAGGCGATGGGTGTTCAGCCAGTGCTGGAGGCGGTCGACGTCCCGGTCGGCGGACGTCTGTCCGGCGACGCCGTGACGATTCGTGAAGTAGCCGTTGAACCTGTCGGCTGCGGTCTTCGTCTGTCCCACGACCGCGGTCGCCACCGCCACGATGACCAACACCACCGCCGCGAAGAACGTCAGGTACACGAGGGCAACCGAGAGGCCGCGCGGCAGGCGGCCGCGCTGGAGCCCGCGCACGATCGGATCGAGCAGCAGCGCGACCAGCGCCGCGACCAGGAACAGGAACACGACGTGACCCGCCGCGGTCGCGATCACCCAGGCCAGCACCAGGAGAATGGGCAGGCCAACGAGCTGAATCCAGCGCGGAACCTCGATGCGCGGGGTGCGCCCGTCCGTGCTCACAGGGCCGATGCTACCGCGAGGGTGGTCGCACTTCGCCCTCCCGACTGGGACTGGTCGTTCCCCCTGGACGGTTCCCTCGCGTTGAAAGCGCTCGAACCGTGCGCTACCGTGCCCTCGATGTCGCCTCCGGCGCCCCAGCGGCGTGCCCGCAGGACACGAAGCCGCAACCTCGACCGCGAGCGCCGCCGCCGCCGCCTCGCCGTGCTGATCGCAGTGCTCGTGGTGGGCACCGTCACGCTCCTCCTGTCGGCCTTCGGCGGCTCCGGCACGCCTGCCCCGGCCGCCGCGCCTCCGGCGAGCGCCGCCCGGCTCCTGCCGGCCGGCCCGCCGCTGCCGGAGATCGTCGCCCGCCTCGGCGTGCTCCACCTCCAGCTCCCGGTGAGCCAGTCGCGCGTGACGGCGATCGGGTTCCAGGGCGGCAGCGAAGGAGCGCTCGCGCTCGCGCCGGTCGGCACGCAGGCGAACGAGGGGCTCCTGAAGCGCGTGCTGCACTCGGTCGTCGGCGGCTCGTCGGGCCGGCCGCGGTGGTACCAGCTGCCCGGCGGCCTCGGCCCGGGCTCGTCGTCGGTCGACATCGGGGCACCCGCCGGCACCGACGTCTACGCGCCCGTCGACGGGACGATCGTCGCCATCGACGACGTCGTGCTGAACGACCGCGTCTACGGGTCGCGGATCGACATCCAACCGACGGGCGCACCGTCGCTCGTCGTCTCCGTCTCGCACGTCAGGGTCGACCCGTCGCTCGTGGTCGGCTCGTCGGTCACGGCGGCCGGCTCGAAGCTCGGCTCCGTCGTCGACTTCACGCATGCCGAGCGCCAGGCACTCGCCCGGTACACGAATGATTCGGGGAACCACGTCGTGCTCGAGGTTCATCCCTCGGCGACGCTCTCCGTGGGCTAGAAAGGTCGCGCCTTGAACATCCTGTTCGTCGCCGACGTGTTCGGCGCGCCCGGCCGGCGGGCGATCGAATCGCGGCTGCCCTCGCTTCGGCAGGAGCTCGCAGCGGACTTCTGCATCGTCAACGGCGAGAACGCCGCCGCCGGCCGCGGGATCACGGCGAAGCTCGCCGACAAGCTCCTCGCGAGCGGGGCGGACGTCGTCACGCTCGGCAACTGGGTCTGGGGCCAGGCGGGCTTCGCTCCCTACCTCTCCGGGACCGACCGCGTGCTGCGCCCGGCGAACCTGTCGCCGCAGACGCCCGGTGTCGGCCTCGCGGTGCACGATGACGTCGCGGTCATCAACCTCCTCGGCATCTTCTCGCTCCAGCCTTTCGAGAACCCGTTCCTCGCCGCCGACCGCCTCGTCGCCGAGGCCAGGCGCGCCACGCCGGTGGTGATCGTCGACTTCCACGCAGAGGCGACGAGCGAGAAGGTCGCGCTCGCGCGCTACCTCGACGGACGGGTCACGGCCGTGCTCGGCACACATACTCACGTCCAGACGAATGACGCGCGGGTGCTCGCCGGCGGGACGGCCGCGATCACTGATGCCGGCATGACGGGGCCGCACGACTCGGTGATCGGAAGCGACGAGCACAACGCGCTCAAGCGATTCGTCACCGGCATGCCGACCCGCCTCGAGCCCGCGACCGGCGACGTTCGCATCGAAGGCGTTCTCGTCACCTGCACGACCGAGGGACGCGCGACGTCGTGCACGGCGGTGCGCGTGGACGTCGACTAGGAGGGCTCGGCCCGGCGGCGCACGGCCGTCAGCGGAAAGACGAGCACCACCAGGAGAACGACGAGCACGAGGTCGCGCACGAGGACGACGCCTGCGAGGTGGTACGAGTCCGCGTAGTCCCAGTACCGCTGCGGGAACCACACCTGCGTGAGGATGAGCGCGACCATCAGGAGGCCCGTCGCAGCGAGGCCGCGCCGGCCGCGGACGAGCGGCACGATCGGGATGAGCCACAGCAGGAACTGCGGCGACAGGACCTTGCCGAACGCGATGAACGCGCACACCGCAGCGGCGGAGAAGCGAAGGAACCGCTCGGTGGTCGCCGGACCACGGGCGAAGGCGACCCACAGCGCGACGAGCACGACGACTTGGGCAACCCCGAAGACCGCGGCGACTCCGCCGTGCCCGGCGACGTTCTGCGAGCCGTGCGAGGAGATGACGGTCGGGTGGCCGAAGGACATGAAGAGCGCGGCGCCGAGGCTCTCGACCTGCAGTGGACGCGACGCCTGGCCGCGCAGGCTCGTCCACACGCCGTGCGGGGCGACGACGACGAAGGGCAGGAATGCGAGGGCGAGCACCACCACGCCGACCACCGCCGCCCAGCCGCGCCCGCGCCGGATCGACCAGACGAGCGCCAGCGGCACGAGCACGAGTGGCCAGAGCTTCGCCGCCACTGCGGCGCCGAGCAGTCCCCACCCGAGCCGGTGACGCTCGGCGAGCAGCGCAGCGAGCGCGGCCGTCGCGAGCAGCGCGGGCCACAGGTCGAAGCGGCTGAGGATCAGCGCGCCTGCGAGCACGGGCGCGAGCGCGACGAAGAACGCGGCCGCGGGCTTGATGCGGGCGACCACGAACACGAGCGCAACGCCGCAGGCCGCCATCAGCCACGCGAAGGCGCCGGCGTAGTCGCCGAACGGCGCCGCCGCGATGAACGGCGGCAGGGCGCCCGGCGGATACTCGACCGCGAAGTCGCGGTACGGCACGCGGCCGTGATGCAGGATCGCATCGCCGTAGGTGCGGTACGTCGGCCAGTCGACGAGCTGGCCGTTCGCCCAGAACCACCGGTGCACGAGCCCCCAGCAGGCGAGGAACAGGCCGCCGGCGGCGAGCGCCTCAGCCGAGGGCAGGAGCCGGCGCGTCAACGGCCTCGTCCTCGTGCTCATCCTCGTCCTCGGCACGTTCCCTTTCCTGCGCACCTCCCGGCAGCGGTGCGACCAGCGCGAGTGCGACGAACGGGAAGAACCACGGCAGATAGAGGTAGAACCAGTGCGTCAGGACGAGCTCGAAGCCGACGAGCACGGCGCCCGTCAGAGCTGCCATGCGCAGCGGGGAGCGCCACCTCGGCACGAACGCGAGGGAGAGTGACCCGACGACGAGGAGCACCTGGAGCACGCGCTGCACGAGATGCAGGTCCGGCAGCCCCTTGGCGTGGTACTGGCCCCAGTCCCAGAGCGAGAACGGCGAGTCGCGGCCGATCTGGAAGCCGACGGTGCGGTCGTAGAAGACGCGCGCTGCGTGCCAAGGCGACGGCTCGAGGAAGAGAACGAAGAAGACGAGCACCGTCGTCACCACGAACCCGAGGACCGCGAGCGCACGTCCGCGGCGCGCCTCCGGGTAGCCGAGCCAGAGGGGCAGCAGGAGCAGCGACGCGAACTTCGTCCAGCCCGAGACTGCGACTGCGGCACCGCGTGCGACCGGGCTCGTGAGCGCGAGGAAGCCCCAGATGAGCAGCGCCGGAGCGATCGCGTCATTGGTGTTCGAGCTCGACGCGTACTGCGTGAACGGCCACGCGACCCACGCGAACGCCAGCGTGGCCGCGAGTCGAGGCCCACCGAAGCGGCGGCCGACGAGCGCCAGGCCGAGGATGGCCAGCAGGTCGAAGAGGATCGAGGTGAAGTGCACGGCGGGCAGGGAGTCCCACTGGCCGCTCCAGCCGAAGATCGCGTAGCCGGGCAGGTAGGCGAGGTACGACACCGGCCCGTAGGTGTCGCCGAGCGGGTTCGCGTTCTCGCAGCGGCCGTTCGTCTGGATCCGGTCGCGCACCTCGCCGTCGGCATCTGCAGGCCCGCACTTGGGCCGGTCGTCCTCGACCGGGAAGTGCCCGTAGGGGCTCTGCCCGTGCGCGATGCGATCGGCGCCGATGACGCCCGAGTAGCCGACGTCGATCACGTTCGACGCGCGCACGTTGAGGCCGACGCGGAACCCGGCGACGAAGACCGTCGCCGCGGCGAGCGCCCAGACCGGCCACACGGCGGCCCCGCGCGACGGGCGGTCCGAGCGCGCGATCCAGACACAGCGCACGAGCAGCCAGACGAGCGGTGGATACACGAGGGGCATCGCCGCGAAGACGTTGCCGCGGTTGAAGAACCAGAGCGAGACCGTGAACGACAGCAGGACGAGAAGGTCGACGTTCCGGACCGACAGCGGCCGCCGCCAGTCGACGAGCCCGAGCAGGAACAGCCCGCAGAACGACAGCCACACCCAGGGGCTGTTGATCTTCGTCCCGCCGAACGCGCCCTTGTAGCCGCGCGCCATCTTCCACGCGACCTGCGGGCCGGTCCAGGCCTCGGTGACCGAGGCCGTGGCGTCGTCGACCTTGCCGGTCGCGATCTCACCGGCTTTGCCCGACCAGACGTTCACCGTCCAGACGCCCTGCGCGTACGTCGCCTGCGTGACCGGGTTCGGCGGATACCGCGTCAACCAGTGGGCGACCTTCGGGTAGGCGAGGAAGTTCTGGATCACCTCCCCGTCCGTCGACCGCGCCGGCTGGGAGGCCGGGATCTCCGGCGTCGAGATCGTCGTGGTCGTCCCCGCGTGCGCCGCCGGCACGAGCGCGAGCGCGAGCGCGAGGACCGCGGCGAGCCTCATTTGCGGAAGGACCAGAGCTTGTTGCCCAGGAAGTTGAGCGGCGTGACGAGAATGATCGCGATCGCCTGGGAGAGCACCTTCCGCCAGTCGAGGACGTCGATGAAGAGGACGAGCCAGAGCTGGTTCACGGCGAACGCGAGCACGGAGACGACGAAGAAGCGGGCTCCCTGAGCGCCGAAGTTGCCCTGCTGGTGCGCGAAGGTCCAGTGCCGGTTCCACCAGTAGTTGCTGGCGGCCGCGACGATGAACGAGATCGCGGCTGCGATGTGCGCGCCCCAGCCGAGCAGCGCGGTGAACACCAGCAGGTTGATGACGTAGCCGGTGACGCCGACGGCGCCGAACTGCGCGAGCTGGACCCAGTTTGCCCGCCGCCGGAGCGCGGCACTCGTGCGCGAGGAGACGGACACTGCCGCGAGGCTAGCGGACGCCGCCGCGCTCAGTGCCTCGCCTGCGGCCGCGTCGGTCAAGGTGCGGAGCCGGTGATGAGCGGCACGAACCGCACCGGTGCGAGGGGCTCCAGGCTCCACCCGCCGTCCTCGTCCGTGACCCGCATGAGCTGCCGGCCGAGCGGCAGGACGAGCCGTCCGCCGGGTGCAAGCTGGTCGAGCAGCGGCTGTGGCAGTTCGGCTGCCGCGGCGGCCACGGCGATCGCGTCGAACGGAGCCTGCGGCGGCACGCCGAGCGAACCGTCGCCGAGCAGCACCTCCACCGCGCCGTGGCCGGTCGCCGCGAGGTTGCCGCGGGCCACGTCGGCGAGCTCGGGGATCCGCTCCACGGAGACGACCCGGCCGGCGAGCTCGTCGAGGACCGCGGCCTGGTAGCCGGAGCCGGTGCCGACGTCGAGGACGAGCTCGTCGCCTCTCAGCGAGAGTGCCTGGCAGATCAGCGCGACGACGT
Organism: uncultured Thermoleophilia bacterium; assembly: GCA_963828655.1. GTDB lineage: Bacteria > Actinomycetota > Thermoleophilia > Gaiellales > Gaiellaceae > PALSA-600. The sequence goes on along the minus strand of CAWHFK010000008.1, from coordinate 380,958 downwards.
ACGGCTGCGAGATCGTCTGGCCGTGGCCGAGCGCGAGCGCAGCGTCGTCGTAGGCGCGCCTGCTCGCCTCGGCAGGCACGAACGACTCGCGCGGCACCGAGCGCATCGCGTCGAGGACGCGCGGGTCGCTGATGCCGCGTGCGCGGAGCTGGCGGTCGACCCAGTCAGACGGCACGGCGGACCGGCACGCCGAAGTGCGCGGCGACGAGCTCCTTGATGCCCGTGATCGAGGCCGGCGGGGGGCCGAGGCCGACGGTCAGCATCGGGACCTCCGAATCGGCCGACTCCAGCGACCCGTGGCTGCCGCCGCCGGCATGGTGGCGCCCCGCGAGATCGACGAACTCCCAGCCGGACGCGGCCGAGACGATCACCTCGCCGGCGTTGGGATTCGCGAGGGCGGCGGCGGCACGAGCCCTTCCGTCGGGCAGGTCGTCGAGCAGCGACTCGTCCTCGTCGCCGTCCTTGCGAACGACCATGCGCCCATCCTCGCGAAAGAGCACGATTCCCGCGGACGGCTGCGCGTCGAGCCGCTCCGCCACCGACCGCGCGTCGGACGTGTAGACCATGGCGGCCCGGTTCGACGCCGTCACGAGATCACCACCGGCATCGAGGGCCGCGACGTCCTCGACCCTCGACTGCCCGTGGTCGGAGCACACGACGACGGCGTAGCGCTCGAGGAACGCATCCGGGCCGCCCGCAGCATCCATGAGGACGGCGACCGCAGCGTCGCTGCGGGCCAGCGCCTCGTGCGCGCTGTCGGGGCCGGCCGCGTGCGACGCATAGTCGTAGTCCGGCAGGTAGTAGACGAGCAGGTCGAAGCCGTCGCGTGTGACGAGCCACCGCCCCACCGATGCGGCATAGGCGTCGATCGAGCCGAGCGCGCGGTTGCGGACCGCGATCGGCGACCCGGTCCGGTCGCTCTCGTAGAGCGAGTACCAGAAGAACCGCTTGGGGCCGTAGACGGCGGGCACGCCGGGAATCGTCGGCAGATGACGGGTGCGGCCGCGGTAGCAGGTGATGTTGATCGCCGCGGTGGTCAGGCCGGTGTCCTCGAGCGCCTCGTAGATCGTCTCGGCGTCCTTCGAGAGGTGGCGCAGGTTCAGGTCGATGATCGTGTCGCGCAGCGAACGCGCGAGGCCGGCGGCCCAGACTGCTCCGAAGGACGACCCGTACTCGACGATCCGCTGCTCCTCGCGGTTCCACCAGACGAGGTGCGGGATGTGGTGCACGTCGGGATGCGCGCCCGTCGCGATCGAGGAGAGGCACACCGGCGTGAGCGACGGAAAGGTCGAGGCCGCGCGGCGATACTCACCGTGCTCCGCGAGAAAGCGCAGTGCGGGGGCGGCGGCGCTCTCGAACATCGACGGCGTGAGGCCGTCGATCACGACCAGGACGACGGGTTTCGGCACCGCCCTCAGTCCCGCGCGAGGGTGCGCAGTCCGGCGTGCGTCTCGGGCGAGCGGCGCCGCACGCGTGCGCCGAGGATCGGCACTGCGATTGCCTCGAGGTAGCCGACCACGGGAATGAACGCGAGGCCTGCCCCGACCAGAGCCGCCAGCGTGAGCAGGATCGACGTCCCGCCGCGCGTTCCCCCGCGGCGCAGCGCGCCGGCGACGAGAGGCGCCGAGCCGAATGCGCCGCAGACCGCGCCCACGACGGCGCCGGCCGCTTGCTCCCAGCCGGAGAAGACGAGGCCGAGCGCGACGCCCACTACCGCGGCGGCGGCGACGCCGATCAGCGCCCGTCCGGCGAGGGCAGTCGCGGCGACGCCGAGCGCGGTGCCGAGGCCGACGAAGATCCCGATCGTGTACCAGGCCCCCACGACCTCGAGTGTACGTCCCGCGGCCTCTACGCCTCCAGCCGAGCGATCACAGCGAGCGTGAACTGTGCCGCCCGGGCACCGTCGACGACACGGTGGTCGAAGGTGACGCTGATGTTCCCCATCGCCCGCACGACGACCTCGCCGTCGCGCACGACCGGGCGCGGGCCGATGCGATGGACGCCGAGGATGCCGACCTCGGGATGGTTGATGAGCGGCGTCACGAAGAGCCCAGCGAGCTTGCCGGCGCTCGTCACGGTGAACGTCGAACCTCTCAGCTCCGCCGCGTCGAGCTTGCCCGCACGCGCACGTTCCGCGAGCCCGTCGACGTCCGCACGCAGGTCGTCGATGCTGCGCTCCTCGCACCCCCGCACGACGGGCACGACGAGGCCCCGGTCGGTCTGCACGGCGACGCCGAGGTCATAGCGGTCGAGGTAGACGATCTCGTCTCCCTCGAGGCGGGCGTTGAGCTCGGGGAACTCGACCAGCGAGAGCGCGGTCGCCCGCAGCACCGTCGGGAGGAGCCGGCCGAGGTCGACGTTCGAGAAGTCGCACTCCTCGACGTAGGTGACCGCGGGCACTTCCCTGTGCGCGCGCGTCAGGTGCTCGACGATCTGCCGCCGCACGCCCCGGACCGGCTCGCGGCGGCCCTCGGACGGCCGCGCCGCCGCGCGCACGTCGTCCTCGGTGATCCGCCCGCCGGGCCCGGTCGCCGTCACCGATTCGAGGGGCACGCCGAGCTCGAGAGCCACCCGCCGCACGAGCGGCGTCGCCTGCACGCGCCCGGCCACTGCCGGAGCGGACGCGTCCCGCTCAGACACGTCTGGGGTCTGACCCCGGGTCATGTCCGAAGGGGCGACGGCTGGTTCGGCGGTGTCCCCTCCGATCACGACCAGGACCGTCCCGACCGGGACGACGTCGCCCTCGGCGACGCGGATGCTCGTCACCTGGCCGGCCGCCGGAGACGGGATCTCGACGGTCGTCTTGTCGGTCTGGATCTCGACGAGCGGCTGGTCCTCCGCGACCTCGTCGCCTTCCGCCACCAGCCAGCGGGCCACCTCGCCCTCGGTCAGGCCCTCGCCGAGATCCGGCAGCTTGAACTCGTACGGCACGGCGTCGGAGGCTACCTGCGCGGCCGCCCGATCCAGGCGTCAGCGGGCACGACCAGGATCCGCAGCCCCTCGCCGGCGCGCCACAGGGACACAACCTGTTCGGTCCCGTCCAGCTCGGCGGTGAGGTCACGCGGCACGTACCCCGCCTGGAGCGTGCGCTCCTCGTTCCAGACGGCGACGGCGTTCGGATCGTGCTCGTTCGCGGGCTCCGGCACGAGCGCGAGGCGCCGGCCCGGATCGAACGACTCGTCGGCGACCGCCGCGGGGCGGAACGAGACCCCGGCAACCGGCACGACGCGGATGCGCGGATCCTCCCACGACACCGGTTCACCCGTGGCCGCGTCGCGCAGGTGGTAGCCGGCGCCGCGCCGGTCGCGCTCGAGCCAGAGCCTGAGCCGGGTCAGAGGAGCTTGCGCACGGCGGCGGCGACGCGTGCGGCGGAGGGAACGTAGGAGTCCTCGATCGTCCAGTAGGGATACGGAACGTCGAATCCCGTCACGCGCAGCACCGGGCCCTGCAGGTCGAAGATGGCCTTCTCGGCGATGACCGCCGCGAGCTCGGCACCGAAGCCGACCGTGCGCGGCGCTTCGTGCACGATCACGACGCGGCCGGTCTTGGCGACCGACCCGAGAATCGTCTGCTCGTCGAGCGGACGCAGCGACCGGATGTCGACCACCTCGCACGATGCCTCGCCCGCGAGCTCCGCGGCCGTTTGCTCGCACACCGGCACCATCGCGCCGTAGGCGAGCAGCGTCACGTCGGTTCCCTCGCGCGCGATCCGCGCCTGCCCGAGCGGCACCACGTGCTCGCCCTCCGGCACCTCGCCGCGCGCCGTGCGGTAGACGAACTTCGGCTCGAACACCACGACCGGATCGGGATCGCGGATCGCTGCGGCGAGCAGCCCCTTCGCATCGGCCGGAGTCGACGGGATCGCGACCTTGATGCCCGGCGTGTGCACGTAGTACGTCTCCGGTGAGTCGTCGTGCAGCTCGGGCGCGCGGACCCCGCCGCCGTAGGGCATCCGGATCGTGATCGGGAACTGCATCCGGCCGCCCGTGCGCCAGTGGTAGCGCCCGACGTGCGTGATCAGCTGGTCGAGGCACGGGTAGGAGAACGCGTCGTACTGCATCTCGACGACGGGGCGCCAACCGGCCATGCAGAGACCGACCGCCGTGCCGAGCATCCCGGCCTCGGCGAGCGGCGTGTCGACACAGCGGTCGGCGCCGAACCGGTCGCGCAGCCCCGCCGTCGCGCGGAACACGCCACCGGCACGGCCGACGTCCTCGCCGAGCACCAGCACGTCGGGATCGCGGGCGAGCTCCGTGTGGAGCGCGTCGTTGACCGCCTCGACGAGGGTCAGATCAGCCATGACGAAGGTTCGGCGGCGGATCGACATAGGCGTGCCTGAACAAGAGGTCGGGCTCGGGCGGCGGTTCCGCCTCGGCCGCCGTGATCCCGGCGCGCATCAGGTCCTCGGCGTCCTGGCGCAGCGATGCGACGAGCTGTTCGTTCAGGAGCCCCGCGTCGCGCAGGAACCGCTCGTACCTGCCGACGCACTCGTTCGCGCGCTCCTCCTCGACGCGGGCCAGGTCGATGTACGCGCGCGGATCGTCTGCGGTGCCGTGCGGCGCCGCTCGGTAGTGGACAGCCTCGATCAGCGTCGGCCCACTGCCCGCGCGAGCGCGCTCGACGGCCTCGCGGGCCGCTTCGTAGACGGCGAGGACGTCGAGCCCGTCGACGCGCACACCCGGGATCCCGTAGCCGACCGCCTTGTCGGCGAGCGTCTCGGCGCGCGTCTGCGCCTCGATCGGTGTCGAGATCGCCCACTGGTTGTTGTTGCAGACGAACACCGCCGGCGCGTTCATCACCGCGGCGAAGTTCACTCCCTCGTGGAACGCGCCCTCACTCGTCGCACCGTCGCCGAAGAACGCCATCGCGACGACCGGCTCACCGCGCAGCTTCTTCCCCCACGCGAGCCCGGCGGCATGGGGGACGTGGGTGGCGATGGGGACGCAGATCGACGCCACGTTCCAGTCGGCCGGGCTCCACCAGCCGGACGGGTGGCCGCGCCACCACTGCAGGATCGTCTCCGCGGGCATGCCGCGCACGAGCCCGATCGCCGCCTCCCGGTACGACGGAAAGATCCAGTCGTCGTCGCCGAGCGCAAAGGACGCGCCGGCCTGGATCGCCTCGTGGTTCCAGGAGATCGCGTAGGTGCCGATGCGGCCCTGGCGCTGGTAGACGACCGCTCGCTCGTCGAAGGTGCGCAGCAGCACCATGCGGCGATACAGCTCGAGGAGCTCGCTCTCCGCCAGGCTCGTGGTGCGCCGCAGGGCGTCGATGGAGGCCATGCGAGCCGGAAGCTACCTGAGGCCCAGCTCGGCGGCCTGCCAGGCGACCTGGTCCCGCCGGATCTGCGCATTCACGACGTGCCCGGCGTCGTACCAGCGCACCCGGGGCCGGCCGGGCGCGGCCCGCTCGAGCGCCAGGAGCTGCGCATGCGGCACCACGGGATCGCGCGTTCCCGCCTGGAAGAACAGCGCGGCACGGCTGCGCCGGATCCAGTAGAGCGCGACCGCCGTCCCGCGGCCGCCGATGATCCCGGCCGTCTTCGGCCGGTGATCGTCACCCACCAGGATGGCCGCGGTCTGCGCGCCGAGCGAGAAGCCGACCACTCCGAGCCGGGCCGGATCCACGTCGCTCCGCGCGGCCAGCGCGTCGAGCGCGCGTCGTGCGTTCACGACGAGCGGGCGATAGGTCGTGACGTCGTTCGGCTGGGAGATGGTCATCGTCACGGCGCCGCGCCTGGCGAGCAGCGCCGCCTCGAGGATCAGGTCGCGGCGGTCTCCACCCGATCCATGCAGGAACAGCACGCCCGGATGACGGCCCGCGGCGTGCGGCGCGACGAGGTACGCGTCGACGCGCGAGCCGTCGACGCCGGCGAACGAGACAGCGCGGATGGTCGCCCATGGACTCGAGGCGTACAGACCGTTGTCCGCGACGGCGACCGGCACGGCCGTGTCGTCGGCGAAGGGATCACTCGCCGTTTCGTGTTTCGCACCGCCACACGACGCAAGGATGAGCGCCGCGCTACACCAGCACAGAAACCGCATCGCGTCGTGCCTCGAAGACGACGGTGTCGAAATCGCCGAGATCCTCACCGTCGGCCTGGACCGGCAGCGGCCGGTCGCACCGAACCTCGATGCGATCGAGATCGTGCCCGGTCATCACCCAGTCGGCGTAGCCGTTCCCGCGCAAGATCCACGAGAGGATGACCGGCACATCGCGCGCGCGCACTCGTGACGGCGCGACGAAGTCGATGCCGTCCTCGAAGCGTGCATGAGGAGCGATCCGAAGGGGCACCGAGCCGACGTACGAATACGGATCGCCGTTCGCGACCAGCACGAACGCCGCACGCCCGGCGCCTTCGATCTCGAGCTCGGGCATCCAGCGGCCCCGCCGCTCGTAGATCATCTTCGTGATCGCGCGGATGAACGCCAGGTCGCCGGGGCGGGCGCCGCCGGGCGCGCGGCCGAGGGCGTCGAGGCGCCGGACTGCCTCGGCGTCGAAGCCGACTCCGGCCGAGAAGCAGAAACGCCGGCCGTTCACCGACCCGAGCGAGATCCGGCGCAGCCGCGACTCGGCGATCGCTGCACCCGCGGCTCGAGCAGCCTCGACAGGATCGCGCGGTACGCCGAGCGCGCGCGGCAGGACACTCGTGCCGCCGCCCGGCAGGAACCCGAACGGCACCTCGCCGTCCGCGCCGTTCAGCGCCTCGTTGTAGGTGCCGTCGCCCGAGAAGACGAGGATCGCATCGACATCCGACGCGGCTCCGGCGGCCGCGAGCTCGGTGGCATGGCCGGGATGCTGCGTGAACTCGGTCCGCAGGTCGATCCGCTCGCGCAGCGCGTTCTCGACCTCGGTGATCCGGGCGCCTGTCACGTGCGTCGAGTAGGGATTGACGATCAGGAGGGCGCGCTTCACGCTTGCGAGCATGACACGCCGCACCGCTCTGATGATCGCCGTTCCCGAAGCCGAGCCGGCGGTCGGCGCGATCCGGCTCGCCCGGGACTGGTCCGCGGCCCGCGGCGTGCCCGCTCACGTCACCCTTCTGTTTCCGTTTGCGCCGTCCGAGGCCGTGGACGAGGCGGCGCTCCGAGATCTGTTCGCGCGCTTCCCGGCCTTCGACTTCGCACTCGACCGGGTCGAGCGGTTCGAGAACGGCGGGACGTGGCTCCGCCCGGAGCCGTCGTCGCCCTTCGCCGAACTGACCGCTGCGATCTGGCAGCGCTGGCCGGGCTATCCGCCGTACGAAGGGGCTCACGCCGAGGTGATCCCGCATCTGACCGTCAGCGATGGGCCACTGGACGTCGACATCCGCCTGCCGATCGCCTGCCGTGCGCACGAGGTGCGCCTGATCGAGGAGCAGGACGACGAGCAGTGGACGACGCGTGCGGTCTTCCCGCTCGCTCAGTCCGGCGTTGCGTAGCCGCGCATGCCGTCCAGCAGCGTGCCGTAGAGCCGGTCCGCGAGCTGGTCGGTATCCGAGCCGGGTCGGAGCCAGGTATACGCCCAGTTCGCCGCGGACAGGAAGAGGAGCGCGGCCGTGGCGACGTCGAGATCGGTGCGCAGCTCGCTGCCCTCGACGCCCTCGCGATAGACCGCACGGATGCGCTCCTCGTAGCGGTGGCGCTCGGCCACGAAGCGCTCGCGCCGCTCGCCCTCGAGGTAGCGCCACTCGCGGACGAAGACGGTGGCGATGTCGAGCTGGCCTGCGACGACGGCGAGATGTGCGCGCAGCGCGAGGCGGATGCGCTCGGTCGCACGGACGTCCGCCGGCACCCCGTCGAGGCCCGCGTGAAACGCCTCGGCGCCCTCCCACGCCACCTCCCACAGGAGGTCCTCCTTCGAGGCGATGTGGTGGTAGAGCGAGGGCTTCTGCATGCCCAGGGCGTCCGCCAGGTCGGCGAGCGACGTGCCCGGGTACCCCCGCTCGGCGAAGAGCCGCGCCGCGGTCCGGGTGAGCTCCTCACGCCTCGACGACATCTATGATGGCCAGCCTAACGATCGGTAGGGAGGCTCAGGGCGTGGACGTTCGGACGCAGGACTTTCTCGCGTACGTTCAGGACGGCGGACAGGTCGAGGCGACGGACTGGCTGCCGGACGAGTACCGGGAGAAGCTGATCAAGTTCATCGAGATGCACGCGAACAGCGAGCTGATGGGCGTGCTCCCGGAGCGGGAGTGGATCCTGAAAGCGCCGACGCTGCAGCGGAAGCTCGCGTTGACCGCCAAGGTGCAGGACGAGGTCGGCCACGCGCAGCTGATCTACCGCGTCGCCGAGGACCTCGGCAAGCCGCGCGACGCGATGTTCGCCGACCTGCTCTCGGGCAAGGCGAAGTTCCACAACGTCTTCCACTACCCGACCGAGACGTGGGGCGATGTCGGGGTGATCGCCTGGCTCGTCGACGCGGCGGCGATCATCTCCCAGAAGGCGCTCCTCAAGTGCTCCTACGCGCCGTACGCGCGCATCATGAAGAAGATCTGCTGGGAGGAGTCGTTCCACATCCTCCACGGCCGCGACGTGATCCTCGCGCTGATGACCGGCACCGACGCCCAGCGAGAGCTCGTGCAGGAGTCCCTGAACCGGTGGTGGGGCCCGCTGATGCAGTTCCACGGCAACCCGATCCCGCGCGAGGAGGATCCGATGTTCGTGTGGCGGATCAAGTCGCAGGGCAACGAGGAGGCGCGGCAGCAGTTCCTCGAGGGGTACGTGCCGCAGATTCGCGAGCTCGGGCTCACCGTTCCCGACCCGAACCTGCGCCGCGGCGACGACGGCGTCTGGACCTACTCCGAGCCCGACTGGGCGGAGCTCAAGTCGGTCGTCACCGGTCACGGTCCCCGCTCGCAGGACCGGCTCGCCTTCCGCGCCCGCTTCCTGCAGCAGGAGCAGTGGGTGCGCGACGCTCTGGCCGCATGAGCCGTAGGCCTGACGGAGGCTCACAAAGAGCGCAGGTGCCGGCTTTGCCGGCGCCGGAGCGGGTCCGCTGATGCTGTTCGAGGTCTTTCGCCAGGAGCGGAAGGGGCAGCCGTTCCAGCACGCCGGCTCGGTCGAGGCGCCGGACGCCGCCTTCGCCGACGCGTGGGCACGCGAGCAGTACGGCCGCCGGGGAGAGTCGGAGGCGCTGTGGCTCGTCCCGCGGGAGTCGATCCACGCGATCACCGAGTGGGCCGACGAGTTCGACCTCAAGTACCGCCGCGTCGACGGCTACTCGATCAAGGAAAGGTTGCGCATCGCACGTGAACGCGCGGGCTTCGCTCCTTCTGTCGATCGCTGACGACGAGCTGATCCTCGGCTGGCGGGACTCGGAGTGGACCGGGATCGCACCGACGCTCGAGGAGGACGTTGCGTTCTCTTCGATCGCGCAGAACGAGATCGGGCACGCCCGTGCGCTGTACGAGCTCGCGGCGCGGGAGCTCGACTCGGACGCCGATGCGCTGGCGTTCGACCGCGACCCCAACGACTACCGCTGCGCGCCGCTCGTCGAGCTGCATCTGCTCGAGTGGGCCCACACGATCGCCCGGCGCTACCTCTACGAGGAGGCCGACCGCCTCCGACTCAACAGCCTGATGCGGTCCGAGGATGCCGAGCTCGCGGGCGTGGCGACGAAGATCGACCATGAAGAGACCTACCACCGCCTGCACGCCGAGCTGTGGGCGGGGCGCCTCCGCGAGGAGCCCCGGTTTCGCTCCGCCGTCGAGGAGCTGTGGCCGCTCGCTCTGGGCGTGCTCGAGCCGGAGCTTCGGCCCGAGCTCGGCCGGCGGGTTGGCCTCGAACCGGTGGCAGCGGTCGAGCGCGGAACGCACCTGCCGGAGCTCGCGAGGCTGTGGGACACGATGACCGAGGTGCGGCGGTCGATTCCCGGCGCGCAATGGTGACGGCCGAGGCGGTGTGGGCCGCACTCGACGAGATCCCCGACCCCGAGATCCCGGTCATCTCCCTCGTCGATCTCGGCGTGATCCGCGACGTCACCGTGGACGGCGATCACGTTCGTATCGAGTTCACGCCGACGTTCCTCGGCTGCCCGGCGCTGGACGCAATGACACGCGCGCTGGAGGCGAGCGTCGCGTCACTCGGCGCGGAGCCGGAGATCGCGGTGATCATGGACGGCTCGTGGTCGACCGACCGGATCTCGGTCTCCGGCCGCGAGAAGCTGCGCGCTGCCGGATTCGCGCCGCCGGCGCCCCGAAGCGCCGGGCCGACGACGCTCGTGCAGCTCCAGTCGCGGGCGTTCCGCTGTCCCTACTGCAGCTCGACCGAGACCCGCCTCGAGAACATCTTCGGTCCGACGCCGTGCCGCTCGATCCGCTGGTGCGAGAGCTGCCGCCAGCCGTTCGAGCAGTTCAAGACGATCTAAGGCTTTCTACCGCGGCTAAGCGCTGAGCTTGCCGGCGCGCTGGAGCAGCGCCTCGGTTTCGGTGAGCGCGGACGCCACCCCCAGGGCCCCGAAGATGCCGTGGGCTGCTTGCAGGGCGGGCACGGCTTCGTGCGGCCGGCCGAGGGCATCGAGGCACCGACCCTGACCGAGCAGGGCGTAGGCCTCCTCGGGAAGCGCCCCGAACCGTCGCCAACGCTCGGCTGCATCCAGGTAGGCGTCGGCGGCGGCCTGCAACTCGGCGCGGCCTTCGGAGAGCGCGGCGTTCGCCGCGACCAGGGCGTGCTCGGCTTGAGGGGTGTGGGGCTCGACGCCTGCGACGAGTCGCTCGGAGAGCTCCCTGTTGCCGAGCGCGAGCCCGGTCCGCACAATCGCTGGAAGAACGACGTAGTAGTACTGGTTCTCGCGGGCGCCGGGGTACGCCTCGATCTCGGCGATCAACGCGGCGGCCTCCTCGTCCCGCCCGAGGGAGGCGCGTGCGAGTGCGGCGGCGCCAAGCCCGAAGGGAATGTGCTGTGCGGAGCGCGTCTCCCGGATCGTGGTCTCGAGCCAGTCGAGCAGGTGGCTCACCGGTCCCAGCTGCTCGCGCATGGCGAGGATCGCCACCTCCACCGCCCGAACCCAAGCCAGGTCCCAGAGATCTCCGTCGCCGAGCCGCCCGGCGAGCCCGGCGGCGAGCTCGAGCGCCTCGTCGAACCGGCCGCCGGAGAAGAGCGGATCGAGCATGCCGGTCGTCGCGGTCTCGACCCACGCGGCAAGTCCTCGAGGCTCGGCGAAGGCGGCCGTCGCCCTCAGCGCTTCCACAGATGCCGCAGGTCCTTCGAACGCCCCGAGAAACACCCCGATGTTGTTGCTGAGAGCCGCGACGACCACCCCTTGCCCGGCCCGGGTCGCCAGGTCGACCGCGTCGTGCATGTCCTCGATCCCTTCCGGGTCGCCCGCGTCCACGCGTGCCTGACCCCGAACGCCCAGCGTACGGGCGGGCGGCTCCTGACCGAGTTGCTCAGCCAGCGAGAACGCCTCCTCGGCATAGCCGAGCCCCGCCTCGGGTCGCCCCTGCAGTGTCTCCGCGCTCGACATCTCGGTCAGCATCGCGACGAGCTCCATGCTGGGTGGCAGCGGCTCGAGCAGGGCCAGCGCCTCGGCGGCCATGGTCCACGCTCGCGGATCCCCAGCACGCCTGAGCACGTTGCCCAATCTGGACGTCGCACGGGCTGTCCCGCGAACGTCGCCGGCCGCCCGGAAAGCGGCGATCGCCTCCTCGAGCGCGTCCTTCGCTTCGCCGATCCGTCCCGATTCGAAGGCGGCCTCGCCGAAGTGGGCGAGCACCTCCGGCCGCTCGGGGTGCCCCACGGGAGTGAGCGCCAGCGCGCGGGTGAAACTCGCAAGCGCCGCACCCGTGTCCAGGCCGAGCGCTCGTTCTCCGGCGAGGCCGAGGAAGCGCAGCGCGGGTGCCTCCAGTTCGGCCGCCTGCTCTACCTCTCCTGCAGCGCGGCCTAGTTCCAGGGCGGTTGCGTAGTGGTAGGCAAGAACGTCGGCGAGGTCTTCGACCCGTGCCGGCGCCTTCGATTCGATCCATCTGGCGGCAGCGACATGACGGGCAGCCCGAGACGCCCGGGGGAGCTGGCTGTAGGCGACATCGCGGGCGAGGATGTGCCAGAAGACGTACTCCGCCTCCCCCTGCATCAAGGACTGCCGCGCCGGGCGCACCAGCTCCTTGCGCGAGAGCTCTCGCAGCATGATCGTCACCTGGCCGGGGTCGCGTTCGCCCATCTCGGCGAGCGCTCCGGCCCAGAAGACCTTGCCGATCACCGCGGCGTCCGCCAGCAAGGACTTCGCGTCCGGCTCCAACGTGTCGAGGCGGGCGGCGATCAGCGCCTGCACGGAGTCGGGGAAGGGCACTTCCGCCCCCTCCCTGAGCTCCCAGCTTTGACCCTTCCTGACGACGAGGTCGCGGTCGGCCAGGAGCCGCACGAACTCCTCCGCATACAACGGGTTGCCGTCGGCGCGCTCGAGGATCGGCTGCTGCAACTCGACCGGCAACACCGTCGCACCGAGCAGGCCTGAGACCAACCGCGCCGTCTCCTCCTGCGAGAGCGGCGCCAGATGGATCGGCGTCGAGTTGCGAAGACGCACACCGAAGTCGGAGTGGCGCTCGTAGAGCTCCGGCCTCGCGGTGCCGACGAGCAGAAGCGGAACGCCTTCGGCAACGTCCGCGAGGTGCTCCAGGAAAGCAAGCATCGGCGCATCCGCCCAGTGCAGATCCTCGAACACGAGCACGGTCGGCCGTTCCTCGGCAACTCCCTCCAGAAACCGGCGCCAGGCCGTGAACAACTCCTCGCGCTCCGCCGTCGACGACGCCTCGATGCCGAGGAGCGGCAGCAGGCGCTGCCGGAACCACTCCCGCTCCGGCCCCTGCGGCAGCACCCGGTCGAGCTTCTCTGAGGCGACCTCGGGCGGATCGCTCTCCAGGATGCCGGTATGGGCCTTCACGATCTCGCCCAACGCCCAGAAGGTGATCCCCTCGCCGTAGGGCAGGCAACGGCCCTGGCGCCAGGTCACGAGCTCGGGTCGCGCGTCGATGTAGGAGAGCAGCTCAGCGACGATCCGGCTCTTCCCGATCCCCGGCTCGCCGACAACCGTCACCAGCTGAACCGACCCCGACGCGACGGTCTTGTCGAAGAGGCCTTTCAGGAGCGCCAGGTCGATCTCCCTGCCCACGAACGGCGAATCATGCGTCCGCGTCAGATCCGTCCCAAACCGCGCACGCGGGCTCTTCGCGTGGAACACCCTGGCCGCCTCAGCCTTCCCCTTCAGGAGCGCCGGCTCCAACTCTTCGTAGTCGAACACGGGCGCGGTCGCCTCGTAGGTCGCGAGACCCACCGCGACACCCATCTCCGGCGCGACCGACTGCAGGCGGGAAGCCGTGTTGATCGCATCGCCCGCCAACAACCGCTCGCCCAACCCCGCCGACACACCCAACCGCACCAACGCCTCGCCGGTGTTCACCCCGACCCTCAGTCGCAACGGCTCGCCGCCGACCGACCGGAGCTCCGCGGCCCCCTCGACGATCCGAAGACCAGCCCGAACCGCCCGTTCCGGATCGTCCTCGTGTGCGACCGGCGCACCGAACACCCCGACCACCGCATCCCCGATGAACTTCTCCACCGTCCCGCCGTGACTCTCGATCAGCACCCGCGCCATCTCCGCATATGCAGACAGCATCCGATCCACATCCTCCGGATCCGCACTCTCCGAACTCGCCGTGAACCCCACCAGATCACAGAACAGGCACGTCACGACCTTCCGCTCCTCCCGTGCAGAAGCGGCAAGCTCCGCACTCAGCGACGCCCCGCAGAACGGACAAAACGGAAACTCGCCCGGCAGTTCCTTCTCACAACTCGGACAGGTCGCCACCCGCCGAGTTTATGGCGTGCGCCGCACCGTCACCACGGCGCCGAAGTTGGCACCGGGGCTTGGTGCGAAGATCCGCGGGAGGTGTCCGATCGGCGCAGGGCCGTTCGTAGTACAGGTGAGCGGGCGCCCACGAGGGGCGAGCCCGAACCAAAGGAGATGATCCGAGATGAAGTACCTCGTTTCCGTGATCGCCGACACGACCGACTCCGCGTCGGACGCCGAGATGGCCGCCATCGACGCGTTCAACGACCGGCTCGAGGCCGACGGCCACTGGGTGTTCGCCGGCGGTCTCGCCTCGCCGAGCACGGCCACCGTCATCGACAACCGGAATGGCGAGGCGGTGTTCACCGACGGCCCCTTCCTGGAGTCGAAGGAGCACCTCGCCGGCTTCTGGGTCCTCGAGGCATCCGATCTCGACGAAGCGCTGAAGCTCGCTGCCGAGGGGTCGAAGCACTGCAATCGGAAGGTCGAGGTGCGGCCGTTCCTGTAGCGAGCGCGAACGACGTGCGGGAGGCGATCACTCAGGCCCATCACGAGGAGTGGGCGAGGGTGGTCGCCTCCCTGGCCCGTCGATTCGGCGACCTCGACATCGCCGAGGAGGCCGCGGCCGAGGCATTCGCGACCGCGGTCGCACGGTGGCCGGCCGACGGCGTGCCTGCCAACCCCGGCGCCTGGCTGACAACCACCGCCGTCCGCAAGGCGATCGACCGGATCCGGCGCGAGAACAAGCGCGACGACAAGCAGAAGGAGGCGCTGGTGCTCTACGACGACCCGCCCGATCCGCTCGAGACCATCGAGGACGATCGGTTGCGGCTGATCTTCACCTGCTGTCACCCGGCGCTCGCGCCGGAGGCCCGCGTGGCGCTGACGCTCCGCCTGGTCGGCGGTCTGTCCATGCCCGAGATCGCCCGCGCCTTCCTGGTGCAGGAGGCCGCCATGGGACGGCGGATCACCCGCGCGAAGGCCAAGATCAAGGCGGCCCACATCCCGTACCGGGTGCCGTCCGCGGAGGATCTCCCCGCACGTGTCTCGGGCGTGCTCGCCGTCCTCTTCCTCGTCTTCAACGAGGGCTACCTGGCGACCGGCCCCGACACGGAGCCCATCCGTCACGACCTGACCGCCGAGGCGATCCGGCTGACCCGGATGATCCGCGCCCTCCTGCCGGAGGACGGTGAGGTGGCCGGGCTGCTGGCGCTGATGCTCCTCACCGAGGCCCGCCGCGCCGCCCGGATCTCGGCGAACGGCGAGCTGGTCCCCCTCGGCGAGCAGGATCGTGGCGCCTGGGACGCGGCGCTCGTCGCCGAGGGTCACCGCCTGGTGCGAGAACGGCTGGCGACCGGCGTGGCTCCGGGCCGCTACCAGATCCTCGCGGCGATCAACGCCGTGCACACCTCCGCCCGCGAAGCACGCGACACCGACTGGTCGCAGGTCATCGCCCTCTACGACCAGCTCGTCCGGCTCGACGCCTCGCCGATCGTCGCCCTCAACCGAGCCGTCGCGGTCGCGGAGCTCGACGGCCCGGAGGTGGGCCTGGCGACCGTCGACCGGCTGCAGGGAAGGTTGGCCGGCTATCACGCCTACCATGCGACCCGCGCCGATCTCCTGCGCCGGCTGGGCCGTGGTGAGAAGGCGCGCGCCGCGTACGACAGAGCCATCGAGCTGGCGGGCAACACCGCCGAGACCGCCTACCTGACTCGCCGCCGCGACCAGCTGGGGTAGTGCGCCGGCCGTGAAACGGGGCGACGCGACGCCCGCTGAATGCAGTAGCTTCGAGCCATGACTGCGGTGTCTGTTCGGATCTCCGGCGCTCGGCGGCTCGTCGGTGGGGCAATGGTCGGCGTCATCGCCGTGCTCGCGACAGCGGCTGCCGCCGGGGGAGCAGGCGACCGGTCGAGCGGGCGGCTGCTGCGGCTCGGCCCGGGCGACCAGATGGCGGTGCCCGGCACGAGCCTCCACTGCGCCGTCTCGTCGTCGGGCGGCCCGACGACGATCGTCTGCGGAAAGGGCAGCGCCCAGTCGCCCCGTGCGGGCAGCTACGGCTTCGCCGTCGCGGACACCGCACTGCTCGTCCTCAAGGCCTCACCGTCCTCGACGCCGGTGCAGATCAAACGCGAGCCCGAGCCGCCCGGCTCGGGCGGGACCTATCCCGGCCCGGCCGCCCCGGGCGGGACCTTCCGGGCACCGGTCGGGACCGTCGCGACGGTCGGCGGGACGCACATCTTCTGCGCAGTCGAGCGTCTGCAGGGACGGACGTACGTCACCTGCGGTCCCGCCGACGGCTCGGCGCAGTTCTTCCCCAAGAGCTACGTCGGGGCGGTCTCGACGCACGACATCTTCGTCATCCGGAAGCTCGACCAGAAACGGACGAAGACCGTCTTCCAGCACCTGCAGCCCTGAGCGGAGAGACCGGTTGACGGCACGGCGAACGCTCGACGACCTGCTGGCGGACGCTCGTGCGCGGATCGAGCGCTTCGAGCCCAGGGCAGCCTGGGCGGCTGCCCAGGCGGGTGCCCGGATCATCGACGTGCGCGCCGCACCCGCCGAGGTCGTGCCCGGCTCGCTGCAGATCCCGCGAACGGTGCTCGAGTGGCGGCTCGACCCGGACAGCGCCTGGCGCAGCCCGCACGCTCCGGGACTCGACGAGCGGGTGATCCTGCTCTGCGATCACGGGGAGTCGTCGAGCCTCGCCGCTGCGACGCTCGTCGAGCTCGGGTTCACGCAGGCCGGTGACGTCGTGGGCGGGCTCGCAGCGTGGGCCGCGGCCGGCCTGCCCGTCGTGCCCGCGCCGCCGGAGGCACCGGGCCCGCCGGGGATGACCCCGCCGGCCACGTGATCGCTCCGGCCTAAGCTCCCGCGGCCGATGAACGTGCCCGACGCGATCAGCGCAGCAGCGTCACAGGCCTGGCCTGCATTCGCCCTCGTCACGGGCCTCCTCCTCGTCGGCGTCGTCGCCGACCGAGACGGCCTGTTCGCAGCCGCCGGCGGCCGGCTCTCGCAGCTGCCACTCCGGCCGCGGGCGCTGCTCGTCGCGGCACTCGGGCTCGTCGCGGTCGTCACCGCGGTGCTCAACCTGGACACGGCCGTCTTCTTCCTCACGCCCGTCCTGCTGCATCTCGCGCGGCACCGCGGCATCGACGAAGCGCCGTTCCTGTACGGGACGGTGTTCATGTCGAACGCGGCCTCGCTCTTCCTGCCGGGATCGAACCTCACGAATCTGATCGTGCTGCATCACGAGCGCGTCTCCGGTGCGACCTTCCTCGCCCGCATGTGGCCCGCGGCGATCGCAGCCGTCGTCACGACGACGTTGATCCTGACCATTGCGTTCTGGCGCACGCTCGGCGCGCCCGCCGCCGTCTCGGTCGGGTCGGTCGGCCGCTGGTGGCACGGCCCCGAACATCTGGTCAACTCGTTCGACCGCTGGCAGACGGCGGCGACCGGAGCGCTCGGGGCGATCTGCCTCAACAACCTGCCGGCGGCGATGCTGCTGTCCGCGAACGTGCCCGCCCACTCGCGCGCCCTCCTGATCGGGCTCAACCTCGGCCCGAACCTCGCTGTCACCGGCTCGCTCTCGGCCGTGCTCTGGCTGCGTGTCGCGCGCAGCAACGACGCGAGACCGAGCGCGCGGACATACACGCTGCTCGGCCTCGTCGTCGTGCCGGTGTCGATCGCCGCATCGCTCGCGGCGCTCGCCGTGTAGTTACGCGGTCGGCGCCCCCGACAGGCTGGGATAGCGGCCCGTCAGCAGGAAGAGGTACCCGTACGTCTGCAGCTCGTACCGGAGCATCCACGCGCTGATGTCGCGCATGCCGCGGTGCATGTGGCCGGTGAAGAGGCAGTAGAACCAGCCGAGGAACGCAATCACCTGGTTGACGAGCCGGAAGACGTAACAGAGGAAGAGCGCCGGGATCGCGAGCAGCACGCGGAAGAAGACGGTCAACCGGCTCTGCGGGGCGGCCGGGTCGACGCGCAGATCGACCGGATACGCGCCCTGCGTGCCGCCGAAGGGCGGCCATGGGTTGGCGAGGAGCAGGAGATACGACGAGAGGTGCGTCAGCGCCCGCAGGTAGCGGGCGATGAACTCGTGCAGGCCCTCGGGCAGGCGCCCGGCGAAGAGCGCGACGAACCACGCGATCAGCACCGCGACGTACACGGCGATGCCCCAGATCGCGAGCCAGATCGCCAGTGGGATCGCGAGCAGCAGGCGGAAGAACACAGTCAGCCGGCTGCGCTCGAGGTCGTCGTCGACGATCAGGCCGATCGGGTGGGACTCGGGTTGTTGTTCGATCATCGCGTTCCTCTCTCGAACTGGTAGCCGCTCCCGCTCGCAAGGGTCGGGTAGCGGTCGGTGAGAAGCAGGAGATACGCGTAAGTCTGAGCCTGGTAGCGGATGCAGTAGGCGCTGAGGTCGCGGAACCCGCGTGGGTACCGCCCGGTCACGAGCGCGTAGAGGCCGCCGAGGAACGCCACGACCACGAGCACGTAGCCGAGCACCGTCGTGAGCACGTAGGCGGGGAGCACGAGCAGGATGCGGAAGCCTGTCTTCCATCGGGACTGGTTGTCGTTCGGAGGCACGACGAGGTCGACCGGATACGTGCCGTACCAGCCCCGGAACGACGGGTAGGGATCGGCGACGTAGTACACGTAGGCGTAGACATGCGCCTGATAGCGAACGAGGCGCGTCACCCACGAATGGAGGCGCGTCGACGGGCGGCCGCGGGCGAGGCCGATCACCCAGTTGACGATCGCGACCGGAATCGCGAGGTACGTCCAGAGGGTGAGCACGAACAGGTGCGGCAGCGCGAGCAGCCAGCGGAGCGCGACCGTGAGCCGCCAGCGCCGCAGGTCGTCGTTGACGACGAGCCGCACCGGGTGCGGCCAGGCGACGTCGGCACCGGTGAACCGTGCGTCGCGCTTCTCGAGGAACGCCGCGACACCCTCGCTGAAGTCCGCCGTCTTCGTCAGCTCGGCCTGCGTTCGCGCTTCGAGCTCGAGCTGCTCCTCGAAGCTCGACGTCCTCCGCGGCGTCGAGCAGCCGCTTCGTGTGCCACACGGCGCGCGTCGGCATGGCGGCGAAGAGCTCGGCCACCTCATGCGCTCTGACGAGGAGCTCGTCGGCCGGAACGACCTCGTTGACGAGGCCCCAGCTGCGCGCCTCCTCGGCATCGACGCGGCGGCCCGTGGTGAGCCACTCGAAGGCCCGCGCCGTGCCGAGCAGCCGGCGCACGAGCCACGTGCCGCCCGAGTCGGGCACGAGGCCGATCTTGATGAACGCCGGGACGAAGCTCGCCGTGTCTGCCGCGATCCGCGCGTCGCACGCGAGAGCGAGCGACATCCCGGCGCCTGCTGCCGCGCCGTTGACGGCCGCGATCACCGGCTTCTCGAGCGCGCGGATCGCGAGCACGTTGCGGTGATAGTTGTCGCGCAGGTTCTGCGCGACGTCGCCGGCGCCGGAGCCGAACTCCTGCAGGTCCTGGCCGACGCAGAAGCCGCGGCCGGCACCCGTGATCACGACGGCGCGGACGCTCGGGTCCCCGGCCTGCTCGAGCCCGGCTGCGAGACCGGCGTGCACGGCGCGGTTGAGCGCGTTGAGCACATCCGGACGGTTGAGCGTCATCGTCAGGACTGCGCCGTCGCGCGTGAGCTCGACCTCGGACACGCGCCAACCATAACCGGGTGGATGGCTAGAGTCCGCCCGGCGTGGACGCCTACGCCGCCTATCCGAGCCTCGAGTTCGACCGTCCTGCGCCACACGTGCTGCGGCTGACGCTGCGGGCCGCCGGAAAGCTGAACGCGGTCAGCGGCGCGATGCACGGCGAGCTCGCAGCGGTCTGGAGGACGATCGACGCGGACGACGAGACGCGCGCGGTGATCGTGCGCGGTGCGGACGGAGCATTCAGCGCAGGCGGCGACCTCGACCTGGTGCTCGAGATCGCCGGTGACGCCGAGGCCCGTGCGCGCGTCTTCCACGAGGCGCGCGACCTCGTCTACAACGTGATCGACTGCTCCAAGCCGATCGTGTCGGCGATCACCGGGCCAGCGGTCGGCGCGGGACTGGCCGTCGGGCTGCTCGCCGACATCTCGATCGCAACCCCGGCCGCGCGGATCGTCGACGGCCACACGAAACTGGGTGTCGCGGCCGGCGACCATGCGGCGATCGTCTGGCCGCTGCTCTGCGGCCTCGCGAAGGCGAAGTACCACCTGCTCCTGTGCGAGCCCCTCGACGGCGTCGAGGCCGAGCGCATCGGACTCGTCTCGCTGTGCGTCCCCGAGGACGAGCTCGAGGCGCGGTCGCTCGAGCTCGCGACGCGGCTCGCCGAAGGCTCACAGCCGGCGATCCGCCACACGAAGCTCGCGCTCAACAACTGGCTCCGGGCGGCCGGGCCTGCCTTCGACGCGTCGCTCGCGCTCGAGTTCCTCGACCTGGCCGGCCCCGACGTGCACGAGGGCGTCGCGGCGGTGCGCGAGAAGCGCAAGCCGCGGTTTCCCTAGAGCGTCTCGACCTCCGCGAACTCGACGCTGAACCGCTTGCCCATCGCCATGGCGTCCTGGCCGGACGCCGCGAACTCGGGCGACGACACGCCCGCCTTGAACGAGTCCTGGTCCGGCCATTCGAACTCGGCGTAATACCGATGCGCCGGCTCGCCCATCGGCGCGCCGAAGACCGGCCCGTGACGGAAGGTCGCGCCCGGAACGGCCCTGCAGAGCTCGAGATGCTCCTGGTAGCGCTGCGGGTCGGGTGCCTCGTCGTAGAGTACGACCACTCTGACCATCTCTGTTTCCCTTCGTTGGAGTGAAAGGAGCCTAACCATGGCCGGGAAGATCGTTCATTTCGAGCTGCACGCGGCGGACACCGACCGCGCAGCCGGATTCTGGAGCGGCCTGTTCGGCTGGAACATCGGCGCGAGCACGATGGAGGAGTTCGACTACCGCATGTTCCAGAACGGCGACGACCAGGGCGGTGCCGTGATGCCCTCCGAGACTCCGGGCATCGGTCCCGTCGTCTACTTCGACACGGACGACATCGACGCCTCGATCGCGAAGGTCCGCGAGCTGGGCGGGACCGCAGGCGACAAGCAGCCCGTCCCGACGCACGGCTGGTTCGCCGCGTGCAAGGACACCGAGGGCACGAACTTCAGCCTCTGGCAGGGAGACGAGACCGCGGCGTGACCGGCGTCGCGGTCGCACTGGCCGTCCTCGCCGGGCTGGCAGGTTCGGTTCAGGTCGCCGTCATGGGGCGCTTCGGCGGCGCGGTCGGCGTCGTCGAGGCGCTGACGTTCGCAACGGCGGTGCAGCTCGTCTTCTCGGTCGCGATCCTGCTGGCCGTGCGTGGCGGCCTTGGCGGGCTGCACCACATCGGCGCCACACCCGCCTGGATGTGGCTCGGGGGCCTGATGGGCCTGACGGTCGTCGGGACGATCACGTTCGCGCAGCCGAAGATCGGCGCGACCGCGGTGATCGGGATCCTGATCGCGGGCCAGCTCGTGATGGGCGCCGTGATCGACCGCTTCGGCCTGTTCGGGGTCCATCAGATCGCCATCTCGGTCCCGCGGGCGATCGGGATCGTGCTGCTGGGAATCGGCGCGGCGCTCTCGCTCGTTCGGTAGGAGGTGTCGAAGAACGCGAAGGTGTGGACCGCGCTGGTCACGGTCTACGTCATCTGGGGCTCGACGTACCTCGGCATCGCGTACGCCGGCGAGACGATCCCTCCCCTCTTCGCCGCCTCGACGCGCTTCATCACGGCGGGGACGCTGATGGCGCTGGTCGTGACGGCCCGCGGCCGTTCGCTGCGCATGTCGCGCCGGGCCTTCAGCTCCTGCGTCATCGTCGGCTGCCTGCTGCCGGGCGCGAACGCCGTCCTCTTCTTCGCCGAGCGGAGCGTGCCCACCGGGCTGGCCTCGCTGATCATCGCCTCGGTCCCGCTCTGGCTCGTCGTGCTGCGGCTGGCCGGCCACGAGCGGCTGCCCTGGCAGGCGCTTGCAAGCGTCGGCGTCGGCTTTGCCGGTGTGGCCGTGCTGGCGCAGCCCTCGGGCGGCGCGACCTGGTGGGGGATCGCGCTCTGCGTCTGCTCGGCGGTGATGTGGGCGACGGGCTCGTTCCTCTCGTCGCGGCTCACGATGCCCGACGACCCGTTCGCGGCCACGTCGTTCGAGATGCTCGCCGGCGGCCTGATCATGTTCCCGTTCTCGCTGCTGACCGTGCATCACTTCTCACCGTCGGCGGCATCGATCGCGGGCTGGGTCTATCTCGTCATCTTCGGGTCGATCATCGGCTACTCCGCCTACGTCTGGCTGCTAGCCAACGCGCCGCTCGGCCTGATCGCGACGTATGCGTACGTGAACCCGGTCGTCGCGATCACGCTCGGCGTGCTCTTCCGCGGCGAGCAGCTGACGTGGCGCCTCCTGATCGGAGCCGCGATCGTCGTGGTCTCGGTCGCGACGGTCGTGCGGCGGGAGCCGACCGAGATGCCCGAGCTCGAGCGCGAGAGCGCCGTCGGCCACGGGTGATTACCGTGCACGCATGAGATTCGGGTTGATCGTCCCGCAGGGCTGGCGCACGGATCTCGACGGCCGTGACTTCGAGACGATGCTGACCACTGCGCGCCGCGCCGAGGAGCTCGGCTTCGACTCGATCTGGGTCTACGACCACCTGCAGACGCGCGACGGCGACGCCGACCGCGTGCTCGAGTGCTGGACGTCGCTCGCAGCGCTCGCGCGCGAGACCACACGGGTCCAGCTCGGGCAGATCGTCACGTGCGCCCTCTACCGGAACGCCGGGCTCCTGGCGCAGATGGCGTCCACGGTCGACTCGGCGAGCGGCGGCCGGGTGATCGTCGGCCTCGGGGCAGGCTGGGACGAGCGCGAGTGGCTCGCGTTCGGCTACGGCGACGAGTATCCGCCCGTCCGCGCGCGGCTGGCGCACCTCGAGGACACGCTGCAGGTGCTCCGCGAACGCCGTCCAGGCCGACCGGTCCTCGTCGGCGGCGCAGGAGAGCGTGTCCTGCTCCGCCTCGTCGCGCAGTACGCCGACGCCTGCAACCTGACGGACTCGTTCGACCCGGGCTTCTACCGCCGCAAGCTCGAGGTCCTCCGCGTCCACTGCGCGAGCGTCGGGCGCGACTACGACGAGATCGAGAAGACCGCCTCGTTCACCGTGCGCGCCGGCGAGGCTGTCGACTACGCGGCGCTCGCCGCCGCCGGCATCGAGCGATTCATCCTGTACGTCGATCCGGTGACGGATCTCGAAGAGGTGTCAGGCACCCTCGGGCTCTGAGGCGAGGCAGATGTCGTCGGGCTTGACCGGGACACGCGTCAGGTCGAGCCCGGTCGCGGCCCGCAGCGCCGAGACGACCGCCGCGGTCGACACGACGGTGGGCGGCTCGCCGACGCCCTTCACGCCGTAGGGCGCACCGGGCTCCGGATCCTCGATCAGCACCGACTCGACGGGCGGCATGTCGAGCGCGGTCGGGATGAGGTAGTCGGTGAAGCTCGCGTTCGTGATCAGCCCGGCGCGCGTCTGGATCTCCTCCATCAACGCGAGCCCGAGGCCCTGCGCCGTGCCACCTTCGATCTGGCCCTCGACCTGCTGCGGGTTGACCGCCTTGCCGACGTCGAGCGCAGTGCCGATCCACACGACGCGGGTCAGGCCCAGATCGACGTCGACCTCGGCGACGACCTTCATCGCACACGCTGCGAAGGCGACGTGCGCCCGCTCGCCGGTGATCTGGCCGGTCTGCGGATCCAGCGGCGTCGTGGGAGCATGCCGGTAGGTCCGCTCGACGTCGATCTCCTCACCCGGGCGCCGCTGCTGCTCCTCGAGCGCGGCACGGCAGGTGTCGCGAACCGCCCCGGCAGCCATCCACGTCATGCGCGAGGCGGACGCCGAGCCGGCCGAGTCGACGGTCGCCGTCTGCCCGGGCGCGAGCCGCACGTCGTCGAGCCCGAGCTCCGTGCGCGCAACCTGCAGGATCACGCCGGTGACACCCTGCCCCACCTCGGCGGCGGCGCAGTGCACCTCGGCCGAGCCGTCCGTCAGCAACCGGACCCGCGCGGCGCAGTAGTCGTCGAACCCCTCCGAGAACGCGATGTTCTTGAAGCCGACGGCAAAGCCGACGCCTCGACGAACACCTTCGCCGTTCGTCGTGTTGCCCGCGCCGCCTGGCAGGCGGAGCACATCGCGCGGCAACGGCTCCGCCGGCGGCGGTTCGAGTGCGGCGGCCGCGCGGATCGTCTCGGCCACCGGCATCGAGCCGCCGATCCGCTGGCCGGTCGGCAGCACGTCGCCGGGCGCGAGCGCGTTCAACAGCCGCAGCTCGACCGGGTCGAGGTCGAGCGCAGCGGCGAGCTTGTCCATCTGGGCCTCGCCGGCGAAGCACGTCTGCACGGCGCCGAAGCCGCGCATCGCGCCGCAGGGCGGATTGTTCGTGTAGACCGCGGTCGACTCGATCAGGGCGTTCGGCGACTCGTAGGGGCCGATCGCGAACGATGCAGCGTTCGACGCGACGGCGGTCGACGAGGAGGCGTAGGCCCCGCCGTCGAGCAGGATCTTCACGCGCACGTTGACGAGCCGCCCCTCGCGGGTCGCGCGATGCTCGCACCAGATCCGTGCCGGATGCCGGTGCACGTGGCCGGTGAACGACTCCTCGCGGTTGTAGACGATCTTGACGGGACGGTTGGTGTGCAGCGCGAGCAGCGCGCCGTGCACCTGCATGGAGAGGTCCTCCCGGCCGCCGAACGCGCCGCCCACGCCGCTCAGGTGGATCCGCACCTGCTCCAACGGCAGGCCGAGGCACGGCGCGACCTGTGCGCGGTCGACGTGCAGCCACTGCGTGGCGACGTAGATGTCGACGCCGCCTTCACCATCGGGCACCGCAAGGCCGGACTCGGGCCCGAGAAACGCCTGGTCCTGGCTGCCGATGTCGTAGACCCCGCTCACCGACACGTCGCCGGCCGCCTCGGGGTCGCCGTGCTCGATGCGAATGTGGCGCACCACGTTCGGCCTGGGATCCTCGAAGTAGCCGTGGCCGCTCGTCGGCCGTTCGGGATGCAGGTCGGCCAGCTCCGTCGCGCGCTCCAGGTCGGCGATCGGCTCGAGCGGCTCGTAGTCGACGCGGATGCTCTCGGCCGCGCGCCGAGCCTGCTCGGGATGCTCCGCGGCGACGAGCGCCACCGGCTCGCCGTAGTAGAGGACGCGGTCGACGGCAAGCACCGGCTGATCCTGGAACTCGAGGCCGTAGAACTTCGCCCCGGGAACGTCGGCGTGGGTGAGCACGGCGTGCACACCGGGCATCGAGACCGCCGCCGAGATGTCGACCTGACTGATCCGGGCGTGTGCGTGCGGGCTGCGCAGCGTGTGCCCCCAGAGCATCCCGGGGACGATCAGGTCGCTCGAGAACACGAACTCGCCCTTCACCTTCGGCGGTGCATCGACCCGCGGGACACGCTCCCCGATCTTCCCCAGCTGGAGGCGGCGCACCGTCCGCGTCATGTGCCCGCCGCCATCCGCACGGCGTCGAAGATCTTCGCGTAGCCCGTGCAGCGGCACAGGTTGCCGGAGAGCGCCTCGCGAATCTCGTCGTCGGACGGGCTCGCGTTGCGGCGCAGCAGGTCGACGGTCGCGACAACGAGCCCAGGCGTGCAGAAGCCGCACTGAACCGCACCCGCGTCGACGAAGGCCTGCTGCACCACGTGCAGCCGGCCGCCGTCCGCGATGCCCTCGACGGTCGTCACGTCGTGTCCGTCCGCCTGCGCCGCGAGCACGAGACACGCGCAGACGAGCGTGCCGTCGAGCAGCACCGAGCACGAGCCGCACTCCCCCTGTTCACAGGCGTTCTTGGCGCCGGGGAAGCCGAGCTTCTCGCGCAGTGCGAAGAGCAGCGACTCGCCTTCCCAGCAGTCGGCCTGGTGCTCCTCGCCGTTCACGCGCATCGTGATCCTCATAGCAGGACCCGCTTCAGGGCGCGCTCGGTGAGCACGCGCAGCGCGTGGCGCCGGTAGCGCTCGCTGCCGCGCACGTCGTCGATCGGCGCGGCCGCCGCCGCGACCCGTTCGGCGAACGAGCCGGCCTCTTCCCGCGGCGCGGTCACGAGCACGGGACGGGGTGACGCGGACCCGAAGGACGCACGCAGCTCGTCGCCCGCCGACACCGCCAGCGAGACGACGGCGATCACCATCGCGTTTCGGGGGCCGATCTTCATGAACGTCTGCGGTGCGCGCGACGGCGTCAACAGCACCGCGGTGATCAACTCGTCCGGCTCGAGTGCGTTGCGCTTCACGCCGGTGACGAACTCGCCGACCGGCACCAGGCGGGCCCCGCGCACCGAAGCGCACTCGACCTCGGCGCCCTCGACAACAAGGGGCGGCAGCGCGTCGCCCGCAGGCGACGACGTGGCGAGGTTGCCGCCGATCGTGCCGCGGTTTCGAATCTGCGGCGACCCGACCGTGCGCGCGGCCTCCGCGAGTGCCGGCAGCACCTCCCGCAGGAGGCCGTGCTCGATCTCGCTGTAGGTCAGGCCCGAGCCGAGACGCAGCCTCCCGTTCTCCCGCGTGAAGCCGCGCAACTCGTGCACCTCGTTCAGGTTCAGCAGTCGCGCCGGCCGGCCGCGGTCGAAGTTCAGCGCCACCATCACATCGGTGCCGCCCTGAACGGCCCAGGCGTCCTCGTGCTCGGCCCGCAGGCGCAGCGCCTCGGCGAGGGTGCGGGGCGTCAGGACTTCCACGAGGGCGAAGGGTACGGTTCCGATCGGAGTGGGCGCATCCCTTTCACGCCGGCTGGCGGTTGCGCGCGGCGACGAGCCGGCAGACCTCGTCATCCGCGGCGGCCGGGTGCTCTCGGTGTTCACCCGCGAATGGCTGGCGACGGACATCGCCGTGGTCGACGGGCACGTCGCAGGGCTCGGCGGCTACGAGGGCCGGGAGGTGATCGACGCAACGGGCCGCTGGGTCGTCCCCGGGTTCATCGACGCCCACATGCACCTCGAGTCGTCGAAGCTGCTCGTCGACGAGTTCGCGCGGCTCGTGCTGCCGTTCGGCACGACCACGGTGGTCGCCGACCCGCACGAGATCGCGAACGTCCTCGGCACCGACGGCGTGCACTGGCTGATCGATGTCTGCGACGACATCCCACTTGACGTCTATTTCATGGCCTCGTCGTGCGTGCCGGCGTCGCAGTTCGAGTCGCCGCGCCGCGAGCTGACGCCGGGCGACCTCGATGCGCTGCTCCGCCGCCGCCGCGTGATCGGGCTCGCGGAGATGATGAACTTCCCCGGGGTGATCGGCGGCGCGCCGTCCGAGCTCGCGAAGCTCGCGCTGGCGCACCACGTCGACGGCCACGCGCCCGGCGTCCTTGGCAGGTCGCTGAACGCCTACGCGGCCGCAGGGATCGGCTCGGACCACGAGGCGTACACGCCGGAGGAGGGACGCGAGCGGCTGCGCGCCGGGATGTGGCTCCTGATCCGCGAGGCCACCGCCGCGCGGAACCTCCAGGCGCTCCTGCCTCTGCTCGCCGACTATGGCCCCGGCCGGATCGCGTTCTGCACCGACGACCGGGAGCCGGAGCACATCGCGGGCGACGGCCACATCAACGGGATGGTGCGCGACGCCGTCTCCTTCGGCATCCCGCCGGAGGACGCGCTCGTCTGCGCGTCGCTCAGCCCCGCCCTCTGGCACGGCCTCCGGGGCCTCGGCGCGGTCGCGCCCGGATATCGCGCCGACCTGCTCGTGCTGCCGGACCTCGAGAGCTTCGTGCCTGACCTGGTGCTGAAGAACGGCGCGCCCGTCGCCGAGTGGCCGCGGGCCACCGTGCCCGACTGGGTGCGTCACACGGTCCGGATCGGCGCGTTCGGGCCGGAGATGTTCCGCGTGCCCTGGGACGGCGGGGACGCGCATGTGATCGGGATCGTTCCCGGCCAGATCGTCACCGACTCGCTGGTGGCCGCCGTTCCCGCACGCGCCGGTGAGGCGTTCGCCGACCCGGCGCAGGATCTGGCGAAGATCGCAGTCGTCGAGCGGCACCTGGGGACGGGGCGCGTCGGTCACGGCTTCGTGCGCGGCTTCGGTCTCCAGCGTGGCGCAATCGCCTCGACGGTCGCGCACGACGCGCACAACGTCGTCGTCGTCGGGATGAACGACGCGTCGATGGCGGCCGCGGTCCGCCGGCTCGCGAACCGCGGCGGCGGCATCGTCGTCGTCGACGGGGCGGAGGTGCTCGCGGAGCTGCCGCTGCCGGTCGCGGGGCTGCTCTCCGACGCCCCGCTCGAGGAGGTCGTCGCACAGTCGCACGCGATCGTCGCCGCCGTCCGGCAGCTCGGGTGCACGCTCGAAGCGCCGTTCCAGCACCTCTCGTTCCTCGCTCTGTCGGTCATCCCCTCACTGAAGCTCACGGACCAGGGGCTCGTCGACGTCGACCGGTTCGAGCTCGTGCCGCTGGCCGTCTCATGACCACGTACGGGAACGCGTGGATCGTGACCATGGACGACGGCGGGACCGAGCACGAGCGAGGGTGGCTGCGCGTCGAGGACGGCCTGATCGCAGAGGTGCAGGGCGGCGACGCGCCGGCGGGCGCGGAGGATCTGGGCGGAGCGGTGGTCACACCCGGCTTCGTGAACACCCATCACCACCTGTATCAGACCCTGACGCGCGCACGGGCGCAGCAGGCCGACCTCTTCACCTGGCTGAAGACCCTGTACCCGGTCTGGGCCCGCATCGACGAGGAACAGGAGTACGCGGCGGCGAGATGCGGCCTGGCCGAGCTCGCCCGCTCCGGCTGCTCCACCGTCTTCGATCATCACTACGTGTTCCCGCGCGGTGTGCACGGTCTCGTCGAAGCCGAGATCCGCGCCGCGCAGGAGCTCGGCGTGCGAATCGTCGCGTCGCGCGGCTCGATGGACCTCGGCGAGTCCGACGGCGGCCTCCCGCCCGACTCGCTCGTCGAGGACATCGACACGATCCTCGCCGACACCGAACGGCTGCATCATCTCGCCGACGGCGCACAGGTGCAGATCGCCGTTGCGCCGTGCTCGCCCTTCTCGGTGACGACCAGGCTGATGGAGGAGTCGGCCGGGCTCGCCCGCCGCCTCGGCCTGCAGCTGCATACGCACCTCGCCGAGACGATCGAGGAGGACGTGTACTGCCGTGAGCTCTTCGACTGCACGCCGGTCGAGTACCTCGAGCGGGTCGGCTGGATCGCCGACGACGTCTGGTGCGCGCACTGCGTTCACCTGTCGGACGCCGACGTGGCGACGTTCGGCCGCGCGGGAGTCGGCGTCGCGCACTGCCCGACCTCCAACCTGCGGCTAGGCGCCGGCGTCGCGCCGGTGCGCAGGCTGCTCGATGCTCATGTCCGCGTCGGGCTCGGAGTCGACGGCAGCGCCTCGAACGAGCGGAGCGACATCTTCGTCGACGTGAAGAACGCACTGCTCGTCGCACGCGGCCGGGACGGCAGCGAGGCTCTGACCGCGCGCGAGGCGCTGCGGCTCGCGACGCGGGGAGGCGCAGACGTCCTGCGCCGGGACGACATCGGCCTGCTCGCGCCGGGCAAGCGCGCCGATTTCGCCGTCTGGCGCACGGACGGCCTCGAGTTCGGCGGCGCCGACGATCTCGTCGCGAACCTCGTCCTGAGCGGCCCCCACCGCGTCGACCGGCTCGTGGTCGGCGGAGAGGACGTCGTGCGCGGCGGTGCGCTCGTGCGCGCGAACGAGCAGGAGATCGCGGCCGAGCATCGCAAACAGGCTCGGAGGCTATGGCAAGCATGAGCCTGTCGACCCACGTGCTCGACACCGAGCTCGGCCGCCCGGCCGCCGGTGTGCGCGTCGAGCTCTACGACGCTGCCGGATCACTCGCCGGCGACGGCGTGACGGACGCCGACGGTCGCATCCGCGAGCTGGCGGAGACCTCGCCGGGCACCTACCGCATCGTCTTCCATCCGCCGTCTCCGTTCTTCAAGAAGGTCGAGCTCGAGGTCGAGCTGGACGAAGGGCATCACCATGTCCCGCTGCTCATCTCGTCGTACGCGTGCGCGAGCTACCGCGGCAGCTGACGGTCGAGCAGCTCGCCGAGCTGTTCGAAGGGCGGACGCGGTTCGTGGAGCTGCTCGCAATACGCGAAGACCCGCTCGCCCACGCGCGCGAGGTTGCCTCGAAGCTCTCTGCAGCCGACAAGAAGGAGCTGCTCGACGCGCACCCGCCGATCGGCGGCAGGGCCACCTCGGCGCGCTCGGCCCGCGAGCAGGGAACCGACGACGACCCGGTGATCCTCGCGAGGCTGGCCGAGCTCAACGCGGCGTACGAGGAGCGGTTCGGGTTTCGGTTCGTCGTGTTCGTGAACGGCCGGCCGCGCCGCGAGATCGTTCCGGTCCTCGAAACGCGGCTGCAGCGACCGCGTGAGGCGGAGCTCGAGACGGCGGTCGACGAGCTCGTGCAGATAGCACTCGATCGCTGGAGCACCGGTCGATGACGCACCTCGTCGCGCTCTCGGACTACTGGTGGGGCTGGGGCAACCTGTTGTTTCGGTGGCTGCACGTGATTGCGGCGATGGCCTGGATCGGCGCGTCGTTCTACTTCATCGCGCTCGACAATCACCTCGAGCCTCCGAAGGACCCGCAGCAGGCAGAGCGCGGTGTGGCCGGTGAGGCGTGGGAGGTGCACGGAGGCGGCTTCTACCGCGTCGAGAAGTTCCGCATCGCGCCGCGACGGCTGCCCGAGCCGTTGTACTGGTTCAAGTGGGAGGCGTACACGACCTGGCTCTCCGGTTTCGCCCTCTTCATCGTCGTCTACTACTCGCACGCAACGTCGTTCCTGATCGACACGTCGGTCGCCGACCTGACGGCGTGGGAGGCGATCGCCCTCTCCGTCGGCGGAATCGTGCTCGCCTGGGTCGTGTACGACGCGCTCTGCCGCGCGTTCGAGCGCGACGAAGCGCTGCTCGCGGTGCTGGTCTTCGCGTTCATCTGCGCCTCGGCGTGGGCCTCGTGGAACCTGTTCGCGCCGAGAGCCGCGTACCTGCAGGTCGGCGCGATGATCGGGACGATGATGGTCGGCAACGTCTTCTTCGTGATCATTCCCGCTCACTGGGAGCTCATCCGGGCGAAGGAGGCGGGACGCGAGCCCGACCCCCGCTGGAACATCCGCGCCAAGACACGCTCCGTGCACAACAACTACCTCACGCTGCCCGTGGTCTTCGCAATGCTCTCGAACCACTTCACGTTCACCTACGGGCACCGGAACGGCTGGATCGCGCTCGTCGCGCTGATGGCGATCGGTGCGCTCGTCCGCCACTACTTCAACCTGCGCCACCGCGGCCTGAACGTCTGGCCGATTCTCGGCATCGCGGCGGCGGGGATCGTCGCGATCGCCATTGTCATGCGTTGACGTGAGATAGGGTCGGACGCGTGCTCGAGATCGTCGCAGCAGGCATGCGGTTCGTCGCCCGGTGGGAAGAGGAGGCCGCACCGAAGACGGTCGCGGCGTTCAAGGCGAGCCTGCCGCTCGAGGACCGGATCATCCACTGCCGCTGGAGCGGCGAGTCGAACTGGATCCCCTGGGGCGAGCGCGACTTCGGGATCGGGCCGGAGAACGCGACCTCGTATCCGCACCCCGGCGAGCTGGCGCTCTACCCAGGCGGCCAGAGCGAGACGGAGCTGCTCTTCCCCTACGGGTACTGCTCGTTCGCCTCGAAGGCCGGCCACCTCTGGGCGAACCACTTCGCCACCCTCGTCGAGGGACAGGAACAGCTGCGAGAGCTCGGACGCCTGACCCTGTGGGAAGGCGCGCAGACGATCTCGTTCCGCGAGATCTAACCCGCAAGACCGATCAGGGCTTTCGCGGTTCCGACCCGGAGGCGCCGGGCGTACGGTCCTGGTGCCATGCAGGAGAAGCACCGTCGCGTCGGCTTCCGGGTTCTCAGCGCGTCGCTGAGCGCAGAGGAGATCGCGCAGCGCGCAGGCCTGCTGCCACTCCGCACGGTCGACGAGCCGGAGGCGTTCGAACTGCCGCGGACCTCGGCCCGGCTCGAGACGGCGTGGGTCGTCGACAGCCCGCTCGACATCTCGAGCCCGCTCGAAGAGCGGTTGGATGCGCTGCTCGACCTCGTCGAGCCCTATGCGCGGCGCCTG
Source organism: uncultured Thermoleophilia bacterium (assembly GCA_963828655.1). Classification (GTDB taxonomy): domain Bacteria; phylum Actinomycetota; class Thermoleophilia; order Gaiellales; family Gaiellaceae; genus PALSA-600. The sequence continues at coordinate 349,071 of CAWHFK010000008.1, read as the reverse complement.
CACCAGCTCGGCGACGGCTGCCTGATGCACATCTTCATCGGCAGCGATGCGGTGGCGCACGCCGCGGGCTGCGCCCTGCTCGGGCCGACCCTGCTCGAGCGCCTGGCCGCGCTGCCCGGCGAAGGCGTGCTCGTCGAGGCGCCGGAGGCCGCACGAGAGCTCGAGCCTGCGTCGACCGTCTAGGAGACCGCGAGCAGCACGGGGTCGTCGGCGCTCCACGGAAACGTGATCCACCGCTCGGTGCGCCGCCAGACGTATTCGCACTTGACCGTCGAGCGCGGCTTCTCGTAGAGGACCGCGCAGCGCACCTCGGCGACCTTGCCCTCGCAGAACTCCTGCACGAGCTTCAACGTCGCCCCGGTGTCGGCGACATCGTCGGCGATCAGGACCTTCGTCTCCGCGAAGTCGACGAGATCGGGCACCGGCGGCAGGATCATCGGCATGTCGAGCCGCTCGTCGATGCCCGTGTAGAACTCGACGTTCATCGTGAACGTGTTCTTCACGCCGAGCGCATAACCGAGCGCACCGGCGACGAGCAGCCCGCCGCGGGCGATCCCGAGCACCATGTCCGGGTGGTAGCCGTCCGCGGCGACCGCCTCCGCGAGCTCCCGCGTGCCCGCGCCCAGATCGTCCCACGCCATGACTTCCTTCTCCTCGCTCACGAGGTGAGCCTACTCAGTGCGGCCGTGAGAGCGTCGACGGCGAGTGCAATGTCCTCGTCGCTCGAGAGCTCGTCCGGATGGTGGCTGACGCCGCCGTTCAGCGACCGGACGAACAGCATCGAGCTGGGGACGCCGGCGAGGGCGAGCACCATCGCGTCGTGTCCTGCCCCCGAAACGAGGCGCGGCGCGTGCGGCAGCACAGCGTCGAACGCATCGCCGAGCAGCGCCGGCTCGAGCCGGTGGCTGGGCTCGAACCCGATCGCCTCGACAAGCGCGGCGAGCTGCGCCGAGTCGGCGGAGCGGGCGTCGACGCTGACGGTGACGCGTTCGGGCACGACGTTGATGGCATTCGGCTCGACCTCGACCGCACCGACGGTCGCGACCGCGCCGTCCTTGGCGCACTCGCGAACGTGCAGGATGAAGCGCGCCGCGTCGACGAGCGCGTCGCTGCGCGCGTCCATGGGGGTCGTCCCGGCGTGGTCGGCGCGCCCGGAGAACACCCTGGCACCCCGCGCGGCGCCGGCGATCGCGGTCACGACACCGAGCGGCTCGCCGGCGAGCGCCAGCACCGGCCCCTGCTCGATGTGCAGCTCGAGGTACGCGTCCGGCAGCTGCTCGAGTCGTTTGCTCCCCATCGGCCCCGTCTCCTCGGCGCGGAAGGCAACGACGGCCAGCGCTGCAGCCGGCAGCCGCTCGGCCGCCTCGATCGCAGCGACGACGCCGAGCGCGCCGTCGAATCGGCCGCCGGTCGGAACGCTGTCGAGATGCGAGCCCGCCCAGACTCTGGCAGCGCCCCGGCTCCCGAAGAGATTGCCCGCCTCGTCGCGCGAGACGTCGAGGCCTGCTTCCCGAAACCAGGCGGCAGCGAGCTCGTGCGCAGCGTCCTCCTCGGCCGAGTAGCCCGCGCGATGCTGCGCAATTGCGTAGATCTCGTCGAGGCGCTGCCGGATCCTCACGGCTTCCGCCTAGAGGCACGCGACGAGGTCACCGACCCGGACGTGCTCGGTGAGCAGCGTGCGGAAGCGCGCAGGATCGCCCGCGATGTACGCACGGCAGAGCTCGTGCCCGGCCGTGTAGGTGATCGCGTAGGCGCGCCAGGTCGGGTCGGTGATGAAGCGCACGCTCTGGCGCGCTTGGTCCGCCGTGACGAGATTCCACTTCTCGACGTACGCCTCTGCCTCGGCCACGGCGGCACCGTCCTCGTGCACCATCAGCGCCGCATTCACCCCGACCGTTCCCAGGCCCTCGAAGGTCGTGGCGATCTGTTCGATCAGGTCCGGGTCCTCGAGCTCGATGCCGTGCCGCCGGATGATCGCGTACGCCTCCGCCTTGGCCGCGTCGTCGAGAACGACGTCGAGCCCCGCCTCGGCGATCCCCTCGCTGAGGAGAGCCTGGGGCGTCGGCACGAGCTGGATCCCCTCCTCGACGAGGCCCCGGTCGCGCATGAGCAGCTGCTCCTTGAGCGCGTGCTCGGTGTGGTGGCCGGGATAGACCTCGTGACCGGCGAGCCGCAGCAGGTCGCGGCCGGAGGTCGGGATGTCGGTGTTCAGGACGACCCGGCTGCGGAGGTTGCCCTGGTAGTAGTTGAACGCCCACCACGGCTCGTCCTGGACGGGCTCGAGCGCCAGCTCCTCGCCGGGTGGGAGCTCCACGAGCCGGGAAGTGCAGGCCTGCAGGACCGGGAGCAGGTCGCCGAGCACGGCGACCGCCAGGTCGCCCGGGCAACGATGCCGCTCGCGCCAGGCCTGCCGCCGTTCGAACAATGAGCCGTCGCCGGGGAGGAGCTCGTCGAGCTGCGCGTGCACCTCCTCGTAGACGGGCTCCGCGACCCGCCGGGGGCGCACGCCGTAGCAGGCCTCGACCTCGTCGCTGTAGGAGATCGCGTCGCCGGCGAGCACATGCGCGTACGTGGCGCAGCCGCGGACCTGGTCGCGGAGCCAGCCGTCCTCGAGCTCGGCGAGGAGCGCGTCGGCGTCCGCCGCGAGCTGCGCCGCGGCGATCGAGTCCTCGGCGTCGACCTGCGCTTTCAGCTCGGGCGGCCCGTAGTAGGCGTCCACGAGCCCTTCGACGTGCTTCCCCAGCCTCAGACCGAGGACCAGGTAGCGCTCCGCCGGAGTCACCGCTCGAAGAGGGCCGCTTGACCCTGGCCGACACCCACGCACATCGTCGCGACACCGTACCGGCCGCCGCGCCGGCGCAGCTCGTGGAGGAGCGTCACGGTGAGGCGCGCGCCGCTCATCCCGAGCGGGTGGCCGATCGCGATCGCCCCGCCGTTCACGTTCACGCGCTCCTCGTCGAGCCCGAGCTCGCGCACGACGGCCAGCGACTGCGATGCGAATGCCTCGTTGAGCTCGACCAGATCGAGCTGGTCGGCCGTGACACCGGTGCGCGCGATGAGCTTGCGCACCGCGGGGATCGGGCCGATGCCCATGACGCGCGGGTCGACGCCCGCCACCGCGGAGCCGACGAAGCTCCCGAGCGGCTCGATGCCGAGCGCGCGAGCCTTCTCCTCGGAGGCGACAACGACCGCGGCCGCGCCGTCGTTCAGGCCCGACGAGTTGCCGGCGGTGACGGAGCCGCCGGCTCGGAACACGGGCTTCAGCGAAGCGAGCTTCTCCGCGGCCGAGTCGGGGCGCGGATGCTCGTCGCGGTCGAGCTCCCCGACGGGCACGAGCTCGTCGTCGAAGCGGCCGGCCGCGGCGGCCGCCGCCCACCGCTGCTGCGAACGAAGCGCGAATGCGTCCTGGTCCTCGCGCGACACGGCCCAGCGCTCGGCGACGTTCTCGCCGGTCTCGCCCATCGTCTCCAGCGGAAAGAGCTCCTCCAGCCGCGGGTTCGGGAAGCGCCAGCCGAGCGTCGTGTCGTACAGGGTGCGGTCGCCCCGGGGAAACGCGGCGTCGGGCTTGGCCGTGACGAACGGGGCGCGCGACATCGACTCGACGCCGCCCGCGACGAAGAGGTCGCCGTCACCCGCGATCACTGCGTGACATGCGCCCACGATCGCGGCGAGCCCGGACGCGCACAGGCGGTTGACGGTGACGCCGCCGACCGACTCCGGCAGCCCCGCAAGAAGAACCGCCATGCGGGCGACGTCGCGGTTGTCCTCGCCGGCCTGGTTCGCGCAGCCCAGCCAGACGTCCTCGATCTCCTCGGGCGGAACGCCGGCCCGGTCGACCGCGGCGCGAACGGCGACGGCCGCCAGGTCGTCGGGGCGCGTTCCCGCGAGACCGCCTCCGTAACGGCCCACCGGCGTGCGGACCGCCGACAGGATGACCGCCTTCACGCGAACTCCGGCTCGAATCCGAGCAGCCGGTTCAGCGCCTCGCGGCCGCGAACGCCCATGTCGAGCGTCAGGTCGTTCACGTACATGGCGACGAACTCGTCGGCGGTCGCCGCGTCGATCCCGCGGCCGAAGCCGACGGCGTACGCCATCGCCTCCTCGCGATGTGCGAGACCGGCATCGATCGCGTCGCGCACGACGGCGGAGGCGTCGGCGACCCGGTCGACGTCCCGCCGCGCTGCGACGAGACCGAGGGGCAGCGGCAGGCCCGTCTCGTCGCGCCACCAGACGCCGAGATCGAGCAGCTTGCACAGACCGTGCTCCGCAAAGGTGAGCTGGCCCTCGTGGATCAGGAGCCCCGCCTCGGCGCGGCCCGACACGACCTCGTCGAGCACCTGGTCGAACGGCAGGTCGCGTGTGCGCACGCCGTCCCCGAGAGCGAGCCGCAGGACCCGGGTCGCCGTGGTCAGCGCACCCGGCGTCACGATCTCGACCTCGCGGGGATCGAGCTCCGTGCGCGCGACGACGATCGGCCCGTACCCCTCGCCGAACGACGCGCCGTGCGGCAGGAGCAGGTAGCGGTCGGCGACGGCGGGATAGGCGCCCGCCGAGAGCGCGGTCACCTCGAGACGTCCCTCCAGCGCCCATTCGTTGAGGGTCTGGATGTCGGAGGCGACGAGCTCGAACTCGAGTCCCCGCCGGTCGACCGCTCCCTCCTCCAGCGCCCAGGCCATGAACGCGTCGTCCGGATCGGCGCTGTGTCCCACGCGAATGATCACGGCGGTCACGTTACCCTGGTCAAAGATGCCGCGGGCCGAACTGAGCGAGTCGATCCAGGACTACCTGAAGAGCGTGTACAAGCTGCAGGCCGAGCACGGCCGCGTGACGATCGGCGCCCTCGCGAAGGACCTGTCGGTGTCGCCCGCCTCGGCGTCGGCGATGGTGAAGAAGCTGGCCGCGCTCGACCTGCTCGAGCACGAGCCGTACCGCGGCGCGCAGCTAACGGGCTCCGGTGAACGCGTGGCGGTCGAGGTGATCCGCCACCACCGGCTGCTCGAGCTCTACCTCGCGAAGACGCTCGGCCTCCACGTCGACGCCGTGCACGACGAGGCAGACCGGTTGGAGCACGTGATCTCCGAGGAGCTCGAGGCACGCATCGACCGCGCGCTCGGCTTCCCGACACACGACCCGCACGGCGACCCGATCCCGGACGCCAACCTGAACTGGCCGGCTACGAGCGCCCGAAAAAGTACCGTTCGAGGGGCGCGAGGAGCTCCTCGCGGCGGAACGGCTTGACGACGGCCGCGCCGCCGTCGTCCTCCGAGACGACCGCGTCGTCCTCGAGCGTCCCGTTCGCGGCGTCGAGGCAGTCCTCGAGCTCGTAGCCTTCCCAGATGTAGTCGTCCGCGCGCGGGGACTCGCTCTCGCGATGCTGGGGATTCACCTGGCGGCCCACGGCCCAGACGGCGCCCGCACGCCGCTCGATCCAGATGACGACCCGTTCGAGACCTCCGCCGTCGTCGCGACCTTCCACGATCCGTTCGGCGAAGCGCCCGGCTGCCACGGGGGCCTTCACGCCCTCGACTATACAATCGCCCTCGCCAGTGGGAATCGTCGATGCAGTCAAGGGCGCGTTTTCGTTCCTCTCGTCGCGCTCGCAGAGCGAGGAGCGGATCGCGCAATACGTGATCCGCGAGCACCACCGAGGGCGCCCGCTCGCCGAGATCCTGCAGGACAACTACGTCACGAACCGCTGCTCGCCGGAGCAGATCCGGCGGCTCCTCGACCGGCCCGACGTGGTACATGCGCTCGGCGACGACGTCGTCGCCGACGCCAAGGCGAACGTCGTCGCGTAGCTACCGCGCGAGCTCGAGGATCCGCGCCGCGGCTGCGAGGTCCCAGGCCGCAAGCCCGTTCGACTTGAACAACGTGATCCCGTCGTCGTCCCGGCGGCCGGGCAGGCGGCCGGTCACGAGGTCCTGAAGCTCGTGCACCGCCGACCAGTCTAGAAGGCCCTGCTCGACCCCCTGGATCAGGTCGCCGGACTCCAGTTGCGCCTGCGCGCGTGCATCCGTGCACACGAGCACCGCACGGCGGAGCACATCGTCGTCCAGCTCACGCGAAGCCGGCGCGTTCCCCCCCACCGCGCAGACGAATGCGCCGTCGCTCAGCCACTCACCGTGCAGCACCGGCACCTCCGCCGTTGTGGCGGTGATGACGATGTCGCACGCGGCGGCCTCCCGGACGTCGCGCGCTTCCTCGCAGCCGTGCAGGAGGCAGAACGCAGATCGGCGCGCGTCGTCGCGGCAGTGCACGAGCACCCGTTCGAGGGAGGGGACGGCAACCCGCAATGCCGCGACGTGTGAGACGGCCTGTCGCCCACAGCCGATGATCCCGAGCGTGCGCGCATCGACGCGGGCGAGGTGCTTCGCGGCGACGGCCGACGCCGCTGCCGTACGGAGCTGCCCGAGTGCGTCGGCCTCGACGACCGCCTCGAGCCGTGCGTGCTCGAGCGAGAACAGCACGACGAGGAACGGTGTGCCGCCGGGAAGCCACAGGAACGACTTCAGCCCCGCGTAGCCGAGCTCGTGGTCGACACAGGGCATGACCGCGAAGACGCCGCCGGGCACCTCCGCCCGGACACGCGCGGGGTTGTCGATCACACCGCGCGCGAGGCGGCCGAAGCACGCCTCGACGGCCGCGATCGCATCGGCAGGAGTGAGCAGCTCGGACACCTGCTGCTCGGTGACGTACACCGGCATCGGCCGAGTCTAGGAGACCCGCCTGGTGTCTGACACCAGGGTGTCAGACACCTCTTCGAGCCTACGCGCGAGGTGCGCCCGGCAGGATTTGAACCTGCGACCCCCGGCTCCGCAAGCCGGTGCTCTATCCCCTGAGCTACGGGCGCGAGAGAGCGGTCAGTGTAGCCGGGCGGCGCGCCCGTCGACGTCGAGGACGGCACCGTCGGGGACCGAGACACGGACGTACGCGAGCGCCAGGCCCGGCACTGCGCTCGTGATGCGGCCGACCTCCTTGCCGTCGTGGGCGACCGGCGTCTCGGCAGCGGGCGGATCGCCGTCCACCTCGAGGACGCGGAGCCTGCGGTTCACCTTCCCCCGGTAGTGCTGCCGCGCAACCGGCTCCTGGCCGGGATAACAGCCCTTGGTGAACGAGACTGCGCGCTCGTCGAGGCCCGCCTCCGCCGGCAGCACCCGGTCGTCGATCTCGCTGCCGAAGCGTGGCGTCGCCGCCTCGATGCGCAGGCGCTCGAGCTCTTCGTCCGAGACGGTCGCGGCAACCTCTGCATCGAGCACCTCGACCGCAGGGCGGCCGTAGTCGCGGTTCGGGATCCCGCCGGCTTCGGCGAAGAGGATCGTCGAGCTGTGCGGCTCCAGCTCGATCTCGCACCTGGCCGCGAACCGCATCCGGGTGAGTTGTGCGCGCACGACCTCGCCGAGCTCGGGCTCGGTGAGCAGGAGCACGTCGTCGGGGCCGCGGCGCCAGACGAGGAGGGGCGCGATCACCCGGGCTTTCGGCGTCAGCAGCAGCGCGTCCACGGAGCCCTCCGGCGGAACGTCGTTCGACAGCATCCGGTCGAGGTAGTCGACGGCGTCGGCGCCCTGCACGCGAACGTAGGCGCGGCTCCTCCGGGCGGCAGGCGGTGTCGCGGTTGCCATCGCGACCTAGACTAGACACCGTGTTCAGGTCGAAGGCGGAGCGCAAGGTGCAGGAGGCGGGCTACGACCCGGCGCGCCTGCCGCCCGGGCAGTACCTCACCGCGAAGTGGCCGGTGCTGCACGCGGGCTCGGTCGCGCGCTACGACGACCTCGGGAGCTGGACGCTGCGCGTCTTCGGGGACGTCGAGAACGAGGTCGAGCTCACCTGGAAGGAGTTTCTGAGGCTGCCGCACTCCTCGAACGTCCAGGACATCCACTGCGTGACGCGCTGGTCGAAGTTCGACACGAGCTTCGAGGGCGTCCACTGGCGCGAGCTCGCCAAGCTGGCGAAGCCGAAGCCGACGGCGCGCTTCGTGGTCGCGCACGCAGAGGCCGGGTTCACGTCGAACGTCCCGCTCTCGTTTCTCGAGGACGAGAGCGCACTGCTCGCGACGCACGGCGACGGCGAGCCGCTCTCGCCCGACCACGGGTACCCCTTGCGGCTCGTGATTCCCGGCAAGTACTTCTGGAAGAGCGCCAAGTGGCTGCGCGGGATCGAGCTGTCCTCGGTCGACAAACCGGGATTCTGGGAGCGCTACGGCTACTCGAACGACGCGGACCCCTGGCGCGAAGAGCGCTACGCGTTCTAGCGGCAAGATCACCCGGACGAGGGATCGGGACGGCCCGGCTGCCGTCGATACCTGGGCTACTACCCTCCCTAGTTCCCCGAAGAGCCGCCCTCCCGCGGCTCTTCTTTTTTCTGTCTGAACGACGAAGGGCGGCCATACGGCCGCCCTTCGTCTAGCTAGCACTTCGCGCAAGCGAAGTGCCTACATCATCCCGCCCATGTCCGGCATGCCGGCGCCCATCGCGGCGCCTGCCTTCTCGGGGGCCTCGGCGACGATCGCCTCGGTCGTCAGGATGTTCTTCGCGATCGACGCAGCGTTCTGCAGCGCCGAGCGGGTGACCATCGTCGGGTCGGTGATGCCGGCCTTCACGAGGTCGGTCACCTCACCGGTGTCGACGTTGAGGCCCTGGCCCGGCTTCGCGGTGCGGACCTGCTGGACGACGACGGAGCCTTCGAGGCCCGCGTTCGTCGCGAGCTGCCGAAGCGGCTCCTCGAGCGACTTGATGATGATCTGCGCACCCGTGCGCTCGTCACCCTCGACCGACTTGAGGAGCTCGTCCTTGATCGCGTCCGCAGCGTTCAGGAGCGCGACACCGCCGCCGGGAACGACACCCTCTTCGAGGGCGGCCCGGGCAGCCTGCAGCGCGTCTTCGACGCGATGCTTGGTCTCCTTCATCTCCGTCTCGGTGGCGGCACCGACCTTGACGACGGCAACGCCGCCGGACAGCTTCGCGAGCCGCTCCTGGAGCTTCTCACGATCGAAGTCCGAGTCGGTGTTCTCGATCTCGCCCTTCAGCTGCTTGATGCGGCCCTTGATCGCATCGCTCTCGCCGGCCCCGTCGATGATCGTGGTCGAGTCCTTGTCGACGACGACCTTGCGAGCGTGGCCGAGCTGCGTGAGCTTCGTGTTCTCGAGCTTGAGGCCCATCTCCTCGGTGATCACCTCGCCGCCGGAGAGGATCGCGATGTCCTCGAGCATGCGCTTGCGGCGATCGCCGAAGCCCGGCGCCTTGACGGCGACGGCCTGGAACGTGCCGCGCAGCTTGTTGACCACGATCGTCGCGAGCGACTCGCCCTCGACGTCCTCGGCCACGATCAGCAGCGGGCGTCCCGCCTGGATGACCTGCTCGAGCACCGGCAGAAGGTCCTTGACGGCCCCGATCTTCTGGTTCGCGACCAGGATGTACGGGTCGTCGAGCACGGCCTCCATGCGCTCGGGGTCGGTGATCATGTAGGGCGACAGGTAGCCCTTGTCGAACTGCATGCCCTCCGTGAACTCGAGCTCGAGGCCGAAGGTCTGGCCCTCCTCGACGTTCACGACGCCGTCCTTGCCGACCTTCTCGATCGCTTCGGACAGGACCTCGCCGATCTCGGTCGAGCGCGAGGAGACGGTCGCGACGCGCGCGATGTCCTCCTTGCCCGAGATCTCGTTGGACTGCGACTTCAGGTTCTCGACCACGGCCAGGACGGCCTGCTCGATGCCCCGCTTGAGCCCCATGGGGTTCGCGCCGGCCGAGACGTTCTTGAGGCCCTCGCGGACGATCGCCTGGGCGAGCACCGTCGCGGTGGTGGTGCCGTCGCCGGCGACGTCGTTCGTCGCGGTGGCGACCTCGCGCACGAGCTGTGCGCCCTGATTCTCGAAGACGTCCTCGACCTCGATCTCGCGGGCGATGGTGACGCCGTCGTTCGTGATCGTCGGGGCGCCGAACTTCTTGTCGAGCACGACGTACCGGCCCTTCGGACCGAGCGTCACCTTGACCGCGTCGGCCAGGATGTCGACGCCACGCTGAAGCGAGCGGCGCGCATCCTCACTGAACTTGAGCTCCTTGTGAGCCATCTGGTGTCTCTCTCCTTCTCTCTGCGGATCTCGCGGTTAGACAGCGGCGCGGTCGCCGACGACCTTCGCCAAGACGTCCGACTCGCGGAGGATCAGAACGTCGTCGGCGCCGACCTTGATCTCGGTGCCGCCGTACTTGCTGAAAATGACCTCGTCGCCCTCTTCCACGTCCATGGCGACGTGCTCGCCGTTCTCGTCGCGAGCGCCCGGGCCAACGGCGAGGACCTTGCCGCGCTGCGGCTTTTCCTTCGCCGTGTCCGGCAGGACGATCCCGCTGACCGTCGTCTCCTCTTCCTCGAGGACTTCGACGATCAGGCGATCGCCAAGCGGCTGTAGATTCATCTGGAAAACCTCCGACCTTGTAACAGGCTTGTGCTTACGGTTGGCACTCTAGCGGTTCGAGTGCCAACGCTGCAAGATGGCCCTTCGGGCCCTGGCCCGGGCGGCGAGGACGTATGATCGACGGCCGGTGCCGTCCTACGCGCTCAACTTCTACTCGCCGATCGTCGAAGCGCAGCTCAAGTCGCACCGCAAGACCGCGACGATCCGGCTCGGCGACAAGTCCCGCAAGTACCAGAAGGGCATGATCGTCGCCGTCCTCTGCGGCGCTCGGTTCAGCGCGCGCCAGCACGTCTTCGACGCCGTGATCGACAAGGTCGAGGTGAAGACGATCGCGGAGCTCTCCCCGAACGAGATCGAGCACGACAACCCCGAGATCCGCCACGTGGACGAGCTCTGCCGCTTCCTGGGCCAGCTCTACAACCGCGAGATCGAGGAGAGCGACACCGTGACGCTGATCCGCTTCTCGGCGATCAAACCCAGTTACGGGTTTTAGACCCGAAAAGGTGTCTGACACCAGTGGTGTCAGACACCACCGCTATCTGCCCGGCTTGCGGATCCGCATGCCGAGGAGCTCGGGCTCGCGGAGCTGCGCGCCGCATTCCTCGCACTCGACCGCGAACGTCGAGGAGAACGGCGCGCTGCAGGAGGGGCAGCGGCGCAGCATCGTGCCCCCGCAGGCACACACGTCGGGAACATCGGCCTCGTCGTCGATGAACCACCGGCGGGCCGCCCCACAGTCGAGGCAGAACGCCGTCCAGTGGCCGAGCACGTTGCGGCGCTCCTCGCGAAGCCAGTCGGCTGCCTTGCCCACGCCCGCACTGTAGATCAGGATGCAGCCCTGTTCGCCGTGCCCGGGCCGCCTGAAGAGGCTCGAAGCAGCTCTGGGCACGGGCGGCTCCGAACCGCACGTTACGATTCCACCGCCCGTTTCGTCATCTCGACCCGAGGAGCACAGTGGCGATTGCCCGCGTAGCCGAGCCCAGCGGCTCGCTTCAGGAGGTCAAGGAGTGGGGCCTCGACCGCGAGGACCTCCTCCAGATCTACCGCAACATGCTGATCACCCGCGGCGTCGAGGAGCGAGGGCACATCCTCTACCGCCAGGGGAAGATCCCCGGCTCGTTCTACACGGGGCGCGGCAACGAGGCCTCCTCGGTCGGCGTGGCGATGGCGATGAGCACGGACGACGTCGGCACGCCGCTGCACCGCGACATGGGCGTGCACATCACGCGCGGCGTCGAACCGTGGCGCATCTTCGCGCAGTACATGGGCCGCGCGGACGGGCCGGCGCACGGCAAGGACGGCAACGTGCACATGGCCGACATGAACCTCGGCCTCGTTGCAATGGTCAGCCACCTGCCCGCGATGCTGCCGGTTGCGGTCGGCTGCGCGCTCGCGTTCCGCATCCGCGAGGAAAAGCGCGTGGCGGTCGCGTGGTCGGGTGAAGGAGCAATGGCACGGGGCGACGCTCACGAAGGGATGAACTTCGCAGGCGTGCGGCAGCTCCCGGTGGTCTTCATCTGCGACAACAACCAGTGGGCCTACTCGACACCCTCCCACCTCGAGTACGCGGTGGAGCATCTCGCCGACCGCGCTGCCGCCTACGGGTTCGAAGGCGTCGTCGTCGACGGCACGGACGTGCTCGCCGTCTACCGGGAGGCAAAGCGCGCGATCGAGAAAGCGCGCGACGGGGGCGGCCCGACGCTGATCGAGAACCAGACGCTCCGCATGGAGGGTCACGCCGTGCACGACGACGCGTTCTACGTTCCCAAGGAGCTGTTCGAGCGCTGGGCGGAGCGCGACCCGATCGAGCGCTACCGCACCTGGCTGCTCACGAACGCCGATCTGACGGGGGACGAGGAGGACGAGATCACCGGCTACGTGAAGAAGCTGTTGAACGACTCGCTGCAGCGCGCGGACGAGTCGCCGCAGCCCGATCCGGCGACGCTGCTCGACGGCGTGTACGCGACGCCGGAAGACCTCGACACGCCGCACCACAAGTAGCGATGGCTGAGAAGACCTATCTCCAGGCGATCAGCGACGGCCTCCGGGAGGAGATGCGCCGCGACAAGCGCGTCTTCGTGCTCGGGGAGGACGTCGGCGTCTACGGCGGGGCGTTCAAGGTGACCCTCGGCTTCCAGGAGGAGTTCGGCCCGTGGCGCGTCCTCGACACGCCGCTGTCGGAGACCGCGATCATGGGCGGAGCGACCGGGGCCGCGATGATGGGCCTGCGCCCGGTGGCGGAGATGCAGTTCGCCGACTTCGTTTCCTGCGCATGGGACCACCTGGTCACCGTCGCGGCGAAGCAGCGGTGGCGCGCCGGCACGCCGGTGCCGATCGTGCTCCGGCTCCCGTCGGGCGGCGGTTTCTCGGGCGGCCCGTTCCACTCGCAGAACCCCGAGTCGTCGTTCGCGCACATTCCCGGGCTGAAGTGCGTCTGCCCGGCGACGCCCGAGGACGCGAAGGGCCTGATCACCGCGGCGATCGAGGATCCGAACCCGGTCCTCTTCTTCGAGCACAAGCACCTCTATCGCCGCATCAAGGGCGAGGTACCGGACGAGCGCTACGTGACCCCGATCGGCAAGGCGCGCATCCACACCGAGGGCGAGGACGTCACCCTGATCACCTGGGGCGCGATGGTCTACACGGCCGAGGAAGCGGCGAAGGCAGTGGACGCGTCGGTCGAGATCGTCGACCTGCGCACGATCATGCCGTGGGACAAGGAGGCCGTGCTCGCCTCCGCGCGCAAGACGTCGAAGGTCCTCGTGCTGCACGAGGACACGCGCAGCGGCGGCTTCGGCGGCGAGATCGCCGCCACGATCGCCGAAGAGGCTTTCGAGGATCTCGACGCCCCGGTGAAGCGCCTCGCCGCGCCCGACTGCCCCGTCCCCTTCTCGCCCGTGCTGGAAAAGGCGTACATCCCGCAGGTCGACGACGTCGTCCGTGCACTCAAGGAGTTGATCTCGTACTGATGGCCACTGGAACAGCAGTCGACGTCGTGATGCCGCAGATGGGCGTCTCCGTGTCGGAGGGCACGATCACGAAATGGAACAAGCAGGTCGGGGACCAGATCGAGGCGGACGAGACGCTGCTCGAGATCTCGACCGACAAGGTCGACACCGAGGTGCCGTCACCCGCCTCGGGCGTGGTGAGCGAGATCCTCGTCGAGGAGGGCGCGACGGTCGAGGTCGGCACGGTGCTCGCGCGCATCGGCGGCGAGGCAGGCGCAGCCGCTCCCGCGGAGACGCCCGTTCCCGAACCACTAGCGCCACCGGCGGAGCCGGTTGCGCAAGCGGAGCAGGTTGCGCCGAGTGAGAACGGCAAATCGTTCGTCTCGCCGGTCGTCGCGCGAATCGCCTCCGAGCACGGGATCGACCCGGCCCAGGTGCCCGGCACGGGCACCGGCGGCCGCGTGACCAAGAAGGACATCCAGGCCTTTCTCGAGGCCGGCGGGCCGGCCTCGAGAAAGGCTAGTGAGCCCGCTGCACCGCAACCGGCAGCACCGCCGACACCCGTCGCCGTGACGCCACCCGCTGGCATCGGTGAGCACCTGGAACCGATGAGCGCGATGAGGCGCGGGATCGCCGATCACATGCGCCGCTCGCTCGACACGTCGGCGCACGTCACCTCTGCGATCGAGGTCGACATGTCGAAGGTCGTCGCGCTCCGCGGCAAGCTGAAGAAGGAGTACGAGTCGGCGTACGGCGTCAATCCGACGTACCTCGCCTTCATTGCGCGCGCGACGGTCGAGACGCTGCGTGACTACCCCTGGGTGAACGGCGAGCTCCGCGGCGACCAGATCGTCACGAAGAACTTCGTCAACCTCGGCTTCGCCGTCGAGCTGGCCGACGGGAAGGGGCTGATCGTCCCGGTCGTCAAGAACGCGGAGACGCTCAACCTGCTCGGCATGGCGAAGGCGATCGCCGACATCGCCCGGCGCGCCCGCGAGAAGCAGCTGACCCCGGACGACGTCTCGGGCGGCACGTTCACGATCACCAACCCGGGCGGCTACGGCACCTTCCACGGAACGCCGGTGATCAGCCAGCCGCAGGCCGGCATCCTCGGCACGTACGCGATCGTCAAGCGGCCTTGGGTGATCACCGACGACAACGGCGCCGACGCGATCGCGATCCGCTCGATCATGAACCTCACCCTGACCTACGACCACCGTCTGGTCGACGGCGCCCTCGCCGGCCGCTTCCTGCGAGACCTGCGCGAGCGCCTCCAGACCTGGGGCGAGAGCGATTACTAGGCCGGCGCACCTCGTCAACCTCGGCACCGTCGAGTACCGCGAGGCGCTCGAGCTGCAGCGGGCGACGGCGACCGGGGTCGCGGACGGGTCGCTGCCCGACACGGTGCTCCTTCTCGAGCACCCGCCGACGATCACGCTCGGCCGGCGCACCGAGGAGGGAGAGGTGCATCTTCCGCCCGGCGCCGACGTCGACGTCGTGGAGGTCGACCGTGGCGGGAAGTCCACCTACCACGGGCCGGGCCAGCTGGTCTGCTACCCGATCTTCGACCTGACGAGGCACGGGCAGGACGTGCGGCGGTACTGCAGGGACCTCGAGACGGCGATCGCCCAAACGCTTTCAGCGTTTGGGCTGGTGGGCACGACGATCGAAGGACTGACGGGTGTCTGGCTCGAGTCGCCGCCGCGGAAGATCGCGTCGATCGGGATCCACCTGACCCGGTGGGTCTCGACGCACGGCTACGCGCTCAACGTCGACCTCGACCCGGCGCCGTTCACCGACTGGATCACCGCCTGCGGCCTCGACGGGTATGCGTTCACGTCGATGGCGCGTGAGCTCGGGCGGCCGATCCGGGTGGACGACGTCCGCCCGGCGGCAGCACAGGCGCTGGCCGACGTGTTCGAGCTCGCCTTCGCGGACGCTCCGGCACTCGCGGCCACCGTCTGACGACCGACACCGTCCGACGGTCTCCGTCCGGCCGGCGGCCGATCATCTGACGATGGAGGCAACGCTTCGCCTGCTCGCCTGGGTGGGGATCGTCGCCGCGGCTTCCGTCGGCGCTGCGCTCGCCATCGGCGTGCTCCTCGGCTCGATCTAGCCCTACGGGGCCGGAGGCCCCGACCACTTCGGCCGGGGGCGCGGCTCGCGCGTCAGCCGTTCGAGCCGGTCGAGCAGCCCGTCCGCGTCGGTCGCGACCGCGATCGCAGCCAGATCGGCAGCCCGCACGAAGCCCTCGTCGGTCGCGTGCCGGGCGAGAGCGATCAGCGGCAGCCAGTACTCCTCGACGTCCAGCAGCCCGACCGGCTTGCCGTGCAGACCGAGCTGGGACCAGGTCAGCTGCTCCAGTAGCTCGTCGAGCGTCCCGAACCCGCCGGGCAGAGCGACGAACCCGTCCGCCAGGTCGGCCATCAGCGCCTTCCGCTCGTGCAGGGAGCCGACGACGTGGAGCTCCGACAGCCCCCCGTGGGCGAGCTCCCGGTCGACGAGTGCCTGCGGGATCACCCCGATCACCTCCCCGCCCGCTGCCAGCGCGCCGTCGGCCACGGCGCCCATCAGGCCGACGCGACCGCCGCCGTAGACCACGCCGGTCCCGCGGGCGGCCGCCGCAGCACCGAGGGCGCGGGCCGCGTCGGCATACGCGGGCAGCCGCCCGCTCGACGCGCCACAGAACACGCAGACCCGCTGCACGGCGCGAGCGTAGCGCCGTTCTCTACCGTGGGGCCGTGTTCGGAGGCTGGCACCGCGGTTACCAGGAGACGCCCGAGCGGCCGGCCGACCCGGCCGTGCGCCGGGCGAACCTGAAGCGGATCGCGCGCCTGTTCCGGCCGTACCGGCGACGGCTCGCCGTCGTGCTCGGGCTGATTCTCATCTCGGCCGCGCTCGGCGTCGTGCCGGCGTTCCTGCTGCGCGACCTGCTCCAGGCGATCTACGACCAGAACTCCAGGCAGATCTCGCTGTTCGCCGCCGGCATGATCGTGATCGCGATCGTCAACGGCGTGCTCGGGGTGTGGCAGACGCTGCTCTCGAACCAGGTCGGCCAGCGTGTGATGCACGACCTGCGGGCCGCCGTCTTCCGCCACCTCCAGCGGCTCTCGCTCGCGTTCTTCACCCGCACGCGGACGGGTGAGGTGCAGTCGCGCATCTCCAACGACATCGGCGGCGTCCAGAACGTCGTGACGAACACGGCCACCTCGATCGTCGCGAGCGTCACGACGGTGCTCGCAACGATGGTCGGCATGCTCTTGCTCAGCTGGGAGCTGGCGCTGTTCGCCTTCGCGCTGATCCCGCTGTTCGTCCTCCTCACGCGGCGCGTCGGCGAGCAGCGACGGCGGATCGCGAAGTCCACGCAGGAGTCGCTCGCCGACATCTCGAGCCTGGTCCAGGAGTCGCTCTCGGTCTCGGGGATCCTGCTCGGCAAGACGATGGGGCGGACCGACGAGCTGGCCGACCGGTTCGAGGGCGAGTCTCAGACCCTCGCCGACCTCGAAGTCCGCCAGCGGATGGCCGGCCGCTGGGTGATGGCGACGATCCAGACGACGTTCGCCGTGATGCCCGCAGCGACGTACTGGTTCGGCGGGCTCGCCCTGGCGAGCGGGTCGCACGCCATCTCCGTCCCGACGCTCGTGTCGTTCACCACGTTGCAGGCCCGCCTCTTCTTCCCCGTCGGGTCGCTGCTCGGCGTGGGCCTCGACGTGCAGACGTCCCTCGCGCTCTTCGACCGCATCTTCGAGTACCTCGATCAGCCGATCGACATCGCGGAAAGCCCCAGCGCTCGAGCCCTCGACGAGGCGGGCGACGTGGTGTTCGACCACGTGTCGTTCCGCTACGGCGTCGGTCCGTGGACGCTCGAGGATGTCTCGTTCGTCGTCCCGTCCGGGACGACGACCGCGCTCGTCGGCGAGACCGGAGCCGGGAAGACGACGCTGGGCTACCTCGCTGCCCGCCTGTACGACGTCAACGAAGGCAGCGTGCGGATCGGTGACGTCGACGTGCGCGACCTGACGGTCGCCTCGCTGGCGAACCTCGTCGGCGTCGTCTCGCAGGAGACGTACCTCTTCCACGCGACGGTGCGCGAGAACCTCCGGTTCGCCAAGCCCGACGCGACGGACGACGAGGTGAGCGCCGCGGCGGACGCAGCCCAGATCCACGATCTGATCGCGGCGCTGCCCGAGGGGTACGACACGGTCGTCGGCGAGCGCGGCTATCGCTTCTCGGGCGGCGAGAAGCAGCGGATCGCGATCGCCCGGACGATCCTTCGCAACCCGCCGATCCTCGTCCTGGACGAGGCGACGAGCTCGCTGGACACCGAGACCGAGCGCCAGGTGCAGGAGGCGCTCGATCGGCTCACCGAGGGCCGAACGACGATCGCGATCGCCCACCGGCTCTCGACGGTGCACAACGCGGACCAGATCGTCGTCCTCGACGGCGGCCGGATCGTCGAGCGCGGGACGCACGCAGAGCTGATCGACCTGGACGGCCGCTACGCCCAGCTCGTGGGCCGGGCCCCCGCCCTCGGCCTCTAGACTGGGCTTCGTGGAGACCTCGCTCCCCGTTGCAGAACGGCCGCGCCGCCCGGAGTGGATGAAGGTGCGGGCGCCGTCGTCGAACGGCAGCTACTTCGACGTGAAGAAGCTGATTCACGGCGCGCAGCTCAACACGATCTGCGAGGAGGCTCGCTGCCCGAACATCGCGGAGTGCTGGGGGCGCGGCACCGCGACCTTCCAGATCCTGGGCGAGACCTGCACGCGCGCCTGCCGCTACTGCTACGTCAACTCCGGCAAGCCGAGCGAACCGGTCGATCCGCTCGAACCGCTGCGCCTCGCCCAGACCGCCAAGCAGATGGGCCTGAAGCACGTCGTCGTCACGTCGGTCGACCGCGACGACGTCGAGGACAGGGGCGCCGGCCACTACGCGGCGACGATCCGGGCGTTGAAGGCCAAGGTGCCCGACGCGTCGATCGAGGTCCTGACGCCCGACTTCCTCGGGGTCGAGGAGCCGGCCCTGCAGACGGTCCTGGCCGCCCGCCCCGATGTCTTCAACCACAACATCGAGACCGTGCGCCGCCTGCATCGCAAGATGCGCGGCGGCAAGGCGAGCTACGACGGCGCGCTCTGGCTGCTCCAGCGCGCCAAGGAGATCGCCGACTACCCCGTGCTGACGAAGAGCGGCATCATCGTCGGGCTCGGAGAGTCGAACGACGAGGTCGTCGAGACGCTCCGCGACCTGCGCGCGCACGGGGTCGACGTCGTGACGATCGGGCAGTACCTCCAGCCGAGCGCGAAGCACGCCACGATCGACCGCTGGGTGCACCCCGACGAGTTCGCCTGGTTCCGCGAGCAGGGGGAGGCCCTGGGCTTCGGCTCCGTCTTCTCCGGCCCGCTCGTCCGCTCGAGCTACCGCGCCGACGAGCAGCGCCACGCGGCCGCCACCGGCCGCGGCGCCGTCGCCTACTGACTACTGGTCGATCGGCTGCGGGGGCGGCCCGCACGATCTCGGCGGGGACTTCCACGCGGCGCGGTCTCCCTTTGCACCGACGGCGACGATCACGAGCTGGCCACAGCCGACCGGTGAGACCGCCCGCGTGAACCGCGCCATGAACGCACCACGGGCATTCGTCACGACCGTCCGCGCCAGGTGGTTGGAGCCGCCCGTGACCTTGACGGCGACCCGTTCGCGCGCCCCGAACCCTGAGCCGGAGACCCTCGCCGGCGAGGCTGCGACCAGGTGGACCTGAGGGCGCGCCGCTCCCCAGGCGGCCGGGGCGAGGGCGCCGAGCACGAATCCGACCAGGACGAGCCTCACCAGCTCATCATGCCACCTCAATACCGGTTGAAACTCGGTGATATCACCCTGCAGATCCTCATTGCCGAATCGATATCAACCGGTTAGAGTTCGCTGCTCGTGCCAGGGGGAGAGACGCATCGCTTTCTGTTGCGCATGCCGCGTGAGCTGCGCGACCGTCTCACGACGGCCGCGCAAAGCGCCGGCTGGAGCCTGAATCGCGAGATCGTGCATCGGCTCGAGCAGAGCCTCGAGGAGCCGGCCGCCACGCGCCGGCAGAAGAAGGGGGACACGTTGAAGAGACTTCCATCGCGCCGGCCGCTCGTCGCGCTGGCGCTCGTCGCACTGACCGCGGCGGGGCTCGCCGCGTTCGGGGCGTACCAGCACCAGGGCAGGCTGCCCAATGGGCCCCGCTACCTGAAGAGCGATCCGGACGCGCGGACACTCGCCGGGAAGACGCACAACCTCGGCAGCCCGTCGAGCGCGGAGGCCCAGCAGATCGCCGCGCTCGCGTACCCGTCGAGCAGCCTGACGGCGGCTGTGCTGAACAACGAGCGCTCCTACTACCAGACGAACATCGCCGGCCGCAGCCAGTTCCACAAGGGCGGCTGGCAGCTCGTCGGCCCCGCCACCGGGACGGTGCCGGCGGTGCTGAACGTCTTCGACGACAGCGCCTCCGACTTCGGCGTCTCCGGGCGTGTGACGGCGCTCGCCGTCGATCCGGCCTGCGGGCTCTCGACGTGCCGCGTGTGGACGGCGGCAGCAGGCGGCGGCATCTGGCGGAGCGACAACGCCCTCGCCAGCGACCCGAGATGGACGTTCCTCTCCAACGGCTTCGGCACCAACGCGATCGGGACGCTGATCTACGACGCGCCGTCGCACACGCTCTATGCGGGCACCGGCGAGCCGAACTCCTCGGGTGACTCCGAGGCGGGCGTCGGGATCTACGCATCCACCGACTACGGCAACCAGTGGACGCTCCTGCCGGGCAGCCCGGCTGCGATGAACGCCCGCTCGATCTCCTCGATCGTGATCGATCCGAGCCACCCCAAGACGATGTACGTGGGCACCACGCGGGGCGTCCGCGGCGTCTCGTCGGTGACCGGCGGCTCCGTGTCGCTCGCGCCGGACGCGGCACCGTGGGGGCTGTGGAAGACGACCGACGGCGGACAGACCTTCACGGAGGTCTGGGACGGCCACGGCAGCGCCCGCGGCGTCAACGACGTCGAGCTCGACAGCCACGGCACTATCTACGCGGCTGCGTACCAGCAGGGCGTCTGGCGCTCGAAGAACGGCGGCTCCACGTGGGAGCAGGTCTTCGCGACGCAGGATCCTGCCGAGAACACCGCACGCTCGGAGTTCGCCCTCAACACGACGGCCGGGGGGCACACCCGGATCTACGTCGGCGACGGCGGCACCGAGATCGACGGTCAGTTCCCGCCGCACTCGAACACGGGCGTCTACCGCGCCGACTCGATCGATACGAAGACGTCGGCCCAGCTGACCAACGGCACCGCGAACCCGGGGTTCGTCGCGCTCACCGACCCGACCCGCGGGCGGGCCGACCCGACGTACGACTACTGCGAGACGCAGTGCTGGTACGACAACATGGTCGTCTCACCCGCCGGGCATCCCGACATGGTCTACATCGGCGGCTCCTTCGACTACAACCTGTTCGGGAACAGCATCAACAACGGACGGGCCGTGCTGCTGTCGCAGGACGCGGGCGCAACCTGGACCGACCAGACACGGGACAACACCGACCCGACGACCGGGATCCACCCGGACCAGCACGCGCTGGCCGTCGATCCCGCAAATCCGCTGCTCTTCTTCGAGGGCTCGGACGGCGGCGTCGTCCACTCGAGCGGCAAGCTGACGAACGCGTCGGCGAACTGCAACCCGAACCTCGGGCCGTACTCGACGACCTGCACGGAGCTGCTCTCGGCCGTCCCGACCAAGATCACGACGCTCAACCAGGGCCTCTCGACGCTCCAGTACCAGAGCGTGGCGGTGAACCCGTCCCAGTCGACGAACCTGATGGGCGGGACGCAGGACAACGGCACCTGGAACGGCTCGATCAACTCGCTCTCGTGGCCGCAGACGATCTACGGCGACGGCGGCCAGTCCGGCTACGACAGCGGCAACTCGAGCATCCGTTTCATGAACTTCTACTCGCCGTACAGCGACGAGAACTTCGAGAACGGTGACCCGACGGCGTGGGTGATCGTCTCCGGGAACTTCTTCGATGCGAACGGCAACCCGAAGGAGGCCTCGGCCTTCTACCTGCCGGAGATCTCCGATCCGTCCGTGCCCGGCACGCAGTTCACGGGCCTCCAGCATGTCTGGCGGACCCAGGACAACGGCGGCGACAAGGCGACGCTCGAGGCGAACTGCCCCGAGTTCACCACGTTCGGCGGCACCCCGGGATGCGGCGACTTCGCACCCCTCGGCGACCCGTCCGGCAAGGGCGGGCCGGGCACGCCGGGCGACCTGACCTCGACGCAGTACGGCAGCGACCGGGCCGGCGGCTACGTCGTCGCGGTCGCGAGAACGACTGCCGACCACTCCACCCTGTGGGCGGCCACGGCAACGGGGCGGGTGTTCATCTCGCAGAACGCCAACGCTGCCGCGGCCTCGGTCACGTACCGGCGGATCGACAGCACCTCGACCGCCGCGCCGGGCAGATTCGTCTCGGGCATCACCATCGACCCGACGAACGCGAACCGGGCGTGGCTCACCTACAGCGGGTACAACGCGAACACGCCGACCACACCGGGCCACGTGTTCCAGGTCGACTACAACCCGGCCACGCACACCGCGACGTGGACGGACATCGACAACGGCTCCGGCCCGATCGGCGACCTGCCGGTGACGGGCATCGCACGTGACGCCACGACGGGCACGGTCTACGTGTCCACGGACTTCAACGTGCTCGCCGACACGCCGGGGAAGACCGGCACCTTCGACGGGAACTGGCGGCCCGCCGCCACCGGGCTCCCGCAGGTGGAGGTCGCCGGCGTGACGCTCGACCAGAAGACCAGGACGCTGTACGCAGCGACCCACGGTCGCTCGATCTGGATGCTCTCCCTGCAGAACAGCAAGTAAGCGGGCTGCAGCTCAGGACCAGACGAAGGGCCGCCCGAGGGCGGCCCTTCGTCTCACTGTGGCTACGCCGAGCCTTGCTCGTTACTGGCCTGCGAGCTTCGGCACCAGCGCGTTCGCGACCGGCGTGCCCCAGCCCGTCGCGAAGTCGAACCCGGGCGCGGCGGAGTAGCCGAGGATCGGCGTCCCCGTTCCCGGCCCGAAGTACTCGACGCTGTTGTTCCCAGTCGTCGTGTCGTGGAAGTAGGTCCCCTGGCTCGCCTGGCCCAGGCTGTAGAGCGTCTTGTTGATGCCGCCGATGCGGTGGCCGGCGATCTGGTCTGCGATCGCAGTCAGTGCCGCCCACTGCGGCGAACCGGCACTCGTGCCGCCGAAGCGATAGGTGGCACCCTCCCACCGAACCAGGACTCCCTGCAGCACCGCGGCGTTGTACGACACGTCGGGCACCACGCGCATCTTGGCTCCGCCGATCACCGGCGTCTGATAGGCGGGGCGGCTGTAGTAGTTGCTGACGCCGCTCCCACCTTCCGCCAGGCCGCCCAGCAGGTCGGTGTCGTTCCAGACCGACTCGCTGCCGTACGCACCGGTCACGCCGTTGGCGGTGAGCGTCGTGCCGCCGACACCCGTGACATCCGGGTCGCTCGCCGGGGTGCTCGCCACCTTCATCAGCGAGTTCCCGTCGCAGCTCGGCTGAGCCGCCCCGTCGTCGCCGGACGAGGCGAAGATGGTCATGCCCTCCGCCGTCAGCTTGTCGAAGATCGCGTGCTGCTGCAGCAGGAGGTGGTTCGTCATGCAGGACTCCGCCTCACCGTAGCTCTGGGAGAGAACGTCGGCGTTGTTGTTGTTCGCGAGCCATTGGGTGGCCGCGAGGATGTCGGAGTCGTTGTTCGACTTGGCGATGATCAGCAGGATCTTCGCCCCCGGGGCGACGGCGTGCGCCCACTCGACGTCGAGCGTCGTCTCACCGGACCAACCTTCCGCGTTGTCCGGATCGGTCGCGTCCGGCGCGCCGGACGGGTAGACGGTGGTGAGATTCGCCGCCGGCAGGCCCCAGCGGGCGTCGAAGTACGCCAGGTCGGACGCAAGCGTCGAACTGCCGTACGCGTCGATGATGGCGATCGTGCGACCGGTGCCGTCCTTGCCCGCGCTGAGCAGCGACTGGGTGCCGTACGCGGCGCGGATCTGATCCGGGCCGTAGCACGGGCCGTTCGGCGGCGTGGACAGCTGGCAGCCGTAGTAGACCTGCCCGCTCTTGACGACCTGAGTGTCCGACACGCGCTGGTACTTCGGACCGGCCGTGATCGCCGGGCTCATCGTGCTCCGCACTGCCGACCGAGTCGAGTGCGAGAACGCCGAGACCGCCGCAATTGCAATGAGTAGCGCAAACAGCGCAAGGCAAATAGCCAGGCGCAAGCCGCGCGTTCCAGAACCCCTCACTTGTGCTCCCCTTTCGATAGCCCTCCGGGCGAAGCCCGGTCAATGAACGCGTTCCGCGAGGGCAACGGGAGGTTGCACGCGCAAGAACGTGGACCCGGAGAGGGAGTCTAAACCTGAGAATCGGGGCAGACAACCGCGAAAAGCACGCACCGGCTGACCGACCACCTAGCCGTTCGGACGGGCCATCCTGCGGTAGTCGAGCGCCTCGTCGAGCACGTCGTCCGGGACGCCCTCCTCCCGCGCGATCTCGCGCAGCGAGCGGCCCGAGGCCGCGGCCCGCTTGACGATCTCGCTCGCCCTGTCGTAGCCGATGTGCGGGTTGAGCGCGGTCGCGGCCGACAGCGTGAGCTCGGCGTAGCTCTCGCACCGCTCCCGGTTCGCCTCGATCCCCGCGACGCACTTCTCGTCCAGGAGGCGGCTCGCGGAGGCGAGCAGCTTGATCGACTGGAGGAGGTTGCGCGCCAGCAGCGGCACGAAGACGTTCAGCTCGAAGTGCCCCTGCATCCCGCCGACGGCAATCGCTGCGTCGTTCCCGATCACCTGGGCCGCCACCTGCGTGACGACCTCGGGGATGACGGGGTTCACCTTGCCCGGCATGATCGACGAGCCCTTCTGGAGCTCGGGCAGGAAGATCTCGGCCAGCCCGGCGCGCGGCCCGGAGCCGAGGAAGCGCAGGTCGTTGGCGATCTTCGTCAGGCTGACGGCGAGGGTCTTGAGCGCGCCGGAGGCCTCGACGAGCCCGTCGCGGGCTGCCTGGCTCTCGAACGGATCCGCGGGCGCCGAGATGGTCAGGCCGGTATCGGCGGCGAGGACGGCGCGCACCCGGCCCGCGAACTCCGGATGGGTGTTCAACCCGGTGCCGACGGCGGTGCCGCCGAGCGGGATCTTGCCGAGGCGGCCGAGCGTCGCCTCGATCCGGGCCCTGCCTTCGCCGACCTGCGCGGCATAACCGCCGAACTCCTGGCCGAGGGTGACGGGCACGGCGTCCATCCAGTGCGTCCGGCCCGACTTGACGACGTCCGCGAACTCGGTCGCCTTGGCCTGCAGCGCGGCTTCCAGCTGGTCGAGCGCGGGCAGCAGGTCGTGGACGAGCTCGTCGAGCGCCGCCAGGTGCACCGCGGACGGGAAGACGTCGTTCGAGCTCTGGCCCATGTTGACGTCGTCGTTGGCGTGCACGTCGTCGCCGGCGAGCGCCGCGATCACCTCGTTCGCGTTCATGTTCGACGAGGTGCCCGAGCCGGTCTGGAAGACGTCGATCGGGAACTGTTCGTCCAGCTCGCCGTTCGCGACCCGGTCGGCCGCGGCGGAGATCCTGCGCGCCTTGTCCTCGTCGAGGAGGCCCAGCTCGGCGTTCACGAGCGCCGCGGCGGACTTGATCCGGCCGAGCCAGCGCGCCACCGGGGTGGGGATCGGCTCGCCGGAGACGGGGAAGTTGGCGATCGCCTTGCGGGTCTCGCCTCCCCACAGCTCCGGGCTGGCAGCGGTGTCGGTCACACCCAGAGGTTAGCTCGCGCCGCCTGCCCGCAGGAGCTCGTCCCAGGCGGTGAGCTTCACCCGGGGGCGGCCGAGGGGCTCGCCGGCCGCGCGCTCCGCAGCGTCGATCGCCTGCCAGCCGGCCTGATCGACGAACCTCACCCCTTTCGCCGCCAGCAGGTCGGCGAGCGGCCGACCGTCACCGGCCCGCACGAGCCGGCCCGCGCGCGCGTCCTCGAGCAGCCGCTCGACCGTCTCGGTCGCGTCCTTCTTGTTCGTCCCGATCACGCCGCTCGGGCCTCGCTTGATCCAGCCGGCGACGTACGTGCGCTCGGCGCCGTCGACGCGTCCGCCGTGGTTCGGGATCGTGGCGCTGCGCTCGTCGAAGGGCACGCCCGAGAGCGCGACCCCCTGATAGCCGACGCTGCGCAGCACGAGGCCGGCAGCCAGCACCTCCGTCTCGCCGGCCGGGCGGGCGACGATGCGGCCGTCCTCCTCGACGAGCTCGTTCCGCACCACCTCGACGCCCTCGACCCGGTCGCCGCCGAGGATCGCCACCGGGGAGACGAGGAACCGCAGCACGATCCGGCGCGGCTTCCCCTCGGGCGGCCGCCCGGCGAACTGCTCGAGCAGCTCGTAGTTCCTGCGCGCACGCTCGCGGTCGAGGTCGAGCGCCTGCGCGCTGGCGGCATCGAGGACGAGCTCGCCCGGGTCGACGATCACATCGGCTCCTCCGAGCTCGCCGAGCTCCTTCAGCTCCGGCGGCGTGAACGCCGCCTGGACGGGCCCGCGCCGGCCGAGCATCACGATCTCCTCGACCCCGGCCCCGCAGATCGCCTCGATCGCCTCCGGCGTCGTGTCGGTCGGCCCGAGCTCCTCGGCGGTCAGCGCGAGCATGCGGGCGCAGTCGATCGCGACGTTGCCGTTCCCGATCACGACCGCCCGCTCGTGCGAGAGGTCGAATTTGCAGTCCTGGAAATCGGGATGGCCGTTGTACCAGGCGACAAATTCGGTGGCCGCCCACGAGCCCGGCAGATCCTCCCCGGGGATGCCGAGCCGCCGGTCGGTCTGGGCGCCGACCGTGTAGACGACGGCGTCGTGGGAGCGCAGGAGCTCGTCGTGGGTGATCGTGGACCCGACCTCGACGTTGCCGAAGAAGCGGAAGCCCGGTCGGGCGGCGGTCTTCTCGAACGCGCGCGAGACGGCCTTGATGTTCTCGTGGTCGGGGGCGACGCCGAGGCGGACGAGCCCCCACGGCGTCGGCAGCCGGTCGATCACGTCGACCTCGACCCTCGGCTCCTCGCTCTTCAGGAGCGCGTCGGCGGCGTAGAACCCGGCCGGGCCCGAGCCGACGACGGCGACCTTGAGAGGCAAGGCGCTCACCCCGGCGAGGCTAGCCGAGTTGGCCGACGAGCAGCACGTAGCCGTCCGGATCGGCGAGTCGCAGCTCCCCGGCCGGCATGTAGAACGGATGCGTGAGCCTGCCGGCCCCGAGCTCGTCTCGGAGCGCAGCGACGTCGGGAGCCCAGCAGTAGAAGAGAACCGCCTGCTGGTCCGGGTCGACCGACCCGCCGGCGAGCGCGAGCATCAACCCGGCCCCGGGCTCTGCCGGGCTCCTGAGGAACGCCCACACGAGACGGCCCTCGGCCTCGTGCGTGCTCTCCACCTCGAGCCCGAGGCGGCCGTAGAAGTCGATCGAGCGCTGGACGTCCGCGACGTGCGCGTAGGGCCAGAGGCCGGTCAGCGCCATGCGCGCCGGGTCAGTGGGCGTGGCCGCAGCCGGAGCCGCAGCCCGCTGCGCCCTCGGGCGCTTCTTCGCCCTCGGCGACCTGGAAGCTGTGCCCGCAGCCGCAGGCGGTGGTGACGTTCGGGTTGTCGATCTTGAACCCGGACTCCTGGAGCCCCTCCAGGAAGTCGATCGTCGAGCCCTGCAGGTACGGGGCGCTGAACGGGTCGACGACGACCTTGACGCCGTGGAACTCCAGCTCGTGGTCGCCCGCCTGGGCGCCGCGGTCGAAGCCGAGCGCGTACTCGAAGCCGCTGCAGCCGCCGCCCTGGATCGCGATCCGGAGCACCTCGGCCTCGCCGGCCGGCTCGCCTGCCATCAGGCCCTGCACCTTGGTCGCCGCCCGCTCCGTGAGCGTCACGACCGTGGTCTCGGACTGTTCGATCGTCGCCATTCTCCACAGTGTAGCCGGAGCCTCCGCGGTGGGAACTTCGTGACACCTGCAACGCCGATGGGTACACGCCTCGCGGGGTCGTTCGTGCTGCTAGCGTCCGTCGCCGGACGACGTCCTTTTCAGGAGGCAGCGGGCTTGTTCAACGACTGGTTGCCGTTTGCGATCTACGGGCTCTTCGCTCTGATGATCCCGGCAACGATGATGATCGGGAGCTTCGTCTTCGCAACGAGGCCCCACCGCCGCGTCCGCGCCCGGACGACCCCGTTCGAATCGGGCGTCTCGCAGGGGCCGCCGAAGCGGCAGCGCTTCACCGTCAGCTTCTACCTGACGGCGATGCTCTTCATCCTCTTCGACATCGAGATCGTCTTCCTCTACCCGCTGGCGGTGATCCTCCACCAGCTCTCGTGGTTCGGCTTCTTCGAGTTCCTGACCTTCCTGATCATCCTCTTCTTCGCCTACGTCTACATCTGGCGGAAGGGAGCGCTCGAGTGGCACTAGAGAAGCCCCTGCGCGAATCGGGGCTGAAGTCGGAGCGCCTGCTCTGGCCGACCAAGGGCCCGTCCAAGTTCGAGGACGAGGTCGCCGATCTCGAGCAGAAGGTCGGGCTCACGACCCTCGCCAAGGCGGTCGCGTGGGCTCAGACGAACTCGATGTGGCCGGACACGTTCGGCCTCGCGTGCTGCGCGATCGAGATGATGTCGATCGTCGCGAGCCGTTACGACATCGCCCGGTTCGGGATGGAGCCGTTCCGCGGCTCGCCGCGCCAGGCCGACCTGCTGATCGTCTCGGGCCGCGTGTCGCACAAGATGGCCGCACCGCTGCGCCAGATCTACGACCAGATGCTCGAGCCCAAGTGGGTGATCGCCATGGGCGCGTGCGCGTCGTCGGGCGGGATGTTCAACAACTACGCGATCGTCCAGTCGGTCGACAAGATCGTCCCGGTCGACATCTACGTCCCCGGCTGCCCGCCGCGGCCGGAACAGCTCGTCGAGGGGATCGTCCGCCTGCACGAGGCCGTGCGCGCAGGCGTTCCCCCGGCGTACGACGTGCGGAGCGTCGCGTCGTGAGCGAGTTCGGCGCTCTGCCGGGCCTCGTCGAGGAGATCGAGAGGCACCGGGAGACGACGGTCGTGGTCGAGCTCGAGAGCGTGGTCGAGGCCGCGCTGCACCTCCGCGACGAGGCGGGCTTCAACTTTCTCTCCGACCTGACGGCGGTCGACTACCTCGGCTGGGGCGACAAGGAGGTGTCGGGCTACATCGGCACGCCGGCGGGCCGCGACCTCAACACGCCGATGACGCAGGGCTACCAGGCGGTGCCGCTTCGCAAGCCAAAGCGGTTCGCGATCAACTACCACCTGCTCTCGATCTCGGAGCGTCCCCGCCGGCTCCGGCTCCAGACCTGGGCCGACGAGGGCGACCCCGTCCCCACGGTGATCCGCGTGTGGCCGACCGCGGACTGGCACGAGCGCGAGCAGTTCGACCTGATGGGGATCGTCTTCGAGGGCCACCCGAACCTGCAGCGGATCCTGCTCGACGACGACTGGGAAGGGCACCCGCTGCGCAAGGACTATCCGATCGGCGGCGAGCCCGTCCGCTTCTCGGGAGACGCGTGACTGCGACGGCTCCGACGCGCTCGCGCAGGCCGATCTACGAGGGATCGCGCATCCCGTACCCGATCCCGACGGTGCTGAAGACGCCGGCGGAGATCGCCGCGACCGGCGATGTGATGATGGTCAACTTCGGCCCGAACCACCCGTCGACCCACGGTGTGCTGCGCCTCGTCGTCGACCTCTACGGCGAGGACGTGACCGGCCTCGCGGCGGTGATCGGGTACCTGCACACCGGGTTCGAGAAGAACATGGAGCAGAAGACGTGGTGGAAGGCGATCCCGTACGCGCCGCGGATGGACTACGTCTCGTACCAGAACAACGAGTACGTCTTCGTCGGCGCGGTCGAGAAGCTGCTCGCGCTCGAGGTGCCGCCGAAGGCGACCTGGATGCGCACGCTGCTCCTCGAGCTGAACCGGATCCACTCGCACCTCGTCTGGCTCGGCACCTCGGCCCTCGAGCTGGGCGCGATCTCGATGTTCTGGTACGCGTTCCGCGAGCGGGAGCAGATCCTCGACCTCTTCGAGCTCGTCGCGGGCTACCGGATGCACACGCGCTACTTCCAGGTCGGCGGCCTGGCGGAGGACATCCCCCGCGGCTTCTATCCGGAAGCGCGCAAGTTCTGCGACTGGATGCCGAAGGCGATCGACGACTACGAGACGCTCCTGACTCGCAACAAGATCTGGCTCGAGCGCACCGAAGGGCTGGGCCTCCTGTCGGTCGACGACGCGATCGCGCTCGGACAATCCGGGCCGGTGCTGCGCGCTTCGGGCGTGGACTGGGACGTGCGCAAGGTCGAGCCGTACCTCGCCTACCACCAGGTCGACTTCCGCGTGCCCGTGTTCCCGGAGGGCGACGTGTACGCGCGCTACCGGGTGCACATGGCCGAGATGCGCGAGTCCGTGCGGATCGTCGAGCAGTGCCTCGACCGGCTCGAGCACATGGAGGGCGAGCCGTGGATCGCAGACGACCGCAAGGTCGTCCTGCCGCCGCGCGAGGAGCTCCACACGTCGATGGAGTCGCTGATCCACCATTTCAAGATCGTCACGGAGGGCTTCCGTGTGCCGGAGGGCGAGGTCTACTTCGCGATCGAGTCGCCGCGAGGCGAGCTCGGCTGCTACGTCTGCTCCGACGGGGGGCCGAAGCCGTGGCGCGTCAAGTTCCGGGCGCCGTCGTTCGTCGCGCTGCAGGCGACCGCGACGTGCATGACCGACGCTTTGATCGCAGACATGATCGCGATCGTCGGCTCACTCGACACCGTGATGGGCGAGGTGGATCGTTGACGCTCTACGAGGCGATCCAGGCGGAGCGCGCGAAGTACCCGGCCGACTCGGAGAGCGCGGTGCTGCCGGCGCTGCGGCTCGCGCAAGCCGAGCACGGGTGGCTCTCGACCGAGGTGATCCGGGAGGTCGCCGACGCGCTCGACGAGACACCGGCCTACGTGAAGTCGATCGCATCGTTCTACGACCAGTTCCATCTGGCCCCGATCGGCGAGCATCTCGTCGAGGTCTGCACCAACGTCTCGTGCGCCGTCGTCGGCGCGCAGCAGGTCGTGGAGGCCTTCGAGAGCGGCCTCGGCTGCAAGGCCGGCGAGACGAGCGCGGACGGCAAGGTGACGCTTCGCACGGTCGAGTGCCTCGGCGGCTGCGGCTGGGCGACGATCGTCGCGGTCGACCACCACTACCGGACGCATGTCGGCGCGGACGACGTGCCCGCGATCGTCGAGGAGCTTCGTGGCGCCTGACATCGTCCTCCGCGACGCAACGACGAAGCTCGCCGAGTACGAGGCGACGGGCGGCTACGCCGCGCTCGCGAAGGCACGTGCGATGACACCCGAGGCCGTCACGGAGGAGCTGATCACGTCAGAGCTGCGCGGGCGCGGCGGCGCGTTCTTCCCTGCGGGCCGCAAGTGGTCGTTCGTGCCCTCGAAGGAGCAGCTGCCGAAGCCGCACTACCTCGTCGTCAACGCCGACGAGTCCGAGCCGGGCAGCTTCAAGGACAACGAGATCCTCTCGCGCGTCCCACACCGGTTCATCGAGGGCTGCCTGATCACCGCCCATGCAATCGACTGCAACAAGGTGTTCGTCTACATCCGCGGCGAGTACTCGGGCCCGTACGGGATCCTCGTCAACGCGCTGGAGGAGCTCAAGGACCGGCCCGAGCTGCGCGGCGACGTGACGATCGTCGTGCACCGCGGCGCCGGAGCGTACATCTGCGGCGAGGAGACGGCGCTGCTCGAGTCGCTCGAGGGTAAGCGCGGCCAGCCCCGCTCGAAGCCGCCGTTCCCCGCGATCTCGGGCCTGTACGCATCCCCGACCGTCGTCAACAACGTCGAGACGATCACGACCGTCCCGCCGGTGATCGCGATGGGCGGCGCCGAGTACGCGAAGCTCGGCGTCCCGAACACGCGCGGGTCACGCGTCGTCTCGGTCTCCGGCAACGTCGCGAACGGCGGCAACTTCGAGATCGAGGCCGGGACATCGCTGCGCGAGATCATCTACGACCTCGCCGGCGGCATCCCGGACGGCCGCGAGCTGAAGGCGGTCGTCCCCGGCGGGTCGTCGACGGTGATCCTGACGAAGGACGAAATCGACGTCGGCTACGACTTCGACTCGCTCGCGCAGCTGCGCACGGCGATGGGCTCGGCGGGGATCGTCGTGCTCGACGACCGCTGCTGCATCGTGCAGCTCGGGATCCGCTTCTCCGAGTTCTACGAGCACGAGTCGTGCGGCAAGTGCACGCCATGCCGCGAGGGCACCCGCTGGCTGACCGCGATCCTCCGCAAGCTGGAGGACGGGCGTGCGTCGCAGGGCGACCTCGACCTGCTGCTGGACGTCTGCGACCGCATCAACGGCAAATGTCTCTGCCCGCTCGGCGATTCGGACGCGATCATCATCGCGAGCTACGTCGCGAAGTTCCGCGACGAGTTCCAGGCGCACATCACGGAAGGCGGCTGCCCGTTCAACGGCCACTCGTCGCTCGATCATGTGCTCGCGCCGGTCCAGATGCACGCCCATTCGCCTACGGCGAATGGGCTAGAGGTCGCTCATGGCTGAGCTCGTCACGGTGACGATCGACGAGCGGACCGTGCAGGTGCCGAAGGGCACCGGCATGGTCGAGACGGCGGCGGCCGCCGGTATCGAGATCCCCGTCTTCTGCTACGAGCCCCGGCTCGGTCCGCCTGTCGGCGCCTGCCGCATGTGCCTGGTGGAGGTCGAGGGGATGCCGAAGCTCCAGGCCGGCTGCACGCTCTCGGCGCAGGACGGCATGGTCGTGAAGACCGCCCGCACCTCGGCGCAGGCCGCGGAGGGCCAGAACTCGACCCTCGAGTTCATCCTCGTCAACCACCCGCTCGACTGCCCCGTGTGCGACAAGGGCGGCGAGTGCCCGCTGCAGGACCTGACGTTCCGCTACGGGCCCGGGTCGACGCGCATGACGTTTCCGAAGCGCACGTTCGAGAAGCCGATCCCGATCTCGCCGCTGATCGCCCTCGACCGAGAGCGCTGCATCCTCTGTTACCGCTGCACGCGCTTCAGCGAGCAGGTGGCCGAGGACGGACAGCTGGTCGCGATCAACCGCGGCGCCCAGTCCGTGATCGCCACGTTCGAGGACGAGCCGTACGTGGGCCATTTCTCCGGCAACGTCACGGAGCTCTGCCCGGTCGGCGCGCTCACCTCGACGCAGTACCGCTTCGAGGCGCGGCCGTGGGAGATCCAGAACGTGCCGACGGTGTGCGGGCTCTGCCCGGTCGGCTGCAACACGACCGCGACGACGCGCGAGGGCAAGGTCAAGCGGATCCTCTCCCGCAACCATCCCGAGGTCGACGAGGGCTGGCTGTGCGACAAGGGCCGCTTCGCCTACGCGCACCTCGACGCGCGCGACCGCATCACGACGCCGCGCGCAAAGGCCGGACCGCGCCGCTTCGAGGAGCTCTCGTGGGACGACGCGCTCGACCGCGCCGAGGAGCTGCTGCGCGCCGGCGGCGCCTCCACGGTGACGGCGCTATCGGGCGGGGAGTCCGTCGAGGAGGCCTACGCGCTCGCGAGGCTCCTCCGCGAAGGGCTGGGCGCGAACGCCGCCGTGCTCCCCGAGGACGTCCCGGACTGGGGCGATGCCTACCGCGCGCCCCTGTCTGCACTGCGCGACGCGGGCACGATCGCCGTCGTCTGCGACGAGCCGGTCGTCGAGCGCGCGCCGGTGGTCGAGCTCTGGCTGAAGGCGGCGCGGCGCAGGGGCGCGGTGATCACCTACGGCGCACCCGACGGCCCGGTCGATGCGCTCGTGACCGACGACGCAACCACGACGGTCGAGGCGACGAATGTCTACTACCTGCCCCGCACGCCGAACGGCCGCGGCGTCGCCGATGCGTGGAGCGCGGCCGGAGACGGCGAGCCGCTCGACACCGAACCGCAGCTACTGGTGATCTCGGGCGACGAAGCGGCGACCGACCCCAGCGTTCGGGCGCTCGCAGAGCGCGCGAACGCCGTGATCGGGATCGGGATGTTCGAAGAGAGCTTCCGGGGGCTCGCCGATCTCGTCCTGCCGTCCACGAGCTACCTCGAGCGGGACGGCACGACGATCAATCTCGAGGGCAGGCTGCAGCGCCAGCGCCGCACGGTGCTCGCGCCGGTGCCCGACGTCCTCGCGTGGATCGCCAAGCTCGCCGAGCGTTTCGACGTCGTCGTCTCACCGCACGTGTCGGTCGTCTTCGACGAGATCTCCGCCCGCTGCTTCGGCGGCATCACCTTCGGCGAGGTCGGAGAGCGCGCTGCGCTGCCGCCCCGCGCGGAGCGCGCCGGCACTCCGCCGGCGGCGCCTCCGAAGCCCGCGGTCGACGGGCTGCGGCTCGTCGCCTACCGGCCGCTCTTCTCCGGCGCGGCAGTGGACCGCACGCCGGAGCTCGAGTTCCAGCGGCCGGCCGACGAGGTGCAGCTCTCGCGTGAGGACGCGGCCGCGCGCAAGATCCGCAACGGGCAGGTCGTGACGGTCTCCTCCAACGGGACGTCCGTCCAGCTGCGCGCGCGGATCGCCCGCGATCTCGTGGCGGGCGTCGTGCGGATCGCGCAGGGCTCCGCCGGCGACCTACATGCGACCGTCGAGGTCTCGTCCCTATGACCGAACCCTGGTGGATCACGATCATCAAGGCGCTGATCGTGATCAACGTCGTGATGGTGTTCTTCGCACTGACGACGTGGCTCGAGCGCAAACTGCTCGGGCGGATGCAGAACCGCTACGGCCCGAACCGTGCCGGCCCCAAGGGCCTCCTTGTGCCGATCGCCGACCTGCTGAAGCTGATCCGCAAGGAGGCGTTCGCGCCGATCGCCGCCAAGGAACCGCTCTACATCATCGCGCCGGTCCTCTCCATGTTCACGGCACTGCTCGCGTTCAGCGTCATCCCGTTCGGGGCGGGCTGGACGGTGGACGGCTACCGGATCAACGGCGCCGTCGTGAACGTGCCGATCTCACTGATCCTGATCTTCGCGCTCGGCTCGATCGGCATCTACGGGTTCATCATCGGCGGCTGGGCCTCCGAGTCGAAGTACTCGATCCTGGGCTCGATGCGCACGTGCGCGCAGCTCGTCTCCTACGAGGTGTCGCTCGCCCTCTCCGTGCTCGGCGTCGTGCTCATGGGCCAGTCGCTGAACCTGCAGGCGATCGTCAACAAGCAGGCGGCGACGGTCTGGTTCTTCATCCCACAGTTCGTCGGGCTCTGCGTCTTCCTGCTCGGCGGCGTCGCCGAGACCTCACGGCCGCCGTTCGACCTCCCGGAGGCCGACACCGAGCTCGTCGCCGGCTACCACACCGAGTACTCGGGCATGCGCTGGGGGATCTTCCAGGCAGCCGAGTACGTCAACATGCTCGTGCTCTCCGGGCTCTGCGTGACGCTCTTCTTCGGCGGCTACCACTTCCCGTGGGTCCCCGAGCTGGACAAGTTCGGGCCGATCTGGTTCGTGCTGAAGCTGTTCACGCTGGTGATCCTCTTCATCTGGCTGCGCGCCTCCCAGCCGCGCCTGCGCTACGACCAGCTGATGCGCTTCGGCTGGAAGGTGCTGCTCCCGATCGCGACCGTCAACGCCCTCGTCACCGCCTTCTTCGTGGTCGCTGTCTCATGAGCCGTAGGCTTGACGGAGGCTCACAAAGAGCGCAGGTGCCGGCTTTGCCGGCGCCGGAGCGGGAGTCGGTATGAGCTTTGTTGTTCCGAACACGCTGAAGGGCTTCGGCGTGACGCTGAAGCAGGTGTTCAAGAAGCCGATCACGCAGCAGTACCCGGAGTACAAGCGCCCGGTGTATCCGCGCTATCGCGGCCGCCACCGCCTGAACGTGCACGAGAACGGCCTCGAGAAGTGCGTCGGCTGCTCGCTCTGTGCGGCCGCCTGCCCCGCCGACTGCATCCGCGTCGTCCCCGCGGAGAACACAGCCGACAACCGCGTCTCGGCCGGCGAGCGCTACGCGCGCATCTACGAGATCAACATGTCTCGCTGCATCTTCTGCGGCTACTGCGAGCTCGCCTGCCCGTTCGACGCGA
This sequence comes from uncultured Thermoleophilia bacterium, assembly GCA_963828655.1. GTDB lineage: Bacteria > Actinomycetota > Thermoleophilia > Gaiellales > Gaiellaceae > PALSA-600. The sequence continues at coordinate 313,595 of CAWHFK010000008.1, read as the reverse complement.
TCACGCTCGGCAACGACTTCGAGATCTCCGAGTACAACCGCGACGACCTGATCTACACGAAGGACATGCTGCTCGCCCCGCCGATCAAGCGCGTGCCGGTCGCCGACGCGGACCTCTACGACACCCCGATCCCCTACTACAAGGACAATTCGTGACCTGCGGTCACGAATGGTCTAGAGACTGCACTGCTAGCCATTTCTCCGCCCAGGAGAGATGGCGTGGCTGACTTCCTCGTCTGGGTGGTCTGGTTCCTGGCCGCGTTCGCCTGCCTGGCGAGCGCGCTCGCCGTCGTCAGCTTCTCGAACCCGTTCTACTCCGCGCTGTCGCTGATCGGCAACCTCGCATCGCTCGCCGTGCTCTTCCTGCTCCTGTCCGGGGAGTTCGTCGCGGCGGCCCAGGTGCTGGTCTACGGCGGCGCGGTGATGGTGATGTTCCTGTTCGTGATCGCCTACCTCGGCGATCGCACCGACGAATCGCCCTGGTCGGGCGGGCCGTCGTGGCAGATCGTCGGCGCCGTGCTCGCGGGCGGCGCGATCCTCGCCGAGATCTGCGTCGTCGTGGGACTCGGCGCCGGAGGCTTTCTCTCACAGCCGAAGCACATCGACCGCGCGTTCGGCAGTCCGGAGTCGATCGGCCGGCTGTTCCTCACCGACCAGCTGGTCGCCTTCGAGGTGACGTCGATCGTGCTGCTGGTCGCCGCCGTCGGCGGTGTCGTGCTCGGCTCACACGCACGGAGGATCGAGGGCGATGCACGGACCTGACATCGGGTGGTACGTCGTCCTCGCCGCGCTGCTCTTCTCGATCGGTGCGCTCGGCGTGATGCTGCGCCGGAACCCGCTGATCATCCTGCTCTCGGTCGAGATCATGCTCAACTCGGCCAATCTGCTGCTGATCGCGTTCTCGCGCCTGCACGGAGGCGAGGACGGCCAGGTGTTCGCAATCTCCGTGATGGCGGTCGCCGCCTCCGAGGTGGTCGTCGGGCTCGGCCTGATCGTCGCGATGGGCCGCCGGCACGTCGAGCTCGACGTCGACAAGCTCAGGACGCTGCGCGGGTAGATGACAACCGCCGCCTGGATCTGCCTGCTGCTGCCGCTTGCCTCCGCGCTCGCGATCACGCTGGCCGGAACGACCGTCTCGCGCCGCGTCGCGGCGTACGTCTCGACGCTGACGACGATGGGCGCGTTCGCTGCCGCCGTCGTCGTGTTCGTGGAGATGTGGAGCAAGAGCCCGGCTGCGCGCGGGAGCACGACGACCTCGTGGACCTGGCTCAGCGCCGGCCCCTACCACTTCGGCCTCTCGCTGCTCGTCGACCAGCTCTCGGTCGTGATGATGCTGATCATCACGGGTGTCGGCTCGCTGATCGTCGCGTACTCGGTCGGGTACATGGAGGGAGAGAACGAGGAGCGGCGCTACTTCGCGTACATGTCGCTGTTCGTCTTCTCGATGCTGCTGCTCGTGGAGGGCGGCAACCTCCTCATCCTGCTCGCGGGCTGGGGCATGGTCGGCCTCTCGAGCTACCTGCTGATCGGCTTCTACCAGGACCGGCCGTCGGCGATCGCCGCCGCGAAGAAGGCATTCGTGATGAATGCGTTCGGCGATGCGACGATCGCGCTCGCCCTCTTCCTGCTGATCGAGCACACCGGGCAGCTCGGCTACGCAGGCGTGTTCGCGGCCTCGCCCACGAGCGGGACGGTGGCGAACCTGATCGCACTCGGCCTGCTCGGCGGCGCGCTGGCGAAGTCCGCGCAGCTGCCGCTGCACACGTGGCTCCCTGACGCGATGGAGGGCCCGACGCCGGTCAGCGCGCTCATCCACGCGGCGACGATGGTCACCGCCGGCGTCTACCTGATCGTGCGCTGCCACCCTCTCTTCGAGAACGCCTACGTGATCCAGGATCTCGCCGCCGGCCTCGGCGCCGCGACGCTGCTGATGGCCGGCCTGATCGCGCTCGTGCAAACGGACATCAAACGCGTGATCGCCTATTCGACCATGTCGCAGATCGGCTACATGTTCGTGGGCGCAGGGCTCGGCGCCTATCCGAGCGCGATGTTCCACCTGATGATGCACGCGTTCTTCAAGGCGCTCCTCTTCCTCGCGGCCGGGATCGCCATCCACGCGGTCACCGGCGAGCAGGACATCCGCAAGCTCAAGGGGATCGGGAAGCTGATGCCGTTCACGAAGATCGTCTTCCTGATCGGCTCGCTCGCGCTCGTCGGCATCCCGCCGTTCGCGGGCTTCTTCTCGAAGGACCCGATCATCGCCGCGGCCCTCGGGCACGGTGGGTGGTACGGCGACCTCATCTACGCGGCCTGCCTGATCGGAGCGTTCCTCACCGGCCTCTACGCGTTCCGGCTCTACTTCATCGTCTTCACCGGCGAGCCCGCAGCCTTCGCGCGCGAGCACCTCCACATGCATCACGGGCAGGAAGGCCCGCTCTCGATGCGCTGGACCGTCGGGGTGCTGGCCGTGCTGTCGACGGTGGCGGGGTTCATCCAGTTCTCCCCCTTCTGGACCCCGTTCTCGACCTGGCTCGACCCCGTCGCCGCCGCGATCGTCGAGCCGACCAACACGCAGGAGTACATCACCATGGTCGTCTCGGTCGCCTGCGGCCTCGCCGGCATCTTCGTCGCGTGGACGATCTACGCCGCCAAGCGCGTCCAGGCACCGCAGCCGGTCAGGCTCTTCGAGCAGAAGTTCTACTGGGACGAGCTCTATGACCTCGTGTGGTACCGCGGCTCCGACCTGTTGGCGCGCGGCCTCTACGCGTTCGTCGAGCGGCCGCTGATCGCCGGCTCGCTGAGCGCGGTCTCGGGCGCCGTCGGGCTCGGCTCCCGCGAGCTCTCGCTCGCCCAGACCGGGCTCGTCCGCTCCTACGCGCTGGCGCTCGCCGGCGGGCTCGCGATCCTCGCCGTCGTCTTCCTGGCGGCCCGCTGATGAACGACTGGCTGACGACGATCCTCATCCTGCTGCCGTTCGCAGGCGCGCTCGTCGTGGCGGTCGCGCCGCTGACCGCCTACTGGCTCGGCTCCCTCGCAGCTCTGATCTCGCTGCTCGAGGTCGGCTTCTGGATCACGAGCGCGGCGAAGTTCGACTTCAACTCGCCGTCCCTCCAGTTCGCGCAGGACCGGCCGTGGTTCCACGAGTTCGGCATCAGCTACCACATCGGCCAGTACGCGTACTCGGTCTGGTTCGTCGGGATGACGGTCGTCGTGATGGCTGCGTGCACGATCTACGGCTGGTGGGTCGGCCGCGACCGGGGGCGCGCCTACTTCGCCCTGATGCTGTTCCTCACGGGAGCGATCGTCGGCGTGTTCACCGCGCAGGACCTGCTGCTCTTCTACGCGTTCTTCGAAGCGATGCTGATCCCGCTCTACATCCTGATCGGCGTCTGGGGCGGGCCGAACCGCATGCGCGCGACGATCACCTTCGTCGTCTACACGGTCGTCGGGTCGCTGCTGATGCTGGCCGCGATCATCGTGCTCGGCCTGCAACAGGGGACGTTCGACCTGACGACGATGGGGACGAGCACGTCGACGTGGCTCTTCCTCGGCTTCGTCGTCGCGTTCGCGATCAAGTCGCCGCTCTTCCCGTTCCACGGCTGGCTGCCGATCACCTACCGCGAGTCGCCGCCCGAGGTGGCGGGCGTTCTCTCCGGCGTCGTCGGCAAAGCAGGCCTGTACGGGCTCCTGCGGATCGCGATCCCGAAGTTCCCGACGGTCGCGCACGACTGGCGGTACGTCCTGCTCGTGCTCGCGTCGATCTCGCTGATCTACGGATCCCTGCTTGCGTTCCGCGCACCCGACTTCCGCGGTGTCGTCATGTACTCGTCGCTCTCGCAGGCAGGCCTGATCGTGCTCGGGCTCTTCGCGTTCAACAGCCTCGGCTTCGACGGCGCCGTCCTGCAGATCGTCAACCACGCGCTGATCTCGGCCTCGCTCTTCCTGCTCGCGGGCATGGTCGAGCGGCGCACGTCCACGGGTGAGTTCTCGCGCCTCGGCGGCATGGCGCGCGGCCGTCCGGCGCTCGCCACGCTCGTCCTGACGACGGGGGTGATCGCACTCGCGGTGCCGCTCTCGACCTCGTTCGCCGGGGAGTTCCTGATCCTGGCCGGTGTCTTCCAGCAAGGCTGGTGGTGGGCCGTGATCGGCGCAGCCGGGATCGTCCTCGCCGCGATGTACATGCTGCGCGCGATCTCCGGCGTGCTCCACCAGGAGCCCGGCCCGGCGGTCTCCGACGCGGCACTCGACCTGCGCCTCGGCGAGCTCGCCGTGGTCGTGCCGCTCGTCGTCTGCCTGCTCGGCCTCTCGGCGTGGCCGAACCTCGTCTCCGGGCACGCGACCGGTGGGAGCCAGGCCCGCTCGGCGGTCGTGGAGGGCCTCGGCAAGTGATCGACAAACCACACGTCGACTGGTTCGCGATCTCGCCGTCGCTGTCGCTGCTCGCCGCGGCAGCGCTCCTGCTGATGGTCGCGGTCTTCGTCCCGGTCGGGCCGCGGCGCGCCGTTGCCGCAGCCATCGGCTTCGCCGGGTTCGTGACCGCCTTTGTCTTCGCGGTGCTCGTCGACGTGCGGAGCCCCGTGCCCACGACGATCATCGCCGACTCGCTGTACCGCGACCGCTGGGCTGCGCTCGCGCAGGTCCTGATCGCCGGCTCGGGCGCCGTTGCGGTGCTGATCGCCTACCGGGAGCGCATGCGGGACGAGCACATCGCCGAGTACTTCGCGCTCCTCACCGCGGCCGGCGCAGGCATGGCGTTCTTCGTCCAGGCGGCGAGCCTCCTGACGCTCTTCCTCGGTCTCGAGTGGTTCTCGATCGGGCTCTACGTGCTGACGGCGATCGACATCGACCTGATCGGATCGCTCGAGGCGGGGCTGAAGTACCTGGTCGTCGGCGCGGTCGGCTCGGCGACGCTCCTCTTCGGGTCGGCCCTCGTCTACGGACAGACCGGCCAGCTCTCGTTCGACAAGATCGCGGCCTACGGCCACGGCAGCGCGTCGATGCTCGTCGTCGGCCTCGCGATGATCATCGTCGGGCTCGCGTTCAAGGCCTCGGCGGCGCCGTTCCACATGTGGACCCCGGACGTGTATCAGGGCGCGCCGACACCCGTGACGGCGTTCATGGCGTCGGCGACCAAGATCGCGGCGCTCGCCGTGACCTACCGCGTGCTGCAGACAGCGTTCCCCCAGGACGAGCATCTCTGGCGGTACACGATTGCGGTGATCGCCTGCATCTCACTCGCGTGGGGGAACATCGGCGCGCTCGTGCAGCTGAACGTGAAGCGGATCCTCGCGTACTCGTCGATCTCGCATGCAGGCTTCATGCTGATCGGGATCGCGGCCGCAAGCCCGTTGGGCGAGCGAGCGCTCATGTTCTACCTCATCCCGTATTCGGCGATGTCGCTCGGGGCCTTCGCCGTCATCGCGGCACGCGAGCGCGAGCTCGGCGTGCCGGTGACGCTGCAGAACCTCGCGGGCTTCGGCTGGGAACGGCCGCTCCTCGGCGTCTCGATGTGGGTCTTCCTGCTCGGAATGCTCGGCTTTCCGCTGACCGGCGGCTTCGTCGCCAAGTTCTACGTCTTCGCAGCCGCCTACGACCGCGGCTTCTGGTGGCTGATCGTCGCCGGCGTGATCGCCACGATGATCTCGGCGTACTACTACCTCGGGATCGTCCGGGCGATGTATTTCCGCGATGCGGTGGAGCTGCAGCTCGCACCGGCCGGCGGGTCGCCGCCGCGCGAGCTCCTGCTCGGCGCGGGCGTCGCGATCTGCGTCTTCGTGACGGTCGGCTCGTTCTTCGCCGTGCAGCCGCTGATCGACGTGGCGCGCTCGGCCGCGGCCGCGCTCCCCCTGTAGGCCTTTACGGCTTCGCGGGCTGCAGGGCCAGGCGCCGCAGGTACGGCGCCCCGGCGAGCACGGCCTTCAGCCCGAACACGACGAGGCAGGCCACGAGAGCCGATGCGCCGAGCGTGGGCAGGGTCTGCGTCTCGGCGGCAGGCGAGCGGGCCGCGCACGAGAGCACGAGGAACGCCAGTGCGAGGCCCCAGAGGAGCGACTGGAAGCCGGCCAGCGGGCCGGAGCGCTGCTCGAGGTACTCGCCGAAGCAGACGAGCGCGAGGACGGCGGCGACCGGGACGGCCGCGAGCAGCGCGTCGAACGCCAAACCATGCGCCCCACGGGCATCGGCCACTGCCGCACAGACCGCGAGGAGAGCAGGAAGCGCTCGACGTCCCACGAGCACCTAGCTTCGACCTCGAGCCGGACGGTCCTTCTATGCTCATCCCGTCCAGAACCCGGCGAAAAGGAACGCTTCGATGGCAACGTTGACATGGCTCGGGCACGCGTCGTTCCGGCTCGATACCGACGGCGGGAAGCGCATCTACGTCGATCCGTGGCTGAGCGGACCGACGTGCCCCGACTCCGAGCGCGAGCCCGAGCGGGCGGACGTGATCGCAGTCACCCACGGACACGGCGACCACGCCGGCGACGTGGCTGCTCTGCAGCAGAAGCTCGCCTGCAGGGTGACCGGAATGGTGGAGCTGATGGCCTGGCTCTCGGCGAACGGTGTCCCGGACGACGCGCTCGTCGGGCTCAACAAGGGCGGGACGGTCGAGCTCGACGGCGTCCACTTCAGCTTGACGAACGCGTTCCATTCGAGCTCGGCGCCCGACGGCACGTACACGGGCGAGCCGGCCGGGTTCGTGATCCGAGCCGACAACACGTCGATCTACTTCGCCGGCGACACGTGCGTCTTCGGCGACATGCAGCTGATCGCGCGGCTGTACCAGCCGCAGGTAGCGGTGCTGCCGATCGGCGACCACTACACGATGGGGCCGGAGGAGGCCGCCGTCGCGCTGGAACTGCTCGGCAACCCGCGCTGCGTGCCCTGTCACTGGGGGACGTTCCCGCTCCTCACCGGCACGCCCGACGCGCTCGCCAAGCTGACCCGGTCGAAGGTCGACCGGATCGAGCCCGGGGACACGGTCGACCTGTGAGAGAGCGCTGGTTCGGTGCGACGGGGCGCCGCGTGCCCGAGATCGCGCTCGAGGGGGATCTCGAGCTCGACGACGCGCTCGTGCTCGACGCGATCGACGTCGACGCGCTTCAGGCCGCGCACGAGCTCGGCCGCCCGGTCGTGATCCGGACGAGCACCGCGAAGGAGGTCAAGGCGGCGCTGTCGCGGCCCGAGGTCGCCTGCGCGCTCGTCACCGATCCCGCGCTGCTCGAGCTCGACCTGACCGAGCTGACGTATGGCTAGCGAACCACCTCCTGTCGTCGCGACCTACTCGATCGTCGCGTGCGATCTGGAGGCCGGCCGCTGGGGCGTCGCCACCCAGTCGAAGTTCCTCGCGGTCGGCTCGGTCGTTCCCTGGGCGGAGCCCGGCGCCGGTGCGGTGGCCACCCAGGCGTACGCGAACCCGCGCTACGGCCCGCAGGGGCTCGAGCTGCTGCGCGGCGGCTCGAGCGCGGAGGAGGTCGTCGAACGGCTGACCGCGGCCGACCCCGAGCGCGAGCACCGCCAGCTCGGCGTGGTCGATGCGCGCGGGGGCAGTGCGACGTTCACGGGCAGCGCGTGCATGAACTGGGCGGGCGGGCTCGCCGGGCAGTGCTTCGCCGCACAGGGCAACATCCTCTTCGGGGCGGAGACCGTTACGGCCCTCGCGTCCACCTTCGCCGACACGGCGGGCCGGCCGCTCCCGGAGCGGCTGCTCGAGTGCCTCGCGGCCGCGCAGGGAGCCGGCGGCGACCGGCGCGGCCAGCAGTCTGCGGCGCTCCTCGTGGTCGAGCGCGACGGCGGCTATGCCCAGCTGAGCGACGTGCTGGTCGACCTGCGGGTGGACGACCACGAGCAGCCGGTCGCCGAGCTCGCGCGGCTGTACGGCCTCCACTCGCTGCTCTTCGGGAAGACGCCGGGCGCACAGTGGATCGAGGTCGACGACGAGCTGCGGGCCGAGCTCGTCCGGCGCTTGCATGCCCTCGGCTATCAGGGCGAGCTCGAGCGGGCGTTCGGCGAGTGGTCGGGCACCGAGAACCTCGAGGAGCGGGTCGACGGCGTCGACCGGATCGACCCCGTCGTGCTCGCGGAGCTGCGCGCACGGTGAGCGGCGGAGCGGAGGTCACCAGCTCGGGGTACGAGATCCTGCGGCTGGACGACCTCGACCCCCTGCGCTCGACGGATGGGACGCTCCTCCTGCGGCCGGTGCGGCGACAGCTCGGCTTCCAGCCCTTCGGCCTCAACGCCTGGGAAGGCGAGGAGGCCGGCGACCAGGTGATCGAGCCGCATCGCGAGCTGAACGGCACGGAGGAGCTGTACGTCGTCGTGCGCGGCACGGCGCGCTTCACGCTGGGAGAGGAGACGTTCGACGCGCAGACGGGCACGCTCGTGCATGCGCCGCCCGGAACGTTCCGCACCGCGACGGCCGTCGAGGCGGGGACGATCGTGCTTGCGTGCGGCGCCGAGGCCGGCAAGGCGTTCACGCCGTCCGGGTGGGAGGACTTCTACGTCGCGTTCGCGCTGCTCCGGGACGGCGAGACCGGGCTTGCACGCGCGACGGTGGAGGAGGCGCTGGCGCGCGAGCCGGGCGCCTGGCAGGGCCAGTACAACGCTGCGTGCTTCGAGGCCCTCGCGGGCGAGACCGGCGCAGCGCTGGAGCACCTGCGCCGCGCCGTCGCGATGAACCGCGACGTGGTCGAGTACGCCGCCGAGGACGCCGACCTCGCCGCGCTGCGGGACGATCCGCGTTACGCGGAGGCGACGCGATGAGCTGGGCCCACGTCGACGAGCTCGACCGCATCGAGATGCCCGACGGCTTCGTCTGGCGGCCGGTCCGGCGCCGCTTCGACATTCGCGCGTTCGGGGTCAACGCCTACACCGCGCTCGAGGCCGGCTCGCCGATCGTCGAGACCCACACCGAGAGCCAACTCGGGCACGAGGAGATCTACTTCGTCCTCCGCGGCCGTGCTCTCTTCACGGTCGACGGCAACGAGCACGAGCTCGGTGCCGGAGAGCTCGTCTTCGTGCGCGACCCCTCGCTGAAGCGGGGCGCCGTGGCCGTCGACGCGGATACGGTCGTGCTCGCGCTCGGCGGGAAGCCGGGAGCGGCCCACGAGGTCTCGCCGTGGGAGGCGATGTTCGCCGCCGTTCCCGCCGCGAACCGCGAGGACTGGGACGAGGCGATCCGGATCCACGAAGACGCGCTCGCAGAGCGCCCCGACCAGCCGGCGCTCCTCTACAACCTGGCGTGCATGGAGGCCCGGGGAGGCCGTCATGTCGAGGCGCTGCTGCACCTGCAGCGGGCAGTTGCGCTCGAGCCGCGGTGGGCCGAGCACGCGCGGCGCGACGACGACTTCGCGGCGATCCGCGGCGAGCAGGGCTTTCCGGCGGGCTAGCCTGCGGCCACACCACGGTCGCCTGGCAGCCGCACCGTTCCGGCCAGCTCGCGGAACGCCGGCACGGGGTCGGCCTCCGGCCTGGCGACGAGCAGCACGGCGCCGTGGCCGTCCTGCGGGTCGAGTGCATCGACGAGCAGTTGCAGTCCGACCGCCAGGGCGAAGGACTTGTGGGCCTGCGCGCCGCCGAACGGCACGAGCTCCTCGGGCTGCGCCCGGCCGGCGAGGACGTCACCGTGGGTGACCGCGCCCATCGAGACGTCGGCGACGAGCGGACTGCCGTCACTCGAGGGGATCGCGATCGCGAGCGGGTTCGTCCCGGTCAACGGCGCCCCACCCGCGGGGGAGGGCAGACGGCGGGGCGAGGTGGCGGTGAGCAGAGCGACCAGACCGCCGTCCGCCAGCTGCCGGGCCCAGTAGCCGAGCGTGCCGGTCGGGAACGTCTGCGAGCAGACGACCAGGCGGGCACGGTCCGGCGGCACCGCGAGCTGGGCGGCGACGACTGCCGCGAGGGTCAGGTAGCCGAGTGCGCCGTTGCCGTCCCAGCGCTCGTACGCGGGCTCCGACACGACGCACCGGGGGCGCGCGGCCGCGTCGAGGTCGGGCCACGACTCGAGCCATTCGATCCGGGCGAGGCCGTGGCTCGCCCGGCCGTGCTCCTCGGCCGCCAGGAAGTGAGCTGCGAGAGTCTCGGCGTCGGCGGCGTCGAAGCCGAGCGCCTGGAGCCGCGGCCTCGCGTCTTCGGGTCGCAACGTCAGGAGACGAGCGGCAGGATGCTCGTGAAGCCGCCGGCGCGGCTCGCGTCGACCGCGCGCGCCAGCTCGAGGATCGCAAGCGCGGGCTCGGACTCCGGATCGCTCGTGACGAGCGGCACACCGGCGTCGGCCGCCTCGCGCAGACGCACGTCGAGCGGCACGCTGCCCAGCATCGGCACACCGAGCTCGGCGGCCAGGTGCGCGCCGCCGCCCGAGCCGAACAGCTCCGACGTCATGTTCTCGATCACCCCGACGACGCGCATGCCGGTCTTCTGCGCCATCACCGCCGCGCGTGACGCCACCTCCTGCGCAAGCGGCTGCGGCGTGGTGATGATGATCGCCTCGGCCCGCGGCAGGAGCTGTCCGAGCGAGATCGACACGTCGCCGGTCCCGGGAGGCATGTCGACGACCAGCACGTCGAGCTCGCCCCAGTGCACGTCCTGCAGGAACTGCTCCAGCGCACGATGCAGCATCGGGCCACGCCACATCACCGGCTGGTTGTCGTCGAGGAAGAAGCCGATCGACATCAGACGGAGGTCGTGTGCGACCGGCGGCACGATCATCTGGTCGACGACCACCGGCTTCTGCGTGACGCCGAGCATGTGAGGGATCGAGTGGCCGTAGATGTCGGCGTCGAGGATCCCGACCTCGCTCCCCATGGCCGCCAGTGCGGCCGCGAGATTGACCGAGAGCGACGACTTGCCGACACCGCCCTTCCCCGAGGCGACGGCGAGCACCCGGGTCTTGGCGGAGAGCCGAATGCCCTTGACCTCGGTATTGCCGCGGAGCTTCACCGTCAGCGCCGCGCGCTCGTCGGGCGACATCACGTCGAAGTGGAGCGTGACCTGCGACACGCCGGGCAGCGCGCCCACGTGCTCCGCGACCTGGTCCTCGAAGCTCGAGCGGAGCGGGCAGCCGGCAACCGTCAGCGCGATCGTCACGGAGACCTCGGCGCCGTCGATCGTCACGTCGCGCACCATGTTCAGCTCGGTGACCGGGCGCCGCAGCTCCGGGTCGATCACCCGGCCGAGCGCGGTGAGGATCTCCTCCTGGGTGGCCACGACCCGAGGGTACCCCCTCAGCCCAGGAGGGCGGCCGACAGCCGCCCGCAGAGCTCGTCGTTCAGGGCAGCCGCGACGCGCGAGCGGGCGACGAGATCGAGCGGTGCCGACCCGAACGGCGGCGCCTCCGGCAGCTCGATGCAGAGGCCGCGCTCGCGCACGAGGAGCTGCGCAGCCGCGATGTCGACCGAGCGCGCCCCCTTGAGCGAGACGACGCCGTCGACGCGGCCCGCAGCGAGATGGCAGAGGGTGATCGCGAGCGACCCCATGATCCGCAGCCGGTGCGCCACCCCGTCGAAGCGCGCGGCGTTCTCCGAGACGTAGGCGGTTGTCGTCGCCTCGAACGAGAGGATCTCCAGCTCGTCCTTCGGCAGCTCGGTCAGCGGCCCGCCGTTCAGGAAAGCGCCGCCGCCGCGGTTCGCGGTCCACTCCTCACCGGTCCCGAAGTCGTGCACGTACCCGAACACGACGTCGTCCATCGTGCCGCCTTCGGCGACGGCGATCGAGATCGAGAAGAACGGGATCCCGCGCTTCGCGTTCAGGGAACCGTCGATCGGGTCGACGACGACCGTGAAGCGGCCGTTGCCGAGGACACCGACCTCCTCGCTGACGAGCTTGACGTCCTCCCCGCGGAAGCGGTCGAGGATCACCGCCTCGGCCGCGGCGTCGATCGCCGTCGTGTCGTCCCCACCTTCGCCCTGACCGATCACGGGCTCGCGCTCGGCACGGCCGGGCAGCTCCTGGAGCACGCGCGCCACGTCGTCGCGCGCAGCGCGGCAGAGCTGCAGCCAGTCCTCAGGCAACCGAGAAGAAGAGCAGGCCGGAGGTGAGCTTCGGGTAGAAGAACGTGGACTTCTGCGGCATCGTCTCGCCGGCCTCTGCGAAGCGGGCCACCTGTTCGACGGTGACGGGCTGCAGCAGAAACGCGGCAGCGGCCTCGCCGCGGTCGACACTCGCGATCGCCTCGTCGGCGTACGCCGTGTACGTCACCCCCTGCGGGGAGAACGCCTCGACGACGCGCGGCCCGAAGTCGTCCTCGGTGGCGACGCGGGTGAACGTCCCGTCGCGGTAGAGCGTGACGCCGCCGTCCGGCGAGGAGACCCGCTCGCCGGGCACGTCGCCGACCTGCTGCACGAGCCGGTGTGTCGGGAAGATCTCCAGCCCGGGCGCCCGCGACGAGACCAGGATCCCGAGGGTGTGCGTCGCAGCGGGCTGCTCGTCGCGGTAGGCGACCGCGGTCTCGTAGCGGTGATGGCCGTCCGCGATCAGGAGCGGCGCGGCAAGCTCGAGGTCGCCTGCCTCGACGGGCCAGATCCGTGTGCGCACGCCTCCCTCGGCGACGTCTGCGAACGGCTCTCCGGACGGCCGCTCGAGCAGCGGCTCCTCGTCGTAGAGCAGGAAGATCGGCTCCAGCTGCGCCCGGGTCGCACGCAGGATGCGCAGCCGTCCTTCCTTCGGCCCCGCGTGCGTGCGCTCGTGGGGCAGGACGACTCCGTCCGCATAGGGGACGGCCGGCACCGCTGCCGCGAAGCCCTCGCGCGTGCGCTCGATCCCGTCGGGGCCGGTGTAGTCCTGGGCGACCCACCAGTACCCCTCGGGCGCCTCGGTGAGCACGCCGTCCGCGCGCCACGCGGCCAGGTCGCGCGCCGCCTCCGCCTCCGAGTCGGGCAGGGTCAGGTGCACGACGTTGTAGGGGCTGCGCGCGAGGTACTCGCGCCGGGCGGCGTCCGAGATCACGTCGTAGGGCGGCGCAACCAGCGCGCTCAGAGGACCGGAGACGGACGGGTCGTAGCGGAGGGCGCGAAATGGCCTGACCGTGGGCACTCCTGCAGACTAGACCGCATGGTGCGCACGCTGGAGGGAGCAGCGGCCTTCGTCGAGGACGTCGGGCTCGCGCTGCTCCTGCCCAAGGCGGACGTCGTCCTGCCGTCGCTCTGGGAGCAGGTGAACGGCAGCCCCGAGCGCAGCTGGGCGGTCCGCGAGCCCGACGGGACGTTCGTGCGCTGGAGCGACGAGATGAGCTTTCTCTGGGGCGCGAAGGACGAGCTGCCCGCCGAGGGGCTCGTCTGCGTCGGCAAGCACCTCGCGCGGGCGGTGGCCTGCGTCGCGCCGCGGCTCGTCGCAGCCCTCGTCGCCGCGAACGGCACCGAGCCCGAGGGCGCGGCCCTGCAGGTGGCCGAGACGGTGCGCGACGCCGGTCCGCTGACGGGGCCGGAGCTCCGCGAGGCAACCGGCCTCACGAAGAAGGACGTCGACCGGGCGATCGCGTCACTGCATCACGGCATCGTGCTCACGAGCTCCCACCTCGTGGAGCAGGAGGGGCCTTGGGGCGCGCTCGCTCACGACCTGGTGGAGCGAAAGTGGCCCCTGCCGCAGCGCCTCCCGGTGCGAGAGGAGGCGCGCCGCGACCTCGCTCACATCGTGCTCGACGGCGCCGGCGAGCTGACGGCAGCCGACCTCGCCGGGGCGCTGGGCTGGCGGCGCAAGGAGGCAGCGGCCGTGCTGGCGGAGATCGGCGACGGCCGCGACGAGGAGGGATTCCGCATCTGGACGCGCCGATAGGCTCCTCCCCATGACGATCGCCGAGTTGACGGAGGACCGGGTCGTCGAGGCCGTCTACGCCGTGCGGTTGAAGCGCAAGCTGCGCACCAAGTCAGGCGCGTCGTACCTCGCACTCGAGCTCGTCGATCCGACGGGGACGATCGAGGCCCGTGTCTGGAAGGACGTCGAACTGCTCGACGGCCGCTTCGGAGAGGGCGATGCGGTGCGTGTGCTCGGCCGCGTCGAGAAGTTCCGCGACCGCCTGCAGCTCGACGTGCGCTCGCTCGAGGCCGCCGATGTCGATCCCGCCTCGCTGACGCCGGCGCTGCGGCGCGACGAGGACGAGCTCGCGGGCTTCCTCGAGTTCCTCGTCGCAGACGTCACCCACCCCGGCCTCGCGAGCACCGTGCGGGCGGTGCTCGCGGACCGCGAGCTCGAGGCCTTCCCCGCCACCGCCGACGAGCATCACTCCTACGCCGGAGGCCTGCTCGAGCATACGGTCGGTGTCGCGACGCTCTGCCGTGAGACGGCGCAGCTGCACCCCCGCCTGCGCCCCGATCTGCTGCTCGCGGCGGCGCTCGTGCACGACGTCGGCCGCACGATCGAACTGCAGCGCGGGCCGGCGTTCGCAGTGACCGACGAGGGACGCCTGCTCGGCCACGTGCACCTCGGCCTCCGCCTGATCGAGGAGCGCGCGGAGGGGCTCACCGCGGGCCAGCTCGCCGAGCTGCTCCACTGCGTCGCGGTTCACCACGAGCTGCGCGGCGCCCGGACGGCCGAAGCGGCCGTGCTCTACCACGCGAACCAGCTCGACGCGGTCGCGCAGACGCGCCGAGTCGATTGAGCCCGCTGCTGCTCGCGCTCGGCGCGAGCCTCGCGTGGGGCATCTCCGATTTCGTCGGGCCGCTCTTCAGCCGGACGCTCGGCATCCTGCGCGTTCTCTTCTGGGGGCAGCTCGCGGGCGTGCTCGCGCTGGCGATCGCCGTGGTGATCCGGGGCGAGGCTCCGGCCGGCTGGGCCGTCCTGTTCGCGATCTGCGCAGCGGTCGGCGGAATGCTCGGGCTCGTCGCCTACTACCGGGGGATGGAGATCGGCGTGATGAGCGTCGTTGCGCCGATCGCCGGCGTCTCCGCCGTGATCCCGGTCGTCTTCGGCATCGCCACCGGCGACAATCCCTCTAGCGTCCAGGTCGCCGGGATCGTGTGCGCGCTCGCGGGCGTGGGCCTCGCCTCGATCGAGCACAGCGAAGGTCGGGCGCGCGTCGCGGCCGGGGTCGGGCTGGCGCTCCTCGCCGCGCTCGGGTTCGGGTTCTACTTCCCGTGGATGCACGCCGCCGGGAAGGTCGACTTCTGGTGGGCGTCGCTCATCTTCCGCACGACCGCCCTCGTGATCGTCGCCGCGGCGGTCGCCGCGAAGCGCCCGTCCCTCCGGCTGTCGCAGCGCAACCTCGCGATCGTCGTGGCGGTCGGCCTCGGCGACACGCTCGGGAACGTGCTCTTCGCAGCCTCGTCGGCCCACGGGCTCGTCAGCCTGACCGCGGTGCTGGCGTCCCTCTACCCGGTCGTGACGGTGCTGCTCGCGGCCGCCGTCCTGCACGAACGAGTCGCACCGATGCAACGTGCAGGAATCGTCCTGACGCTCACCGGCGTCGTGCTGATCTCGGCCTGACGGCTAGGAGAAGGGCGGCGGGTCGTGATCGCCCTGGAACCCGGGGGAGCCCCACGCGCCGTACCGGTCGCTCGCCATGTTGTCGGCGGCGATGTCCTCCATGCTCTCCGAGGCGAAGTCGCGCTCCTCCGGGCTCATCTCCTCGAGCTCTTCCTCGTGCTCGATCGCCTGGTCACCGGTGCCGGTGAGCTTGCTCCAAAGGTTACGTAGCATCGTTCGAGTCTAGCTCAGCCCGGGCTAGGAGGCTGAGGGAGTCCGGGATCACCGAGTGGAGCTGCCACTCCCCCGGCACGCCCTTCAACGTGGCTCGCCCGCGTTCCTCGAACCGCAGCCCCGATCCCGCAACGAGGTCCTTGACGGTTGAGGAGACGAGTATCTCCCCCGGCCGTGCTTCGCCTGCGACGCGCGCGCCGATGTTCACCGCGATGCCGGCGAGCTTGTCGTCGACCACCTGGCACTCGCCGGTGTGGAGGCCCGCACGAATCTCGAGCCCGAGCTCGCGCACGCCGTCGATGATCGCCTGGGCGGAGCGGACGGCGCGAATCGGCCCGTCGAAGGTGGCGAAGAAGCCGTCGCCGGCGGTGTCGACCTCGCGGCCACGGTAGCGGGCGAGCTGCTGGCGGACGAGCGCATGATGGCGTTCGACCAGCTCGCGCCAACGAGCGTCGCCGAGCTCGGCGAGCCTCGCCGTGGAGCCGACGATGTCGGTGAAGAGGACGGTTGCGAGCACGGTGTCCGGCTCCTCGAAGCCCAGGGTGCTCACGAAACGCTCGAGCTCCGGCGCGAGCTCGGGCTGGAAGTAGACGCCGTCGGTGGCCGAGAGCTCGAACCGCCGGGCATCCGAGATGCGCGAGGCGATGTAGGCCACCTCATCACGGTCCGCCGGCGGGTGAAAGAGAAGCGTGGGCACGCGGATCGCCCCGAGGATGTCCCGGACGTCGACGTCCGCCATCATCCGCAGGATGGTCGCTGCCGCACCCGGGCTTGCCGAGAGCCGCCAGCGCCGGGCCAGCGCAGCGATGAACTCGGGGTCGCCGATGTGAGCCCGCGCGTTCTGGCGGGTCCAGCGTTCGGCAGAGGCATACGTCCCCCAGCCGGCGCGCATCTCGTCGATGTCACGCCGCCACTCCTCGTCCGTCATGCCCCACGGATAGTCCGGCGTCCGGGCCCCCCGTGCGAACGGGCCGAAGAGCGCGAGCCCGAGGGTCCGGTCCGGATACGTGGCGGCGAAGAGCATGCACATCGCTGCGGCCTCGGCGGTTCCGAACAGCACCGCTCGATCGGTTTCCGTCGCATCGAGCACCGCACGGAGGTCGTCCATCCGCGTCTCCAGCGTCGCGGGCTCACGCAGGCGGTCGGAGAGGCCGGTTCCTCGCTTGTCGAACGTGATCAGGCGCGAGAACCCTGCGAGCCGGTCGTGGAGCGCCCGTGGCTCCGGCGTCTCCCGTTCGATCTCGATGTTGCTGACGAACCCGTGCACGAAGACGAGAGTGCGCGGGCCTTTCCCCGTCACCGAGTAGGCGATCGACACGTCGCCGCTCTTCGCATACTTGAACTCGTCCCGGTCGAGCATCTTCGAGTCTCGACCCTAGACGTTGAAGCGAATGTTGAGCACGTCGCCGTCCTGGACGACGTAGGTCTTCCCTTCGAGGCCCTGCCGCCCATGCTTCGCGACCTCGGCGTGCGAGCCGAGCTCGACCAGGTCGCGCCAGTTGACGACCTCGCAGCGAATGAACCCGCGGGCGATGTCCGTGTGGATCGCTCCGGCGGCGTCGAGGGCGGTCTGGCCGCTCCGCAGCGTCCAGGCACGCGTGTCCTGCTCGCCTGCGGTGAAGAACGTGATCAGGTCGAGCGAATTCGCGAGCCGGCCTGCGATCTCGTCGAGCGCCGAGGCGCCTCCGTCGCGGTAGGCGGCCGCCTCGTCGTCGGGCAGCTCGGCGAGCTCGGCCTCCAGCTTCAAATCGATCCCGCTCGGGCCGTTGACGATCGCGAGGAGCGGCTTCGTCGTCAGCGGCTCGAGCTCGGCGGGCAGCTCGCCGTCGTACTCGCCGAGCTCGCCACCCGCGTCGACGTGCGCGAGCACCCGTTTGAGCTCCTCGAGCTCGGCGCGGATCTTCGCGTCGCCCGACTTCGCCTGTTTCTCGACGCGCTCGAGCCGCCGCTCGACGTGGTCGCGGTCCGCAACCAGGAGCTCGAGCTTGAACGTCTCGAGATCGTCGTCCGGCGTGGCGTCGGCGCCGAAGCCCCGGAGCACGACGAGGAGCGCATCGACCTGCCGGAGGTTGCCGAGCTGCGCGGCGCCGGCCCCGGGGACGTCCTGGACCCGGATCGTCGCGGGCGTGATCTTGCGCGCCTTCACGACCTCGGCGAGCGCGCCCAGGCGCTCGTCGGCGATCGGCGCCATGCCGACGTTCGTCTTCCCGTACTCGCCGCCGCCCGTCTTGGTGAGCGCGGTGAAGAGCGCCGTCTTTCCACCGCCCGACGGGCCGACGATGCCGACCTCGAGTGCCATCGGTCGTGGAGGGTAGCTACGTCGCGGCCCCGCACTCCTCGATCTGCCGCTGCAGCGAGACGAGCGCGCGGTGCTGGAGCGACTTGATCGCCCCTTCGGTCTTGCCGAGAATCGTCCCGACCTCGGCGTTCGCGAAGTTGAAGACGAACTTCAGGGTGAGCACCTGCTGCTGCTCCGGCGAGAGGCCTTCGATCAGCTCGAGCATCGATCGCCGACCGATCGACTGGAGCGCCTCCACGTCCGCGGAGGTCGCCCCGTCGGGCTCCGGCTCGGGGACGTCCGCCCGCGGCTGCCAGCGCCTGGCGGCCCGGAAGTGGTCGATCGCGAGGTTGTGCGCGATGCGGAAGAGCCAGGCTGAGAACGGCGCCGACTGCCAACGGAACCTGTCGATCGACTCGAGCATCCGGAGGAAGGTCTGGGTCGTCAGATCCTCGGCGTCGTGGCGGTTGCCGACGCTGACGTGCAGGTAGCCGTAGATCCGGTCGAAGTAGATGAGGTAGAGCTCTTCGAGCGCAGCGCGGTCACCCTGCTGCGCCCGGGCGACGAGGCGGCGCACCTGCCTCGACTCGCTCGCTCTCCCCGCCGCCTGGGCCTCGCTCATCACCGTCGAATCTCGTGCCCGGTGACGGGCCGGCGTAACCCCCTACGCGACGGCGCCGAAGCCGACGCGGCTCTCGCGGGCGAAGCGCTTGACGTAGACGACCCGGCCGAGCAGGACGGTGTAGCGGCCGTCCTCGGCGTCGAACGAGTACGCCGAGTCGTGCCGCCCGGCCAGGGCGCCGTCGAGCTCGTCGGCCGTCTCGCCCGAGACGAGCACCGACAGGACCTGCTGGCCGTCGAGCGCGATCTCGATGCGGATGCGGTCAGTTGAAGTCATCACGGACGAACTCTGCCAGAACGCCACCCGTCGCCTCGGGGTGGATGAACGCCACCTGGAGGCCGAACAGTCCGATCCGGGGCGACTCGTCGATCAAGCGCACGCCGCGGGCGCGCAGGCGCTCGAGCTCCGCGTCGAGGTCGGCGACCTCGAACGCAACGTGATGCAGGCCGGGGCCGCGCTTCGCGAGGAACGAGCCCACCGGCGTGTCGGGGCCGAGCGGCCGCAGGAGCTCGAGGCGAGAGCCGCCCACGCGCAGCGAGGCGGCCTCGACGCCCTGCTCCTCGACGACCTGGCGGTGCTCGACGCCGGCGCCGAAGAGCACGGCGTACTGCTCGACCGACGCGTCGAGGTCGGCGACCGCGATCCCGAGATGATGGACGCTCAGCGCCACGAGTCGATCACCTCGGCGGCGGCCGCGACCCGGACCCCGGCTGCGCGCCACTCGGCGACGCACGCCGCCGTGCGCGCCTCGTCGAGGCCACGCGAGGCCTCCTCGACGAACGTCACCGCGCGGCCGCGCGCGAGCAGGCCGCGAATGGCTGCCGCGTTGCACACGTCGGTCGCAACGCCGAACAGGATCACCTCCTCCGGGCCCAGCACGTGGAGGACGCGATCGGCGTTCGGGTTCGTGAACACGTCGAAGTGCTTCTTCAGCAAGAGGAACTCGCGGCCCTGAAGCCAGCGCTCCGGCACGTCGGTGAGCGCGAGCGGCACCGGGTCGTCCTGCCGGGTCTCGGGGATCTTCTCCGCACCGCGCGTGCCCCTCAGGCAGTGCGGCGGGTAGGTCAGCGCGTAGTCGGGCGTTTCCGAGATCTCGGCGTCGGTCAGCTCGTGATCGTCCGCCGACGCGACGTGCGGCACTCCGGCCGACCGGGCCGCGGCGACGAGCCTCGCCATCGCCGGGACCGCGGCCGGCGCGTCGGGGACGGCGAGCTTGCCGCCGGGGTCGACGAAGTCGAACTGGGTGTCGACATCCCAGAGGATCGCCTTCATGAGACGAGTTCGAGACGCGGGTTCGGCCGCAGGCTTCGGCCGAACTTCGCGGACGGACGTCCGTCCGTGAGCACGATGTCGCCGGTGAAGTCGTTCGAGCCGCGGATCAGCGACGAGCCGACGCCGTAAGCGTCGACCGGCACGCCGTCCGCCTCGAACTCGCGGATCTTGTCGACGGTGAAGCCACCGGAGACGACGATGCGCACCTGGCCGAAGCCGGCGCCGTCGAGCGCCTGCCGCACCTTCCCGACAAGGCGAGGGTTGACGCCGGTCGGCTTGAAGTCGCCGAGCTCGCTCCAGAGCGAGCGGTCGACGAGCGACTCCGACGTGTCGAGCCGAACACCCCAGAGACGGGGGCCGAGCGCGTGGGCGACGTCGAGCGCCGTCCGGACCGAATCGTTCTCGAAGTCGACGAGCACCGTCAGGTTCATGTCGGCCGGCGCCCAGTCGGCGAAGTGCTTCGCGGCCGCGACGGTGTCGCCGTCGTAGGACGCGATCAGCGCGTGCGGGACCGTGCCGAGACCGGTGCCGCCCCACCAGGAAGCCTGCTCGTCGGTCGTGACGCCGACCGGTGCGCCGACGATCTGGCCGGCGACGTACGCCGCATAGCCGTCGCCGGTCTGCACACGGTGGTGATCATGGCGCGCCGGCATGAAGATCACGTGCTTGCCGTTGGCGGCGCGCAGAACGTTGACGACGTTCGTCGTGATCAGTGTCCGCCGCGCGAGCGTTCCCAGGTACACGGTCTCGAGGTGGGCGAAGGTCGTGTAGTCGCCTTCGATCGTGAGCACCGTCTCGTAGGGCGCGATCGCATCGCCGTCGTAGAGCGCGTGCACCGTGAGCGCGTCGTAGTCGTCGGCGCACAACTTGAGGATGGCGAGAGCCTCGTCCATCCCACCGAGGTAGGAATGGCTCTTCTGGAAGACCTGCATCAGAACATGCGGCTTGCGCCCGTCGTAGCGAAGCGCCTCGCGCGTGTGGTTGAAGTACGCGTCGGTGTACCAGCCGGCCCGCATCTTCTCCACGGGCAGGTCGAAGACGGTCGGGTCGAGCCGCTTACGCGTCGTGATCATGTTCGAGCTCCAGACAGGCCTGGAGCGCCGCGTCGGCGACCTCGAGCTGCGCGGGGCTCGGCTGGCGCGTGCCGAGCCGGTGCTGAAGCTCGTGGCCGGGCTTCGCGAGCGCGCGTGCAAGGGGATGGCGAGGGTGACGGGTCATCCAGCCGAAGAGCTCGACCGACGCCGCCATTGCTCCGACCATGCCGGCAGCCCGCGCGGCAGGCCGGTAACGCACCGGCACCTGCTCGGTGACGAGGTTGCTCGCCGCGTTCGTGAGGAGCATCGGGCCGATCAGATGCGAACCGCAGCGCTCGTGCTCCTTCGGGCGCGCGGCGCCGTGCTCGTAGGTGCCGATCGAGATGTGCTCGGCACCGTGGTACTCGGCGAGCTCGCCGCCGCGCAGCGCGAATGCGGCCGGCGCCACCGAGAGCGCACTCGTGATCAGCTCGCGGACGACCGGGCGGAGCCCGGAGCGCTTGACCGCCCGCAGGACGATCGCGCTCCCGATCATCGAGGCGAGCACCGTGGGGCCTTCCATCGGGAGCCGGGCCTCGGGCAGGGCGCGCTTGACCTGCGGGAGGAGGGCGAACGCCTCGGCGAGCCGCGCCGGGCCGCGCAGGAGCGGGTTGCGGACCGAGGCCGCACGGAGCCGCTTGCGGCGGCCGACCACCTTCAGGTCGCCGGCGTCGGTCCGCACCGCACAGGCCCAGGCCTCCGGCCCGTGCACGAGGACGCCGTTCGCAAGAGCCATGCCACCGAGCCGGACGGGATCGCTCACCCCGTGGAGCGTAGCCGCAGCGCGGCCTGCAGCCGCGCCGCGGCCGGGCCGGGCGCGCCGTTGCCGACCGGTCTTCCGTCCAGCGTGACGACCGGCATCACCTCGCGGATCGACGAGGTGAGGAACGCCTCGTCGGCGCCTGCGAGCTCGGTGAGCGGGAACCGTCCCTCCGTGGCGGGCTCCAGCTCGAGCACGAGCTCGCGGGTCACGCCGGGCAGCACGCCGGGCCGTGCGGCCGGCGTGCGCAGCTCATCCCCGCAGCGCCACCAGATATTCGCCGTGGCAGCCTCCAGCACGAGCCCGTCCGCCACCAGCAGCGCCTCGTCCGCTCCCTCGCGCTCGGCCAGCCGCCGGGCGGCAAACGCCTCGCCGTAGCTCGTCGTCTTCGCACCGGCGAGGAGCGGCGCCGGCGCCCCGACGTCGACCGAGCGCAGGGCGAGGCCGCGCGCGCGGACCTCCTCGAGATCCCCCGGCAGGCTCGCGGCCGTCGCGACCAGCTCCCGGTCGGTGCGATAGAGCCGCAGCACGTGATCGGGCGGTGCGGCGCCGGTGACGAGGTCGACCAGCTCGGCCAGTCCGTCGGCGGGCGGGAGCGCGAGCTCGGCGATCGAGAATCGGAACCGGCGGATGTGGCGGTCGAGCAGGAACGGGACACCGGCGTAGGAGCGCACCGTCTCGAAGGCCGCCCCTCCCCGCAGCAGGGCC
Organism: uncultured Thermoleophilia bacterium; assembly: GCA_963828655.1. GTDB lineage: Bacteria > Actinomycetota > Thermoleophilia > Gaiellales > Gaiellaceae > PALSA-600. The sequence continues at coordinate 291,259 of CAWHFK010000008.1, read as the reverse complement.
TCGTCGTCCGCGCGAAAGACGGGCCCCTCCGGGTCGACGAGCCCGCGCCCGGCGACCGCCACGGCGAGCAGGCTCAAACCGCGACCTTGCCGCTGATCGCCGCGAGGAGCGGACGCGCTTTCACCCACGACTCCTCGATCTCCGCTTCGGGCTCCGAGTCCCAGACGATCCCGCCGCCGACCCAGAGATGGATGCGCCCGGCGGCGACGGCGAAGGTCCGGATCGTCAGGGCGAGCTCGAAGTCGCCGTTCGCCTGGATCGTCCCGAGCGCGCCCATCGCAGCGCCGCGCCCGACGGGCTCGAGCCTGGCGATGTGGTCGATCGCCGCGATCTTCGGCGCACCGGTGATCGAACCTCCCGGGAAGGTGGCGCGCAGGATCTCGGCCAGCCCGGTGCCGGGACGCAGGCGGCCTTCGACCGTCGAGACGAGATGGGTCACACCCGCCAGCTCGTGCTGGGCCATGAGCGTCGGCCAGCGAATCGACCCGACCCGGCAGACGCGCGAGAGATCGTTGCGCTCGAGATCGACGATCATCACGTGCTCGGCAGCGTCCTTGGCGTCGTCGACGTCCTCCCCGATCGGCCGCGTGCCCTTGATCGGCATCGTCCAGAGCCGGTCGCCCCGGCGGGCGAGGAAGAGCTCGGGCGAGGCCGAGACGATCGCCCAGCCGTTGCCGACGAAGGGCCGTGGCTGAAGCGGGCGGAGCGGAGCAAGTGCGGCGGCGAGACCGGCCGGGTCGCCCTCGAAGCTCGCGGAGAGGTGCTGCACGAGGTTGACCTGGTAGACGTCGCCGCGCGCGATCGCGGCGCGCACCTCGGCGACGGCAGCGCCGTAGTCGTCGGGCGCCCACGTCGGCTCCCACTCGCCGGCCCGAAAGGCCGGTGCCTCCCACGGGGCCGTCGTCTCGGCCACGGGCCGGATCCGGGCCGCCGCGACGGGCAGCGGGCACGGCTCCGGCGGCGGCGGCCAGGGGCTCCGCCGGAGCGTCTCGGCCAGGCGGTAGCCGAGATAGACGTCGGCGGCGAGCCCGTCTCGCAGCTCGCCGGCCAGGTAGTCCTCGAGCGCCTCGAGTGCTCCCTCGGGCTCGTGGAGCTCAAGCACAGACGGTCTGGGCGGCGTGGCGCAGGAAGCGCACACCGAGCTCGAGGTCGGTCACCGGCACACGTTCGTTCGCCGCATGGATCAGCCGTGCGGCGGCCTCGGCGTCGAGGTCGCGCGCCGGGAAGAACCCGTAGGCGACGGTGCCGAACGCCTCCCGCAGCCAGTGCGAGTCGGTGAACCCCGCGACGCAGAGCGGCGCCGCCACGGCGCCCGGCTCCTCCGCCTCGACGAACGACTGCACGGCGTCCCAGAGCGGGCCGCCGATCGGCGAGCGGGTGCCGCCCTGGGCCTCGATGTTGACGAGCTCGTAGTCGCCGTCTCCGAGCCACGCGCGCAACGACGCCTCGGCGCCCGCCGGGGTCTGACCCGGCAGCAGCCGAACGTCCACGGTGATCTCGCACACGGCCGGGATCACGTTCCGCTTGTCGGACGCGTGCGCTCTCGTCGGCGAGACCGTCATGCCGAGCAGCGGCTCGATCAGCTCACCGGCGAGCGGCGAGACGGCACACGCCGCCGCGAGCGCATCCCCCGGGGCGGGAACCGAGCCGAGCAGCACGTTCAGGAAGCCCTTGACCTCCGGGATCAGCTCCGGCTCGGCCGCGAACTCGCCGAGCCGCGTCACGAACGGGGCCGCCTTCACGAGCGCGTTGTCGGCGATCGAGGGCATCGATGCGTGGCCGCTGCGCCCGTGCACGCGGAGCAGGAACGGCGAGCTCATCTTCTCCGCCGTCGCGCAGAGGTAGAGCACGCGGCCGCCGAGCTCGACCCGGTCGCCTGCTCCCTCGTTGACCGAGAAGTCCGCCCGCACCGCGTCGGGGTGCGCCTCCACGAGCCATTCCAGGCCGAACCCGTCGCCGACCTCCTCGTCCGCCGCGGCGATGAAGATCAGGTCGCCTGAGCCCTGCCAGCCCTCTCGTGCGAGCGTCGCGACCGCCACCGCGGAGGCCGCCACCTCGCCCTTCATGTCGAGCGCGCCCCGCCCCCACACCTCGCCGTCGACGAGCTCGCCGCCGAACGGCTCGCGCTCCCACTCACGCGCGTCGGCGAGCACGACGTCGGTGTGCGAGAGGAGCGCCAGCGACGGGCCGTCGCCGCGGCCCCGGATGCGCGCGACGAGGTTGGCGCGTTCGGGCACACGCGCGAACAGCGAGCACTCGACGCCGGCCGCCTCGAGATAGTCGCGCAGGGCCCCGGCCGCGAGCGTCTCGTTGCCGGGTGGATTCGTCGTGTCGAGGCGGATCAGCTCCTGCAGGAGCCGAACGACCTCGCTCATTTGCGTCGACCGAGGACGAGCAGGTAGCGGCGTGGAGCGCGCACGCCGCCGCCGTCGGTGCGGTAGCCCTCGTACAGCTCGACGAACGCCTGATGGAGCTCCTCCTGCTGGACCGGGTCGAGACGCCGCAGCAGCGCGATCACCGGCAGCGCCGACTCCGAGAAGAGCTTCCAGATCTCCTCGCCCGTCTCGGCCTCGAGCCAGAGCGTGCCGTCCACGAACTCGAGCTCGAAGTCGTCGCCGAGCATGTCCTCGACGTGGTCCTCGCGGCCCCACTCGTAAGCCTCCCGCCCCTCGATCGGCTCGTCCGTGAACCGCCGGTACAGCTCGCCGAGCTTCGAGTTCGGCTTCCAGGCGGTGAAGCCGAGCCGCGCGCCCGGAACCGCGACGCGGGCGATCTCGGAAGCGACATTCGCATGGTCGGGCGCGAAGACGACGCCGAAGTTCGAGACGAGCACGTCGAAGGAGGCGTCGTCGTACGGGAGGTACTCGACGTCGCCGAGATCGAAGGCGATGTTCAGTCCCTCTTCACCCGCGCTCGTGCGCGCCTTCTCGAGCATCGGCCCGGCGATGTCGATCGCGGACACCGCTGCGCCGAGGCGGGCGGCCCGGCGGGCCACCTCCCCCGTCCCCGTCGCCAGATCGAGGACACGGTCGCCCGGCTGGATGCGCAGGCGCTCCACCAGTTCGTCCTGCACCGGCGCGAACCGCGCCGCCAGCCGCTCGTACGTCCCGGTGCCCCAGACCTCGCTCATGCCTTCGAGAGCATACTTCTGCCCGTGGGAGACCTCTTCAGCGAGGCTGCCGGCCGCAGGCTCGGCGCGTCCGCGCCGCTGGCCCAGCGTCTCCGGCCGCTGACCCTCGACGATTTCGCAGGGCAGGAGCACGTGATCGGGCCGGGCCGCGCGTTGCGGCTCGCGATCGAGCAGGACCGCGTTCCCTCGCTGATCCTCTACGGGCCGCCCGGCTCCGGCAAGACGACCCTCGCGCGCATCGTCGCGCAGACGACCGGCTCCGCCTTCGAGGAGCTGTCCGCGGTGTCGGCGACCGTCTCGAACGTCCGCGAGGTACTGGCGCGGGCGCGCGAGCGGCTCGGGGCGAGCGGCCGGCGGACGATCCTCTTCCTCGACGAGATCCACCGCTTCAACAAGGCGCAGCAGGATGCGCTGCTGCCCGGGGTCGAGGACGGGCTGCTGACGCTGATCGGCGCGACGACGGAGAACCCCTACTTCGAGGTCAACTCGGCGCTCCTGTCGCGCGCGCAGATCTACGAGCTCGAGCCGCACTCGGCCGAGACCCTGCAGGAGGTTGTTCGTCGAGGTGCGCAGGCCCTCGACGTCGACGTCTCGCCGGAGGTGGAGGAGCTGATCGCTGCCCGCGCCGGCGGAGATGCCCGCAACGCGCTGAACATCCTCGAGCTGTCGGTCGAGACCGCGCGGGCCGAGGGCGGCGCGCTCGAGGAGCGCCACGTGGACGACGCAGCACGCAAGCGGCCGCTCGCGTACGACAAGGGAGGCGACAAGCACTACGACTTCATCTCTGCGTGGATCAAGTCGACGCGCGCCGGCGATGTCCAGGCCTCGGTCTACTACCTGGCCGCGATGCTCGAAGGAGGCGAGGATGCGCGGTTCATCGCACGCCGCATGATCATCCTCGCGTCCGAGGACATCGGCAACGCCGACCCGCAGGCGCTCGTCGTGGCGGTCTCGGCAGCGCATGCGGTCGAGCATGTCGGGCTGCCCGAAGCACGCCTCAACCTCGCGCAGGCGGCCGTCTATCTCGCGCGCGCGCCGAAGTCGAACGCCTCGTACGTCGCGATCGGAAAAGCGACGCAGGCGGTTCGCGAGCGCGGTGCACTGCTCCCCCCGGCCGCCCTTCGCTCCGCCTCCTACGCGGGCGCGAAGAAGCTCGGCCGCGGCGAGGGCTACATCTACCCGCCGGCCGACCCCGCCGGATACGACGTCGACTGCCTCCCCGACGAGCTGAAGGGAACCGTGTTCTACGAGCCGTCCGGGAGCGGCGAGGAGCGCTAGCTAAAGGATTCGCGCCCCGAGGGCGCTCGCGACGAGCTCGACGGCGAGCTCCGCCGTCTCGTTCTCCCGGTCGAGCACCGGATTCACCTCGACGACGTCCAGCGAGTCGAGCAGTCCCGACTCCGAGACGAGCTCGAGCGCGAGGTGCGCCTCCCGGTAGGACAGGCCGCCGCGCACGGGAGTGCCCACGCCCGGTGCGAACATCGGATCGACCGCGTCGAGGTCGACGCTGACGTGGACGAACGGCGCGCCGCCGAGGAACTCGAGCGCCTCGGCCATCGTCGGCTCAACACCGCGCCGGTCGATCTCGCTCATCGTGAACACCCTGACGCCCAGCTCGCGGATCAGCTCCCGTTCGCCCGGATCGAGCGAGCGGATCCCGAACAGCGCGGCGCGGGTCACCGAGGGTGTAGGGAAGGCCGCGCTCAGGAAGGCGTCGCCGGCGGCACCGAGCGCCGCCGCGAGCGGCATCCCGTGCACGTTGCCGCTCGGCGAGGTGCCGGGCCGGTTGAGGTCGCCGTGCGCGTCGATCCACAGCGTCGCCCCCGGGCCTCGCGATTTCGCCATTCCTCCGAGCGTGCCCATGGCGATCGAATGGTCGCCGCCGAGGACGAGCGGGACGAGCGCCTGATCGGCCGCCTCGCCCACGAGGGCCGCGACGCGCTCGCAGGCCTGCAGGATCGGCGCGAGGTAGCGGGCCGCCGGATCGCCGACGTCGGTCGCCTCGGGCACCGGCGAGCGGACGTCGCCCCAGTCGCTCACCTCGTGCCCGATGTCGCGCACGCGCGCCTCGAGCTCGGCGTAGCGAATCGCCGACGGCCCCATGTCGACCCCCCGCCGCCCGGCCCCGAGATCGAGCCCAGCCCCGATGATCACCACCCTTTGCACTGTCTCCCGGCTGCTCATGGCGAAGGAATGTACGCCAGTTCCATCCCGTAGCCGAGACCGACCCGGGCGGGCTCGGCACACACGCGCTGGTCGAAGAAGCGATACCCCGGCGAATCGTCATGGCTCCGGCCATGCCGGAGCCGGATTCGACGGGGTGAGGTGGCGAGGGCCGGACTTGAACCGGCGACACCACGGTTTTCAGCCGTGTGCTCTACCAACTGAGCTACCTCGCCCTGCGGGTCGCAAGTGTAGCCGCACGAAAAGAGACGTCCGGACCGGTGCTACCGCGTCGCGAACGTCTCTGCGCCCCGCACCTTACGCCACCTCGTCCTTGCGGGCAAGGAGCGCCAGACCGGCGCCGGACGAGAAGTCCGCTACGTGGGCGAAGCCGCGCAGCTCGAGGCGCGCGCGCACCCTCGGCAAAGGCACCCAGATCGGCGTGCGGTCGCCCATGCTGAAGGCGATCGCGACCAGGCCGCCGGGCCGGGTCACCCGGTCGAGCTCGTCGAAGAACGGGATCATGTTGTTCAACGTCACGAGATCGAAGCTCTCGTCGGCGAACGGAAGACCGGATGCGTCCGCCACCGAGTACTGCTCGCGACCGAGCCGGCGTGCCTCGGCGATCATGCCGGCCGACGCGTCCACGCCGAGCACCTCGGCGTCGGGCCACAGCTCGGACAGGAGCCGCGCCACCGCTCCGGTGCCCGTGCCGACGTCCAGCGCCCGCGCCGGCGGATCGGGCAGCGACTCCAGCGCCGCGATCATCGGGGCGAGCCGTTCGCGGCTCACTCGCGTCGCGTCCCATTCAGGAGCGAGCCGGTCGAAGTTGCGGGTCAGCGGCCGGCGGAAGACCCGCCAGAGAAACGGCGCCCGGACGACGACGGTCGTGACGAGCCGGGCGAACCGCTGGCCCGGCGTCACGTAACTGCGATCCGGAGCTCGTCCCCCGAGGCCGCCCCGGTCAAGCGCCCCGCATCGCCGCTGCTGATCGCCAGGGTGACGAGGCCGTAGGAGTCCTCGTACAGGATCAGCTCGCCGGGCGCCGTGTCGGCGAACGTGCCCGCGACGAACGCGAAGTAGCGATCGAGCCCGATCCGCACCTCGACGCGGTCGCCGTTCGCGAGGCCGAGCGCGTCGATATGCGCCCGGCGAACGTTCGTCGCGACATTGCCGAACCGGTCGACGGAGAGCACCGTCGCCGAGATCCGGGTCTTCCCGACCTCGGGATCGGGCAGGTCGATCCGGACGAGCTCGCCGGGGTCGAGCGGAGGCCCCAGCTCCGCGAGCGCGACGCCGGCGGCGAGATGCGCTGCCGCCGGAGCGAACACGTCGCGCGCGTGGAAGGTGCGCGAGACCTCGGGCAGGCGATACCGCTCGCTCGTGAGCTCGTGCGCCGCGTCGATGCCGAGCTCGTCCGCCGTGAGCATCAACAGCCCGTTGTCCGGTCCGACGAACAGGCGCCCGTCGGCAGTGACGACGGCGACGGCACGGCGGTCTCCGCCGACACCGGGATCGACGACCGCGAGGTGCACGCCGACCGGCTGGTACCGCGTCGTGTTGCGCAGGACGAGGGCGCCCTGGAGGACGGCCTGCGGTTCGATGCCGTGGGTGACGTCGATGATGCGCACGTCGGGCGCGATGCCCGCGATCACCCCGTGACACGTCCCGACGAAGTCGTCCTGCAGCCCGAAGTCGGTGAGAAAGGTGATGACGGTCAAGGTGCGGACTCCATCAGATCCCGAACGGCCGCGACGAGCCCAGCGAGATCGTGGGTCGCCGCCTCGGCCGCGACCTGGAGGCCGCACGCGCGCGCGGCCCGGCTCGTCTCGGGACCGATCGTGACGGCGGGCAGCGCGCCGCCGATGCCGGCGTAGGCACGCGCCGCCGAGCCGGACGCGAGCACGACCACGTCTCCGTCCGGCGGTGCCGGCGTCAGGAGCCGGGTGCGGTACAGCGGCGCGAAGTCCGCTCCAAGCGCGTCGATCGGGCCCCGGCGGGCTCCTTCGGCAGCGGCGAAGAGCACGCGGCCCGCGGGCCGCGGGAACTCGCGGAGCAGACCGTCCTGGGTCGACTCACGCGGCACGAACGCCGGCTCGATGCCGTGGGCGCGCAGTGCCTCGGCGGTGCCCGGTCCGACGGCGGCGACCGCGGGGAGATTGCGCCCGCGTGCGGCGAGCTCGTCGGCGCCGTTCGGGCTCGTCACGATCACCCAGTCGTAGCCGCCCGCATCGACCGGCTCGTCCGACGTCCGTTCGATCTCGATCAAGGGGCACTCGACCACCTCGGCGCCGGCCGCCTCGAGGGCGGCGACGAGCGGTCGCGCCTGCGCCCGCGGCCGGGTCACGATCACCCTCATCGCGCGGCGGCGAGACCCGCCAGTTCCCCGGCGAGCGCGACGGGGTCGTCACCGGCGCGCCGCTCGATCCACGCTCCGTCCTCGTCCGCGATCAGCGCCCGGAGGGTGGTGCCGTCGTGATGGGCGGCGACCGGCGCGAGGCAGCCGCCGCCGATCGCCGCCACACACCGGCGCTCGGGCTCGACGCGCCGCCTGGTCTCGCCGTGATCGGCGCGCGCCACGAGCTCCTCTTCGCCCGCCCGGACCTGGAGCGCGAGCGCGCCCTGCGCCGCCTCGGGCAGCATCAGCTCCGGCTCGAGCCTGGCGCCGATCTCACCCGCGAGCCCGAGCCGGTCGAGACCGCAGGCGGCCAGAACGATCGCGTCGAGCCCGCGCTCGCGCAGCTTGCGCAGCCGCGTCTCGACGTTGCCGCGGAGCGGCTCGATCGAGAGCGACGGCTCGAGGGCGAGCAACTGGGCGCGCCGGCGCGCCGAGGCCGTGCCGATGCGCATGCCCGGCCGAACCGCAGCCGCCCCGATCAGGGCGTCGCGCGGGTCGTCGCGCTCGAGGTAGGCACCGACCGCGAGACCGGCGGTGTCGGTCGACGTCATGTCCTTCGCGGAGTGCACGGCGACGTCGATGCGTCCGCCGAGCAGCGCCTCCTCGATCTCCTTCACGAACACGCCTCGGTCGCCGATCTCGCCGAACGGCTTCGTCCGGTCGCGGTCGCCGGCGGTGGTGATCGGCACGAAGGCGATCTCGAGCCCGGGCCTGCGCAGCGCGGCCGCGGCCTGCTCGGCCTGCGTGAGTGCGAGCCTAGATCCGCGGGACCCGATGCGGACGAGCACAGACAGCCCTCCCTCCACGCGGCGAGCGCCCGCAGACCGGGCGGACGCGCTCGACGCGCAGGAATGCGGACGGTGCAAGCGACGGCAGCGGTGCGACGCGCCTGGCCTTCATTCGTCCTCCAGACCGAAGAGGTGACGCACCGCGTTCGCGTAGGCCGCTCCGTCCGGGCTGACCGCGGCCTCCTTCATGCGGATCGTCGGGAGGTGGAGGAGCTTGTTCAGGATCTGCGAGGTCACCGACTCGATCGTGCGCCGCTCGTCGTCCGAGACCCGGCCCTTCAGCTTCGCGAGCTCGGCGTTGCGAATCTCCTCGGCCCGTGCGCGCAGCGACGTGATCGCAGGCACGACGTCGAGCGAGGCGCGCCACGCGCGGAAACGCTCGGCCTCTTCGGCCACGAGCTCCTCGGCGCGCTCCGCCTCCGCCCGGCGGCCGGCGAGCGTCTCGGCGACGACGGCTTCGAGGTCGTCGATGTCGTAGAGGAAGCAGCCGTCGAGCCGGCCGATCGCGGAGTCGAGGTCCCGCGGCACGGCGATGTCGATGAAGAAGAGCGGTGTGCGCCGCCTGCCCGGCACGTCGGCGGCGTGGAGCACCGGGCCGGGTGCGCTGGTCGACGACACGACGACGTCGACCTCGCCGAGACACCGGGCGAGGTCGTCCAGCGTGAGCGCCTGCCCGCCGAAGCGCTGCGCCAGCTCACGCGCCGTCTGCAGAGTGCGGTTCGCGACGAAGGCGATCTCGGCGCCCCGCGAGGCGAGATTCGAGGCCGCGAGCTCGCCGATCCGGCCGGCGCCGATCAGGAGGACGCGCCGCCCGGCCAGCTCGCCGAACACCTGAGCGGCGAGCGCGGCGGCGGCCGAGGAGACCGACGCCGGGCTCTCGCCGATCGCCGTCTCGGTGCGCACGCGCTTGCCGACGGCGAGCGCCTGGCGAAAGACGTGATCGACGAGAGAGCCCGGCTCGACGGACTCGTAGGCGGCGCGGACCTGCCCGAGGATCTCGCCCTCCCCGGGCACGAGCGAGTCGAGCCCGGCCGCGACCCGGAAGAGATGCAGCGCCGCCGCGTCCTCGTGCAGCCGGTAGACGACGCCGTCGAGCGGCTCGTCCGCGAGGTGCTCGAGCGCAGCCAGGACGACGGCCTCGTCGATCCCGTCGACATAGAGCTCGGTGCGGTTGCAGGTCGAGAGACAGACCGCGTCGCCCAGCGAGCGGGCGAGAGCGGCGGCCGCGTCCAGATCGAGGGTGACCCGCTCACGCAGCTCCACCGGCGCCACGTGGTGCGACAGGCCGACGAGGGTGAAGGTCATGTGAAGTGGCTCCCCGCGAGGACGAGCCGCGCGACGATCACGAGCGCGAAGCCTCCGAGCGCGAAATAGGCGGCCCGGCGGCCTGTCGGCCGGAGCGCGAGGAACCCGCCGTAGACGAGCCACGTGACGAGCGTGGCCACCTCGAGCGCGTCGAGCGAGCCGCCGCGCTCACGCTGGCGGATCACCCCGGCCGCCAGGCCGAGGGTCAGCAGGGGCAGCGACACGGCGATCGTCCGCCACGTGAGCCGCTCGAGCGAGGCGAGCGGCGGGAGCCGCAGCCGCAGGATGTCGGCGGCGCGGCGCTTCAAGCGCCCCTCCTCCCAGAGATAGAGGCCGGCCAGGGCGGCGGCGAGCGTGAAGCCGGCGAACGCCGCAAGCACGAGCCCGACGTGCAGCGCGAGGAACAGGTTTCCGTAGCCCGACCTCGCACCCTCGCTCGTGCCGCCGCCGATCCGCGCCACGAGGAAGAGCGCTGCCGCGAGCGGCATGACTGCCAGGCCGAGCAGGCGGAACCGCGGCCGGCAGCCCCAGATCAGATAGGCGCCGACGACGAACCAGACGAAGAGGTTGAGCGAGCCGGCCCAGCTCGACCACGGGAAACCGTCTGCGCCGGCGGCCTGGGCGGCAAGCAGCGCGGTCTGGGCGATCCAGCCGAGGCGCACGCCCCAGGTGGCGGCGCGCGAGGTGCGCGCGGAGGCGTAGGCGAAGGCCGCCTCGCCGTAGCCGAGGAGCGCCGGCCAGAAAAGCGCCTCAACCACGGTCGCGCGCCCTCTCGACCAGGTCGCCGAGCTGCCTCTGCAGCCGCCCGAGCTTCGCCGCGATCAGGGCGACCCACGCGAGGACGGTGACGAAGACCACGAGATACGCGGCAGCGACGTACTGCCACTCCGAGGGAGGGCTCGGGCTCATGTCAGGAGCTCGCGCAACTCGCGCACGTGGGCGTCGAGCCGCTTGCCGGCGAGCTCCACCTGGTACAGGGTCGCGAAGAGCGTGAGCACGGCGGCGAACGACACGCAGAACACGAAGAACTGCGACCCGGTCATCTGCGGCCCGTGCGAGTTGAACACGACCGGGTGGATGAACTTCTGCGAGAGGCGGATCGCGAGGAACGAGACCGGGATCAGCACGACGCCGAAGAGCGCGTAGACCGCGCTCAGGTTGGCGCGAGCGGGACCGGGCTCGACCGAGAAGCGCAGCATGAAGTAGGCGCAATAGAAGAGGAACAACACGAGGAAGAGCACGAGCTGGTTCTCGCTCCACGACCACCAGACGCCCCAGGACGCCTTCGCCCAGATCGAGCCGGTGACGAGTGTCAGCGCACCGAAGATCACGCCTTGGTGGATCGCGACGTAGCTCTCCAGGTCGGCCCGCTCGTCGCGCGTGCGCAGATACCGCAGCGCCTTCCACGCGCCCCACCCGAAGCACGCATACGACGTGAGCGCAATCGGAACGTGGAAGTAGAAGATCCGCTGCGAGAAGCCCTGATCTGCGTCGGTCGGCGCGTAGAAGAACACGAGCCCGAGCGCGAGCCCAGTCAGGCCGGTGCACACGAGGGCGAGCGCGGGCAGTCCCAGATGCATCTTCACGGCGTCTGCATCGTAGTCCGACGCTTCTAGGTCTCCGACACGACGTACTCGAACGCCGCCCAGCTGAGCACCGCGAAGATCGCGTCGTAGAGCAGCAGGAACCACAGGTACCGCCCCACACCGCCGACGACGATCGGGATGGCCATCGGCAGGAAGAGCAGTGGCAGCAGCAGCTCGCGCGCGCGTCCGGCGACGGCCATCGCGCCGAACAGCGTGCCCACGGTCGCGATCCCGATGTCCGCCAGGGCGACCGCTGCGATCGTGCGGCCGTCGAGCCCCGAGAAGAACGCCGCGAACGCCGGCAGCGCGACCACCTCCGCCGTGACGAGAAAGGCGAGCACGGCCAGCGTCTTGCCGAGCCAGATCGCACTGCGATCGCAGGGGGCAAGGACGAGCGCGTCGAACATTCCCTGCTCGCGCTCGGGGACGAATGCGCGCGTCAGCCCGAGGAGCGCCGTGAAGATCAGGGCGGCCCAGAGGAGCCCCAGCGCGGCGTCGTGGCTCGATCCGCGCGGCAGGGCGAAGTGGAAGATCGTCAGCGCGGCGAGCACGAACAGGAGCATCGCCGGGAGCGTCTCCTTCGCCCGCAGCTCCAACAGGAGATCCTTGCGCGCGAGTGCTGCGACGTCGCTCGCGTAGTTCATGCGAAGGCCAGACGCTCGGTGGCGCGCCGCTCGACGCGCTGGGGCTCGTGCGTCGCCACGACCCACGTGCGCGGCTCGTCGAGAATGCCGTCGAGCAGCTCGGCGCCCTGCGCGTCGAGCGCGTTGTACGGCTCGTCGAGCAGCAGGAGCGCCGGCTCGTGCAGCAGCACGCGGCACAACCCGAGCCGCTGCTGCATGCCGCGCGAGAACGTCGAGACGCGGTCGTGGCGCACGTCCCAGAGCCCGAAGCGCTCGAGCAGCATCCCCACCCGCTCGCCCCGTTCAGGAAGCCGGTAGAGCCGGCCGAACAGCGTCAGGTTCTCGAGCGGCGAGAGCTCGCGGTAGACGAGCGGCTCGTGTCCCAGGTAGCCGACGGTGTGACGCTCGGGGAGGCGCAACGCGCCTGCGGTCGGCGCCGCCAGCCCCGCCAGCACCCGCAGGAGCGTGGTCTTGCCCGAGCCGTTCGGGCCGGTGACGAGCAGGAAGCCGCCCTCGCCGAGATCGAGGTCGACTCCGGCGAAGACGCGGCGGTCGCCGTAGCGCTTCGCCAGGCCGCGCGCCGTGATCACGACCGGTACACCTCTGCGGCGGCCCGATGGAAGCCGTCCGGCTGCCCGGCGGCGGCGAAGGTGTCGGCGATCTCCTCCATCTCGCCCGTCCAGCGCCAGCCCTTCGTCTCGGCGGCGAGCTCCGCGCGCGGCAGCTGGTCCGCGAGCTCGGGCGCCGCGAGGCGCCATTCGTCCTCGACGGCGAAGTGGCGGGCAACCCCCCGGATGGCGAGCAGCATGGCGGTCGTCCCCTTCGACCACGCCGCGTAGGCCATCTTCACCGCGGACGCGTTCGCGACGACGCGGGTCTCGAGCACCGACCCCGCGAACAGCTCCGCCACCGTGGGAGCGAGCGAGCCGGAGAGGTACAGAGTCGTTCCGGCCTCCCGCGGCGGCCCGCCGACGATGCCGCCGTCGACGTAGCGCGGATGGAGCGCCGCGATCTCGAGCGCGTGCGCCGGGGAGACGGCGTTCGCGTCGACGTAGATGCCGTCGAAGCCCCCGAGCACGCTTGCGACGGCGACCGCCGCGTGCGGCGGGCAGATCGAGAGGATCAACTCGGACTCGCCCGCGAGAGCGGCGACCGTGCCGATGTCGCGGAACGATCCGGCCCGCGAGCGCGTCGCCTCGCTGCGGCCCTCCGAGGCCCACACCACCTCGTGGCCGTTCCCCTGCAGGACGAGGCCGACTGCGGAGCCCATCTCGCCGGGATGAAGCAGCCCGACGATCACAGCACGTCGGCGAGCACGAAGACGAAGAACGCGAGCGAGATCACTCCGTTCATCGTGAAGAACGCCGCGTCGAGCCGACGCAGATCACCCGGCCGGACGAGCGTGTGCTCGTAGACGAGCAGGGCCGCGACGATCCCGACGCCGATCCAGTAGAGCAGCCCGACATCGAGCCCGATCCCCGCGGCGGTCAGGAACACGATCGTCGCCAGATGCAGGACACGCGCAGCCGCGAAGGCGCCGCTCTCGCCGAAGCGCGTCGCCCACGAGTGCAGCCCCTGCTCCCGGTCGACGTCGACGTCGAAGAGCGCGTAGAAGAGGTCGAAGCCCGTGACCCAGGTGGCGACGCCGGCGCCGAGCGCCCAGGCCTGCCAGGGCAGGTCGCCCTTGATCGCCGCCCAGGCCCCGACGGGGGCGAGGCCGTCGATCGCGCCGAGCCAGAAATGGCAGAGCCAGGTGAACCGCTTCAGATACGGGTAGACGACGAAGGCGGCGACGGGGATCGGCGAGAGCGGGCGCACGAACGGATTCAGCTGCCAGACCGCGAAGAGGTAGACGGCCAGCGAGACCAGGCAGAAGACGATCACGGCAGGCCCGGTGAGAGCCCCGGACGGCAGCTCGCGGGCGGCGGTGCGTGGATTGGCGGCGTCGATCCGCGCGTCGATCAGCCGGTTCAGGGCCATGGCGAGCGACCGGGCGCCGATCATCGCGACGGTGATCCAGATCAGGTCGTGCGCGGACGGCACGCCGCCCACGGCGAGGAATGCACCGACGTAGGCGAACGGCAGAGCAAAGATCGTGTGCTCGAACTTGACGAGCCGGTAGTAGAGACGCGCCGCCCTCATGCGCTAGGTCTGCCGGTGGGAGGTGGCGTGGTCGGCGAGGAGCGCAACCGCGTGACCGATGGCCGGCTGCAACACGGCGTACCCGTCGCGGCAGCCCCCGGGCGAACCGGGCAGGTTGACGACGAGGGCGCGCCCGACCACGCCCGCGACCCCGCGCGAAAGGAGGCCGTGCGGCGTCTTGGCGATCGAATCGGCGCGGAGGGCCTCCGCGATCCCTGGAGCCTCGCGCTGCAGCACGGTGCGCGTCGCCTCGGGGGTCACGTCGCGCGGTGCGAGCCCCGTGCCGCCGGTCGTGAGCACGAGCTCGGCGGACGCGGCAAGCTCCTCGATCGCCGCGGCGATCTCGTCGGCCTCGTCGGGCACGACGCGCCGCTCGACCTCATGGCCGTCTCCGCGCAGGAGCTCGTCGAGCAGGTTGCCGCTCGTATCCTCCGCCGCGCCGCGCGAGACGCGGTCCGACACCGTCAGGACGGCGGCCTTCATTCCTTCCTCTTCTCGACCAGCTCGACGGTGAACGTCATCTCCTTGTCGATCGCCTTCGCCATGTCGTAGACGGTCAGCGCGGCGACGGAGGCTCCGGTGAGGGCCTCCATCTCGACGCCGGTCTGCGCGGTCGTCTCCGCCGACGCGAGGATCTCGACGCCGTCGGGGAGCAGGCGCAGCTCCACCGCGACGTGGGAGAGCGGCAGCGGATGGCACAGCGGGATCAACTCCGAGGTCCGCTTCGCCGCCATGATCCCGGCCAGCTGGGCGGCGGCCAGCGCATCACCCTTCGGGAGCTGCCCCAGACGGCCTGCCGTCGCAGGGGCCATGTGCACCACTGCGCGGGCCACGGCACGGCGGCGCTGTGACGGCTTGTCGCCGACATCGACCATCCTCACCGACCCGCTCTCGTCGACATGCGACAGCTCCGTCATCGCCGGAAGGTTACGTCGCCGGGAGCGGGAGGTCGCCGAGGAGACCCGCGATCCAGTGCGAGAGGTCGTGTTCGCGCACCTGGGCGCGCAGCCCGTCGGCGCGGCGGCGGCGCTCTGACGGCTCCATCGCGAGCGCCTCGTGCAGCGCCCGTGCCTGCCCCCAGACATCGAACGGGCTCACTCCGAGCGCCCAGTCCCCGAGCTCGGCGAACGAGCCTGCGTTCTCGGAGAGCACGAGCACGCCGTCGCGCTGGTTGACCAGCGGGCCCTCCTTGGCGACGAGGTTCAGCCCGTCCGAGACCGGATTGACGAGGAGCACGTCGTACTGCTTGTAGGCGGCGACCGATCGTGGGAAGTCGTCCGCGACCTGCACGTCGATCACCGGCCCGAACCGGTCGTTCACCTCGCGGACCGCCCGCTCGATCTCGGCGACGTACGCGACGTATTCGGGGATCGCCTGCCGGGAGGGATCGAGCAGCGCGAGCATCGTCACGCGGCCGCGCCATTCCGGATGCTCGTCGAGCATGAGCGCGAACGCGTGGAACCCGCGCACGATGTTCTTCGACGGGTCGGTGCGGTCGACTCTGACGATCAGCTTCTCGGGCCGCGGCAGCGTGGCCTCCGCCGCGCAGACGGCCTCGCTCTCCTGCAGCCGCTCGAACTCGTCGACATCGACGGAGAGCGGATGGTGCGTGACCTTCGTCCCGTGCGTCCCACCCACGACGTCCTCGCAGCTGCGCTCGAAGTTCTGCGCCCACCTCCTCGTGTGGAACGCGACGACGTCGTTCGCGAGCAGGCCCTCGTGCACGGAGCGGCGCATCGGCTCGGGCAGCACCGACCAGTCGGTCGGCCACGGGATGTGCACGAAGTGCGCGAGACGCGCATCCGGCCGCGCACCGCGCACGAATCCCGGCGCGAGATAAAGGTGGTAGTCGTGGAAGAAGACCGTCGCCTCCGGATGATCGTCGAGCGCAGCGACGACCGCGTCGGCGAGTGTGCGGTTGACGCGTTCGTACCCCTCGTGCCAGGCGTCGTGGAAGGCGCGGCCGAGCTCCGGGCGGGACGCCTGGTCCCACAGTGCGTGCTGGATGAACCACAGCATCGGATTGGCGACGACGTTGTAGTAGCGGTCGTACGCCTCGGGATCGTGTGCGACCAGGACGACGTCGCCGCCGGACGACTCGCGGGCGACCAACCGGTCCTCGTCCGTCGTCGCGCTCGCGATCCAGATCACGTGATGGTGCTCGCGCACCCCCCGCAGCGCCGTCACGAGCCCGCCGCCGCCCCGGCGCTCCACCCGCCTGCCGTCGACGTTGTCGTACGTCACGGGCCCGCGGTTCGAGACGACGATCAGCGTTGACCGCTCAGACAACGAGGATCTCGCTCTCGCCCGTGTCGTTCCCCGCGAGCTTGTTGAACAGGACGAGCCAGTCCCGCAGCAGGCGAGGCGTGAGGAAGTGCCTCCGCACATGCTCCTTGCCGTGCAGCGCGCGGACGCGCGCCTCATCCGGGTCGCGCAGGATCTCGATGCACGCGGAGGCGCACGACTCGACCGAGTCGACGAGCCAGCCCGTGACACCGTTGTCGATCTGGGCAACGATGCCGCCGACGCGGCCGGCGACCATCGGCCGAGCCTTCCAGAGCGCCTCGGTGACGGTGAGCCCGAACCCCTCCTTCGTCGACTTCTGGATCAGCGCGTGCGAATGGACCTGGAACGCATTCACCTCGACCGCGCCCACGTTGTTCATGTTGCTGAGGATGTAGATGTCCGGGTCGCCGTCCGCATGTTCGGCCGTGCGCTTGTAGTAGTCCCAGCCTTCCGGATCGTCGTGCGCCATCGATCCGACGAGCGCGAGCTGCACCTCCGGGAAGCGCCGCTTGACCTGGCGGTACGCGTCGATCACGCCGAGCGGGTCCTTCCACGGATCGAACCGCGACACCTGCGTGAGCAGCGGCCGCTCGACGTCGATGCCGAACTGGTCGACGATGTAGGCGGCGTCCTCGGGCGAGAGCGCCATGTTCTTGGGCATCAGCGGGTCGATCGCCGGCGGCCACACCACCGCCAGGGGGAGATCCGCGTGCGGCACGTACTCGCGCATGTGGAAGATCGCCGCGTCGAACCGGCTGATCGACGGCAGCAGCACGTCGAAGATCTGCTCGTTGGGTGTCGAGAAGTCGATGTGGCCGCGCCAGATCCAGTGTGCGCGCCGGTCGGGGAACGAGTCGATCATCGCGACCGGCTGCGGGTCGTGGATGATCACGTAGTCGTAGTCGGCCTCCGAGAACTGGGCGGCGTTCTCCTTGTTGAAGCGCGCGAAGATCGCCTGCTCCTCCTCGGTCAACGAACGCGACGCGCCCTGCAGGCCGTTGTGGATCGCCTTCGTGACGTTGAAGAACTCGTCCTCGCCGTGGATGATCCGCCACTCGACGTCGAGGCCTGCGTCCGCCATCAGCGGGACCAGCGTGTAGTTGATCTCGGCCACCCCGCCGCCGAAGGCGGTCGCCGAGACGTGCACGACGCGCTTGCCCTGCAGCGGCTCGGCCAGCCGCCCGATCTCGTTCATCAGGCCGCGCGAGACCAGCGTGGCGTAGTCGCCGAGCGCCTTGTGCCCAACGTTGACGAGTGGCAGCAAACCTAGAACAGCTTGACGAAGCGCAGGGACGACCCGCCCTGCTCGCGCTCCCGGATCTCGAGCTCGTCGGCGAGCGCCTCGATGATCGCGATCCCGAGCCCGCCCTCGTTCAGCTCCTGCCCGTCGAGCACATCGCCGGGCCGGTCGGGCGGCTCGAAGCCCGCGCCGTCGTCCGTCACCTCGACGACGAGCCGGTCCGAGTGAAGCTCGTAGAGAATCTCGACGCTGCCCTGCCCGTCCGCGTAGGCATGGCGCACGGAGTTGGTGCACGCCTCGGTGAGCGCGAGCTTGAGGTCGCCGAGCACCTCCTGCGACAGCGGCTGCGGCCGGAGTCGGACGAGGCCGGTCAGGGCGAGCCGGCCGAGCGTGATGTACTCCGGCTTGGCCGGAATCGTGAGCCGAATTGCCCGTGTGTACCCGTTCGCGTTCACCAAACCGGTCCATTCCCATCGAATTCGGAAGATAAACCTCAGAGATTCTGCCGAAACCTGCGCGAACGAGATTCGGCGTACCGCCCAGATTCCCTCTCTGCGCCGTTCTTAATCCGCTCCTAGCGGGCCGGCCGTTCGCCCAGGGTCACGCGCACGACCCGGCGGTGCCCGCCGCGAACGACCGTGAACGGCACCGTCTCACCGGGGAGGAGCCGCTCGGAGACGATCCGGACGACGTCCTCGGCGTTCGTGACGGGGAGACCGTCGATCGCGACGACGGCGTCGCCGCCCACCTTGAGCGCCTGCCCTTCGTAGACGACGTCGGTCGGGCCGGCCACGAGCCCCGCCCGTGCGCCCGCGCTGCCCTTCGTGACGGCGTCGACCAGCGCACCGTTGTGCGCGGCGTATCCGAACCTCTTCGCGATCGCCGGGGTCAAGTCCTCCGTCGTGATCCCGACGTAGGCGTAGCGGACGCTCCCGTTCGCGAGCAGCTGCTGCATCGACCGCCGCGCAGAGTTGATCGGGACGGCGAACCCGACGCCCTCGAACCCGGAGGCGGTGCCGCTCGAGCGAATCTGGGCGTTGATCCCGATCGCACGGCCACGCGCGTCGAACAACGGGCCGCCGGAGTTGCCGTGGTTGATCGGGGCGTCGGTCTGGATCGCGTCGACGAGGTTGTACCGGCTCGTCAGGGAGGGAATCGAGCGCCGGATCGCCGACACGACGCCGACCGAGAGCGAATCGGTGTTCCCGAACGGGCTCCCGATCGCAGCGACCGGCTGCCCGACGACCACCCGGCTCGAGTCGCCGAGCGGCACCGGGTCCAGCGCGTGCAGCGCCGGGTCGACGCGGATCACGCCGACGTCGTCATAGAGGTCGAAGCCGACCACGGTCGCCGGCACGCGGTCTCCGTCCGAGAACTCCACGTACAGCGTGTGGGCAGCCGTCGCCTGCCCGAGCGCGACCTGCGACTGGCCTGCGTTCGTGATCACGTGGGCGTTGGTCAGGATCAGGCCGGTGGGGCTGACGACGAAGCCGGAGCCCTGGGCTGCGCTCGCGTCGGGCACGTTGCCCGAATCGAAGTACGAGATGATCGTCACGACGCCCGCCGAGCGGCTGCGGAAGATCTGGGCCGGCGCGAAGCCGTTGCCGGCGAGCGGCTTCGCGACCACGACCGGGGCGGCGTCCCCGGCGCGCGCCGGCGCCTGGGCGACGACGACGGTCTTCGTCGTGGTCGTGCCGAGCCAGCCGGTCGCCTTGCCGACGGCGAGCACTGCGAGGCCGCCGAGCACGGCGGCGACGAGGGCGATGGCAGCAGCTGAGCTCGAGCGCACCGGCGGCCCACTCTAGCCGCGCCGGCCGGGGCCCGCAGTGATTTGGCTCAGCGACAGCGATTGCGCGTTTTCACGTTTTGTGTGCGTCCGTGTACGGCGTAATCACACCGTGGGTACGCGCCTGCTCGAGTCGCCTCCGCGACCGGATTCAACCGTAAGCCCGCGTGGTGTTGGCTGGCGACCGCGATGTCATGACTGTCTATTGGCTCTTTTGGACGGTCAGACGAGGCCCGGGGTGGGCTCGCGCTCCGGCACGTCGGCGCTGAGCACGAGCGTGAACCGCGTCCACCCGCCCTCGGACTCGATCTCGATGCGGCCGCCCATCACCTCGGCCAGCTCACGGGCGATCGCGAGGCCGAGGCCGCTCCCGGAGGCCCGGCCGCCGTCCAGCCGGTAGAAGCGCTCGAAGATCCGCTCGTGCGCCTCGATGGGGATCGCGGGCCCGTCGTTCGCGACGGTCAGGGTGGCGCGGCCGCCGTCGACCGCGGTCGTGACCCGCACGAGGGTGCCGACGGGCGTGTGCACGAGCGCGTTCTCGACCAGCACCCGGCCGATCTGCAGGACCCGCTCGCCGTCACCCCGCGCCGGGGCGCCCGGCTCCGCGGAGCCTTCCAGCCGGTGGCCGGCAGCCGCCGCCCTGGGGCCGAACTCCCCGACGAGCTCGAGCGCGAGCTCGGACAGGTCGAGCGGCTCGCGTGCGACCGTCAGCCGGCCTGCATCGAGGCGCGAGAGGTCGAGCAGATTGGTCGCGAGCCGGGTCAGGCGGGCGACCTGCTCGCGCATCTGCCCCACGAACTCGTCTCTCGTCGGCTCGTCCAGGTCGGGGTCGTCGAGCAGCTCCAGGAAGCCGGCGAGCGAGAAGAGCGGCGTCCTCAGCTCGTGCGAGGCATTGGCGATGAACTCGCCACGCGCCCGGTCGAGGTTCGCGAGGCGCAGCCGCATCCGCTCGAAGGTCCGCGCCAGCTGCCCCACCTCGTCCGACCCGTGATCGACCACCGGCTGGTCGAATCGCCCCTCCGCGATCCGCTCGGCCGCAGCCTCGAGGCGGCGGATCCGGCGCGTGATCAGGCTGGCGCCGGCGTAGCCGAAGAGCACGGCGAACGCCATCGCCAGCGTGCCTGCCACGAACACGCGGCGGCGGACGAGCGCGACGGCCTGGAGCTGGTCGTGCAGCGGCGCCGAGAGCATGACCGCCGCGTCCCCGACGGGGTAGGCCACCTCGGCGAAGCTCTCGCCCTGGCGGCGGACGGTGCCGCGGGACGGCCGGTGGTGCTGCACGGCGGCGAGCGCAACGGGATCGTTCTGCAGCTCGGACGAGTCTCGCTCGGTCGCCGAATCGGCGAACGCCTCGATCAGCGTCGGCGTCTCGCTCGTCAGCGTGAAGACCACCACCCGGTCGTTCGTCGTCTGCGAGACGCTGTCCACGAACTGCTGCTGGAGGTAGGACTCGGGTGGGAACCGGGGCAGCGCGACCTTCTGCATCGACGATTCCAGTCCCTGGAGCTCCGTGTTCTCGAGCGACGTCCGGTAGGACGGGACGACGATCAGGTAGACGATCGCGAGCACACAGGCCACCACGAGGAGGAGCGCGAGCGCCAGCTTGCCGCGCACGCTCGAGAGCGGGCTCACCGGTCGCGGAAGCGGTAGCCGACCCCGCGCACCGTCAGGATGTACTCCGGCGTCCGCGGCTCCGCCTCCAGCTTCTCCCGCAGGTGGCGCACGTGGACGTCGATCGTCCGCGGGTCACGGTAGTCGGCGCTCTTCCAGAGCGCCTCGAGGAGCATCCGGCGGCTGAAGACGCGGCCCGGATGCGAAGCCAGTGCGCGCAGCAGCTCGAATTCCACGTAGGTCAGCTGCACAGGCTCACCCCGCACTTCGACCACCCGGCGCGGAATGTCGATCGCCAGGCCGTCGTGCTCGATGAGCTCGTCCTGGCCCTCGCCGAGCGGCCGCGGCGACCGGGCGCGGCGAAGCAGGGCGCGCACACGCGACCGGAACTCCCGGATCGAGAACGGCTTCGTGATGTAGTCGTCTGCGCCGAGCTCGAGGCCGATCACCTTGTCGAGCTCGTCGTCGCGGGCCGTCAGCATGATGATCGGCACGGTGCTCGTCGAGCGAAGCCGCTTGCACACCTCGAGCCCATCGAGCCGCGGCAGCATGATGTCGAGCACCACGAGGTCGACCGGTGTGTCGGCGAAACGGCGCAGGGCCTCCTCGCCGTCCGCCGCCTGCACGACCGTGTACCCGTCCTTCTCGAGCGGGAACGCGAGCACCTTGCGGACGGCGTCCTCGTCGTCGACGAGCAGGATCGTGGGAGTCGATTCGGGCATCGGGGTCGGCCTGCTGCCAGGATAGCCCTCGCTATGGCGATGGCCCGGACCCCCGCACGCCGTCGCCGCGCGCGCCGCGGCTCGCTCGAACGCCCGGTGAACGGGCGCCTGTACCGCGGCTCGCTGCTCCTGCTCTCGCTGCCGCTCGTCATCCTCGCGTTCAGCATCACCCGGCCCGGCGCGCTACCGGCGCCGCTCCTGCCGCCGAACTTCGACGGGGCGGCGACCCGGCAGCTGGCCTCCGATCTGTCGAACAGCTTCCCGGACCGCGCGCCGGGCGGGGCGGGCTCGCTGAGCGCCGCGCAGTGGTTCCGCGACCAGCTCGCGCCGTACGGCCTGCCCGTCTCGTCCGACACCTGGACCGCGCACGTGCCCGGGCTCGGGCAGGTCCGGCTGCGCAACCTGTGGGCGGTCGCGCGAGGGCAATCGTCGGACGCGATCGTCGTGATGGCGCACCGCGACGACACGGGTGCCGGGCCCGGGGCGAACGACGACGCGAGCGGCACGGCCGCACTGGTGGAGCTCGCGCGCGGCTACGCACAGGCCGGCACTCCGACCGGCCAGCGCGTGCGGTCCGCGCACACGGTCGTCTTTCTCTCCACGGACGCCGGTTCCTTCGGCGGGCTCGGTGCACTCCGCTTCGCGAAGCACTCGCCGTTCCATGTCGTCGCGACGATCAACCTCGACGGGATCGCGGGGCAGGGGCCTCCTCGCATCGTCATCACCGGCGACAGCCCGCGCTCGCCCGCGGCCTCGCTCGTCGAGACGGCCGCGAAGCGCGTGCTCGAGCAGGCCGGCATGCAGGCACGGCGCACGAGCCCGCTCGCGCAGCTGATCGACCTCGGGTTCCCGTTCACCCTCTACGAGCAGGGGCCGTTCGTCGCGCGCGGCATTCCGGCCGTCACCTTGACGACCGGCGGCGAGCAGCCGCCGGCAGCGTTCACCGACCGGGCGCCGGCGCTCGACACGGCCAGGCTGGCGGCGCTCGGCCGCGCGACGCAGGAGCTCATCGGCTCGCTCGACCAGGGCCTCGAGCTGGCGCAGGGAACGACGAGCTTCGTCTGGATCGGCGACCGGATCGTCCGCGGCTGGGCGATCGAGCTGTTCCTGGTCGCTCTGCTGATCCCCTATCTCGTCGCCGTCGTCGACCTGTTCGCGCACTGCCGCAGGCGCCGGATCCCGCTCCTGCCCGCGGCGCGCAGCCTGCGCACCCGCCTCGCCTTCTGGCTCTTCCTCGGGCTCGCGTTCCTGGCGTTCCGCGCACTCGGCGCGTGGCCGTCCGGTGTGCCGCGGCCGCCGAACCCGGCTGTTGCCTCATCAGGCGACTGGCCGGTGCTCGCATTGACGGCGCTCGCCCTCGTGGGTCTGCTCGGCTGGATCGTCGCGCGCCAGCGGCTCGTGCCGCGGCGTGCGGTCGGGGCCGACGAGCACCTGGCGGGCTCGACGGCGGGGTTGCTCGGCCTCGGGATCGTCTCGTTGCTCGTGCTGGCAACAAACCCGTTCGCCCTGATCTTCTTCCTGCCGGCGATGCACGCCTGGCTCTGGCTGCCCCAGGTGCAGACGAGCCGGGCGGCGACGCGCGCGGTCGTCTTCCTCATCGGGCTCGTCGGGCCGCTGCTGATCGTGCTCTCCCTCGCACTCCGCTTCGGCCTCGGCTTCGATGCCCCGTGGTACCTCCTCGAGCTCGTCGCCGTCGGCTACGTACATCTGCCCGCCGTCGCGATCACGCTGTGCGGCGCAGCGTGTGCGGCGCAGCTCGCCGTCGTGACGGCGGGCCGCTATGCCCCGTACCCGCCCGCCGGCCAGCGCCCGGAGCGTGGGCCGTTGCGGGAGCTCGTGCGCCGTGTGGCGCTCGCTGTGCGGGCGCGGCGGCGCAGAGCGCGGCGGCCTGCAGTCGGCTGACGGTCAGATCTGCAGGTACACGACCTCGGCACCCTCCGGCAGCTCGCCACCGCCGCGGGGAACGAGGACGAGCGCGTTTGCGCCCGCGGCCCGGACGATCATGTGCGAGTCCTGGCCGTCGAGCGGCGCGAGCAGGTCGCCGGTTCGGTGCGCCCGCACGAGCTCGTCGCGATCTGCCGTCCGCCGCACCGCGGCCGCGAGCCGCCCGGGCAGGAACTCCGGGCCGGGGTCGCGCGCGCCCTGCAGAGCACGGAGTGCCGGACGGACGAACAGCTCGAACCCGACGAGCGACGAGACGGGGTTCCCGGGCAGCCCGAAGACCAGCGACGCTCCGCGCACCGCGAACGCGATCGGCTTGCCGGGCTTCACCGCGACCCGCCAGAAGATCTCCTCCGCCCCGAGCTCCGCGAGGGTCGCGCGCACCAGGTCGTGGGGGCCGACCGAGACACCGCCGGACGTGATCAGCATGTCCTGCTCGAGCGCGCCCTCGAGCGCCGCCCGGGTCGCGGTCTCGTCGTCTGCAACGACGGGAAAGACGGTCGCGACAGCGCCTGCCGACGCGAGCTGCGCCGCGATCAGAACGGAATTCGACTCGTAGATCTCGCCGGGCGCGAGCGGCGTGCCGGGCGCCCGCAGCTCGCTTCCCGTCGCCAGCACCGCAACACGGGGACGGAGGCCGCAGCGCACGACGGCAACCCCCGCCGCCGCGAGCGCCGAGACCTGGGGCGGCCCGAGTGGGCTGCCGGCGGGCACGACGACGTCACCGGCCCGCGTGTCGCCGCCGCGCGGCCGGACGTTGTCACCCTGGCCAACGGCCTCGACCACCACATCGCCGGTGGTCCGCTCGACCGGGACGACCGCATCCGCGCCCTCGGGGACGACGGCGCCGGTCGAGATCACAGCCGCCTCGCCCTGGCCGACCGCCGTGAGCGCGGGATGGCCGGCCGCGGAATGGCCGACGACCCGCAGCGGGCCGGGCGTGTCCGCGGCACGCACCGCATAGCCGTCCATTGCGGAGCTGTCGAACGGCGGCAGGTCGGTGAACGCCCGTGCGTCCTCGCCGAGCACGCGGCCGGCGGCTGACCCGACGGGCACGTCCTCGAGCGGCAGCGGCCGGACGCGCGCGAGGACGAGCGCCAGCGCTTCGTCGATTGCGGGCAGGTCGCTCATGGAGGATGACGATAATCCCGCGGAGATGACGGGGGAGACGATCGCGGGCAGATACCGGCTGCTCGAGCCGCTGGGCCGGAGCGCCATGAGCGCGGTCTGGCTCGCGCACGACGACGAGCTCGAGCGGCAGGTCGCCGTGAAGATGCTCGCCCCGAGCGCCGACCGCGCGCGGTTCGAGCGTGAGGCCCGGGCGGCGGCGGCGCTGTCGCATCCGAACATCTGCTCCCTCTTCGACTACGGCGAGGCGGACGGGCGGCCGTACATGGTGCTCGAGTACCTCCCGAACGGCTCCCTGGAGGACCGTCTCCGCGACGGGCAGCCGCTGGCGGACGACGAGACGCTCCGGATCGCGACGGAGCTCGCGGCCGGGCTCGCGCACGCACACGGCCGCGGCCTCGTGCACCGCGACCTCAAGCCCGCGAACGTCCTCTTCGACACCGAGGAGCGCGCCAAGATCGCCGACTTCGGGATCGCGCGGATGGGCGGCGGCGGCACGCTGACGGAGGCGGGCACCGTGCTCGGCACCGCGTCCTACATCTCGCCGGAGCAGGCCGGCGGGCTCCCGGCCGGGCCGCCGAGCGACGTCTACTCGTTCGGGGTGATCCTCTACCGGATGCTCGCGGGCAGGTTGCCGTTCGTCTCGAGCAACGCCATGGAGCTCGTGCGCATGCATCGCGACGACCCTCCGCCCGTCGTCACCGCCGTGCGGCCCGATGTGCCTGCCGGCCTGGCGAGCGTCGTCACGGCGTCCCTCGCCAAGGACCCGGCGGCCCGGCCGGCAGACGGAGAGGCGCTGCTGCGCGCCCTGCAGGGCGCCGATGAGACCGCAACGATCGTGACAGCCCCGGCCACGGCGCCCGCGGCGGCCGCTGCGACTCAGGTCCTCCGTCCGGCCCCGGCCCGGCAGAGGGACTGGCCGATCGTCCCGATCGCAGCGGTCGCCGCGCTGCTCCTCGTGGCCGGCGGCGCGCTCGCGATCGTCCTCACGAACAACGGCTCGAGCGGCAACTCGCCGCCGGCCGGGCTGACGCTGCCGAGCGTCCCGGTCTCCCCGTCGACGACCGCGCCCACCACAACGGCTCCGACCACCACCGCGCCGGCGACGACCACGGCAGCGACGACCACGACGGTACCTCCCACCACAACGGCTCCAACCACGACAGCGCCGCCGACGACGACGAGCCCACCGACCACCACGACGCCTCCTGCCACCACGACCGCACCGACCACGACGGCGCCGCCCGACACGACCACCGGCGCCACGACGACCGACACCACGCCCGTGACGACCGCGGAGGGCACGACCACGACGGCCGGCCCGTGAGGGTCCTCTACTTCGGCACGTACGACCGCGCGCATCCGCGGAACGTCAACGCGATCGCCGCCCTGCGCCTCGCCGGCGCCGAGATCGAGGAGCGGCAGGTCCCGATTCGCAGGGGCGGGCTCGCAGGCGCCCTCAACGTCTTCGCCGCCGAGTGGCGCTTGCTCGCTCCACGCGCGGCCGACTTCGACGTGGTGATCGTCGGGTACCCCGGTCACTTCGACGTCCCGCGCGCGCGGCGCCTGGCGAGGAAGCGCCCGCTCGTGTTCGACGCCGTCCTGTCGCTCGAGAACGAGCTCGTCGCGGTGCGCCGCCATTTTCGCGACCGCTCGACGGCGGCGACCGTCCTGCGCGCGGCCGACTTCCACGCGTTTCGCCTGCCTGATCTCGTCGTCTGCGGCACCGACGCCGAGGCCCGCCACCTGTCCGAGCTGGGAGCCAAGCGAACGGCCGCCGTCTTCCTCGGCGCCGACGAGGACGTCTTCTGCGAGACGTGGTCACCCGCATATCCCTTCACGGCGCTGCAGATCGCCGACGCTTCGGCCGGCGTCGTCACGGCGGCGGCCACACACGCGGGAACACCGGTTCGAGTCGCGGAAGCAGGCGAGATCGCGCCCGACGCGCGCGGGATCGCGCTCGCGCACGCGGGCATCGTGCTCGGCTCCTTTCACGAGTCGCGCGCGATCCCCGCCGTCGTCTTCGAGGCGCTCGCGACAGGCGCGCCGGTGATCACCGCGAACACCGTGGCAGCGCGTGAGCTGCTCGCCGACGGGGACTCGGCCGTGCTCGTCGAGCCCGAGAGCCCGGCGAGCCTGGCCGAGGCGATCGACCGCCTCGCAGGCGACGAGGCGCTGCGACGCCGGATTGCCGCGCGCGGTCACGAGGTGTTCCAGGAGCGGGCAAGCCGGCGCGTGCTCGGCGAGCGCTGGCTCGGCCTGCTAGGTCAGGCGCTGGGGCAGGAGGTACGCGCAGAGCGCCAGTGAGAGCAGCGTCGCCGCGTCGTCGTCGTCCCAGGCCGCAAGCGCAAGCGGCCAGAGCACGTACCACCCGATCAGGTACGGAAGCGCGAGCAGCAGCAGGCCGAAGGCCAGGCCGAGCCGAGCCCGGCCGCGAGCCGCCTGCCTGAGAAGCCACACGTAGGCGACGCCGTACGCCGCCAGCAGGAGCCAGGGGGGCAGGCCGAGGCGGTGCGGGATCGCGTAGTGCGTCTCGCGGCGCGCGTCGTGCGTCAGCGGCGTGACCGCGCGCAGCCAGTGGAAGCGCCAGAGGAGCGTCGCCAGCCCGAGCGTCACGACGGCCGTGACCGCGAACCCGAGGTGCCCGACCCGCCGGCCGGTCGCCCGCGCCTCGAGCGCGCGGAGCGGCAAAAGGAGCAAGGGCACCCACTTGACGAGGATCGCGAGCGCCCAGGCGACACCCGCGGCCTGCACACGCTTGCGCTCGCCGAGCGCGAGCGCCGCCGCAACGAGAGCCATCATCAGCGCGTCGTTGTGGCCGCCGCCCGCGAAATGCATCGCCACGAGTGGATTCCAGCCGACGAGCGCCGCCGCGAAGGCGCGGCGCCGCGCAACGAGCCAGGTCGTGGCGAGAACGCACAGGGCGGCGGTCGCGCGAAAGAGCCAGGCGGCGAGCGCCGGCGACGTCGTCAGACCCACCGGGCGAGAGGCGAGCGAGAATGCCGGCCCGTAGGCGGAGGTCTCGTGCAGGTACGCCGTCCCGGCGTGGCGCGCTGCAATGCGATCGTCGGACGGCGTATTCGTGTACGGGTCGTGCACGCGCGCGTAGCTCCAGTACGTCCACGCGTCCGATGAGAGGAACACCGGGCCTGCGAGCGGCGCCAGCTGGATCGCGCACGCGAGCACGAAGACCTGGCCGAAGCGTGCGCCGCGCCGCACGAGCACGAGCGCCACGAGGTACACCACGAAAGTCAGCGCGAAGAGCGTCAGGAAGAGGCCGGCATCCGCGGCGAGGTGACCGCCCGCGACGGGCACGACCGACGAGCCCGCGGCCCACTCGACGACGACGAGCGCGACGAGGAGCGCGAAGGTCAGCGCGCCGGCGGCGAGGGCGTTACGGGACTTGGCCAGGAGAAGGTGGCGGCGCCGCGGTGGTCGTCGGCGACTGCGGCTCCGTCGTCGTCGGCGCCGCCGGGGTGGTCGGAGGGGGCGGAGGAGCCTGTCTCGCCGTCGTCGTGTGGGAGGGCGGCGGAGGCGCGACCGTCGTCGTGCCGTGAGCCGGCGGCGTGGCCGGCGGCGTCGCCGTGGTCGTCGTGGCGGTCGTCGTCGTCGCGGTCGTGGGAGTCGAGTAGTAGCCGAAGCTGCCGTAGTCGCCTCGCGTCAGGTAGTGCCATGCCGGGTACTTGTTCGGCAGATCGAACGAGATTGCCTTGCGATGCCACAGCGCCGCGGCCATGTACTCGTGCCAGATCGGAACCGGGAACGTCGCGCCGGCGACCGCGACACCGTGCACGTCCAGCATCGGGACCTCGCCGCGCGGATACCCCATCCAGACGACGGTCGTCAACTGCCGCGTGTAGCCGTCGAACCAGGCGTCCGCGTGATTCTCGGTCGTCCCCGTCTTGCCGGCATTGACGTGGCTGCCGTCGCCGGAGCCGGCGCCGGTCCCGTAGAGCGCGTTCTGCTGCAGCACGTCGTTGACCTTCCAGGCAACTCCCTGTGACAGCGCGCGCTTGGTCTGGGGCTTCCCCCAGCCGGAGCTCGTGTCGACGTGGTTCCCCGGCAGGATCACCTTGGTGATCGCCATCGGCTTCGCGTAGATGCCCATCGCCGGGAACGTCGCATAGGCGGCGGCCATGTCGAGCGGCGAGACCGCCAGGGAACCGAGGCCGATCGATGCAACCGGCTTGTCGGGCGACATGTGCACACCGAGCCGGTGCGCCATCTGCCACACGTAGCGCGGGCCGACGTCGAGCGTCAGCTGAGCGTAGACGGTGTTGTCGGACTGGAGCGTCGCCCGCGTCAGCGACTCGGAGCCCGAGTAGTCGTTCCCGTAGGTGTGCACCACCCACGGCGGCTGGCACCAGGGGCCGATCGAGCACGTGAACGGCGCCGACGTGTAATAGGTCGCGTCGGGATCGACACCGCGCTCGATCGCCGACGCGAGCACGAAGGTCTTGAACGTCGAGCCGGCCTGGCGCGCAGACTGCGCCACGAGGTTGAACTGGTTGCCCGTGCTCCGCACCACGGCCGTCATCGCGCGGATCGCGCCGGTGCCCGGCTGGACGGAGACGATCGCCGCGGCAGGATCGGTCCTGTACGGGAGAACGTCGCGGACCGCCTTGTTGGCGAGGCGCTGCAGCCGTGGATCGATCGTCGTGTAGACCTTGAGGCCGCCTTCGCGCACCGTATTCGCCCCGTACTGCCGCTCGAGCTCGTCGATCACGTAGGAGAAGAAGTACGGCTGCTTGATGCGCGTGTAGATGCGCCCCGGCCTCAGGCCGAGCGACGTCGAACGGATCGCCCGCCGGTACTGCGCGGGCGTGATGTCGTGATTGGCCAACAGCGCGCGCAGCACCTCGTCGCGGCGGTCGAGCGCAGCTTGCGGGTTGTGGAACGGGTCGTAGACCGACGGGGCCTGCGGCAGCCCGGCGAGCAGTGCCGCCTCGAGCAGCGTCAGCCGGCTCGCGTGCTTGGAGAAGTAGGTCTGGGAGGCGGCCTCGACGCCGTACGCGTGGTTCCCGTAGTAGACGGTGTTGAGGTACTCGTTGAGGATTCTCGGCTTCGGCCACCTGCTCGCGAGCTTGATCGCGAGGCACGCTTCCTTGATCTTGCGCGTGAACGTCTTCTCCTGGCCGGTGTAGAGGTTGCGGACGAGCTGCTGCGTGATCGTGGAGCCGCCCTCCAGGACCTTGCCCGCGGTCAGGTCCTTCCAGGCGGCGCGCGCGATGCCGACGTAGTCGACGCCGCCGTGCTCCCAGAAGCGCCTGTCCTCGATCGCCGTCGTCGACTTCGGAAGCCACGGCGACATGTTCCGCGTCGCGACGGGCTCGCGGTTTCGCTCGGCGGGGATCGAGCCGAGGAGCGATCCGTCGGATGCATAGACGAACGAGTTCTGGCCGATCTCCACGGGGCGCAGCGTGTTCAGGTCGCAGCTGGCGGAGAGCGCCGTCCCGGCGCCGAGGCCCACGGTGGCGGCGACCGCCGCGATCGCGATGAGGATCGTCGCGGCGACTATGCCGGCGCGCCGGCGCCGCTTGATCCGGTCGGCACGCTTCCGCTTCCGTCCCCGGTGCGCGAGGATCAGGTCGAAGTCGTCGCGGCGGCGACGCGGCGTCACTGCGGGCCTTCGACCAGGCGCTCGGCGATTCGCAGCCGGAGGTCGCTCGACACACGATCGACGGCGCTCTCGCCGGAGACCCGCTTGCGCACCACGACTGTCGCGTTCTCGCCCACCAGGTCGGTCACGTAGACCTCGTCCCCGTCGGCCCCGAGCGCCTGCACGACCTCCCGGAGTCTCGCATCGGCGGGCACCTGCACCGTGGCTTCCGCGAACGTCTCCGAGCTGCGGATGGTCGAGTTCCGGATCGTCTCGGAGGCGAGCCGCTCGTTCGGGACGACGAGGCGGTCGTTGTCGCGGGTCCGGATCCAGGTGTAGCTCAGACCGATCTCCTCGACGATGCCCCGTGTCCCCTGCACCTCGACCTCGTCGCCGAGCCGGAGCGGCTGGCTGATCGCGATCAGGATCCCGGCGACGAAGTTCCCGATCGTCCGCTGGCTCGCGAACCCGATCACGAGCGCGAGCACCGCGGACGAGGCCAGCACCCCGCCTGCGACGGCTCGCACCTGCGGGATCACGAGCAGCGCCGACATCACACCGAGGAAGACGATGGCCGCGAAGATCGTGCGTCGCAGGACGCGGTAGCGCGTGACGATCTCCGGCGGAAGGTTGCGCCGCGAGATCCTCCAGTCGACGAACTTCGCCACCGCCCAGGCGATCAGGATCACCGCGGCGGCGATCAGCACGTGCTGCCAGAACTCGGGCATCGGTCTCTATTCGTCCCAGTCGATCGGTTTCCGGCCCGCATACCCCTCGTCGAGCCCGTGCCAGGCGGAGACGGCGTCCTCGCCGACGTGCCAGCAGAGCAGCACCGGAGCACCGTCGCGCTGCGACGGGAAATCGAGCAGGCCGAGGTCGAGATCCTTCACCGTCACGCCGAGCTCGTCGAGCCGGTCGACACAGGCCACGGCCGCCTCGGCCAGGCCCGCCAGCTCCGACTGCGCGGCGTTGAGGTCGCTCGCGGCATAGCCGCCGCCGTTGCCGCCGATCGCGGTCACGAGCTCCCCCTGCGACCGCTCGAGCTCGCGCATGCGGGCGCGGACGGCGACCAGCCGTTCGGCGACGGGGCGCACCTCCTCGAGGGCGCTGTTAGCCTCGGAGGGAGTGAAGGAGCGATCGGGCACGGCGCCGCCGTATCGTAGGGACGACGGGCGGCGGCTCGCGTTGTGGCTCGCCCTGGTCGCCGTGTTGATCGCGCTCGGCTACGGCTCGCGCGCCGCTTCCGGGAAGCCCGACCCGCAGGTTCTCTACGAATGGTCGACGGCGATCGGCGGACTGATCCAGGACGGGATCCTGCTCCTGCTCGTCCTCGCGATCGCGGGCTTCAGCGCGCGGCTCCTGGCGCTGCGCCCGCCGCGTTCGACCTCCGCGGCCGCCTGGGCGCTCGGCGGCGCCCTGGTCACCGTCTACTTCTTCGAGATCGTCTACGGGCGCCTCGTCCACGTCGGCAACGAGCAGGGCCTGACGCCGAGCCACTGGGAACCGCACCACGCAGCCGCGTACATCGCGAACGCGATCGTCATCTGCACCTGGGTGCCGTTCGTCGAGGAGCTGACGTATCGCGGGCTCGGCTATTCGCTGCTGGAGCGGTACGGCCGTTGGCCGGCGATCATCCTGGTCGGGCTCCTGTTCGGCCTCGCGCACGGACTGATCGAGTCCTTGCCCGTGCTCGCGCTCTTCGGGGGCGTGCTCGCGTGGATCCGGTCACGCACGGACAGCGTCTATCCCGGCATGGTCCTGCACGCGCTGTTCAACCTCGTCGCGCTCGTCGCCGCGGTGACGCTTTAGCTGCTACTCGTCGTCGTCGCCCTCGTCGCCCTCTGCGAGGTCGTCCGCCTCGACCTCGGCGCCGGCGAAGTCCTCCGCAGACACCTTGTCGAGGAAGCGCTTGAACTCGTCGACGATCTCTTCCTCGTTGACTTCGTCGCCTTCCATCTCGATTGCCGACTCCTCGATCACATCGTCTGCTGCGAAGATCGGAGCGTGCGCCCGCACCGCCACCGCGATCGCGTCGGAGGAGCGGGAGTCGATCTCCATCTCGTTGCCGTTCTGGGCGACGGTAATGGAAGCGTGGAACGTGCCCTCGCGCAACTCGGTGACGGTGACCCGCACGACCTCGACGTCGAGCTCGCCGAGCATGTTCACCAGCAGGTCGTGGGTCAGCGGCCGCGGCGCGCTCGCGCCCTGGAGCTTCATCAGGATCGCGGCGGCCTCCGGGTGGCCGATCCAGATCGGCAGGTAGCGGCTCCCCTCGGCGGTCTTCAGCAGCACGATCGGTTGCTTTCCGACCAGGTCGAACGAGACTCCGTAGATCGTCATCTCGATCATCTGTCCTAGATTACCCCCGGCCTATGAGGCGAACGTGCACGCCGCTATCATGCGCCCCGCGGGCGATTAGCTCAGCTGGTTAGAGCGCCGCTCTGATAAGGCGGAGGTCCCTGGTTCGAATCCAGGATCGCCCATCCCGCTGAGCGGCAGAGCCCTTCTCCGGGCGCCGCCTCGCAGTCAGCCGCTCGTTTTCGGCCCGGCCGCGCGGGCGAGCCAGAACGTGTCGGCCGTCGCCACGAGCGCGATCGCCGCGGCGGCGAAGAGCTGCGCAGGCCCGGGCTTCCGCACCGACGCAGGGTACGCGCGGGTGCCTGCCTAGGGCGTGCCGAGCCGCTCGAGCGCTTCGGCCAGCTCCTCGAGCTGGACGTCGCCGTCGACGGGGACCTGCAGGCCGGCCGCCCCGACCTTGGCCTCGAACCCGGTCAGGAGGCGAAACGCGTCCTTGACCCGGGCCGCGAGCGCGGGGTCGACCGCCGTGACGCGGCGCTCCTTCGTCCGGGCGCCCGCCCAGCGCGCCGCGCGCTCCGCTGCGCGCACGGAGAGGCCCTCCTTGACGATCCGCTTGGCGAGCCGGCGGCGGCCGTCCTGGTCGGGGACGGCGAGCACCGCGCGGGCGTGGCCCTCGGTGAGCTCGCGCCGGGCGATCATGCTCAGCACGTCCTCGGGCAGCTCGAGCAGGCGGATCCGGTTCGACACCGTGGGCTTCGAGCGGCCGACCCGCTCGGCAACCTCGCCGAGCGAGAGGCCGAACTCGTCGATCAGGACGGCGAAGGCGCGTGCTTCTTCGATCGGCGAGAGATCCTCGCGCGCGACGTTCTCGACGAGCCCGAGCAGCAGCGAATCGCGGTCGTCGGCCTCACGCACGACAGCCGGGACCGTCGTGATCCCGGCTTCGCGGGCGGCGCGCCAGCGGCGCTCGCCGGCGATCAGCTCGTAGCCCCCTTCGAGGCGCGGCCGCAGGACGACCGGCTGGATCAGCCCCTGCGCCTTGATCGACTCCGCGAGGCCGGTGACGGCGTCGCTGTCGAACCGCTTGCGCGGCTGGTTCGGGTTGGCGTGGATCTGCTCGACGGCGATCTGCGCCAGCTCCGGCGCCGCGCCGCCGATCAGAACCTCGAAGCCGCGGCCGAGACCGCGCCTAGGAACGCTCGACAAGCTCCATCGCCACCTTCCAGTAGGCCTCGGCGCCGCGCGAGCGCCGGTCGTAGTGGGTCACCGGTAGCCCGTGGCTCGGCGCTTCCGCGACGCGGACGGAGCGGGGGACGACGGCGTTGAACACGAGCGCGCCGAAGTGCCGGCGCACCTCCGCCTCCACGTCGGCGGACAGGCGCGTGCGGCCGTCGGTCATCGTCAGGAGAACGCCCGCGATCTCGAGCTTCGGGTTGAGGCGCGCCTTGATCAGGTTGATCGACTGCACGAGCTGCGCGAGGCCCTCGAGCGCGTAGTACTCGGTCTGCACCGGCACGATCACGCGGTCGGACGCGGCGAGCGCGTTGACCGTCAACGGGCCGAGCGACGGCGGACAGTCGAGCAGGACGAAGTCGAAGCCCTCCGCGTGCTGCAGCGCCTCCGCGAGGTAGCGCTCGCCGTCGTCGCGCTGGGACAGTTCGACAGCGGCGCCGGCGAGCTCCGGCTTCGACGGAACGAGGAAGAGGTTCGGGAACTGCGTCGCCTTCGCGAGCGAGGCGAGCGGCACGCCGTCGAGCAGGTCGTAGGTCGACGTCCCGTTCGCGCGCATCCCGAGACCGGAGGTGGCGTTGGCCTGCGGGTCGAGGTCGACCACGAGCGCGCGCTCGCCCGCCTCGGCCAGGCACGCCGCGAGGTTGATCGCGGTGGTCGTCTTGCCGACTCCGCCCTTCTGGTTCGCGAACGCGTAGACCTTGGTCACCCGGCCAATCTAGCGGCCGAGCCGGACACCGAAATCCGCTTCGGAAAAGGCTTCGCACGCCCTCGGGGCGGGGTGCGGGCTAGGCCAGCGGCCGCTTCTTGGCCAGCCCCGTCCGGCGGGGAAAGCCGTCCGGAGTGGGGCCGGTCTTGCGGATCACGGCGAAACCGGCCGCGGCCTCCTCGACGTCGCCCGCAACCCGCCCGGCGGCGGCTGCGAGGCGCTCCCGGTCGAGCGACGGGCCGACCCAGAGCACGACCGCTCCACCGGGGCGCACGAGCGGCAGGCACCACTCGACCGCCGTCGGCGGCTGCGCGAGCGCCTTCGCGACGGCGACCCCCGCCCAGTCGGTCTCCTGTTCCTCGGCGCGTCCCCAGACGACACGCGCGTTCGCAGGTGCCACCGTCTCCAGGAACTCGCACTTGCGGCGCTCCGCCTCGAGCAGCACGACCTCGCGGGCCGGGAACGAATGGGCGAGCGGGATCCCGGGTGCGCCGCCGCCGCTCCCGACGTCCACGATCACACCGTCGAAGCGTGCGACGAGGTCTGCGCCGGCCAGCGAGTCCTCGAGCAGCACCCGGCGTGCTTCGCCGAGGTCGCGTAGCGCCGTCAGGCCCCGGGTTGCGACGACGGCCGCGAGCCAGCCGTCAAGCGGGGAGGACGACGACATACCGGTTCGGTTCCGTCCCCTCGCTCGCCGTCTGCACGCCGGGGTACTCCTTCAGCCGCTCGTGCACGATCTTGCGTTCGACCGGGCTCATCGGCTCGAGCAGCACCCGCTCGCCGTGAGCGGCGCGCTCGGCACTGCGAACGGCGATCCCCTCGAGCGTCTGGCGGCGGCGGCCCCGGTAGCCGGCGGCGTCGACCGTCACCGACTTGTGCGTGCCCGACCGGTAGACGGCGGCGTTCGCGATCGACTGCAGCGCATCGATCGTCTGGCCGTGCTTGCCGATGAGCAGTCCGAGGTCGCCGCCGCTGCAGGTGACGAAGATCTCGTCGCCGGTCTCCCGCGCCTCGACGTGCGCGGTGATCCCCATCGCGCCGACGACCCGTTCGACGAGCTCGCGCACGTGCGTCTCGGGGTCGCTCTCGTCTCCGCGGGAGGCCTGCGGCGCGGCGGCCGTTCCCGCTGCCGCCGTGGCGATCACCCGCGCGGGTGTGTAGCCGACCCCGAGCAGTCCGCGCTCGCCCTCCGAGACGACCTGGAACTCGACCGCCGACTTGTCGACGCCGGGCGCAGCGCGCTCGAGGTCACGGAGCGCCTTCCACTTCGCTTCGCCGACCGTCTCGCCGGTCGCTTCGACACTGACCTGCTCAGTGCCGTCGTCGCTCACCGCTTGGCTCTGCCTTTCTTCTTGACGCGCCGCGGCTGCGAGGGCGGGGGCTTCGGTGCCGGGGCGGCCGCATTCGCGCCGTTCCCGGTCGCGACCTCTGCCTTGGGCGGGTTCCGCGACGTGCGTTTCGGACCGGCGGGCGCAGCTGGGAGTGCGCCCGGCTTCGGCACGAGCCTCCGTGTGACGAGGCCCTGCCCGACCGTCCAGAGGTTGGTCGTCATCCAGTAGAGGATGAGCCCGGTCGGGAACCGCGAGACGACGGTCAGGAAGACCAGCGGCAGGAACATCATGATCGTCCGCTGCGTCTTGTCCATCGTGGTGCCCATGAAGTAGGTCGATGCGATCTGCGAGCCCGCGTAGATCGCGAGCAGCACGAAGCCCGACCAGTGCGCGGTCGCCTTGTCGGAGATGTTCGGGACGACATGCAGCCACGACCCCTGGATGTGCTTCGTGCCGTGCTTCAGCGTGAAGTAGAGGGCGATGAAGACCGGGAACTGCGCGAGCAGCGGCAGGCACGATGCGGCCGGGTTGATGTTGTTCTCCTTGTAGAACTTCATCAGCTCTTCGTTCAGCTTCGCCCGGTCGCCCTTGTACTTCTGCTGGATCGCCTTCATCTCCGGCGCGTGCGCCTGGAGCGCCTGCATCGAGTGGATCTGCCGCACCGTGAGCGGCACGAGCACGATCCGCGTGAGGATGGTCAAGGCGACGATCGACCACGCCCACGGCAGACCGACCGAACCGTGGAAGAAGTCGAGGATCGACTGCATCACGTTCTCGAGCGGAGTGAGGATGGAGAAGACGAGCAGCGCGCCGAGGCTCATGGGTAGTCGACCCCTCCATGCGACCACGGGTTGCAGCGCAGCAGGCGCCAGCCGGCGAGCGGGACGCCGCGCAGCACCCCGTGCTTGCGGATCGCGAGCGCGGCGTACTCCGAGCAGGTCGGGTGGTACTTGCAGGTGTTCGGCCGGATGAACGGCGACACGAGCTTCTGGTAGAGGCGGATCGGGAGGATCGCGGCCGTGCGCAGTGCCTGCGTCATGCCGCTGCCTTCCCGAGCACCTCGTCGACGCGGGCCGCGAGCCAGTCGTGCCCGTTCACCTCGGCGGCCTCGGGCAGCCCCTGGCGCACGACGAGCACGTAGTCGTTCGTCGCGGGCACGGCCTCGAGCCGGCCGCGGACGATGTCCCGCAGCTGCCGTTTGATCCGATTCCGGACGACGGCGTTCCCGACCGCCTTCGGCACGGCGAACCCCAGGCGGGGCGAACCGATGGACTCGTCCCGCTGGAACCAGTAGAGCGTCAGGAAGCGTGTCGACACCGAGCGGCCCTGGCGGTAGACGGCGTCGAAGTCGCGCGAGCGGGAGAGACGGTTCCGGCGCTGCACCGGCGGCACTACGCCGACAGGCGCTTGCGGCCCTTCGAGCGGCGCCGCTTGAGGATCTGCTGACCGGCGCGCGTCGACATGCGGGCACGGAAGCCATGCTTCCGCTTCCGCCTGCGAACGTTCGGCTGATAGGTCCGTTTCATAGCGTCCGAAAGAGAACTTGGCCAGCGGATGCCGGCCGCGGGCGAGTATAGCCGGACCGCTTCACCGGCCGGTTGTCCACAGGCTGCCGGGACCGCAAAAGCCGTGGAAAGGGGGCATACCGCCCGCGTCGGCCACAGACTTTCCACACCTGTGGAGAGTCGTGTGGAGCCGGTGGAAAGCCCTGCAAATCGCATGAATCGGCGGGTGTGGACAAGGCGGGAAATCCTCATTGAGGCGGCGGCGGGACGCTGCTATGCTCGCCACCCCCAGAGGTCGAACAAAGGAGTGCTGAGCCGGGTGGATGGGCAAATCGAGCTGACGGCGGAAGACCTCTGGAGCGACGTGTCCGCCCGGCTTCGGGAAGCCCTCAACGACACGACGTACTCGACCTGGTTCGGAGGCGTCGGCGGCGCAGAGCTCGACGCCGACACGTTCGCGGTCGCGGTTCCCAACGACTTCACGCGCGAGTGGATCGAGGGGCACTTCCTCGACCTGATCCGCGCGGCGGTCAAGGACGCGGGCGGCTCCGATCTGCGGGTTCAGCTGCGGGTGGTCGAGGAGCCGGCGCTGCCGGTGACCGCACAGTCGGCGCCGAGCGTCACCCCGAGCGCCGTTCGGCCGCTCCCGGCCGAGGTGACCACGGTTCGCACCGACGTCGCCGGGATCAATCCCAAGTACACCTTCGACTCGTTCGTGATCGGGTCGTCGAACCGGTTCGCACACGCGGCGGCGCTGGCCGTCGCGGAGGCGCCGGCGCAGGCGTACAACCCGCTCTTCATCTACGGCCACACGGGGCTCGGCAAGACGCATCTCCTGCACGCCGTCGCGAACTTCGTCACCGACCACGGCGGCGGGCTCACCTGCCGCTACGTCACGTCCGAGACGTTCATGAACGACTTCATCAACAGCCTGCGCGACAAGCGCATCGAGGGGTTCAAGCAGCGGTACCGCACCTACGACGTGCTGCTGATCGACGACGTGCAGTTCTTCGAGCACAAGGAGCGGATCCAGGAGGAGTTCTTCCACACGTTCAACTCCCTCTACGAGGCGGGCCGGCAGATCGTGATGTCGTCGGACCGGCCGCCGCGTGACATCTCGACGCTCGAGGAGCGGCTCCGCTCACGGTTCGAATGGGGGCTGATCACCGACATCCAGCCACCCGACCTGGAGACGCGCATCGCGATCCTGCGCAAGAAGGTGAAGAACGACCAGATCGAGATTCGCGAGCCGGAGCTCCTGACGTTCATCGCCTCGCGCGTCTCGACCAACATCCGCGAGCTCGAGGGCGCGCTGACTCGCGTCGTGGCGTTCTCGTCGCTCACGGGGCGACCGCTGTCCGTCGAGCTGGCACAGGACGTGCTCAAGGACGTCTTCCCGCAGGGGGAAAGCGCGCAGATCTCGATCGAGCGGATCCAGGAGCTCGTCTGCGAGCGGTTCAGCGTCACGATGCAGGAGCTGACGGGCGACCGCCGCTCCCAGAACATCGTCTATCCGAGGCAGGTCGCGATGTACCTCTCACGCGAGCTCACGGACTCCTCCCTGCCGAAGATCGGGAAGGAATTCGGGGGCCGCGACCACACGACGGTGATCCATGCGACCTCCAAGATCGCCCGCTTGATCCGTGAGGACAGGTCTGTGTACAACCTCGTCCAGGAGCTCACAGCCCGCGTCCGCCAGGCGCGGTGAGCGCGGCCCCTGTGCACGACCGCAACTTGTCCCCCGTCCGCACCCACAGCGAAACTGGCTCTCACAGAGGGGACGAGGGGCTTCTCCCCGGACCCACAGGGCTTATGACTACAACGAGGTTTCATTTAAATGATTGACTCAGAAACAGTGGTGGGCACAGGGCTGAGGATCACGGTCGCCAAGGACGAGCTCGCGTCCAAGCTCGCCGTGGTCGCGCGCGGTGTCTCGAGCCGCACGACAGTCCTCGTTCTCGGCGGCATCCAGCTTCGCGCCGAGGGCAGCCGACTGCATCTCTCGGCGACGGACATGGAGGTGTCCCTCCGGGCATCGGTCGACGCACAGGTCGCCGACGAGGGGACGGTCGTCGTTCCCGGCAGGCTGCTGCTCGACATCGCGCGGTCTCTGTCCGACGGCGAGGTCTCGCTCGAGCACCATCCGGATGAGGCGGTCGTCGTCCTGGCCGCCGGCGGTGCGACCTACCGGCTGCACACCTACTCGAGCGAGGACTTCCCGCGCCTGCCGGAGGTCGACCTGGGTGCGCTGCACACCGTCGACCGCGACGCGCTGGTCGAGACGGTCGCGCGGGTCGGGCGGAGCGCCTCTCGTGACGAGAGCCGCCCCGTGCTCACCGGCATTCTCGTTCGCTTCGAGCCCGGGAAGATCGTGATGGCGGCAACCGACTCGTACCGGCTGGCTGTGAAGGAGACGCCTGTCACCGGCACGCTCCCGGATCTCGAGGCGATCATCCCGGCACGCGCGTTGCAGGAGCTCGCGCGCATCGCGACGGGCGCCGACGAGATCCAGCTCGGCATGCAGGAGAACCACGTCGTCTTCGGCGCCGACGGCACCTGGCTGACCACGCGCCGCATCGACGGCCAGTTCCCGAACTATCGCCAGCTGCTCCCCGAGCAGTTCGAGTACGAGCTGCCGCTCCCGCGCGAAGAGGTGCTCGAGGTCGTCCGGCGGGTCTCGCTGATGGCCCAGCGCAACTCGCCGCTCCGGCTCCGGTTCGCCGAGGGCGAGCTGACCGTCTCTGCGATCACGCAGGACGTGGGCGAGGCGCGCGAGTCGCTGCCGGCCCCGTTCACCGGAGATGCGATGGAGATCGGGTTCAACGCCGAGTTCCTGCGCGACGGGCTCGAGTCGGTCGACTCCGACACGATCAAGTTCAAGCTGATCAGCCCGCTTCGTCCGGCCGTGCTCGAAGGCGACGCCGACGACTACGTCTACCTGATCATGCCGATCAGGCTCGCCGGCTGACCTACACGCGCGTTCAGCTCCGCCAGTACCGCTCATACGCGTCGCTCGACCTCGCACTCGCTCCGGGGATCGTGCTCGTCGTCGGGCGGAACGGCGTCGGCAAGACGAACCTCCTGGAGTCGCTGCACGTTGCGACGCAGGGCTTCTCGCCGCGCACGCGGCAGGACGCGCAGCTGATCCGCTTCGGCGAGACGGCCGCCCGGGTCGTTGTCGAGGGCACGCGGAACGGCGCGCCGCTCGAGCTCGCGGTCACGCTGCGCCAGGGCCAGGCGAAGGAGGCGCGGGTGAACGGCGCGAAGCTGTCGTCGGCGGAGGCACTGCGGCGCGAGGTAGCAACTCTCGTCTTCACGCCCGACCGGCTCGCCGTCGTGAAGGGCGGCCCTGCGGCACGCCGGGCGTACATCGACCGGGCGCTCGGGCGGCTGTTCCCGTCGCGCGCCTCGGTGCCGCAGGACTACCTCGCCGCGCTCGCGCAGCGGAACGCCGCCCTCCGCCGCGTGCAGCTCGGCCTGTCCGGCCGGGACGCGCTCGACCCGTGGACGGAGCAGGTTGCCGCGCTCGGAGCTGAGCTCGTGGTACAGCGCGGGGAGACGCTCTCGGCGCTCGGGCCGGGCTTCGCCGAGCGGGCCGAGGAGCTCGGGCTGCCCGCGGCGCACCTCGGGTACGACGGCAGCCCGCCGTCGCGTGCCGCGCTCGACGGAAGGCTCGATCGCGATCTCGAGCGCGGCGCGACCGGGCTCGGCCCTCATCTCGACGACGTGCTGATCGGGAGCGGCGAGCGCGACCTGCGGCAGTACGGCTCACAGGGCGAGCAGCGCCTTGCGGTGCTGTCGCTCCTGCTCGCCGAGGCGGAGCTGCTGCCGTCGCTCCCGCTCCTGCTGCTCGACGATGTGCTGTCGGAGCTCGATCCCGGCCGTCGGCAGGTGCTGGCGGAGCGCATTGCGGGCATGGGGCAGACGATGATCACCGCGACCCACCGGTCGGCGCTGCCGATCGAGCCCTCACAGATCGTCGAGGTCGAAGCTGGATCCGCTCGGTAGCCAGATCCGCTCGGAGCTCTCCCGTTTCGGCCCGCAGGCCGGCATGGCGGAGCTCGTCGAGCGCTGGCCTGCAGCCGTCGGCGACGGGATCGCCCGCAACGCGTGGCCCGCACGCATCGGCCGCGACGGGACCGTGCACGTCAACACTGCCGACTCGGTGTGGTCGTTCGAGCTCGGCCAGCGCGCTGCCGAGATCGCCGGCAAGCTCGGCGTGCCGGGGGTTCGCTTCGCGCCCGGCCCACTGCCGGAGCCTGCTGCGGAGCCCGTGGAGAACCCGGTCGAGGTGAGCCCGGAGGACGACGAGCGGGCCCGCGCGATCGCCTCGTCGATCAGCGACGAGAACCTGCGCGAAAGTGTGCAAAAAGCGGTCTCTTTGAGCCTCGCCCGCGGGCGGGGCAACCGCCGAATCTGATACACTTCTGGTGCCTCGCAAAACCGTCGTTTTGCAGGCATTTCTTCATTATGGCGAAGACCCAGGCAAAGGCCGGATACTCGGCCAAGGACATCACCGTGCTCGAAGGCCTCGAGCCGGTCCGCCTGCGCCCGGGCATGTACATCGGCTCGACGGGCCTGCGGGGCCTGCACCACCTGGTCGAGGAGATCGTCGTCAACTCGGTCGACGAGGCTCTCGCCGGCTACAACGACCTGATCGAGATCACGATCCACCCGGACAACTCGGTCACCGTGCGCGACCGGGGCCGGGGGATCCCCGTCGACGAGGTGGAGGGCACGGGCACCTCGGCGCTCGAGGTGATCATGACCAAGCTGCACGCCGGCGGGAAGTTCGGCGGCGACGGCTACAAGGTCTCCGGCGGGCTGCACGGCGTCGGCGCCTCCGTCGTCAACGCGCTCTCGGAGTGGCTGGTCGTCGAGGTCTCCCGCGACGCGAAGGTCTATCGCCAGGAGTTCGACCGCGGCGTCCCGCGCGGCCCGATGCAGATCGTCGGCGAGTCGACCGAGAACGGCACGACCACGACCTTCCTCGCCGACGCGGACATCTTCGACGAGACGGTGTACGACGCGACCACGATCGTCTCGCGTTTCCGCGAGATGGCGTTCCTCACCCGCGGGCTCAGGATCACGTTCACC
Source organism: uncultured Thermoleophilia bacterium (assembly GCA_963828655.1). Taxonomy (GTDB): domain Bacteria; phylum Actinomycetota; class Thermoleophilia; order Gaiellales; family Gaiellaceae; genus PALSA-600. Next base: position 248,641 of record CAWHFK010000008.1, on the reverse strand, counting down.
GACGAGCGCGCCGGTGCCGAGCCCCCGGTCGAGTTCCACTACGAGGGCGGCATCAAGGATTACGTCTCGTACATCAACGAGTCGAAGGACGCGGTGCACCGCCACGTCGTCTACTTCTCCACCGGGAACGACGAGGGCGAGGTCGAGGTCGCGATGCAGTGGAACACCTCGTACCAGGAGTCGGTCTTCTCGTTCGCCAACAACGTCAACACGCACGAGGGCGGCTCGCACCTCTCCGGTTTTCGGTCGGCTCTCACGTCGACGATCAACAAGTACGCGCGCGACAAGGGCCTGCTGAAGGAGAAGGAGGACAACCTCGAGGGCGAGGACGTGCGCGAGGGCCTCGCCGCGGTCATCTCGGTGAAGCTGCAGGACCCGCAGTTCGAGGGCCAGACGAAGACCAAGCTCGGGAACCCCTGGGTGAGCGGGCTCGTCTCGACGGCGGTGAACCAGAAGCTCGCGGAGTACTTCGAGGAGAACCCGACCGACGCGCGCCAGATCGTCAGCAAGGCGATCTCTGCGCAGCGCGCGCGGCAGGCTGCCCGCAAGGCGCGCGAGCTGACGCGACGCAAGTCGGCGCTGGAGTCGATGTCGCTTCCCGGCAAGCTTGCGGACTGCTCGATCAAGGATCCCGAGGCGGCGGAGCTCTTCATCGTCGAGGGCGACAGCGCAGGCGGCTCGGCCAAGATGGGGCGTGACCGCACCTACCAGGCGATCCTGCCGCTGCGCGGGAAGATCATCAACTCGGAGAAGAACCGGATCAACAAGGTTCTCTCGAACAACGAGATCCAGGCGATGATCACCGCGATCGGCACGTCGATCGGCGAGGAGTTCGACCTCGAGAAGCTGCGCTACCACCGCATCATCGTCATGACGGACGCCGACGTCGACGGCTCGCACATCCGCACGCTGATCCTCACGTTCCTCTACCGGCAGATGCCGGCGCTGATCGACCACGGCCACGTGTACATCGCCGTGCCGCCGCTCTACAAGGTGAAGCTCAGCGGGCAGGAGTTCTACTTCGAGAAGGACGCGCAGCTCGAGGATCTGCTCGCACGCGAGCGCATCCCCAACGTCGAGATCACCTCGCGCGACGGGGACGCGCTGAAGCTCACGGAGGCGAAGTGGAGCCGCTTCGCGAAGGACCTGCAGCAGTACGAGGGCTACTACGCGCGCCTGCGCTCCGACTTCGGTGCAGCGGCGACCGAGCTGATGATCCTCCACCGTCTCGTCGAGCACGAGATCGAAGGGCCGGGCGATCTCGCCGGCGCGATCTCCGCGATCGACGAGAACGGCTACGCACTGTCGGTGCTCGAGCACGCAGACGACGAGTTCCGCGTACGGGTCGTCGAGACCGAGACCTCGGCCGGCCGCAACATCGCGGTCCCGGTCGAGTTGCTCGGCTCGCCGATGTACCACGGCCTGCGGGCCGCGTACCAGAAGCTCGTCGCGCAGCTCGGCCAGCCGCCCTTCATCGTGCGGATCGGGAAGGAGCTCGAGGTGGCGGAGACCTTCGACATCCTGCGCGAGCACGTGCTCGAGGCGGCGAAGCAGGGGATCCAGGTCTCCCGCTTCAAGGGCCTCGGCGAGATGAATGCCGAGCAGCTCTGGGAGACGACGATGGACCCGGCGAAGCGCCTGCTCATGCGGGTCGACGTCGAGGACGCCTCGGCCGCCGACCGGGCGTTCTCGATGCTGATGGGCGATCAGGTCGAGCCGCGCCGCCAGTTCATCGAGCAGAACGCGAAGGACGTCAAATTCCTCGACGTCTAGCTCCGCTAGACGTCTAGAAAGGCAAGAAAGGCATTGCGATGAGCGAGCTCGAGACAGGGGCACTGGGGCCGGGGCGGATCGAGTCGCGCGAGCTCGAGCAGGAGATGCGGTCGAGCTTCCTCGGCTACGCGATGCACGTGATCGTCTCGCGCGCGCTCCCCGACGTGCGGGACGGTCTGAAGCCCGTCCACCGGCGCGTCCTCTACTCGATGTGGACGAACGGCAACCGGCCGGGACGCCCCTACGTGAAGTGCGCCAACATCGTCGGCTACGTGATGGGCAACCATCACCCGCACGGCGACCAGTCGATCTACGACACGCTCGTCCGGCTCGCGCAGCCGTTCTCCCTCCGCTATCCGCTGGTCGACGGGCAGGGCAACTTCGGTTCGATCGACGACGACCCGCCCGCCGCGATGCGCTACACGGAGGCTCGCCTCGCAAAGCTCGCCGAGGAGATGCTGAGCGAGCTCGACTCGGACACGGTCGACTTCGGGCCGAACTACGACGAGTCCAAGCGCGAGCCGCTCGTGCTGCCGGCGCGGTTCCCGAACCTGCTCGTCAACGGCAGCGCAGGCATTGCCGTCGGCATGGCGACGAACATCCCGCCGCACAACCTGAGCGAGGTGATCGGCGCGATCGTGACGCTGATCGACAAGCCCGACGCGAACGTCGAGGACCTGATGAAGCACGTGAAGGGCCCGGACTTCCCGACGGGCGCGATCATCGTCGGCCGCTCTGGTATCCGCGATGCCTACCGCTCGGGCCGGGGCCGCGTCGTCATGCGCGCGCGCGCACACATCGAGGAGCTCCGGGGCGGCAAGAGCGCGATCATCATCACCGAGCTCCCCTACGGCGTGAAGAAGGGCGGCGAGGGAGGTGTGATCGCGAAGATCGCCGAGCTCGTGAACGACAAGGTCCTCACCGAGATCTCCGATCTCCAGGACCACTCCGACCGGACAGGTATGCGCATCCAGGTCGAGCTGAAGCGCGATGCGGTGCCCCAGGTCGCGCTCAACAAGCTGTTCAAGCACACGCCTCTGCAGTCGACCTTCGGCGTCAACACGGTCGCGCTCGTCAACGGCGTCCCGCGCACCCTGTCGCTGCTCGAACTGCTGACGCACTACCTCGACTTCCAGCGCGAGATCGTCACGCGCCGGTCGAAGCACGAGCTGCGACAGCTCGAGAAACGCACGCACATCCTCGAGGGCTACCTGATCGCGCTCGACAACCTCGACGCGGTGATCGCGCTGATCCGTGCGGCCGCCGACACCGAAGCTGCCAAGAACGGGCTGATGGAGCAGTTCGAGCTGTCCGAGCTCCAGGCGCTCGCGATCCTCGAGCTGCGGCTGCGCGCCCTGACCGCACTCGAGCGCAAGGGCGTCGAGGACGAATACCGGGACAAGAAGGAGCGGATCGCCGAACTGAGGCAGCTCCTCTCCGACGAGACCAAGATCGACACGCTGATCAAGGACGAGCTGCTCGAGCTGCAGGGGATCTACGCCCGCCACGACGATCGCCGGACGGAGATCGTCGCTGCCGAGGAGGAGCTCGAGCTCGAGGACCTGATCGCGGAGGAAGACATGGTGATCGCCATCACCCGCTCCGGCTACATCAAGCGGCTGCCGGTCACGGCGTATCGCGAACAGCGCCGCGGCGGCATCGGTGTGATGGGGATGGACCTGAAGGACGAGGACTACATCGAGCATCTCTTCGTCGCCTCGACGCACGACTACATCCTGTTCTTCACGAGCGTCGGCAAGGTCTACCGGCTCAAGGTGCACGAGCTGCCGCTCGGCTCGCGCCAGTCGAAGGGCCGCGCCATCGTCAACCTGCTGCCGTTCCGCCAGGGCGAGACCGTGCGCGCAGTCATCCAGACGCGGAACTTCGAAGAGGCCAAGTACCTCCTCTTCGCCACGAAGAACGGTGTCGTCAAGAAGACGGAGCTCGGCGCCTACAACACGAACCTGAAGGCGGACGGGATCATCGCGATCAAGATGCGCGAGGGCGACGAGCTCGTCGGCGTGAGGCACAGCTCCGGCTCCGACGACATCCTCATGGTGTCCCGCCTCGGGCAGGCGATCCGCTTCTCCGAGCAGGACGTGCGCGCGATGGGCCGCGACGCTTCGGGTGTGCAGGGCATGCGCCTCCGCGGAGATGACGAGGTCATCTCGGTCGCGATCGCCGCCGACGACTCCGACCTGCTCGTCGTGACGGAGAACGGATACGGCAAGCGCACCCGGGTCTCCGAGTATCCGAAGAAGGGCCGCGGCGGCATGGGCGTCAAGACCGTCCAGCTCACCGCGGCGCGCGGCCACCTGGCCGGCGCGCGGGTCGTGCGCGACGGCTACCAGGTGATGCTGATCTCGACCGGCGGCACCGTGATCAAGATGCCGGTCGAGGACGTGAAGCGGCTCGGGCGCTCGACCCAGGGCGTGATCGTGATGCGGCTGCGCGAAGGCGAGCTCGTCTCGTCGCTCGCGCCCGTGGTCGAATCGGGGGACGACGAGCCCGGTGCTGCCGAACCGGCCGAGCTCGACGGCGCACCGGTCGGCGAGTAAGCGCCGCCGCTGCCACCGCTGCTTCCCTTTTTCAAGACGTAGTGGTAGAAGTAACAGCCGAGGAATTCGGCCCAGCGGACAAAGGAAGCCGTCTCCGATGGCGTACAGCAAGCAGGTCGACCTGCTCGAGCCGATCGACATGGCGGAGCATCTGGACAAGCTCGAGCTCTATCTCGGCCAGGTGTGCGCCGTCGCCGGAATCTCGAAGATGCAGCTCGACTACTGGACGAACAAGGCCCAGATCCCGACCAAGGGCCGGAAGCAGCGGATCTACGACATGGATGCCGTCGAGACCGTGATGCTGATCAAGCAGGCGAAGGACAAGGGCCTGAACCTCGGCGCGGCGATCGACGCCGCCCGGCGGTTCCGGGCGCAGAGGACCGCGCTCGTCTAGCGGCGGAGCGCTGCGGCCGCGTCCTCGGGCGCGACGGGATCGATGAACACGCCGGCTCCGAGCTCGAGACCGGCGAGCCTCGTGATGCGCGGGAACACCTCGAGGTGCCAGTGCGGGCCGTCGTGGAGCCACGCGTTCAGCGGCACGAGCGCCTCGCCGCGGACGCTTTGGAGCCGCCGGATGAGCTCCGCGAGCAGGCGGAGCGCCGGCGCCAGGAGGTCGCTCGCGAGGCCGCCTGCCTCCGGCCGGACCGGCGCGATCAGGAGCTCGTAAGGAGCCCGGCCGGCCACCGGGCAGCCGGCCGTGACGCCGTCGCGCGTCACCACCTCGAGCACGTCCGGCAGCCCCCGCTCGGCGACGACAGCGGGTGCGGGAGCCGGCAGCCAAGCGAGCTGCGAGTGCGAGTGCGGCAGTGAGGCGCCCGCCTCGTGCCCCTCGTTGAGGATCGGGAAGCAGTGGCCGCCGGCGTCCCTGGCCCGGCGCTGCCAGGCCTCGGCCACCAGCTCGATCGCCGGATCGGCGAGCTCGCCGAACGAATGGACGTGCGCCGGGCCGTGGATCACGACCTCCTGCCGTTCGAGCGCCGGGTAGAGGTTCGGCACCACCCGGACGCCCCAGCCGGTCGGGCCGTCGCCGAGGCGCAGCGTCTCCGGCGGCGTCTGGTCCTCGTTGCCGGGGCAGAAGGGGCAGGCCGCCGGGTCGTCTGCGGCCGGCGCCTTTGCGCCCGGCCGCTCCGCCCGCCCCGGTGCGATCGCCACCCAGCGACCGGTGGTCGCGTCGTGCCGGAGGTCGGCCAGCGCCGGCGCCTCGGGTCAGGCCTCGGGCCGGTCGGCGAGCGCGGTGAACGCCCGCAGCATCTCGATCGGGATCGGGAACGCGATCGTCGTCGACGGCGTCGCGCCCAGCTCGAGCAGCGTCTGCAGATAGCGCAGCTGCAGCGCGATCGGATGCTCCTCGATCACCTTGGCGGCGTCCTTCAGCCGCTCGGATGCCTGGAACTCGCCCTCGGCGTTGATCACCTTCGCGCGCCGCTCGCGCTCGGCCTCGGCCTGGCGCGCCATTGCGCGCTGCATCCCCTGGGGGATCTCGACGTCCTTGACCTCGACGATCGAGACCTTGATGCCCCAGGGCGCCGTCTGCTCGTCGATGATCCCCTGCAGGATCGCGTTGATCTTCTCCCGCTCCGACAGGAGCTCGTCGAGCTGGTGCTGGCCGAGCACCGAGCGCAGCGTGGTCTGCGCGATCTGCGAGGTCGCGACCATGAAGTTCTCGACCTGCACGATCGCGTCCTCCGGTTTGACGATCCGGAAGTACGCGACCGCGTTCACGCGGACCGGCACGTTGTCCTTCGTGATCACTTCCTGCGGCGGGATGTTGAGCGTGATCGTTCGCAGGTCGACGCGGACCATCCGGTCGACGACCGGGATCAGGATGAAGAGGCCCGGCCCCTTCGGCTCGGGCAGGAGGCGGCCCAGCCGAAAGACGATCCCGCGCTCGTACTCCCGCGCCACCTTGATCGCCCCGATCGCGAACAGCAGGAGCAGGAAGACGACGATCGCGAAGATGATCAGTGCTGCATCCATGGTGACAGCCTAGATGTGCCGGACCCGGAGCGAGAGGCCGTTCAGGGCCTCGACCTGGACCTGCTCCCCCTCGCGGAGCGGGCTGTCGGACTCTGCGTGCCAGAGCTCGCCACGGACGAACACGAGCCCACCCGTGCGCACGATCCCTTCCATGCCGACGATCTCCTGCGGCCCGACCTGCGCCGGCCGGCGCCTGACGGCGATCGCCTTCGAGATCGCGAACGCCCAGAGCGCGCCGAGCAGAACGGTGATCGTGATCACGAGCGTCTCGGAGGTGTGGTACGGCGCCGGCAGGTTGTGGAAGAGCGTGATCATCCCGATCGACATCGCAACGAGGCCCGACAGGGTCAGCGCGCCGTGGCTCTGCACGTGCAGGTCGATCACGAGCAGCGCCGCGCCGAGCAGGACGAGCGCGAGGCCCGCCCACGAGAGCGGCAGCACGGAGAAGCCGAAGAGCGCGGTGACCATGCAGATGGCACCGAAGGCGCCGGGGATCACGACGCCAGGATGGAAGAGCTCGAACCCGAGCCCCGCCAGGCCTGCGAGGAAGAGCAGCGAGACGATGTTCGGATCGATCAGGGTCGAGAGGAACCTGGTCAGAAAGCCCTGGTGCTCGTCGACGATCGTCGCGTTCGCCGTGTGCAGCGTGAAGTGGCGCGGCGTCGTCACCCGGCCGTCGATCGTGTCGAGGAGCGCAGGCAGCGACGGCGAGATGACGTCGATCACGTTCATCCGCAGCGCCTCCTCCGCAGTGAGGTTGGACGCCTTGCGCACCGCTGCGTCGGCCCACGCCGCATTCCGGCCGTGCGACTTCGCGAGGCCGCGGAGCGACGCGGCCGCGTCGTTGACGACCTTGCGGCGCAGGTCACTGCCGATGTTCGAGCCGTTGCCGGTGATCGGCGTCGAGGACCCGATGTTCGTCTGGGGCGCCATCGCGAGGAGGTCGGCGGCCTGGGAGATCCAGACGCCCGCCGAGGCGGCGCGGGCCCCTGCCGGCGCGACGTAGACGATCACCGGGATCTTCAGCGACAGCTCTCGGGCGACGATCTTCCGCATCGACTCCTCGAGCCCGCCCGGCGTGTCGAGAACGATCACGGCGGCCGAGTACCCTTGTGCTGCCGCCCGCCCGAGCTCGTGGTTCAGCCAGTCCTGGGTGACGGGATCGACGTCGGCGGTGAAGTGGATCGCCATGACCCGGGGCCGAGCGGGCGCGCTTCCGGCCGCCGAGCCCGCAGGGAGGGCGAGAACGAGAAAGAACACGGCCAGGAGCAGGCGCTTCACCGGTGGAAGGATTGTATGTCGAAGCTCGTCCCCATTCTCGCGGCGGCCGTGGCGCTCGCCGCGCCGGCGCCTGCTCGTGCGAATGACGTCGCCCTGCGCGTCCAGGACGTGCCGCTAGGCGCACGCGCCCTCGCCGCGGCGCCGGCGACGATGCGCTTCAACCTGCTCGCGGCCCACTGGACCGGCCCGGGCGAGGTGCTCTACCGCACGCACCGCCTGCACGGCGGGTGGTCGGTGTGGGCCGTCGCGGACGCCGACGTGGCGCCCGACGGAGGAACCGGCGCGTGGCACGACGGCAGCCTCGAGTGGACCGGTGCATCCGACGCGTTCCAGTTCCGGCGTCGCGGCGCCGTGCAGCGGCTGCGTGTCTACGAGCTCTGGTCACGCGTCACGACGCGAGCCTCGCGCCGGCTCGCCGAGGCTGGCCTGCCCGCGATCGTGACCCGGTCGGGCTGGCATGCCGACGAGGAGATCGTCCGCGCGGCCCCGAGGTTCGCACCGGCCGTGCGGCTCGCCGTCGTCCACCACACCGCCGGCGCAAATGCGTACACACCGGCCCAGGCTGCGGCCATCGTGCGCGGGATCGAGGCCTACCACGTGCTGGGAAACGGCTGGAACGACATCGGCTACAACTTTCTCGTCGACCGGTTCGGGACGGTGTACGAGGGCCGCGCCGGAGGGATCACGAGGAATGTGATCGGGGCGCACTCGGAGGGGTTCAACTCGGGCACCGTCGGGATCGCGCTGATCGGCAACTTCACGAGCACGAAGCCGCCGCCGGCCATGCAGGCCGCGCTCGTCCGGCTGCTCGCGTGGCGGCTCGACGTGGCGCACGTCGACCCTCTGTCGAGGGTCGTCTATCTCTCGGGAGGGAACGCGAAGTTCAGGGCGGGCAGGACGGTCACCCTGCGGGCGATCTCGGGTCACCGCGACACCGGCCCGAGCGAATGCCCTGGGAACGACGCCTACGCGCTCCTGCCGGGAATCGAGAAGCGCGTGTCGGTCACGGGATTGCCCAAGCTCTACTCCCCGACCGTGGCGGGGGCGCTCGGCGGCCGCATCCGCTTTCAGGGCCGTGTCTCGTCCGCGCTGGCCTGGACGGTCTCGATCGCCGACGAGCTCGGGAAGATCGTCGCCTCGGGGACCGGCCGCGGCCCCCTCGTCGACTGGACGTGGAGCTCCGCGGCTGCGGGAGCGGGCCGCTTCACCTGGACGATCGCCGCTCCGGGCGCCCGATCGGCGACGGGGACGATCGGCACCGGCCGCCCGGTGCCGGTCCCGGCGCTCTCGCTCACGAACCTGGCTGCGGTCCCGGTCGTCGTCGCACCCGCCGGTGACGGGACCGGCGGCACGTCGACTGTCACGTTCACCCTCGGCGCGCCGGCAGCCGTGACGGCGCAGGTGCTCGATGCCGGCGGCGCCCGGGTGCTCTCGCTGCCGGGCGGCCCGCGCGCGGCAGGTCCGAACAGCTTCACCTGGTCCGCCGCGCCGCTGCCGGACGGCCGCTACCTGCTCGCCGTGACCGCGAAGGCGGGGACGAGGAGCGTGACGAAGACCGCCGCGTTGACGGTCGACCGAACGCTCAGCGGGCTCGGCCCGCAGCCCGCCGTCGTTTCGCCGAACGGCGACGGGGCTGCCGACTCCGTCACGTTCTCGTTCCAGCTCGCGGCGGGCGTGCCGCTGCGGCTCGACATCGAGCAGGCGGGTGTCGTGCTGGCCACACCGTTCCAGGGCGCGCTCACCGCCGGCGGGCACACGCTTGCGTGGGACGGCACGGCGAACGGCTCACCGCTTCCGGACGGGAGGTACGTCGCGGTGTTCACCATCACCGACGGCCTCGGCGACGTGCAGATTCCGTTGCCCGTGACGATCGACACGCGACCGCCGGTGCTCAGGCTGATCGATGCCCCGGGGCTGACGTTCAGCCTCGACGAGCCGGCGACGGTGACGGTGCTCGTCAACGGGGCGAGCCGAGTCGTTCTGGCCGAGCCGAAGGGAACCTTCACCGTGCCGTTCCAGGGGAGCGTGGTCACGCTCTGGGCACAGGCGCAGGACGCGGGCGGGAATCTCAGCCCGGCCGTGACCGGGTAGCCGACCAGCGCTCGTACCCTCGCTCGAGCCGCTCCAGCACGTCGACGAGCAGCTCGAGCCGGCCGCGCTCGACGAAGCCGGCGCCGGGCCAGCCCGCCTCCCCGACGTTGATCCCGACGCCGAGCACGACGCGCGCGGCCGCCTCGGCGAGGATCCCCGCCACCTTGCGGCCGTCGAGCAGCACGTCGTTCGGGTGCTTGATCGCCGCCTGCGGGCCGACGGCGGCCGCCACCGCCTCCGCGGCGACCAGCGTCAGCCCGGGCCACTCGGCGACCGGTTGCGGCGGATAGAGCGCGACCGAGAACATCAGGCCCGAGTCGACCCATGCGCGCCCCAGGCGTCCCCGGCCCGCGGTCTGGCGCTCGGCGAGCGCTACCGCTCCGTGCGCGGCGTCCGGCGGAAGCATCCGCTGGGTCGTCTCAGCCTCCTCCGCGTAGTGGTATTCGCGCCCGTACGACCCCCGGAGCGCGGGCAGGACGGAGGCGGGGGTCAGGCCCATCGGCACTAGAGTAGGCGCGTGCAACCTTCCAGCAGCGGCCCGCGTCGAATCGTCAGTGACCTGCGGCCCGACGGGCCGCTCGTGTACGAGAGGCTCTCGGACCCCATTCTGGTGCGACGCGCGAAGGACGGAGACAGGCTGGCGCTGGCGGCGCTCTGCGAGCGGCACGCCCCCAGGGTCGAGCGGATCGCCCTGCACGTCCTGCGCGACCCGGAGGACGCGCGCGACGCGGCGCAGGAGTCGCTCGTGAAGCTCGTCCAGCGGGTCGGCCAGTTCAAGGGCCAGTCGCAGTTCTCGACCTGGCTGCACCGGCTGGTCGTCAACACCTGCAAGGACGTCGCGCAGGCCCGCTGGGCGGCGACGCGCCGGACAGAGCCGCTCCTCGAGGACGCCCGCGTCGCCGCGGACGGCGACCCGGCCCGCGCGCTCGCAGAGTCGGAGGCTCGCCTCGAGCTGGGCCGCTGTCTCGCGGAGCTGCCCGCGGCCCAGGCCCGCGTCGTCGTCCTGCAGGACGCGTTCGGCGTGCCCTTCGACGAGATCGCGGCCGCCACCGGACTGCCCGTCGGCACCGCCAAGTGCTACGCCCACCGCGGCCGCAACGGCCTTCGGGAGCGGTTGTCCGCTTGACGGACGTCGTCATGGACAAGGCCGCGATCGAGGCGGTCCTGCCGCACCGCGACCCGATGCTCCTGATCGACGAGGTGACCGAGCTCGTGCCGGGCGAGCGGGTCGTCGCCCGCAAGACGGTGACCGACGAGGACTGCGCCGGCCACTTCCCGGGCAATCCGATCATGCCGGGCGTCAAGATGGTCGAGGCGCTCGCCCAGTGCGGCGCCGTCGCCGTGCTCTCGCAGGAGGTGAACCGCGGCAAGCTCGCGCTCTTCGCCGGCATCGACGATGTGCGCTTCAAGCGCGTCGTGCGGCCCGGCGACGTGCTGACGCTCGAGTGCGTGGTCGAGACCGTTCGCGGGCCGGTGGGGCGCGGCAAGGTGAAGGCCACCGTCGGTGGGCAGCTCGCCGTGCGCGGGACGCTCACCTTCGCGGTCGGAGAGGGAGTGGGAAATTGATCGGGAGGACCAGCGGCCGGCCGATCTCGATCACGGGGCTCGGCGTCCATGTGCCCGAGCGCGTCCTCACGAACGACGACCTCTCCAAGCTCGTCGACACGAACGACGAATGGATCATGGAGCGCACGGGGATCAGCGAGCGGAGAATCGCCGCCGAGGACGAGGCGCTCACCGACATCTGCCTGCCGGCCGCGCGGCGCGCGCTGGAGATGGCCGGGGCGGAGCCGTCGTCGATCGACCTGCTGATCGTTGCGACCGTCACGCCCGACATGGCGTTTCCGTCGTCGAGCGCCCTGATCGCCGACGCGCTCGGGATGCCCGACGCCGCAGCCTACGACCTCTCCGCCGGGTGCACCGGGTTCGTCTACGCGATCGCCCAGGCGCACGCGATGCTCGCGTCCGGCCTCAGCAAGCGGGCGCTGGTCGTCGGCGGGGACGTGCTTTCGAAGATCCTCGACTGGACCGACCGCTCGACGCTCGTGCTCTTCGGCGACGGCGCCGGTGCCGTCGTGATGGAGCGCGTCGAGGGCGGCGGCTTCCTGGGCTTCGAGCTCGGCGCAGACGGGGGCGGCGGCGCGAACCTGTGGCTCCCGGGCTCCGGTTCGCGGAAGTTCGAGGATCCCGACAAGTACGTCAAGATGAACGGCCGCGAGGTGTTCAAGTTCGCGACGCGGGTGATGGTCAGCTCGGCCGAGGCGATTCTGGCCGAGTGCGACCGGACGGTCGAGGACGTGGATGTCTACGTTCCACACCAGGCGAACGTCCGCATCATCGACCACGCCGCGCGAAAGCTCGGCTTCCCGCAGGAGAAGACGATCGTCAACGTGAACAAGTACGGCAACACCTCATCCGGCTCGATCCCGCTCGCGCTCGCGGATGCCGCGGACGACGGCCGGCTCGAACCAGGCAAACTGGTGCTCCTGACCGGCATGGGGGCGGGGCTGACCTGGGGGTCGGCGCTGATCGAATGGACACACCAAACGACTGGAGCAGCAGCATGACCAAGATCGCCTTCATGTTTCCCGGACAGGGCTCGATGGAAGCCGGGATGGGCAAGGACGTCGCGGCAGCCGTGCCGGAGGCGATGGCCGTGTACGACGCCGGCAGCCTGGCCGCCGGTATGGATCTCAAGGAGCTCTGTTTCGAGCGGCCCGTCGAGGACCTCGTGGACACCGAGATCCAGCAGCCGGCTCTCGTCGCGACCTGCCTCGCGTTCGACGCAGCCCTGCGCGCGCGCCAGATCCGCCCGGACGTCGTCGTCGGCCATTCGGTCGGCGAGTTCTCGGCGCTCGGCTCGGCCCAGTCGATGTCCGTGAGCGACGCGATCTCACTCGTCCGCGAGCGCGGCGCTGCGATGGCTGCGGCGGCGAAGGCGCACCCCGGCTCGATGGCCGCGATTCTCGGCCTCGCCGACGAGGCGGTCGAGGCGCTCTGTCACAAGATCACGAACGTCTGGCCCGCGAACTACAACTGCCCCGGCCAGCTCGTCATCTCCGGCGAGACGCCTTCCGTCGACGAGGCCTGCGTGGAGGCGACCCGCGAAGGCGCCGGCCGCGCGATCAAGCTGCGCGTCTCCGGCGCGTTCCACTCCCCGCTCGTCGCGAAGGCCGCCGACCGCCTGCGCCCCGCGGTCGAGCGCGTCCACATCGGCGAGGGAGTCACGGAGTTCATGTCGACCGTCACCGCGCGGGTCGAGGACGCGCAGCGCTATCGCGAGCTGCTCATCGACCAGCTGACCGCGCCCGTGAAGTTCACGCAGGCCGCACGCGAGCTGATCGCGGGCGGCGTGACGACCTTCGTCGAGGTGGGGCCCGGCAACGTGCTCAGCGGTTTACTGAAGAGGATCGACAGATCGGTCCGCACGTTCTCGGTCAACGACCTGAAGTCGCTCGACGACGTCAGCAACGCACTTGGCTAGCAGCAGCCAGTTCGCCACCCTCGAAGGAAAGCTCGCGCTCGTCACCGGCGCCTCGCGCGGGATCGGACGCGCGATCGCGACCGGCCTCGCGGCGGCCGGTGCCGACGTCGTCATCGGCTACCGCTCCGGGAAGGACGAGGCGGAGCAGCTCGCGGTGGAGCTCGGCGCCCGGGCGGTTCAGGCCGACGTCTCCTCGGCCGAGGACGCGAAGCGCCTCGTCGACGAGGCCGGCGACGTCGACGTGCTCGTGAACAACGCGGGGCTCACGCGCGACGGACTGCTGGCGCGCATGTCGGACGACGACTGGCGCACGGTGATCGAGACGAATCTGAGCTCGGTCTTCTACACGTGCCGTGCCGTGACGCGGCCGATGATGCGCAAGCGCGGCGGGTCGATCATCAACGTCAGCTCCGTGGTCGGGGTGCACGGCAACTTCGGCCAGACGAACTACGCGGCCTCCAAGGCAGGGATCATCGGCTTCACGAAGTCGCTCGCGCGCGAGCTCGGCTCGAGAAATGTCCGGGCCAACGTCGTCGCCCCCGGTTACGTGAAGTCGCAGCTCACCGAGGTGCTCCCGGAAGAGGCGACCGCCGCGATGATCCAGAACACGCCGCTGGGTCGCGTCGCCGAGCCCGAGGAGATCGCGGGCGCGGTACGCTTCCTCGCTTCTGACGAGGCCTCGTTCATCACCGGCGAGGTACTGCTCGTCGACGGCGGGTTGGGAATGTGAGCGGAAATGAGTAGAAGAGTCGTGATCACCGGCCTGGGCATGGTCAGCCCGCTCGGCAACGACGTGCAGTCGTCGTGGTCGCGCCTGCTCGCGGGCGAATCGGGCGCAGCGGAGATCTCGGCCTTCGATCACACGGACTACAACGTCCACTTCGCGTGCGAGCTGAAGGACTTCGACCCGACGGTCTGGGTCGACCGCAAGGCGTCCCGGCGGATGGACCGGTTCGCGCAGATGATCCTCGCCGCCGCCCGCCAGGCGGAGACCGACTCGGGCGTCGACGTCTCCTCGGCCCCCGACCGGTTCGGCGCCTCGATCGCGACCGGCATCGGCGGCCTGCAGAGCTATCAGGAGTGCTACCACGTGCTCCTGACGCGCGGCCCGGACCGGGTGAGCCCGTTCTCGATCCCGTCGATCATCCCGAACATGGGCGCCGGCTGGGTGTCGATCGAGCTGGGGACGAAGGGCCCGCTGATGAGCGAGTGCACCGCCTGCGCGGCGTCGAACATGGCGATCGGCGACGCGATGGACGAGATCCGGATCGGCCGGGCGGACGTGATGTTCGCGGGCGGCACCGAGGCGCCGATCACCCAGGTCGGGATCGCCGGCTTCGATGCGATGCGCGCGCTCTCACGCCGCAACGACCATCCCGAACACGCCTCGCGGCCGTTCGACAACGAGCGGGACGGTCTCGTGATGGGCGAGGCCGCCGCCGTCCTCGTCCTGGAGGAGCTCGAGCACGCGCAGGCGCGCGGGGCGCGCATCTACGCCGAGCTGATCGGGTACGGGATCTCATCGGATGCCTCGCACATGACGGAGCCCGACCCGACGGGCGAGAGCCCAGCCCGCGCGATGAAGATGGCGTTGAGAGACGCCGGCGTCGACCCGACCGAGGTCGGCTATGTCAACGCGCACGCCACGTCGACCCCTCTCGGTGACGCGGCCGAGACGAAGGTGATCAAGATCGCCTTCGGCGAAGAGCATGCAATGACGAAGCTCGCGGTGTCGTCGACGAAAGGCGCAACCGGGCACTGCTTCGGCGCAGCGGGCGCGGTCGAGGCGGTGTTCACGACGCTCGCGGTCGTCGACCGGAAGGCGCCGCCGACGATCAACTACGCCGAGCCCGACCCGGACTGCGACCTCGACTACGTCCCGAACGAGGCGCGCGACCTGCCGGATCTGCGCGTCGCGGTGTCGAACTCGTTCGGTTTCGGCGGGCACAACGCGTCGATCGTCGTTCGCGCGTTCAGCGAGTAGCACAGGAAACTCCCCGCCCGTGCGCGAATCAGGCGCGCATGGACCGTACAAGCGTTGTCGTCCGGGGCGGCTCTTACCGTCCTGCCATGCGCCTCGTCGACGTGGGCGGCCGCCTGGTCGAGCTGCACATACGCCGGTCGAAGCGCGTGCACGGGCACCGCCTGTACGTGCGGCAGGGCCTGCCGCCGGAGCTCGTCGTCCGGCCGCGCGCCTCGGACTCCTACATCGACGACGCGATCGCCATGCACAAGGACTGGCTCGAGCGCCAGCTCGCAAGTGTCTCCGAGGCGTGTCTCGGACTGGAGCGCCTGCAGCTGACCGAGCAGCAGGGCCGCCGCGAGGCACATGCCCGCATTCTCCTGATCGCGCAGTCCGAGGCGGCCGCACTTGGAGTCGCCTACACGCGGCTGACGCTCCGCGACCAGCGCAGCCGGTGGGGATCCTGCTCGAGCAAGGGCGCCCTCAGCTTCAACTGGCGGCTCGTGCTCGCACCGCACGACGTCCTCGACTACGTCGTCGTGCACGAGGTCTGCCACCTCGCCGAGCATCATCACGGTCCCGCTTTCTGGCAGCTCGTCGAACGGCGGCGGCCGGACTACGCCGAGTCGAAGGACTGGCTCGACGCGCACGGGTGGGAGCTGCTCGCGTACCGCCCTCCGCTCGAGGCCGCTGCCTGAGAGAGTTCGGCCTAGGATCCCGGCGTGGAACGCTGGGCGAGCTTCGACTGCTACGGCACGCTGATCGACTGGGACGGCGGCGTCCGCACCGAGTTCGCGCGGGTGTTCGGCGACGCGCAGGCGGATGAGCTTCTCGTCCGCTATCACGAGCTCGAACCGGGCCTGCAGCGCGACGGGACGCTCAGCTACCGCGAGGTGCTGACGGAGTCGATGCGCCGGCTCGGTGCGCCGGCCGGGGCCGAGCACGGCCTGGCGGAGTCCCTGCCGGGCTGGCGCGCCTTCTCCGAGGTGCACGGCGCGCTCGAGGAGCTCCGCAGTCGCGGCTGGAAGCTCGCGATCCTCTCGAACACCGACGACGACTTCATCGCGGCCTCGCAGGTGCAGATCGGCGTGCCCTTCGACGAGGTCGTGGTCGCACAGGAGATCGGCTCGTACAAGCCCGCCCACCGCCACTGGGAGGAGTTCTTCGCGCGCACGCGCGCCCCGCGTGAGGGCCACGTGCACGTCGGGGCGTCGCTCTTCCACGACATCGCGCCTGCGAACGAGCTCGGGCTCCGCAGCGTGTGGATCAACCGCACCGGCGCGCCGGCGGGCGCCGGGGCCGAGCCGACGCGGGAGCTGCCCGACCTGCTGGCCCTTCCCGAGACGCTCGACGAGCTGGTCCCGGCCTAGGGGCGGCCCGGCAGCGCCGCCTGTAACCGATCGGTGACGGACTGGGGTCTAAGCTCTCGACATGTCCGAGACCCGGATCGACGTCCAGGTCGAGCACAAGAACGCTCCACCGCCCGACGAGAGCAAGCACCCGAACACCTGCCCGAGGTGCGGGTCGCACTACCGCGACGACGAACTGGCGGCCGCCCTCTGGGTGTGCAGCCACTGCGGGCACCACTATCCGATGGGCGCGCGGGCGCGGATCGAGTGGTACGCCGACCCGGGCTCGTTCGTCGAGGAGGCGGCCGGCGTCCGGTCCGAGGATCCGCTCGACTTCTTCGACCTGCGGCCCTATGCCGAGCGTCTGGCCGAGGCCGAGCTGAACACGGGGCTCGGTGAGGCGGCCGTGATCGGCCAGGCGACCATGGACGGCCACCCGCTCGAGCTGCTCGTGATGGACTTCACGTTCATGGGCGGCTCGATGGGGAGCGCGGTCGGCGAGAAGTTCTCGCGCGCCTGCGACTCCGCGATCGAACGCGGTGTGCCGCTCGTCTCGGTCACGAGCTCCGGCGGCGCGCGCATGCAGGAGGGGATCCTCTCGCTGATGCAGCTGCCGAAGACCGTCTGCTCGGTGGAGGACCTGCACGACGCGCACATCCCGATGTTCACGGTGATGGCGCATCCGACGACGGCCGGGGTGCTCGCGTCGTTCGCGTCGCTCGGCGACGTCACGATCGCGGAACCGGGAGCGTTGATCGCGTTCACGGGCCCACGCGTCGTCCAGCAGACGACACGCGAGAAGCTGCCGGACGACTTCGGGCTCGCCGAGCAGAACCTTCGCTTCGGCCACCTCGACGCGATCGTGCCGCGCTCCGAGCAGCGGGAGCATCTCGTCAGGCTGCTGAGGCTCTTCGCGTGACGGAGAAGGACCAGGAGCTGAACCTGCGGCGGCGGCTCTCGGGCCTGTCGCGGCTGCCGCTCCTGCGCGGCGCGCGGGTGGAGGGCGAGGCGGAGCGGCTCGAGAAGCAGCTGGAGCGCCTGCAGGCCGACACCAGCGACGAGGCGATCTGGCGCTCCGTCGAGCTGGCCCGTCACCCCGACCGGCCGTACACGATGGACTACGTCGAGCGGTTCGTCGACGACTGGGTCGAGCTGCACGGCGATCGCGGCCGGGCCGACGACGGCGCATTGGTGACCGGGCTCGGATCGCTCGAAGGCCGGACGATCGTCCTGATCGGCCACCAGAAGGGCCGCGACGTGAAGGAGCGGCTCGACCGGCAGTTCGGCATGGCGTACCCGGAGGGGTATGTGAAGGCGATGCGGGTGATGGAGATCGCCGAGCGGTTCAGCTTCCCCGTGATCTCGCTCGTCGACACCCCCGGCGCCTACCCGGGCGTCGCAGCCGAGCAGCACGGGCAGGGCGGGGCGATCGCCCGCTCCCAGACCGAGATGGCCCGGCTGACGGTGCCGACGGTCGCCTGCATCATCGGCGAGGGCGGCTCGGGCGGCGCCGTGGCGATCGCCGTCTCGGACCGGGTGCTGATGCAGGAGAACGCCATCTACTCGGTGATCACCCCCGAGGGCTGCGCCGCGATCCTCTGGCGCGACGCGGGCGAGGCGAAGAAGGCGGCCGCGGCGTTCAAGCCGGACGCCCTGCACTGCCTCGAGCTCGGGGTGATCGACGGCATCGTGGCCGAGCCGGGCGGCGGCGCCCACGCCGACCACGACGAAGCGGCGCGGCTGCTGCGTGCGGCGCTCGTCGAGTCGCTCGAGGAGCTGGAGGACACCTCGGGCGAGGAGCTGCGCCGCCGCCGGCGGGCGAAGTTCCGCGGCATGGGCGTCTACGCGTGACGTTTGCCACGTAATCCAGGGACTTTCCACATCATCCACAGGGTTTTCAACCGGGGTGAACGCCGTCCGAAACGCGTCGAGGCCCGCTGCTAGGCAGGCCTCGAGCGTCTTGCCCCCCGTCAGGAAGAGACGACGAGACCATCATTTCCCACCCCGGCGCGGCTAAACCTCGCCGGTTGTGGAAAAGCCGTCCGCGAATCAGTGAAGCTTCCGCGATGAGCCTCGGCGAATACCGCCGCAAACGCGACCCGAAGAAGACCCCCGAGCCGTTCCGCTCCGGCGGCGAGCGGGGCTCGCAGCCCGTCTTCGTCGTCCAGCGGCACGACGCGCGCAGGCTGCACTACGACTTCCGCCTCGAGCGAGACGGCGCCCTCGCGTCCTGGGCGGTGCCCAAGGGCGTTCCGCTCGAGCCGGGGGCGAGGGCGCTGGCGGTGCACGTGGAGGATCACCCGCTCGAGTACGCGTCCTTCCACGGCGAGATCCCGGCGGGCCAGTACGGCGCCGGCACCGTCGAGGTCTGGGACAGCGGCACCTACGATCTGGTGGAGGAGAAGCCGGACGGCCAGCTGACGGTCGAGCTGCGCGGCTCGCGGCTGCGCGGGCGCTGGTCCCTCGTGCCGGCCCACCTGGACGGCAAGGAGCAGAACTGGCTGCTGATCAAGCGCCGCGACGGCGAGGAGCGCGACGTGACCGCCCGGGCCTACCGGCCGATGCTCGCGACTCCTGCGAGCTCGGTCCCGCACGGCGAGCTCTGGGCCTACGAGGTCAAGTTCGACGGCTATCGCGCCGTCGCCTACGTCCGCGGCGGGGACTGCACCCTCGTCTCGAGAAACGCCAACGACCTGACCGCGCGGTTCCCGGAGGTGGCGAAGGCGGTCGCGAAGGCGGTCAAGTCGCCGAACGCCGTGGTCGACGGCGAGGTGTGCCGGATCGATCCGAGCGGACGCGCGAGCTTCTCGGAGCTCCAGCGCGGAACGGGCGCGCTCGTCTTCTACGCCTTCGACCTGCTCGAGCTCGACGGCGAGCCGAAGACCGACCTCGTGCTGCAGGAGCGCAAGGCCGAGCTGCGGAAGCTGCTCGACGCCCGCGTCGAGAACGTCGTCTTCTCGGAGAGCTTCGAGGACGGCGACGCGCTCTACGAGGTCGCACTCGAGCGCGGGCTCGAGGGCGTGCTCGCGAAGCGGGTCGACAGCGTCTACAAGGAGGGCAGGCGTACCCGCGACTGGCTGAAGGTCAAGACACAGCACAACGAGGAGTTCGTCGTGGCCGGCTACACCCGCGGCGGCGGGCGCCGCGCCGGTACGTTCGGCTCGCTCGTGCTGGCCGTGCAGGAACACGGCGTGCTGCGGTACGTCGGAAACGTCGGCACCGGGTTCGACGACGCCGAGATTCGAAAACTGCTGGCCCTGCTCGAGCCGCTCCGCCGGGACACGACGCCGTTCGCGGTCGAGCCGAAGCTCCCGCGCGTGCGCAAGGGGGACGTGCACTGGGTCGAGCCGCGGGTCCTCGTGCAGGTGCGCTTCGGAGAGTGGACGCACGACGGCCACCTGCGCCATCCGGCGTACCTCGGCATCCGCGACGACAAGAGCGTGGACGAGGTGGAGCCGGAGGAGCAGGACCTCCCTGCGGTGCTCCGCAAGGGCCGGCGCGAGTTGCGGCTCTCGAACCTGGACAAGCCGTTCTGGCCGGACGAGGGGATCACGAAGGGCGATCTGCTCCGCTACTACCGCGCGATCGCACCGGTGCTCGTGCCGCACCTCCGGGGCCGCCCGTTCACGATGCGTCGCTATCCCGACGGCGCCTACGGCAAGGTGTTCTTCCAGAAGAATGCGCCGCCGCACATGCCCGAGTGGATTGCGACGCACCGGGCGCTCGTCTCGACCCGCGAGAGCTCGCGCGTGCAGAAGTGGGTCGACTTCCCGATCGTGAACGACGAGCTGGCGCTCCTCTGGATGGTGAACATGGGCTGCATCGACATGAACCCCTGGTACTCACGGGTCGACAAGCCCGCCCGGCCGGACTTCGTCCTCTTCGACCTCGACCCGACCCCCGAGGTCCCGTGGTCGCAGACGGTCGAGGTGGCGCTGATCCTCAAGGGGCTGCTCGATGCGCTCGGCCTCGTGTCGTTCCCGAAGACGAGCGGTGGGAAGGGCTTCCATGTCCTCGTCCCGATCGACCGCCGCTCGACGTTCGAGGACACCCGCGCCTTCGCCGAGCATGTCGCCGGGGCGATCGCCCGCACCCATCCGAAGCTCGCGACGACCGAGTGGTCGAAGGCGCGCAGGCGCGGCGTGCTGATCGACTCGAACCAGAACGGCGAGGGCAAGACGATCGCGTCGGTCTACTCGGTGCGCCCGAAGCCGGGCGCACCGGTCTCCGCGCCCCTTGCCTGGGACGAGGTGAACGACCGGCTGAACCCGGCGGTCTACACGATGGCGGTCGTCCTCGAACGCGTACGGGCGAAGGGCGACCTCTTCGAGGGGATGCTGACGACCCGCCAGTCGCTCTCCCAGGCGCTCAAGCGCCTGGCTTGACCGGGTGGGTGTGCGCTGCCTCCTTCGCGACCGCGAGCTCCTTCCCGTCGATCACCGCGTAGCGCAGCGCGATCGCGCTCAGCTCGTCCGAGGCCTCCTTCGCCGCGTGGCCGAGCTTGAGGTCCAGCGTCTCCGGGTCGTCGAGGTAGAGGAGCCGTGTCCAGAACGTGGTCAGCACGATCGAGACCCAGGGCATGAAGATCGCGTTTCGCTCGAGGGCCGCCGAGGGTCTCTGCACGAAGAACAGCGGTTCGAGCCCCTCTCGCTCGACGAAAGCCCCTCCCGCTCCGCGAGAGCGCCGCGCCTATCTAACGTGCTTGAGTGAGGGCCGCCGGTGACCCACCCGCTAGTGCGGCGATGGCCGCCTCGCGAGCCTTCTCGATTCGCGCCAGGTCTCGTTTGTGTGACCGCCCGATCCTGATCGAGAAGTCAAGCCGGTTGCAGAGCCGATGGGCAAGCACCGAGTTGTCCGGCGTCTCACGTCCGCCCTCACGCTTTGGCTTGGGGAAGTGCTCGTTGGTCGGGCTCCAGTCGGAGACTCCCGGAACGAAATAGCAAGCCCCGCCGAGCTCCTCGGGGCAGTAGCACGTGGGCATCGCGCAGGCCAACTCGGTGATGTAGCCGAGCTCTGCAGCCTTGATGAGGACAGGCCTGGCTCCCCACTCCCTGAGTTGGCTGGCAACTACAGCGCCACGTACCGGATCCAGTTCTGGTTGCCTCATCCGCAGGAATCTCATCGGCTGATCGAACCGCGGCTTGAGCCCGGCTTGCACAAGCCCGCTACTACGGGCTTCGCCGCCTCGAAACGGCTCTGCAACCTCAGGAGCGGCGGCGGCCTGAGCCGAGACTCCATTCTGGTCGCATGCGATTGGCGGCTCGGCTTGACCGTACTTCGTCAAGTCGCCAAACGCCGGTTAGATGACCGCGGTAACGCCTCCGAGTAAGGCGAGGCGAACGTCAGGTTCTCACGCCATCAGCGAGGTGGTCGGTACGACACGCGCACGGCGGTGCGATGCCCTTCGAGTCGCGCGTCCGAAGCCATCCGTCTAGAAGACTCTACGGACGAATGCGGATGATCGTCTTTCCCGTGACCCGTGCGGTCGGGTTGAGGGCGGCGACGGCCTCGTCAAGATTCGCGATGTTGCCGATGTTCGCACGCAGTCGGCCGTCCCGTACCCGCTGCACGATCTCGACGAGTTGGGCGCGATTGGATTCGACGACGAAGTCGATTCCGAGGCCGTCGCGGGGCCGCGTCTCTGGCGGGCCCACGACAGTCACCAGCGTTCCTCCGGGCCGGATCAGGCTTGCGGATCGCTTCTGGATCTCTCCGCCGATGACGTCGAACACCAGGTCGACGCCGACCACGTCCTCCAGCGTGTCGTTGTCGAGGTCGACGAACTCCTGCGCCCCGAAATCGAGCGCCTTCTCGCGGTCGGCGGCGCGTCCGGTGCCGATCACGTACGCGCCGGCCTCACGTCCGAGTTGCGTCACCATCGACCCGACTGCGCCGGCCGCGCCGTGTGCGAGGACGCTCTGCCCCGCGCGAAGGCGACCGTGATCGAACAGGCCCTGCCATGCGGTCAGGCCGGAGATCGGCAGGCTTGCGCCGACGGCGAAGTCGACGTCCCCGGGCAAAGCCGCAAGGTCGCGCGCCTCGATCGCGATGTACTCGGCCAACGTCCCATCGCGATGCCAGTCCGCGATGCCGAGTACCCGCTGCCCCACCGACACTCCCGTCGTGCCGTACCCAAGGGCAGTGACAACTCCGGCCAGTTCGTGCCCGAGGATCGATGGCGTACGATCACGGTCGCGGCGATCCACCCAGGTCGAAGGCCATGCCGTCTCGGTCGGGACAAACCCGGCCGCATGAATCTCCACGATGACGTCGTTGATCGCTGCAGCCGGTTCCGGCCGCTCCACCAGTCTTATCCCAGCTGGTCCCGAAGCCCTGTCCGTTACGACGATCGCCCGCATGACCACCTCGATGTCTCGAATCCTCAGCCTTGTAGGCTAATCAAGGGCCGAGAATCGAGATTCGCTGCCCTTCGCGGGTGCTCGGCGACCCCCTGAACGCGCGGAACTACAAAGGGCTTGACGGTACTTCGTCTGCACGCCAAACGAGAGCCAACCGCCCACGGCGCGTGTGCGGGCTGACCGATCATTCGCACGACTGCAGCCGCTTCAACGGAGGCGCCGCAGTTTGCACACAGCGGGCACCCTACGGCGTCTCACGACCGCAACTCGCGCAGAACAACACCAACCAGCCGAGGCTAGAGCATCCACCGAGGAACAGGTACACGCAGCACCACTCTCAGCTCGCCGTCGAACGAGCAGACCGCGCCGGCGGGTCCCCCGCGAAGGAGGTCAGCCGCCGGGGATTCGCTGCCGAAGCAACGCTGCCGGCGGGGTGGGCACGGCGTAGACGGTCGATCGGGCGCGGACGATGCGGTGGATCGTGACCGTGTCGGCCGTGGTGTCGCCGTTGTGGTCGAAGGTGAAGCTGCCGAGCAGCCCGTTGGTCACGCGGGTCTTGAACAGCTGGCGCACGACCGAGCTCCGTGTCCCGTCGGAGCGTGCAATCGCGTCGAGCAGCACCTCGGTTGCCTGGGCAGCTGCCATCGAGAAGTTGTCTGGCGAGACGCCTGTGATTGCGCGAACGGTGGCCGCGAAGGTGCGGCCGGCGACGGGAAGACGGTCGACCGGGAGCCCGCTTTCGCTCACGGTCATTCCCTCGGCCGCGTCGCCGGCATCGGCGATCAGCTGGTTGACGTCTGAGAACCCGTCCGGTCCGATCAGCTGGACGTGGGGCATCGCTGTCTTGATGTCCTGGAGCAGCCGCACCGTCTCTGGTGCGAGGAACGTGCCCAGGAACACTGCGTCGGGGTGGAGGCGAACGATGCCGTCGACGAACGGTTGATAGCTCGAGGCCGAGTAGTTCCAGACGGAGGGGCCGAGGGTCGTGAGTCCGAGGTGTGTGGCCGCGATGATGAACGACGCTGCCATGTTCGCGCCGTACCCCTGTGGTCCGTCGTCGAGGATGAAGACCCGTTTCGCGCCGAGCCGTTTTGCGGCGATTGCGTCGGCGGCGCCCTGGGTGTCGTTGGGAGCGGCGACCCGGACGTAGTTTCGGAGGCCGGTGGGGTAGTACCGCGCGGGCTCGCGTTTGCTCGTCCCGGGGCCACTGCGGGTGATGCCGGTGTCGGTGGCTCCGTAGCCGACGGTGGGAATGGGACCGGCTGGCGCGCGGTTGAGGATCGGTAGCTCCGTTTCGGTGCAGGTCGAGCTCCACGGGCCGATGATCCCGATCACGTTTGGATCGGCTGCGTCCGCGTGAGCGTTTGCGATGCATTTCGCCGTGCTCGGGTCGCCGTTGGGTTCCGAGTGGTCGCAGGTCTGGTAGCCGACGACGTAGCGACCGGCACGGTAGTGATGTTGTGCGAGCACCTGCCGGATGGCGGCTGCGTTCTCAGCGATTGCCGAGGAGCCCGGGCCTTGCAGTGAGAGTTCGCCGACGATCAAGAGCGTCGGGGTCGTTCCGGGCGCGGAGTCGATCGGAGTGCATGAGACCGTGGGGAGGGGCCGCACCCGCCCGGCGCCGCCGGAAACCGAGCGCGCGGCGTGTGCTCCCACTGCGGTGGTGACCCAGACGCTTCCGCGCGCCAGCGCAAGGTCGCGCAACGATCCGCCGACCGGGATCAGCGTGTGATGATCGCTCGCGGCGTCGATCCGGATCAGGGTGCCATCCTGGTCCGCAACCCAGGCGGCACCGTCGCCTGCAACGATCCGCGCGGGTCGGTGGTCGATGCCGATCGGGATCGTGTCGACGACAAGGCGTTGTGTCGGGTCGATTTTCGTGACCGTCCCGGTGTTCGCGTTGAGGACCCAGACGAACCCTGCACCGACCGCGACGCCGATCGGATACGGCGACCTGGCACCCGGCCGCGACGCGATCGAGATCGGGAACGTCAGGGTGCCGCCGGGTGAGAGATGGAAGACGGTGGCGGCAGCCCCGCTGATCGCCCACACACCGCTATCACCGACCGCGACACCGTCGAGCATCTTGCCGAGGTCGATCCGGGCGATCTTTCCGCTGCTCGCTACAACCTTCGTGAGCGTCGGCGAGCCGTCGGTCGTCCAGGCGGCTCCCGCACCGACAGCGAGCGAAACCGGATCGAGTGTTGCGGTGCGGTCGCGGTCGTAGACCGGGTTCGGCTGAGAGACGCGGACCCGGTGGAGCACGACACCGTAGGCGGCGTCGCGCTCGGTCAACACACCGCTCGAGCCGTCCAGAACCCACACTGCGTCGGCACCGACCGCGAGCGCGCTCGGGAAGCTTGCGGTCGAGAAGACACGGAGCACGGCTCGTGAGCTCGGGTCGAACGAGGTGAGCGTCCCTGCTTCGTCGCCTTCGACCCAGACGCCGCGTGGGCCGGTCGCGATTCTCGCCGGTCGGCCGCCGAGGGCTGACTCGGCGGTGATATCGCCGGTCCGTTCGTTGATAACGCCGACCGACCCGGGCGTAAGTTGTGCGATCCGTGCATTTCCCGCATGGGTGGTGACGATCGCGGCTGCGACAACCGCGGCGGCGATCACCGCGAGCCCGCCGCCGAGCACGAGCAGGCCGTTGCGTCGCACGACGATCGAGTGCGCGGTTCGCGGGGCGTCGATTGCCGGGTCCTGGTTGAGGATCGACCGCTCGAGCGCTTGGAGCTCCGACCCTGGCTCGATGCCGAGCTCGTCGGCGAGCAGCGTTCGCGTCTGTCGATAGACCTCGAGCGCCTCGGCCTGCCGGCCTGCCCGGTACAGCGCGAGCATCAGTTGACCTCGTGGGCGTTCCTGAAGCGGGACCTCGGCGACGAGCTCCTCGAGTTCCGAGACCAAATTCTCGGTCTCCCCTAACGCGAGCCTGGCATCGACGCCGTCGCAGCGGACGACGGCACGAAGCTCCTCGAGCCGCCGGATCTCGATCTGTGCGAACGACTCGAACCGAAACTCGGCGAGCGCCGGGCCACGCCAGAGCGCGAGCGCCTGGGAAAACAACTCCTCGGCGGCGCGCGCCTCACCACGGCTGAGTTCCTCACGCCCCTGGCCGACGAGTTGCTCGAAGAGGTCGATGTCCAACTCTCCCTGCTCCACCCGCAGCAGATAGCCGGCCGACGTTGTCTCGAGCCGATTGTCGGCAAGCCTTTTCCGCAGGCGCGAGACATAGACCTGAACCGTCTTCGATGCGGTCCCCGGAGTTGCGCCCCGCCACAGATCCTCGATCAACCGATCGGTCGAGAGGGGCTCGTTGGCGTGCAGCAACAAGATCGCCAGCAGCGCACTCTCCTTGCCTCGGCCCAGCGCCATAGGCTCGCCGCCATCGCCGAGAGCCTCGAGCGGCCCGAGTATGCGGAAGCGCACCACCAAACGACGCTACCACCACACTGGCAAAGCCAAAAGGCGTCCCCGGTCTACCGATCTGCAACCGGGCGTAAGCGCTGATTCACCGGCCCCCCTGACCCTGTGCGCATCGGGCCAACCCGGCGGCCCACCAAGAGCAGGAGGTCGACTTTGACTGTCTTCCGCACGATCGGCACTGCAGCAGGAACGCTCGCGGTTGTACTGACCTTGGTCCCGGTCGCTCTGGGGAGCGGCGAACCCAAGAACGAATGGCCGTTCACGCGCCCGGTTGGCCAGCGCACGACGCAGGGAATCACCACCCGCACTCCCAACGAGAACGAAGCGGCCATGCGGGCCGCGGTCGGGAAAGCGCGGACCTACTCCGTCATGCACCGTTCAGTTGCCAAAACCACCCCGGTGATCCAGGGCGAACCGAAGAACGAGCGGCCGTTCACCCGCCCGGCAACCGTGGTCGTCGTCTCGAGCAGCGGGTTCGACTGGACAGACGGCGGCATCGGCGCCGCCGCCGGAATCGGCATTGCCCTTGCGGGCGCCGGCGCGCTGGTGCTGACCCGCAAGTCCCCGCGGACTGCCTGACAAAAGACCGCGGGTCTGGGGGGCGGGGGCGGCGAACACCGCCCCCGCCAATCTCTGATGAAAGAGAGGTTCGAGAACTCATGGCCAATCGCACATCCGGCGTCAAGCTCAGGCCGCTGGCACTCGTGTTTCTTGTCGCTGCGTCGCTAGCTGTTGCTACGGCCGCCGTGGTTCCCGTCGGAGCGCCCGGTGCAACAGAAAGGGCGATGAACTGCGGCGGATTATGCCTGTACGCTTACGCTCCATCCACGCCCGTCGAGAACGACGCAAGTGAATGGAGCTTCCAAGGACAATTCCACGAGCGCCTGAACGCGGCCACGACAAAGCCGTGGCAGCGTCTGAGCAACGCCGTTGACTGGAAGCTGCAACTTGCGCGGCGATTCTCGAGCAAGCAGGTAACGGCAGAGATCCATTTGGGCACCCCTCGGAGTCCGGGACGACTTCTCGCTGTGCTGTGCAAGCGGTGTCGGTTAGGGGCGACTGGCACGTTTCGGTTGAGCGATCCAACCCTTGCTCTGATGTTCGGTAGGACGGCTCTCGGCGCCGACCTCCCAGTCAATGCGTACGTCGTGCTGCGTACCTCGGAGGAGACTCTGAGGCGCCAGCTCCGTGATGCGTGAAGACCGAGCTGGTTTGTAGACGCCCGATCCGGACACGCGGGAGAGACAGCTTCAGGCACTTCAGCCTTGACGGTAGTTCCGATGTGCGCTGAACGGGAGACGACCGCCCACGGCGCGTGCGTGCTGACAGATCATTCCGAAGGCACGCACGAAGAGGCCAGACACCTGACGAGTCACACACACGGCACCGCAACAACCAGGCTGGCGACGGCCCCAGACGGACCGACCCGCCGACTCTTAGACGCCTGAGCGTCGCGTGAGGCGTGTCAGGCTGGTGGTTTGATCCAGAGTGAGGCGTGACCGGGGGCGAGTGAGAGGTTGACGGCGGCGAGGAGTTCCCTCTCGAGCGTTGCGAGATCGACGGTCTCGCGAAGGCGACCGCTGAAGCCGGTCAGGATGGTTTCGGCGTCGTAGCGGACGCGGTTGAAGCGACGGTCGAGAAGGTGTTGGACGCGTCGGCGCAGCGGGTTGAAGAGCGCGGCAGCGACGAGAGTCGAGGCAGCGACGCCGACCGGCGAGGAGAACGGAAGCACATCGGTGGTCAGCGAGACGATCCCGACGAAGACCGCGACGAGCGTTCCGGTCACGATTGCGTAGGAGAGTGTGCGGCTGATCAGCCGGTCGATCTCGTACAGCCTGTACTTCAGGACGCCGACGCCGATCGAGAGCGGCAAGGCCGCAACCGAGAAAGGTGCGGCTTGCGCAATTGCATACCACGGCTCGCTATGGGCGCTGTTGAGCAGAATCGAGATCACGAAGCCGAACGATGCAAAGGCCGCCGCCGCTGATCAGCCACTTGAGCTGCTCCCGCAGGTCGCCGGTCGCACGTCGGTAGCGCCGCAAGAGTCGCACAACCCAGGCGCCCGCGATGATCGCGAGTGTCGCTAGCGCGACCGCGCTCAGGGCCTTGACGAAGACAGGAGGCGTTCCCCCCGGCGAGCTCGCCCGACGAGTCGACGTGGATCTGAGCATCGGTGAAGGCGCCGAGATCGTGGACGCCGACCCCACCCACCGCTATGGCGGCGACAGCCAGGTAAACACGCAACGTCCACCGCCAGCCTCGCTCCGACACCCGCCCATCGGGAAACAACAGAATCGGCAGCGGCAACAACGCAAACGCCACCCAGCCAGTCGCGACCGCAACCGCAAGACGCGACAACGGCAAGCCATGGCCGTCGATGCGGTACGCACGGACTGCGTACGAGGCTGCATCCTGTCCCAACACCAACCCCAGAGAGACGAGCAAGAAGATCCAGCCGATCGGGTTCGCCGGCACGCGCACAGCCAACAGCGCCCCGACAACCGTAAACGGCACCAACAGAAGAAGATAAGAAACCAGCCCACCATTCAGCTGATGCACCCAAGCCGCAAGGGGAAGCGCCGCGACCCACAACGCGACCACAAACAGAGACAGCCAGATCGCGACACGCCGCGACGCCCACCCAAACACCCACCTACGCGAACAATCCGCTGAACCCATCCCCCAACGACTCTAAGCCACGGCCGTCCCGACAACGTTACGAAGAAACCACCCAAACCGAGAGCGTCCGAAATTCTGTGTAGGCGGTTCACTCGGGTAGCCGGTCGCCGAAGTGGATCTTGAACGCGAGCAGCGCTGTCGTCCAGTTCCGCGTTCGCGTCCACGCCGGCACGGCGTTGGTGATCGCGAGATAGATGAGCTTGCGGGCGGCCTCCTCGTTGGGGAAGTGTCCTTTCGTCTTGATCGCTTTGCGTAGCTGCCGGTTGAGCGCTTCGATCGCGTTGGTCGTGTAGACCACGCGACGCAGCTCGGGCGGGAAGGCGAGAAACGGTGTCACGTACTCCCAGGCGTTCAGCCACGCCTGCGTGATCACCGGGAAGCGCTTGCCCCACTTGTCGTCAAACGCCTCGAGCGCCGCCTGGGCGGCGTCAGCGTCGACGGCGGTGTAGATCGGCTTCAAGTCGCGGGCGACCTGCTCCCGCTCTCTGCGCGGCACGTACTTGAGGCTGTGCCGGATCAGGTGCACCACGCACGTCTGCACGACCGTGTTCGGGTAGATCGCCTCGATCGCCTCCGGGAAGCCCTTCAGACGAGCACCCGGTACTGTCGCGAACCAAAACGCGGAGCCAAGCACGGTGAAGGCAACAGGGCGCGCCTGCGGCAGTCCCTTCGGCGTCACGGTCGCCAGCACGCAGTAGTGGTGCTCGGTCAGGAAGCCGACGAGCTGCTCGGCTCCCATCGCTGACTCGGGGGGCCAGGAGCTGCGGAGAGCCGGAGCCGCCAGCTCGTAGCTCTTCTGTTGGACCCTGGTAAGCGCCTCGGCGTCGATTATCTGCTGCCCATCGACCCTACCGCGCGTCTTCGAGCAGCCACGCTTTCGTGCACCGGCGTCCTTCGGCCAGAACCCCGGAACTACGCCGCCTGGGCTTGACGCTACTTCGGATGCATGCTGAACGCGAGTCGGCCGCCGTCTGCCCGTGTGGGCTGACCGATCATTCCAAGGGCACGCCGGTAGCGGTTAACACCTGAGCAGTCACACACGTAGCGACGCCAACCAGCCTGGCAACGGCCCCGACGGACCGCCCCCCCGATTCTTACAGACGCCTGACGAACGTATGCGAACGGCGGCTCTACGCCCGCCACGGTCGAGACGCGTGGCAGCCACCTGGCCGTAACCGCGTTGAGCCAGCGTCGCGGAATGCCGCCAACAACGCATCCGTTGTCTCTTGAGTGACGGACAGCGGCGACGCATCGGTAGGCACACAGGCGAGTGAGCTTCGACTTCACCTGGAGATGGTCCTAACTTCACCGCCAGAACGAGTTTTCGCGGCGTTCAGCGAGGCCGACGCGCTCCGCCAGTGGTGGGGCCCGAAGTCGTTCACGGTTCCGCACCTTCAGTTCGACGTCGCAGAGGGCGCGAGATACCGAATCACTATGCAGCCACCGGATGGGGACGCCTTTCACCTGGGAGGAACATTCCGGGTTGTCGAGGTGCCCCGCCGTCTCGTTTTCACGTTCGCCTGGGAGGAGCCCGACCCTGATGACCAGGAGACACTCGTCACCCTGAGCTTCGAAAGCGCAGTCGGAGGAACGAATCTCGTTCTCGATCAGGAACCGTTCAAGACCCAGCCGCGCCGGGAGCTTCATCGCAATGGCTGGACGGACACGCTCCAACGTCTCGAGAGCTTCCTCAACTGAGCCCTTCGCTCTCGAAGCAAGCGTAGGCATGACGGCCGGGCGTCCTGCACGCCGCAATGAGCGGAACGCGAATCGAGAATCGTGGGCCGCTCTCGGCAGTTCGATACCCGCGATCGGCTGTCTGCCGAATTCGACCGGCATAGATCCCGACGCCTGGGCGTTTCTGCCGGTAGGGGTAACCAAGAGTTCGCGAACGGAGGGTACGCGGTGACAGACGGATCGCAGCCACGGCGCGGTAAGGGCATGAAGAAGACAGGCACTGCGACGGTTCGGTACGAATCGCGCACGACGATCGCCCGCCCGGTCGGCGAGGTGTTCGCGCGATTGGCCGACCTGGATGGTTACGGAACGTGGATGCACCGCACGGGCTTGTTCCGCCGGTCGGGCCAAACCTCTGACGGCCCTCGCGGCCCAGGAACCACCTACTCCGATGCCACGAGGATGGGCACCTTCCGCGGTCAAATAACCGACTACCAGCCGCCGTTGCAGATCGGGTTCCGGGAGACTCTGCGGTGGTTCGGCTCCGACCTGATGGAGGCGCGGCCCGCGTACCGCCTCGAAGCGGACGAGGACAGGACGATCGTTCACCACATCGCGGAGGGTGAACTGTTCGGCGTGATGCGATTCATGAAGCCGATGGCGGCGCTGTTGGCGAGAAGCGAACGGACGCGAACTATCGAGTCGTTGAAGCGTTCGCTGGAATCGGAGTAGAGCCCGAGAGCGGTAGGCAGGCTCCGTACCCTCGCGGTGTGCGTCCCGCGCTCGACACGAGGTCTCAATCGCGCGTCACGACGGGACGCAACGCGAATCGAGATTCGCTGCCCTTCGCGAGCGCTCGGCGACCCCTGAATGCGCGGAATTACGAGAGGGCTTGACGGCACTTTGTCTGTACGGCAAATCGAGCGAAGCGGCCGCAAGCGGCGGTTACATGCCCGCTCTCAGGAACCGGAGATAGAACGCCGCGAACACAAGGACGATCCCGATGTTGGCCATGAGTCGCTGCCAGACGTGGTGCCTGAAGAACAGGACATCTACGCTCACCACCACGGCTACCAACGCCAGCACAGAAAGCGCAACGGTCGCCGTTCTTCCCATGATTCGATCCTACGCATTGGGCGTGAGGAGCCGGGTGCGGGCGTCCGAGAAATCGAGAGGAGCGGACTGCTCTCGGCGGCTCGCTGCCCCTCGTCGCCCGGGACTGGAATCTCGCACGGTCGTCGCTTTGGCAGAAACCGGCGAGGCTTGTGCGTGGAGTGAAGGGGAGCGCGTGGTTGACATTCGCTTGCTCATCTGCCTATTGTGCTAGGTAGTTAGATGAATAGACCGAATGCGATCGAGTTCCATTTGGATAGCCGCTCTGGCGTCTCGCCGTATCTGCAGATCGTCCAGCAGGTGCGACGGGCGTTACGGCTTGGGCTGCTTCGTGAGGGCGACCAACTGCCGACTGTGAAGGAGGTGGTTGCGCGGCTGGCGATCAACCCAAATACGGTGCTCAAGGCCTATCGCGAGCTCGAGCACGCCGGGTTGGTGGGTGCGCGTCCGGGCGTCGGCACGTTCGTAACGAGAACGTTGAGCGATCCTCTGGTCGCAGCGGACGGCACGTTGCGTCGCGACCTTCAGCGTTGGTTCAGCAAAGCGCGGAGTGCGGGACTCGACGACGAGAGCATCGAGGCTCTCTACCAGGACGCCTTTCGGTCCTCCGCCGAGCTAGACGTCGCGTGACTGCCGTTCTTGACGCCAGCGGATTGGGAAAGCGGTACGGGCGCCGCTGGGCGCTGCGCGACTGCACGCTTTCGATCCCGGCCGGTAAGGTCGTCGGGCTCGTCGGGCCCAATGGGGCCGGCAAGTCGACATTGCTCAATCTCGCGGTGGGTCTGTTGCAGCCGAGCGCAGGCGCGATCGAGGTGCTTGGCAGCCGCCCCGCTGAAGGGCCGGCGCAGCTTGCGCGGATCGGTTTTGTCGCCCAGGACACGCCGACCTACGGCGGGCTGCGTGTCGCCGATCACCTTCGCCTTGGCGGATGGCTCAACCCTGGTTGGAGCAGTGCGCAGGCCACACTGCGGATCGAGCAACTTGGCCTCGATCCCGCCCAGCGGGCCGGGAGGCTCTCTGGCGGGCAGCGAGCCCAGCTCGCGCTGACGCTAGCGATCGCGAAGCGACCCGAGTTGCTAGTCCTGGACGAGCCAGTGGCGAGTCTCGACCCGGTCGCACGACGCGATTTCCTGCGTGGCCTGATGGAAGTCGTCGCCGAGCACGGGATGAGCGTCATCCTCTCTTCTCATCTGGTCGCCGACCTTGAACGCGTCTGCGACTACCTCGTCGTCCTCGTCGACTCCCGCGTCCAGCTCGCCGGCGAGATCGAGCACTGCTCGCAACCCACCACCGGCTGATCGGCCCGCGCCGAGACGCGAAGACGCTGCCTGCAGCGCAAGAGGTGATCGAGGCGATCCACGCCGACCGGCAGAGCACCCTGATCGTGCGCACGAGCGAGCCGATCCACGACCCGGCGTGGGCCGTGGAGGAGATCAGCATGGAAGACCTCGTGCTGGCCTATATGGACCGGGCCGCGGCCACTGGAAACACGCCGCCCCGCCTGGCCGCTGTGGACGGTCGGCCATGATCCGGCTCACCGCTCTCCAGTTTCGCCTCCAGGCGGTGATCGCCTCTGCCGCACTCACCGCCGCCGCCATCGCCTTGGTGATCACCGGCCGCAACCTCGCCCACCTTTATGACATCAGCGGCATCGCTACCTGTCACGCCCACGGCAACTGTGGGCCGCTCGAAGACGGATTCCTAGGTCAGGACAAGTTTCTGCGGGGCCTGCTCGGCCCCGTCATGCTCACGCTCCCCGCTCTGCTCGGGATCTTTTGGGGGGCGCCGCTGATCGCCCGCGAACTCGAAACCGGCACCTACCGGCTCGCCTGGACACAAAGTATTACTCGCACTCACTGGCTGGCCGTCAAGATCGCCGTCGTCGGCCTTTGCAGCGTGGTCGTCGTCGGCGTGTTCAGCCTGGTGGTCACCTGGTGGTTCAGTCCGATCGACAAAGTGAGCATGAACGGCGTCTCGCCGCTCAGCGTGAACCGCTTCTCGCCCGGAGCATTCGCCGAGCGCAACATCACCCCAATCGGTTACACGCTCTTCGCAGTCGCACTTGGTGTTACAGCCGGACTGCTGCTGCGACGAACCATCCCCGCAATGGTGGCCACGCTTGCGGTGTTCATCGGCGTCCAACTTCTCGTCCCGAACTTCATCCGACCCAACCTGCTCCCTGCCACGACGATCACCTTCCCTATCAACCAAACTACCGCGAGCAAGTTCACCGGCATCTACACCAACGGCGGCGGCTCCGAGTTCTACTACCAACTGCCCGTACCGAACGGCGCATGGGTCACATCTGCTCCTCCCGTCGAGGATTCCTCGAACCGAGTCGTACCCGCCTTCAGCCACGAACGGTGTCTGTTTCCCCCCACGTCCGGTGGCCCAAGCACCGGCGGAACGCCGGCAAGAGGCCACGCTACCGCCAACCCGAGCAAGGGCGGAGGCCCCGCAATCAGCCAGACGGTCGCCTGCCTCGCCCGCTTCGACCTGCACCAAAGCGTCACCTATCAACCACCCGACCACTATTGGCCGCTCCAGTGGTACGAAACCGGAATCTTCCTCGCACTCGCCGCAGCGCTGTCGGGCTCGTGCTTTTGGTTGATCCGGCGCCGAGGAACCTAGCTCTCCTGGACCCTAAGGGCGGAACGCGAATCGAGATTCTTCTACCTGCGCCAGCGTGCCTACGCTTGATCCGTCGCGCAGGCCACCGCTGGGGCTTGACGGTACTTCGTCTATACGTCAAACGCGATGAAGATGCCGACGGTCAGGCCCGCGAGCCCGATCGCCGCTGCGGCCTGTCCCATCGTCCCCGCGGTGAGGCCCTTCACGAAGGCGGCGGCGATCGCCGCCACGCCGAAGACCATCATCGCGATGTACCCGACGAACACCACTCGGTACGAGCGCCGCAGGTAGGCGGTCGTGCGCGCGAGCGTCTGAACGTCGTCCTGCAGGATCGACGCCGCGAGCTCGCGCAGCTCCGCCGTCGTCTGTTGGGGATCCCCGTGCCGCGGGCGGGGCAGCCGCATCGTCATGGCGTGCCCTCCTTCGTCCACCAGCGTTTGAGCTGCGAGCTTATAGGCTACGAAGCGCCGAACAGCGGCAGCAGGCTCTCGAGGCCGATCACGTCCACCGGCACCGGTGATCGGAACCGGTCACGCGAGAGCTCGAGGTTGTCGTGCGTGACCGGGACACCGCGGGGGCTCACCGTCGCGACGCCGGTGTGCTCGTAGCCGAACTTGCGCGAGACGCCGAGCGACTGCCGGTTGCCCTGGATCGCCCCGGAGCGTGCCCGTGCGGCACCGAGCCCGGCAAAGGCGAGCGACAGCACGGCGGCGCGCATCTCGGTGCCGAGGCCCCGCCCCTGGAGCTCCCGGCCGAGCCACGAGCCCGTCGACACCGTGCGGTCGCTCGCGAACGACGTTGCCGCGAGCGCCTGCACGCCGACGGGGCGCCCGTCGTAGAAGGCCACCAGGCCGAGCTCCCAGCGCTCGGGGTCGAACCCGGCGAGCTGGCCGGCGTGGTAGCCGAGGAAGTCCGGCTCGTTCAGGCCGTCGGTCCAGGCGGCCTCGAACGGCATGAACTCCGGGTCGTGGATCCCCCCTTCTGCCACCTGGTACAGCTGCCGCAGCTCGTGGATCGTCGGCAGCCGCAGCTCGAGCCGCGGCGTGCGCAGCCGGAGGCGGGTCAGGGGATGCGGGAACTTCGTCAGGAAGTCGCGCCGGTCGACGGCGTCGAAGCCGAGCTTCGCGTAGAGCCGGCGCGGCCAGTCGTCGGCGAGCGCTTCGAGGAAGACCACGTCGTGCGCGCGGCGCGCCTCGTCGAGCGCGTGCTGGACGATCGCGCGGCCGAGCCCGCGGCCCCGGTAGGACCGCACGGCTTCGACGTCCTCGATCTGGGCGGTGCGGCCGTCACTGCGCAGCTCGCAGTACG
Source organism: uncultured Thermoleophilia bacterium (assembly GCA_963828655.1). Taxonomy (GTDB): domain Bacteria; phylum Actinomycetota; class Thermoleophilia; order Gaiellales; family Gaiellaceae; genus PALSA-600. The sequence goes on along the minus strand of CAWHFK010000008.1, from coordinate 212,972 downwards.
CGGCCACGCGATCGTCCACGATCGCTGCGAAGAACCGTGTCTCGACGGCGCGCATGATCAACCGCTTCGCGTCGTTCAGCTGCCCGGCGACCTCGTCGTCTCCCCACGGCTCCGCGATCGTCGTGGCGATCCGCACCGGGACCAGCCGGTCGAACTCCACCTCTTGCACCATCGAGGTGTCGACCCGCCGGTCCGGCTCGCGCGCATGCGCGAACACGATGTGCGTGGAGCGCACGTACCCGTGGCCGCCGAGTCCCGTTGCGGTCGCATCGTCCCCGTGCTCGAGGATCACCCGGCGGTGGTGGCTGCGCTCCATCACCGTGTCCGCCTCGGCCGCAAGCTCTTCGGCGCCGACGCCCGCGTCCTCGACCGACAGGTAGTTCGCGTCGTAGACACTCGGCACGGAGTCTGCAAAGAGGCCGATCCCGTGCCTCGTCGGCTCGCGCCGCTCGGCGGCGGCCAGCTCGACGGCCCGGCGGAAGTCCCTGATGCGCTGAACGCTCACCGCCGTATCTTGGCGGTTAGAGCGCGGCCAGCTTCCGTTCGAGGAACCGGCGCTCGTGGTCGGCGTGCGTGAGCTCGAGCGCACGGACGTACGCGACGCGCGCCTCGTCGTTCCGGTCGAGACGAAGCAGGAGCTCTGCCCGGGCGGCGTGCAGGTACTGGTAGTTGTCGAGCTCGAGCCCGTCGATGATCTCAAGGCCGGCGAGCGGCCCGTCCGCCTCCGCCACCGCGACCGCCCGGTTCAGCTCGACGACCGGCGACTCGGTCAGCCGGGAGAGCTCGCCGTAGAGCGCGGCGATCTGGGGCCAGTCGACCGGGTCGTCGGAGTGCAGGGCCGCGATCGCCGCCTGGACGACGTATGGGCCGCGGCCGTGCAGTGCGACCGCGCGATCGAGCACGAGCCGGCCCTCGTCGATCTGCGCGTCGTCCCACAGCGCCCGGTCCTGGTCTCGCAGCAGCACCAGCTCACCGTCGCGCAGCCGGGCGGCCCGGCGCGAGTCGTGCAGGAGCATGAGCGCGAGGAGGCCGAGGGCCTCCGGCTCGTCGGGCATCAGCTCCGCGAGGGCCCGGCCCAGCCTGATCGCCTCTGCCGCCAGGTCTCCACGCCCCCCGTAGCCCTCGTTGAAGACGAGGTAGACGACTGCGAGGACCGCGGCGAGCCGCTCCGGCAGCAGATGGGCGGGCGGCACGCGGAACGGAATGCCCGCTGCGGCGATCTTGCGCTTCGCGCGGACGAGCCGCTGCGCCATCGTCGGCTCGGGGACGAGGAACGCACGGGCGATCTCGTCCGTCGCCAGGCCGCCGAGCGTGCGCAGCGTCAGCGCCACCTGTGCGTCGATCGCGAGCGCCGGATGGCAGCACGTGAAGATGAGCTCGAGGCGCTCGTCGGCGAATACGGTGTCGTCCATGTCCTCTTCGAGCGCCTCCGGAACGTCGAGCAGCCGCGTCTTGACGGCGAGGGTGCGATCGCGCCGAATGCGGTCGATGGCGCGGTTGCGCGCCGTCGTCTGCAGCCACGCTCCAGGGTTGTCCGGGACGCCGTCGCGCGGCCAGCGCTCGGCGGCGATCGCGAACGCCTCCTGGGCGGCCTCCTCGGCGAGGTCGAAGTCGCCGAGGAAGCCGATCAGCGAGGCGAGCACCCGGCCCCACTCGTCGCGGAAGACCTGATCGAGCAGGGTCAGCGCTCCACGAGCGGTCGCACCTCGACGCTGCCGCCGAGACGGGCGGCGGGCACGCGTGCCGCGATCTCGAGCGCCGTGTCGAGGTCGTCCGCCTCGATGAGATAGAAGCCGCCGAGGGCCTCCTTCGTCTCGGCGAACGGCCCGTCTGTCGTGAGGGTGCTCCCGCCGTTGACGCGCACCGTCGTCGCGGTCGCCGCGGGCTGGAGCTGTGCGCCGTGGAATGTCTCGGGCAGCTCCGAGATCGCGAAGTACTCGTTCATGATCGCGCTCTGCTCGGCCTCCGAGAGGGCCGGGCCGTTGTCGGCTGCTTCGTCCGAGTAGATCAGCAGTGCGTATTTCACGTTCGCCTCCTTCGGGCGGTGTGGTCGCTACTACGACGAACGGGACGCGGTGAAATCGACAGGGTCTTCACCGCAGCCGCTCCAGGAAGGTCAGCGCGCCGTGCTTGTCGAGCAGGTCGTTCAGGTTGCCGCACTTCGGGCTCTGCACGCACCCGGGGCAGCCGTCGTGGCAGGGGCACCCTCTGAGCAGGCCCTCGGTGTCCCTGACCCAGCCCTCGAACTGCTCGAACCCCCGCTCCGCGATCCCGACACCCCCGGCATGGCCGTCGTAGACGAACACGGTCGGCCGCCCGGTCTGCGGATGGATGTTCGTCGAGAGCCCGCCGATGTCCCAGCGGTCGCACATCGCCCAGAGTGGCAGCAGCGCGATCAGGGCGTGCTCGGCGGCGTGCAGCGTGCCGAGCAGCTTCGGCATCTCGTCGAGCCCGGCGAGCTGGTGCGCCTCCGGCAGGAACCAGACCGCCTCGGTCGCGAACGTCACGGGCGGCAGTTCGAGCGCGACGAGCTCGAGCCGCTCCTGGCCGGAGATCGTCTTCCGCTCGTACCCGACGACCTGCTCCGTCACCTCGATCTCGCCGAACGCCAGCTCGAGGCCGAGCCGCCACTCGACCCGGCGCGGCTCGACGACCAGCGTCATGGTCTCCTGCTTCGCCTGCGTGTACCAGTCGCCGGCGAAGGGCTCGACCACCGCGTGCAGCGTTGTCAGGTCGAGCTCGCGCACGAGGAAGGACTCGCCGCGGTGGAGGTAGATGGCGCCCTCGGTGGACCGTCGTGTACGCACGGCTGCGCTCGACGAGGCCGAGCACGGAGCCGGTCGTCCCGTCGACGACGGTGAACGCGTCGGGGTCGGTCGACCGGAGCGAGACGCGGGCAGCCGGATGATCCTTTCCCGCCCAGACGATTCCCGCGGTTGTGCTCTTGAGCTCCGGGTCGGCGTGCGCTGCCCGCAGCGCCTCGGGCCCGAGGGTCGCTTCGTCGCTCTCGGTCAGCGGAGCCTCGTATGCCGCGGCGCGCACGTGGCCGGCGAGCACGCGCGGGCTCGTGTGATCGAGGATCGCCGCCTCCGTCCGCCGGCCCAGGAGCTTGTCCGGCTCGCGCATGAAGAACTGGTCGAGCGCGTCCTCGGTGGCGACGAGCACCGCGAGCCCGTTGCCGCGGCGCCCGGCGCGCCCCCACTGCTGACGCAGCGAGGCGACCGTGCCGGGAAAGCCGACGGAGATGACCGCGTCGAGCAGTCCGACGTCGATCCCGAGCTCGAGCGCGTTCGTCGCCGAGACGCCGAGCAGCTCCCCGGCGGAGAGCCGCCGCTCGATCTCCCGCCGCTCGGCCGCGGTGTAGCCGGCGCGATACGGCGAGAGGAACCGGTCGTCTCCGAGCCGCTCGGCAGTGAATCGGTGAATCAGCTCCGCAGCCTTGCGGCTCTTGGCGAAGGTCAGCGTGCGGAGCCCCCGGTCGACGAACATCGCCTGGAGGCGCGCGGCCTCGCCGAGCGCCGACGCCCGGAGGCCGAGCTCTCCGTCGAGCAGAGGCGGGTTCCAGAGCACGACCGTGCGCTCGGTGCGCGGGGCCGCGTCGTCGCCGATCACGGTCACCGGCTCGCCGAGCAGGGACGCGCCGAGCTCTCCGGGGTTCGAGATCGTCGCCGACGCGAGCACGAACCTCGGCTCGGCGCCGTAGATGTGCGCGAGCCGCCGCAGCCGCCGCAGGACGTTCGCGACGTGGGAGCCGAACACGCCGCGGTAGACGTGGGCCTCGTCGACGATCACGTAGCGGAGATTCGCGAGCACGTCGCCCCAGCGGTCGTGGTTCGGCAGGAGCCCGACGTGGATCATGTCGGGGTTGGTGAGGATCACGTTCGCCCACGTGCGGATCTGCCGGCGCTGCTCGGCCGGAGTGTCGCCGTCGTAGATCGCCGGCCGGAGCCCGGGGGAGTGCAGCGCGGCGAGCGAGCGGAACTGATCCTGCGCGAGCGCCTTGGTCGGGTACAGGTAGAGCGCGCGGCTCTTCGGCTGCCGCGCCACCTCGTCGAGCACGGGGAGGTTGAAGGCCAGCGTCTTGCCGGAGGCGGTGCCGGTCGTCACGAGCACGTGCTCGCCGCGCCCGGACGCATCCCAGACGGCCCGCTGGTGCGCGTAGAGCCGAGGGACCCCGACGGCGGCCCGCACCCGTGGGTCGAGCTCGTCCGGGAGCGCGGCCGTCCGAGCCTCGCGCGCGGGCTCGGTGACCAGGTGAGCCAGCTCCTCGCCCTCGAGCAGCCCCTCCCAGCGCAGGACGTCGACGCTCACCTCGCCGATGCTAGCCTCGCGCTACCGGGGTGCTCCGAGCGGGGCTGAGATCACACCCGTTGAACCTGATCCGGTTAGAACCGGCGAAGGGAGAGCAGTGGTTCCAAGAGCACTGACGATCGCCGGCTCGGACAGCGGCGGCGGCGCCGGCATCCAGGCCGACCTGAAGGCCTTCGCCGCCGCGGGCGCGCACGGCCTGTCGGCGATCGTCGCTCTGACCGCCCAGAACACGACTGGTGTCACCGCCGTGCACGAGGTGCCGACCGCGTTCGTCGTCGCGCAGCTCGAGGCGGTCTACTCGGACATCGGCGTCGACGCTGCGAAGACCGGGATGCTGCACTCGCGCCGCGTGATCGAGGCGGTGGCGTCGTTTCTCGCCGCTCATCCGACGCCGCTCGTCGTCGATCCGGTCATGGTCGCCTCCTCGGGCGCGAGACTGCTCGAGGACGATGCCGTCGAAGCGCTCGTGACGCTGCTCTTCCCGCTCGCGACAGTCGTGACGCCGAACCTGCCCGAAGCGCGCGTCCTGGCGGGAGACGGCACGCGCGCGGAGCTCGCCGAGCGGCTCGTCGCGCTCGGGGCGCGGGCGGCGATCGTCACCGGCGGCCACGGAGACGACGCCGTCGACCACCTGTTCGACGGGCGCGATCATCTCGCGATTCCCATCGAGCGGCTCGACGTCGCGGCCACCCACGGCGCAGGCTGCACGCACTCCGCGACGCTGGCCGCGCTGCTCGCCCGCGGGCTGCCGCTCGCCGATGCGGCGCGCCGCGCCGCCGGAGCCGCGACGGAAGCCGTTCGAAACGGTCTGACCGAGCTCGGCGCGGGTGACGGCCCGGTCGACGTCCTCAACGTGAAAGGAACGCATGCAAACGGGTGACTCCCTGCAGCGGCTGCGCGAGGCGAAGCCGCTCGTCCACCAGATCACGAACTACGTCGTGATGAACGAGACCGCGAACGCGACGCTTGCGCTGGGCGCGCTGCCGGTGATGGCGCACGCGCGCGAGGAGGTCGAGGAGATGGTCGCGATCGCAGGCGCGCTGGTCCTGAACATCGGCACGCTCTCGCCCGCCTGGGTCGAAGCGATGCTGCTCGCCGGCCGGGCCGCCAACGAGCACGGTGTCCCGGTCGTGCTCGATCCGGTCGGGGCGGGGGCGACCACCTACCGCACCGAGACGGCGAAGCTCCTGCTCGACGAGGTGCAGGTCGCCGTGCTGCGCGGGAATGCGGGCGAGGTGGCGACCCTGGTCGGCGTGGCGGCCGAGGTGCGCGGCGTCGAGTCGATCGATGCGGGGGACGATGCCGCCGCGCTCGCACGGACGGCCGGCGCGCAACTCGGTCTCGTTGCGTCCGTGACCGGGCCCGTCGACCATGTCTCCGATGGCGACGTGGTCGTGGCGGTTGCGAACGGCGATCCGCTGATGGCGTCGATCACGGGCACCGGCTGCATGTCGTCCGCCCTCACCGGCTGCTTCCTCGCCGTCAACCGTGAGCGGCCGCTCGAAGCCGCCGCGGAGGCGCTCGTCGCCTTCGGGGTCGCGGGCGAGGACGCGGCCCGGGACGCCGCGGGGCCGGGCTCGTTCCACGTGGCGCTCTACGACGCGCTCGCTGCGCTCGATCCGGCGACGCTCGACGAGAGGGCCCGCACGTCGTGAAGGTCCACGCGCTCGTCGCCGATCTGGAGACGGCGCGCCGTGCGGTGGCCGCCGGCGCCACCGTCGTGCAGCTGCGGGTGAAAGGCCCGACCGCCGAGATCGTCGAGCGCGGCGCGGGCTTCGACGCGCTCGGTGTCACGTTCGTCGTCAACGACGACGTCGACGCAGCACTGGCACTCGCCGCCGACGGGGTGCATCTCGGCCAGGACGATCGCGGAGCCGGCCGGGCGCGCGCTGCGGGCCTCCTGCTCGGGCGCTCGGTGACGTCGCTCGCCGAGGCTCAGGCCGCGGACGCCGACTATCTCGGCGCGGGGCCTGTCTGGGACACCCCGTCGAAGGCAGACGCCGCGGCGCCCATGGGCCTGGAGGGCCTCCGCGCGATCTGTGCCACCGCGCGCGTGCCGGTGATCGCCATCGGCGGGATCGACGCGTCGAACGCAGCCGCCTGCATCGAGGCCGGCGCTGCCGGCGTGGCGACGATCCGGGCGGCGGCCGATCCGAACGTGAGGAGGACGGTTGACGAGGCTCTCGGAGAGCGGTGAGCTCAGGCTCCTCGCGGAGCTCGAGCGGCGCGGGCTGATCGTCGGCGTCGAGCACGACGCGGCGCAGCTCGGAGCGGACCTCGTCGCCACGCAGGACGCCCTCGTCGAGGGCGTGCACTTCCGCCTCGACTGGATCGGCTGGCGCGAGCTCGGGTTTCGGGCCGCAGCCGTCAATCTGAGCGATCTCGCCGCTTCGGGCGCGGTTCCGGAGGCGCTGCTCGTCAGCCTGGCGCTGCCGGCGAGCACGGAGACGGCCGCCGTGATCGAGCTCTACGAGGGGATCGCCGAGGCGGGTGTGCCGGTGGTCGGCGGGGACACGACCGCCGCCGGCGCCGTGCTCATCTCGGTCACCGCCCTGGGCCGGAGCGAACGGGTGCCGGGGCGCGGCGGCGCGGTGCCGGGCGACCTGCTCGTCGTCACGGGGCCGCTCGGCGGTGCGGGAGCCGCGTTCCGTGCGGGCTCGTACGTGCGCCCGCCGCTGCGGCTTGCCGAGGGCCGCGCGCTCGCGCGCCACGCACACGCTCTGCTCGACATCTCGGACGGCCTCGCCGTTGACGCCGGGCACATCGCGCGGCGGTCAGGCGTGCGAGTGGAGCTCGAGCTCGACTCGGTGCCGCTGGCGCCGGGGGCGACCGTCGCCGATCTCGGCTTCGGCGAGGACTTCGAGCTGCTGGCCGCCGTCGCGGACGCCGCGGGCCTGCCGGTGATCGGGAGCGTCCGTGCGGGTGAGGGAGTCGTCCTGCTCCGCGCCGGCGAGCCGTTCGAGCTCGCCGGGTGGGAGCACTTCCGCGATCAGAAGTAGGGCTCGAACTTCTTCTGGAAGTGCTTCTTCGACCGGGCGCCGTACACCGTCTCGCGCGGCTCGCCGTTCTGGAAGAGCATCACCGTCGGCAGCGAGAGCACGCTGAAGCGGTCGGCCGTGCGCCGGTTCGCGTCGATGTCGATCTTGACGAACTCGACGCCCTCGTTGGCGGCTGCGAGCTCGGCCAGCGCCGGCTCGATCGCCTTGCAGGGGCCGCACCACGGCGCCCAGAAGTCCACGACGACCGGCCTCGCCGCACTCAGGACCTCGGCCTCGAACGTGTCGTCGGTGACGCTGCGCACCCCGGCCAGGCTACCCGCGGACGCGGAGCAGGGGCACGGCCCACACGGCCTCCAGCACGATCGCCCTGCTCATCTTCGAGTGGCCCGCGGTCCGGTCGTTGAACGTGATGGGGATCTCGACCACCCGGAAGCCCGCCCGCTTGACCCGGTACGTGGTCTCGATCTGGAACGCGTAGCCGCGCGGGGTGATCGCGTCCAGGTCGAGCTCCTCGAGGACGCGCCGGCGAAAGCACTTGAACCCCCCGGTCGGGTCCTTCACGCCCATCCGCAGGAAGAGCGCCGTGTAGAGGGAGGCCGCGCGCGAGATCGCCCGGCGGAGAAGCCCCCAGTTGCCCACGTGCCCTCCGTGCACGTACCGGGACCCGAGCACGAGATCGGCCCCGCCCTCGGCGGCTGCGATCAGGCGAGGGACGTCGCGCGGGTCGTGCGAGAAGTCGCAGTCCATCTCGAGAATCAGCTCGGCGCCGCTTGCCAGGGCGGAGCGGAAGCCCGCGAGGTACGCGGGGCCCAGCCCCTCCTTCTCGGCGCGGTGCAGAACGTCGACGAAGTCGAGCTCCGAGGCGAGCCGGTCAGCTATCTCGCCGGTGCCGTCGGGCGAGCTGTCGTCGATCACGAGCACGCGGTCGCCCGGTCTCAGCACGTCCCCGAGCGCGCGCAGCATCGGCTCGAGATTGGCCTGTTCGTTGTAGGTCGGCAGGCAGACGGTCGCGTTCATCCCCGCGCCTATGATCGCTACGTGGCTGAACTCCCGCGGAACGAACTGCTCGCGGAGCAGTTCGACTTGCTCGCCGACCTGATGGAGCTCGAGGGGGCGGACGGGTTCCGGATCGGCGCCTACCGGAAGGCGGCGGCGCGGATCCGCGAGACGCCGACCTCCGTCGCGCAGCTGGCCCTCGACGGCAAGGCGAAGCAGCTGCAGGGGATCGGCAAGACGATCGAGGAGAAGATCGTCCAGGTCGTCGACGACGGCGAGGTCCATGCCCTGACCAAGCGGAAGGCCGAGGTGCCCGCGGAGGTCGCGGTCTTCATGCGGCTGCCGGGGCTCGGGCCGAAGACCGCCCGCCGGATCTGGCAGGAGCTCGGCATCACGACCGTCGCCGCCCTGCAGGCCGCCGCCGAGGCCCACGAGCTGCGCGGGCACGCGGGGATCGGCCCCGGGACGGAGGAGAAGATCGCGGCGGCGCTCGCGCAGCCGAAGGCGGCCGAAGGCCCCCGGCGGGCGCTGCTCGGGACGACCCTGCCGAAGCTGCGCGCCGTCGTCGAGGTGCTGCGCGAGCATCCGGCGTCGGTCGAGGTGTCGATCGCCGGCTCGTCGCGCCGCATGCGCGAGACCGTTCGCGACCTGGACATCATCGCGACCGCGACCGATCCGGCCGCCCTGGTCGAGCACTTCTGCTCGCTGCGCTTCGTCGTCGACGTGGCCGCCAAGGGACCGACGAAGGCGACGGTCGTCTCGCACGACGGCTCGAGATACGACCTTCGCGTCGTGCCGCCGGAGAGCTACGGGAACCTCCTCCAGCACTTCACCGGCTCGAAGAACCACAACGTCGCGTTGCGCGAGGATGCGGTCCGCCGCGGCTACTCCGTGTCGGAGTACTCGATCACCGAGGTCGAGACGGGCGAGGAGCACCACTTCGCCCGCGAGGAGGACGTCTACGGCTTCCTCGGCTACGACTGGATCCCGCCGGAGCTGCGCGAGGACGGCGGTGAGCTCGCCGCAGCGCGGGACGGGACGCTGCCGAGGCTCGTCGAGCTGGCGGACCTGCGCGGCGATCTGCACACGCACACGACCTGGTCGGACGGCAGGGACACCCTCGAGGACATGGTGGCCGCCGCACAGGCCCGCGGGTACGCCTACTACGCGGTCTGCGATCACTCCCAGCGGCTGCGCGGCGACCTGCTGCAACGCCAGTCGGAGGCGATCGACGCGCTGAACGAGTTGGTTGCCCCGTTCCGCATCCTCAAGGGGATCGAGGTGAACATCCGGCCCGACGGGACGCTCGACGTCGACGACGCCGAGCTTGCGACCCGCGACTGGGTCGTCGCCTCGACCCATTCACGGTTCGACCACAATCCGACGGAGCGGATCCTCGCCGCGATGGAGAGCCCGTACGTCGACTGCATCGGCCACCCGACAGGCCGCCGGATCAGCAAGCGCCAACCGTCGCCGATCGATCTCGAGCGCGTGATCGAGCAGGCGCTCGCCACGGGCACGTTCATCGAGCTGAACTCGCAGCCCGACCGGCTCGACCTGAGCGACGTCCACGCTCGTGCTGCCCGCGAGGCCGGACTGAAGGTCGTGATCGACTCCGACGGCCATCAGGTCGCCGCGCTCGACTACGTGGAGCTCGGTGTCGGCCAGGCGCGCCGGGCGTGGCTGACGAAGGACGACGTGCTCAACACCCGCACCTGGAAGCAGATCGAGAAGCTGCGGAAGAAGCGGTGACGTTCCGCGACGATCTGAGCCTCGCGTCCGACTGGGTCGACGCCTACCTGAAGCGGGTGGGCGATCTGCCGGTCGCCGCGCGCGTCGAGCCGGGAGCGATTCGGGCCGCGCTCCCCGCTTCGCCGCCCGAGCAGGGGGAGACGTTCGAGGCCCTGCTGCACGACCTCGACGACCTGATCCTGCCCGGGCTGACGCACTGGAACCACCCCCGCTTCTTCGCGTGGTTCGCCAACACGGGCTCGGAGCCGGGGATCCTCGCCGAGCTCCTGATCGCCACACTGAACGTCAACAACATGACGTGGCTCTCGTCCCCGGCGGCGACCGAGCTCGAGGTGACGGTGCTGGACTGGCTCGCACAGCTCCTCGGCCTGCCGCGAGGCTGGCATGGGCACATCGAGGACACGGCGTCGACCGCGACGGTCGCCGCACTCGCGGCCGCGCGCACGCGGAAGCCGGGCGGGGTGGTCTATGCCTCCGAGCATGCGAACATCAGCGTCGAGAAGGCCGCCCGGCTCGTCGGGCTCGAGTTTCGCGCCGTCGAGGTTGACGACGCGTTCCGCATGCGGGCGGACTTCGACCTCGAGGACGCGACCGCGGTGGTCGCGACCGCCGGGACCACCGGGACGACGTCCGTCGATCCGGTTCCCGAGCTCGCCGCCCGCTGCGAGCAGGCGGGCGTGTGGCTGCACGTCGACGCGGCGTATGCCGGCTCGGCCGCGATCTGCCCCGAGCTCCGCTGGTGCCTCGGCGGCGTCGATCGGGCCGACTCCCTCGTTGTCAATCCGCACAAGTGGCTCTTCACGCCGATGGACTGCTCGACGCTGTGGACCCGCCGGCCGGAGGCCTTCTACGAGGCGTTCGCCCTGGTGCCGCACTACCTCGCCGCGACCGAGACGGCGATCGACCTGAAGGACTACGGCCCGGCGCTCGGGCGGCGGTTCCGCGCGCTCAAGCTGTGGGCGGTGCTCCGCTGGTACGGCGCCGAGGGCCTGCGCGCCCTGATCCGTGAGCACGTGCGCCTCGCCCAGCTCTTCGCCGCCCTGGTCGAGGACGAGCCCGGCTGGGAGGTGGTCGCGCCGCATCCGTTCTCGACCGTCTGCTTTCGGCACATCGAGGCCGACAACGTCGAGCTGGCACGCGCCGCCACGGCGACGGGAGAGCTCTTCGTGGCGGCGGCGAGCCTGGATGGCCGGGACCTGATCCGCCTCGCGATCGGGAACGCGCAGACGACGGAGGACGACATCCGCCGCTCGTGGGAGGTGCTGCGCTCGTGCGTGCCGACGGCGTAGGCTCGACGGAGCCGTCCAGGAGCGCAGGGGTCGGCTCTGCCGGCCCCGGAGCGGGATGCGGCGTAGGCTCGACGGAGCCGTCCAGGAGCGCAGGGGTCGGCTCTGCCGGCCCCGGAGCGGGATACCGCGCAGTGATCTTCGACCTCTGGGAGACGCTGATCGACTGGGACCGGGAGGCGGCGGAGGCACTGGGCAACGAGGTGGCTGCGATCGTCGGCGGGGACTTCGGCGAGCGCTGGAGCCGGTCGACCACGCGGTACAACGCGCCGATTCGCGTGGCCCTCGCAGAAGCGGGCGTGCCGGCCGACCTGCACGACGAGATCTGCGCGCTGCGCCTGCGCCACCACCGGCGATCGCTCGTGCCGCGGCCCGGCGCCGTCGACACCCTGCGCCGGCTGCGCAGCGACGGCTATCTGGTCGGGCTGATCACGGTCTGCAGCGAGGACATCGAGACGCTCTGGCCGGAGTCGGAGTTCGCAGACCTGTTCGACGCCGAGGTGTTCTCCTCGCGCGTCGGGATGTCGAAGCCGGATCCGCAGATCTATCTGCACTGCTGCGAGCTGCTCGGCGTCGAGCCGCACGAGGCGGTGTTCGTCGGCGACGGCGCGAACGACGAGCTTGCGGGCGCGCGGCGGGTCGGCATGGACGCGATCCTCATCCACCGCGACGGGGAAGGACCGCTCTGGCCCGGGCTCGACGACTGGGACGGGCCGCGCGTCACGTCGATCCCGGGCGTGCTCGACGTGCTCGCATGACCTTGGTGATCAGGCCTGCCGGGCCTGGCGAGGCGGAGCTCCAGTTCGCGCTGCAGCGCGCCGCGTCGCTCGCCGGGCTGTCGCACATCTTCCCGCCCGAGCAGTTTCCGTACCCCGACGACGCCGTGCGCGAGCGCTGGCGCAGGTTCCCGGGCAAGGTGCTCGTCGCGGAGCGGGACGGCACGGCGGTCGGACTCGCTGCGTTCGACGCCTGCTGGCTGCACGGCCTCTACGTCGTGCCGGCGGCGTGGGGCACCGGCGCCGCCGTCGCACTGCACGATGCGGCGCTCGCTGCGCAGCCCGACTGCGCGGAGATCAAGCTCTGGGTGCTCGAGGAGAACCGCCGCGCCCGGCGCTTCTACGAGAAGCACGGCTGGCGCAGGAACGGTGAGACGCGCGTGGTCGAGTATCCGCCGAGCCCGCTCGACGTCGGCTACTCGTTCATTCGCGAAGAGCCCTGAGCGCGGCGTCGTGCAGCGCGACGCGGTAGCGCCACAGAGCGTGCCCCGTCTCGAGCAGGCGCTCACGCAGCGGGCCTGCGAGCTCGGCGAGCGTGCCCCACCGCGCGCCGGCGATCTCCTCCGTGTCGCGCGGCGCGAGCGCGGTCTCCGCGGTCCGGGCCAGGAAGACGTGGGTCCGCCACTCCACCGATTCGGACTCGAAGACGAACGATGCGTGCGTCGCGACGAGGTAGCGCTCGAGCCGCGCGGTCAGACCGGTCTCCTCGAGCGCCTCGCGCTCCGCGCCGAGCGTGAAGTCCTCGCCGGGCTTGATGCCGCCGCCCGGCGGGCGCCAGATGCCCTCCGCGAAGTGTGGCTTGCGGATCAGGGCGATCCGGTCGCTCGGGTCGAGGATGAAGAGCGTCACGTCGTGCGTGCGGTGCGGGTTGTAGGTCGCGAGGGCGTGCTCCCGCTCGGTGATCCGGCCGCTCCACTCCAGGACTGCCGGGCTGCCGTAGCGGGACCGCAGTTGCGCGAGGACCTCGTCGGTCACGTGCACAATCCGGATCATGCCTCGCGTCCGCAGGCCCAGGCGCCAGACGCCGGTGCTCGAACTGCTCGAGGCGACCCTGCCCGAGCTTCGGCGCGGGTTGACCGAATCGGCCGCCCGCACGCTCGCGTACGAGCTCTTCGAGAAGCTCGGCTTCGGCGCGGTCGCGGTCACGGACACGCACGAGGTGCTCGCGTTCGTCGGCGCCGGAGCGGACCATCACGGAGCCGGCGACCAGCCGATCCGCCCGGTCTACGAAGCCCTGGCGCAGCAGCGTCCGCTGCTCGCGCCGCTCGGGATCCGCACCGAGTGCCCGCATCCGGCCTGCCCGCTCGGTGCCTGCGCGGTCGTGCCGCTGCGGCTGACCGACGGTCCTGCAGGCGCGGTCGTCGCCTACGCCACGGCGGGATCGCCGCTCGACGAGACGGCCGTCGAGACGCTCGACCTGCTCGGCACCCAGCTCTCCGCACAGCTGCAGCTGTCGGAGCTCCACTTCGCCACGACCACTGCCCTCCAGGCGCAGATGGAGCCGCACTTCGTCTTCAACGCGTTGAACACGATCGCGTCGTTCATCCGCACGGAGCCGGAACGCGCACGCCGGCTCGTGCTCGCGTTCGCGGACCATCTCCGCAGCCGGCTCGCCCGGCCGGGTGAGTTCATCACGCTCGAGGAGGAGCTGCGGCACGTGGGCAGCTATGTCGAGCTCGAGCAGGCGCGGTTCGGTCCGCAGCTCGAGGTGACGATCGATGCAGCACCCGACGCGCTCGCGGTCAGGCTGCCGCCGCTGCTCGTGCAGCCGCTCGTCGAGAACGCGATCAAGCACGGCAAGACCGACCGGCCGCTGCATCTGCTCGTCCGCGCACGTGTGCGGCGCGGCCGCCTGCACGTCACGGTCCGCGACGACGGCCGCGGGATCGCGCGTGAGGTGATCGAGCGCGTGCTCGAGCCCGGGGTCGGGGTGGGCGACGGCACGGGGCTCGGTCTCGCGAATGTCAACCAGCGGCTGATCGCGCACTACGGCGAACGCGTCCGGCTCCGGTCGTTCCCGTTCGGGACGGTCGTACGGCTCGAGGTGCCGGTCGCCCGATGATCCGCGCGCTGCTCGTGGACGACGAGGCGCCGGCGAGGTCGGAGCTGCGGTATCTGCTCGACGGCCATGCCGATGTGCACGTCGTCGGTGAGGCCGCCAGCGCACGAGAGGCGCTCGAGCTCGCGCGCGAACTTGCGCCGGACATCGTGTTCCTCGACGTCGAGATGCCGGGCCTGAGCGGCGTCGAGGCGGCTCCCCTGGTGCGTGAGCGAACCGATCCGCCGGCCGTGGTGTTCGTGACCGCCCACGAGCGCTACGCCGTCGACGCCTTCGCCGTCGAGGCCTTCGACTATCTCCTGAAGCCGGTCGACCCCGACCGGCTCGCACGCGTCGTGGAGCGTCTCCGCGAACGTTCCGTCGAACAGGTCCTGCCCGTCGAGAAGGTGCCGGTCGTGTCGGCGGGCGGAACCGAGCTGCTCGACTACGACCAGGTGCACTACGCCCAGGCCGACGGCGACTACAGCCGCGTGCACACCTACGACCGCGTGTACCTCTGCACGGCGTCGCTCGGAGAGCTCGAGGAGAAGCTGCCCGCCAGCCGCTTCGCCCGCATCCACCGCTCCTACCTCGTCAACCTGAGCAAGGTCGCGGGCGTGCGCCGCGTCTCGTCGGAGCGGCTGTGCCTGCAGCTGGCCGACGCCCGCAGGACCGAGCTCGACGTGGCGCGCCGGCAGGCGCGGCAGCTCAGGGAGCGGCTCGGCTTCTAGCCGCCCCCGTCGCTCAGCTCGCAGCGCTCCGTCAGGCGCTGCAGCACGCGCTCGCGCTCGTCGACGGGCTCCGCAAGCCTGAAGACTAGAGGCGCTTCAGCAGCTCGAGGAACTCCGCCGTCGAGCTCACGACCAGGTCGGCGCGCTCCGCGAGCGCCGACGGCCCCTCCGGCGAGGCCACAGCGACGCGCACTGCCGCCTCCAGCCCGTCGAGCGCAGCGAAGCCGTCGAGGTCGGTCGTGTCGTCGCCCGCATAGAGCGCGCGGGCCAGGCCGGTCTCCTCCAGCAGGTGCCGCACGGCGGTGCCCTTCGTCGCGTCCACCGGCGGGAGCACCTCGAGCACCATTCGCCCCCAGCGCGTGCGCAATCCGTCAGCCGCTGCGGCTGCCGCCACGGCCTCGAGCTCCGTCCGGGCGCCCGCCTCGTCGGGCGCCCGCCGGAAGTGGTAGGCGGCGGTCAACGGCTTCAGCTCCTGCCAGGGCCACGGCCAGGCGCGCGCGAACGCGTGCACGCGATCCGCCCACGCAGCGGCCGCCGGCTCGAGCTCCAGTCCGTGCTGCCCGACGTAGCGCAGAGCGTCGACGCCGACGATCGCCCGCGCGACGTCCCCTGTCCGGCCCGTGACGCAGGCGACGAGCGCGTAGCGGCCTGCCAGCCGCTCGAGCTCGCCGCGCGTCGCGGGTGGGACGGCCGAATCCTCGGGGCGCGGCACGATCGGGGCGAGCACGCCGTCGATGTCGAGGAAGATGGCCGCCCGGCGCGGGTCGGAGCAGAGCGGGCTGAGCAGATCCACCTGCGTAGAGTACGAGAGGTGCTGAAGCTGCTTGCGATCGGCCTCGTCGCGGGCTTCTTCGGTGCGGTCTTCGGTGTCGGCGGTGGGATCGTGATCGTGCCGATGCTCACGCTCCTGCTCGCGTTCGACCAGCGTCGCGCCGCCGGGACGTCGCTCGCCGCGATTCTCGTCTCGGCGGTGGCCGGCGCGATCACCTACGGCTTTCACGGCGACGTCAAGGTGGGTGCCGCAGCGCTCGTCGGCATCCCGGCGATGTTCGGTGTTCTGGTCGGGACGTCCCTGCAGCAGCGCATCCCGGTCGACCGGCTTGCCTATGGGTTCGCGCTCCTGCTCGCCGTCGTCGGAGTCCGGCTCCTCGTATGACGATCGTGCTCGTCATCCTGATCGGAGCGCTCGGCGGCGTGCTCGCCGGCCTGTTCGGCGTGGGGGGCGGCATCCTGTTCGTGCCGACGCTCGCGCTCGTGCTCGGACTGACACAGCTGCATGCGGAGGCATCGTCCCTGCTCGCGATCCTCCCGACGGCGATCGTCGGGACCTGGCGCCAGAGGCGGTACGGAAACGTCGACCTGCGCGCCGCCGCTCTGATCGGCGTCGCGTCGATCATCGGTGTGCAGGGCGGGGTGCTCGTCGCCGAGTCGCTGGCGGACAGCACCTTACGCAGGCTGTTCGGCGTTCTGCTCCTGATCACCTCGGGGCACCTCGTCTGGCGCCTCCGGGGGCGATCGTGAACACTTTCGGCCGGTGAGCGAGCGCGACGACATCTGGATCCCGCTGGTGGACGAGCCGATCGGTGCGATCGTCGATCAGCTCCAGGCCGAGCATCCCGAGCTCGACGAGCTCGTCGCAGGCCCGCAGGCGACCCTCGCGTTCCGGACGTTCGCCCACATCCGGGTCGGCCTGGTGCTCGGCCAGCTGCTCCTCGAGCATGACGTGCCCGCGTACGACGGCACGGAGACCTGGATCGAGGCGCTGCTGCGCGACCCGCGGCACAAGGAGGCCGTGGTGCGGGAGCTCCGCGCCGTCGCAGCGGAGGTCGCCGCGGATCCGCGCTACGGCGGCGAAGACCCGATCGGCCCGGATGTTGCGGCGCGCGAGCGGTTCCGCGAGTTCGCCCGCAGGCAGCTCGGGTAGACGGCTCGCCTGAGGAATCCTCGATCACTGGCAGAATCAGGGGTGGTGCGCCGCCGCTTCGCACTGCTACTGCCCCTCGCGCTGCTCGCCTTCGGGTCGGCCGGCGCTGAGGGGCCCGCGCGCGCCCCGAGTGGCGCCGCAGCGGCGTGGGCGATCAAGATCACGACGCCCGGTGCCGCCGCCGTGGCGACGCCGACGGTCGCCTCCCCGCCGAACGCCGCACCGTCGGCGGGTTCCGTGTTCTCGTATCCCTCCGACGGCTCGATCGTTTCCACCCAGTCGACCACCGCGAGCGCGACCACTGCGGTCCAGCTGAACGCGTCCGCGAGCTCCCAGAGCGTCGTCACGGCCCTCTCACTGTTCAAGGGCGAGATCACAGCCGACGCGGTCACGGCCCGCGCATCGGCCGGCACGGGCTACTCCGGCGCAGGCGGGAACACGAACGGGAGCACCGTCACGAACCTCGAGGTCGAGGGCCAGCCGGTCCAGGCCGGTGTGCTGAAGGTGGCGCTCGGCGACTGGGGGCAGCTGGCGCTCGACACCGAGGGGACCGATCTGAGCGCGGCGACGGGCTCCCGCGGGTATCGCGGGTTCGTCACCGAGCTCGACGTGCGGCTGACCGGGGACCACGGCGGTCTGCCCGCGGGGAGCGAGATCCAGATCGGCTACGCCGAGGCCGCCGCGCAGACGGCGCCGCCCGCCACCTCGACGGAGACGACGACGACCACCGAGACCGAGACCACCACGCCCTACGACCCGAGCGCCGGCGACGCGCCGCGGCTTCGACCGAAGCAGACCGGCTCGCAGGGCTCCGGCCCGCTCAAGCTCCACCCGAAGCTGACCGCCGGCCACTACGTCTTCCCGGTGTACGGGCCGTCCTCGTACATCGACACCTTCGGTGCGGCCCGTGCCGACGTCACCTACCACCACGGCGACGACATCTTCGGCCAGCTCGGCCAGCCGCTGCTCGCCGTCGCGGACGGGACGGTCTTCTCGGTCGGCTGGAACAAGGTCGGCGGCAACCGGCTCTGGATCCTCGACCAGCAGGGCAACCAGTTCTACTACGCCCATCTCTCCGCGTTCTCGGCGTCTGCGACGAACGGCGCGCATGTGAAGGCGGGCGAGGTCGTCGGGTTCATGGGGAACACGGGGGACGCAGAGGGAACGCCGTACCACCTGCACTTCGAGGTGCATCCGGTGTCCCTGCTCTACCTCGGCTACGACGGGGCCGTCGATCCCACGCCGTACCTCGATGCGTGGAAGCACCAGAAGGATCTGCCGTTCCCGGTCGCCGCGGGCTGGGCCCCGGCCGTTCCGGGCGGCCCGGCCGCGCCCGAGCCCGGCGCGATCCTCCTGGGCATGAACGACATCTCCACTGCCGACGGGCTCGACCCGGGCTCGCTCGAGCGCGCGCTCACGCCGCTGAAGGCCTCAGCGCTCATGCAGACGCTCGTTCCGACCGTCCCCGCGCCGACCACCGATCTCGGTCGCGGGTAGCCGGAACACCGTTCCTAGGCCGTGCCGCCGCCGCCGTTCGCAGACGGATAGTCGCCCCCGAACTCGTCCTCGCCGCCCCCGAGCAGGTCCCTGACCCACCTGCGTGTCTCGGGCCCGGTGACCGGGTTGAAGAGGATTCCGAGAGCGATGCCCGCGATGAGGAGCGTCGTGTTGCGGCCGCTGTGCGACCTCTTGCCCTGGAGCCGGTCGGCTGCGTTTCTCAGATCGTCGACCGTGGCCCTGAGCTTCTCGCGGATGTCCTCGTCGGTGGCGACTCGGGTGGCGAGCGTGACCGCGCCACGTGGGCCGACCAGCTCGGTGTAGAGGTCTCTCGCCGTCGCGAACGCGCTCATCACGTCGTCGCGCAGCTTCTCGTCGTTCATTGCCCGTTCGACGTAGGGTTTGACGTTCTCCGCTGCGCCGTAGACCTTGTCTTTTGTCTTGACCATGCTTGCTGGATCCTTTCGCCTCGTTACCTCACACCTCTTGCCCCGGGCTGTCCGCGGCAAACCGATGCTCTTCCTGGCTGTGCTCATCCTCGCAGGCTGCGGCGGGTCGAGCGAGCCGAAGGTGCAGACACAGGTCGTCAGAGGGCACGGCTTCAGCTTCTCGGCGCCCTCGGGCTGGCACATTCAGCACTCGAGCCAGGGCTCCGCCGCCTCCCAGGGGTCGGAGCTCGTCCAGGTCTCGACCTTCCCGCTCGTCCGGCGCTACACGCCCGCCCTCTTCGCCCGCGTCGCCAACGAGCTCGATCTGCGCATGAAGACGATCGCGCGGGAAACGGGCGGCAAGGTCACCGGCAGACAGACGGTGACGGCCGGCGGGGTGAAGTCCCACCGCTTCGACGTCACGGTCGACGGCCACGTCGACCAGTACACGTTCGTGCTGATCGGAAAGCGCGAGTATCAGCTGCTCTGCCGGTACCGCACGTCGTCGACCGACGCGTTCTGCTCCGACCTGCTCACGAGCTTCCGGCCGGCCTAGCCGCCTGGCGCTCGATGCTCCGGGCGGCGCGCGGGCGGGCGCGGCGCTTGCCGTCGAAGGCGGCGGCGAACACGTCCTCGATGGTGTCCACGGGGATGAACTCGATCGCGGCGCGGGCCTCGGGCGGCAGTTCGTCCAGATCCGGCTCGTTCTCACGCGGGAAGATCACGCGCTTGAGCCCGGCGCGCTGGGCGGCCAGCGACTTCTCGCGCAGGCCGCCGATCGGCAGCACCTGGCCCGTGAGCGTGATCTCGCCGGTCATGCCGACGTCCGCGGCGACCGGCTCGTCGCGCACGAGCGACGCGAGCGCCGTCGCCATCGTCACGCCCGCCGACGGCCCGTCCTTCGGCACGGCGCCGGCCGGGACGTGGATGTGGAGGTCGTGGTTCGCGAACCAGTCGTCGGTCAGCCCCATCTCGGCGGTGTGCGACCGCACCCAGGACAGCGCTGCCTGGGCCGACTCCTGCATCACGTCGCCGAGCTGCCCGGTGATCGTGAGCTTGCCGGTGCCGGGATACGCCGTAGCTTCGATGAAGAGCACGTCCCCGCCGGCCGTGGTGTAGGCGAGACCGGTCGCGACGCCCGGATCCGACGTGCGCTTGCGCACCTCGCCGGAGAAGCGCCGGGTGCCGAGCCACTCGCGCAGCCGGGCGTCGTCGACGCGGATCTTCTGCGCCCGTCCCTGCGCCACCTGGGTCGCCGCCTTCCGGCAGACGTCGGCAAGTCGCCGCTCCAGGTTGCGCACACCGGCCTCGCGGGTGTACTCGCGGATCACCGAGCGCAGCATCTTGTCCGACAGGGTCAGCTGTGACCGTTGCAGGCCGTGCAGCTCGAGCTGCTTCGGCAGCAGATAGCGCTTCGCGATCCCGAGCTTCTCGTCCTCGGTGTACCCCGACAGCTCGATCACGTCCATGCGGTCGAGCAGCGGCCCCGGGATCGTGTCGAGGGTGTTGGCGGTGCAGATGAAGAGCACCTTCGAGAGGTCGAACGGCAGGTCGAGGTAGTGGTCGCGGAACGTCCGGTTCTGCTCCGGGTCGAGAACCTCGAGCATCGCGCTCGCAGGGTCCCCGCGCCAGTCGCTGCCCATCTTGTCGATCTCGTCGATCAGCACGAGCGGGTTCGCCGACTCGGCATCGCGCAGGGAGCGGATGATCGAGCCCGGCATCGAGCCGATGTACGTCCGCCGGTGGCCCCGAATCTCCGACTCGTCGCGCACGCCGCCGACCGAGAGCCGCACGAACTTGCGTCCGAGCGCGTTCGCGATCGAGTGCCCGAGCGAGGTCTTGCCGACCCCGGGCGGGCCGGCGAAGCAGAGGATCTGGCCGGAGACCTCGTTGCGCAGCTTCGCGACGGCGAGGTACTCGATGATGCGGTCCTTCACCTTCTCGAGATCGAAATGGTCGGCGTCGAGCACCGCCCGCGCGTGCTCGAGATCGAGGTCGTCCACGGTGTAGGTCGTCCAGGGCACGGTCAGGAGCCATTCGACGTACGTGCGAATCACGCCGTACTCGGCTGCCGCCGACGGCAGCTTCTCGAGGCGCTGCAGCTCGCGATCGGCTGCCTTGCGCACCTCTTCGGGCAGCTCCCCGAGCGCGCCGAGGCGCTCGCGCAGCTCCGCGATCTCCGCCTGCTCGGGGTCGTCCTCCCCGAGCTCCTGCTGGATCGCCTTCAGCTGCTGGCGCAGGAAGTACTCCCGCTGCCCCTTCTCCATCTCCGACTGGACCTGCGACTGGATCTTCGAGCCGAGCTCGAACACCTCGAGCTCACGGCTCAGGATCGCCGAGACGGTGCGCAGCCGCAGCTCCACGTTGACCTGCTCGAGGATCTCCTGGCGCTCCTCGGTCCTGATCGTGCGCAGGGTGGACGCGACGAGGTGGCAGAGCGCGCTCGGGTCGTCGACGTTCGCCGCGGCCAGCTGAAGCTCCTCCGGGAGGTAGGGCGCGAGGCCGATGATGCGCGCGAACAGCCCTTGCACGTTCCGCGTCAGAGCCTCGAGCTCGGGCGTCTCCTCGAGCACGTCCGGGAGCGCGCTGAACTCGCCGAGCAGGTAGGGGTCGATGTCGAGCTGATGCTCGAGCCGGACGCGCTCGATGCCCTGGACGAGGATGCGCAACGTCCCGTCGGGGACCTTGATCATCTTGTGGACGAGCGCGATCGTGCCGACGTCGTAGATGTCGGCCCAGCCGGGCGACTCGACCGAGCCGTCCCTGGCGGTGATGAGCGCGAGCAGCCGCTCGCCCGCGACCACGTCGTCGATCAGCTGCACGGAGCGCTCCTGGCCGATCGCGAGCGGCGACATCGACTGCGGGAACACCACCGTCTCCTTCAGCGGCAGCACCGGCAGCACAGCCGGGAACTCCAGCTGCTGCTGCTCCGGCTCCGCCGCCTCGAAGCCGATCTCGGTCATAAACGTTCGACCGTGATCCGGTAGCGGCCGGCCGGGGGCGCGTGCTCGATCACCGGCAGCTCGATCGTCAGCACGCCCTGCTCGAACTTCGCCTGCGCGCGCTCGGGATCGACGTCCTCGACGAGCCGGACGTGCCGCTGGAACGTCCCGTACTCGATCTCGACCTGCTGGTAGACGCGGCCGGGAACCTGCGGACGCTTTCGCTCGCCGGCGATCACGAGCAGCCGTTCCCCCGCGACGACGCGGATCGACTGCGCCTCGACGCCCGGCAGCTCCACGACGACGGTCAGCGCGTGCGGCTCGTCGGTGTGGAAGCAGTCGACGTTCGGACGGAAGCCGTGGCGAAGGCCGGAGAACCGGGGCACCTGCCAGAGATCGGCGAACAGCTCCTCGATCTCCTCCTGCAGCTTGTCGACGTCCCTGCGTGTCATCCAGCGCGAACGCTACCCCGTCCGGGCCCCCGCGAAAGGCTCGTCTGTCGTCCGACGCCCGGCAGACGATGGCCCGGTGGAGGTCCTGCATCCGCGCTGGTCGGCCTGGAGCTTTCTCGTCTACGCGGGCGGCCTGGCGCTGCTCGGCGCCACCGGGGCCTGGCTGACGTACCTGGCGGCGCACGCGGGCAGCGCGGGGTACGCCGGCTGGTCGCTGGTCGTGCTCGCGCTCCTCGCGGCGCTCGCGACCGGTCTTCGCCGGCGGGCGCACCGCGTCGCGGCGGGAGTGCTCGCCTTCGTCGCCGTGATCGCCTTCGTGGCCTTCCTCAGTGCCCTCTGGACGTGGTTCGGCTGGGAGTCGGCGTCGCCGACGTCGAGCTTCCAGGGCTTCCATCTTGCGCGGCTGCTGCTCGAGGCGCTCTGGCTCGTCGCCGCGCTCGTTGCCGTGCGCACGTTCCGCTTGCCGCTGCTCGTCGCGCAAGTCGTCCTCGCCGCCTGGATCGTCGTCACCGACCTGCTCTCCAACGGCGGCGGCTGGTCGGCCGTCGTGACGCTCTTCGTCGGGCTCGTCTACCTCGCGATCGCGTTCGGGGTGGATGCCGGCGCAGCGCGGCCGTACGGCTTCTGGATCCACCTCGCCGCGGGGCTGCTGATCGGCGGCAGCCTGCTCTGGTTCTGGCACGGCGGCAACGTCGAGTGGACGTTGATCGCGATCGCCGCCGTTTGCTTCGTGTTCTTCTCGCAGGCTGCCGGCCGTTCGAGCTGGGCGGTTCTCGGCGCGATCGGCCTCCTGCTCGCGTCGGTGCATTTCGCGCTCGAGTGGACGCACGTCCGGGTGATCTTCTTCACGGGTGGCAGCGCCGCGGAACGCCCGTGGGTCTCGCCGCTCGTCTTCACATGCCTGGGCCTCGTGCTGGTGGGGCTCGGGCTGGCGCTCGGCCGCCGCGCCCCGGCCGCCGCGGGCTAACGTCCGACGGTGCACGCGGCTCCCGTCCTGCGTGGCGGGCGGGCCGCACGATCGGTCTGGCTCGTCACCGGCCTCTTTCTCTGTGCCTGCGGGATCCTCGCGTTCCTCGAGTCGCGGCTCGGCCTCCCGCCGTGGGATGTCCTGCATCAGGGGATCGCGAACCACACGCCGGTCTCGTTCGGCGTCGCGAACGAGCTGGTCGCGGTGGCCGTGCTGTTCCTCGCCTGGTCGCTCGGCTCGAAGCCGGGCCCGGGGACGGTTGCGAACGCCGCCCTGATCGGGCTGTTCATCGTCCTCGTGCAGCCGCTCGGGTTCGTCGAGGACCTGGCGGGGTGGCCGCTTCCCGCGCGCGCAGGCCTGCTCGCCGCGGGGCTCGTCCTCTTCGGAGTCGGCTCGGCGTTCTACATCGGCGCGGCGTTCGGCGCAGGACCGCGAGACTCGCTGATGCTCGTCGGCGCGTTCCGCACGCACGTGCGGATCGGTGCGGTGCGCGCGCTGCTCGAAGGGACGGTCCTGCTCGCGGGGTTTGCGCTGGGCGGCCGGGTGGGCATCGGTACGTTGGCCTTCGCGCTGCTGATCGGCCCCTCGGTCGAGGGGTCGTTCTGGCTGATCTCGCGGACGCGACTCGTGACATGACGCGGAAGCGGCCGCTGTAGCATCGCCCGCATGAAGGGCCTGATCTGTGCCGGCGGGACGGCGACCCGGCTCGAGGAGCTGACGCGCGTCACGAACAAGCACCTGCTGCCGGTGGGCCGCTGGCCGATGGTCTACTACCCGCTGCAGCTCCTGCAGCGGCTCGGCGTCCGGCAGGTGCTGCTCGTCACGGGCCAGCACCATGCGGGCCAGTTCATCGACCTGCTCGGCGACGGCGACGTCCGGTCGCGCTCCGGTGGGGAGCCGCTCTTCGACCTCGATCTGTCGTACAAGGTCCAGGTCGAGCCGGGCGGGATCGCCCAGGTGGTCGGGATGGCTCGCGACTTCGCAGCCGGCGAGCAGCTCGTCGTGTGCCTCGGCGACAACATCTTCGAGCACGCCCATGCCGAGGCGATCGCCTCGTGGCGCGAAGGTGCCGTCGTCTTCGTGAAGGAGGTCCCCGATCCGGAGAACTTCGGTGTGGTCGCCTACGACGAGCGGGGAAACGTCACCGACATCGTCGAAAAGGCGGGACGGGTCGACACCCGCTACGACGCGCCTCCGTCCAACGACGCCGTCGTCGGCCTCTACTGCTTCCCGCCGGATGTGTTCGAGATCATCCAGGGCCTGCAGCCGTCGAGCAGAGGCGAGCTCGAGATCACCGACGTCAACCGTGTCTACGCACAGCGCGGCGACCTCGAGGTCCGCCGGGTCGAGGGGTGGTGGCACGACGGCGGCAAGCACTGGGCCGATCTCGCCGACCTCGGCCGGCTGATCGAAGAGACGGGCGCGAACAAGTAGTGGTCACGCGCGTCCCGCTGACGAAGCATGCGGACGAGCGCGGCTGGTTCCTGGAGCTGATGCGCGCGAGCGCGCTCCCGAAGCCCGTGCGCCAGGCGAATCTCGCGCGCTCGCGCCGCGGCGTGATCCGCGCGCTGCACTACCACGAGCGCGGCCAGGACGATCTCTTCGTCTGCCTCGAGGGCATGGTGCGCGTCGTCGTCCTGAACCGCGAGACCGGGGAGACGTTCACGGAGGACATCGGCGACGACAACCCGGTCGCGCTCTACGTCGACGGCCGGAACGCGCACGGCTACGAGGCGCTGACCGACTGCCTCTTCTGCTACTTCGTCACCGAGGAGTACGACCCGGCAAGCCCCGACGAGCACGGGGTCGCGTGGAACGACCCGCGCGTCGCCCACCTGTGGAGCACCCGATCGCCGATCCTGTCGGAGCGGGACCAGCGCGCCGCGTCCTGATCACGGGCGCGCGCGGCCAGCTCGGCCACGCGCTCGCCGAGGCCTTCCCGGAGGCGCGGGCGTTGACGCGCGCGGACTGGGACGTGGCCCTGCCGCCCCCACCCGGGCTGGACGCCGACCTCGTCCTGCACGCGGCCGCGTGGACGGACGTCGACGGCGCGGAGGACGAGCCCCAGGAGGCGGCCGCGGTCAACGTCGGTGGGGTGCAGCACGCGGCCGAGCTTGGCGCACCGCTCGTCGTCTGGTCGAGCGACTACGTCTTCGACGGGACGAAACGCGAGCCGTACCTCGAGTCCGACGCGCCCGCTCCGCTCGGGGCCTACGGGCGGACGAAGCTGCACGGTGAAGCGGCGGCGGGAGAGCGGGCGTGGATCGTCCGCTCTTCCTGGCTCTTCGGCTGGACGTCGAAGAACTTCGTGCGCACGATGCTGCGCCTCGGCGCCGAGCGCGACGAGGTGGCGGTCGTCGACGACCAGCGCGGTTCGCCCACCTTCGTCGGCCACCTGGCGGAGGCGACGAGGGAGGTGCTCCGGTTGCCGTTCGGCGTCTACCACGTCGCGGCAGCGGGAGACTGCACCTGGGCCGAGTTCGCCGAGGCGATCTTCGAGGAGGCGGGCCTCGACACGCGCGTCCGCCGGATCACGAGCGGCGAGTTCGGCGCCCGGGCCGCGCGGCCTGCGTACTCCGTCCTGCGCAGCGAGCGGGGCGCCCCCGAGCTCCCGCACTGGCGCGAGGGCCTCCGCGAATGCCTGGCGCGGCTGTGAGTACCCTGTAGCGATGCGCGTCCTCGTCACCGGCGGAGCGGGGTTCATCGGCTCGCACTTCGCCCGCCGCCTGGCCGGGCGCGGCGAGAGCGTCGTGGTGCTCGACAAGCTCACCTACGCGGGCAACCGCGCCAACCTGGAAGGCGTCGAGCACGAGTTCCACCACGGTGACATCGCCGACCCGGACGCCGTCACCCGTGCGGCGGAGAACTGCGACGCGATCGTCAACTTCGCGGCGGAGACGCACGTCGACCGCTCGATCATCGGACCGGCGGAGTTCATCCTCACCGACGTGCTCGGGACGCAGGTGCTGCTCGATCATGTGCGTCACGCGCAGATTCGGCTCGTGCACGTGTCGACCGACGAGGTCTACGGCGACATTCCGCTCGACGCGCCCGCGTGCAGCGAGGATGCGCCGCTGCGCACGTCGAGCCCGTACTCCGCCTCGAAGGCGGGCGGCGAGCTGCAGGTGTTCGCGTACGTCCGGACGTTCGGGGTCGATGCGCTCGTCACACGCGGGGCGAACACGTACGGGCCCCGGCAGTACCCCGAGAAGTTCCTGCCGCTCTTCATCACCAACGCGCTCGACGGGCAGCACCTGCCGGTCTACGGCGACGGCAGGCAGCGGCGCGAGTGGCTCCACGTCGAGGATCACTGCGACGGCATCGAGCTGGCGCTGCGCCACGGGGCGGCCGGCGAGGCGTACAACATCAGCGGACAGGAGCGCGAGAACCTCGCCGTCGTGAGGCGCATCCTGGACCTGACCGGGGCGAGCCCGGAGCTCGTCCGGCATGTCGAGGACCGGCCCGGGCACGACCGGCGCTACGCGGTCGACTCGTCCCGGCTGCGTGGCCTCGGCTGGACGCCTGCGCACTCGTTCGACGCGGGCGGGCTCGAGGAGACGGTCGAGTGGTATCGCGCAAGCCGTGACTGGTGGGAGCCGATCAAGTCCGGCGAGTACCGCCGCTACTACGACACGCAGTACGCCGCCCGGCTGGCGTAGACCGCCGCGGAAGCAATGGTCCGGGGGCAGGCATGCCTCGGCAGGCAACGAAGGAGGTCGTCGGCGGGCGGCTCGTTGCCGTTCTCTGCGCAATGGAAACGTTCGGTAAAGCCTCGCCGGGGGCTGCGGGCACCTCGGCTACCGTGGACCGCGTGGGTCGCTTCGCCCTCCGGCCGGCCGCTGCGTCGCTGTGTCTCGTCGGCGGGCTCGGGCTCGCGGTGCTCGCCGCGGGGCCTGCGCTGGGGCTCGACTCGACCACGAGCTCGCCGACCACCGCCTCGACGACGGCCGCCGTGACCACCAGCCCCGCGAAGGCGGTGCTCGTCCTCGACGGTCACGGCTGGGGCCACGGGCTCGGGATGAGCCAGTGGGGGGCGTACGGCTACGCGAAGCACGGATGGAGCTACTCCCGCATCCTCGCTCACTACTACCCGGGGACCACGCTCGGGCCGGCGACGACCGGGACCGTGCGGGTGCTGTTGGACTCGGCGAAGAGGGCGACGCTGAGCTCGAGCGTTCCCTGGACGGTCACGGATTCCACCGGGCGCCGCGCGAAGCTCGATCCGGGGGCAGTCGTGCTCGACCGGACGCTTGCGCTGGCGGGCCGGCCCGGCCTGCAGCCGCCGTACACCTTCGCAGCCCCCGGACCGCTTTCGGTGAACGGCGCGCCGTACCGCGGCAAGCTGACCGTCTCACTCGCCGGAAGCCTCGTCCAGGTGGTCGACGTCGTCGCGCTCGAGCAATACCTCAAGGGCGTCGTTCCGGCAGAGGTGCCGTCGAACTGGCCCCCGGCAGCGCTCGACGCGCAGGCGGTCGCAGCCCGGTCGTACGCGCTGGCGAATCTCGCGAAAGGCCGCCCGTTCGACCTCTACGGCGATACGCGCAGCCAGGCATACGGAGGCATCGCCGGCGAGTCGCCCGCGACGAGCGCCGCCGTTGCGGCGACGAAGGGTGAGGTCGTGCTCTACGCCGGCACCGTGGCGGACGCGTTGTTCTTCTCGACCTCCGGCGGCCGCACGGTCTCCGCGCTCGAGGCGACCGGGACCGCCGTGCCGTACCTCGCCTCGGTGGCCGATCCGTACGACACGCTGTCGCCGTACCACGACTGGGGCCCGATGGTGATGGACACGGCGAAGGTCGCGAAGCAGCTGAAGCTGTCGGCGCCGATCGTCGACGTGCAGACCCAGCTCGGCCCGTCCGGACGCGTGCGGTCGGTGACGGTCCTCTCGGCGGACGACTCGCAGGCGACGCTCACGGGCAATCAGGTGCGGGATGCGCTCGGCCTACGCTCGACGTGGTTCACCCCTGCGCTGCTCGAGCTCCTGCCGCCCGCCAGGACGATGACCTACGGCGGCGCCGTGTCGCTCACCGGAGTGGCGCACGGCGTCGACGCGGTGTCGTTGGAGTCGAAGACGGCGGCGCAGCCCGTCTGGGCCCCGGCCGGTGAGCTGACGCTCGGGCCGGACGGTTCGTTCTCGACGATTGTTCGACCGCAGGCGACGACGCAGTACCGCCTCGCGTGGGGCGGCGTGCGGGCGGGCCTGGCGAAGATCGCCGTTGCCCCGCGCGTCGACGCGACCGTCGGCCCGGCCTCCGTGAGCGGATCGATCCGGCCGGCGCTCGCGTCGGCCACCGTGCAGCTGCAGCAGCAATCCGGGACGGCGTGGGCGACCGTCTCGTCGACCGTCACCGACGCAGCCGGCGCCTGGAGCTTCTCCGGCGCACTGCCCGCAGGCACCTACCGCATCCGCTGCGCCCCGGGCCAGGGGCTCGCGGCCGGCGTCTCCGCAACGCTGCTCGCGCCGTGAGACGCTGGGCCGCGGCCGCGATCGTCATCGCCGCGCTCGTGGTGCCCGCGGCGGCGGCGGCGTTCGGCAATCTCGAGCCGCTGGCGTCCCACCAGTGGTACCTCGACAACGACCGCGCCTGGACGTTCTGGCCGGAGCAGCCGCAGCTCTTCCCGGTCACCGTCGCCGTGATCGACTCGGGCATCGACGGCACCCATCCCGAGTTCGTGGGCCGGGTCGTCGCCGCGAGGTCGTTCGTCGGGGGCTCGCCGTACCGCGACGACCAGGGCCACGGAACGTTCGTCGCGGGCGAGATCGCCGCGAGCCCGTTCAACGGCCAGGGGATCGCCGGCCTGGCGTTCAACGCGCGGCTGATGATCGCCAAGGTGGTCGAGCCCGACGGCTCGGTGTCGCTCAAGGCCGAGGTCGCGGCGATCCGCTGGGCGGTCGACAACGGCGCGCGCGTGATCAATCTCAGCCTCGGCGGCGTGCGTGACCCGCTCGACCCGGCGCTCGACACCTATTCGCCGCTCGAGCAGGCGGCGGTCGAGTACGCCTACTCGAAAGGCGCCGTCGTCGTCGCTGCGGTGGGCAACGGGCCCCAGTCCCCTGCGACTCCCTGGAACTTCGCGCATTACCCGGCGTCGTTGCCGCACGTGATCGGCGTGAGCGCGGTGCGGCAGGACGGATCGGTGCCCGACTACTCGAACCGCGACACCGTCTACAACGATCTCGCGGCGCCCGGCGACGGCATCTTCTCGACCATCCCGACCAATCTTGTCGAGGCCCGGACCGGCTGCGCCGGCGAGCCGTATTCCAACTGCGGCCCGTTCGAGTTTCGAGACGCGATCGGCACGTCGTTCGCGGCTCCGCAGGTCTCCGCCGCGGCGGCGCTGCTGCTCGGCCAGGATCCGACCCTTCGCCCGGAACAGGTCGCGTACCTGCTCGAGCGCAGCGCCGACGACGACAACGCCTCGACCGGCTGCGGCATGTGCCCGGCCGGCCGCGACCGGTTCACCGGGTGGGGGACACTCGACGTCGAGCGGGCGCTCACCCGCCTGACCCAGGGCCCGCTGCCGGCCGCCGACCACTACGAGCCGAACGACAACGCGGGCCCCTGGGCCCATGCGCTCCCGCCGCTGCCGCGAACGATCCAGGCGACCCTCGACTACTGGGACGACGACCTGGACGTCTACCGCGTCTATCTGCACAGGGGACAGCGGCTGTTCGCGCGCGCCTCCCCCGAGACGGCCGGTGTCGTCCGGATGGGTGTCTGGGCGCCGGGGACGCAGCAGGTCGATGGGCTCGGCGCCCAGCAGCTGCTCGTCGCCCAGTCGCGGCTCGTCGGAGTGCAGGCCCGAGTCGGCTACCGGGCCACGCAGACCGGCACCTACTACCTCGAGCTCAAGCTCGTCCGGCCGACGCACGAGCCGCTTGCCTATCGGCTGGCGGTCGCGCGCGCCTGACGCTAGCCGCCGTTCTCGCGCAGCTCCGAGGGGTCGACGGCCCGCAGGACCCTGGCCGGCGAGCCGACAACGACCATGCGCGCCGGGACGTCCTTCGTCACCACGGCACCGGCCCCGACGAACGCCTCCTCGCCGATCTCGACGGCGGGACAGAGGATGGCGCCGCCGCCGACGCGCGCGCCGCGTCTGATCGTCGGCCCGCGCATCAGCTCCCGGCGCCGTTCGGTCCGGCCCATGAAGTTGTCGTTCGTCGTCACGACGCACGGCGCGATGAAGACGTCCTCCTCGAGGGTCGAGTAGGCGGTCACATACGCCTCGGCCTGGATCCGTGTGCCGGCGCCGACCGTCGTGTCGTTCTCGATCAGCGAGCCTCGGCCGAGAATGCAGTTGTCGGCCATCCGCACGCGCTCGCGGATGCACGACTGGTCGCCGACGATGCAGTTGGCGCCGATCGTCGACCCCGCGAACACGATCGCGCCCGTCGAGACGATCGTGCCGGCGCCGATCGTCGCGGGCGGCAGCGGCTTCCGGTTCGCGGTCGAGGAGGCTCCGAGCGACGGCTGCTTGCCGACCACGGCATGCTCGAGCACCCGCACCCCTTCACCCAGCGTGGTGCCGGGATAGACGATCGCAGACGGGTGAACCTCAGCCATTGAGGGAGTTCGTCAGCATCTCGAGCGCGCGCACGACACGTGCGCCGTCCCGCGCGACCTTGCCGCGATCGTGCTGTCCGTCGACCAGTTCGAGGAAGTAGGTGCACTCGAGGCGCAGCGGCTCGGCGGTCGAGATCTTCGGGATGGAGATGTCTCCGGAGCGCGTCTGCCACTCGCCGTAGGTCTCCGCGCGCTTCCACGGCGACTTCTCGTAGATCGTCACCTTGCGCTCGAGCTCCATGTCGTCGAACACCACCATCTTCTCGCGCCCCACGACGGTCATCTTCCGCATCTTGTGCGGGTCGAGCCACGAGAGGTGCATGTGCGCGATCTTGCCGCTCGGAAACCGCAGGTAGCAGAACACGACGTCCTCGACGCCCGGTGTGAGAAAGTCGCGGCCGTTCGCGGTGGCGATCTCCGGGTCCTCGTCGAGCAGGTGGAGGATCACGCTGAGGTCGTGCACGCCCAGCGACCAGAGCGCATTCTCGTTGGTGCGCACGATGCCGAGGTTCTGCCGGTTGCCGTAGACGCACAGCACCTCGCCGAGCTCGCCGGCGTCGATCAGCTCCTTCAGCTTCAGGACACCCGGGTGGTAGAGGAGCAGATGGCCGGGCATCAGCACGCGGTCGTGCTCGGTGGCGAGCGACACGAGCTCGTCCATCTCCACGGCGTGCATCGCGGGCGGCTTCTCCACCAGCACGTGCTTGCCCGCCTCGAGCGCCCGCTTCGCGAGCGCGTGGTGCGTGGGGACCGGCGTGGCGACGACGACGGCGTCGAGCGAGTCGTCGGCGAGCGCGTCGTCGAGGTCGCCGGTCACCTTCGCGTTGGGATAGCGCGCCGCGAAGTGCTCGCGCAGCTCGGGGTCGACGTCGACGAGCCACGCGAGCTCCGCGAGCTCGTCGAAGTTGCGGACGAGGTTCGGGCCCCAGTAGCCGAGGCCGGCCACTGCGACTCTCGTCACAGCTTCCAGACCTTGCCGTCGACCTCGTGGCCCTTGGTCGCGTTCCGGAAGTCCACGATCACCTTGCCGCGCCGCACGAGGTCGCCGTAGTCGATCTGCGAATGGTTGGTCACGATCGCGATGCAGTCGTACGCCTCCGGTTCGAGCGCAGCCGACGTCATGCCGTCGAACTCGGGGACGAAGGGATCGTGGTAGGCGACGTCCGCGCCGGCGTTGCGCAGCAGGTGGATCAGCTTCTCGGCCGGCGTCTCCCGCCAGTCGCCGATGTCGGGCTTGTAGGCGACGCCGATGATCAGGATCTTCGACCCGCTCACCGATCTGTTCGCACCGTGGTTCAGCGCCTGGGAGATCAAGGAGCGGCAGAAGTACGGCATGTTGTTGTTCACCTCGCCGGCGAGCTCGATGAAACGCGTCGAGAAGTCGAACTCGCGCGCCTTCCAGGTGAGATAGAACGGATCGATCGGGATACAGTGGCCGCCGAGACCGGGCCCCGGCTTGAACGACGCGAACCCGAACGGCTTGGTCGCCGCTGCGTCGATCACCTCCCACACGTCGATCTCCATCCGGTCGCACAGCTGCGCGAGCTCGTTGACGAGCGCGATGTTGACTGCGCGGTAGATGTTCTCGAGCAGCTTCGTCAGCTCGGCGGCGTCCGGCGTGGAGACTTCGTGGACCGTGTCGAGCGCGGCGCGGTACACCTCCGCGGCCGCGCGGGTGCTCTCGGGGGTGATCCCGCCGACGACCTTCGCCGTCGTCTTCGTCGTCCAGTCCTCGCGGCCCGGGTCGACGCGTTCGGGGGACATGGCGAGGTGGAAGTCGACTCCCGCCCTAAGCCCCGAGCCGTCCTCGAGGATCGGCTGGAGGATCTCGCGGGTCGTGCCGGGCCAGGTGGTCGACTCCAGGACGACGACCTGGCCGCGCTGGAGGACCGGCGCGAGGCTCTGGGCGGCACGCTCGATGTAGGACAGGTCCGGCTCGCGCTGGCGCGAGAGCGGCGTCGGCAGCGCGATCAACACCGCGTGTGCGTGCTTCACCTGCTCGTAGTCCGCGCTCGCGACGACGAGGCCCTTCTCGACGAGCGCCGCGAGGCGCTCGGAGGTGACGTCCTCGATGTGGCTCTTCCCGCCGTTGAGCGCCTCGACGATTCGCGGCTGCACGTCGATGACGAGGACGCGCCCACCTCCCTCGGCGAACGTGACTGCGAGCGGCAGACCGACGTAGCCGGCGCCGATCACGGCAACGTCGTAGAGGGTCGGCTCCGGCACGGCGCTCAAGCGTACAGGGCGGCCGCGATGCGTCCGGACGCATGTCCGTCGCCGTAGAGCTCCGGTGCATCGCCCGGGAAACGCGCCGCCGCGAGCGCGATCGCGAGCTCGGCGGGCTCGGCCAGCCGGTTCGCGCCGGCGGTCACCGTATCCACCCACTCCGTGCTCGTCCGCAACGTGACGCAGGGGATGCGGAGCCAGTACGCCTCTTTCTGCAGGCCGCCCGAATCGGTCACGACGGCGTCCGCCGCGGTGAGGAGGGCGAGCATCTCGAGGTAGCCGAGCGGCTCGATCGCCTCGACGTTCGCCGGCAGGTGGAGATCGTGCTCGTCGAGTGCATGCCGCGTCCGGGGATGGACCGGAAAGACGAAGGAGCGTTCCGCGGCGGCGACCGCGTCGATGATCGAGCGCAGCCGGCCCGGCTCGGTGTTCGCCTGGCGGTGGATCGTCAGGACCGTGTAGGGCGGCTCGTGCTGCGGCCGCTGCCGCCGCGCGACCGGCTCGAAGAGGCGCGTGGCGTCCGCCATCACGTCGCCCACCACCTCCCGGCGGCCGGGGACGCCCTCCAGCTCGAGCTGCGACGCGGAGCGCTCGTCGGGACAGAAGAGCAGGGCCGACAGCCGGTCGACCTCGATCCGGTTCCGCTCCTCCGGCATCGTCGGGTCGAAGCTCCGCAGCCCCGCCTCGACGTGCGCGATCGGCACCTCTTCTCCCGCGGCGTGCGCTCCCGCGAGGGTCGAGTTCGTGTCGCCGTAGACGAGCACCCAGTCGGGCTGCTCGGCCTCGATCACCTCGCGGATCGGCGGGGTCATCGCCTGCGGGTCGGAGGTGCGCAGGTCGAGCCTGTGGGCCGGCTCCGGAATGCCGAGCTCGTCGAAGAAGACCTGGGACATGGCGGGATCCCAGTGCTGCCCCGTGTGCAGCACCACCTCGTCGATCCCCGACTCGCGGAGCGCCACCGAGAGCGGTGCGGACTTGATGAACTGGGGCCGGTTTCCCACGACGGAGAGGACTTTTGCCACCCTCGCTACGATACGCGGCGCTTCCCGGGCCGTTAGCTCAGCTGGTAGAGCAGGGGACTCTTAATCCCAAGGTCGAAGGTTCGATCCCTTCACGGCCCATCACCCGATCGCGGACGATCGAAGAGGCGGCGCCGTAGCCGGCGCACTCGCCGCCGGCGGCCCGCAGCTCCGTAGCGGGCCGGGCCGCTGCCAGCCCACGGCGTTCGGATCGCCGCCCGGCCTGGGTCTATGCCCACTCAGTGAGTGAGCTGCCCTTCAGCCGGTAGATGATCCCGCACGAGCGATCAGGGAAGTTGCGACTTCGCGGCGTCGGCCAGGACCTGTGCCCGGGCGATCGGGTCGAGGTCGTCGAGCGCCGAGCGAACGTTGTCCTCTGCCGCTTCGATCTTCGCGTTCCGTTCGTGCAGCTTGATGCGCGTGTAGAGGACGCCTCCAGCGACGGCCGAGCCGAGACCGACGATGCGCAAGAACCGCGAACCGATGATCCACCCGATCACCAGCGCCGCAGCACCGCCCGCGGAGACCGCCACTGCGAGAGTCTCCTGATCGGCGCCGTCGAGTGACGGGACCTGCTCGTTCACAACGCCACTCTACCCGGCTCAGGGCGACGTCCACTCGCGGTGTCAGAGCCTCGTACGGCGGCGGATCCCCAGGCGCTTCTGGACCGAGCGGTCGTACTCGCCGTCCTTGCGCGCCGCCCACACGAACAGGCCGAGCACGAACACGACCGTGAGAGCGGTCACGACGCTGACGAGGACGATCACCGCTGTGTCCATGTGCAGATTCTTCCCGCTGCCTGCCCGGGCCAAGCGTTCGGTCCAGGCAGCCGGTGGGGCCGCCTCTCCCGAACGGCCCCACTGACTGCCCCAGAGGAAGGCAGCAACTCCGGCCCCAGCCGTCTGCGCCACCCGAGGGTTCCACCCCACTGGAACCTCGTGCCCACTAGACGGTGCGGCCGGCCGGAATCTTCCACCGTGCTCCGGCTCTGGATGATGCGAGACTGCGCCCGGTTCGTCAGACGACGACCTCGAGCAAGGGAGATCCCCGTGTATGCCACCGTTCGCACGTATTCAGCAGCAGCCGAGCTCGCAGACGCGCTCGTCGGCAAGGGAGCCGACGTCAAGCAGCTGATCAGCGAGATCGCCGGGTTCAAGGCGTACTACCTCGTCCGCACGGCCGAAGGTGCCGTCTCGGTCAGCGTCTACGAGGACGAGGCAGGCGCTGAGGAGTCGACGCGCGCCGCGGCAGCGTTCATCCGCGAGCAGCTGCCCGATCTGAGCGTCGCGGCTCCCCAGGTGTACGCGGGCGAGGTCGTCCTCGACGCCTGAGCGGCCGATCAGCCCTCTTCCCGGCCGCCTCAGGCTCGGCTCGTGAACAGGTCGCTCGGCATGCTGCTGCGTGTGCTCGGCCTCAGCGCGCTCGTCGCCGGCGGGCTCGTGCTTGCACTCGCTGTGGTCCTGCTGGTCGTGCTGCTCGGCCCGCTGATCTTCTGGCTCGCGTGGAACGTGCTCGACTTCGCCGGTGCGGTCGGCCTGCCGGAGCTCGGCTTCTGGGGGATCGTGCTCGCGACGCTCTTCCTGATCGCCGGCTGGGGCGGCAAGGTCCTGATCGCAGGCGTCGTGTTCCTCGTCGACCCCTCGTGGTTCCAGGGCTCGGCCCGCGTGCGGTGGCCGGAGCCGACGCTGCGCAACTTCGTCGCGGTCGTGCTGCTCGCGCTCCTGGCGTCGCGTCCGCACACACGCATGCGAGAGCGCCAGCGCCGCTGAGCCGCCGACGGTGCCGCTGCGAAACCGCGTCACGCCGCTCGGCGAGCTGATCGCCGATCCGGCGCGCGGGCTCGTCTACGGCAACCGAGGCTGCCTGCACGATGAGCACGGGAACATCGTCCGGCGGTTCCAGGTCAAACGGTGGATCGCCTGCCGGCTCGAGTTCAAGGGCCGGCGCCGTGTCGAGAAGCAACAGCCGGGCCGCTATACCGAGCTCTTCTTCCTCGACGAGGCGACGGCCTTCGCCGCCGGTCACCGGCCGTGCGCGGAATGCCGCCGCGAGGACTACGTCCACTTCCTGGAGCTCGTCGGCGAGCGGCGCGCCGACGTAATCGACGAGCGGCTGCACCGCGAGCGGCTCGCGCCCTACCGCGTGCTCCCGATCGCCGGGCTCCCCGACGGCGCCTTCGTGCTGCACGAGGGCGAGCCCTGGCTCGTCGCCGGCACGCGGCTGCTGCGCTGGGCTCCCGCCGGCTACACGGAGCACCGGGTGCGGCCCCGGAACGGCGAAGCGACGGTGGTCACGCCACCGTCGCTTCTCGACGTCCTGCGGGCCGGCTTCACGGGCGCCGTGCCGCTGCTGCACCCGTCGGCTAGATGCCGCTGACCCGGTGAGGCTTCTGCCAGGCGACGCGGATCAGCTCCGCCTCCGCCTCGACGAGGCCGACCTCGGGGCGAGACCCGGCGGTCGACTGCTTGCGTCCCAGGCGCCGTGGCGCCGTCGTGTCCCACGAAAGACGGTTCATGCGTGCACCCCCTGTGTGCTGTCGGAGGGCGCCGGGGCCCTCGTGATGCTGATGTCGCCGCTGACGGTCTTCGCGCGGACCTCGACGAGCGGGCCGTCGCCGGCCGGCACGTCTCCCGAGAGCTCGAGCTCCGAGCGTGTGTCACCGCTCACGGTGTTGCAGTCGAGAAAGACCTTCGAGCCGCGGCGGACGCCGATCGAGACGTCGCCGGAGACGCTGTGCGCAGAGATCTTCCCGCGCATGACCGCGCCGTGTTCCTGGTCGCCGCTGACCGTGCTGACGTTGACGTTGTCGTAGGCCTCGCCGATCGTCACGTCGCCCGACGCCGAGTTGACGTTGACGGGGCCGCGCACGAGGTCGAGGTCGACGTCGCCCGAGGCGGTCTGCACCGAGACGCCGTCGCCCGCCTCGCGGACGCTCAGATCTCCACTCGCGCTCTTCACGTTGATGCCGCCCGTGACGCGGTCGGCCTCGACGTCGCCCGACGCCGTCTGCACGTGCAGGCCGCCGAGCACGCCGCGGGCCAGCACGTCCGCCGACTTCGTCTTCGTGCTCAGGCCCGAGCCCTCGGGGCAGCGGACGCGGCACGTGATCCCCTGGCTGCCGAAGATCTGCCCGAGGTTGAACCCGCGCTTGTTGGGCACCTCGACGATCACCTGCGGCCGGCCGCCCTGGTCCCGCAGCTCGACCGTCGCGTCGTCGACGAGCCGCTGCGACTCCTCGTCGTGCGCGGTCAGTTCGACCTCGATCATGTTCGCGACGGCCCCTGCGTCGACGGTGATGTCTCCGGAGGCGAGCCTGATCTCCAGCTCTGCGGGGCCTGCGACTTCGAACGACTTCTGCATGACGCTCCTTCCTAGCTCTGGGCGTAGCCCGACAGGCGCTTGCCGGAGACCTGCACGGGGCGCGACTCCGTTGCGCGTGCGATCGCGCGCACGAGCCACGCGTTCGTCGATACGCCCTCGCGGTCGGCCGCCCGTTCGACGGCCCCCTTGAGGGACT
Organism: uncultured Thermoleophilia bacterium; assembly: GCA_963828655.1. Taxonomy (GTDB): domain Bacteria; phylum Actinomycetota; class Thermoleophilia; order Gaiellales; family Gaiellaceae; genus PALSA-600. The sequence goes on along the minus strand of CAWHFK010000008.1, from coordinate 175,546 downwards.
CGGGGAGGCGCAGGCTGATCCGCGCCGATAGCTCCTCGCCGGCCATTCCCGCGGCCTCGCCGGGGAGGTCGACGAACACGAGCTCGGGCTCCTGGCCGGCGAGGCGGACCTCGATGTGGCCGGAGGGCAGCTTCGAGGACAGCTCCACCGCAGCCTGTGAGAACAGGTCGAGCAGCTTCAGCCGCAGGTTGGAACCGAGCGCCTCGGTCAGGCGCTGGGCGACCTGCACGGACCGTTCGTCGCCGAGCTCGCCGAGGTTCTGGAGGTCCTGCTGGAGGCCCTCGAGCACGATGGTCAGATTCATGATGATGTCACTATGACATCAAACTCGACATCTGTCAAACATCAATTGCGATGCGGGAATGCTGCCGCCTTGACCCCGGGCTCTGGGCGGCTCGCTGCGCCGAAAACGCCCGAAACGCTCATGCGTCGCGGCGGGCCGCGTTGCACTAGGCTTCGCGCGGGTGCGCAGGGGATCGATCATTCAGCTCACCGCGATCGGGCTGGTCGCAGGTGCGATCTGCACCGCCGTCGCGCTGGCGATCCCGTGGCTCCCGGTGGCGGGCGGCGAGGAGGCCCACCGGATCCACTTCGTCTACTGGTTCACGACCGTCATCTGCATCTGCGTCTTCTCGGCCGTCGCGGCCGTCCTCATCTACTCGGTGTGGAAGTTCCGGGCCGGGCCCGACGACGACTCGGACGGTCCCCCGACCCACGGTCACACCCAGCTCGAGATCGTCTGGACGGCCATCCCGGCCGTGCTCGTGACCGCGATCTCGATCGTCAGCGCGATCGTCCTCGCCCAGAACGGGCACGCGGGCACGAACCCGCTGATCGTCAAGGTCGACGCCCGGCAGTTCGCCTGGAAGTTCACGTACCCGAACGGCAAGAGCTACGGCTACCTGACGCTTCCGCAGGGCCGCCACGTGAAGCTGGACATCACCGCCGACGACGTCATCCACTCCTTCTGGGTGCCGCAGCTGTCGCAGAAGCAGGACGCGGTGCCCGGCCAGCACAACTACCTCGTGATCACGCCGACCCACATCGCGACGTATCCCGTGATCTGCACCGAGCTCTGCGGCCTCGGCCACTCGCTGATGCGCAGCCACGTCGACATCCTCTCGGCCGCCGACTACACGAAGTGGGTGCAGCGCGGCGGCGCGGCGAGCAGCGGCCCGCCCGGGCTCGCGGTGTTCCAGCAGAACGGCTGCGCCGGCTGTCACACCTTCAAGCCCGCGGGCGCGACGGGGACGGTCGGGCCCAACCTCGACAACCTCGCGCAGGAGGCCCAACAGGCTCATCGCGGCGCGCTCGCCGCCTTCATCCAGGAGTCGATCCTGAAGCCCGAGGCCTACATCGCGCCCGGTTTCACCGACGCGATGCCGCACATCTTCGCGACGCAGATCCCGCCGGACAAGCTGAAGCAGCTCGTGCAGTATCTGGCGCAGGGGCCGAACCAATGACCGACGTCGCACACGCCCACGAGCACGACCTGCATGCGGCGCCGCCGGCACCGACGGGCTGGCACCGCTGGACCGCGCCCGGCTGGCTGCGGGTCCTGTGGGTGACGCCGCTCTTCTTCGGGATCGGCTTCGCCCTGCCCGTGCTGCTGCGCTGGGCCGCCGGCTGGCAGCCGTACAACAAGGCGTCGGTGATCGCCACCGTCGAGCTCGTCACGGTGCCGCTCGGGTTCCTGGTCGGGCTGGGCGGCTTCGACTACTGGGCGTACTACGCCTCCGGCCGGCCGACGCGCCCCGAGGACCACTCGGGTCACGGCGCCAAGTCGTGGCGCGACTACTTCCGCATCAACACGGATCACAAGGTGATCGGGATCCAGTACGTCGTCACGACGATCATCTTCTTCTGCATCGGCGGCCTGCTCGCGATGCTCTTCCGTGCCGAGCTCGCCCAGCCGGGCGACCAGTACTTCAACCCGCAGACGTTCAACGTGCTCGTCTCGAACCACGCCGCGCTGATGATCTTCCTGTTCATCATCCCGGCGTTCGCCGGGCTCGGGAACTACGTGATCCCGTTGATGATCGGCGCCGCCGACATGGCGTTCCCGCGCCTGAACGCTCTCTCGTTCTGGCTGCTGCCGATCGCGGGCACGATGCTGCTCGTCGGCATGATCACGCCGGGCGGCGGCCCCTCGGCCGGGTGGACGTGCTACGCGCCGCTCTGCTCCCATCAGCCGTTCGGGCAGGTGTTCTTCAACATGGGCGTCCAGTGGGCCGGTGCGAGCTCGATCATGACCGCGCTCAACTTCCTGGTCACGATCATCACCATGCGCGCGCCGGGCATGACGTTCTGGCGCATGCCGCTCCTCGTCTGGGCGAACTTCACGACGAGCCTGCTCGTCGTGATCGCGACGCCGTTCATCGCCGGCTCGCAGTTCTTCGTCCTGTTCGACCGCGTGCTGCACATGAACTTCTTCGAGCCGGCGGGGGGCGGCTACGTGCTGGGCTACCAGCACATCTTCTGGTTCTACTCGCACCCGGCGGTCTACATCATGATGCTGCCGGGCTTCGGGATCATCAGCGAGGTGATCTCGGTGATGAGCCGCAAGCCCATCTTCGGCTATCGCCTGATGGCGTTGAGCCTGATGGCGATCCTCGTGCTCGGCTTCTCGGTCTGGGCGCACCACATGTTCGTCGCCGGCATGGCGGGGTGGCTGCGCGTGCCGATGATGGTGACCTCGATGGTGATCGCCGTGCCGACCGGGATCAAGATCTTCTCGTGGCTCGCGACGATGTGGAACGGGCGGATCCATTTCAAGACGCCGATGTTGTTCGCCCTCGGGTTCCTGTCGATGTTCGTGATCGGCGGTCTCTCGGGCATCTATCTCGCCTCCGTCCCGATCGACATTCACGCGTCGGACACCTACTTCATCGTCGCGCACATCCACTACGTGCTCTTCGGCGGCTCGGTCTTCACGATCTTCGCCGGCATCTACTACTGGTTCCCGAAGATGACCGGCCGGATGTACGACGAGCGGCTCGGGCAGCTGCACTTCTGGCTGACGTTCATCGGCTTCAACCTGACGTTCTTCCCGATGCACTACATCGGCCTGCAGGGGATGCCGCGCCGCGTCGCCGACTACGCCCCGCGCTTCGCCGACATCAACCTCTTCATCTCGATCGCGTCCTTCGGGCTCGGTGCATCGACGCTCGTCTTCCTCTACAACATGATCAATTCGTGGGCGCACGGGCCGGCTGCCCCGAGCAACCCCTGGCGCGCGCTGACGCTGGAATGGCAGGTCAGCTCGCCCCCGCCGATCTTCAACTTCGACGAGATCCCGCAGGTCGTCGGCAACCCGTACGAATACGGCGTGCCGGGCGCGAGGCACGCGATCCTCGGCGTCCCGAGCCCCGCTCCCGTGCCCGACGCGGTCGGAGCCGACTGATGGCGCACATCCTCGTGATCGCCAACGAGACCGTCGCGTCGCAGACGCTGCTCGACGCCGTGCGCGCCGAGGCGGGCGGCGAGGACCGCGTCACGGTGATCGCGCCGGTGAACGAGCCGAACCAGGGCTACGTCGTCTACGAGGACACCCGGCGCGCCTCGGCCGGGCGGCGGCTCGAGAAGACGCTGAAGGCGTTCCGCGAGGCAGGCCTGTCGGCCCAGGGCTTCGTCGTCGAGACCGGCCCGGTCCAGGCCGTGAAGGACGCACTGGTGCAGCTCGAGCCCCCCGTGGACGAGATCGTGGTCGCGACGCACGCCGTCGAGCGCTCCGGGTGGATGCGCCGCGACGTCGTCGGTGACATCGAACGGATCGCAGGCGTTCCCGTCCTGCACGTCGTCGTCGAGCCGAGCGCCGGCGGCGAGACGAACGTGCTCGTGATCGCGAACCAGACCGTCGTCTCGGAGGAGCTGCTCGAGCGGATCCGCGAGCGCGCGGCCAAGAGCCCCGCGAGCTTCCTGATCGTCGCGCCGCAGAGCGACGAGGAACAGCACGACGAGGCCGACAAGCGCCTGCGGCGCGCACTGACGGAGCTGCGCGGCGCGGGGATCGACGCACACGGGCAGGTCGTGCATCCCGACCCGTACACCGCCGCGCGGCATGTCGTGAACGACGAGCGTGTGGACGAGATCATCGTCTCGACGTTCCCCGGCGAGCGCAGCGGCTGGCTCCGCCGCGATCTCGTCCAGCGGCTGCGCAAGGACACCGGTCTTCCCGTCGAGCATGTCGTCGCACCGGTGCGGGCATGACAGCTGCGGCCGAAGCGCACGAGCAGCACGGTCCCCCGCCGGTCCACTACAGCTCGCGGGTCTCGCCGCTCGTGCTCGGCATGTTCCTCTTCATTGCGTCGGAGATCATGCTCTTCGGCTCGTTCTTCACGGTCTACTTCTTCGACCGCGTGGTCAACAACGGCGTTGACGGTGTCTGGCCGCCCGACGGCTACCAGCGCCCGGCCTTCGTCGCGGGCATCAACACGCTGATCCTCGTCAGCTCGAGCTTCACCATGCACTGGGCCGACACCTCGATCAAGAGAGGCAATCGCAAAGGCCTCTGCGCCGGGATGGTGCTGACGTTCCTGCTCGGCCTCACCTTCCTGCTCACCCAGATCATCGAGTACAGCCGGATCGGCTTCAACACGAGCGACACCTCCTTCGCCGCGACGTTCTTCGGGCTCACGGGCCTGCACGGTGCGCACGTGTTCGTCGGCCTGACGATCCTCGGCGTCATGACCGTCAGATCGTTCCGGGGGCAGTTCTCGCCGGAGCACCACCACGGGATCGAGCTCGGCGGCATCTACTGGCATTTCGTCGACGTCATGTGGATCGTGGTCTACGTGACGGTGTATCTCCTCTAAGCCGTGCGGAACCCCATCCGGAGCGAAGGTGATGCGTTCCGGTTCGTTCTTCTGACGATCGGCTACTTCGGCCTGATCGTGATCGGCTCGTTGATCGACTCGTGGGTCGGTCTCGCCGTCTTCCTCGTCCTCACCGCGGTGGCGCTGTGGGCGATCTTCCGCCGTCGTGAGCCCGAGGCGCCGGTGCAGCAGGCGACCGCCCCCGGGCCCGCCGGCGAGCGCCGCATCCTCGTCGTCGCGAACGAGACGGTCGGCGGCCCCGAGCTCCTCTCCGAGATCCGCGCCCGCTCGGCTGCCGGCAAGACGGCCGTCCTGGTCGTCTGCCCCGCGCTCAACTCGCCGCTGCGCCACTGGATCTCGGACGAGGACGAGGCACGGGCCGACGCAGGCGCGCGCCTCGAGGCGAGTCTCGAGGCGATGCGCGCCGCCGGGCTCGACGCGACCGGTGAGATCGGCGACGGCGACCCGATCCAGGCGATCGAGGATGCGCTGCGCACGTTTCGCCCGGACGAGCTGATCGTGTCGACCCATCCGCCGGGGCGGTCGCACTGGTTGGAGCGCGGCGTCGTCGAGAAGGCGCGCCAGCGGTTCGCCGTCCCCGTCACCCACGTCGTTGTCGATCTCGATGCTTGACGTGCCGGAGCTGACCGTCGAACAGGTGGATCCGCTCCCCCTGCGGGCCGAGCTGCGCGAGGTTCATCGAGCCGCACTCGGCGCAGGCGCACTGTCGGACGACTGGGCGCGGAACCGGCTGGCCACCCATGTCGAGCGGGACGACTTCGTCTTCCTCGTGGCGCGAAGCGGCACCGAGCTAGCCGGCTTCGGGTACGGCTACACCGGCGCGTACGACCAGTGGTGGACGGAGCATGTCGCACGGTCCTTCGACGCCGCGCAGCGCGAGCAGTGGCTCGATCCCCCGCACTTCGAGATCGTCGAGCTCCACGTGCGTCCGTCCTGGCAGAGGCGTGGCGCGGGCAGCGCCCTGCTCGCGCAGCTCCTGAGCCGCCAGCCCCACGACCGGGCGCTGCTCTCCACCCAGACCGGGTCGCGGAAGGCTCGCGGCTTCTATGCGAAGAACGGCTGGACCGAGCTCGCCGACGTCGACTTCGGCGCGAACTACCCGCCCTACCTCGTGCTCGGCAAGCTCCTCGCCGCTGCGCGCCGCTAGGCGCTATTTCCCGGCGACGCTCGAGACGTAGGCCGCGACGGCCTGGATCTGCGCCGGGGTCAGCTGGCCCTTGAACGCCGGCATCGGGCCGCCTCCGACCTCGACCTGGTGCGCGACCGTCGCGAGCGACGGCTTGAGCTGGTCGAGGTTCGGCCCGACGTTGCCGGATGAGCCCGCGTCCTTCAGCGTGTGACAGCCGCCGCAGCCGGCCGACGCGAAGACCTGCTTCCCGACCGCGGTCGGCGACCCGCCGGCGGACGTCGTCGTCGGGGCCGTGGTCGTCGCGGGCGGCGTGGCGCCGGCCGCCGTCACCCCGCAGGCCGGGTTGGCGGCGCACTTGGCGACATAGACGGCGACATCGTCGGCGTCCGAGCCCTCGACGAGGTTCGGCGGCATCGGGGCCTCGGGGTAGGCGATCTGGCCGCGCACCACGTCGGTCATGGTCTGCAGCGAGAATCCCTGCTCCTTGTCGGAGGCGAACGCGTCGTCGAGGTTCGGTCCGATCGTTCCCGTGGAGCGGGCGTTCGCGAGGGTGTGGCACGAGGCGCACTTCGTCTGGAAGAGCGCCTTGCCCTGGCTCGGGTCCCCGGAGGTGACGCGCTTGACGGCACCGCATCCCGATGCGATGACCGCGACGAGCAGAACCGCCGCTAGAGCGAGGAGTCGGCGCGCGTTCAGGGTCAGCTCGTCGTCAGGGTCGGCCGGGGTCAGGAGGTCGGTTGGGAGAGTCCGGCGAGCGTCGAGACCGCCTCTTCGCGCGTCGCGTAGATCGCGAAGACGCGGTCGAGGCCGGTGATCTCGAAGATCTTCGTGATGTTGCGGTCGCTGCAGACGAGCGACAGCTGGCCGTCGTTCGTGCGCAGCCGCTTGACGCCCCCTACGAGCACCCCGAGCGTGGTCGAATCGATGAACGTGGTCGACGAGAAGTCGACGATCACCTGCTTGCCGCCCTGTCCGATCACCTCGAGCAGCTGCTGTTTGAACTCCGGCGCCGTGTACAGGTCGACCTCGCCGGTGAGCGAGATCACGTACGCGTCGTCGGAGAGCTGCTCGGTCTTGATGTCGAAGTTCATCTGGTCCCCCGGAAACCGTCTGTGGCGGGCCGCTGCGGCGTGAGTCTAACCGGAGGCCGTGCTCGAGGCGGCGGCAGCCGCCTGGGCCTTGAGCGCCTTCAACGCCTGCCTGACCTGCGGCGCGAGCGGATCGGTCGGGGCGAGCCTGAGGAATGCCGTCAGGGCCCTGATCGCCGTCGGCGCGTCCTGGGCCGACTGGGCGGCCTGGCCGAGCTGGATCTGCGAGGTCGCGTTCCGCGGATTGAGGTTCACGAGCCGCTGGTAGGCGCTCTCGGCGCTGCTCTGTGCGCCCTGGTAGTTCGAGTAGGCGGTCGTCAGCTTCGCGTTCGCGAGCGTGGCGATCGCGGACGAGATCGGGTCCTTCAGCGCGGTGGGGCTCGCCAGGGCCTTGCCGAACGGGGTGGTCGAGGGCGGGCCGAAGGCCGACGCAGGCGACTCCTGCTCCGCCATCTGCTGCTGGGCGGCGGCATAGTCGTTCGAGTAGTTGGTCGCGAGCGTCCCGTACTGGGAGGCGAGCTCGGCGAGCGCGCCCTGGTCCTTCGGGCGCAGCGTGGTGTAGTGCTCGAGGGCGCTCACTGCCTCCTGCGTCCGCTGCTTCTGCTCGAGCGCGGTCGCGAGGTTGCGCCAGGCGGTCGGATCGTTCGGATGTTTTGCCGCCTTGCTCTGCAGGCTCGAGACAGACGAACCGCCGTTGTTGCTGAAGCTGAACAGGTTCTGGAGCGCGTCGCTGATCCCCGTCGAGCCGGAGCCGACCCCGAGGAAGACGAATCCAAGAGCGAAGACGACCGCGAGCAACGCGAAGGCCCACTTCGCATGGACGCGCAGGCGCTGGAAGAAGAGCTCCTCCTGCCACTGCGGCGGCTTCTGCTTGTGGGGAGGTGCCGCTACGGTCGAAGCGCGAGCATTTTGCGCCGGGCGGCGCTTGCGGTGCTGCGTACCTCTCGCCACTGCTGCTCCTCTTCTTCCTTCCGATAGCGGGTGTTGCCGTCGACGATCGTCTCGAGCACTCGTTCGGGCGATCCGCCGAAGACGACTGCCGCCGCGGGGTCCTCAACCGGGTGGTGGAGGCTGCCCGCAAGCGACACGACCGCCAGATCGGCGCGCTTGCCGGGGGTCAGGGTACCCACCTGATCGTCGATTCGCAGAGCGCGGGCGGCCTCGCTCGTGGCGAGGCGCAGCACGTCGACCGCCTGCAGCGCCTCCGGGCGCCGCTCGAGCGCCCGCGCGGCGTAGACGGCGGCGCGCATCTCCTCGAAGACGTCGAACGACGGGGCGGAGGCCGGCGAGTCGGTGCCGAGGCCGACGACCACCCCCGCCGCGCGCAGGGCGGCGACCGGCGCGACCCCGCAGCCGAGCAGGGCATTCGAGCGCGGGCAGTGGGCCACGGGGACGCGGCGCTCCGCGAGCAGGCCGATCTCCTCCTCCGTGACGTCGACGCAGTGCGCGCAGAGCAGGCCGGGGCCGAGCACGGGCTCCAGCGAGCCGACGGCCCGTTTGCCCGTGGGCGGGACGAGGATCGGGATCCCCGCGAGCGCGCCCGTTCCGTGCTCGAGCCACTCGTTCTCGGCGGTGCTCTCCGCAAGATGGGTTCCGACGGGGACGCCGAGTGACAGGCACCACTGATAGGTCTCGAGCGAGCAGGTGTAGGGGGCATGCGGCGAGACGCCGATCGACACGAGCGGCGTCTCCTCGACGAGCGCGCGCCTCTCCTCGTAGGTACGGCGTGCGTCCTCGGGATCGTTCGCGAACACCTCGAGGTAGACGGTGGCGCGCAGCCCGAGCTCGGCCGCGGCGATCGCGGCAGCACCCGAGAAGCTGTAGTCCGCCGTGGTCGTGATCCCGGTGCGGAGCGAGTCGGCGACGCCGCAGCGGGCGATCGCCAGCATGTCGCCGGGGTCGAGCAGGCGCTTGCGTCGGACGTGGGCCCGGAGCCACTCGCCGAACGGCGTGCCGTCGCCGAAGCCGGCGTACACCGCGTACTCGAGGTGTGAGTGCGCGTTGACGAACCCCGGCAGGATCACCGAGTCCGCGTAGTGGCGCTCGGCGCGCCCGGGCGCAACCTCGACGATCCGGCTGCCCTCCCAGCGCACACGGCCGCCTTCGATCGGCGGCCCGTCGCCGGGCAGCACCCAGTCGGCCGAGACTTCGGTCACGTCGTGCCGGCGGCGGCGGTGGCGCGCGCTGAGCGCCGGTCGAGCAGGACCGAGAGCCAGATCGACATCTCGTAGAGCAAGATCAGCGGGACCGTCTCGAAGAAGGTCGTGACGGGGTCGACGCCGGGGAGCGCCACGCCGATGCAGGCCACGATGAAGTAGCCGATGCGCCGGTTGCGGCGCAGCTTGGCGGTGCTGACGATCCCGAGGCGCGTGAGGCCGATCACGAACAGCGGCAGCTCGAACACGATCGCCATCGCGACGAGCACCTTCGTCGCGAACGTGATGTACGGCTTCGCCTGGATCTGGACGTTGTAGAGCGACGAGTCGAAGTTGGTCAGGAACTTCGCGGCGGCCGGCAGGGCGATGTAGTACCCGAAGAGAACGCCCGCGACCATCAGGGCGGTCGCCAGGAAGACGAATGCCTTCAGCATCCGCTCGTGCGAGGTCTCGACCGCGGGGATGAAGAAGGCCCAGGCCTGCCAGAGGATGACCGGGATCGCGAGCAGGAACCCGAGGTAGAGGCTGACCCACATCGAGGTCATGAACGGCTCGCCGATGCCGAGCGTCAGGAGCTGGCGATGCTGCGGCGGCAGCTGGTCGGTCAGCGCATGGATGACGCGGTCGTGCACGATGAACGCGGCGATCCAGCCCACCACGACGGCTCCGATGCAGACGAAGAGCCGCTGCCGCAGCTCCTCGAGATGCTCGACGAGGGTTGCCTCCTCGCCGTGGGCGAGGCGGCGCGGCGGGCGCCAGAACCGCACCCGCATGCTCGGCTAGTGAACGGTTTCGTTCTCGCGCGGCGGCGCAGGCGTGCCGGTGTCCTGCGTCCCTACCGGCAGCTGCGTCGTCTGGACCGGCTCGGGCTTGTCGTGCCCCGTCACCGAGTCCTTGAACTCACGCATCCCGCTGCCGAGGGAGCGTCCGATCTCCGGGAGCCGCTTGGCGCCGAAGAGGAGGAGGGCGAGCAGGAGCAAGCCTGCGATCTCGAGCGGACCAATGTTGGACATGGGCCCAGAGTATCAGCGTTTCGGGCCGTGCCCGGGCGGAAAACCAGGTATTAACCTCGGCCTGCGCGGCCCGCTGGGCTACGATGACCGCAATGCCGGTGGGCCGCGCGGCCCGTTGGGGAAAGGCCCTTCTAGGACTCGGAGACCATGGCCAAGCTCGAGCTGAAGCAGTTGCGCGTCGCGCTGGAAGACGGGACGGAGATCGTCAAGGGTGTCGATCTCACGGTCTCCTCCGGCGAGGTGCACGCGATCATGGGCCCGAACGGGTCGGGCAAGTCGACGCTCGCCTACGCGATCGCCGGCCATCCGGCCTACGAGATCACCGGCGGACAGATCCTGCTCGACGGCAAGGACATCACCACGGCCGGTGCCGACGAGCGCGCCCAGGCCGGGCTGTTCCTCGCGTTCCAGTACCCGCATGCGATTCCGGGCGTCACCGTCACGAACTTCCTGCGCCAGGCGCTGAACGCGGTGCGCAAGGCCCGGAACGGCGGCGTCGACGACCCGATGCCGGTGCCCGAGTTCCGCAAGCTCTTCCTGGCGAAGATGGACGATCTGAAGGTCAGCCGCGAGCTCGCCTCGCGCTACCTGAACGACGGGTTCTCCGGCGGCGAGAAGAAGCGCGTCGAGATCCTGCAGATGGCCATGCTCCAGCCCAAGATCGCGGTGCTCGACGAGACGGACTCGGGCCTCGACATCGACGCGCTCAAGGTCGTCGCGGAGGGCGTGCAGCAGCTCGTCGGCCCCGACATGGGCGCACTCGTGATCACCCATTACAACCGCATCCTGAAGTACATCAACCCCGACTTCGTGCACGTGTTCGTCGACGGCACGATCGTCGAGGAGGGCGGCCCCGAGCTCGCCGAGAAGCTCGAGGTCTCCGGATACGTCCAGTGGGAGAAACCCAAGGAAGAGGCTGCTTGATGGCACAGACCGAGTCCGAGATCGTCCAGGAGATCGGCGCCGACTACGGCACGAAGTACGGCTTCTCCAACCCGGACGAGGCGAAGGATTACTTCTTCAAGAGCGGCCGCGGGCTCTCGCACGAGCTCGTCGACGCGATCTCTGCGCACAAGGACGAGCCCGACTGGATGCGCAAGTTCCGCCACAAGTCGCTCGACTACTTCCTCGCGCGTCCGATGCCCACGTGGGGCGGGATGCCGTCGCTGGCCGAGATCGACTTCGAGAACATCTTCTACTACATCAAGCCGACCGAGAATCAGGCCAACTCGTGGGAGGACCTGCCCGCCGACATCAAGGACACGTGGGACAAGCTCGGCATCCCCGAGGCCGAGAAGAACTACCTCGCCGGTGTCGGCGCCCAGTACGAGAGCGAGGTCGTCTACCACAAGCTCCAGGAGAGCCTGACCTCCCAGGGCGTGATCTTCCTGGACACGGACACCGCGCTCCGCGAGCACGAGGAGCTCTTCAAGCAGTACTTCGGGACGATCATCCCGCAGAACGACAACAAGTTCGCCGCGTTGAACAGCGCCGTCTGGTCGGGCGGATCCTTCATCTACGTGCCGAAGGGCGTTCGGATCGAGCTGCCGCTCCAGGCCTACTTCCGCATCAACGCGGAGAACATGGGCCAGTTCGAGCGCACGCTGATCCTCGTCGACGAGGACGCCTACGTGCACTACGTCGAGGGCTGCACCGCGCCGATCTACTCGAGCGACTCGCTGCACAGCGCCGTCGTCGAGATCGTCGTGAAGAAGGGCGGCCGCTGCCGCTACACGACGATCCAGAACTGGTCGAACAACGTCTACAACCTCGTCACCAAGCGCGCGGTCGCGGAGGAGAACGCGACGATGGAGTGGGTCGACGGGAACCTCGGCTCGAAGCTGACGATGAAGTACCCGGCGATCTGGCTGACCGGCAAGGGCGCGCACGGCGAGGTGCTGTCGATCGCGTTCGCCGGCAAGGGCCAGCATCAGGACGCGGGCGGCAAGTGCGTCCACATCGCCCCGAAGACGACGAGTGTGATCACGTCGAAGTCGATCTCCAAGAACGGCGGCCGTGCCGGCTACCGGGGCCTGCTCGAGGTTGCCAAGGGTGCCGTCGGCGCCCGCTCGAAGGTCGTCTGCGACGCACTGATCCTCGACGACGAGTCCCGCTCCGACACGTACCCGTACATCCGTATCGACGAGAACGACGTCGACATCGGCCACGAGGCGACGGTGTCGAAGATCGGCGAGGAGCAGCTCTTCTATCTCATGTCGCGCGGTCTCTCCGAGTCCGACGCGTCGGCGATGGTGGTCAGCGGCTTCGTCGAGCCGATCACCAAGGAGCTGCCGCTCGAGTATGCCGTCGAGATGAACCGCCTGATCCAGCTGCAGATGGAGGGGTCGGTTGGCTGAGGGCGACGCAGCTTGATCGTCGAGCGGACCGATTTCATCTCGGTGCCCGTCACCGACATGGAGCGCTCGAAGCACTTCTACGGCGAGACGCTCGGCCTCGAGCCGGTCGGCCACCGCGAGGAGCAGGGCTTCCCCGAGTACCAGCTCGGCGAGAACGTCAGCCTCTACCTGCTCGACATGAAGAGCATCGGCTCCGAGTTCACGGCACCGCACAGCGGGTCGATCGCGTTTCGCGTGCCCGACGTCGAGGAGGCGCGCCGTGAGCTCGAGGCGAAGGGCGTGGCCTTCGAGGGTGACACGCTCGACACGACGGTCTGCCACATGGCGTTCTTCCGCGATCCCGACGGGAACGCGCTGATGCTGCACCGCCGCTACGCACCTCCCGCATGACGACGCTCACGCGCGAGCAGGCCGCGAAGCGGTTCGCAGAGCTGCCGCTGCCGTCGACCAAGGACGAGCACTGGCGCTTCACCGACCTCCGCGGCTTCGACCCCGAATCGGTACCAGGTACCCGACGGGTACCTGGTACCAGCACTGCGGCTCTCGACCTCGACGTCTCGGCGCGCGCGCTCGTCACCGAGAGTGGGATCGAGATCCTCTCGGCGCCCGAGGGCGTCCGCTTCGAGCTCCTCCCGCGCGACTATGCGGCGACGTTGATCCCCGACGACGACCGTTTCGCCGCCGAGAACCTCGCGCACTGGGAGCACGGCCTGCTCGTCCACGTCGCGAAGGGCGTCGAGCTCGAGCAGCCGCTCTACGTCCAGGTGACCTCGGGCGGCGGCACGCTGTTCTGGCGCATGGTCGTGATTGCCGAGGAGGGCGCTCGCTTCTCGCTGATCGAGGATCTCTCGTCGGCCGAGCCCGATACGGTCGCCTACACGAACGCCGTCGTCGAGCTGTTCGTCCACCCGGCGGCGAAGATCGAGTACGTCTCGCTGCAGAACCTGTCGCGCGAGACCTGGCATTTCGGCCGCTACAAGGCGTGGCTCGAGCGCGACTCCGAGCTCGACTGGGTGATCGGCGGCTTCGGCTCGAAGCGCGGCAAGGTGTGGATCGAGAACGACCTGGCCGGCCCCGGTGCGACCTCGCGGGTCACCGGCGCGTACTTCGCCGACGGCGACCAGCATCTCGACTACGACACGTTCCAGGAGCACATCGCGCCGAACACCGAGAGCGACTTCGCCTTCAAGGGCGCGCTGCGCGAGAATGCGAGCGCGGTCTGGCGCGGGATGATCCGCGTCGAGGAGCAGGCGCAGAAGACGAACGCCTACCAGGAGAACCGCAACCTGCTGCTCTCCGACAAGGCGCACGCCGACTCGATCCCAGGCCTCGAGATCATGGCCAACGACGTTCGCTGCACCCACGGCGCGACCCTCGGCCGGATCAACCGCGAGGAGCTCTTCTACCTGATGGCGCGCGGCCTGAGCAGGGCCGAGGCCGAGCGCCTGATCGTGCGCGGCTTCTTCCAGGACGTGCTCGACCGCATCGAGCTGGAGCCGGTGCGCCAGGCGCTCGGCGCCGCGCTCGAGGCCCGCATCCCGCAGGCCTAGCACCCGCCCACTGCGGGTTCTTGCGGGTCTGATCAGTAGCTGCGCCGGAGGCGGCCGGGCCGCCCGGCCGCGACGCTGGAAGCGTGAGGACGATCGGGCAACACCGCTGGCTCTGGCTGCTCGGGCCGGGCCTGATGGTGATGCTGGCGGACACGGACGCCGGGAGCGTCGTGACGGCGGCGCAGTCGGGCGCGGTCTGGGGCTACCGCCTGTTGTTCCTCCAGGTGCTGCTCGTGCCGGTGCTGTATCTCGTGATGGAGCTGACCGTCCGCATCGGGATCACGACCGGCAAGGGACATGCGCAGCTGATCGGCGAGCAGTTCGGCCGTCCCTGGGTGCTCGTCTCGGTGGGCACGCTCGTCGTGGCTGCGGTCGGTGCGCTCGTGACCGAGTTCGCCGGCATCGCGGGCGGCGCTCGCCTGGGCGATCGCGGAGGCCTGCGAACGCCCGCGGAGCCTCGACGACTCGCCGCGCCGGGCTCCCCTCTTCTATGCGATCTACACCGTTGCCGTCGCGGTCGGCGCCGGGCTCGTGCTCGGGAGCAACTCGCTCGTAGGGCTCGCCGTCCACGTCGAGATCCTCAACGCCGCGCTGTTGCCGCTCGTCCTGGGCTTTCTCGTCCTGCTCGCGTTCAGGGTGCTCCCGCGTCCGTACGCGCCTGCGCTCCGTGAGCGGATCGCGCTCGCCGGCACCGTTGCGGCGGTGGTCGCGATCGGCCTGCTCTCGATCGGGCTCTCCTTCGGTCTCTAGTCGAGCCGCCGCTCGAGCGCCTCGAGCCGCGCCTCGATCTGCGCGAGCCGCTGGTCGAGCGTGGCCGCCCCGGCAGGCGGCGGCCCCGGCTCCCGGCTGTCGTCGGAGCGTTCCGCGGCCAGGAGGTGCAGCCACCGTTCCTCCCGCTGCCCGGGCCGGCGCGGCAGGAGCTGGACGAGCTCCTTCTCCTCGAGCCGGGCGAGCACCGACGCGACGTCGTCGGCGGTGGCGAAGTGGTGGAGGCGCTCGGTGCGGGCCTTCAGCTCCGCGACCGTCTGGGCGCCTCGGAGCATCAGCACGCCGAGGATCGACACCTCGGACGGGAGCAGGTCGAGGGCCTCCGAGAAAAGCTGCCGGTACTTCGGTGTCCGCGAGCCCGGCCCGGTCGCGAGCCGCGCCCAGCCGAGCGTGCCCAGGCTCTGCGCCGCACCGCGGACCTGCGACTCGTCGAGCTCCAGCACCGGTTCGCGGTTCGTCGCCTGGTTGCACGCCATGCGGAGCGCGTTCAGCGTCAGCGGATACTGCTCCGGCGTCGTCCGCTGCTTCTCGATCAGGCAGCCGAGCACCCGCAGCTGGATGTCGTCCAGGCGGTGGATCAGCAACGCGCGATCCTAAGCCCGGACGAGCGGCTTGTACTTGATCCGGTGCGGCTCGAGCGCCTCGGGCCCGCGTGTCTCCCGCACCCAGTCCGCGTACTCGGCCCAGTCGCCTTCGAACCAGGTCACCTCGCTGTCGCCCTCGAAGGCCAGGATGTGCGTTGCGACGCGATCGAGGAACCAGCGATCGTGCGTGATCACGACGGCGCAGCCCGCGAAGTCGAGGAGCGCATCCTCGAGTGCGCGCAGCGTGTCGACGTCGAGATCGTTGGTCGGCTCGTCGAGGAGCAGGACGTTGCCGCCGCTCTTCAGCATCTTCGCGAGGTGCACGCGGTTGCGCTCGCCGCCCGAGAGCTTGCCCACCGGCTTCTGCTGGTCGCCGCCGCGGAAGTTGAACCACGACGTGTACTGCCGCGAGTTGATCTCCTTCTTGCCGAGCAGGATGACGTCCTGCCCGCCCGAGATCTCCTTCCACACGGTGCTCTTCGGGTCGAGGCTCGCGCGTGACTGGTCGACGTAACCGAGCTGCACCGTGTCGCCGATCCGCAGCTCTCCGGCATCCGGCGTCTCCTCGCCCGCGATCATCCGGAAGAGCGTCGTCTTCCCGGCGCCGTTCGGCCCGATCACGCCGACGATGCCGGCCGGCGGCAGCGAGAACTCCAGGTTCTCGAACAGGAGCCGGTCGCCGAAGCCCTTCGAGACGCTCTTGGCCTCGATCACGACGTCGCCGAGCCGGGGGCCGGGCGGGATGTGGATCTCGACCTTGTCGAGGCGCACGGAATCCTCCTCCGCCAGCAGCTTCTCGTAGGCGCCGAGCCGCGCCTTCGACTTCGCGTGCCGCGCCTTCGGCGCGAGGCGGACCCACTCGAGCTCGCGGGCGAGCGTCCGCTGGCGCGCCGAGGACTGCTTCTCCTCGACCTGCAGCCGCGCCTGCTTCTGCTCGAGCCAGCCCGAGTAGTTCCCTTCGTAGGGGATCCCGCGGCCGCGATCGAGCTCGAGGATCCAGCCTGCCACGTTGTCGAGGAAGTACCGGTCATGGGTGACGGCGACGACCGTTCCCTTGTATTCGGCGAGGAAGCGCTCGAGCCAGAACACCGACTCGGCATCGAGGTGGTTCGTCGGCTCGTCGAGCAGCAGGAGGTCGGGCGCGCTCAGGAGCAGCCGGCAGAGCGCGACCCGCCGCCGTTCTCCGCCCGAGAGCGAGGTGATGTCCCGTTCGCCCTCCGGCAGCCGCAGCGCGTCCATGGCGTGGTCGAGCTGATCCTCGAGCTGCCACGCGCCGCGCCGGTCGACCTGGTCCTGTACCTTCGCCTGCTCGGCCAGCAAGGCGTCGAAGTCGGCGTCGGGCTCCGAGAACCGCGCCGAGATCTGGTTGAAGCGATCGAGCAGGTCCCGGAGCTCCCGCACGCCGTCCTCCACGTTCTCGCGGACGGTCTTCGCAGGGTCGAGCTCGGGCTCCTGCTCGAGCAGGCCGACGCTCGCGTTCGGCGCCAGCTCGGCGACGCCGGAGGACGGCTCCTCCTTGCCGGCCATGATCCGCAGCACCGTCGACTTGCCGGCGCCGTTCGGGCCGAGCACGCCGATCTTCGCGCCGGGGAAGAACGACAGGGAGATGTTCGCCAGCACCTGGCGGTCGGCGCCGTAGAACTTGTCGACCCGGTACATCGTGTAGATGTATTCAGCACTCACAGGCCGGCCACGATACCTTCGCCGGCCAAACCTGCCCCGGTACTCTTCCCAGGTGGCCGTGACCACCCCAAGGCTCGATGCGCAGAAGCTGCGCGCCGACTTCGCCGTCTTCGAGGAGCTGACCAACGGCCTGCCGGTCGCCTATCTCGACTCGGCCTCGTCGACCCAGAAGCCGCGCCAGGTGCTCGACGCGATGCGGGAGTTCTACGAGCACTCGTACGCCAACGTCCATCGCGGCGTGTACACGCTCGCCGAGCGGGCGACGGCTGGGTACGAGGGCGCCCGCGAGAAGGTCCGCGCGTACATCAATGCGCCCTCGAACCGGGAGGTGATCTTCACGCGCAGCTCGACCGAGGCGCTGAATCTGATCGCCTACGCGTGGGGTCTCGAGAACCTCGGGCCGGGCGACGTCGTCGTGATCACCGAGCTCGAGCACCACGCGAACTTCGTGCCGTGGCAGTTCATGGCGAAGAAGACGGGCGCCGAGTTCGCGCACATCCCGATCGACGACCAGGGTGAGCTGCAACTGGACACGCTCGACGAGATCGCTCGGCGCGGCAACGTGAAGGTGGTCGCGAACAACCTCGTCTCCAACACGCTCGGCACGATCAACCCGGTCGAGAAGCTCGCGGCGTGGGCGCACGAGCAGGGGGCGATCATGGTGGTCGACGCAGCCCAGGCGGCTCCTCACAAGCACATCGACGTGCAGGCGCTCGGCTGCGACTTCCTCGTGTTCTCGTCGCACAAGCTCTGCGGCCCGTCAGGTGCCGGAGCGCTGTGGGGCCGCCGCGACCTGCTCGAGGAGATGCAGCCGTTCAACTTCGGCGGCGAGATGATCCGCTCGGTCGCGCTCGACCGCACGAGCTGGAACGAGCTGCCGTACAAGTTCGAGGCGGGCACGCCGGCGATCGCCGAGGCCTACGGGTTCGGCGTCGCGCTCGACTACGTCTCCGCGGTCGGTCTCGAGGCGATCGAGGCGCACGAGCACGAGCTCGTCGCCGGCGCGATGGACCGGCTCACCGAGATCCCCGGTGTGCGCATCTTCGGCCCGCCTGCCGACCGGCGCACCGGGATCGTCAGCTTCGAGCTCGAGAACGTGCATCCGCACGACGTCGCGCAGATCCTCAACTGGGAGGGCGTCGCCGTGCGCGCGGGCCACCATTGCACGCAGCCGCTGATGACGCGACTCGGCGTCGCGGCGACGACGCGCGCGAGCTTCTACCTCTACTCGATCGAGGAGGACGTCGACCGCCTGGTCGCCGGCCTGCTCAAGGTGAAGGACACGTTCGGTGTCTGAGCTCGAGCAGATGTACCGGGAGGTCATTCTCGACCACTACAAGTCGCCGCGCGGTCACGGGCTGATCGAGCATCCCGATGCGCAGGCCGAGGGGCAGAATCCGCTCTGCGGCGACGAGGTGACGATCTCGGTCCGATTCGGCGCGGACGGCGAGACGATCGAGGCGGTCGGGTTCGACGGCCGCGGCTGCGCCATCTCCCAGGCGGCCACGTCGATGCTCACGGAGCTCGTCAAGGGACGGACGGCGACCGAGGTGGCGGCGCTCCCGAAGGAGGAGCTGCTCGAGGAGATCGGCATCCCCCTGACGCCGATCCGCCTCAAGTGCGCGATCCTCGGGCTCGGCGTGCTCAAGGTCGCCCTGCACAAGGCCAAGGGGACGCCCCTGCCGGCGGAGTGGCAGAACCTGGGCGACGACCTGCAGTTCGACTAGTGGCGACGATCGACGTCGCGCCGCTCGCGGAGTTCGGCCCGGGCTCGGCCAAGATCGTCACGCTGGGCTGGACGTCCATCGGCGTCTACAACTGCAACGGCAGGCTCTACGCGCTCGAGGACCGCTGCTCGCACGACGACGGACCGCTCTGCGAGGGCGAATGGGACCAGGACCTGTGCCGGGTGATCTGTCCGCGGCACGGCTCGGCGTTCGACCTCGAGACCGGCTCGCCGCTCTCCCTGCCCGCCTATGAGCCGGTCGCGACCTATCCGGTTCGCGTCGAGGACGGGATCGTCAAGGTGGAAGTCGCATAGAGCGCTGCTGGAATACGGCCGACGAGCGGTACAACGCCTACCACGACGAGGAGTGGGGCCGTCCGGTCCGCGACGAGCGCGGCCTCTACGAGCGGCTCTGTCTCGAGGGCTTCCAGTCGGGGCTGTCGTGGCTGACGATCCTGCGCAAGCGGGAAGGCTTCCGGGCGGCGTTCGAGGGCTTCGATCCCGACCGGGTCGCGGCGTTCGACGGGCGCGACGTCGTGCGCCTGCTCGCCGACGCCTCGATCGTCCGCCACCGCGGCAAGATCGAGGCGACGATCGCGAACGCGCGGGCGACCGTCGCCCTGCGCGAGACGGAGCCGCTGCACGAGCTCTTCTGGGCGGCCGCGCCGGAACGGCACGAGGCCCCACAGAGCCCGCAGGACTGGCACGGCTCGACCGCCGAGTCGACCGCGCTCTCCAAGCGGCTGAAGAAGGCCGGCTTCCGGTTCGTCGGCCCGACGACGGTCTACGCGGCCATGCAGGCCTGCGGCGTCGTCAACGACCATCTGGCCGGCTGCTGGGTGCGGGAGGCCGTGGAGGCCGAGCGGGCCCGACGTCTGTCCTGACCGATGCGGTAGATTTCCGGCTAACCGCGGAAAGGAGGTGGTCCGGCGTTGGAGACTTCAAGTACGGGCAGTGGAGGTACCAGCTCGTAGAGGCGTGTCCCCGGGACCTGACGGGGAATCGCCTAGCCAGCGTGGGGGACTCGCGTGAACGCGCCGCCGTTATCGGCCGGAAGCGCCTCTACGAAGTCCAAGCTGGTATTCGGACGGAAGGGCCCCGCAAGGGGCCCTTCGTCTCTCTCGAGCCTGCTCGCTAAGGCGCTGCAAAGCCTGCGCAAAGGACGCCGCCGTAGCGTCCGGTGCGAGATGGTTCAAGACAGTCCCACCGAGAAGGCGGGGCGCTCCCTCTGCGGGCGAGCGTCGAAATCCGATCGCCCGGCTCCGCGCGAAGTGCTCTGAATGTGGCGCTCACTTCATCCCGCCGAGGTTCGCCGGGCGAGCGGAGGCACGCTCGTCGCCATGGGGCTCGTGGCCGCGGCGCTGCCCCTGGTCGGGCTCGTCTCGCTGCTGCTTCGCTCTCAGCTCGATCCGCACATCGAGAACTATCCGCTCCACTTCATCGTCTTCGGGGTCGTCGGGGCAATCGCCTTCGGCCTCGGCTACGCCGCAGGTGAGGCCGCCAACCGGCGGGGGGACGCTCGCGTCCTGCTCCTCTCGCTGGCGTTCATGGCGACCGGCGGCTTCCTCTGGCTGCACGCGATCGGGACGCCGACGATCCTCTTCTCGGAGGAGCATTCAGGCTTTCAGGTCGCGATTCCCGTCGGGCTCCTGGTCGGCGGCGTCTTTGCGCTGGGCTCGGCGTTCGTCGACATGCGTCCCGGGATCGCGGACGTGCTGATGCGCCGGCGGACGCGCCTTCGACTGGCCGTGGTGGTCGCCATGGCGATGTGGTTCGTCTGGACGGTCGCGAAGCTGCCGCCGCTCGGCGGCTCGGACAGCGAAGCCGCGACGAACCACTTTCTCACCGTGATCGCCGTCCTCGGGGCGATTGCGTACGCGATCAGCGCAGGACGCTACTGGAGCATCTTCCGGCTCGATCGCAACCTGCTCCCCGCCGCCGTCGTCGCCTGCTTCGCGTTGCTTGCCGAGGCGACGATCGGCGTGGCCGTCACCGGCGAGCGCAAGTGGCACGCCAGCTGGTGGGAGTGGCACGGCCTGATCGTCGCGGCCTATCTGCTCGTCGGACTGGCGGCTCGCCGCGAGTGGCGGGATGAGCGGTTCCGGCGGCTCTACCTGCCGACGACGCGCGAGCGCCACCAGGATGTGAGCGTCCTCTTCGCCGATCTCGCCGGGTTCACCGGCTTCGCCGAGCGATCGACGCCGGCCGGGGTCGCGGCCGTCCTCGACGCCTACTGGGGCATCGCGGCGCCGCTGATCGCCCGCCGGTTCGGCGGGGAGGTCGAGAAGTTCGTCGGCGACGGCATGATGGCCATGTTCAACAGCCGGGGCGACCAGCCCGATCACGCGCGCCGGGCAGCGTGCGCCGCCCTTGCGCTCCAGCGGAGGGTTGCCCGCCTGGCCGAGCAGCATCCGGACTGGCCCCGCATGCGCATCGGCGTCAACACCGGCGGGGTGGTGGTACGGGAGATCGGCGGCCCCGGGTACGTCGCCTATCCCTCGGTCGGCGACACCGTCAACACCGGTGCTCGGCTCGAACGTCTGGCGCCCGTCGGCGGAGTCCTGATCGGCACCGAGACCTACGCGCGACTGCCCGCGGGAGCCGTCGTCGAGGAGTGGGCGGGGCTGCGGGTGAAGGGCAAGGACGCTGCGGTCGACGCCTACGTCCTGCACGCGCTGCCGGCCTAGACGGAGCGGCGGATCTGCTCTTCGAGCGGAACGAGTTGGAGTCGGAAGGTGTCGGCGGCATCGCTGTTCGAGACGACGTTGTCGGCGCCCTGCAGCATTGTCACCTGGTCGACGTGGAGCGGTGCGCCCGGCAGCCACTGGGTCAGCTGGGCGCCGGTCCGGGCGAGGAGGATGGGAACGTGCACGAGGCGCCGGCGCTTGCCGAGCACCCTGGCGATCGTCCGGTAGAGGCCGTTCCAGTCCACCGTGTCCGGCCCGCCGATCTCGAAGATCCGGTTCGACGCCTCGGGTGCGGCGATCGCCTGCGCGAAGTACTCCGCGACGTCGTCGATCCAGATCGGCTGCGAGCGCTGCAGGCCGGGCCCGATCACCGTGACGACCGGCGAGTACCGAACCTGTTTCACGAACGTCCGCAACGCGCCGCCGCCCGGACCGAAGATGAAGCTCGGGCGGAAGATCACGTGCTCGAGCCCCGAGCCGGCGACCGCCTGCTCCTCGGCCCACTTCGCGGCGTAGTACGGAACCGTGCCCTCGGACGGCGCCCCGGTGCCGAGCGCGCTCATCAACACGAAGCGTTCGACGCCCGCCTCCTGCGCCGCTGCGACTAGATCGTTCGTGCCCTGCGTCATCACGCGCTGGAAGTCGTCGGAGCTGCCCTGGATGATCGCGACGAGATGGATGACGTGCGAGCAGCCCGCCACGGCTGCGCGCAGGCTCGCCGGATCGGTGATGTCGCCGGTCGCGAGCTCGATGCCGAGCGCGCGGAGGTGCGCTGCCTGCTCGGGCCGGCGCACGAGCGCCCGGACGTCGCGCCCCTGGGCGCGCAGCGCATGCACGATCCGCGCGCCGACGAAGCCGCTCGCCCCCGTGACGAGAATCGTCACTGGAAGTTCTGCCAGTAGCGCGACGGCGTCGGCCCGCGCTGGCCCTGGTACTTCGAGCCGAGCGAGGAGCTGCCGTAGGGCGAGGCGGCCGGTTCGGTCATCTGCATGAACGAGATCTGGCCGATCTTCATCGCGTGGTAGATCGTGATCGGGAGGTTCGCCACGTTCGACAGCTCGAGCGTCACGTGGCCGTCCCAGCCCGGGTCGATGAACCCGGCGGTCGAGTGGATCAGGAGCCCCAGCCGGCCGAGCGACGACTTTCCCTCCAGGCGGGCCACGAGGTCGTCGGGCAGGCTGACGCGCTCGAGGGTCGAGCCGAGCACGAACTCGCCCGGGTGCAGGATGAACGGGTCGTCGTCCCCGATCTCGACCGCCTCGGTGAGAGCCTCCTGCGGCTGCTTCACGTCGATGAACGGATAGCGCGCGTTGTGGAAGACGCGGAAGTACCGGTCGACCCGAACGTCGACGCTCGACGGCTGCAGGAGCGACGGCTCATACGGGTCGATGCCGATCCGACCTTCGCCGATGAGCCTTTCGATGGTGCGATCGGAGAGGACCACGTCCTGATTCTTCCATCAGTGCGTCGCCGAGCGCGCGCAGTCCCTTCAGGAACGCCGCGCGTTCGGCCGCGTCGAGCTCCGCGAGCGCCCGCTCGAGCGGCTTGCTGCGCTGGTCCAGCCAGCCTCGCACCGCTGCGGCCGTGGCCGGGTTCAGGCGCACCACCGTCCGCCGCCGGTCGGCGGGATCCTCGCGCCGTTCGATCAGCCGGTGCTCCTCGAGCTCGCGGGTCAGCTTGCTCACCGCGGGCAGCGAGAGGCCGATCGCCGCGGCGAGCTCGGAGACCGTCTGCTCGCCTTCCGTGCCGACGTGGGCGAGGAGCATCACGTGCCGCCGGCCGAGCGGCGGGTCGCCATCGACGAGCGCGAGCAGCTCGCCGGTCGGCCGCCGGCGGCCCCACAGGCCGCGCATCACGCGCCGGAGCGACTCGCGGAGCTCGACGAGCTGCTGGTCTTTTGTTACCATCGGATAACTATTATCGAAAGTGAAGAGAGGAGGTGAGCGTACATGTGTAGAGGACACCATCACGGCAGAGGCCGCCGCGGCTACCCGAACCGGGAGCAGTGGGTCGAGCGCCTTCAGTCCTACCGCGAGCATCTCGAGGGCGAGCTGAAGAACGTCCAGGAGCTGATCGAGCGCCTGGGATCACCGGCGGAGGACGCGCCGCAGCCGACGCAGTCGGCGTAGCGGCCGAGCCCGGCTACCTGTCGGCCCGCGGGCGCGACGCCGGCAGGTAGTACCGCTCGGCGTACTCGATCACTGCGCGCTGCATCGAGAACACCGGCGCGAGGTGCGCGATCGACCGCTTCATCAGCTCGGTCCAGGCCGCGCGGTCGGCGAAGAGCGGCACGACCACCTCCTCGAGCAGCCGGTAGAGCTCGGCGGCGTCGGCTTCGTCCGAGGCGCCCGTGAGCGCCCAGCCGATCGAGGGGTCGTACGCCTCCGCCCACCAGCCGTCGAGGACGGACAGGTTGGGGACGCCGTTCACGGCCGCCTTCATCCCGCTCGTGCCCGACGCCTCGTACGGCTTCCTCGGCGTGTTCAGCCAGATGTCGCAGCCGGGGATGATCGCCTGGGCGAGCTCGATGTTGTAGTTCTCGAGGAACACGACCTGTCCGGCGACGGCCGGGTCGCGGGAGAGCTCGACGATGTGCTGCATGACGTCCTTGCCGGGGGCGTCCTGCGGATGGGCCTTGCCGGCGACGACGAGCTGGACGGGCAGTGCCAGCAGCCGCTCGACGTCCGAGTAGACGAGCCCGGCCCGTTTGTAGGTTGCGAAGCGCCGCGCGAACCCGATCGTCAGCCGGTCCGGGTCGCCGCCGCTCAGGCGAAGGAGCCGGTCCCTGCGCCCGGCGTGCACGCTCCACAGCGCCTCGCCGTCGAGCTCGTGGACGGCCTCCCACCCGCCCTCGGCGGGCGGTGCCTCCGGGCGAACGCCGACGGAGCGCAGGAGCTGGTCGAGCTCCGGCGCGAGCCACGTGCCGAGGTGCACCCCGTTCGTGACATGGCCGATCGGCGTCTTGGCGCCGGGCCAGAGCCCCGCCCACATCTCCCGCGCGACCCGTCCGTGCAGCTCGGAGACGCCGTTCGCGTACGCGGAGAGCCGGAGGGCCAGGGGCGTCAGGCCGAAGCCGTCGGTGCCGCTGCTGCGGCCGAGCCCGAGCAGGGTCTCGCCCGAGATGCCGGCGTCGGCTGCGAGCCCGCCGACGTAGCGCAGCACGAGGTCGTCGCCGAAGACCTCGTTGCCCGCCGGCACCGGAGTGTGAGTCGTGAACACCGTCGTCCGCCGGATGTGCTCGAGCGCTTCGCTGCTCGAGAGCCCGCCGTCGACGAGGATCCGCGCACGCTCGATTGCAAGGAATGCGGAGTGACCCTCGTTGACGTGGAAGACGGT
This sequence comes from uncultured Thermoleophilia bacterium, assembly GCA_963828655.1. Lineage (GTDB taxonomy): Bacteria > Actinomycetota > Thermoleophilia > Gaiellales > Gaiellaceae > PALSA-600. The sequence goes on along the minus strand of CAWHFK010000008.1, from coordinate 150,634 downwards.
CGGCTCGAGGCCGAGCGCCGCGAGCGCCCGCACCCCGCCGACGCCGAGGAGCAGCTCCTGGCGGATCCGGTGCTCGCGGTCGCCCGAGTAGAGGGCGTCCGTGAGCAGGTCGACGTCGAGCAGGTAGAGCGGAACGGTGGTCGACGGGCCCGTTCCGACGTCGTAGCGCCACACGTCCGCCGTCACCGTCTGCCCTGCCAGGTCGACCTCGACGGTGACGGGCTCGCGCTGCAGGCCGAGCTCGGCCGGGTCGATCGCCGTGTACGTCTCGGTCTGCCGGCCCTCGCCGCTCAGCCCCTGGGTGAAGTAGCCGCCGCGATAGAGGAGCCCGACGCCCACCAGGGGCAGCCCGAGCTCCGCCGCGGCCTTCAGATGGTCGCCGGCGAGGATGCCCAGTCCACCGGAGTAGATCGGCAGGCGCACGTCGACGCCGAACTCCATGCTGAAGTACGCGACCAGCACGTCGTCGCCCCCGTGGGCCCGCGCCCACCAGGCCGCGGCGGTGTCCGTCGTCTGTTCGATCGTGTTCAAGACCGCGACGAGGCTAGCGAAACCCGGGTCACCCGTTCGCGACGAACGGCACGACCGGCGAGACTGAGACGCTCCCGTCGAGCGCCCGGGCCACTGCGACGGCGTCGAGCCGTTCGTGCTTCGGGTAGCGGGTGGGATCGACGAAGGCCCGGTACGGCGCCGCATCGTCGATCGCCAGGCGCTGCCACGCGCCGCCCGCGCGGCGCAGTGCGAAGGTGACGCTCACCGGCGCGCCCGGCACGGTCGCGGCGAGCAGGTCGTAGGAGGTGAGCGGATCGGGCGACTCCTTCAGCTTCGGGGCACCGGGCGGCGACGCCGGGACAGCGGCTGCGGGCGCGGCCACGAGCGCGGACACGGCCGGGATCGTGAGCGAGAGCGAGCTGCTCGTCTCCGTGGCGGTGCCGCTCCCGAACGCGATCTGCCAGGTCGTGCCCGGTGTTGCGACCGGGACCGTCACGTGCGCAGCCGAGTCGCCGTTGTTGAACGCCGTCACCACCTCGCGGCCGGTCGCGAAATCGATCCGCGACACGACGAGCACCGCGTCACCGGCGCGGCGCACGATCGATGCCCCGGTCGACAGCGCGGGGTAGGCATCGCGGACCGCCGAGAGCTGCTTCAGCTCCAGCTCGATCGGGTTGGTCGTGACGTCGAACGACGATCCCTTGCCGATCGGCGGTGAGCCGGCCCGCTGCTCCGTCTGCCAGTCGCTGATCTGGGTCGGGAACATGTCTTCGCGGGCAGCCTGGTCGCCGCCCGAGCCGATCATCCCCACCTCGTCCCCGTACAGGATGGTCGGGGCGCCGCGGAGCAGGTAGAGCAGGTCGTATCCGAGGAGCACGTGCCGGACGAGGGCGGTGCCCGCGAGCCCGGGCGCCTGCGAGAGGATCTGCTGTGCGCCCCGGCCCATGTCGTGGTTGCCGAGGAAGGTCGTGAAAGCGGGATCGATGCCGTTCGGCAGCCGGAAGTAGTCGTCGTCCTGAAGCCGGAAGCCGAGCCCCTTGGCACCCGTCGCGCCGGAGGCGTATGCCGTCGCGACCTGCTGGAACGGGAAGTCGAGGACCTGCGGCAGGCCGCGGTTGCGAACGTAGGCGGACAGGTCGACCGTGTCGTTCAGCGTCACCTCGCCGAAGATGGGGAAGTCTGCGATCCCGACCGAGCGCGCAGCCGCACGGATCTTCGGCACCCACAGCTTGAAGAACGTGGCGTTCACGTGCTTCGCCGTGTCGACGCGGAACCCGTCGACGTGGAAGCGGGTGATCCACGACGCGTAGATCTGGGCGAGGCCGTTCAGCACGTTCGGCTTCTCGGTGAACAGGTCGTCGAGCCCGGAGAAGTCGCCCTGTTCGAAGCACTGCTGGCTGCACGAGCCGAAGTCGATGTCGCCGCGGTCGTGATAGTTCAGCGGGTCGTTGAGCCACTCCGGCTTCTTCAGGTGGCTGTCCGCTTTCAGGAGCAGCGGCACCTCGGGCATGGTGGTCGCCTTGAGGCACGGAAAGTGCTTCGACGTGACGTAGTTCGCCGGGTTGAAGCGCTTGCCGTGGCAGTCGCGATACGGCGCGTCGTTGTAGGTGCCGCCGCCCGTCAACTGCACGACGTCGGCGGTGTGGTTCACGACCACGTCGAGGTAGACCTTGAGGCCGAGCCCGTGCGCGGAGCCGACGAAGTCCGTGAAGTCCTGGTCGGTGCCGAGGTGCGGATCGACCGTCGTGAAGTCGAGGCCCCAGTAGCCGTGGTACGCGGCGGTCCCGTTCTCGACGGGGTCCTGCTTGAGGACGGGCGTCACCCAGATCGCGGTGAACCCGAGATCCTTGATCCGCTGGAGATGCTCGGTGAGCCCCTTCAGGTCGCCGCCGTGGTAGTAGCCGGTGCTCGACGGGTCGAAGCCCGTGACGCCGGTGGGGCCGCTCAGGCCGCCGGTGTCGTTCGCCGTGTCGCCGTTCGCGTACCGGTCCGGCATGACGAAGTAGATCCGCTGCGACGCGAGGGAGCTCTGCGTCGGCAGCTGCGAGAGGGCGACGAGAGCCGCACCGCTCGGAGGCCCGCCGACGCCGCTCGCTGCCGCGCCACCGACTAGCGCAATCGCGAGAGCGATTGCGCTAGCGAAGCGGAGCGCCGGACGCTTCATCGAAGAAGTGGAGGTTCCGCGTGTCCACCGCGATCGGCACCTCGTCGCGGAGCCTCAGGTGCACGTGCGGCGGGAACGAGGCGACGAGGTTCGGCCGCGAGCCGACGACCACCTCCGGCTCGCCGCCGGCCGCCAGGACGTCTTCCTCTTCCGCCGCTTCGCTCTTGATGTGCCTGGCGTCGACCCGGAAGTACGCCATCGACTCGCCGCCGAGCGACTCGACGATCTCGACCGTGGCGTGGATCTGCGGCAGGTCGTCCCGGCCCTGTGCCGGGTGCAGATCGCCCGCGCGCAGCCCGACGATCACCGGCCGGCCCCCGTACTCCCGGAGGCGCGGATACTGCTGCAGCGCCTCCGGCGCGATCGGCAGCACGTTCCCGCCGAGATCGACGGAGACGTCGCCGTTGACGATCGCAGTCCCTTCGAGGAGGTTCATCGGCGGGGTGCCGATGAACCCTGCGACGAACAGGTTCTCCGGCCGGTCGTACAGCCGCTGCGGCGCGTCGACCTGCTGCAGGATGCCCTTGGCCATCACTGCGACGCGGTCGCCCATCGTCATTGCCTCGACCTGGTCGTGGGTGACGTAGACGGTCGTCGTCTGCAGCTCCTTCTGGAGGTGCGCGATGTCGGCGCGCATCTGCACGCGCAGCTTGGCGTCGAGGTTCGAGAGCGGCTCGTCCATCAGGAACACCTGCGGCTTGCGCACGATCGCGCGTCCCATCGCGACCCGCTGGCGCTGGCCGCCCGAGAGCTCTTTAGGCTTGCGGTCGAGGTACGGCGCGAGGTCGAGCAGCTTCGCCGCCCAGGCGACGCGCTCGTTGATCACGTCCTTGGCCTCCTTGCGGAGTCGCAGGCCGAACGCGATGTTCTCGCCGACGCTCAGGTGCGGGTACAGCGCGTAGTTCTGGAAGACCATCGCGATGTCGCGGTCCTTCGGAGAGACCTCGTTGACGACGCGCCCGCCGATCGAGACCGTGCCTCCGGAGATGTCCTCGAGCCCGGCGACCATGCGCAGCGCGGTCGTCTTGCCGCACCCCGATGGTCCGACGAGGACCAGGAACTCGGCGTCGTGGATGTCGAGTGTGAGGCCGAAGACGGCCTGCACGCCGTTGTCGTAGATCTTGTCCACGTCGTTGAACGCGACGTCAGCCATGAGTGACTTCCTTTCGGGCGATCACAAGATCCTCCAGATGTGGAATGCGGGGCCGGCGGCGGGCAGGATGCCGTTGAGGGCGTCGTCGCCGAAGAGCGTTTCGAGGGAGCGGAACGGGGTCGTGACGGGCTCGTGAGGGGCACGCGATGCGAGCACGAGCAGCTGTTCGCCGCGCGTTTCGCGCACGAAGGCGATCGCGTCGGCGGACACGTGCACGTAGCGGATCCCACCGTGGGCGAGCGCGCTGTTCGAGCGGCGCAGCGCGGTGAGCGTGCGCACGTCCTCGAGGAACGCCCGGTCCCAGCTCTCCTCCGCGTCCCAGGGCATGGTGCGCCGTGCGTCCTCGCCCCAGGCGCCCTCGAGCCCGAGCTCGTCGCCGGCGAAGAGCATCGGCACCCCCGGCAGCGTCATCTGCAGCCCGAGGCCGACCAGGTGCCGCCCGCTCGTGCCCGCGATCGTCCGGAAGCGCGCCGTGTCGTGGCTGTCGAGCAGGTTCCACGAGTGGATCACGGATTCCCACGGCACCCCGGCCCGGAACCGCTGCAGCGCCGCCACGGAGGGCTCGCCGTCGAGGCTCGGCACGCCCACGGGGATCCCCCAGAACTGCTCCCGCTGTTCGGGGTCGGGATCGTCCCGGATCAGCCATGTCCAGAGCGGGCGCAGGAACCCCGAGTAGTTCATGACGCCGTGCCAGCCGCGTGCGCCGAGGTCCGGGCGGAAGTCGTGCCCGTGCTCGGCGATCAGCAGACCGTCGCCGACCTGCCCGCGCGCCCACTTCGAGACCTCGCGGTTCAGATCGAGGTCGCGATAGCGGCCGACCATGTTCGCGACGTCGATCCGCCAGCCGTCCAGGCCGAGCTCCAGGTAGCGGCGGAGCACCGCTCCGAAGCGCTCGTGCAGCTCCTCGCTGCGCCAGTCGAGCTTCGGCAGCGTCGGATGGCCGAGCCACGACTCGTAGCCGTGCGGCAGGGAGTCGTCGAAGTAGTAGAAGGCGCGTTCCGGCGCGGCCGGGCTCGCCTGCGCCGCCAGGAACCATTCGTGGCGGTGGCCCGTGTGGTTGAGGGTCAGATCGCCGACGATCCTGATCCCGCGTGCGTGCGCGGCGGCTGCGAGCGACTGCAGCGCGTCGTCTCCGCCGAGCAGCGGATCGACGTGCGCGAAGGTGGTCGCGTCGTAGCGGTGCGAGGAGCTGGCCGGGAAGAACGGCGTGAGGTAGATCAGGTTCGCTCCGACCGACGCGATGTGGTCGAGGTGCCGCTCGATCCCGGGCAGGTCGCCGCCGAAGAGCTCGAACGGCGTCGGCCGCCCGCGCCCGGTGGGCCGCTCGTCCCAGGCTCGTGCGACCGCCCAGCCGGGCCGCTCGGCCGTGAGCCCGGACGAGGCGAAGCGGTCCGGGAAGATCTCGTAGACGACCGACTCGAGGTGCCACGCAGGCCCCCAGTCGCCGACCGCGATCGCGAAGTCGTCGGCATCGGCGACCTCGTGCGCCGTCATTCCGAGCGCGTTCACCCAGGCGTAGCCGACATCCCCGCCCGAGAGCAGGAAGCGGTAGCGCGAGATCGGGTTCGCCACCGGGAACGAGGCGCGCCACCAGACGTCGGTCTGCGTCTCCTCGTCCGCGAACGCTTCCGCGTTGCGCGGCTCGCCGTCGCGCTCGTAGCGCAGGACGACGCGGTCGACGGCCGCGGCACGCGGCACGCGCAGACGCACCACGGCCTCGTCGCCGAGCCGCGCGGGCCGCTCGAGCACGTACAGGTCCGAGCCGTCGTGGTGCGGCTGGTCGAGGAGCGCGCCCACCTCTTGCTCCTGCAATGTCATCCCTTGACGGAGCCTGCTGTCAGGCCGCTGACGATGTACGGCTGCAGGAAGAGGAAGAGCGCCGCCACCGGGAGAGCCGCGAGCAGCGCACCGGCCGTGAACGGCCCCCAGACCTTGTCGTAGGAGCCGCTGATGAACAGCTGCATGCCGATCGGCAGCGTCTTGTGGCTCGTCGTCTGGAGGATCGCGGAGGCGATCACGAACTCGTTCAGCGTGAAGATGAACGAGATCAGCGCGACGACGGCGAGCACCGGCGCGGCGAGCGGCAGCACGACGCCCCAGAAGATCTGCGCCGCGGTGGCGCCGTCGACCTTCGCCGACTCGTCGAGCTCCGTCGGGATCGTGTCGAAGTAGCCCTTCATCAGCCACGCTTGTACGCCGAGCGCCCCGCCGAGGTAGACGATCACCACCGCGGCCTGCTTGTCGAGGCCGATCTGCGGGAAGACCTCGCCGACGTTCAGGATGATCAGGTAGATCGCGGCGACCGCCACGAAACTCGGGAACATCTGGATCAGCAGCAGTCCCAGCATCCCGCCGCGTCGGCCTCTGAAGCGGAAGCGGCTGAACGCGTACGCTGCCAGCGCGCCGAGCACTGTCGTCGCGATGGCGGTCATCAGCGCGATCAGCATCGAGTTGAGGAACCAGTCCACATACGGTGCGTCCTGCTTCGCGCCGGTGTTGCCCTTGACGGTGTTGTGCAGCAGGCTCCCAAAGTTGTGCAGCGTCACCTGTGAGGGAATCACCTGCGCGCTCTGCAGCGAGTTGTTGGCATTGAACGCCGACGAGACGATGTAGACGACGGGGAAGAGCGCCACGCAGACAGCGATCACGCCGACGAGATGCCGCCACCAGGTGTCCTTCCATTTCAATCGCGTGCGCGGCCGCTTGACCGCGGCCTGCGCCACCGGGGCGGTCGTCGGCGCCAATTCTGTCGTGCTCATCTCACGTTCTCCAGTGATTTGGTCTTCCAGAACGAGATCGCCGAGATGCCGGCGACGAGGAAGAAGATGATGATCGCGACAGCACTTGCCAGGCCATAGTCGGATCCCTTTCCGGAGGCAATTGCCAGCTTGTAGGTGTAGGTGATCAGAATGTCCGTGTTGCCCGCGATCGAGGAGGCTTCGTTGTACGGTCCACCGCCGGTCAGCAGGTACACGTTGTTGAAGTTGTTGAAGTTGAACGCGAACGACGCGATCATCAGCGGCGCGACGGCGACGAGGAGCAGCGGCAGCGTCACGCGGCGGAAGACCTGCCAGCCACCGCCGCCGTCGACGCGTGCGGCCTCCGTGAGCTCGCCCGGGATCGACTGCAGCGAGCCCATCGAGACGAGGAAGAAGTAGGGCGTCGTCAGCCACACGCTGACGAGGATGAGCGCGATGCGCGGCCAGCTGATGAACGGCAGCCACGAGAAGACGTTGCCTCCGAACAACCACGGCACGTGGATTCCGAGCAGCTTGTTGACAACGCCGAAGTCGTCGTTCAGGAGCCCCGCCCACACGAGCAGCGAGAGAAAGCCGGGGATCGCCCAGGGGATCACGAGCACGGAGCGGTAGAGCCGCTGGAAGCGCAGGCCGCGCTTGTCGAGTGCGATCGCGAGGAACAGCCCGACCGCGAAGGAGAAGAAGACCGTCGACGCCGCGAAGACGAACGTCCAGAGGAAGATGGTGAGAAACGGCTTGCGCACGAGCGGGTTGTGGATGATCTGACTGAAGTTGCGAAAGCCGACATGCGTTTTCCAGCCCGGCTCCAGCTCCTCGCGACCGGAAACGAACGAACCGAGCCCGTTGTCGTGGAACACCTTGCCGTCGGTGATCCGGATGAAGACGTTGCGTTTCGCGTCGTAGCGCAGGGTGGGCTGGAGCTCGACGGCAATTGCTGTGCCCTGCGGCTGAATCGCCGCGTCGCCGGTCGTCGGCACCTTGTACTCGCGGAGCTGCTGGTCGAGGGTGAAGAGCTCTGCGCCGGTGATCAGCTTGTAGCCCTTGGCGGCAATCGGCTGGCCGGTGTCGGCGAGCTTGACGTCGCCTTTCGGCAGCTCGGTCAGCCCCTTCGGCGTGCCGACATACACCTTGCCGCCAGTCTCGTCGTGCATGATCAGCACGAGGTTCCCCGACGAGTCGCGCGCAGGAGCGAGGTCGTACTGGCGGCCGTTCGCGGGCGGTTCCAGCGAGTTGATCTTGATCGCTGCGATCGCCTGGCCCTGCGTGAGGATGTGACCGGTCGAGTAGTTCGAGAAGGCGACGTTGATCGTGAAAAGGATCGGGATGATCTGGAACCCGATCAGGAAGACGGTGCCCGGGATCAGGAACTTCAACGGCAGCGTCTTGCGGCGCGGCGCGAGGTACACCAGGTCGATCAGAAGCGTCGCCGCCGCCAGCACGACGGCCGCCGGCCAGCGGCTGTGCGTGATCAGGACGTAGATCGCCCAGACAGCGAGTGCGTTCGAAGCGCAAAGGAGCGCGATCTTGATCGCGAAGCCGACGCTGCCTGAGAAGAACGCGATCCCCCGGGGGATCAGTCCCGGGCGGAAGGGTGGAGAGGCGTCGGGGGTTGTGGGCGAGGTCGCGGTGCTCACGGGGCCGGGGGTGCAGAAGTCCGGAGCGGGCGCCGCCAGGCGCCCGCTCCGGAGGTGAACGTCGAGCTAGCCGATCTTGTACGAGATCGCGCGGGCAGCGCCCTTGAAGGAGCGCGCGGCCGGCATTGCGCCTGCGCCCTTCGTCGAGCGGACCCACGCCTGGCCGAGATCGTTCCAGACACCGGCCATCTGGGGGATGTTCGGCATCGGGACGCCGCCCTTGCTGGCCTTGCCGAACTGGGCCAGGATCGGGTCGATCGCCTTCGCCTTGAGGTTCGCCGGTGCGCGGCCGCCTGCAGCAGCGAGCTGCGTCTGAGCGGAAGGCGTCGAGAAGTAGTTCACGACGAGGTCCTTCGCTGCCGCGTCGACGTTGTGCGTCGTTGCGAACTTGGTGACCATCATCCCGTTGACGCCGAGGAACGGCACCGACGGCTTGGCGATGGCAGGCACCTGGACGACCCTGAACGACACGCCCGCCTTCTGGATGTCGGAGACGGCCCACGGGCCGGTGACCCAGAACGGCGTCTGCGACTTGGTGAACGCCGTGTCACAGACGGAGTAGTCGGTCTTCGAGTTGATCAGGCCTTCCTTGTTCCACTTGTCGATCAGCTTGGAGTTCTTGATGAACGTCGGGTTCGCGACGCCGACGTCCTTCGGGTTCAGGTTCCCGGCCTTGTTGGTGCCGAAGACGTAGCCGCCGAGACCCGAGAAGAACGGGTACATGTGGTACGCGTCGCCGCCCGAGCCCTGCTGGACGCAGATGCCGAACGACAGGTGATTCTTCTTCTTGGCCGCGAGCGCCTCGCTCTCGAGCTGGGCGAAGGTCGTCGGGACCTTGGCGAGCTTGGTGTTCACGAGCAGGGCGATGTTCTCGACCTGCACCGGAATGCCGTAGAGCTTCTTGACGGCGGTGCCGTACGAGAACGCGTCGAGCGTGTATGCCGGGAACTGCGCTGCGACGGTCTTGCTCGGGAAGAGCGGCTCCACGAGACCGTTCGCGGCCAGCTGGCCGGTCCAGTCGTGTGCGGCCACGACGACGTCCGGAGCGTCGGCGGCCGCGACGGTGCCGAGCGCCGTCTCGATCGAGCCGAAGTCCTTCGTCACGACCTGGATCGTCGCGCCGTTCTTCGCGGCCCAGGCGTTCGCGACCTTGGTGACGGAGGCGGCGCGATTCGCATCGGTCCAGATGACGATCGTCGGTCCCGCCTTGTGGGACGCAAGTGCGGACGTGGCGGCCACGGCGCCGATCGCCGCGACCACGCCAAGCAGCGCCCACATGCGTTTGAGCGAGCTGTGCATCAGAATTTTGCCCTTCTTGTCTTGGGGATGGAGCTACGACATGGGCCGGCTGGGGGCAGGCACCTGGGGGAAGTGTAGAGCGATTTCGACAAGCCTCGCCATGAGCCAAGTAGGTCATTCGAGGGGCTCGTGACTCCTAACTATTCAGCCATGCAGACGTCTGTCCCCTCCGCTACCCTCGGCCCATGGCCACCACGCGCACCATCGTCCTCCAGACCGGTGTTCCGGGGCCCCGCTCGCGGGAGGTCCTGGACCGGCTCGCCGCCTCGGTCGCCTCGCCGCTCGCGATCACCTTCCCCCTCGTGGTCGGCAGCGCACGGGGCGCGACGATCACGGATCTGGACGGAAACACCTTCATCGACTTCGCGGGCGGAGTGGGCTGCCTCAACGTCGGCCACTCGCATCCTCACGTCGTCCAGGCGGCGCAGGAGCAGCTGGAGCACTTCAGCCACACCGATTTCACGGTGGTGCCCTACGAGAACTACGCCAGCCTGGCCGAGCGCCTGCTCGCTCGGGCGCCGATCGGCGGCCCGCTCAAGGCCGCCTTCTTCAACGCCGGCACCGAGGCGGTCGAGAACGCGGTCAAGTTCGCGCGCGCCTTCACGGGCCGGAAGGCCGTGATCGGGTTCGAGGGCGCCTTCCACGGCCGCACCTATCTGTCGCTCGCGCTGACGTCGAAGACCCACCCGTACAAGCAGGGGCTCGGCCCGTTCGCCCCCGAGGTCTACCGCGTGCCGTTCCCGAACGCCTTCCGTGGGCCGACGGCCGGTGAGGCCCTGGCCGCGCTGCGCCGTGCGTTCTCGACGCTCGTCGCGGCCGAGGACGTCGCCGCGATCGTCTTCGAGCCCGTCCAGGGCGAGGGTGGATTCATTCCGGCCTCGCGGGAGTTCGTCGAGGGCCTGCGCGAGATCTGCGACGAGCACGGGATCGTCCTCGTCTGCGACGAGGTGCAGAGCGGCTTCGGGCGCACGGGCCGGTTCTTCGCGATCGAGCACTTCGGCGTCCAGCCGGACCTGATCACGGTCGCGAAGTCGATCGCCATGGGCCTGCCGCTCTCGGGCGTGCTCGGCCGGGCGGAGATCATGGACGCGCCGCTCGCGGGCGGCGTGGGCGGGACGTATGTCGGCAACCCGGTGGCGATCGCTGCGGCGCTCGCCGTGCTGGACGTCATGGAGGACGAGGCCCTCGTCGACCGGTCGGCCGCGATCGGCGAGCTGATGTGGTCGCGGCTCGAGTCGTGGCAGGCCCGCTGGGCGCAGATCGGCGACGTCCGCGGCCTCGGCGGCATGCTCGCGATCGAGCTCGTCCAGGACGACGACAAGGTCCCGGCGACCGACCTGGCCTCGCGGGTCGTCGACGAGGCGCTCGCGCGCGGCCTGCTGCTCCTGAAGGCGGGCGTGGCCGGCAACTGCATCCGGGTGCTCGTCCCGCTCGTGATCTCGGACGCCGAGCTCGAGGAAGCGCTGGACGTCTGGGAAGCGGCTCTGGAAGCTGCGCTTTAGGCAAACGGGCCGGGGGTAGGGTCACCCCGGAATGATCGGCAGCGTTCTCTCGGACCGCTACGAGCTCGAGGAGCTCGTGGGCAGCGGCGGCATGTCGAGCGTCTACCGGGCGCACGACCGGCTGCTCGATCGCAAGGTCGCACTGAAGGTCCTGCACCAGCAGTACACCGACGACGCCGAGCACGTCGGGCGATTCCGCCACGAGGCACGGACGGTCGCCACCCTTTCGCATCCGAACATCGTCACGGTGATCGATCGCGGGGAGCACGACGGCCGACAGTTCATCGTCCTCGAGTACGTCGACGGCGAGAACCTCAAGCAGCTCATCCGGCGTGGCCCCGTCCCGGTTGCGACGGCGGTGGAGCTCGCGATCCAGATCTCGCAGGGACTCGCGTTCGCTCACCAGCAGGGGCTCGTCCACCGCGACGTCAAGCCGCAGAACGTCCTGCTGAACGGCGACGGCCAGGCGAAGGTGACGGACTTCGGCATCGCCCGGTCGCTCGACGTGCAGCACGGAATGACGCAGACCGGGACCGTGCTCGGGACGTCCGACTACATCGCGCCCGAGCAGGCGCAGGGCCATCGTGTGGACGAGCACACGGACGTCTACTCGCTCGGTGTCGTTCTCTACGAGCTGCTCACGGGCGAGGTTCCGTTCCCCGGTGAGAACTTCGTCGCCGTCGCGATGCGCCACATCAACGAGCCGCCGCCGTCGATTCGCGACCGGCGGCCAGAGGTGCCGCCGCGTCTCGAGGCTGCCGTTCAGCAGGCGATGGCCAAGGACGCGCGCGACCGGTTCCCGACCATGGCCGACTTTCGCCGGGAGCTCGAGGCCTGCCTCGCCGAGGCGCAGGGCGCCACTCAGGTGATCGCGCCGGCCCGGCGGCCCGCCCGACGCCGCAAGAGCGGCGTCTCGCCCTGGCCGCTGCTGCTCGTGATCGCGGCGCTGATCGCGATCGGCGCCGTGGTGGCCGCGCTCGCCCTGCACAGCGGCACCGGTGTCTTCTCGATCCACCGCTCGTCTTCCGGCGGCGGCGGCGGCGCGCCCGTTCGGCTGTCGGCGGTCACCGCCTACGACCCCTATGGCAGTCCGCCGGGCCAGGAGCACAACGCCGAGGCGCACTATGCGACCGACGGGCTCGGCCGCACGTACTGGGAGACCGAGCGCTACCACGCCACCTTCGCCGAGATCGGCAAGCCCGGGGTCGGGCTCGTCCTCGACGCGAAGAGCCCGGTGCAGCTGCATCGGCTCGGGATCGCGACCGCGACGCCCGGCTTCACGGCGGTGATTCGCGCCGGTGACCTCGCAGGATCGTTCCCGTACAGCGTGTCTTCGTCCCAGATCGTCTCGGACGGGACGCAGTTCGTGATCAGCGGGGGCAAGCACCGCTACTACCTGATCTGGATCACGAGCCTGCCGCCCGGGAGCGAATCGGTCAAGATCAACGAGGTCGAGGCAACCTAGAAGCGGAGCTGCCGGCGGCGTTCGAAGCGCTCCACCGCCAGGTCGGCCAGCCGTTGCAGGAGCTCCGCGTAGCCGATGCCGGACGCCTCGAACAGCCGCGCATACACGCTGGTCGCGGTGAAGCCCGGGATCGTGTTGAGCTCGTTGACGAGCACCTCGCCGTCGTCGCGCACGAACATGTCGGCGCGTGCCATTCCCTCGCATTCGGTCGCGACGAACGCGCGGACGGCGAGCTCCTGAGCCTGTTCGATCTGGTCGTCGGTGAGCCGTGCCGGGACGACGAGGTCCATCTCGCCTTCGTCGTACTTCGCCTCGTAGTCGTACCACTCGTTGTGCGTGACGACGATCTCACCCGGCAGCGACGCGATCGGCCGCTGGTTCCCGAGCACGCCCACCTCGACCTCGACTCCCGAGACGAAGCGCTCGACGAGCACCTTCTCGTCGTGCTCGAAGGCCAGCGCGACGCCGCGGCGGAGCTCCTCCTCGTCGTGGGCCTTGGTGATCCCTACGCTCGAGCCGAGCCGCGCCGGCTTCACGAACACCGGATAGTCGAACGGGTTGCGCGCCTCGTCGCCGAGGCGCAGCGTGATGTTCTCGGTCACCGGGACGCCGCGGTCGCGCAGCACCGCCTTGAACACGTCCTTGTCCATGCAGAGAGCGGAGCCGAGCACGCCGGCTCCGACGTAGGGGACGTTGGCGAGCTCGAGCAGGCCCTGCACCGTCCCGTCCTCCCCGAACGGCCCGTGCAGCACCGGGAACACGACGTCGACGTCCGAGATGGTGGTCGCGACCTCCTTGCCCGGCAGGCGGTCGCCGCGTTCCAGCGCCTTCGTGCCGGCCCCGAGCTCCCAGCGGCCCTCGCGGTCGATCTGCACGCTGACGACCTCGTTCCCGCTCTCTTCGAGGGCCGTGATCACACTCGCGGCGGAGGCGAGCGAGATCGGGTTCTCGCTCGAGCGGCCGCCGAGGATGACGGCGATCCGGCGGCTCATCCCGTCGTCGTCGGCGTCGTGGTGGTCGTCGTGCCGCCGGGCGTTCCGCTCTGCAGCTGGCCGACGTGGATCGTCACCACCTCGCCCGACTTGGCGTCCGAGCCGGGGGCCGGATCGGTGGACTGGACGATCCCGTCCTGGCTCGGGTCGGTCACCTGGTCGAAGATCACGGCCGGGGTCAGTCCGGCGCCTGTCAGGATCGCCTCCGCGGCGGCCTGCGTCTGGCCGGTCACGTCGGGCACCTGGGTCGTGGCCGGCCCCTTGGAGACGGAGAGGGTGATCTTCGAGCCCGCCGGCACCGACGTCCCGGCCGGCGGGTCCTCGGCGACGACGGTCCCCTGCGGCAGGTCCGACTGGATGTCCACGCGGCCGACGACGAACCCCTGGCCGTTGAGGGCCGACTTGGCATTCGCGAACGGCTGCGAGGTCACGTCGGGCACGGTCACCGGCTTCGCGCCGCGCGAGACGTTGATGTGGACGACCGTTCCCTTGACGGCCTTGTCGCCGGCATGCGGCTGCTGCGCCGTGACGGTGTCCTGCTGCGCGCCGGAGTAGATGCGCGTGATCTTGGGGTTGAGGCCCAGTTGGGCGAGTGAGGCCACCGCGCTCGTGGCGTCCAGGCCGACGACATTCGGGATCTGGACCAGCGGCTTCCCGCTCGAGACGGTCAGCGCGATCGTCGATCCCTTGCCCACCTTCGAGCCGCCGCCCGGGTTCTGGCCGGAGACCTGGCCCGATGCGACGGTGTCGCTCGTCGCCGTGATCACAACCGGGTTCAGCCCGGCCTCCTGGATCTTCTCGACCGCCAGGGAGCGCGCCATCAGCATCACGTCCGGCACCGCGACGGGCTTGTTGTTGTTCAGCTGGTCCTGGATCTTCGTGTAGAGGAACCAGCCTCCGGCTGCGCCGGCGAGGATCAGGCCGACCGCGAGCACCCAGGGCCAGATCGAGCGCCGGCCGGGCGGTTCCTCGTAGTCGTAGTAGCCGGGCGAGCGGTAGACCGGCGGTACCGGCGGGGGCGCGACGGCGGTCCGCGGACGCTGCACCATCGTCTGGGCGCTCGCGATGCCCGCTCCCGAGAGCACCTGCGTCATCGCGTCCTCCGTCTCGCGCGAGACGGACACGCCGCGCGCCACGCGCGCCAGGTCGGCGTCCATCTCCTCGGCCGAGTCATACCGCTGCTCGGGCGCCTTGGCGAGCGAGCGCATCACGACGGCGTCGAGGTCGTGCGGCACGTCGGGACGCAGCGCCGACGGCGGCTCGGGGACCTGCGAGAGGTGCTTCATCGCGATCTCGACCGGCGTGTCGCCGGTGAACGGCACCGAGCCCGTCAGCATCTCGTAGAGGACGATCCCGAGCGAGTACAGATCGGAACGCGGGTCGACGGGCGCACCGCGTGCCTGCTCGGGGGAGAGGTACTGCGCGGTGCCGACGATCGATCCCGCCTCGGTCATCTGGGAGGCGCCGGAGCGGGCGATGCCGAAGTCGGTCACTTTCAGGCGCCCGTCGCTGCCGACGATGATGTTGTGCGGCTTGATGTCGCGGTGGACGATGCCGTTGCGATGCGCGAACGCGAGCGCGCCCAGGATCTGGCGCGCATAGTCGATGGCGATCGGCACGGGCGTCGGCCCGTTGCGCACGAGCAGCTCCTTCAGCGTCCGCCCGTCGAGATACTCCATCGCGATGTAGTAGGTCCCGGCCGCGTGGCCGCGGTCGAAGATCGAGACGATGTTCGGATGGTTGAGCCCCGCAGCGCTCTGCGCTTCGCGCCGGAACCGCTCGACGAACTGCTCGTCGGAGGCATGCCGGTCGTCGAGCAGCTTGAGCGCCACCGGACGCCCGAGCTCCTGGTCCTCGGCGAGGTAGACGATCGCCATTCCGCCCGAGCCGAGCTTGCGCTTGATCACATAGCGCTTGTCGAAGGTGCGGCCGATCATGGTGTCTGACGAGGTCATACGAATCCGGCTTTAGTGCTTCGACGTCGGGGTCAGGATCGCCTGCATCAGCTCCTTGGCGATCGGGGCCGCGATCGCGCCGCCGAAGCCGTTCAACTGGTGCTCCACGGCCACTGCGCCCGCGATCTGGGGGTCGTCGGCCGGAGCGAAGAAGATGAACCAGGCCGTGTAGACGTTGTGCTCGCCGGTCTCCGCCGTGCCGGTCTTGCCCGCCACCTTCACACCCGGGATCTGGGCCGCCTGGCCGGTTCCCGACTGGACGACGCCCTGCATCATCTCGTTCAGCGCCGCGGCGGTCGCAGGCTTGATCGCGTGCTTCCACACCTCGGGATGGACCTTCACGACCGTGGCGCCGCTCGGGGAGGTCACGCGGCTGACGAGGTGCGGCGCCATGATCGTGCCGTTGTTCGCGACGCCGGCTGCGACGAGAGCCATCTGGAGGGGCGTCACGAGCATGTTCTCCTGGCCGAACGCCAGGCGGCCCGGGTCGACGATCGCGGGGTTGTCGTACAGCTTGTGCTTCTTGAAGTTGTACAGCCCGCTCGCGGCGACCTCGCTGGACGGCAGCTCGATCGGCGGCGTCGAGTAGAAGCCGAATTGCTTCGCCTTGTCGAGGATCGCCTTCGCTCCGAGCTTGATCCCGAGGTCGCAGAAGACCGCGTTGATCGAGTGGATGTAGGCCTCGATCAGGTCGACATTGCCGAACTGCTCGGGCCCGTTCTGGTCGAGGGCGTTGTGGATCTGCACCCCGTACTCGGTGCAGTAGCCGGGGTCGTAGAAGCTCGAGGTCGGGGTGTACTTCCCGGACTCGAGCGCGGCGGCGGCGGTGATGGTCTTGAACGTCGAGCCCGGTGCGTAGAGCCCCTGGGTCGCGCGGTTGTACAGCGGCGACGCCGACCCCGGGCAGGCGCTCGGCGAGTGGAGGATGCTCGCGTAGCCGGCCGACGACTCGATCTTGTTCGGGTTGTAGCCGGGCGACGACGCCATCACGTACACCTGGCCCGTCTTCGGATTGAGGACGACCGCAGCGCCGCACTTCCCCTGCAAGGCCGTCTCGGCGATCCGCTGCGCGCCCGGCCGGATGTTGAGAACGAGATTGTTCCCCGTCACGGTCGTGCCCTTCAGCCGGTCCGAGAGCTTGTCGAACAGCGTCCCGAGATTGGCGTTCGAGGCGGTCAGGTACGCGTTCTCCTGACGCTCGATCCCGGCGCGCGACCGGCCCTGCGTCGAGTAGCCGACCACCTGCGAGGCGAGGCCGTTCGTGGGGTAGCGGCGGAAGTACAGGGTGCCGCCGGCGCCTTTCTTCCGCACGTTCTCGGCCAGGAGCAGCTTGCCGCCGGCTGCGTAGATCAGGCCGCGCTTGATACGGAACTGCGCCACCCGCTGGATCGCGTTGTCCTGCTTCGCCGCGAGCGTGGGCGCCTCCCACGACTGCCAGTACGTGGTGGCGACGATCAGGGACGAGAGCAGCAGGAGGGCGACCATCGCCACGCGTGAGATCTGCTTGTTCATCGGCTCGCGTTCGCCCGGTCCGACACGAGGAGCAAGCCGGCGAGCAGCAGGAAGTTGGCGACGACGGACGAGCCTCCGTACGAGACGAACGGCAGCGTGATCCCGGTCAGCGGGATGATCCTCAGCACGCCGCCGACGATGATGAACGTCTGGAGCGCGAACCCGAACGTGAGCCCGGCGGAGAGGAGCTTCGAGAACCCGTCGTCGGCCTGCAGCGCGATCTTCATCCCGCGTGCGACGAAGAGCATGAACACGAGGAGCAGTGCCGCGGCGCCGACGAGCCCGAGCTCCTGCGCGAGCGCCGAGTAGATGAAGTCGCTGTTGATGTACGGGATCAGCTGGTGGCCGTCCGTGCTGGCGAAGGTCCCCTTGCCGAGGCCGGCCCCGGCGAAGCCGCCGTTCCCGATCGAGTAGAGCGACTTCACGAGCTGGTAGCTCTCGCAGTCCTGCCTGAGCGCGAGCCCGCCGGTCGCCGGGCAGAAGACCCGCTGCGTCGTCCACGGATGCAGCCAGATCGTCACGCGCTCGTGGACGTGCGGGATCTTCTCGTACGCGCCGTAGCCGCCGGCGAGGAAGAGGGCGACGCCTGCGATCACGAACGTGAGGCGCGCGGTTGCGATGTAGAGCATCGCCAGGAAGATCCCGAAGTAGAGGAGGCCGGACCCGAGGTCGTTCGACGAGACGAGCACGAGCATGCACGCGCCCCAGATCACGAGCAGCGGGCCGACATCCTTGAGCCGTGCCTGCGCCAGCACCTCGCGCTTCTCGCGGAGGTAGGCGGCCAGGAAGACGATCAGGAAGATCTTGGAGAACTCTCCCGGCTGGAACGTGAACCCGCCGACGTGCACCCAGAGCCTCGCGCCGTTCACCGTTGTGCCGAGGCCGGGCACACGCGGCAGGAAAAGCAGCGCGATCGCGCCGATCCCGAAGAGGTACTTGTACTGCTCGAGGATGCGGTAGTCGCGCCGCAGGCCGACGAGCGCGACGGCGAACAGGACGACACCGACGACGATCCAGAGGCCCTGCTTGAACGCGTCGCTGACCCCGAGCCGGTAGATCTCCGTCACCCCGACCGCGGTCAGGAGCCCGGCCATCGGCAGGAGGTACGGGTCGGCGTCGGGCACGGTGATGCGCGTGACGATGTGCGCCGCGATGTAGAGCGCGAAGAAGAACACGGCGTAGCCGAGCGAGCCCCAGCTGACGAGCGACTGCCGCGCGATGTAGACCGACGCGAAGCCGATGCCGGTGAGGACCCCGACGACCGCGAGGTAGACGAGCTCCCTGTTGCGGTAGCTGAGGCTCAGCGCGCGAGCCCCCACCAGACGAGCGCGACGATCACGGCGATCAGGGCCGCGATCACGGCGAGGGCCAGTAGGCGCCTGCCGATGCCTGCCTGCGGTGGCTCGGGGCTCTGGGCCGCGATCGCCGCCTGGAGGTCCGCGGCGGCCACGACCATGGTGTCGGGGGGCGCCGGCGTGTCCGCCCCGGCCGGCGGCGGCGGCACGACCCCGTCTTCGGGGTGCAGGGTGTCCTCGTCGTCGAACGGCGCGACATACTCCTTCGTCCGCTCGTCCGGCTCGCCGGGCGACGGGTCGCCCTCCACGAGCTCGAAGAGGACCGCGGTGATGTTGTCCTCGCCCCCGGCGCGGTTCGCGGCCTGCACGAGCGCCCTGGCGGTGGCGTCGAGATCGCTGCGGTTCGTGTTCATGATCGCCTCGATCTGCTCGCCGTCGACCATGTCCGACAGCCCGTCGGAGCAGATCAGGAAGATGTCGCCGGACTGCACGTCGACGGAGAACGCGTCCACGTCGACGTCGGGATCGGTGCCCAGCGCGCGGGTGATCACCGACCGTTGGGGATGGACCTCCGCCGCCTGCGGCGAGAGCTCCCCACGCCGGACGAGCTCCGCGACGAGCGAGTGGTCGTCGGTCAGCTGTTCGAGGCGGTCGCCGCGCAGCAGGTAGGCGCGCGAATCGCCGACGTGACCCACCGTCACCGTCCCGTCGTTCTCGATCAGGGCGACGGTGATCGTCGTTCCCATCCCGGAGGTCTCCGCGTCGGTCGAGGCCCGCTCGTGCACGCGGCGGTTCGCCTCCTGGATCAACTCGACGACGTACGCCTCACCGCCCCGGGCCGCACTCGACTCCTCGAGCGCGCCGGCTGCGAGCGCCGACGCGACCTCGCCCGCCCGTGCGCCGCCCATTCCGTCCGCAATCGCGAAGAGCGGCGGCCGGCTGACGTAGGAGTCCTCGTTCCCCCGCCGCTTCCGCCCCGGGTCCGTGCGGGCCGCGTAATTCCCCAGCTTCATGGCTCGAACCGCAGATCTGTCTCGCCGATGCGGACGACGTCGCCGGGGACCAGCCTGCGCTCCCTGGTCAGCCGGATCCCGTTCACGAAGGTGCCGTTGGTCGAGCCGATGTCCTCGATCCAGACGCCGTCGCGGCGCGGCTCGAGGCGCGCGTGCCGGGTCGACGAGTACTCGTCCTCCGGCAGCGACACGTCGTTGGTCGCGCCGCGGCCGATCGTCAGGGGATGTGAATCCAGCGTGAACAGGCCGCCCGCTTCGAGCGCCGGGCTCTGCAGCACGACCAGCCGGCCCGTCTCGCGTGCCGACGGCTGAGCCAGGAGGCCTGCTGCGGCGGCCTGCTGCGGCGCGAGGATCATCGACTCCTGCGGCAGGCGCAGGTCCCGGGCCGCGGACCTGACGATCCGCCAGATGAACAGGTAGAGGAGAACGAGGAACGCGATCTTCAGGGCGAGCAGGGTCGTCTCGACCTGGGCCGAGGCAAGCACCGCTACTGCAGCTCCCGGGCGAACTGGATCTCGGTCGAGCCGACCGTGAACCGTGTGCCGTCTTCCAGCTTCAGCCGCTTCACGCGCTTGCCCTGCACCTCGACGCCGTTCGTCGAGTCGAGGTCGACGATCCAGTAGGCGGAGCCCTCCTGACGCAGCTCGGCGTGCCGGCGAGAGACGTTCGGGTCTGAGACCTGCACGTCGGCGTCCTTCGAGCGGCCGATCACGACGCGCTGCTTTGCAACCTCGTGGCGCCGGCCGTCCCAGGTGAGGACGGCGACCTCGCGCTGGACGCCGAGCTCGACTGCCGAGGCGGCCTCGGTCGGCTGGAGGACGGGGCCGGAGGGCTTGTAGAGCATGGTCGCTCCCGGCGCCGAGTCGACGGCCGCCTCCCCCTTCTCTCCCGTCTGCACCAGGCGCGTGGCGATGCCGAAGACGCCGACGTCGAGGTCATCGTCCGTTTCGAACAGGACTTTCGGCGGCGAGAGGAGCGCATAGGTCTCGCGCCGCGCGTGCTCGGCCAGGTAGTCCGAGAGCTCGTCCTGGAGCTGCTGCTGATAGCTCGCGAACTGGTCGCGGTCGCCCGGCGAGAGGTAGATCGTGTACTCGTTCGGCACGTAGACGCGCGACACCGAGATGTTGCGGTGGTCGTCCATCTCCTTCACGAGCTTGCGGGCGAGTTCGACCGGCTGCACGTTGGTTCGAAATGCGCGGCCGAAGACGCCCTCGAAGAGCGATTCGAGCTTGGATTCGATGTTGCGCAGGACTGACATGGAGAGGCGGGGCCGTTACCCCGATGACAGGGAGTTTATGTCCGGGGCTCGAACGCCAGCGCCGTGGCGGTCAGCCAGGCGGCTGCGATCAGCGGGAGGATTGCCGCCGCGGGAGCGAGGAGCGCGGTGCCTGCGAGCAGGGCGGCGCCGAAGATCGCAGCGGGCCATGGGCCGCGCCGCCGGGCCTGCGGGAGCAGCGCCGCCGCAGCGCCGAGGACGAGTGCTTCGCCGACGAGGGTGGGATGAGCCGCAAGCTGCGCCCAGAGCGAATGCGCGACGGCCCCCGGCCGGCTCGAGCCGGTGATCCCGAGGCCGAGCGGGGGAGCCGAACCGTCGAACGGCAAGGATGCGCGGTGGAGCCCGGCGATCAGGGCGGCGAGCAGCAGCCCACAGCCCGCCTGTGCCGCCCGTCGCGCTCGGCCGCGGGCGAACTGGGCGGCCAGCGGCAGCAGCGCGAGCGCGGCCACGGGTGCGAGCAGCGGCCCGAGGGCCAGCAGGAGGCCGGCCCGGGCATCCCGCCAGCTCAGAGCGAGCCAGACGGCGGCGACGGCGGCATAGACGATCGCCAGGCCGACGGAGATGTTCGCGAGCGGGAAGAACGCGACCGTGAGCGCATAGAGCAGACCGAGGCGCGGCGCGGCGAAGCCGAGCGCCGCTCCCAGAGCGGCGATCCCGGCCGGCCAGCCGGCCGGATAGAAGGGAAGGGCGGTCGCCATCCAGCCGGAGGCGAGGCCGGTCAGCGCGGCGGGGACGACCCGCTCGGACGCCACGGCGCTGAGCGACAGGGTCGGAGCCGCCGGCGTCGAGCCGCCGTGCTTCGAGCGGCGGCGCTTCGGCAGCGAGCGGAGCTCGTGGGCCAGCCGCTCGGCCGTGGGACGGCGCTGCGGGTTGACGAGCAGCGCATTCCCGACCGTCTCCAGCACGTGCTCGGGCAGGTCGGGACGCAGCCGTGCGAGCGGATCTGCTCCCTGCTGGATGCGCCGCGAGGTCTCGACCATGTCGCCGCCCCAGAACGGGTGCTCCCCCGCCAGCGCCTCCCAGAGGAGCACGCCGACACCCCACACGTCGGCGGCGGTCGTGGCCGTCAGCCCCTGGAGGCGCTCGGGCGAGATGTAGGCGAGCGTGCCGGGGATGTCGCCGAGCGCGGTGAGCGTGTCGAACTCGGCCATCTGGGCGAGGCCGAAGTCGAGGAGCCGCACGTCGACCTCGTCCGGTTCCGAGTCGAGGTGCTGGGCGAGGAGGACGTTCGACGGCTTGACGTCGCGGTGGACGATCCCCTTGCCGTGGGCGTGCGCGAGCGCCTCCGAGATCTGCGCGGCGACCTCGAGCGCCGCCCCGTCGTCGAGCTCGCCTGCACGCATCGCCTCGCGGAGCGTGCGGCCCGGGATGTACTCGTAGGTGATGTAGACGTGGGACTGGTCCCGCGCCAGCGAGACGATCCGCTGGCAGCGGGGATGTCGCAGCGAGGCGGCCGCGCGAGCCTCGCGTTCGGCCCGGTGCCCCGACTTGCCCTCGCGGGCGACGATCTTCAGTGCAACGTCGAGACCGCTCCGTTCGTCCCGGGCGAGCCAGACGTGCCCCATCCCGCCGGCGCCCAGCGGCCGCAGCGGCCGGTAGCGGCCGAGGAAGAGGTCGTGCTCGAGCGCAGCCGAAGACACCCTCGTTTCTACGGTGCTGCCAGGACATTTCCTTTGCGGAGCGAACGAACGCGGTAGATTCGCCCTGCGCATGGACCCCCGCGACGACGATATCGACTTCGACTTCTTCGAAGACGAAGCGGCCACGACCGAGCAGGCTTCACCGTCGAGTCGGGTACGTCTGCCCCGCCGCGGCGGCCGCGGGACCGGCATGCGCCGCCCGGCGGGGCCGCCACGCGGGCTGACGCCGCTCCTGCGCCTGCTGGGGCTGATCGTCGTCCTCGTCGTGGTGCTCGTGTTCTTCGGGCTGGTGATCCAGTCGTGCGCCGCGACGTCCAAGCACGACCGGTACCAGCACTACATGTCGCAGGTCTCGACGATCGCCCACAGCTCCGAGGCCGACGGGGCCGCGGTCGCGGACGCGCTGACGACGCCCGGCACGAAGGTCGCGAGCCTGACCGCGAAGCTCTCCGGGATCGCCGAGCAGGAGCGGCAGAACGTCGCCGCCGCGCAGAACCTGAACCCGCCCGGCCCGCTCCGCGACGAGAACCACGCGATCGTCCAGGCGCTGCAGTTGCGCGTGAGCGGCGTCGCGGGGCTAGCGACTGCGTTCGCGACCACGACGACGTCGAAGTCGTCGGACGACGCGGCGGCGCTCGCAGCCCAGGCCGAGCGTCTGTCGGCGAGCGACGTGGTCTGGGACGACTTCTTCCGGATCCCGTCCGCGGCCGTGATGAAGAGCAAGGGCATCAGCGGCGTCGTTCCGCCCGACTCGAACTTCGTCGCCGACCAGGACTTCACCACCGAGCACTCGATGGCTCTCGTGCTGCAACGCCTCCGCGGCGCGTCGACCGGCGGCACGTCGACGGGTGCGCACGGCACGAACATCGTCTCCACGAAGGCGAACCCGGGCGGCCAGGTGCTGTCGGAGACGAACGAGAACACGGTGACCGCGAGCACCGACCTCGCGTTCGCCGTCACGATCCACGACGGCGGCGATTCGCAGGAGGTCGGGATCAAGGTGACGCTGACGATCGACAAGACCCCGACGCCGATCGTGCGGACGAAGACGATCAAGGTGATCAATCCCGGCCAGAACGTGACCCTCTCGTTCTCCGATCTCGGCGGGGTGCCGTTCGCCCGCAAGACGTTCGTCCACGTCGACGTCGCGCGCGTGCCGTCGGAGTCGGACCCGACGAACAACAAGGCCAGCTACCCGGTCATCTTCTCGCTCGGCTAGCCTCGGCGTCGTGCACGTCACGGCGACAACTGCTCTGATCGTCGCCCTCGTGGGCATCGGCGTCGGCCTGGTCGGGATCGGGATCGCCTGGTGGGCCTGGATCAAGGTGCGGCGGGTGCGGGAGGCCCAGCGGTCCCTGATCGGCGGCGGGCGCAAGGACCTCGTCGACTTCGCCGTCTCGCTCCAGGGCCGGATCGACGACCTCCATCGCGCGGTCGACGAGGTGGCTGCAGGCCTCGCCCGCGTCGACCGCCGTATCGACGGCACGGTCACGAACATGTCGATCGTGCGGTACGACGCCTACGAGGACACGGGGGGGCACCAGTCCGCGTCGCTCGCGCTCCTCGACTCGGCCCGGACGGGCCTGATCGTCACCGCGATCCAGGGCCGCGACTATGCGCGCATCTACATGAAGGAGCTCGAGCGCGGTCGCGCCTCGGTCGCCCTCTCCCCCGAGGAGCAGGAGGCTGTGGAACGCGCCATGGGGCGCTAGGCCGTCACGTGCACCCCCGGGTCCTTGGGTACATTGCCCGCAAGGTGCAGCAAGTACTCGTCCTCAATGCGAGTTACGAGCCGCTGAACGTGTGCTCACTGCGCCGCGCCCACGTACTCGTGTTCAAGGGCAAGGCAGAGGTGGTGGAGGAGCTCGACCGACCACTTCGCTCGGCCACGGACACGTTCCGGTGGCCGCATGTCATCCGCCTCGTCCACTACGTCCGGGTCCCGCGCATCGTCCAGCGCAAGATCTCCCGCCGCGCGCTCTTCGCCCGTGACGGCTGGCGGTGCGTGTACTGCGGCTCGTCCGGCGGCCGGTTGACGCTCGACCACGTCATCCCGCGCTCGAAGGGCGGCGACTCGACGTGGGAGAACGTCGTCACGTCGTGCGCGCCGTGCAACCTGCGCAAGGGAAACCGCCTGCCGCACGAGGTGCAGATGGAGCTCCCGGCACGGCCGCGCCAGCCCGCCCCGGTGCTGTTCATCCGCCTGGCGACGCCGAAGATCCCGCAGCGCTGGGAGCCGTATCTCGGCCCGTTCTCGAGCGCGACGGCGGCCGCCTAGGAGGAGCGCTCGACGGGCAGCTCCGGGTGCTGCTCCCACTCGGACCAGGACCCTGGGTAGAGACGGCCGGCGCGGCCGGCCAGGTGGAGGCGGTGGAGCGTCACGCACGCCGTGACCCCCGAGCCGCAGTAGGCGACGAGCTCGCCGTCGGGCAGCGGCCGGCTCTCCTCGTTCCACGGCGCGTTGACGGCGCCCGGGATCCGGCCGGGCACCCGGTCGACGGGGCCCGGCTCGCCGCGCCAGCGGGCCGGGATCCGCGCATCGACGACCACGAGCTCTTCGAGCCGGTGGGCGAGCTCCTCCCGCTCGATCGTGTCGCCGGCGCGCTCGACGGCGGAGAAGACGGCGGGCTCGGGAAGCTCGTCACCCGCGCGAAGGGGCCCGCGCCAGGCAGCGAGGTCTAGGAGGGCGCAGTCGTCGTGCCCGAAGTGCCGGAGCAGCCACCACAGCCGCGCCGCGCCGCCGAGCGAGCCGTAGGCGATCACGAACGTGCCGCCGTCGATCCCCGCGCGCCCGGCCGCTGCTGCGAACCCGGCGGGCCCGGGGAGCGGATGGCGTCCGGCGGCCCCGGGCGCCGACGACAGATCCCGCTCGACGTCGAGGAAGGCGGCGCCCGGGATGTGGCCCTCCAGGTAGGCGCGGCGCCCGGCTTCCGGGTCTTCGAGCGACCAGCGGCAATCGACGAAGCGGTAGCGCACGTGTGACAGGAAAGCAGAGCGGCGGCGTAGGACGGTCATGAGACGATTGCTGACACTCACACTGGCCGCGGCCGCGCTCCTCGCCGTTGCGGCCCTGGCCGGCGTCGGCCGGCCGGAAGCGGCGCACGGGGACGTCGCGTCGGCCGACACGGTCACGACGACGGGACACGGCGTCGTCACGGTCGTGCCCGACGAGGCGTCGGTCTCCGCCGGCGTGCACACACAGGCCGTGACCGCGGCTGCCGCGCTGTCCCAAAATGCGAAGCTGATGACCTCCGTGATCGCGGCCCTGAAGGCCGCCGGAGGCTCGGATCTGCAGACCCAGCAGGTCTCGCTCTACCCGCAGACGAACGACCAGAACCAGGTGACCGGGTACGTCGCCGACAACTCCGTGTCCGCCAAGACGAAGATCGCCGGCGCCGGCGCGTTGATCGACGCGGCCGTCGCGGCGGGGGCCAACAATGTCAGCGGCCCGGCCCTCGACGTCTCGGACCGCGATGCGCTCTATCGCGACGCGCTCGGCAAGGCCGTCCAGGACGCCCGTGCCAAGGCCGCGGCGCTCGCCGGCGCCGGCGGCTTCGGGGTCGGCCCGGTCTCGTCGGTCACCGAGCAGACGGCGGCCGCCCCGGCGCCGGTCTACGAGGCTGCCGCCGCTGCCAAGAGCGACGCCACGCCGGTCGAGCCCGGCACCCAGGACGTCACCGCCGATGTGACCGTCACCTTCCGGATCACGTGATGCTCAGCTGACCCGGAGCTGCAGGCGCAGGGGCCGTTCGCAACGGGCGCAAACGCTGCGGGCGGCTCCCTTGCGCTCTGCGACGTGCACCGGCAACGGCGTTTCGCACGTGCACCACAGCGGCGCCGGTTCGGTCGTGCGGCTCAGGCCGCCACCTCCTCGGCGAGCCGTCCGGCGGCCTCCACGCTGTCGGTGGGCACGGTCTCGATCGTCTGCAGGATCCGTCCGGCGATCCGGTAGGGGTCGCCGAGCGAGTTCGGGCGGCGATCCTCGAGGTAGCCGCGGTAGCCGTTCCCGATGAAGCTGTGCGGGATCCGGATCGAGGCACCGCGGTTCGCGACGCCGAACGTGAACTCGTCCATGGCGGCCGTCTCGTGCAGTCCCGTCAGGCGCATGTGGTTGTCCGGCCCGTAGACCGCGATGTGGTCGTCCTTGACCTCGTCGAAGGCCGTCATCAGGGCCTCGAAGTACTCCTCGCCGCCGACCTCGCGGAGGTACCGGGTCGAGAAGTTCGTGTGCATCCCGGAGCCGTTCCAGTCATGCTCGATGCCGAGCGGCTTCGGGTGGAAGTTGACGTCGACGCGATAGCGCTCGCAGAGCCGCAGCAGGAGGTACCGGGCGAGCCAGACCTCGTCGGCGGCCTGCTTCGAGCCCTTGCCGAAGATCTGGAACTCCCACTGGCCCTTGGCCACCTCGGCGTTGATGCCCTCGAGGTTGATCCCCGCCTCCAGGCAGAGATCGATGTGAGCGTCGACGATCTCCCGGGCGACGTCGCCGACGTTCTTGTAGCCGACACCGGTGTAGTACTCGCCCTGCGGGGCGGGGAAGCCTTCGCGGGGGAACCCGAGCGGCACGCCGTCCTGGTAGAGGAAGTACTCCTGTTCGAACCCGAACCAGGTGCCCGGGTCGTCGGGGATCGTCGCGCGGCTGTTGGACGGGTGCGGCGTCCCGTCGGGCAGGAGCACCTCGCACATGACGAGCAGGCCGTTGCGGCGGGCCGGGTCCGGGAACAGCGCGACGGGCTGGAGCACGCAGTCGGAGCTGCTGCCCTCCGCCTGGCGGGTCGAGCTGCCGTCGAAGTTCCAGATCGGCAGCTCCTCCAGGACGGGCTCGCCGTCGAACTCCACGATCTTCGTCTTGCTGCGGAGGTTCGGGACGGGCTCATAGCCGTCGAGCCAGATGTATTCGAGCTTGTACTTGGACATCCCTTCACTCCTCGTTTCGTGGTCGCGTTTTGTGGTCGAGAACGAAAAAAGGCCCCGCCACTCCAAGGAGTGACGAGGCCTCGTTGCCTCCGCGCGCGCCGTCTGCGGCGCTGCACGTAGCCGCAATCTAGCGGTCCCCCCGGCTCCTTCGCAAGGGTGCGATCGAGAGCAGGCGGTCGGAGGTGTGCTCCACCTGGAGCGTCGTGTGCTCGATCGCGTACCGGTCGCCGAGCTCGCGCTCGAGCTCGCGGCGGATCCGGTGGCAGTCCTCGCCCCGCTCGACGAGGACGTGGGCCGAGAGCGCCGGGAAGCCCGAGCTGATCTCCCAGACGTGGAGGTCGTGGACGTCCGTGACCCCCGCGTGCGCGCGGAGCAGCGCGCCGACCTCGTCCGGGTCGATTCCCTCCGGCGCCGCCTCGAGCAGCACCCGTCCGGACGCTCGCAGGAGCGGCCACGCCGCAGCGAGCATCGATGCCGCGACCGCGAGCGACGCGATCGGGTCTGCCCGCTCGAGGCCGGTCGTCCAGACGACGAGTCCGGCCAGCGCGGTGCCCGCGAACGCGTAAAGGTCGGTCAGGAGGTGGCGGTAGCTGCCCTCCACGTTCAGGTTGGCGCGATTCGCGCGTGCCACCTGGCGGAGGGCGACCACGTTGACCATGGCCCCGACGACGGCGGTCGCGACCACGATCGGCGCACGAACGTCGGGCGGGTCGATCAGGCGGTGCACCCCTTCGACGACGATCAGGAGGCCCAGCACGAGCAGCGTCGCGCCGTTGACCTGGGCCGAGAGGATCTCGGCCCGGCGAAAGCCGAACGTCAGCCGGCCCCCGGGCGGCCTGAGCGCGAGCCGGGCCGCCCAGACGCTCAGCCCGAGCGCGACGGCGTCGACGAGCATGTGCGCGGCGTCGGACAGCAGGGCCAGCGAGTCGGCGACGATCCCGAGCACCACCTCGGCCGCCATGAACGCGAGGATCAGGGCCAGCGCGACGGCCAGGGGCCGGGCGTCGGTGTCCGCCCCCACGCTGTGGTCGTGACCGTGATCGTGCGGCATCGTCATAGTCTTACCGTCATGGACGGCGTCGTCTTCGTCGAGATCCCCTCCGGGTCGCGGAACAAGTACGAGTGGGACGAGGAGCTCGGCGGCATCACGCTCGACCGGCGGCTCTTCACGTCGATGAGCTACCCGGCCGACTACGGCTTCTTCGAGGGCACGCTCGCCGAGGACGGCGACCCACTCGACGCACTCGTGCTCGTCGGCGAGCCGACGTTCCCCGGCTGCCGCATGCGGGTCCGTGCCGTCGGCGTCTTCCATATGGCCGACGAGAAGGGGCCGGACGAGAAGCTGATCTGCGTGCCGCTCAACGATCCGTCGTGGAGCGCCGTGTCGGACATCCACGACGTGCCCGCCCAGCTCCGGAACGAGATCGAGCACTTCTTCCAGGTCTACAAGGACCTCGAGGAGGGCAACACCGAGACGAGCGGGTTCGGGAATCGCACCGAGGCGCAGGCGATCATCCGGGCCTGCCGCGCCCGCGCCGGCTGATCGCTGGAATTACGGCATTTGATTTGCGGACACGGGCGACTTCGCCTAACCTTCCGCGAGCCATGACCGGGATCGCCAACGCAGACGTCACTCGCCGCCGCTTCTAGCGGCGTCAGTGCGTCTTCGTTCGGTTCTTCTCCTCCCGCGATCCCAAGGAGCATGGCTTGTCCTCTTCATCCGCAGTCGTCGTACGTGATCTCTCGAAGGCCTTCACCCGCCGCAAGGGTGTGCACCGGCGCAGTCGCGCCGCGCTGAGCGACGTCAGCCTGACGATGGAGCGCGGTGAGTGCATCGCGATCCTCGGTCAGAACGGCTCGGGGAAGTCGACGCTCGTGCGCCTGCTCTCGACGCTGCTCCTGCCGGACAGTGGGACGGCTCACGTCTTCGGCCACGACGTGTTCAAGGAGCCGCGCAAGGTGCAGCGGCTCGTCAACCGCGTCTCGGTCGAGGCCAGCTTCTTCAAGAAGATGAGCCCGGCCGAGAATCTCGCCTACGCAGCGCGGTTCTACGGGATGGGCCCGCGCGAGACGCATGCCAAGATCCCGGCGATTCTCGAGCGGGTCGGCTTCCCGTCGGCGCGCCGCGGCGAGCCGATGGAGAACCTCTCCCGCGGCATGCAGCAGAAGGTCGCGCTGGCGCGGGCGCTGCTCACGGCACCGGTGCTCCTGCTGCTGGACGAGCCGACGACCGGCCTCGACCCGCGCTCCAAGCAGGAGGTCCAGGAGTTCATCCGCGAGATCCGGCGCGCGCACGACTCGACGATCCTGCTCTGCACGCACGACATGAAGGAAGCCGAGGAGCTCGCCGACCGGATCGGCCTGCTCGACCGCGGCGAGCTCCTGTTCCTCGAGCCGGTCGAGGACGTCAAGGACCGGCACGGCGTCGAGACGCTCGAGGAGGCGTTCTTCGCGGCCACCGGCCGGACGTTCGAGGACGAGAAGACCGAAGACGACGAGGAGAGAGAGGTGTTTGCGTAATGGCGGCCGTCGACACGACCTTCACACGCCGCAGGATCGTGCGGAACGAGCTCGTCGGCCTCTACGGGGTCGTCGAGCGCAACCTGTACCTGACCAGGCGGTACTTCCTCTGGGACCTCGCGTTCCTGGTCTGGACGATCGCAAACACGCTGACGATCGTGTTCATCTCGCGCGGCGTCGCGCTCGGCCCGGTCCGGGAGAACGTGCTCGCCGCGCAGCTGCTCGTCGGCGGCGTCATCTGGGCGTTCCTCGGGATCATCTTCGAGATCGTGACGGAGACGGTCGCCTGGGAGCGCTGGGAGGGAACGATCGAATACACGTTCATGGCGCCGATCTCGCGTTCGGTCCACCTGATCGGCATGGGCGTCTACGCGGTGATCTACGGTCTCATCAGGGCCGCGGCGATCTTTGTCGTCGTCGTCGCGTTCATCCACATCCACGTACCGCTCGCGAACTACGGCGCCGCCCTTGCTCTGCTCGCGATCGCCTCGGTGTCGTTCATCGGCGTCGGGATGATGACGGCGGTCCTGCCGCTCATCTCTCCCGAGAAGGGAGCGCAGCTGGGCTTCGTCGCTCAGGGGCTGATGCTCGTCGTGTCGGGCGTCTACTACCCGGTCAGCGTCCTGCCCGAGTGGATGCAGTGGATCGCAAAGTTCTCCCCTGCGACGTACGCGCTGCGCGGCTGCCGGCACTCGATCCTCCTCGGCACCGGCCTCCGTTGGGTCGATGTCTGGCCGCTGCTCGTGATCGGGGTGTTCTCGATCCCGATCGGCCTGATGGTGTTCAAGGCCGGCGAGCGGTACGCCAAAAAGCAGGGGAAGCTCAAGCGGTCGGGATGATCGAGCTCCGCGTCGTCGAGGGTGCGGAGCTCGACACCTGGGCGAGACTCAAGAGCCGGATCGTCCCGAACGAGCCCGTCACCGCGGAGCAGCTGCGGCGCGCCGACGAGCCCGACCGGCTGCTCCTGCTGGCGGAGCTCGACGGCGTGGTCGCAGGCTGCGGGATCGGCGCCCGGTCGAACTTCGGCGGCCGGGCGTTCATTGCGGCGCGCGTCCTGCCCGAGCACCGCCGACGTGGCGTCGGTTCGGCACTCGTGCAGGCTCTCTCGGCGCACGCACGGGAGCTGGGCCTGACCGGCGTCAACGCGTTCGTCTACGCCGACGAGCCGCACTCGGTCACGTTCGCCGAGTCGCACGGACTGGCCGGCGTCGACTATCAGCTCGAGCAGCAGCGCGAGATCGGCGCCGAGCAGGCCCCCGACGTTCCGGACGGGCTCGAGGTGGTCGCGCTCGGCGAGCACCGGGAAGAGCTGCTGCGCGTGGCCTGGCCGGTCGCACTCGAGGGGTACGCCGACATGCCGCTGCCGGGCGAGGTGACCTACGGGCTCGAGACGTGGCTGCGGGACGAGGCCACCCGGCCGGAAGGCTCGTTCGCCGCTCTCGAAGGCCCGGACATCGTCGGGTACGCCGGCCTGGTCGAGCACGCGGACGGACCGGCGACCGCCGAGCACGGCCTGACGGTCGTGCGCCGCGGCCGGCGGGGCCGCGGCATCGCGCGGGCGCTCAAGCAGTCGCAGCTCGAGTGGGCCGCCGGGGCGGGTGTCGAGCGGCTCGTCACCTGGACGCAGAAGGGCAACGAGGCCATGCAGGGGTTGAACCGCACCCTCGGCTACGTCGACACGTCGAAGGTGATCACCTTCCAGGGGCCGCTGCCGGGGTGATACGACTGGAGCTTCTTTTGTTCTCTCCCCGAGAGGAGCTGGCGGAATGGCAATGATCGAGAGCAAGGACCGGGCGACCTCCGACCCGAAGGCCCGGAAGGCCGTGCTCGATGCGGTGGCCAAGGAGGGCGTCGAGTACGTCCTCTTCTGGTTCACGGACATCGAGGGCCACCTCAAGAGCTTCGCGATCACGCCGTCCGAGATCGAGGGCGCGCTGAACGACGGGATGGGCTTCGACGGGTCGTCGATCACCGGCTTCAACGCGATCGAGGAGTCCGACATGGTCGCGATCCCCGATCCCGCCACGTGGCGCCTGATGCCGACCCGCGAGGGCGAGGCCAAGGTCGGCCGTCTGATCTGCGACGTCGTCAAGCCCGACGGCGAGCCGTACGAGGGCGACCCCCGCTACGTGATGCGGCGCGCGCTCGACCGGATGGAGTCGATGGGCTTCGACACGTTCAACATCGGCCCCGAGCTCGAGTACTTCCTGTTCAAGGACAAGACCGGCACGGAGACGCTCGACGAGGGCGGCTACTTCGCGATGACCGCGCTCGACGCCGCAACGGAGCTGCGCAACGAGACGATCCGCGCGCTCGAGTCGATGGGGATCGGGATCGAGTACCACCACCACGAGGTGGCGCCGTCACAGCACGAGATCGACATGCGGTACTCCTCGGCGCTCGACATGGCCGACCAGACGATCACCTACCGGCTGATCGTGAAGGAGGTCGCGGCGAAGCACGGGGTGTACGCGACGTTCATGCCGAAGCCGCTCTTCGGGGAGAACGGCTCGGGCATGCACACCCACATGTCCCTCTTCAAGGACGGCCGCAACCAGTTCTTCGAGGGGAGCGACCAGTACAACCTCTCGGTCACCGGGAAGCAGTTCATCGCGGGCCTCCTGCGCCACGCGCGGGAGCTGTCCGGCGTCTTCGCGCAGTGGGTCAATTCGTACAAGCGGCTCGTGCCGGGGTTCGAGGCACCGGTCTACGTCGCGTGGTCGCAGCGCAACCGGTCGGCGCTGATCCGGATCCCGCTCTACAAGCCGGGCTCGGAGCAGGCGACGCGCGCCGAGATCCGCTGTCCCGATCCGGCGTGCAACCCGTACCTCACCTTCGCGGCGCTCCTGCACGCGGGGCTGGAGGGGATCGAGCGGGGGTACGAGCTCGAGGCGCCGATGGAGACGAACCTCTACCACCTGACCGCCGAGGAGCGGCGTGACCAGGGCATCGTCTCGCTGCCGGAGACGCTCGGCGAGGCGATCGACGAGTTCGCCGCGTCCGACCTGATGCGGCGTGCGTTCGGGGACCACATCTTCTCGGCCTACGTCAAGCTGAAGCGCAAGGAGTGGGACGAGTACCGCGTCCAGCTGACGCAGTGGGAGCTCGACCGCTACCTCGGGGTGCTGTAGGCGGAAGCGAATGGTGTCTGACACCTCCGGGTGTCAGACACCTGCCGTTCTCAGAGAAACGTCCTGATCGACTCGCGCTCGACGCGCAGGCCGATCACCTTGGAGCCGCCGTCGATCTGCTCGATCGACTCGGCGGGCACCAGCCGGCGCCGCCTCGCGAGCCAGCCCGAGCGCACCGAGAGCGCATCGGGTGTCTCGGGGCTCGTGCCGTACATCGGGCACTCGACCGTTCCGACCACCCGTCCCTTGGCATCTGCCACGAGGAAACCGGCTGTGCCGCGGAGGTCGATGGCGAGGGCGCTCACTGCGGTGAACCTATTCCCCGTTTGCGAGGAGTTTCCCCCCCTTGGGGTAAACGTTTTGTTAGCCCCATTTCCCGGACATCGCGAGCCAGGCGACGGCGAGCAGCACGAGGTAGAGGGAGGAGATCCCGGCCACGATCCGGCCGGCGAGCGGCCGGCCGCTGCGGGTCCACCAGTAGGCGCAGCCGATCGCGGCGAGGAGGAGCAGGAGCCCCGCGTCCGAGACGCCGAAGCCGATCCCGATCCAGGTGGGGTCGTTCTTGCCGCTGAACCCCTCCTTGGAGTAGATCCACTGCGCCCCCACCCGGAGCACGATGTAGTCGGGGATCCCGGAGACGAGCGCCCAGAAGGTCGCCTTGTGCAGGAAGGTGCGGTCGGGCGTGCGCCAGGCGGCGCCGGAGAGGATCACCGCGGCGAGGACGGCGCCGAAGAGGGTCATCGCCCCGAGCACGTGCAGGAAGAGGGGCCAGAAGGGGCGGCTGTAGGCGAGCAGCACTACGCGCCCGGCTTCCAGATCATCAGGACGAGGATGCCGAGGGTCGCGAGCCCCGCGAGCCAGGAGATTGCGTTCCCCTTCGGGTCGCGGAGCAGCGCGCGCAGCTCGTCGGTGGACGTGTCGCCCGCGGCCGCGAGCTGCTCGGCCAGCTTGCGGGAGCGCTCCTGGTGGCGGCCGCCGATGCCCCCCAGCGCGTTGGCGATCAGCCAGAGGACGAGCGACGCCCAGATCCACCAGGCATCGAGCGGGAAGTCCAGCTCGTGCCAGAGCCAGATGCCGAAGATGAGCGTGCCGGCGACGCCGAGGCCGATGATCGGGAGCGTGATGCGGACGAGGCGCAGCAGGGCCGCCGCCTCGCTCGGCCGTTTCGCGCGGACCGCGAGCGTGTTGAGAATCGCCGCTGCAACCGACCCGCCTACGAAGAAGAACGCTGCCGAGATGTGCAGCATCAGCAGCCACTGAACCGTGGTCACGGGGCGAGCGTACGCTTCGCCACGGATGGACACCCGCGAGCGTCATCTGCGCCTGCTGACCGAGACGATCGAGGCCGTCAACTCGACTCTCGACCTCCAGGAGGTGATGGGCCTCGTCGCCTCGAAGGTGGCGATGGCGCTCGTCGCGGACGCCTGCTTCGTCTACCTGTACGACGAGCGGGCCGACGAGCTCGTCCTGCGCGCGACGCACGGCACCGCGATCGACGAGATGTCCCGCCGCCCGCGCATGCGCCCCGGCGAGGGGATCACCGGATCTGCGGCGGCCGCGCGCGCGGCGGTGATGCTCGAGTCGCAGGCGCACCTCGATCCACGCTTCAAGAACTTCCCGAACCTGCCGGAGGACGAATACGAGTCGATCCTCGCGGTGCCGATCCTCACCCGCGACGGAACGCTCGAGGGCGCGTTGAACGTCCGCACCCGCGAGCCGCGGGCGTTCTCTGCCGACGAGGTCGACCTGCTGCTCGCGATCGCCGCCCAGGTCGCACAGTCGATCGAGCACGCGAAGCTCTACTCGGAGGCGCAGCGCCGCGTGCACGAGCTCGAGGCGCTGGCCCGGATCTCGGAGGCCGTCTCCGACTCGCTCTACCTCGAGGAGTCGCTCGAGGCGATCGTCAAGACGACGATGGACGCGCTCGAGGCGACGGGGGCAGCGCTCGTGCTGGACGACGGCCGGATCGCCTGGCCGGAGGGCGTCGCGTCGACCCATGCGATCCGCCAGCCGCTGCGCTGGCGCGGACGTCAGATCGGCGAGCTGGTCGCGGATCGCGACCGTGCGTTCACCGATCCCGACCGCGAGCTGCTCGCGTCGATCGCGACGCACGCGGCGGTCGCCCTCGAGCACGGCCGGGCGGTGCTGCGAGGGGTGCTCGCGCAAGAGATCCACCATCGGGTCAAGAACAACCTGCAGACGGTCGCGTCACTGCTGCGCCTGCAGGCACGGTCGTCGGACGCGATCGATCCGCGCGAGGCGCTCGAGCACTCGGTGAACCGCATCCTGGCGATTGCCGCCGTGCACGAGCTGCTCACCGAGCGGCGCGACGAGGATGTCGAGCTCGCCGATCTGATCGACCGCCTGCGGGCGATGCTCGTCCAGGGGGTCGGCGGCGGCAAGGACGTGTCGGCGGAGCTCGAGCCGGTCTCGCTGCCGAGTGCCCGCGCGACGGCGCTCGCACTGGTCTTCTCCGAGCTGCTGCAGAACGCGCTCGAGCACGGCGGCGACCGTGTTCGAGTCGAGCTCGCGCGGCGGGACGGCGAGGTCGTCCTCGCGATCGCGGACGACGGCTCGGGCGTCGGTGCGGTCGTCGCGGGGACGGGGCTCTCGATCGTCCAGGCGCTCGTGCGCGACGAGCTGCGCGGGACGCTGGATCTCAGCTCGGTCGGCGGCACCCGCGCGGAGGTCGTGTTCCCGGTTTAGGGGCAACGGTCGAGCCGGAGCCGGCCGCGGCCGCTCGACAGCGAGTCACGCCACCGCGATTCGCGACCAGTCCCTTCCACCACACCGCCGCGGCCGGCTGCGGGCAGGCGTCCCAAGCGTACGACCAAGGCTCCCGCGTGCTGGCACCGGTGGACGAAGAGTCCCACTCTCACTCCACTTCCGCGTTCACTTCGTTCGGGTGGCTGCCACCGGTCTTGTCTGAGCGAGACACGGCCGGGCGGGAGAGGTGGCGTGACGTGAATGTGACGCCGAAGTGTCCGTGCGGACACGCGCTGGGCTTACGCGGGCTGGTCCTCGAACGAGAAGTGGAAGTGGTCGCCGTGGGCGTGCACGCCGAGCACCTGGTCGTCGAGCACCTCGGCCGCGGCCGGATCGAGGTACACGCGAACGTCGCCGCGCTCGACCACCTCGTCGCCGTCGCTCGGCTCGGATGCCTCCTCGATCGAGATCTCGACCTCACCCTCGACCTCCTCGGCCGTGATGCGAATCGTCCCGATCTGCGCGAGCGCGGCAACGGCTTCGTCGTCGATCTGCAGCATCGTGCGATTCTATTGCTCGTGAGGATCCTGATCGCCGAGGACGAGACGATCATCCGTCTCGACCTGCGCACCCTGCTGGAGCGGAGCGGGCACGAGATCGTGGCGGAGGCGCGGGACGGCGAGGAGGCCGTCGCGCTCGCCCGCGAGCACGAGCCCGAGCTCGCGATCATGGACGTGAAGATGCCGAAGCTCGACGGGATCGAGGCCGCCAAGCAGATGCTCCAGGAGCGGCCGATCCCGATCGTGATGCTCACCGCGTACGGCCAGGAGGAGCTCGTCAGCCGCGCGGTGGAGGCGGGCGTCTTCGGCTACCTCGTGAAGCCGTTCCGCGAGCAGGATCTCGTTCCCGCGATCGCCACCGCCCGCGCGCGCCACGAAGAGCTCGCGGCGGTGCGCGAGGAAGCCGAATCGCTCGCCGACGCCCTCTCCGCGCGCAAGGCGATCGAGCGCGCGAAGGGCCTGCTGATGGAACGGGACGGACTGTCGGAGGACGCGGCGTTCGCTCGGCTCCGCAAGGCGAGCCAGGTCTCCGGCCGGCCGCTGAAGGTGATCGCGGAAGCAGTGATCGCTACGCTCGGTGCGGAATGACGCAGACGATCACCCCTCCCAGGACGAGGCCCCGCCGGTCGAGCGGGTCCGGTGTCGGCGACGCGTGGCGTGTGATCGTTCGAAACGACGACCACAACACGTTCGAGGGAGTGGCGTTCGCGCTGGCGCAGACGATTCCGGGCATCGACTACGACAGGGGGATGGCGCTCGCGAACAAGATCCACACCACGGGCCAGGCGATCGTCTGGTCCGGCCACCGCGAGCTCGCCGAGCTCTACCACTCCCAGCTCGAGGCCTACGGGCTGACCCTCGCTCCGCTTGAACGCTGAGGCTCTCGAGGGGATCGACCGCGTCTTCGCTGCCTTCGGCGGCGGCGACCCGCGGGCCCTCTTCGAGGTGATCGCGCCCGACGCCGTCTGGACCGTGAACGGGAACGTGCCCGTCGCCCAGGAGTACACCGGGCGGGCACGGATCTTCGACCTCTTCCGCGAAACGCGGCGGCTGACCGGCGGCACCTATCTCAGCACGCTGCGCTGGTCGCTCGCCGACGACGAGCACGCCGTCGCCGTCTACCGGGCGCAGGGCACGCGGCTCGGCCGCGAGCTCGACATCGACCAGGTGCTCGTGATCGACCACGAGCACGGGGTCTGGCAGCGGATCACCGCGATCCCTGCGGACCCGCCCGCGTTCGAAGCGTTCTGGGCGGCGTGACGATCAGGGTCGGGCTCCAGCTGCCGGAGGTGGAGCGGGTCGTCCGCCGCGACGAGCTCGCGGGCATGGCGCGCGCCGCCGAGGAGTGCGGCTTCGACTCGCTCTGGGTCGGCGACCACCTGCTCTATCGCGGCGACGGCCGCCCCGAGCGCGGGCCGTGGGACTGCTGGACGACGCTCGCGTGGCTCGCCGGCATCACCGAGCGCGTCGAGCTCGGCCCGCTCGTGGCATGCACTGCGTTCCATCCGCCCGGGATCCTGGCGCGGCAGGCAGCCGCGATCGACGAGCTGAGCGGCGGCCGGTTCGTCGCCGCACTCGGAGCCGGCTGGAACCAGGAGGAGTTCCGGGCCTTCGGCCTGCCGTTCGACCACCACGTGTCGCGGTTCGAGGAGGCGTTCACGATCGTGCGGCGGCTGCTGGCCGGCGAGTACGTGACGTTCGAGGGCCGCTTCCACACCGTCCGGGACGCAGCGCTGCTGCCGACGCCGTTCCGGCGGCCGAAGCTGATGATCGGCGCGAACGCCCCGCGGATGCTCTCGATCGCCTTGCCGCACGTCGACGCGTGGAACACCTGGTACGTGCACTACGGCAACACCCCCGAGGGATTCGCGCGCCACAACGAGGAGATCACGGCCGCAGCGGTGCGCGCCGGCCGCGACCCGGCGCAGATCGAACGCAGCGCGTGCGTGCTCGTCGAGGTCGAGCCCGCGGGCGAGCGCCCGCGCGACGTCGAGGCGGTGCAGGCTGCGGAGCTCTCCGGTCACCTGCGCGCACTGAGCGATGCGGGCGCGGACGAGGCGATCCTCGTCCTCGACCCGATCACGGAGTCGTCGATCCGGACGCTGGTGTCAGACACCCTTGGTGTCTGACACCTGTTCGAAGAGCGACTCCCATCGTCCGAGCAGCGCCTCGAGATCCTCGCGCGCCTCGCGGTGCGCCGCGAGCAGATCGGCGTCGCCCCAGTCGGCGGCGAGCCGCTCCTCGAGCTCGGCGACCCGGGCCTCGGCGCGCGCGACCTCCTGTTCGACGAGCTCGAGCGCGGAGGGCTTCGGCCTCGGGGGCCGCTTCGGCTTCTCGCGCTTCGGCTTCGGCGCCGGTGCAGCGGGAGCGGGCTCGGCTTCCTGCGCGCGCGCGTAGTCGGCCCAGCCGCCGGCGTAGGACGCGATCTGCCGGTGCTCGACCGCGAGCAGGCGCCCGGCCACCGCATCGAGCAGCGCCCGGTCGTGGGAGACGAGCAGGACGGTGCCCGGAAACGCCTCCAGGGCAGCTTCGAGCGCCTCCCGCGACTCCAGGTCGAGGTGGTTCGTCGGCTCGTCGAGCACGAGGAGATTCGCGCCCGACGCGACCGCGATCGCGAGTGCCAGCCGCCGGCGCTCCCCGCCCGACAGCACGGCGGCGGGCTTCTCGTGCTCGTCCCAGCCCGAGAAGAGGAACTTGCCGAGGAGCGACTGGGCCTCGGTCCGTTTGAGGCCCGTGCCGGACATCGCGGCGTCGAGCACCGAGCCGCGCTCGTCGAGCTCCGCCTCGTGCTGGGAGAAGTAGGCGGCCTCGACCCCGTGACCGAGCCGCACCTTCCCGCCCGCGGGGCTGCGCAGTCC
The DNA here is from genome assembly GCA_963828655.1 of uncultured Thermoleophilia bacterium. Classification (GTDB taxonomy): domain Bacteria; phylum Actinomycetota; class Thermoleophilia; order Gaiellales; family Gaiellaceae; genus PALSA-600. The sequence continues at coordinate 111,791 of CAWHFK010000008.1, read as the reverse complement.
GAGGATCGTCTCGAGCAGTGTCGTCTTGCCCGAGCCGTTCGGCCCGACGAGCGCAACGTGCTCGCCGCGCTCGATCGCGAACGACGCTCCGGTCAGGAGCTGCTTCTCGCCCGCCTGCAGCGACAGGTTCTCGACGACCAGGACGTCGCGGCCCGATCGGGCCGGCTTCAGGAACTCGAACCCGAGGGTCCGGCGCCGGTCGTCGGGCGCGTGCACGCGCACCGCCTCCAGCTTCTTGATCTGCTTGATCTTCATCTGCGCCTGGCGCGCCTTGCTCGCCTTGTAGCGGAAGCGCTCGACGAAGCGCTCGAGGCGCTCGATCTGCTCGGCCTGCCGGACCGCGGTCTTCGTCTGGTGGATCGCCCGCGCTGCCTGCTCGCGCCGCCACACGTGCCACGCGCCGGGGAAATAGACGGACTTGCCGCCCTCGAGCTCCAGCACCGCTGTCGTCACCGCCTCGAGGAACCACCGGTCGTGCGCGACGAGGATGACGGCGGCGTCGAGCGTCTCGAGCAGCTTCTCCAGCCATTCGAGCGACTCGATGTCGAGGTGGTTCGTCGGCTCGTCGAGCAGGAGCAGGTCGGGCTGTGAGGCGAGCGCCCGGGCGAGCGACGCACGGGTCAGCTCGCCTCCCGAGAACGTGGAGAGCGGACGGTTCAGGTCGGCGTCGGTGAACCCCAGCCCGCGGACGAACGAGGCCGCGCGGTCGCGCCAGTCGTAGCCGCCCGCGTGCTCGAGCTTCGCCTGCGCCTCCGAGTACCGCCGCATCGTCGCCGGATCGTGTGTGCCGGCCGCCATCGACTGCTCGAGCTCGCGCAGCTCCGCCTCGACGGCTGCGAGGTCGGCGGTCCCTGCGAGGACGTAGTCGCGCAGCGGCAGCCTGCTCTGGGCCGGCGGCCGCTGGTCGTGCAGCGCGATGCGCGTGCCCTTGGAGAGCGCGAGCTCGCCGCCCTCGAGCGACACCTCGCCGGCCAGGGCGCGCAGGAGGGTGGTCTTGCCGGCGCCGTTCGGGCCGGCCAGCGCCAACCGGTCGCGGCGCTCCACCTTGAAGGAGACGCCGTCGAACAGGACTCCGCCCGAGAGCTCCTTGCGGAGGGACGATGCGATGACGACCGCCATGGCCTGAAACTATCTAGACGTGCGCCTCGGCCTGACAGCCCGGATCCTGATCGGCGGCGGAATCGTCGCCGTCATCTTCCTGGTCCAGTTCGTGTTCACGACCGGATCGTTCCGGTCGATCCGCCACGACACGCGGGAGGAACAGCGCGCCGACGCCTCGGTCATCGCCGCCACGCGGCTCGAGAACTCGATTCTGAGCCTCCAGACCGCCGTGCGTGGATACGTGCTCACGACCGACCCGCGGTTCCTGCAGCCGTATGTTCAGGCCCGGCAGAAGCTCCCGGGCCAGTCGAAGCTGCTCATGGGGCTTGCGCCCGGCGTATTGTCGACCACCATCGATCGCGAGTGGCGCTCGTACATCCGCGACTGGACGTCCCCGCTGATCGCGCTGGCCGCCCGCTCGCCGGCGCAGGCGCGAGCGAAGTTCAGGACCGGTCAGGGTGCGCAGCGCGTCGATCGCATGCGGGCGCTGATCGACCCGTTCATCACGCGCTCGGACGCCGTCGCCGAGGCGGACCACGCTCGGGTCGCCCACGCGGTGAGCTCGGGTGTCAACGTCAGCATCGTCGGCGCCGCGCTGCGCGCGCTCGTGTTCGTCGCGATCATCGCCTACCTGCTGCGTTTCGCCGTGGCGCCGATCCGGCGCATCGCCGGTGCCACGGAGCGCATCGCGGGCGGGGATCTCGACGTGAAGGTGCCGGAGAAAGGCCCGGGCGAGATCGGTCAGCTCGCGCGGTCGTTCAACAAGATGGCGGAGTCGCTCGTTCGCCAACAGCACGACCTGGCAAGTCAGAACGTGGATCTCGAACGGCTCGCGAACGTGCTGCGCGCGGTGCTCGACTCGACGGTCGACGGGATCCTGCTCTCCGACTCCGACGGCAACGTGCAGCTCGCGAACAGGCCGGTGCTCAACCTGACGCGCGAGCTCGGGATGACCTTCGAGGGCCCCGTCGTCGACCGGCTGCTCTCCGTCGAGCACCGGATCAAGGACCGCGACCGGTACCACGCCGCGATGGAGCGGCTTCGCTCGAATCCCGACGACGAGACGTTCGACGAGTTCGAGGACGCGGTGAGCGGCCGAGCGTTCCAGGGCTTCACGGCGCCCGTGCGCGACGATCGCGGCGGGTTCCTCGGCCGCATCTGGACCTTGCGCGAGGTGACGCAGCAGCGCGAGCTCGACCGGTTGAAGGACGACTTCGTCGCCACGGTCTCGCACGAGCTCCGCACGCCGCTGACCTCGATGATGGGCTTCCTCGAGATGATCCGGGAGGGCGAAGCGGGCCAGCTCACCGACGAGCAGAAGCGCTTCCTCGCGATCGTCTATCGCAGCTCGGAGCGGCTGCAGAGACTGGTCGGCGACCTCCTCTTCGTGGCGCGCCTCGATGCGAGTGGCCTGCAGCTGCACTTCGCCCCGGTGCGCGTCGACGAGATCGTGCGCGAGGTCGCCGAGTCGTCGTCGGCGCTCGCCCGCTCCCGCGAGATCGCACTCGAGCTCGAAGTGAGCGCGGTCCCGCTGGTGCACGGCGACCACGAGCGGCTCGTACAGCTCATCGGCAACCTGCTCTCGAACGCGCTGAAGTTCACGCCGGCGGGCGGGACCGTCACGGTGCGGGCGTTCCTCGACGGAGGCAACGTCGTGCTCGAGGTGGCGGACACGGGCATCGGGATCCCCGCGGACGAACAGGATCGCCTGTTCCAGCGCTTCTTCCGGTCGTCGACCGCGACGCAGCAGGCGATTCCGGGGACGGGGCTCGGGCTCGTGATCTCGCGCGCGATCGCCGAGGCGCACGGGGGGACGATCGACGTCACCTCGCAGGCCGGAGCGGGGTCATGCTTTCGCATCGAGTTGCCGGTCGAGCCCGGCGAGGCGGACGAGTGAGCGGGCCGAGGATCGTCGCGCTGGACGTCGGCTCCTCGTCGGTCCGGGCGGTCGCCTACGACGAGCACGGTGTCGCCGAGCCCGGCGAGGCGCAGCTCGGCTACGCGCTCGCCGGCGCGGACGACCTCGTCGCCGCCTGCCAGGCGGTGCTCGGGCAGGTCGGCGAGGGCGACGAGCTCGCGATCAGCTGCTTCTGGCACTCGCTCGTCGCGGTCGACGAGCGCGACCGGCCGCTGACGCCCGTGCTCACCTGGCGCGATCTCGGCGGGTCGCCGCCCGCGCTCGACGCCGCGGCCTACCACCGCCGCACGGGGTGCTTCGAGCACCCCGCCTACTGGCCCGCGAAGATCCGCCGCCTGCGGGACGAGGGTGTCCGCGCCACGCGCTATCTCTCGTTCGGCGACTACCTGCTCCTCCGGCTCGCGGGCGAGGCGCGGTCGAGCATCTCGACCGCGAGCGGCACCGGCCTGTTCAACCCCAACCGGCTCGACTGGGACGAGGAGACGCTGGGTGCGCTCGGGGTCGACCGCGCGCAGCTGCCGCCGGTCTCCGACGAGCCCGTGGCGGGCGTCCGTCCCGCACTCGGCGACGGGGCGTGCTCGAACGTCGGCGCGGGGTGCACGACGCGCGCCCGGGCCGCGCTGATGATCGGGACCTCCGCCGCGCTGCGCGTCGTCTATGCCGCCGGGTCGACCGGTCCGCGCCCGGGCCTGTTTCTCTACCGCCTCGACGACCGTCGCTTCTGCGAGGGCGGCGCGCTCTCCGACGGGGGCAATCTGCACGCCTGGCTCGCGCAGACGCTGCGGGACGGCGCCGGCGCCGGTCTCGCGGAGCGCCCGGCCGCCGCGCACGGGCTCGTCTTCCTGCCGTTTCTCGGCGGTGAGCGGTCGCTGGGCTGGGATGCGAGCCGGCGCGGGGCGATCCGTGGTCTCTCGTTCTCCACGAGCGCGGACGACATCGTCCAGGCCGCGCTCGAAGGCGTCTGCTACCAGCTGGCCGGCGTGCTCGACGCGCTCGGCGGGATCGAGTCGATCGTGGTCACCGGCGGCGCGCTTCTCGCGAACGCCGGCTGGACGCAGATCCTCGCCGACGTCCTCGGCTGCACGATCGAGGTGTCGGGTGTCGCCGAGGGCTCCGCCCGGGGTGCTGCGATGATGGCGCTCGAGCGGGCCGGCCTGCCGGTCCCGCCCGCGCCCGTCGCGAAGGCCGTTTCGCCGCGCGCGGACAGGTACGCAATCCATCTGGCCGCGAGGGCAGAACAGCGGGAGACGACGTCGAAGGAGCTCACATGATCGAGATCGTTGGAGGCGGCCTCGCGGCGGCCAAGCTGGTCGAGGCCTACCGGGCCGCCGGTGGCGGAGCTGAGATCACCATGTGGTCGCAGGACCCGCACGGCCCCTATCACCGTCCGCCGCTCTCCAAGCGCCTGCTGCGCGGTGAGTCGCAGCCCGAGGACGCACTCGTCCACCCGGTCGACTGGTACGCCGAGAACGGCGTCGACCTCCGCCTGGGCGAGACGCTCGCCTCGCTCGACGAGACCCGTGCCGAGACGGTCGTGATCGCCACGGGGTCGCGGCCGCGGCGCCTCGACGGAGCGGTGGCCCTCCGCACGCTGGACGACTCCCTGGAGCTGCGCCGCCTCGCCGGCGAGGCCCGCACTGCGACGGTGATCGGCGGCGGCTTCGTCGGCTGCGAGGTGACGGCATCGTTGACCCAGCTCGGAGTGCAGGTGACGCAGATCGTCCGCGACCCGATGGTGTTCGCTCCCCTGCAGGCGCCGCCGCTCGCCGAGGCGCTTCACGACACGTTCCAGGCCCACGGGGTCGACCTCAGGCTCGAGGCGACCGAGATCCCCGCCGCCGACCTCGTCGTCGCGGGCATCGGCGTCGAGCCGAACGTCGAGCTGGCCCGCGCCGTCGGCCTCGAGGTTCGCAGCGGTGTCGTCGTCGACGAGCGGTTCCAGACCGCTCGGCCCGGCACGTATGCGATCGGCGACGTCGCGGAGTTCTACGACCCGCTCTACCGGCGCCACCGGCGGATCGAGCACTGGTCGAACGCGGCCTACCACGGCACCACGCTCGGCCGGATCCTCGCCGGCGAGGACGCACGGTACGACATCGTCTCGGCGTTCTTCTCCGAGGAGTTCGGCAAGAGCTTCAAGGCATTCGGCGACGCCGCCGGCCACGACTCGACGACGCTCGAGGGGGACTTCGGCGGCGATTCGGCCGTGCTGCGCTTCCACCAGGGCGGCCACGTCATCTCGGCCGTCCTCACCGGACTGGACGAGGCCGGAGAGGAAGCGTTGAAGGCCGAGATCAGAGCCGGCGCAGCAGCGGTGGCATAGTCGTTACGCTCGCAGGGAAGCGACCCCGCGAGGAGGAGCGTTGGCCAACTCGGAGATCGAACAGCTCTCCATCGACACGATCCGCACGCTGTCGATGGATTCGGTGCAGCAGGCGAATGCCGGCCATCCCGGCACGGCGATGGCGCTCGCGCCGCTCGCCTACCTCCTCTACACCGAGGTGCTGCGCCACAACCCCGCGAGCCCGCACTGGCCGAACCGCGACCGGTTCGTCCTCAGCGCAGGCCACGCGTGCATCCTGCAGTACTCCGCGCTGCACCTCTCCGGCTACAACCTCTCGCTCGAGGAGCTGAAGCGGTTCCGGCAGTGGCAGTCGGCCACCCCGGGCCACCCCGAGTTCCGTCACACGGAGGGCGTCGAGGTGACGACAGGGCCGCTCGGGCAGGGGTTCGCGAACGGGGTCGGCATGGCCTTCGCCGAGCGCTTCCTCGCCGGGACCTTCAACCGGCCGCATCACTCGATCGTCGACCATCGCGTCTACGCGATCTGCTCGGACGGCGACCTGATGGAGGGCGTCTCCTACGAGGCGGGCTCGCTCGCCGGCACGAACGCGCTCGGCAAGCTCGTCTACTTCTATGACGACAACCACATCACGATCGACGGGACGACCGCGATCTCCTTCACCGAGGATCGCGCCCGGCGCTTCGAGGCGCTCGGCTGGCACGTGCAGTTCGTCCCCGACGTGAACGATCTCGCAGCGTTGCGCGAGGCGATCGCGAACGCACAGGCCGAGCTTGCCCGTCCGTCCCTCATCATCGTGCGCTCCCACATCGCGTTCGGTGCGCCGCACGCCGTCGACACGGCGAAGTCGCACGGCTCTCCGCTCGGCGCCGAGGAGGTCGCCGCGGCGAAGCGGGCGCTCGGGTTCGATCCCGAGAAGCACTTCTTCGTGCCCGAGGAGGTCTACGCCCACATGAACGGGGTCGAGCGCGGCAACGAGCTCGAGAGCGAGTGGCAGCAGGGTCTGTCCAACTGGTCGCAGGCGTTCCCGGTCGAGCGCGAGCGCTGGGACGCTGCGTGGGCCGGCCGGATCGGCGAGTGGGCCATGCCCGACTTCGAGGTGGGCGGGGAGATCGCGACCCGCGATGCCGCGAAGCAGGTCATGCAGGCGTTCAAGGACGCGGTGCCGACGATGATCGGCGGCGCCGCCGATCTCGTCGAGTCGACGAAGACCGAGTTCGAGGGAGCCGGCCTCTTCTCTGACCGCTGGGTGGGCCGCAACATCGCGTTCGGCATTCGCGAGCACGCGATGGGCTCGATCGTCAACGGCATCGCCGTGCACGGCGGCTGTGTCAAGCCGTACGGATCGACCTTCCTCATCTTCAGCGACTACATGCGGCCGGCCGTGCGGCTCTCGGCGCTGATGGGCCTGCCGGTCGTCTGGGCGTGGACGCACGATTCGGTCGGGCTCGGCGAGGACGGCCCGACGCACCAGCCCGTCGAGACCTACGCCGCACTGCGCGCGATCCCGAATCTCTGGTTCGTGCGACCGGCCGACGCGAACGAGACCGCGTACGCGTGGAAGGTCGCGCTCGAGCGGGCGGACGGCCCCGTCGCGCTCTCGCTCTCGCGCCAGAAGGTGACGACGTTCGACCGCTCCGAGCTGGCTCCGGCCTCCGGCCTCGAGCGCGGCGCCTACACGCTCTGGGAGTCGGCCGAGTCGCCCGAGCTGATTCTGATCTCCACCGGCGCCGAGGTCGGGCTGACGCTCGAGGCCGGGCGAAAGCTCGCCGCCGAGGGCACCGCGGTCCGCGTCGTCTCGATGCCCTGCTGGGAGCTCTTCGCCGACCAGCCGTCCGAGTATCGCGACGAGGTGCTGCCGCCCGACGTCCAGGCACGGCTCTCGGTCGAGCCGGGGGTCGAGCTCGGCTGGAGCAGATGGGTCGGCGACCGCGGCGACTCGATCTCGATCGAGCACTTCGGGGCGTCGGCGCCCGGCGGCACCGTCCTCGAGCAGTTCGGCTACAACCTCGACAACGTGGTCGCGCGTGCGACGGCGCTGCTGCAGCGGGTCGCCGCATGAGGCAGGCAGACGCGATCAGGTCGTTCCTCGAGCTCGTCTCACCGGGGTTCTGCATGGAGGGCGAGCTGCCGGCCGTGCACGTCGAGGGCATCGAGGTCCGGCACGACGGGCACGCGATCGCCATGGTGCAGGCCGACGGGCGCACGCTGCCGCTCCGGTTCACGTTCGACGAGGGGAAGATCGCTCGCGTCGAGGTTCTATGAGGGTTGCGGTCGCGTTCGACCATCGCGGCGTCCACCTGCGAGAGGCGGTGCTGGACGTGCTCGCCGGTCACGAGGTGCTGGATTTCGGGACCGACACGGACGCCGTGCGGATCGACTATCCGGACAAGGCGCGCGAGCTCGGCGAGGCGATTCAGCGCGGTGAGGCCGAGCGGGGGATCCTCGTGTGCGGGTCGGGCGTCGGCGCCTCGGTGGCCGCCTGCAAGCTGGTCGGCATCCGCGCCGCGGTCTGTCACGACTCCTACAGCGCGCACCAGGGAGTCGAGCACGACGACATGAACGTGCTCTGTCTCGGCTCCGAGGTCGTCGGCCCATCGCTGGCGCGCGAGCTCGTTGACGCATTCTTGAACGCGACGTTCAACGGAGGCGACCGCTATGTCGCGCGGCTCCGGAAGGTCGCAGAGATGGAAAGGGAGATGAAGGATGGCTAAAGCGAAGGCGAAATCACGGCTCCATGAGCTCGCCGCGCGCGGGCAGTCGGTGTGGTTCGACACGCTCTCGCGGGATCTCGTCGGCTCGGGCGAGCTGAAGCGGATGATGGCCGAGGACGCCGTGACCGGCGTCACCTCGAACCCGACCATCTTCCAGAAGGCGCTGTCGCAGGGCGACGCATACGACGAGGATCTGAAGGAGCTCCTCACCGAGACGGACGATCCGACGAAGATCTTCTTCTCGCTCGCGCTGCAGGACATTCGTGATGCGTGCGACGTGCTCCGGCCCGCGTACGACGCGTCGAACGGGATCGACGGTTACGTCTCGATGGAGGTCGAGCCGGGGATCGCCTACGACACCGAGCGGACCTTCGCGCAGGCGCGGTGGATCGCCATGGAGGTCGACCGGCCGAACCTCTACGTCAAGATCCCGGCGACGGAGCCCGGGCTGCCGGCGATCGAGGACTGCACGGCGCACGGCACGTCGATCAACATCACGTTGATCTTCTCGCTCGACCGTTACAAGGCTGTGGTCGAGGCGTACATCCGCGGGCTCGAGCGGCTCGTCGCCGGCGGCGGCGATCCGTCGAAGGTCGTGTCGGTCGCATCGTTCTTCGTCTCGCGCGTCGACACCGAGGCCGACGAGCGCCTCGACGCCGTCGGCCGTCCCGACCTCAAGGGAAAGCTCGCCGTCGCGAACGCGAAGCTCGCGTACAAGCACTTTCTCACCGCGTTCTCGGGCCCGCGCTGGGCGTATCTCGAAGGGAAAGGCGCGAACAAGCAGCGTTGCCTGTGGGCCTCCACGTCGACGAAGAACCCCGACTACCGCGACGTGATCTACGTCGAGGAGCTGATCGGCCCCGAGACGGTGAACACGATGCCGCTCGAGACGATCCGCGCGTTCCAGGACCACGGCGAGGTGCGTGGCGACACGGTCGTGAAAGGGGTGAAGAAGGCCCAGGAGCTCCTGGCGAAGCTCGCCGAAGCCGGCGTCGACTACGACGACGTCACCCTCACGCTCGAGGCGGAAGGGGTGCAGAAGTTCAGCGACTCGTTCGACGAGATCGTCGAGAGCATTCGCGCCAAGCGGGCCTCCCTGGCGGCGGCATGACCTCGACCGGAGTGGTCGACCGAATCTGGGCGCGCGATGCGTCCGTCTGGACCGATTCGGGCGAGGAGCAGTGGCTCGGCTGGCTGGACGAGCCGTGGCGGATGCACGAGGACGTCGATCTGCTGCTGCAGTACGCGGACTCGGTCGTCGACCGGGTCGACTCGATCGTGCTGCTCGGCATGGGCGGCTCGTCGCTCGCGCCCGAGGTGCTCCGTCGGACCTTCCGCCAGGAGACGTTCCACGTCCTCGACACGACGCATCCGCAGGCGATCCGCGATCTCGAGGCGAAGATCGACGTCGCGCGGACGCTGTTCATCGCCGCTTCGAAGTCGGGCTCGACGCTCGAGACCCGTTCGCACACGGACTACCTCTGGGAGAAGAGCCGGCGTGGAGAGCTGTGGGTCGCCGTGACGGATCCCGGCTCTTCGCTCGAGACGCTCGCACTGGAGCGGGGCTTCGGCGCGATCTTCGCGGGCGTCCCTGCGATCGGGGGACGCTACTCCGCGCTCTCGGCGTTCGGAATGGTGCCCGCTGCCCTGATGGGCATCGACGTCGCGCGATTCCTGCAGCGGGCCCAGGAGATGGCCGAGGCGTGCCGGCTCACCGAGGGCAATCCCGGCCTCGAGCTGGGCCTCTCCCTCGGCGAGGGCTGGCAGGCAGGGCGGGACAAGATCTGCATCGCACCCCATGCGGGCGGCTTCGGCCTGTGGGCGGAGCAGCTGCTCGCCGAGTCGACCGGGAAGCACGGCAAGGGCCTGATCCCGGCCCCCGGCGAGCCCGCCGACGGCCCGGACCGACAGGCGCAGGAGGTTCGCATTGCCGACGAGTACGAGCTCGGGCAGGAGCTCTTCCGCTGGGAGTTCGCGACCGCCGTCGCCGGGTCGATCCTCGGCATCAATCCCTTCGACCAGCCGGACGTGCAGGCGGCCAAGGACAAGACATCGCAGATCCTCGCCTCCGGCGATGATCCGCTAGTAGAGCCCGAAGGATCGGTCGAGGAGCTCTTTGCTCAGGCGAACGAAGGCGACTACGTCTGCATCCAGGCGTTCGTCAATCCGATCGCCGAGGCGGAGGCCAAACTAGCCGCGCTCGCAGAGCGAGCGAGGCAGGCGACCGGCTGCGTCGTCACCCACGGCTTCGGACCCCGGTACCTCCACTCGACGGGCCAGCTGCACAAGGGCGGCCCGCCGACCGGCCTCTACCTGCAGGTGGTCGACGACACAGGCCCCGAGCTTCCGATTCCAGGCCGGCCGTTCGGGTTCGGGACGTTGATCCGCGCCCAGGCCGCCGGCGACTTCACGCTGTTGCAGGAGCGCGGCCGGCGGGTCGCACGCATTCACCTCGAGGAGGCGTAGATGCAGCTCGGAATGATCGGACTCGGCCGCATGGGCGGCAACATGGCGAAGCGGCTCGAGGAGCGCGGGCACGACGTGAAGACGTACGACCCGGGTGTCGCGTCGACCGCGAAGACCCTGGCGGAGCTCCGCGACCAGCTGGCGGCACCGCGGTCGTTCTGGATGATGGTCCCGGCCGGCCCGGTGACCGAGGAGACCTTCGAGACCCTGCTCGGGCTCGCGGCTCCCGGCGACGTGATCGTCGACGGCGGCAACTCGAACTTCCACGACTCCCAGCGCCGGTACGAGGCGGCCAAGGAGCGTGGGATCGGGTTCGTCGACGCAGGCGTCTCCGGCGGCATCTGGGGGCTCGCGAACGGGTACTGCCTGATGGTCGGCGGCGACGCCGACGCGGTCGCCCAGGTCGAGCCGGTGTTCGTCGATCTCGCCCCGGACGACGGCTATGCGCACGTCGGTCCCGCCGGCGCGGGCCACTTCGTGAAGATGGTCCACAACGGGATCGAGTACGGCCTCATGCAGGCCTACGCCGAGGGCTTCGAGGTGATGAAGTCGTCGGAGTTCGGGCTCGACCTGCACGAGATCGCGGGCATCTGGCGGTACGGATCGGTCGTCCGCTCGTGGCTGCTGGAACTGCTGCATGCCTCGTTCGAGAAGGAGGGCTCCCAACTGGAGCAGATCCGCGGCTACGTGGAGGACTCGGGCGAGGGCCGCTGGACGATCGCCGAGGCGATCGCGGAGGACGTTCCCGTGCCGGTGATCACCGCTGCGCTGTTCGCGCGATTCGCCTCGCGCCAGGACGAGTCGTTCGCGGCGAAGGTGAACGCGGCGCTGCGAAACCAGTTCGGCGGGCACGCGGTCGAAGCGGCGAAGCAGGAGCAGTAGGCGGTGTCGGAGGCCGGCCACAATCCGCTCGCCGACGGGCTGCACCTGCGCCGGCGGCCCGACGGCTGCATCCTCGTCATCTTCGGAGCCTCCGGTGACCTGACGTCGAAGAAGCTGATGCCTGCGCTCTATTCGCTGGCGGTGCGCCAGTTGCTGCCCGAGCACTTCGCGATCGTCGGCGCCGCGCGTAGTGAGGAGAGCGATGACGAGTTCCGCGAGCGGATGAAGCAGGCGGTGACGGAGCATTCGCGGGACGAGTTCGACGAGGAGGTCTGGGACGGGCTCGCCGCCGGGATGCACTACATCACGCTCGACTTCGCCGACGACCGGGGCGAAGACGAGCTCCGCGACATGCTCACGAAGCTCGACGAGGAGCGCGGCACCGGAGGGAACCGCGTCTACTACTTCGCCGTCCCGCCGAACGCGATCGGGACGATCGTCGACGAGATCGCGAAGCGGCGCGGCGCCGAGGGGTGGATCCGCCTGATCATCGAGAAGCCGTTCGGTCACGACCTGCAGTCGGCGCGCGACCTGAACGCGCGCCTCCAGGAGCACTTCGCCGAGAACGAGGTCTTCCGGATCGACCACTACCTGGGCAAGGAGACCGTCCAGAACATGCTGGCGCTGCGGTTCGCGAACGGCATCTTCGAGCCGATCTGGAACAGGCAGTTCATCGACCATGTGCAGATCACCGTCGCCGAGTCGATCGGCATCGAAGGGCGCGCCGGCTACTACGAGCAGGCCGGTGCGATCCGCGACATCTTCCAGAACCATCTGCTGCAGCTCGTCGCGATCACCGCGATGGAGCCGCCGATCGATTTCACCGCCGACTCGGTGCGCAACGAGAAGGTGAAGGTGCTGAAGGCGATGCACACGCCCGGCCCGAAGCACATCGTGCGGGGCCAGTACGGCGCGGGCTACGTCGAGGGCGAGCTGGTGCGCGGGTACCGCGAGGAGGACGGCGTCGCTCCGGGCTCGATGACGGACACGTTCGTCGCTGCGAAGCTGTTCGTCGACAACTGGCGCTGGGCGGACACGCCGTTCTACGTGCGCATGGGCAAGCGGCTCGCACGGCGGGAGACCACGATCGCGGTTCAGTTCAAGCGGGCGCCGCATCCGCCCTTCGAGGACGCTGCCGCGGAGGGCCTGCGTCCGAACGTGCTGCTCATCCACGTGCAGCCGAACGAGGGGGTCTCGCTCGCGATCGGCGCCAAGGTGCCGGGCCAGGGCATGACCATCCGCACGGTGCACATGGACTTCCTCTACGGCGGGGCGTTCCGCGAGGGACTGCCCGAGGCGTACGAACGGCTGATCCTCGACGCGATGCTCGGGGATGCGACGCTCTTCACGCGTTCCGACGAGACGGAGGAGCAGTGGGCGCTCGTCGACGCGATCGTCTCGTTCTGGCAACGGGACCGGCCGTCCTTCCCGAACTATGCGTCGGGCACGTGGGGGCCTGCCGCGTCGGACGAGCTGCTGCACCGGGATGGACGCTCGTGGCGCAGGCACTGATCGAAAACGACTGGACGGGCGAGGACGTCTCGATCGCCCAGATCGAGCGCGAGCTGGCGCGTCTGCGCTCCGAGTCCGCCGAGGAGGGGGCCCAGCCCAACCTGCGCACGTCGGTGATGACGCACATCGCCTGGGTGCCGCCGGAATGGCAGAGCGTCGCCGAGGAGACGCTCGCCGGCATGGCGGAGCGGCATCCTTCGCGCACGCTCCTGCTCGTGCCGCGGCCCGAGGATCAGGACGGGCTCGACGCACTGCTCTCGCTGCGCTGCTTCCCGATCGGCGACCGCGCGGTCTGCGGCGAGGTGATCGAGTTGACGCTGCGCGGCAACCGCGCGTCTGCGCCCGCGTCGATCGCGCTGCCGCTCCTGATCTCGGACCTGCCGGTGTTCTGCCGCTGGCGCGGCCAGCCCGCCTGGGGCTCGACCGAGTTCGAGCAGCTCACGGGGATCGTCGACCGGCTGATCGTCGACTCGACGGAGTGGCCGGACCTGCCCGCTGCCTACGGGCGGCTCGCGGAGCTCTTCTCGAAGGTCGTCGTCTCGGACATCGCCTGGGAGCGGACGGAGCGGTGGCGGTCGCTGCTCGCCTCGCTCTGGCCCGAGGTCGCGGACGTTCGGGCGATTCGCGTCCAGGGGACTCCGGCGCAGGGGCACCTGCTCGCGGGCTGGCTGCGCTCACGGCTCGGGCACGGCGTCAGCGTGGAGATCGAGCCGCGCGAGCGGCTGGAGGGAATCGACCTCGACGGAGAGCCGGCGCCGTTCCCGCCCGGCCAGCCGCCGAACGCCAGCGATGTGCTGTCGGCGCAGCTCGACCGGTTCGGCCGCGACCCGATCTACGAGCAGTCGGTCGCCGCCGCGGCCGCATGACCCTTCGAGCCGCGTCCCCGCGAGCCATGTACCGGGGTCAGACCCCAGACGCGTCGGGTTCGGACACGGCTGCTCAGGCTCCGAGCAACGAGACGAGCTCGCCGTGCAGGTGGCCGTTCGTGGCGAGGAAGCTCGCGCCGGGTGCCGGCGGCCGTCCCTCGTAGGTCGTGCAGCGGCCGCCTGCCTCCTCCACGAGCAGCTGGACCGCCGCGAAGTCCCAGAGCTGCAGGACCGAGTCGCAGGCCACGTCGAGCGACCCTTCCGCGACGAGGCAGTGCTGCCAGAAATCGCCCAGCCCCCGGTTCGACCACGCGCGGGCGACGACGGTGCGCCAGCCGGCCGGCATGCGGCGTGCCGACGTCGTCGAGACCGCGCCGTCCTCGAGCCGGGCGACGGCGGACACACGGCACCGCTCGCCGTCCGCGAACGCCCCGTCCCCGCGAACCGCCCACCAGCGGCGGCCGAGCGCCGGGGCGGACACGAGCCCGAGCGCGACCTCGCCCTCCCGCTGGAGCGCGAGCAGCGTCGCCCAGACGGGGACGCCGCGCACGTAGTTCGACGTCCCGTCGATCGGGTCGACGATCCACTTCACGTCGCCGCCGTCGTCGCCGAGCTCCTCGCCGAGCACGCCCTCGCCCCGGCCCGAGGCGGCGACGAGGGCGCGCAGCGCCTCCTCGGCGGCGCGGTCGGCTTCCGACACGGGCGTGAGGTCGGGCTTCGTCTCCACGTGCAGGTCGCGCGAGCGGAAGTGGGCGGCCGTGATCGCGTCGGCGGCGTCGGCGAGGCGGTGCGCGAACGCGAGATCGGCGCTCATCCGGCCGACGCCGCCCGGCGTTCCAGAGCGAGCCCGGCGGCCAGCACGAGTGCGTCGTCCCCCGGCCGTCCGACCACCTGGATCGACGAGCTTCCCACCGGCAGCGCGAGGGCCGGCCAGCCCAGCGCATTGAACGGGAAGGTGAAGAGGGTCAGCGCCCCGCGGATCTCGACCTCCACCACGTCGGCCGGCGGCGGCGGGACGCTGAGGGTCGGTGTGACGAGGAGGTCGTGGCCCGCGAGCGCTGCGAAGGCCCGCTCCGCGTGCTCGGCGCGGGCGCGAAGAGCGACGGCGCATTCCTCATCGCTCACCGCGATGCACCGTTCGACCTTGCCGCGGATGTTCTCGCCGTAGAGCTCCGCCTGCTCTGCATAGAGCTCACGGTGGACGTCTCCGACCTCGCGCATGAACGCAGGCACGACCGCCTCGGCGGTCGGAAAGTCGATCGGCGTCCCCTGGACAGGCACGTCTCCCCAGGCCACAGCCACCGAGAGATCGTCGAGGGACGCGTCGCTCACCGAGAAGCCGGGGACGAGACCGCGCAGCAACTCGATGCAGCCGGCGACGTCGGCTGCCATCGGCCCCGCATGGTCGAACGACGGCGCGAGCGGGAAAACACCGTCGATCGGCACGAGCCCGTAGGTCGGCTTGAGCCCGGTCGACGCCGCAGCAGGCAGCCGGGATGCGAATCGAGCCGCCCGTGTCCGTCCCGAGCGCGCCGTCGGCGAGGCCGAGCACGAGGGCTGCCGCCGACCCTCCCGACGAGCCGCCGGGCGTGCGGTCCGGGAACGCCGGGTTCGGCACGGCGCCGTAGTGGAGGTTCTGCGACGTCACGCCGTAGGCGAACTCGTGCAGGTTCGCCTTCCCGACGTTCGTCCATCCGGCTCGCTCGAGGCGCAGCACGGCCTCCGCCGACTGTGCCGGGACGTGGTCCCCGAACACGGCCGATCCGTAGGTCGTCCGGATCCCTGCCGTGTCGAACAGGTCCTTGACCGCGAGGCGCCGGCCGGCGTCCCCGCCGCCCAGCTCGGTGATCCAGACGTGTTCTATGAAAGCCAGCGGTAGATGAAGGCCACGACGACCGTGCCGCCGAAGAGCAGGCAGAAGAGGCCGAAGAGCGCCCAGCCCCAGAGCATGTTCTTGCGTGCGATCTCGGCTTCTGTGAGCGGTTCTTCCATCTAGATCACCGTGTCCAGGGCCATTGCGACGAAGAGCAGTGCGAGATAGAGCAGCGAATAGTGGAAGAGCCTCACGGCGACGCCGCGATCGAGCGTGCGGCGCAGTTCGACCGCGAAGAGCAGGAACAGCGCGCCGAGCACGAACGCGGAGACGCCGTAGACGAGGCCGAAGGTGCCGAGCGCGACCGGCGCGAGCGTGACTGCGATCAGGAGGATCGTGTAGCGCACGATCTGCTTCGCGGTCTCGGCGTCTCCACGTGCGACCGGCAGCATCGGCACGTTCGCCCGCGCGTAGTGCTCCTTGATCATCAGCGCGAGCGCCCAGAAGTGCGGCGGCGTCCAGACGAAGACGATCACGAACATCACGAGGGCCGCGAAGCCGAGATGGCCCGCCGCGCCCGCGTAGCCGACGAGCGGCGGCACCGCGCCCGCCGCCCCGCCGATCACGATGTTCTGCGGCGTCGAGCGCTTGAGCCAGCGCGTGTAGACCAGCACGTAGAAGAGGTTCCCGGCGAGCGCGAGCAGCGCCGTCGGGAGATTCACCAGAGAGTCCAGGAGGGCGAACGAGCACGCGGAGAGAGCGAGCCCGAACTCGAGCGCCCGCTCCGCAGGCACGCGGCCGGAGGCGACGGGGCGCTGTTCGGTGCGCGAGCCCATCAGCCTGTCGATGTCGCGGTCGAGGTAGTGGTTGAGCGCAGACGCACCGCCGCAGGCCAGGGCCAGCCCCGCCATCGTCGCAGCGAACACACCGAGGGCGGGCACGCCGCCCGCGCCCACGAACACCCCGGCAGCACCCGTGAGCAGGAGCAGGGACATGATGCGCGGCTTCGTCAACGTCAGGTAGTCGCGCAGCGGCCCCTGCTCGACGCTCCCGCGGAAGGTCAGCGCGGCGGCATAGGCGGTCGCCGCGAAGGCGAGCGACGCCGCGACCAGGTGGACCGTCGGTTCGGTGAGGAGCGCTGTGAGGCCGAACAGCACCAGCGCCGCGACAGCGGCGGGCAGCAGCCGGCGCGCGCTCACCCACGCAATTGCGACGAGCGCCGCCAGCGGCGGCAGCGCGAGCGCCGCCAGCAGCCGGTGCGCCGTGTCCCAGCCGGCGGCGCCGGAGACGACGGCCAGGGCGGTTCCCGCGACCGCGGCGAGCGCGATGAGCCGGGCCCAGGCCCCCATCAGAAGCCTCGCGTCTCCTCGAGCCTGCGCCGCAGGTCGCGCAGCGGCCGCGCGCTCGTCACGTACGGGACGGTGTCGAAGTTCCACGGCGGCGGCGGCGAGGTCGTGTACCACTCGAGCGTGTCGGCGAGCCACGGGTCGTTCCCGGCGCGTGGGCCGCTGCGCGCCGTCTTGACCACGTTCACGACGAAGATGAGCATGCCGAACGCCATCACGAACGAGCCGATCGACGAGATCATGTTGTAGACCTCCCAGAGCCCGTGCTGCTGGTAGGTGTAGACGCGGCGCGGCATGCCGAGCAGTCCGAGCATGTGCTGCGGGAAGAACGTCACGTTGAAGCCGATGAAGACGAGCCAGAACTGCAGCTTCCCGAGGCGCTCGTCGAGGATCCGTCCGAACATCTTCGGCCACCAGTAGAAGAGGCCGGCGAAGATCCCGAAGATCGAGCCGCCGAAGAGCACGTAGTGCAGGTGCGCGACGACGAAGTACGTGTCCGTCACCTGCCAGTCGATCGGGAACGCGGCCAGGAAGATGCCCGAGAGGCCGCCGACGGTGAAGACGCCGATGAACCCGAGCGCCCACAGCATCGGTGTGTCGAACGAGATGTTCCCGCGCCAGATCGTCGCGAGCCAGTTGAAGATCTTCACGCCCGTCGGGATGGCGATGATCATCGAGCTGAGCATGAAGAAGATGTCGAGGCCGACAGGCATCCCCACCGCGAACATGTGGTGCGCCCACACGAGCAAGGAGTAGAACGCGATGCCGGCGGTCGAGATCGCCACCGCCTTGTAGCCGAAGATCGGCTTGCGCGAGAAGACGGGCAGGACCTCCGAGATGATCCCCATCGCGGGCAGGATCATGATGTAGACCTCGGGGTGCCCGAAGAACCAGAACACGTGCTGGTAGAGGAGCGGGCTGCCGCCGTGGGCCGGATCGAAGAAGTGCGTTCCCGCCTGGCGGTCGAGCAGCATCATCGTCAGCCCGGCCGAGAGGGTCGGGAGCACGATGATCAGCAGCCACGCGTAGGTGACGATCGTCCACACGAACAGGGGGATCCGCATCCACGACATCCCCGGCGTCCGCATGTTGTGCACGGTCACGACGATGTTGATGGCGCCGACCAGCGACGAGATCGAGAGGATGTGCAGCCCGAGGATCCACAGGTCCTGGCCGTTGCCGGGCTCGTGGACGGTCGAGAGAGGCACGTACGAGGTCCAGCCCGCCTGGGCGGGCCCGTGCTTCGCGAAGAAGCTCATCATGATGACGATGCCGCCGAGCAGGTAGAGCCAGTAGGAGAGCGCGTTCAGCCGTGGGAACGCCATGTCGCGCGCGCCGATCATCAGCGGGACGAGGTAGTTCCCGAAGCCCGCGAGGATCGGAACGATGACGAGGAAGATCATCGTCGTGCCGTGCACGGTCAACACGGCGTTGTACGAGCCCTTCGTCAGGAACTGCTCGTTCGGCGTCGCGAGCTGGGTTCGCAGGAGCAGCGCGAGGATCCCGCCGATCGCGAAGAAGAAGAGCGACGTCCAGATGTACATCAGCCCGATGCGCTTGTGGTCGACGGTCGTGAGCAGCGAGGTCAGCCGGCCGCGGCGCCAGTCGGCGCGATACGGCTCGACGCTCTCGACGTTGACGGCCATCTAGGAGCTGCCTCCCTTCGCGAACTGCTTCGTGTACGCCACGAGCGCGTCGATCTGGGCGGGAGTCCAGTTCTTGCCGACGGGCGGCATCTGTCCCTGGCCGTTGCGCAGCAGCGTCTCGATGCCCTTCCGGTCGGCGAGCAGCGGGTTGTTCCCGAGCGCGGGGCCGATGTACTTGTGGTCGAGGCGGTGGCAGGACTGGCAGACGCCCTGCCACTCCTCCTGCCCGACGGTAGCGCTCGACGCGTTCGCGAGCCGCGCCCGGATGAAGCTGTCGTACTGCGCGCGCGGGACGACGTTCACGACAGCGTCCATATGCGCGTGCTGGATGCCGCACAGCTCGGCGCAGCGCGCGATGTAGTGGCCGACCGGCGCCTGGAACCACGTCTTGTTGACCCGGCCCGGGATCGAGTCCATCTTGCCGCCGAGGTCAGGCACCCACCACGAGTGAATGACCTCCCAGTCGAGGCCGACGATCCGCTCGTGGACCACCTCGTCGGCCGGCGCGACCATCTGGTTGATCGAGACGGCGCCGTTCGGATACCGGAACAGCCAGTAGTACTGGTGCCCTTCGATCTGGATCGTCGTCTCGTCGGCGGCGGCGGCCTTCGGCGCGTCGGCGATGCCCGGCAGCTCCCAGAAGACGAACGTGCCGATCATCGCGAGGATCACGACCGGCACGACCGTCCAGAGCACCTCGAGCCGCGTCGAGCCGTGAATCTGCGGGCCTTCGGCGGTGCGCGAGCGCTTGCCGCGGCGATATTTGACGATGAAGGCGATCAGTGCGCCCTCGACGATCAGGAAGATCACGCCGGTGAAGACGGCGACGAAGATGAACGCGCTGTCGATGCGGTGCGCGTTCGGGGAATGGGCCTCGCCCGGCAGGAGGCCGCCGTTGCCGGCGTACGCGATTCCCGTCGCCACGAGGGCGATCAGGGTCGTACCAAGAGTGGCAAGGGCGGTCCGGCGCACGCCGACTGGCATCGTATAGAGCGTGGAAGCGCGGAGCCATGTAGAGCTGCCCCCGGAGGTCGGAGACGTGTTCGACGTGTTCGTCAACGGGGTGCCGAAGCAGCGCGGCGTCGACTTCGACCAGGTCGGGCGGGCGCTCGTCTTCCGCGAGGAGCTGGCGGCGGAGGGCCGGCTCGGGTTCTGGCGCTGGGCCGGCCTCTTCTTCGGCGTCGCCGGCACGTACCGGCGAAACGACACGGTCGACGTCGTGTACCTCGACGACGGCAGGCGCACCGTGCTGAGCCTTCGGCCGACGCTCCCTGCCTGAACGGCCTGGTAGCTTCGCTGCCGTGGCCAGCGTCCAGCTCGCACGCCCGCGGCGGCTCGTGCTGTCCCGCCGGATCGCAGTTCCTGCGTTCCTGATCGCACTGACGGCGCTCTCGGCGTTCCTGCGCACGCGCGAGCTGAATGCCGGCTTCTGGATCGACGAGGGCCTGTCCGTCGGCATCGCGCATCACCACTGGTCGTCGATCCCCGGTCTCCTGCGCCAGGATGGGTCGCCGCCCGGCTACTACCTGCTGCTCGGCTTGTGGATCCGGCTCTTCGGTGACAGCGAGCGCGCGACGCACACGCTGTCGCTCCTCTTCGGGCTCGCGTGCATCCCGGCGGCGTATGCGGCGGGACGCGCCGTCTTCGACCGCAAGACCGGCCTGGTCTGCGCGACGCTTGCGGCGTTCGACCCCTTCCTGACCTACTACGCGCAGGAGACGCGGATGTACGAGGTCGAGGCTCTGCTCTCGATCGTCGTCGCCTACGCATACATCCAGGGGATCCTGCGCGGCCGGGACGCGTGGGCGGTCGCGCTCGTGCCGGCGCTCGCCTCGATGGTCTACGTGCACAACTGGGCGCTCTTCCTCTGCGTCGGGCTCGCTGCGGCGACGGTGCTCTGCGCGCGCCGGCGCTTGAAGCGCTTCGCACTCGTCGCCGTGGGCGTCGCGCTGCTCTATCTCCCCTGGGTGCCGATCGTCCTGTCGCAGGTGCGGCACACGGGTGCGCCGTGGTCGACCTCGCCCGGTTTCCGCGATCTCGTGCTTGCGCCCGGCGCGGTGGTCAACGGCGACGCGGTGCTCGTCGCCCTGGTGCTGGTGGGCGGCGGCGGCCTGCTCGCACTTGCGGGGCGCCGGGACGACGACGAGCGCTCCGTCGTGCTCGCGCTCGCGACCGTGATCGCGGTGACGGTCGCGCTGGCCTGGGTCTCGTCGCAGGTCTCTCCGGCGTGGACGACCCGGTACTTCGCGGTCGTCCTCGGGCCGGTCCTGCTGATCGGCGCCCGCGGGCTCGCGCGGGCGGACCGGCGCGGCCTCGCCGCGCTGGCGGTGATCCTGTTCCTTTGGGCCGGCTTCTCGGTGCGCGACGACAAGGAGAACGCACGGCAGATCACGGCGGGCGTGTCGAGGTTCATGCACCCAGGGGAGCTCGTCGTCTCGACCCATCCAGAGCAGGTGCCCGTCCTCCGCTACTACCTCGGCCCTGGGTACCGCTTCGCGACGACGATGGGGCCGGTGCCCGATCCCCGGATCTTCGACTGGCGCGATGCCGTTGGCCGGCTCCGGGCGTCGAACATGCGAGCCCGGATCGACCAGACGATTGCGGCAGTGCGCCCCGGCGCCGAGTTCGTGGTCGTCTCACCCGTGTTTCGCGACTACCGGGCCTGGAATGCCACCTGGACGCATCTCGTGTGGGAGAAGTCGACGGCCTACACCTCCGCGCTCCAGCAGGATCCGCGGGTCCGCCTGCTCGACCACGTCTCGACGGACGAGATCGCGCTCCGCCACAACTACTTCAAGCCGTTGCAGGCCTTCGTCTATCGCCGAGTCGGCTAGATTTGGCGGTCGCGGCCCCAGGGCGCGGCCGATCTCATGACGCATGACACCTCCCAGACGACGCTCGTCCTCGGCGGCGGCCCGGCCGGTCTGACCGCGGGCTACCTCCTGGGCCAGGCCGGCCGGAGCACGATCGTCTTCGAGGCCGACGACCAGGTGGGCGGCATCGCCAAGACGGTCGAGCGCGACGGTTATCGCTTCGATCTGGGCGGCCATCGCTTCTTCACCAAGTCGATCGAGGTCGACGCGCTCTGGCACGAGGTCCTCGGCGACGAGTTCCTGCGTCGCCCGCGGATGTCCCGGATCTACTGGAACAACCGCTACCTCGATTATCCGCTGCGCGGGCCCGACGTGATCCGCAAGCTCGGCCCGGTCGAGCTGGCGCGGTGCATGGCGTCGTACGCCCGCGCCGCCGCCCGCCGCAACAAGGTCGACGACTCGCTCGAGGATTGGGTCTCGAACCGCTTCGGCCGCCGGTTGTTCGAGCTGTTCTTCAAGTCGTACACCGAGAAGGTCTGGGGCGTCCCGACGACCGAGATCCGCGCCGAGTGGGCCGCACAGCGCATCAAGGGGCTGTCGTTCTTCTCCGCTGCGCGAGCGGCGTTCTTCGGCAACAAGGACAACAAGGTCAAGAGCCTCATCTCGGAGTTCAACTATCCGCGCTTCGGTCCCGGCCAGATGTGGGAGGCGATGCGCGGCGCGATCGAGGAGCAGGGCGGCGAGGTGCGCCTCGATGCCCGCGTCGACGGCATGGAGCTCGCCGGCCGCAGGATCGCCGGTGTCGTCGTCGGTGGCGAGACCTACGAGAGCCCGGAGTCGGTCATCTCCTCGCTGCCGCTGCGCGAGGTGGTCGAGATGATCAGCCCCGCCGCGCCGCAGACGGTGATCGACGCCGCGCGTGGACTTCGCTACCGCGATTTTCTCACCGTCGCGCTCGTGCTGGACGGCGCCGATCCGTTCCCGGACAACTGGATCTACATCCACGATCCGAGTGTGCGCGTCGGCCGGATCCAGAACTTCCGCTCGTGGTCGCCGTGGATGGTCCCCGACCCGGACAAGGCGTGTGTCGGGCTCGAGTACTTCTGCTTCGCCGGAGACGACCTGTGGACGATGGACGACGACGCGCTCGTGGCGCTCGCCGCGAACGAGCTCGAGCGGCTCCGCCTCGCGCCCGCGTCCAGCGTGGATCGCGGGTTCGCGATCCGCGTGCCCAAGGCGTATCCGATCTACGACGCCGACTACGCGGAGCGCGTCGAGACGATTCGGGCGTGGCTCGACGGGATCGAGAACCTGCAGCAGGTCGGCCGCAACGGCCTGCACCGCTACAACAACTCGGATCACTCGATGCTGACGGCGATGCGCGCGGTCGACAACCTCCTCACCGGCGCGCATCACGACATCTGGGCGGTCAACGCGGAGAGCGTCTACCACGAGACCGACGTGGCCGACGAGCATCCGTACCGCACTGCCCCCGAGACGCCTGAGATGCAGGTGCTCGCGACCTCACACACTGAGTAGGCGGCTCCTTCTCCCTGCCTCGGTCGTCGGGGCCGCGGGCCTCCTGACCTGGCTCGCGCTGCCCACGGTCTGGTGGTCGCCGCTGAACGTCGACGAAGAGCTGACGCTCCGGCTCAGCGACTACTCGTTCCGCCACATCTTCCACATCGTCTCGACGCAGCGCGGCGGCGGGCCCCTGCACTTCTGGCTCGAGCATTTCCTGCTCGGCTGGTGGCCGGGCCTGCCGGCGCTCCGGGTGCCGTCGCTCGTCTTCCTCTGCCTCGCGCTGCCGGCGGTCGCGCTGATCGTGCGCCGCCTGCTCGACGACGACGAGGCGGCCGGCGCGGTCGTGCTCCTGACGGCGGCGGCGCCGATCCCGGTGCTCTACGCGACGTTCGGCCGGCCCCACACGATGCTCTTCGCGTGGTTGATGTGGTCGACCGTGCTGGTCCTGAAGGCTGCGCACGACGGCAGCAGGCGCCTCTGGATCGCCGGCGGTGCGGCCCTCGGCCTCTCGGTGTTCGTGCATCCGACGGCGCCGCTCTACGCACTGACGGCGTTCGCCGGTGCGCTCGTGTTCGCGCCACGTTCACCGCGGCTGGTCGCGCGTGAGGCGTGGCCCGGTGCCGTCGCGCTCCTGCTCACGTTCGTCCCCTACTACGTGCGCACGCTGCACGTGCTCGGCGACCGGTACGGCGTCGGTTCGGGGCAGGCCCGCGGCCGGACGTTCTCCGGACGGCCGGTCTGGGAGGACGCGCTGCATTTCGTCGCGCCGGGCCGCCACGACCTGAACTACTTCACGGTTCTGGCGCTGATCGGTGTGGGCGCATTGCTCGTGTGGCGCCGCCACCGAGCGCTGGCTTTCTGCGCGATCACCGTCGCCGCTCCGGTGCTCTTCTTCTCGTTCGTGCCGGCCAACGGCGACTCGGCGCTGTTCTTCGACCGCTACATGATCCCGGTCACGCCGGCGTTCCTCACGGTCGCCGTCGCCGGCTGCGTCGCGATCTCCCGCTGGGCCGGCCCGTGGCAGCTTCTCGTGCTCGCGCTCCTCGTCGCCGGCCTGCTGGCGATCGAGATCCGCTACGACGTGCACCATCGAGACGCCGTGCACAGGATCGGCGTCGACGCGGTCACGCACGCCGTCGCCCGAGAGCCTGCGGGCTCGGTCCTGTTCGGCTCGACGGGGACATCCGGCGCACTGTTCTCGTCGTTCGACTACGGGCACCCGGCCAACATCCTCGACCACCTCGTCGCGTTGCGGGTGTCCTCGGTCAAGCTCGTGGACGACGACTCGTGCGAGCGGGTGGAGCCGTTCCTGCACGGCCCGTCCGGGAAGCGGTTCGGTGTGTGGGTGTTCTACGCGGCGTCCAGAGCCGAGGCGAAGGCGGGCGCCAGAGCGCTCGGCGTCCAGCCCGTGGACGGCCACTACTTCGTCGTGCGGTCGCCGCGGCCGGCCGCCCCGCGCGCGCTCGTTCGGGAAGGTCTCGCGCTGCGTGAGCGCTGGAAGCGCGCGGTGCCGTTCAACCAGCGCGTCGACGAGCTGCTCCAGAGCGACCGGCAGCTGCTCGCGGGCACGTGCGTGCCGTACGGGGAGCTCGGGGATCCCGACATCTCGCCGCACTGGCCGCCGGTCGCGACGAGCCACCAGTAGGAAAAGGGTGTGAGTGGCCCGCCGGGTCGCGCCCGTACCCGGATCGGGGATCGGCCTCGGGCCGGCTCGCGGCGATGGTGTGACCATGAGTGCGACGGTCCTCGTGGTGGACGACCAGCAGATCGTCCGCGACGTGATCCGGCTGGCGCTGGAGCACGCCGGGTACACCGTCATCGAGGCCGGCTCGCCGAGCCGCGCTCTCGAGCTCGCACGTGCCGATGCGCACATCGACCTGCTCGTCACCGACGTCGTCATGCCCGAGATGGATGCGTTCGAGCTCGCCGACCGGATCACGTCGAGGCTGCCGGGCCTGCGGATCCTCTACACGTCCGGCTACACGGACGCGACGGCCGAGGGGCCGTTCATCCAGAAGCCCTTCACTCCCGCCCAGCTCGTCGCCAAGGTCGGAGCCGTCCTGACGGCGTAGGTCCGAGTGACGCGGTAGTCTCGCGCACGTCCGTGACGCGTGTCCTCATCTTCACCGCGACCGTAGGCGAAGGCCATGACCTGCCTGCACGGACGCTCGCCGATCAGCTGCGCGAGGAATCCCCCGACTCCGAGATCGTGACCGAGGACGGCCTGCGTGCGATGGGCCGCGGCTTCGTGCTCGTGAACGAGAAGGCGGCGGGCGTGGTGTTCTTCCGGCTCGGGCTGCAGTGGCTCTGGGACGCGACCTTCTGGCTGTGCGTCGGCTTCGGGCCGACGCGCAGATTGACGCAGTCGGCCGTGCACGCCTTCGGGTCGAGAGGCGTGCTGCGGCTGATCCGCCGCGTGCGGCCCGACGTGATCGTCTCGGTCTATCCGATGACGACCGAGGTGCTCGGCAAGCTGCGCCGGACCGGCCGGCTCGACATTCCCGTCGCCGCCGCGATCACCGACCTCGCGGCGATGCACTACTGGGCCGCACCGGGAATCGATCTGCATCTCGTGATCCATCCCGAGTCGATCGAGGAGGTGCGCGAGGTCGCCGGGGCGGACTCGGACGTCCAGGTCGTGCACGGCTTGACGAGACCGGAGTTCGCGAAGCCGTGCGACTCGCTCGCGGCCCGCGCCTCGCTCGGGCTGCCCGCCGACGGCAAGGTCGTGCTCGTCTCCGGCGGCGGCTGGGGGGTGGGCGATCTCGAGAGCGCCGTCGACGCGGCGCTCGCTCTGGACGGCACCGTCGTCGCCTGTCTGTGCGGCCGGAACGAGGAGCTGCGCGGGAGGCTGCGTGCCCGCTACTCGGGCGAGGACCGGGTGCGGGTGGTCGGCTTCACGGAGCAGATGAGCGAATGGCTCGCGGCTGGAGACGCGCTCGTCCACTCGACCGGCGGCCTGACGGTGCTCGAGGCGTACGTCCGCGGCTGCCCGACGATCTCGTACGGCTGGGGCCGCGGCCACATCCGCGTGAACAACGCGGCCTTCCGGCGCTACGGGATCGCCGAGGTCGTCGAGAGCGAGGACGACCTGGACCGTGCGCTGCGCGGAGCGCTCGTGACACGGCACGCGCCGGGCCTCGCGCTCGCCGCGATGCCGTCCGCCGCCTCGCTCGTGCTCTCGCTCGTCACGTGACCTGGTTCACGCCCGCGCTCGCCGCCTACGTGCCGCGCCTCGCGGACCACCTGCAGCTCGATCGCCGCGTCGACCGTCCGGTCGTTGCCGTCACCTTCGACGACGGGCCGCACGCACAGGGAACGCCCGCGGTGCTGGAGGAGCTCGCCCGCCACGGTGCGAACGCCACGTTCTTCCTGATCGGCGAGCAGGTCGTGCAGCGCCCGTCGCTCGCGCGCGAGATCGTCGCAGCGGGACACGAGGTCGCAGTGCACGGCTACCGCCACACGCTGTTGCTCCGCCGGCGGGTGAAAGCGGTCGCCGACGACCTCGACCGCGCGGTCGATGCAATCGGCGAGGCGACCGGGGTGCGGCCGATCCTCTACCGGCCGCCGTACGGCGTCCTCAGCTCGGGCGCACTGGCCCACGTCCGCGCGCGCGGCTGGCGGCTGCTGCTCTGGTCGACCTGGGGCCGCGACTGGGAGCGGCGGGCCACTCCGCAGGGGATCGCGCGCCGCGCGACGCGGGGCCTCCGCGCCGGCGACGTCGTGCTCCTCCACGACTCCGACGCTTACAGCTCGGCGGACTCTTGGCGCAGGACGGCCGCTGCGCTGCCGTCGGTGCTCGACGCGGTCGCCACTCTCGGCATTCCGGCCTCGTCGGTCACCCAGTCGACGTAGCGCTGCACGCCTTCGGCGAACGGGGTCGTGGGCTCCCAGCCGAGCTCCCGGGCTGCGCGCTCGCCGGAGATGTTGCCGCCCTTCAGGTCGCCGGCACGTCCCTCGATGTGGACGATGGGCACGTCTCCGACGACGTCACGGACGGTGCGCGCGATCGAGCGGACGCTCGTGTTCTCGCGCCCGACGAGGTTGTAGACGCGGTTCGCAGCGGCCGGGACGAGCGAGACGGCCACGCCGTCTGCGAGATCCTCCACGTAGACGAACCGCCTGGACTGGGTGCCGTCGCCTGCGATCGTGAGCGGCTGTCCCGCGAGCGCCTTCGCGGTGAACGCCGCGACCACGGCGGTCGGCCGCGAGCGAGGCCCGTAGGGGATGCCGAACCGGAGGATCGTGTGCTCGAGCCCGTACAGCTCCGTGTAGGCCGACGTGTACATCTCGCCGGCGATCTTCGTGGCGGTGTAGAAGTGCTTCGGAAGCCCGAGCGGCGTGTCCTCGTCGACTGCCTCGGGACCGGCGGCGTCGCCGTAGACCCAGATCGTGCTCGCGTAGACGAAGCGGCCGATCTCGAGCTCGCGCGCTCCGTCGAGCAGCGTCTGCGTGCCGCGGACGTTGACCCGGTCGGCCAGGGCGGGATCCTTCGTGACCTGATCGACGTCTGCAAGCGCCGCGAGATGGACGACCGCGTCACAGCCTCGGAGCGCAGCGCGGACGGCGTCGCGGTCGCAGAGGTCGCCGAGCACCGTGTCCACGTCGGCCGCGCGGTGGTGCGGGGAAGGCACGAGGTCGAAGTTCCGCGGCTCGAGCCCTCTCGCTTGAAGACGATCGACGACGTGTGATCCGATGAACCCGGAACCGCCGGTCACGAGCACTTTCATTGCATCGCCTCCTCGCGTGATTCTGGTCGGTAGTAGAGCGGCACGCACCAGTGATTCTGCGCCACCCAGTCCGAGTTCGGGAGGTCCGCGGGTTTACCGAGCACCCGGTGGCACGGCTCGTCGTAGACCTTGCCGGTCGAACGTTCGATCGGCTCGAAGACGATGTACTTGTAGAAGCCCGACCTCATCCCGTCGGGCAGCTGCAGGCGAGAGGCGTACAGCGGGTCGAGATGCGTTCGCGCCGCATCGTTCTTCCACCCGGTGATCTCGTCGAGCCGCGTCGTCTGCACGAGCCCGATCGCCGCGGTGAACTCGTTGAGCCGGAAGTTCAGGCCCTGCACCGCGTAATCGGGCTTGCCGTAGTTGCGGAACGCGCGTGCGAACTCGACCACCTCGGGGTTCGCGGAGACGAGCATGCCGCCCTCGCCCGTCGAGATCGTCTTGGTCGGCGCGAACGACCAGATCCCGGCGTCGCCCCAGCTGCCGGCTCGTCGGCCGTTCCACTCGGCGCCGTGCGCGTGGGCGCAATCCTCGAGGAGGACGATCCCCTCGCTCCGGCACAGCTCCGCGATCCGGTCCGACTCGAACGCCAGGTGGCCGCCGATGTGGACGAGGAAGACCGCGCGCGGCTTGTGCTCCCGCACCTTCCGCTCGAGGTCCTCGAACGACATGCAGAGGTCGTCGCGGTTGCAGTCGACGAATTCGACGTTGGCGCCTGCGTTGATCGCCGCGAGCGGCGTCGCCATGAAGGTGTTCGACGGGCACAGGACGGTCTCGCCGCGAACCTCCGCCCACTCGAGCGCAGCGAGCGCCGCGCCCGTCCAGCCGTTGAACGCCACCGCCTCGAGCCGGTTCCAGGTCGACCACTCGCGCTCGAACTCGGCGGTGAGCTCGCCCTCCGACCAGCGCTCGGAATCGAGCACGCGGTCCCAGAGCTGGTGGAGCAGGGCGCGGTCGCGATGGTCGAAGCCGATCGCGAAGCGCGACAGCTCGGTCGAGAGATCGGGGGCCAACATCGCGCCCTACCCTATATCGGGGGCCTGCGGGCCTCGCCCGAAACTGAACCAACTCTGAACGAACCGGCGCGGGCGGCGTGCCTGCCCGGCCTCAACCGGCCAGCCCGGCCTCGCGCAGAGGCCTGCGCCCCCAGGCGTAGTTCGTCGCGTACCAGCCGCTGAACGGGAGCAGCGTCACGCCTTCGTCGCTCGACTGGATGAACCAGCCGTTGCCGAGGTAGAGAGCGGTGTGGTCGACCTCGCTCGGGCTCGAGCGCCGTCCGTGCGCGCCGAAGAACATCACGTCTGCCGGTTGGAGCTTCGCGGGCGGGATCAGTTCGCCGCGCGGCACCTCGCCGCTCATCTCGTAGGTCGTCCGGCCGTGTAGCACGCCTGCGAGCCCGCGCTCGCCGGAGTACGGCGTCAGCTTGTAGACACGCCACACGAAGCCGGAGCAGTCGAAGCCGCCGGCGGAGTGGACGCCGAACAGCGTCTCGGCGGTCGGGCTCGTGCCGCCCCAGACGTACGGGTAGCCGACGTAGTGCACGGCCGTCGTGAGGATTCGGCGCTGCCAGGGCGTGAGCGTGGGCAGCGTGAACGCGTCGGCCGCCTGCTGCACGCCGGCCACCGACGAGTCGGTGAGCTGCAGGAGCTGTGCGAATGAGTACGCGGCCTCGGCGCGCGTCGCTGCCTGGCCGGGGAGCAGCTCGAGGTCGTCCTGGGCGGCGGGATGGTTGAGTCGCAGCTCGAGCATCCGTGCGACCGCCTCGGTGCCGGTGTTCGGCGGCGGCTGCAGCCCCGCGCGCTGCAGCGTTCCCTGGATCTCGCGGGCGGCGGCGCCGAGCCCGAGGTAGCCGACGAGTGCGGCGTCGAGCTGTTTCACCGACACCGGGCGCGTGGGGGCAACAGCGTGATAGAGCGCGTGCTGGGTCGCGGGCTGCACCGAGGCGGCCGTTGAGGGCGCCGCCAGCGACGACTTGGCGATCGGCAGCGCGACGGGCGCAGTCGGTGCCGTCGTGACGGCACCGGAGGCATTCGCCACGGTGACCTGCCACACGGCGATCGCGTAGCCGCCGCCGTCGAAGGCGACGTTGACCGCCAGCCGGTGCGGGCCGTCCGCGAGCGTGCTTGTGTCGAGCTCGAGCACATAGGGCGCGTCGAGCGCCGTGCCGACCTCGGTGCCGTCGACGGCGAAGTCCACACGCGCGACCGTGTCGTCCGGCGCCAGGATCTCGAGCGGGACCGTTCCGCCGACGACTGCGCCGGCGCCGACGGTCGAGAGGATCGCGAGCGGGCCGGGTGGGGGCGGCGCGGCCTGGGGCGGGTGCTGGAGCGCGTCGGTCGTCCGGACTGCGTCGGCGAGCGCCGCCTGCGTGAGGGGCGCCTGGGGCGCGAAGTTCGAGGTGGACGTCCCGAGAACGCCGGCCTTCGTGACGGCTCGGATCTGCGGCGCGGCCCAGTTGCGCACCGACGCGCCCGCGGTGCAGGCGAGGACGCCCGCGAGCGCCGCGAGGAACATGCTTCGACGTAGAACTGCCATGACCTCTTCGGGTAGTCGTCCGGATCGCGGTGGAATCGCATCCCCCGAAAGGTGCAGCGGCAGGTTCGAGCCGCAGCCCGAACCTGCCGCTCCGATCAACCATCTAGGGCCAGTACGTCGGGAAATCCGCGCCGAGCAGGGACGCGAGAACGAGGGCCGCGGCTGCGGCCAGCGTGATGATCCGGCTCATGTCTGGGCTGTCTCCTTGGTGGTGGGTTGACAGCCCCCGGGGGCGCCGGCGCATTCTCTTCGCCCATCGCCGGGAAGCCAACGTGCCGAGTCAACACGCTTGACCACAGGCAACTAGACTTGCGCCGGTGCCCCGGTCCCTGACGACCCACATCGACTCGCCCCGCGAGGTCGGAATCCGTCTGAAGGCAGCGCGCGAGCGGGCGGGCCTGTCGCAGCGC
Source organism: uncultured Thermoleophilia bacterium (assembly GCA_963828655.1). Classification (GTDB taxonomy): domain Bacteria; phylum Actinomycetota; class Thermoleophilia; order Gaiellales; family Gaiellaceae; genus PALSA-600. Next base: position 81,213 of record CAWHFK010000008.1, on the reverse strand, counting down.
CAGCTCTCCTTCCCCGGCTGCACCGCGGCCTACATCTCGCGGATCGAGGCCGGCGCCCGGGTGCCGTCGCTCCAGATGATCAACCAGCTCGCCCTGCGTATCGAGGTCTCCGGCCAGTGGCTCGCGACCGGCGTGGACTCGGAGACGCTCGAGCCGCTGCAGCTGATCGAGGCAGAGGTCGCACTCCGGCTCGGCGAGGTCGCCGAGGCCGAGCGCCTCTACCGCGCTCACCTGCAGCCCGGCGATCCGGCTCGTGCGACCGCGCTCGCCGGTCTCGGTCAGATCGCATTTCGCGGCGAGCAGGTCGGACAGGCGATCGAACTGCTCGAGCAGGCGCTCGAGGCGCGTAAGGGGAGCACGCTGGCCGATCCCGGCGCCGTCGACACGCTCGGCCGCGCCTACGCGATCGTGGGCGCGATGGAATCGTCGATCGCGCTGTTCGAACGAGCATGCGCGGAGGCGGCCGCAGCAAATGCCTCACTCGAGCAGCTCCGGTTCTCGGTGCTGCTCGCGAACGCGCTGATCGACGTGGGAGCGTTCGGCAAGGCCGAGCAGGCGCTCGCCGACGTGATCCGGATCGCGGACGGCAGCACCGATCCGGTGACGTCCGCCCGCATCTTCTGGTCGCAGTCTCGGCTCCACTCGATGCGCGGCGAGCCGGCGCTCGCAGGACGCTATGCGCGCCGTGCGCTCGCGATTCTCGAGCGCACGGAGAACAATGCCTACGTCGCGATGGCCTACCACCTCGCCGCCTACGCCGAGATCGAGTCAGGGCAGTTCGAGGAAGCGCTCTCCCTCCTCGGCCGTGGTCGTGAGCTGTTCGGGGACGAGATCGGCAAGCGCGACGAGGCGCGGTTCTCGATCGAGGAGGCTCGCGCTCTGGTCGGTCTCGAGCGCTACGCCGAGGCCGCGCGCGTCGCGTCGCGAGCGCTCGAGCTGCTCGAGGCGATGCAGCCCGCCGATCGCGGGCGCGCGTGCGTCACCCTGGCGGACGTCTTTCTCGCCTCGGGCGACCGCGGCCGCGGCCGGCTGCTGCTCGAGCAGGGCCTCGACGATCTGATCGAGCACGGCAATCGCTTCGCACTCGACGCCGGCCGCCGTCTCGCCGACCTGCTCGAGTCCGAGGGCGACACCGCCGGCGCGTTCGAGGTGCTGAAGCGTGCGACGGCAGCCGCGGCAGCCGCGCCGGCGCCGACCGTCACGGCGTAGCCGACCGCCGGTTCACGAAGACGTTCTCACGGGCGGCGTACAGCCCGACCGCGAGCGCGCCGGTCAGGACGGCGGCGTCGCCGAGGCTCGACACCTCGAGCTGCGGCGGTGCGGGCAGCCAGCCGGCGAGCAGCGCACGGATCGCCGCCAGGTCGGCATTCGCCCCGATCCCGCCGCCCAGCACGACGAGGCCGACGTCGGTGACCGCGGCGATCGGTGCGAGATGCAGCGCGATCCGGCGCGCCGCCTCCGCCACGACCTGCCGTGCGACGGGCCCACCGGCCCGCGCGGCGGCGAACACCGAGCGTGGGTCGTAGGGCGGCGTCATTCCGATCCCCTGCGCGTAGGAGGCGAGTGCGCCGGCGCAGGGATCGATGTCGTCCGTCATGCCGACACGCAGGTAGTCGAGCTCGCCGGCCGCCCCGGTGTGGCCGCGGTGCAGCTCACCGCGGAGCACGAGACCCGCACCGAGGCCGGTGCCGATCGAGATGAAGACGAAGTCGGCGACCCCTCGCGCCACGCCGCGCCAGCGCTCGCCGAGCGCCGCCAGGTTGATGTCGTTCTCGAGCGAGACGGGCAGTCCGAGCCGGTCCGACAGCAGGCCGCCGAAGTCGCTGTCCTCCAGGCCGGCGACGTTCATCGCGAGCTTGATCGACGAGCCCTGCACCGCACCGGGCACTCCGAGCACGACGTTGTCGACGATCCGGGCGTCGATCCCGCCTGCGTCGAGCAGCGACCGCGCGAGCTGCTCGATCGTCTCGAGCGCGGCGGCGGCATCCGCCTCCGCGAGCTCGAGGTCCTGGCGGGCGCGGACCTCGCCGCCGAGGTCGCAGACGGCGCCGCGCACGAAGCGCGCGCCGAGATCCAGACCGAGGACGAACGCTGCCTCCGGGACGGCCTCGAAGAACGTCGCGCCGTAGCTCGGTCCTGCGCCGTCGTGGGCCGTCTCGCGCACGAGCCCCGCCTGCACCAGCGACTGGAGCGCCAGGGAGACGGTCGGCTTGGAGATGCCGACGCGCCGGGAGATCTCCGCGCGGGAGATCGGCGGGGCGGACCGGATGGCGTCGAGGACCGTGCGCTCGTTGAGATCCTTGAGCAGCGGGGGCGTCGCGTGGCTCTTGGCCATTGAGTAAGCAAGCTTAACCAAAGTGGCCGCCGGTGATGGCTTGACAGAGACAAAACCGCGGGAATAGTCTCCCGTCTAGTTCGGAACCTTTACCAAATGAGTGCGGGGAGGTCGCATGAACAAGCGCTACGTCGCGGCAGTGGCTTTTCTGATCGGAGCGCTGGCGGTCGCCGCGGCCGCCACCGCCGGGAGCGCGCATCGTGCGGCTCCCACGAAGCTCACGATCTGGGTCGGCTGGAGCGCCGGGCACGAGCTGACGACCTTCAAGAAGGTCGCGGCCCAGTACGACGCGCAACATTCCGACGTGACGGTGAACGTCGTCGGCGGCATCGACGACAACAAGATCGTGGCGGCGATTCGTTCGGGCACTGCGCCGGACGTCGTCAGTTCGTTCAACTCCTACAACGTCGGCAACTACTGCGGGTCGGGTGGTTGGATCGACCTGTCGCCGTACATGAAGAAGGACAACATCAGCGCGTCGGTGTTCCCGCCGGCACCGCGGTACTACACGCAGTACGCCGGCAAGCGGTGCGCGCTGCCTCTCCTCGCCGACGACTACGGCCTCTACTACAACAAGTCGATGTTCAAGGCGGCCGGCATCGCCCATCCGCCGAAGACGATCTCGGAGCTGACCGCCGACGCGAAGAAGCTCACCGTCCGGAACAAGGACGGGTCGATCAAGGTCGCCGGGCTCGACCCGATCATCGGCTTCTACGAGAACGTCCCCGAACGCTGGATCACGTCGTTCGGCGGGAAGTGGAACGACGCCCAGGGTCACGCGATCCTCGGCAAGGACCCCGCCTGGGCGAAATGGGCCAAGTGGCAGAAGAGCCTCGTGGACTGGTACGGCTACAAGAACCTGATCCGGTTCCAGGCCGGGCTGGGCGACGAGTTCTCGGCCTCGCAGGCGTTCGAGAAGGGCAAGCTCGCGATGAACCTCGACGGTGAATGGCGTGTGGCCTTCATCCAGAACGAGCACCCGAGCCTCAACTACGGGACGGCGCCGATGGCCGTCGACGACGCCCACCCCGAGCTGTACGGGTCGGGCTACATCAACGGCACCATCATCGGCATCCCGCGCGGGGGCGACCACGTCGACCAGGCGTGGGCGCTCGTCAAGTACCTGACCACCAACAACCACGCGCTCGCGGTTCTCTCGAACGGCCTGCGCAACGTGCCGACGACGAGTGCGTCTCTGCACTCGCCCGAGTTGACACCGGACGCGCACTTCTCGACGTTCCTCAAGATCTTCGGGAATCCGAAGTCGAGCACGTCACCGATCATGGCCTCTGGTGTCGCCTACACGAACCTGGCGCAGAACTTCTTCACGAAGTGGCAGGCAGGCGACGTCAAGGACCTCACCGGCGGGCTGAACAAGCTCGACACGCAGCTCGACGCCCAGGTCGCCCAGGCCAAGGGCGGCGGGGTGCCGTGAACGAAGGTCTAGTGGCGAACGCGGCCGGGGCTTCGGCTTCGGCCGCGCCGCCACGGAGACGCGGGCGGCGGCGGAGCGATTGGCGCCGCCGCCGGCTCGTGCTCGTCCTGATGTCCCCGTGGATCATCGGCTTCTCGGTGTTCTTCGGCTATCCGCTCGTGATGAGCGCGTACCTCTCGTTCAACCACTACGACCTGCTCTCGTCGCCGCGTTGGGTCGGGCTCGCGAACTACCGCTACATGTTCAACGTCGATCCGCAGTTCTGGACGTCGGTGAAGAACACGTTGATCTGGATGGTCGGGATCGCGGTGCCGCTGCAGGTCCTGTTCGCGTTCGTGGTCGCCGCAACGGTCGCCCGCATCAAGTCGGGTGGCGGCGTCTTCCGGACGATCTTCTACCTGCCTGCGCTCGCGCCGCCGGTCGCCGCAACACTCGGCTTCGTCTACATCCTCAATCCGGCGACCGGGCCGGTGAACACGATCCTCGGGCACCTGGGCATCACCGGCCCGCTCTGGTTCCAGGATCCGGCGTGGTCGAAGCCGTCGCTGATCATGCTCGGGATGTGGGGCATCGGGAACGTGATGGTCATCTTCCTCGCGGCCGTGCTCGACGTGCCGCAGCACCTCTACGAGTCGGCGGAGCTCGACGGCGCAGGCCCGTTCCAGCGGCTGCGCTGGGTGACGCTGCCGACGATCAGCCCGGTCCTCCTGTTCGCCGTCGTGCTGGGCGTCATCCAGGGGCTGCAGTACTTCACGCAGGCGTACGTCGCCGCGGGTGTCGCCGCGGGCCAGGCCTCCCAGGCGGCCGACGTCACATCCGTCAACCTCGGCTACCCGCTCGACTCGACGCTCTTCTATCCGATCCTGCTGTACGAGCACGGGTTCAGCGAGTTTCAGATGGGCTATGCGTCGGCGCTCGCGATGCTGCTGCTCGCCGTCTCGTTCGCGGTCACCCTCGTGATCGTCCTGAACTCCCGCAGATGGGTGCACCAGGCGGTGCCGCGGTGACCGCCGCGCGGGCGACGACCGGCACGACTCTCGTCCGCCGCCGGCCGCCGGCCCGCGTGCGGCGCCGCCGGCTCGTCAACACGGTTGCCACCCACGCGGTCCTGATCGCACTCGCGATCGCGTTCCTCTTGCCGTTCGTCTTCATCACGCTGACGGCCCTGATGACGAATGAGCAGGCCCTGTCGTCCCAGCTCTGGCCGCATCCGTTCCGGTTCAGGAACTTCATCGACGTCTTCACGACGGCTCCGCTGCTTCGCTGGACGTTCAACACGCTGGTCTACTCGTGCCTCGCGACGCTGGGCGTGCTCGTGTCGTCGGTGCCCGTTGCGTATGCACTCGCTCGTGTGCGCTGGCGCGGGCGCAACCTCGCGTTCATGGTCGTGCTGGTCGCGTTGATGCTGCCGCCCCAGGTCACGGTCGTCCCGCTGTACGTGATGTGGGCGAAGCTGCACCTCGTCGGCACGCTCTGGCCGGTGATCCTGCCGAACTGGTTCGGCGATGCGTTCTCGATCTTCCTGCTCCGCCAGTTCTTCCTGACGATCCCCGAGGAGTATCTCGATGCGGCGCGGGTCGACGGCTGCGGCGAGCTGCGCATCCTGTTCACCGTCGTCACCCGGCTCGCCAAGCCGGCGCTTGCCGCGGTCGCGCTCTTCTCGTTCCTCTACACGTTCAACGACTTCTTCCTGCCGCTGCTCTACGTCGGCGAGAACTCGCACAACTGGGTCCTCTCGATCGGGCTCGCCCAGTTCCGTTCGTTCCACCAGGTGCAGTGGAACCTGACCATGGCGGCGACCCTGCTCGTGATGGCGCCGGTGATCATCCTGTTCTTCCTCGCCCAGCGTGCATTCGTCGAGGGCGTCACGCTCACGGGGGTGAAGGGGTGAAGGTCGCAGTCGTCGGCGGCGGCTCGACCTACACGCCCGAGCTCGTCTCGGGGCTCTCGCGGCTCGACGTGGCCGAGTTCGTGCTGCACGACATCGACGCCGGGCGACGCGACGTCGTCGGCGGGCTCGCCCGGCGCATGCTCGACCGCCAGGGCTACCAGGGCGCGTTCACCGTCACGAGCGAACTCGACCTCGCCGTCGAGCGCGCGGACTACGTGCTCGTGCAGATCCGCGTCGGTGGACAGCAGGCGCGGCTCGCGGACGAGACCGCGCCGCTCGCGTGCGGCTGCATCGGCCAGGAGACGACGGGCGCGGGAGGGCTCGCCAAGGCGCTGCGCACGGTTCCCGTGGTGCTCGAGATCGCCGAGCGCGTGCGCGCGCTGTCCGACGCCTGGATCGTCGACTTCACGAACCCGGTCGGCATCGTCACGCGCGCCCTGCTGGACGACGGCCACCGGGCGATCGGGCTGTGCAATGTTGCGATCGGGTTCCAGCGCCGCTTCGCCGCCTGGCTCGGAGTCGAGCCGATCCGCATCGTCGTCGACCAGGTCGGCCTGAACCACCTCACGTGGGTCCGGCGCGTTCTGCTCGACGGACGCGACGTGCTGCCGGAGCTCCTCGCCGAGCACGGTGAGGAGATCGCCGCCGACCTGGAGCTGCCGTTGCGGCTGCTCGGCGAGCTCGGAGCGGTGCCGTCGTACTACCTCCGCTACTTCTATGCGCACGACGAGGTGCTGCGCGAGCAGCTGGACGGCGTGCCGCGCGCCCAGGTCGTCGCCGAGATCGAGGAGCAGCTGCTCGATCTCTACCGCGACCCCCGGCTCGTCGAGAAGCCCGCTCTGCTGGAGCAGCGCGGCGGAGCGTTCTACAGCGAGGCCGCGCTGGGTCTCGTCGCGTCGCTCGTCTCCGGGGACGGGGCGGTCCACGAGGTCGACGTGCGCAACGACGGCACGCTCGCCGGGCTCGCGCCGGACGACGTGGTCGAGGTCCCCGCCCGTGTCACCCGTGCAGGCGCCGAGCCCTTGACCCAGAGCCCGCTCGCCCCCGAGCTGCTCGGGCTCGTGCAGCACGTCGCCGCGTACGAGCGCCTCGCCGTGACGGCCGCCCGGTCGCGCGCGGTGCTCGACGTCAAGAAGGCGTTGCTCGCGCACCCGCTGATCGCCCAGTATGCGATCGCGGAGCAGCTGCTCGACCGGCTGGCGGCGGAGGTGCTCGCATGATCCTGGCCGTCGACGGCGGGAACTCCAAGACGGATGTGGCGCTGCTCGCCGAGGACGGCGCGCTGCTCGCCCACGTCCGGGGACCGCTCAGCTCGCCGCACCATCTCGGGCTCGCGGGCTGCGTCGACACGCTCCAGGATCTCGTCGACCAGGCCGGGCTTCAGGGGACCGCCGGTCTCGCGCAGATCATGCTCGCGGGGCTCGACTTTCCGGAGGAGGAGGACGTCGCGCGCGCTGCGTTCGAGACGTGCGGCTGGGCCGACCGGACGCTCGTCGGCAACGACACCTTCGCCGTGCTGCGCGCCGGCACCGAGCGCGGCTGGGGGATCGCCGTGACCTGTGGCGCCGGCATGAACTGCGTCGGCGTGTCGCCGGCGGGCGACCATGTTCGCTTCCCGGCGCTCGGCGAGCTCACCGGCGATTGGGGCGGCGGGTACGACGTCGGGCTCGCGGCGATCGGCGCCGCGGCGCGGAGCCAGGACGGCCGCGGTCCGGTCACCGTGCTCGAGCAGTTGGTGCCGGCGCACTTCGGAGCCGCGACGCCGCTCGAGGTCGCACGCTCGATCCACGACGGGCGCCTGCCGCGCCGCCGCGCAGTCGAGCTCGCGCCGGTCGTGATGACCGCCGCCGCCACCGACGCGACCGCACGGCTCATCGTGGAGCGGCTGGTGTCCGAGGTCGCCGCCTTCGCCCGGGCCGCGGCGGAGCGGCTCGGGCTCGACGAAGCGGAGGTGGTGGTCGGCGGCGGTCTGATGCGGGCGGCGGACGATGCCGTCGTCGCCCGGATCGACGCGGCGCTCCCGTCCGGATTGACGGTTCACCGGACGAGCGCGCCGCCGATCGTCGGGGCGGCGCTGCTCGCCTTCGACGAGCTCGGCGCGGACGGTGGCGTCCACGCGCGGGTGCGCGAGCAGCTGGTCGGCGCAGTCTCCGACCTCGAGGAGGCGGGAGCGCGCTGATGGCGACCGTCACGTTCGAGCAGGCGACGAGGATCTACACCGGCACCGAGACAGCGGCGGTCGACGCTCTCGATCTCGCGATCGCCGACGGCGAGTTCCTCGTCCTCGTCGGTCCCTCCGGCTCCGGCAAGACGACGGCGCTGCGCATGCTCGCCGGGCTCGAGGAGGTCGACGCAGGCACGATCTGGATCGGAGAGCGCGACGTCACCGACCTCCAGCCGAAACAGCGTGACGTCGCGATGGTGTTCCAGAACTACGCGCTCTACCCCTACCTCACCGTGGCTGCGAACATCGCGTTCCCGCTGAAGGTCGCACGTGTGCCGAAGTCCGAGCGCGAGGCGCGCACGCGCGCTGTCGCGGAACTGCTCGACCTGGTCCCTTACCTCGAGCGCAAGCCGGGCCAGCTGTCCGGCGGGCAGCGGCAGCGCGTCGCGATGGGGCGCGCGATCATCAGAGAGCCGAGCGTGTTCCTGATGGACGAGCCGCTGTCGAACCTCGACGCGAAGCTGCGTGTGCAGATGCGCGCGGAGATCGCCGGCCTTCAGTCCCGCCTCGGCACCACGACGGTCTACGTCACGCACGACCAGTCCGAGGCGATGACGCTCGGCAACCGTGTCGCGGTGCTCGCCGACGGCCGGCTGCAGCAATGCGACACGCCCCGCGCGCTGTACGAGCGGCCGGAGAACGTCTTCGTCGCAGGCTTCATCGGCTCGCCGTCGATGAACCTCTGCTCCGCCCGCTGCGAGGACGGCGCGATTGCGTTCGGCGGTGTCAGCCTGACGGCTCCCGCGGGAGTGGAGACCGGAGAGGTCGTCGTCGGCCTGCGCCCGGAATCGCTCGAGCTCAGCGCCGAGGGCATCCCGTGCGAGGTGGAGGTCGTCGAGGAGATCGGAGCCGACGCGTACGTGTTCACCGCTGCGGAGGTCGGCAAGCTGGTGGCGCGGGTCGATGCGAAGCGGGCACCCGAACGTGGGGCGCGGATCGCGCTGCGCCCGAACGGCGACGAGGCGCACCTCTTCGATCCCGCGACGGGAAGCAGAATCTCCGGGTGCTAGGCTCCGCCATGGCCGTTGCGCCGCCGCGCGTGAAGCCGAAGCTCCGTGGTGTGTTCCACGAGTTCGCGTTTTTCGCTGCACTCGGGCTCGGGATCCCGCTCGTGCTCACTGCCGATCCCGGCAAAGGGCGCCTGTCTGCGATCGTGTTCGCGAGCTGCGTGGCCGCGTGCTTCGGTGCGAGCGCGCTCTACCACCGTCCGACCTGGCAGCCCCGCGCCCGGTCGTGGTTCGCGCGGCTCGACCACGCCGGCATCTACCTGCTGATCGCCGGCACCTACACCCCCTTCTGCCTCCTGGTCCTCTCCCGCGGCTGGTCGGTGCCCGTGCTGACGATCATCTGGACCGGAGCGACCGCGGCGATCCTGCTGAAGCTCTTCTGGCCGGGCCTCCCGAAGCGCGCCTCGGCCGCAATCGGCCTCGCGCTCGGCTGGGTCGCGGTCGTCGCGTTCACTCAGCTGCTCAAGCTGCCGCTGCCCGGGCTCCTGCTCCTGCTCGGCGGCGGTCTCGCCTACACACTCGGGGCGATCACGTACGCGCGACGCCGACCCGACCCCTTCCCACGGGTGCTCGGCTACCACGAGGTCTTCCACGGCCTGACGATCGTCGCCGCGGGGTGCCAGTACGCCGCGATCGCGTTTTACGTCCTGCCGCGGGCATAACTGCAGCCGAGGCCAGCTACACTCGCGGGTGCAGTTTGAGCGAGTGCTGGATGGTGCCGGCTTGCACCTTTCTTGCCCGTTCAGTGAAGTTGGCAAGGAGGTGAAAGACAGATATGGCAACCGGAACCGTCAAGTGGTTCAACGCGGACAAGGGTTACGGCTTCATCACTCCCGATGAAGGCGGCAAGGACCTCTTCGTCCATTTCAGCGCCATCCAGGGCAGCGGCTACCGCTCGCTCGCCGAGGGCGCCAAGGTGGAGTACGAGGCGCAGCAGGGTGACAAGGGCCCCCAGGCCGCGAACGTGAACCTACTCGCGTAGCACCGAGGCGGCGGGCGGTCTGTCTCCGCCCGCCGCCTCTCCCTTCCAGGCACGAGAGAGGAGGCGACCATCGCCCAGAAAGAAGACAAGGTCGAGATGACCGGTGAGATCGTCGAGGCCCTCCGGAACGGCATGTTCAGGATTCAGCTCGACAACGGTCACGAGACTCTCGGGTACACCGCCGGCAAGATGCGCCGGTTCCGCATCCGCATGAACCCGGGCGACCGTGTTCGCATCGAGCTGTCGGCATACGACCTCGATCGCGGCCGCATCGTCTACCGGCTCCGGCCGGGCGACGAACGCCCCGAGTAGCGGCGCGGCGGCTCCATCCGCCTAGACTAGGCCCGTTATGGACGCTGCGGCGCTCGCTGCGCTCGAGCTGCCGGCGATCGTCGATCGTCTTGCAACCTTCGCCTCGACCGACCACGGGGCTGCCCTCGCGCGCACCCTCGCGCCGGCGGCCGACCGGGCGGTGGTCGAGCGCCGGCAGGAGCTGACGTCGGCCGCGATCGTCGTGCTGGCCGCGGCTGCCGCGCCCGAGCTGGCAGGCATCCGCGACGTGCGCCCGGCCGCCGAACGGTCGAGCCGGGGCGGCTTGCTGCGGCCCGAGGAGCTGCGCGCGATCGCGGTCTCGATCAGGGTCGCCCTCGAGGCGAAGCGCGTCCTGCAGGAGCCGGTGCTCGCCGCGCTGCTCGAGCCCGTCGATCCGGAGCTCCGCAGGCTCGCCGACGAGATCGACCGGCGGATCGAGGAGGACGGCTCGGATGTCCGCGACACCGCCTCGCCGCTGCTCCGCAAGTTGCGCGCCGAGCTGCGCAACGGCGGGGCACGTGTGCGCGACGAGCTCGGGCGCGTCGCCCGTTCGAGCGACGTGCGAGACGCGCTGCAGGAGTCGTTTCTCGCAGAGCGCGGCGGCCGGCCCGTGCTCGCCGTGCGCGCCTCGGCCCGTTCGAAGGTGCCGGGAGTCGTGCACGACGCGTCGAGCACGGGGCAGACGCTGTTCGTCGAGCCGTTCGCCGTGGTCGAGCTGAACAATCGCCTTGCCGAGGCCGCGGCCGACGCGCGTGAGGAGGTCGAGCGCATCCTCGGCGAGCTCTCCGCCGCCGTTGCTTCGCGAGCCGATGCCCTGCAGGCGCTCGTCGAGTCGACCGGCGCACTCGACCTGGCGCTCGCGTGCGGCGGGCTCTCGCAGGCCTGGGGCGGAGCCCCGGTCGAGATCTCGGACGACGTTCGACTCGTCCAGGCCCGTCATCCGCTGCTCGACACCGGCACGGCGGTTCCGATCGACCTCGAGCTCGGAGGCGTGCGGGCGCTCGTGATCAGCGGCCCGAACACCGGGGGGAAGACCGTTGCGCTGAAGACGATCGGGCTCGCAGCCCTCCTCCACCAGTCGGGGCTCCGGCCGCCGGCCCAGGTTGCCGCCCTGCCGGTGTTCGACCAGGTGCTCGCGGACATCGGCGACCGCCAGTCGATCGAGATGAGCCTGTCGACCTTCTCGGCCCATCTGAGCGCGCTCGTGTCGATCCTCGAGTCGGCGAGCGAGCGGTCGCTCGTGCTGCTCGACGAGCTGGCGGCGGGCACCGATCCGGAGGAGGGCTCCGCGCTGGCGCAGGCCCTGCTCGAACGGCTCGTGCGCCAGGCGCGGCTGACCGTTGTGACGACGCACTACGCCGAGTTGAAGGAGTGGGCGAGCGCGAGCGGAGAGGCGGTCAACGGGGCCACCGGCTTCGATCCCGAGACCGACGAGCCGCTCTACCGGATCGCGCTCGGGCGCCCGGGCACGTCGCACGCTCTGCGCGTCGCCGAGCGGCTCGGGCTCGACCGCGCCGTCGTTGCGGACGCGCGGACGCGCGTCACTCCGGAGCGGCTTCGCACGGCCGAGCTCCTCGCCGAGGCGGAGGCGGCCGAGCGCGAAGCGGCCCTCGTGCGCTCGGAGCTCGAGCACGCGCTCGCCCGTGCGCAGGAGCGCGAGTCCGAGCTCGCGCGCGAGCTCGGCAAGGTTCAGGCGGCTGCCGACCGCGCACGGCAGGAGGCGATGACCGATGCGGAGCGTGAGCTGGCGGACGCGCGGGCCGAGCTGCGCGGGCTGCGCGACGACCTGCGGCGCGCGCGCCGCGTCGAGCGCGAGCCCGAGCAGGACCGCCTGCTCGGATCGGCCACCGAGCGCGCGAACCGGGCCGAGCGGTCGCTGCGCGATCTCGGCGGCCCGCTGCCACAGAGCGGTGCGCTCGCCGCGGGCGATCCGGTCGAGGCGCCGGATGTCGGAGTGCGAGGCACGATCGCGTCCATTCGCGGCGACGACGCCGAGGTGATCGGCGCGGCGGGACAGCGGGTGCGCATTCCACTGGCCCGATTGCGACCGTCGCGCGAGCGCGCGCCGGAGGACCGGACGCCGGCCGTGCAGGTGCGCACGTCCGCGCGCAGCGACGTGTCCGACCAGCTGGACGTTCGCGGCCTTCCGGGCCAGGAGGCACGCGAGCAGGTGCGCCGCCTCGTCGACGACGCGGCGCTCGCAGGCCTGCACGAGGTACGCGTCGTCCACGGCCGCGGCACGGGCGCACTGCGCGCGGCGGTCCGGGACGAACTGACGCGGCATCCGCTGGTCGAGGGCCAGGCCGCGGACGCCGACGACGGGGCCACCGTCGCGACGCTCGGCTAGAGAACGGTCTCGGGCGCCTCGCCGCGCGATTGCAGCACGACCGCGCCGAGCACGATCATGCCGCCGACGAAGGTCGCAGCGCTCGGTCCCTCGGAGAGGAAGAGCCATACCCACAGCGGCCCGAGGACGATCTCGAGCAGCGTGATCAACGCCACCTCGCCCGCAGGGATCAGCCGCGCGCCGATCGTCAGGAAGATGAAGCCGAGACCGATCTGCGCGATGCCGAGCAGGGCGAACAGCGTGATGTCCAGCGCGCCGGCCTGCTGGGGCTGCGCGAACGGCGCGGCGATCACGAAGACCGCGACCTGGGAGAGGCACATCGCGGGCGCCATCGAGACGTCGCGGCGATGTCGCGTGAGCACCAGGGTGGCGGCAAACGAGACCGACATCACGAGCGACAGGGTGAGCCCCGGTGCGCTCGGCCGGCCCGGCCCTCCGACCATCAGGGTGACGCCGCCGACCGCGACCGCCATCGCAACCCACGTGCGCCGGGCCACCGAGTCGCCGAGCATCGTTCCGAGCACCGCGGCGATGATCGGAGCGAGCGCCTGCATGAACAGCACGTTGGCCACCGAGGTGTAGTTGAGCGCGATGAAGAACGACGACGACGACACCGCGAGCAGCGCGGCGATCGCGACGCCGGCCCTGCCGATCGCCCGGAACGCGTGCAGCACCCGGCTGCGCTCGGTCGCGAGGACGTAGCCGCCGACTCCGATGACGGCGAAGAAGGACCGGCCGGCGAGCTGGGTCGCCACATCCGTCGTCAGCTCACGCTGGAGGAGACCGGCGGTCGACCAGGCGATCGCCGCGAACCCGACGAACAGCCGGCCGCGGCGGTGTTGGGCGGCGGCGTCGGGCATCGCCGGGAGTGTCGCGGGTAGCCTCGTCTCGATGCTGCCGGAACGGAGCGAGGCGGTCGTGATCGGAGGCGGGGTGATGGGCGCCGCGGCGCTGCACTACCTTGCGGAGCTCGGCTGTCCCGATCCGGTGCTGGTCGAACGCGAGACGCTCGCGTCGGGCTCGACCGGTCACTGCGCCGGCGGCGTGCGCACGCTGTTCTCCGACGAGCTCAACGTGCGAATCGGCCTCGAGTCGATCCGCCGCCTCGAGCGGTTCGAGGCCGAGCTCGGCGAGCAGCTCGACCTGCGGCTGTGGGGCTATCTCTTCCTGCTCGACGACGCCCGGGACGTCTCCCGCTTCGAGCGCGACCTCGAGCTCCAGGAGCGGTTCGACCTCGACACGCGGCTGCTCACGCCCGAGGAGGCGCACGCGCTCGTACCGCAGCTGGCGACCGACGACCTGCTCGCGGGCGTGCTCTGCTCCACGGCGGGCTACCTGACGCCCGACCTCGTCGTCCAGGGCTACGCGCGGCGGGCGTCGGAACGCGGTGCGCACATCGAGCAGTCGTGCGAGGCGGTTCGGATCATCGTCGATGACGGTCGGGTCGCAGGCGTCGAGACCACCCGCGGGACTGTCCGCACGGAACGCGTCGTCCTCACGGCGGGTGTCTGGTCGCGGGAGCTCGCCGCGACCGCCGGCCTCGACCTGCCGGTGACGCGCGAGCGGCGCTACATGTTCTTCACGGAGGAGGCGCCGTCGTTTCCGCGGGAGCTGCCGCTGACGGTCGACTTCTCGACGGGCTTCTACTTCCATCGGGAGGGACCGTCTCTCGCGTTCGGTGGGCGCGAGCAGTCGCTCGAGCAGCTCGCGCCCGTCGCAGCGCGGCGCGTTCCGGCACTCGAGGAGCTCGGTGTCCGCTCGAGCTGGTGGGGCTACTACGAGCTGAGCCCGGATCACAATGCGCTCATCGGCGCTGCCGCGAGCCCGGCGGGCCTGCTGTACGCCACCGGCTTCTCGGGGCACGGGTTCCAGCAGGGGCCGGTCGTCGGCGAGCATCTCGCCGAGCTCGCGCTCGGCCGGACGCCGGCCTTCGACCTCGCGTCGTTCTCAGTCGAGCGGTTCGACGCGGGCGACGTCCGGGTCGAGCTGAACGTCGTCTAGCGGCGTCTCGCCTTCCGCCGGCTCGTTCGTGGCCGGCACTTCGCCGAGCGCGCGTGCCTCCTTCTTCGCCTGCTTGCGCTCTCGCTTCTCGCGACGGGCCTGTTCCTTCTCGCGCTTTGCGATCGTCTCGGGTCTGCGGCCTGCCATGACTAGCCCCTTCTCCGAGCGCGCGCGCGCCCGCCGGAGGCGTCGTCGACGACCGTGACCTTGATGGCGTGTGCGTCGCCGCTGCCGTTGACCTCCTCGCGCTCGAACGCGAGGTGCGTGCCCGCACAGCGGTCACCGAGCAGGTGCCCCGGCTCGAAGCCCGCCTCCTCGACGCGCAAGCGCTCGCCGTCTTCGGTGCGGATGAACCCGTGGCGTTTTTCGGGGTTGAACCAGATCAGCCGGCCACGCATGCGACTCCCTCCTGCGCGATGTGCGCGCGTCGAAGTGGAAGAAACGGGGCGGGGGCTTGCGCCCCCGCGCACCGATGGTCGGCGCTAGGCCGAGACGACCGAGACGTTCTGGGCCTCGGGGCCCTTGGCGCCCTCGGCTGCGTCGAACTGCACCTTCGCGTTCTCGTCGAGGGATTTGTAGCCCTCGCCGGTGATCGCGCTGTGGTGGACGAACAGATCCTTGCCGCCTTCGTCAGGAGTGATGAACCCATACCCCTTGTCGGCGTTGAACCACTTGACGGTTCCAGTTGCCATGTACTTACACCTCCTCCACCTTGAAAGAACGGGCAGAGGAGGCGCGAGAAGGCGCATCCGGTACTCGCTCGAAGTGCAGGGAGCGTAGCAGGGCGGGCGATTTTCCCGGGCTCAGCCGAGCCCGCTGGACTTCTTCGCCTCCGCGGCGCGTTTCTCGTTCCGCTTTTCCTTCAGGGACCGCTGAGGCGCCTTCTTCTGCGGTTTCTTCGGCTTGTCGGAGCCCTTCATGCCGACCTCCTGGCCACGGTGTGCTGGAAGCACCACCCTATCGGGCGGGGCGGCCGCGGTGCTATGGTGCAGATATACCCCCTGGAGGTATCTTGTGCCGAACGCCACCCGCGAGCACGTCGAGCTCCCGATCGAGGGGATGTCGTGCGCGTCGTGCGCGTCGCGGATCGAACGCACGCTGAACCGGCTCGACGGGGTGAGTGCGTCCGTCAACTACGCCACCGAGCAGGCGCTCGTCGAGTTCGACCCGGCCACCGTCACGCCGGCGGCGCTCGTGGAGGCGATCGAGGACGTCGGATACTCGGCCCGGCTGCCTGCCGCCGAGCCCGCTCCCGCCGAGCCTGATCCGGCCGCGGACCTGCGGCGCAGGCTGATCGTCGCGAGTGTGCTCTCGCCGCCCGTCCTCCTGCTCGCGATGATCCCCGCGTTCCAGTTCACCTACTGGCAGTGGCTCGCGCTGGAGCTCGCGACCCCGGTCGTGCTGTGGGCGGGCTGGCCGTTCCACCTGGCCGCCTGGAAGAGCCTCCGCCACGGTCTCGCGACGATGGACACGCTGATCTCCGTCGGCACGCTCGCGGCCTGGGGCTGGTCGGTGGTCGCGCTGTTTCTCCTCGATGCAGGCGTGACGGGCCTGAAGATGCCGTTCCGCCTGCTGCCCGGGCATTCGTCTGCGACCGACCAGCTCTATCTCGAGGTGGCCGCAGTCGTCATCCTCTTCCAGCTCGCCGGCCGGTACTTCGAGGCTCGCGCGAAGCGCCGGGCCGGCGCCGCGCTGCGTGCGCTGGCCGGGCTCGGCGCCAAGGAGGCGGCGATCCTCGACGACGACGGCACCGAGCGACTCACGCCGATCGATCAGCTCGTAGCGGGGCAGCTCTTCGTCGTTCGCCCCGGCGAGAAGATCGCCACGGACGGCGTCGTCCTGGCAGGCCGCAGCGCGGTCGACGAGTCGCTGCTCACGGGCGAGAGCGTGCCCGTCGAGGTGGGCGAGGGCGATCGCGTGGTGGGCGCCACGATCAACGTCGGCGGCCGCCTCGTGGTCAGGGCCGAGCGGGTCGGGGCCGACACGGCTCTGGCGCAGGTCGCGAGGCTCGTCAGCGCGGCGCAGTCGGGCAAGGCGCCTGTGCAGCGCCTCGCCGACCGCGTCTCGGCGGTCTTCGTGCCGTTCGTGCTCGTCCTCTCGCTCGCGACCTTCGCCTACTGGTCGATCACCGGTGCGGGCTGGACGTTCGCGTTCTCCACCGCTGTGGCCGTGCTGATCGCGGCCTGCCCGTGCGCGCTCGGCCTCGCGACGCCCACGGCGCTGCTCGTGGGGACCGGCCGCGGGGCGCAGCTCGGGATCCTGATCAAGGGACCGGAGATCCTCGAGTCGACCCGGCGGATCGACACCGTCGTCCTCGACAAGACCGGCACCGTCACGGAGGGGACGCTGGCACTGGTCGAGATCGCGACGGCGGACGGCGTCGGGCGCGGCGAGGCGCTCCGGCTCGTCGGTGCGCTCGAGCATGCGTCGGAGCATCCGATCGGCCGGGCGATCGCCGCGGCCGCCGAGGCGGCGGGCGGCCTCCCCGCTGTCGACTCGTTCACGAGCTCCCAGGGCCTCGGCGTGCAGGGTGTGGTGGCGGGGCGCGCGGTCGTCGCCGGCCGCCCGGCGTTCGCAGCGGACTGGGGCCTCGAGCCCGACGACCGACTTGGAGAAGCATTGACGTCCGCGCAGGCGGCCGGTAGGACGGCGATCCTCGCCGGCTGGGACGGCGTGGCTCGCGCGGTGTTCGTCGTCTCCGACACCGCCAAGCCGACGACGCCGGAGGCAGTGCGCGCCCTGAAGCGGCTCGGTCTTCGCACCGTCCTGCTCACCGGCGACCACGAGAGCACCGCCCGCGCCGTCGCGGCGGAGGTCGGCATCGACGCGGTGAGCGCGGGCGTCCTCCCCGCGGGCAAGGCCGCGTTCGTGCGCGGTCTGCAGGACGAGGGCGCGGTCGTGGCGATGGTGGGCGACGGCGTCAACGACGCGCCGGCTCTCGCTCAGGCGGATCTCGGCATCGCGATCGGCACCGGCACCGACGTCGCGATCGAGGCGAGCGACCTCACGCTCGTCTCCGGTGACCTGCGCGGCGCGGCCGATGCGATTCGCCTCTCACGGCGGACACTGTCGACGATCAAGGGCAACCTGTTCTGGGCGTTCGCGTACAACGTCGCGGCGCTCCCGCTCGCTGCGCTCGGATATCTCAGCCCTCTGATCGCGGGTGCGGCGATGGCCTTTTCGAGCGTCTTCGTCGTCTCGAACTCGCTGCGGCTCCGCCGGTTCGCGGTCCGCCGCGAGCAGCCCTCCTAGCGCGTCTTCGCGAAGCGCTGCACCGCGTCGAGGAGCTCCGCGGCCTTCGCGCTCGCATCCGCTTCGTCACCGGAGGCGAGCGCAGCAGCGACGCAATGGTTCACGTGCTCCTCGAGCACCTTGATCGCCACGGCCTCGAGCGCTGTGTCGACGGCACCGAGCTGCGTGAGGATGTCGATGCAGTAGCGATCGTCCTCGATCATCCGGGAGACACCGCGCACCTGGCCCTCGATTCGCGCGAGCCGCTTGAGCAACTTGTCCTTGTCGGCCGTGTAGCCGGGAGCAACGTGTGCGGTCTGTGGCACACGTCGATCCTACCATACCCCCACCCGGTATCAGCCGATCGTCCGCAGCCCTGCAAGGCGCCGGTCCGCGAGCTCGTGTGCGGAGCGGTGGGTCGCCGGATGGCCGGTGAGCGTGACGAGGAAGGTCTCGCGTTCGAGCGTGTAGAGGTGGACGGCGGTCCTGGCGGTCACCGTCGCCGTGCGCGGCACGCCGTTCAGCAGGGCGATCTCGCCGAACCCGTCCCCGCGATGCAACGTCGCGAGGTGGCGGCCCGACGCGACCACGTCGACCTCGCCGTCGGCGATCACGTAGAAGAGGTCGCCTGCCTCGCCCTGACGGATCACCTCGGCTCCGGCCGCCAGCGCGAGCGGTTCGAGCGCGCCCGCGAGCGGCTCGAGCGTCTGCGGCGGGAGCGCCTCGAAGATCGGTATCGAACGCAGCAGTGCGATCTCGACGACGGGGACGGTGGCGTGACGGTCGATGTCGAGGAGGCGGCGTCCCGTGAGCAGCGCGATCAGGGGCAGGATCGCTCCGACGCCGAGAAACGCCGCAGGAGCTCCGCCCAGCGCGACGAGCGCGGGTGCGAGCAGCGATCCCGCGGCATAGCCCGCCATCTGGAACCCCTCGAGCAGGCCGAACACGCCGGCGAGGGCATCCGGCCGCGCCACGCGCTGGAGCAGCATGCGGCCCGTCACGTCGAACGTCTTCTCCGCGCCGCCCGCGAGGAGCAGCAGGACGAGCGCAGCTCCGACGCCGGGCACCGCCGCGAGCCCGATGAACGCCACCGACCAGACTGCGATCGAGACCGCGAGTGGGCCTGCAAGGCGGGGGCGGCCGACCAGGTGGGCGGTGAACGCCACCGCGAGCACACCGCCTGCCCCTGCCGCCCCGCACAGGTACCCGGTCCAGGCGCCGCTCCGGTGGAGGACGCCCCGTGCCAACTCGACGTAGAGGACGTCGAGCGCTCCGAGCGCGACGCACTGCGCGCCGAGCAGCATCACGAGCATGCGGGACTGCGGGTCGCGCCGGATGAGCTTCGGCCCTTCGCCGAAGAAGGCAGAACGTTCGTCCGGGTCGGCGGCCGTGACGACCGGGACCGCATTGCGGAGCGGTGCCACCAGCAGCGCGCCGAGCGCGCAGCCCGCGCCCGCGAGTGCGAAGACCGCCGCCGGCGACGCGACGCCGAGGACGACGCCGGTGAGCACCGGGGCGACGAGCACGCTGATCCCCTCGACCGTGCCCGACGCGACGTTCGTTGCCGCGAGCTCTCGCGGCGTGCGCGCGAGCCCGGGTGCGAAGGCGGCTTGCGTCGGCCTCGTCATCGTGAACGCGACCGCCATCACGGCCAGCAACGTGTAGACGGCGACGCCGGGGGCATTCGCGTGCAGCGCCGCCGCGGCTGCGAGCGAGGACGCGGCCTGCAGCGCGTAGCCGGCCAGCAGCGCCTGCCCCGGTGGGATGCGTTCACCGAGCGCTGCGACGACCGGTGCGAGGAGAGCGGCCGGGACCAGCATCCCGGCCGCGACAAGGCCGCTCGCGGTGACGCCGCCCCGCGAGTACGCGTAGACGAGCATCGCGATCCACGTCGCCCATTCGCCGCTGTTGAACGTGGCGTAGGCCAGCTGGACGCGCCGCAGCTCCCGGTTGCGGGCGATCACCCCGAGGACGTCGACGACTGCGCTCATGCGTGTGCTGCGATCGACCAGAGCTCGTCGACGCACATCGCGCGATCATCTCATCCTGACTGCGGCGTAGTACCTTGGCGGTGCGTGGGCAACCTCTCGCCGGCCCAGTTCCTCTTCGCGTTTCTCGCCGCCGCGGCCGCGGGGACCGGCGTGTTCTTCCACGCCGAGCGCAACAAGATCCCGCACGCTTCGGCCTGGGCGAGCCTCGTCTTCCTGTTCCTGATCGTCGGCCTCCCCGCGTATGCGGTGCATGTCCGGCGCGTTCGCCGCCGGCGAGGTTGAAGCGACGCTCGCTCAGGCGGCGGTGGTCGCCGCGGTGCGCTGCAGCGCGGACTGCTGTTGAGCTGCGAGCTGCTGCGTGACTTCGTCGGCCGGCGTCGGGTGCGCGAAGAGATAGCCCTGTGCGAGGTCGCATCCGAGCTCGTCGATCGAGGCGAGCTGTCCGGTGGACTCCACGCCTTCGGCGAGTGCGAGCACGCCGATTGCATGCGCGAGGTTGACGGTGTGGGTGGTGATCGCCTCGTCTCGCGCGTCGTGCTCGATGCCCTGCACGAACGAGCGATCGACCTTGATCATGTCGACGGGGAAGCGGCGCAGCTGCGCGAGCGACGAGAAGCCGGTGCCGAAGTCGTCGATCGCGATCCGCACGCCAAGGTCGTGCAGTTCCTGCAGCTCAAGCATGGCCTGGTCACCCGCCGTCCCCTCGGAGACGATCGCGGTCTCCGTCACCTCGAGGCCGAGCTGGCCCGGTCGGATCTGTGCGGCGGCGAGCGCACTGCGAACGAGCTTGCCGACTCCACCGGTCGTGAGCTGTTTCGCGGACACGTTGACCCAGACGACGAAGGCCTCGGGCAGGAGCCCCTCCTGCGCCCAGCGCGCCGTCTGGTCGCAGGCCTCCCGCAGCACGAGCTCGCCGAGCGGAGCGATGAGCCCGGTCGACTCGGCGATCGGAATGAACTGACCGGGGGGAACAGGCCCGCGGGTCGGCGAGCGCCAGCGGAGCAGCGCCTCGACGCCGACGATCTCGCGGCTCTCGAGCGAGATCTGCGGCTGGTAGTGGACGCTGATCTCGCCGCGCTGCAGGCCGAGCCGGAGCTCGTGCTCGATGCCGAAGAGGTCGCCCAGTTCGCGGCCCATGTCGTGGTGGAACACGGCATACCGCCCGCGCCCGCCCTTCTTGGCCGCGTACATCGCGAGGTCGGCGTGTCGCATCAGCTCTTCGCTCTGGCCGGCGCCGCCGCCGTGAACGGCGACTCCGACGCTCGCGCCGAGCGACATCTCGCGGCCCGCGAGCTGGATCTCCTTCGAGAGCCGTTCGAGCAACCGTTCGGCGACCGTGATCGACAGCGTCTCGTCCGCCTCCTCGAGCAGGAGCGCGAACTCGTCGCCGCCGAGCCGGGCGAGGGTGTCGCTCGGGCGGATCGCTGTGGCGAACCGCCGTGAGACCTCCTCGAGCAGCTCGTCGCCTGCGTCGTGGCCGAGCGTGTCGTTCACCTGCTTGAAGCCGTCGAGGTCGACGAACAGCACGGCGAGCGACTCGCCGGTGCGCGATGAGCGGGACAGCGACTGGTCGAGACGGTCACGGAAGAGCGCACGGTTGGCGAGGCCCGTGAGCCCGTCGTGGAAGGCCTGGTGTGTGAGCTCGTCCTGGAGCCGGACGCGCTCGGTGACGTCGCGGGCGTTCAGGACGACCCCGCGGATGTACCGGTCGCCGCGCAGGTCGCTGACATGGGCTTCGAGCTGCCGCCACTCGCTGAACTTGTTCTGCAGGCGGAACACGACCTCGTGCGCCTGTCCGTTGGCGCACGCTGCGTCGAGCGCCTCGCGGTCGTCGGGATGGACGAAGCGCATGAATCCGTGTCCGAGCACGTCGCCCTCGCGGCAGCCGAGCATCTCGGTCACCGACCCGCTCACGTAGCTGCAGCCGCGGGGCCCGAAGGCCGCGACGAGGTCGGTGGACGACGTGACCAGGCTGCGGAAGTGAGCCGTCTGGCGCCGCGTCGCGTGAATCAGCGCCCAGCCCAGGAGCAGCGACGTGAGCAGCCCGGCGATCCCGAGCACGACCTGCAGCGTGATCAGGTTCTGGATGTGGTGGTCGGCGTTGCCGGCGATCGTGCGCGCGGCGTTGAGCGAGACGTTCGAGGTCAGCGCCGCCAGGATCTCCATGCGCTGGACGGGATCCCGCGCACGGATCTGCTCGTGCGCGGTTAGCGGAACCGCCCGGACCGAGCGGCGCTGCAGGAGCGCTCTGCCGGTTGCGGCCAGATCGCGGACGAGCCGGGCCTCCTGTCTCAGTTGCGCGCGCTCGATCCGTCCGGTGGCCCGGGGAAGCGAGGTCTCGTCGTCGTCCCCGTTCACTGCAGGCGCGGTGCCGCCGTTCAACAGCGCGCTCGCGCTGCGGCGGAGGACGCTCGCCGTGTACTCCGGGTCGGCGGGCCGGCCCTGGCGCACGAGGAGGACGGCGCTCACGTACCGCTCGGCGAGCGTTCGCTGGCGTGCCGCGACCTCGACGACGGCGGCGCTGTGCCGTGAGCCCGACGTCGAGCGGATCGAGAGACTGACGCTGAGCGCGGAGAAGAGTGCGAAGACGACGAGGATCGCCGCGATCGGGCTGCGGCTGCGGGCGGCGAAGGGCCGGAGGGCGGCCGCCCTGCGGGAAGCGCGGACCGGGCTCATCGCTACCGCACGACCAGCGTCGTCCGCATGCCGGCCATGAAGTGCCCGGCCATGTTGCAGAACAGCACGTAGCGGCCGGGACGAAGATGCAGGTGGGCGGTGCGCTTCGTGCCCGGCGCGGCCGGCTCCAGCGAGAGGGCGATGATCGGGGTCAGCTTCTCCTCGTTGGCGGTCAGGCCGTCCGACCGCAGGGGGAGGCGGGCGGTCGTCGCGCGGACGATGATCAGCTCGTGGTCGTCGGGGCCCTGGTTGACGACCGTCAGGGTCAGGTCGCCGCTCGCGACCTGCTTCGGAGCGGAGATGTGGAAGTCGCGCTCCGTGATCCGCAATGCGGTTGTCCGCGCCGGCACGGCGCGGGCATGCACGGCGAACGCTGCGCCCAGAATGAGCGCAGGGAGGATCAACAGGCCTCCTCGCCGGACCGCGACCAACCGCATTTGGCCAGGATCGGCCTCGGCGGCCGAAACCTTTAGGGCTCGCCACCGACGGGCGGTGACGCGGCAAGTCGGCGGATTTCCCGCAACCGGCTGTGGGATTCAACGAGGCGTGGGTCTCTCCGAGGGGGGCTAGGGTGGAAGACATGGCTGCCCGGTCGTCGCAACGGCAATGAGTGAACCCATGCGCGATGTGACGCGGCTTCCCGACCTGCTCCACGGCCGGGCGCACACCGGGCCCGTGCGCGAGCGCCGGCCCGTGTATGTCGATCTGCTGCCGCCGTGCAATGCGGGCTGTCCGGCAGGCGAGAACATCCAGGCCTGGCTCGCCCACACGCAGGCAGGCAGGCACGAGGAGGCGTGGCGGCAGCTCGTCGCGGACAATCCGCTGCCCGCGATCCACGGACGCGTCTGTTACCACCCCTGCGAGAGCGTCTGCAACCGCTCGAGCCTCGACGGCAGTGCGGTCTCGATCCACTCCGTCGAGCGGTTCCTGGGCGACCTCGCGCTGGAACAGGGCTGGCAGTTCGATCCGCCGGCAGAGCTCAGCGGGAAGCGCGTGCTCGTGATCGGCGCCGGCCCGAGCGGCCTCTCCGCCGCCTACCATCTGGCGCGTCTCGGCCATCAGGTCGAGATCCGCGACTCGGGCGCGGAGCCCGGCGGGATGATGCGCTACGGCATCCCCGCCTACCGGCTGCCGCGCGACATTCTCGACGGCGAGCTGCGGCGGATCGCGGAGTTCGGCGTCCGGATCACGTGCAACCACCGGGTGGAGGATCTCGTCGCCGAGCGCGAGGAGGGCGGCTTCGACGCGGTCTTCGTCGCCGTCGGCGCGCATCTGTCGAAGCGCGTCGACATCCCGGCCCGTGATGCAGGGCGCATCCTCGATGCGGTGACGTTCCTGCGCAGCGTCGCATCCGGCGAGGAGCCGGTGCTCGGACGCCGCGTCGCGGTCTACGGCGGTGGCAACACCGCGATGGACGCGGCCCGTGTCGCCCGGCGTCTGGGCGCGGACGAGGCGATGATCGTCTACCGGCGCACCCGCGAGCAGATGCCGGCGCACCTCGAGGAGGCCGAGGATGCAGAGCGCGAAGGTGTGAGGATCAACTGGCTGCGGACGATCACCACGTTCGACGGCCCCGAGCTTCAGGTCGAGCTGATGGAGCTCGACGATTCCGGCTACCCCCAGCCGACCGGTCGCTTCGAGACGCTCGCAGCAGACACGGTGATCCTGGCGCTCGGACAGGAGAGCGACACCGGATTCCTGCGCGAGGTGCCGGGAGTGCAGGTGGAGCGCGACGGGACCGTCCAGGTCTCGAGCAGCTTCGAGACGGGCTGCCCCGGCCTCTTCGCCGGCGGCGACATGGTCCCGTGCGAGCGCACCGTCACGATCGGCGTCGGTCACGGCAAGAAGGCCGCGCGGCACATCGACGCGTGGTTGCGAACCGCCGCCGTCGCGAGCGCGCCGAAGCATTCCGAGGCGTCGTTCGACAAGCTGCATCTCTGGTACTTCGGCGATGCCGCCCGCCGCAGCCAGCCGGAGCTTCCGGCCGATGAGCGCACGACCGACTTCAACGAGGTCCTCGGGGGTCTCACGGCCGTGGAGGCCGTGTACGAGGCGAAGCGGTGCCTGTCGTGCGGCAACTGCTTCGAATGTGACGGCTGCCTCGGCGCGTGCCCCGAGGATGCCGTGATCAAGCTCGGCGAGGGGCACCGCTACAAGTTCGACTACGACCGCTGCACCGGCTGCGCCGTGTGCTTCGAGCAGTGCCCCGTGCACGCCATCGACATGGTCGCGGAGCGCTGAGCCCGGTGCGCGCGACGATCGACGGCAACGAGGCTGCTGCGTCGGTCGCCTACCGGCTGAACGAGGTCTGCTGCATCTACCCGATCACGCCGTCCTCGCCGATGGCCGAGCTTGCAGACGAATGGTCGAGCAAGCATCAGCCGAACGTCTGGGGCAGCGTGCCTTCGGTCGTCGAGATGCAGAGCGAAGGCGGTGCGGCGGGCGCCCTGCACGGCGCGCTGCAGAGCGGTGCGCTCGCGACGACGTTCACCGCGTCGCAGGGCCTGCTGCTGATGATCCCGAACATGTACAAGA
This sequence comes from uncultured Thermoleophilia bacterium, assembly GCA_963828655.1. Lineage (GTDB taxonomy): Bacteria > Actinomycetota > Thermoleophilia > Gaiellales > Gaiellaceae > PALSA-600. The sequence continues at coordinate 56,246 of CAWHFK010000008.1, read as the reverse complement.
TCGCCGGCGAGCTGACCCCGGCAGTCCTGCACGTCGCAGCTCGGTCGCTCGCCGCGCAGGGGCTCTCGATCTTCGGCGACCACTCCGACGTGATGGCGGTCCGGCAGACCGGCTTCGCGCTCCTTGCCTCGGCGTCGGTGCAGGAGGCGCACGACCTGGCGCTCGTCGCCCAGGCGGCGACGCTGCGGACGCGGGTGCCGTTCGTCCACTTCTTCGACGGGTTCCGCACCTCGCACGAGCTGAACTCGATCGAGCTGCTCTCCGACGACGACCTGCGAGCGCTCGTGCCCGAGGAGCTCGTCCAGGCGCACCGCGACCGCGCGCTCTCGCCCGAGCGGCCGTTCATCCGGGGCACGGCCCAGAACCCCGACGTCTACTTCCAGGCGCGCGAGACCGTCAATCCCTTCTATGCGCGCGTGCCCGACGCCGTCGAGGAGGCAATGGCCCGCCTCGCGGACCGCACCGGCCGGCGGATGCACATCGTCGACTACACCGGTCACCCGGAGGCCGAGCGCGTGCTCGTCGTCATGGGCTCGGGCGGGGAGACGATCTGTGAGACCGTCGCGTCGCTGAACGAACAGGGCGAGCGCGTCGGTGTGCTGCAGGTGCGGCTGTACCGGCCGTTCCCGGCGCAGGCGCTCGCCGCGGCCCTGCCGCCTTCGGTGCGCACGCTCGCAGTGCTCGACCGGACGAAGGAACCGGGGTCGATCGGCGAGCCGCTCTTCCTCGACACCGTCGCGGCCCTGACGGAGTCGTTCGGGGACGGTGAGCGCGAGGTGATGCCGCGCATCGTGGGCGGCCGCTACGGCCTCTCGTCGAAGGAGTTCACGCCGGCGATGGTCGCCGGGATCTTCGGCGAGCTGGCGCTCGAGCGGCCCCGGCGCCGCTTCACGATCGGGATCGACGACGACGTCTCTGGGACGAGCATCCCGTTCGACCCCGGCCTCGACATCGAGCCGGCCGACACCGTGCGCGCGATCTTCTTCGGCCTCGGCTCCGACGGCACGGTCGGCGCGAACAAGAACACGATCAAGATCCTCGGCGAGGAGCCGGACCTGCACGCGCAGGGCTACTTCGTCTACGACTCGAAGAAGTCCGGCTCGCAGACGGTCTCGCATCTGCGCTTCGGGCCGAAGCCGATCCGGGCGCCGTATCTCGTGCAGCAGGCGAGCTTCGTCGGCTGTCACCAGTTCGGCCTGCTCGACCAGGTCGACGTGCTCGGGCGCGCAGCCGACGGCGCCACGCTGCTGCTCAACTGCTCACGTGATCCGGACGAGGTGTGGGATGCGCTGTCCCGGCCGGTGCAGGAGCAGATCATCGCCAAGCACATCGACGTCTACGCGATCGATGCGGGGCGGATCGCGCAGGAGGTCGGCCTGGCCGGCCGCACGAACATCATCTTGCAGACGTGCTTCTTCGCCGTCTCGGGTGTGCTGCCGCGCGAGCATGCGCTCGACCGGATCAAGGCCGCCGTCGCGAAGACCTACGGCCGTCGCGGCGCGGAAGTCGTCGAGCGCAACCAGGCTGCGGTCGACCGGGCGGTCGACGGCCTGCACCGGATCGAGGTGCCGGCGAGCGCGACCGCCACCCGCGGGCTGCCGCCGGTCGTCCCGGACGACGCGCCGGAGTTCGTTCGCACCGTGACCGCTGCGATGTTGTCCGGCCGCGGCGACGAACTGCCCGTCAGCGCGCTTCCGGTCGACGGCACCTACCCGAGCGGCACGACCGCGTACGAGAAGCGCAACATCTCCGAGGCCGTCGCCGTCTGGGATGCCGATCTCTGCATCCAGTGCGGCAACTGCAGCTTCGTCTGTCCGCACAGCGTCATTCGCTCGAGGTACTACGACGAGTCGAACCTCGAGTCGGCGCCGGGCGGCTTCAAGTCCGCGCCGCTCGACGCGGTCGGTCTGCCGGACACCCGCTATACGCTCCAGGTCTACGTCGAGGACTGCACGGGCTGCGAGCTGTGCGTCCAGGCATGCCCCGTCGTCGCGCCGGGCGAGGACGGCCGCAAGGCGATCAACCTGGAGCCGCGCGAGCCGCTCGTCGCCGCCGAGCGGGAGAACATTGCGTTCTTCGAGAAGCTGCCGGCGAGTGACCGTTCCCGGGTCGACTTCGGCACGGTGCGCGGCACCCAGTTCCTCGAGCCGCTCTTCGAGTTTTCCGGCGCCTGCGCGGGCTGCGGCGAGACGCCGTACCTGAAGCTTCTGTCGCAGCTCTTCGGCGACCGGTTGATGGTCGCGAACGCCACAGGCTGTTCCTCGATCTACGGCGGCAACCTGCCGACCACGCCCTGGACGAGCGGCGCCGACGGCCGGGGCCCCGCCTGGTCGAACTCGCTGTTCGAGGACAACGCCGAGTTCGGGCTGGGCTTCCGGCTCGCCGCCGACCAGCAGGTCGCGCTTGCGCGCCGCCGCCTCGCTGAGGTTCGCGAGGCGGTCGGGCCGGAGCTCGCCGACGAGATCCTGGCAGCGCCGCAGCTGCGGGAGTCGGAGCTGCGAGAGCAGCGCGAGCGGGTGGACGAGCTGAAGCGGCGCCTCGACGGGCTCGACGGCGCTGCCGCCGTCGACCTCCGCAGCGTTGTCGACCACCTCGTCCGCCGCAGCGTCTGGATCGTCGGCGGCGACGGCTGGGCCTACGACATCGGCTCGAGCGGCCTCGACCACGTGCTCGCCAGCGGCCGCAACGTCAACGTGCTCGTCCTCGACACCGAGGTCTACTCGAACACCGGCGGCCAGATGTCGAAGTCGACGCCGCTCGGCGCGGTCGCGAAGTTCGCCGCCGCCGGCAAGACGGTGCCGAAGAAGGACATCGCGCTGCAGGCGATCGCGTACGGCAGCGTCTATGTCGCCCGCGTGGCGATGGGCGCCGACCCGCAGCAGACCCTGAGCGCGTTCCGCGAGGCCGAGGCTTACGACGGCCCCTCGCTCGTGCTGGCCTACAGCCACTGCATCGCGCACGGGATCGAGATGCGCAACGGGCTCGACCAGCAGTACCGCGCCGTCGCCAGCGGCTACTGGCCCCTGATGCGCTACGACCCGATGGTGCGCACCGAGGGCGGCAACCCGTTCCTGCTCGACTCGCCGCGGCCGCGCATCCCGCTCTCCGACTACACGAACCGCGAGCTGCGGTACCGCTCGCTCACGAACACCGATCCGGCGGAGGCCGAGCGTCTGCACGCGCTCGGCGAGCAGGCGGTCGACCAGCGCTGGGACGTGTACGAGCAGATGGCCTGGAGCGGGGCGCGGCACTTCGCCGCCGACGCGCGGAAGGAGCCATGACGAGCCTCGCAACCCGCTACATGGGACTCGAGCTGCGCAACCCGCTCGTCGCGTCGGCGTCCCCGCTCTCGCTGACCGTGGACGGGGTGCGCCGGGTTGCCGACGCGGGGGTCGGCGCGATCGTCCTCTATTCGCTCTTCGAGGAGCAGGTTCGGCGGGAAGCCTTCCAGGACGCGCTGCTCGTCGACGCCGGCACCGAGAGCTTCGCGGAGTCCCTGTCCTACTTCCCCGCCGCCGCCGACGAGGAACGCGGGCCGCGCCGCTACCTCAGCCTGGTCGAGCGCGCCTCGTCGGCCGTGGACGTCCCGGTGATCGGCAGCATCAACGGGGTGACCCCCGGCGGCTGGGTGGACTACGCCCGGGCGATCCAGGACGCCGGCGCCGCCGCGATCGAGCTGAACATCTACTACCTGCCGGGCGATCCACGGGTCGCCGGCCGCGATGTCGAGCAGCGCCACGTCGACATCCTCGCGCGGGTCAAGGAGGCAGTGACGATCCCGGTGGCCGTCAAGCTCAGCCCGTACTTCAGCTCCACCGGCGAGATGGCACTGCGCCTGGACGACGCCGGCGCCGATGCGCTCGTCCTCTTCAACCGGTTCCTGCAGCCCGACATCGATCCCGACCGGCTCACGGTCGTGCCGCAGGTCGGCCTCTCGAGCCCGGCTGAGGCGCGGCTGCCGCGCACCTGGATCGCGCTGCTGCGCGGACGGGTGCAGGCGTCGCTGGCCGCGACCACCGGCGTCGACACTGCTGCCGATGTGGCGAAGTACCTGCTGGCCGGCGCCGATGTCGTCATGACCGCCTCGGCGCTGCTCCGGCACGGCCACGAGCACGCGGCCGTGCTGCTCGACGGCCTGAGCGAGTGGATGCAGACGAAGGGGTTCGCGACCGTCGACGACTGCCGCGGCCTGCTCGCGGTGCCGGCCGGGACGGACGAAGAGAGCTACGAGCGGTCGGGCTACGTCACCGCAGTCCACGAGGCGAACAGCGCCCTGTACGGGCCTTCCGCCCCGACGGACGGCGGCAACTACCTCTAGTTCTGTTCAGCTCGCGATCACGGTCGAGGTGCCGAGCACGTTGCCGTGCGCGTCGAGTGCGCGGACCGCGACCGCTTTCGCGGTGCCGTCGAGCGCGATCGACGTCTCGAGCCCCGTCCATGCCTGCTCCCCGGCCGGCTCGAGGTGCGCGGCGTCGGTACCGGCGAGCACCTGCCAGCGGGCGATCCCCGTCCTGCCGTTCCAGCTCGCGAAGAGCGTCCTGCCCTCGACCGCGACCGCGGGCCGCGTCGTGGGGCGCCCCGCCCAGGCGCCGAGGTAGGCCCGGTAGGTGTCGCCGTAGGGGAGCTTCAACTGCAGCAGCAGGCGACCGTCGGCGCCGAACTCGCTGACCTGGCGGATGCCGCCCCAGCCGACGAGCGCGCCGCCGCCGGGGAGAAGCTCGAGGTTCCCCTCGTACGGCGAGGCGATCTTCTTCGGCGGCTGGAACGTGCGGACGATCGTTGCGCGCCTGGCGGAGACGTCGAGCCGCAGCACGAGCGGCCGCGAGAAGGGCTCGACGCGGGGGATGCCGCCGTTGTCGAACAGGCTGAGCAGGTTGCCGTGCAGGCGGGCGTTGTGCTGGAAGGCGAACCGGACGGCGGCCTTCGGGCCGAAGTCGCTCCGGCTGCCGCCGATCCGCCAGACGATGTGCCCGTCCCGGGCGAGGAGGTACACCGTCGACACGTTCCTGCCCGAGACCAGGATCGTGCCGCCGGGGCCGTCGGCGACCGAGTTGACGTGGAAGTAGTCGAGGGGGCGTTTCCGGCTGGCGTTGCGGGCCGGCTCGCGGTTCGCCTGGGTCGAATCGGAGAACGGCACGTGGCCGATGCTGTGCCACTCGAAGAGCACGCGGCCGGTGGCGATGTCGATCTCCTCGACGACGCTGTCGTCCACGAAGCCCTGCTTCGGCCCCCCGACGCCGCTCAGGTCGGCCGGGACCTCTCGGTACGCCGTGATGAAGGCCGTCCCGCGCGGGGTCAGCTGGAACTCGTGCAGGTCGCCGTGGAGCCCGTTGCCTGCGCGCACCGTGGCGATGTGGCGGTAGGACGTGTCGAAGATCTCGTACTCGCCCTTGCCGGTGCCGGCGACGCTCTCGGTCCCCTGCCACCACGTGAGGACCGGCTTGCCGTGGTAGCGCTGCACGCGGAAGTCGGTGGCCTGCAGCGGCGGGGCGATCTGGTGGTACCAGACGACCTGCCCGCGTGAATCGACGATCATCGGACCGCCGGTCTTCTCGCCCTGTTTCTCGGCGACGAAGATGTAGCCGCTCTTCGCCTTCGCCGAGCGCGCGAGCACCTGCAGCACCGGCAGGCCGGCGCCCGGGATCGTGTGGAGCGTGGTCGTCGTGACCGGCCCGCCTGCCTCCGAAGCGGTCCCGAACAGGGCGCCGCACGCTGCGGCACCGGAGAGCAGTCCGGCCGCCGCGAGCCGGGCTCGCGATCCCACGCGCATCCCGCGAAGCATGCCGGTTCGAGCCGTCCCGTGCCGGATGGCGCCCGGACGGGACTAGGATGGCGACTTGACCCTGACGCCTGAGCTCGGACGGTGGGGCCCGCTCGTCGCCGGCCGGGCGCGCGGCGGCGGCGACGAGGGAATCGCGTTCGTCCTCGGGCTGCTCGGGGTCCCCGGCCTGATCTCGTTCGCAGGCGGGTTCCCGGATCCGGCGACGTTTCCGCGTGAGCGCGTCGCCGCCCTGTTCCAGGAGTTCGCCGAGTCGGCCGAGTCGACGGCGTTCCAGTACGCCCCGACGCGGGGCCTCGCCGGCCCGCTCGACGCGCTCGCCGGCCGGATCGAGCAGCTGCAGGGGCGCCGCCCGGCGGCCGACGAGCTGCTGATCACGAGCGGTGCGATCGAGGCGCTCGAGCTCGTCGCCAAGTCGTTCATCGACCCGGGCGACGTGGTCGTGGTGGAAGGCCCGACCTATCTCGGGGCGATCCAGGCGTTCCGCAGCTACGAGGCGATGCTCGTCGCCGTTCCGCTGGACGAGGACGGCCTCGATCTGGACGACCTCGAGCGCCGCCTCGCGGGCGGCCTGCGCCCGAAGCTGCTCTACACGATCCCCGACCATCAGAACCCGGCCGGCGTCAGCCTCGCGGCCGACCGCCGCACGCTGCTCGTCGAGCTCGCGAGCCGCTACGGGTTCCTGATCGTCGAGGACGTCGCCTACCGCGAGCTCGGCTTCTCCGACGAATCGCTGCCGAGCCTCTGGAGCCTCGCACCCGACGTCGTCGTGCAGACGGGCACGACGTCCAAGACCCTGTTTCCCGGCGTCAGGCTCGGCTGGGCCGTCGGACCGGCCGAGATCTCCGCGCGGCTCGTCTCGGCCAAGCAGAACACCGACCAGTGCGCGGGAGCACTCGGCCAGCGGCTCTTCGAGGAGTCGCTTCGCCGCGGCTGGCTGGACGAGCAGGTCGCGCGCTCGCGGGCCCTGTACCGCGGCAAGTGCGAGCGGTTGCTGGCGGCGCTCGAGCGCTCGCTCCCGGACGGAGCCGTCTGGACGCGGCCGCGGGGCGGCTTCTTCACCTGGCTGACGCTGCCCGGCGACGTGGACTCGGTGCAGCTGGCGGAGCGCGCGGTGGAACGAGGGGTCGGCGTCGTCCCCGGGACGCTGTTCTTCCCGGACGGGCGGGGCCGGGACACGCTGCGGCTGTCGTTCAGCATGGTCGCGAGCTCAGAGATCGAGGAGGGGATCGAACGGCTCGCCGCCCTGCTTTGAGCCGGCGGAGCGGATCCCTCGATCGAGGGATGCGAGTGCCGCGATCGGTGGGGAGAGTTCGGCCGGTGTTTGCGAGAGGTCTCGCCGTGGTCGCGGCAATCGTCTTCGTGGTCGCACCGGTGTCGGCGTTCGGCCGGCCCGTGGCGGCGCCGAAACTGCACCTGGGTCTCCTCGGCGACCCGGTTCGGTTCGCGAACGAGACGGAGCAGCGGTCGTCGACGCGCCTCATGATCGTCGGCTGGGACCAGGGCACGACGCCCTCGTACTTCACGAGCCTGCTCTCGTCGATGCTCGCCGAGCCGATGATCGGGCTCAACACGAGCACGAGCTCCGGCGAGCGCATCACTCCTGCCGAGATCGCCCGCGGCCAGGGCGACGCATTCCTCCTCGCCCTGAACGGCGCGCTGGCCCGCTGGGGCAAGCCGGTCTTCGTGCGCCCGCTCGCCGAGATGAACGGCCACTGGAACGCCTATTCCGCCTTCAATGCGGACGGCTCGCCGCGCGGGCCCGATCACTCGGCCGCGGCGTTCAGGAAGGCCTTCGCCCGCATCTACCTGATCATGCACGGAGGCCCCGCCGTGAACCGGCAGCTCGGTGCGCTCGGTCTGCCCCCGGTCGCACAGCAGCCGCTGCCCGCGCCGAACGTGCGGGTGATCTGGAACCCGCAGGGCTACGGCTCCCCTGACCTGCCGGGCAACTCCGCGGCGGCGTACTACCCCGGCGATGCCTATGTCGATGTCGTCGGAGACGATCTCTACGACATCGGTGGGAAGGCCGCCTGGCCGGCGGCCGGTGCGCTGTACGCCGCGCATCCACACAAGCCGTTCGCGATCGGGGAGTGGGGGCTCTGGGGCGTCGACGACGCAGGCTTCGTCAGCAGGATGGCGACCTTCCTGCGCCGGCACCGGCGGGTCGTGGTTGCGAACTACTACGCGGGGAAGTCCGGGTCGGTGTTCGACCTGCGGTCGAAGCCTCGGTCGCTGGCGGCGTACAGGTCGCTGATCTCGCCCCTCGCCGGCTGAGCGCCGAACCGGTGCGCCGCTCAATCCGATGATCAACGCGGGCGCGATCGCCTGCGCCGGGCTGGTGGCAGGTGACGATCCCTTTGCGTCGATCGTCGAGACGTATTCGCGCGAAGAGCGGAGTCTCGGGCGGGGTGATCGCGGTTCTTCCCGGCAGTCTCGGCATCGGCGTCTTCTCGCCGAGGCTCGACGAGCGCGGGAACAGCGTCCGCGGCATCGCGGTGTGCCGTGACCTCTCACGCGATCTCTCGCTGCACCTGATTTCACCCGGGGCCGAATCGAGTTACAGGGAGAGCTCAACTTCATGAGCCTCGAGGCGGTCTCCCGGCTCGTCACCGAGCGCGACCCCTGCCCGGAGCTTGTCCTGCTCGACCTGCGCAGGGTGAGCCGCGTCGATCGCAGCGGCGCGGAATTCAGCACCGCGCTCGCCTCCTTCCTCGATCAGCGGGGCGGGCAGCTCGTGTTCTCGAGCGCGGACCTGCTCGGGCCGCCGGTCCGACCGGCGATCGGCTTCCCCGACCTCGATGCCGCGCTCGAGTGGTGCGAGGAGGAGCTGCTGTTCCGGGTTCGCGGCGAGGGAGGCGGAAGAACGGTTCCGCTCTCAGCACACGAATTGCTGCACGATCTCAGCCCCGACGAGCTCGCGCGTCTGGGCTCCAGGCTCGAGACGGTCCGGGTGCCGGCCGGCACGCTCATCGTCCGCGCGGGCGACCCGGCGGGCGAGATCTTCCTTGTCACGAGCGGCTCGTTGAGTGTGTTTCTCAGGCCTGAGAACCAGCCGGAGCTCCGCCTCTCGGCCTTGACCGCGGGCATGACCTTCGGCGAGATTGCGTACATCGAGCGCTCCGTCCGCACAGCCGACGTTCGCGCCGACTCGGACGTCGAGTGCCGAACACTCACCTTTGACGCGCTCGACTCGCTCGTGGCAACAGATTCGCAGTTGCATGCGAAACTGCTCCGCAATCTCATGCGCGTCGTCGTGTCTCGGCTGCATTCGTCGAATGCGGCGATCGCCGAGTTGACCCGCTAGGTGACGATGATCGGGGCGCCCTCGGCGGCGATCCGCCGGGTGCGTTCGCCCGCGATGCGGATCTCGTCGACGTCTGCGTCGGCACCCGCCTTCGCGGTGATCCGCTTGCGCAGAACGGCCGTCTGCTCGCGCAGCCGGTGCGCTTCGACCCGGTCGCGCTCACGGAGCGCGGCCGCCACCTCTTCGTAGACGGCGCCGCCGATCAACAGGTGTGACAGCTTCATCATCAGGGCGACGAGGTCGAGGCAGACGAAGAGGCCGAGCACGAAGATGACGTACCGCGTGACCTCGGGGTGCTGCTGCTCGATCGTGGACAGGGCCTGCGCCCGCGCCAGCAGGTCCTGGTCGTGCGCGATCGCGCTCACACGCGACCGGGTCTCGAGCGACTCACTCTGCTGCCAGTCGGCGATCTTCGCTCTCAGGGCTGCGATCTTCGCGTGATCGGCGACGCGGTCGCGGGCGAGGGCCGTGCGCGCGATGATCGCCTGTCGTGCGTAGTACTGGCACCAGTGGCCACAGCCGGTGCGGTGCGTGTGCGAGCACGACGGCTCGTTGTTCTCACAGCCCGACAGGCGCGTGAACTTGCTGACGCGGTTCTCGAGTGTGGTCTCGTGATCCTGAACGGCGGCGATCTGGGTGTTCGCCTGTGCGATCTTCGGTTCGTAGAAGACGAGCGCGGCCTTGCGCGCATCCTTCTGAGCGGCGGCGCTCGTCAGTGTCAGCTGATTCGAGATCGACGGCTTGAAGATGAACTGCACCATGGGGAGGCCGAGGACGAGCGCGAGCATCACCGACAGCACCGCGCGCGGAACGGCCAGCATGAGGTTCGCGCGGCGGCTCGTGCCGAAGCTCTTGTAGATCAGGCGGTCGACGATGCAGATGACGGCGGTCCAGACCACCCCCAGCCACAGGATGTGCGTGATCGGGACGTTCCACCAGCCGCTGCCCGCGACTGCGACCGCGAAGCCGGTGACGCAGGCCATCGCAACGATGACGAGCCCCTGCGCCTCGAGGAAGCTTCGTTCGCTCGGGACGAGCGCCAGCACCCGGGCATCGGCGCCTGCGAACCACACCCAACTCGGCCGGCGCCGGCGCGTCTGCCTGCGCTCCATGTTCTCCGCGCTGGACATCTGCTGTTTTCTACCTGCCTGCCTGCCTCCGTCTTCTGACGCAGATGGGTCAATTCTCCGCCGGCTGCCGGCGGCCTTGCCTGGGCGAGCCGGGAAAGACGAGCGTCAGGAGGTAGACGAGCAGAACCGAGGTCCAGCCGAGGTACAACAGGCTCGTCGTCTGCGAAGCGGCCGAAGGCTCCACGAGATCGAACGTCAGCCAGAGCATCCCCGCGGTCAGAAGCGTCACGACGGGCAACTGCCGGCGCGTGCAGAGCACCTCGTACGCGAGCAGTGCGAGCAGCAACGGCAGGTGGTAGTACGCGTTGTCCATCGGGTCGAGCGTGCAGCGGAGCAGGAACAGGATCGCGAGCAGGGGGAGTGCGGCCTCCCGCGTCCGGTTGCGCCAGTAGACGAGGATCGAGAGCGGCACCGCGAGGCCCACGATCAGCGGGTGGGTCACCGGCCCGAGGCCCGACGGCAGGCGGTAGAGCGTGAAGCTCGTGGGATACCCGGTCTCGAGGTGAAGGGGCACCCTGTCCGGTGCAGCAGCGAAGAACCACCAGGTCGAGCGCGTCACCAGCACGCCGCCGTTGACGGCGCTCCGTGAGACGTTGCCGAATCCCGTGGGGTCGGCGGCGAGCAACGGCAGTGTCGCGCCGGCCGCGATCAGCCCCGAGATGCCGAGCAGCCGAAGCCGCTTCCCGCCCGGCAGCGCCAGGAGCGTCGGCGCGACGGCGAGGACCGCCCATTGCTTGGACGCGATTGCGAGACCGAGTGCGAAGGCCGCCGGGAGCTCCCGGTCGCGGAGAGCGAGCGCGACTGCTCCGACGCTCAACGCCGCAGCAAGCACCTCCTCGGGGTGCCCGTATTGCACCGCCGCGATCGACGCCGGGTTCAACACCGTCACGACGACCAGCACCGCCGCCTGTGCCAGGGAGGCGTCCAACCGCGACAGCGCGAGCGACACGCCCAGGGCTGCGGCGAAGACGACGCAGACCACTGCGCCCGTCTTGTAGGCGCCGGGCTCGCCGGCACCTGCGAACCGGGCCAGTGTCACGAACGGCGCACGCAGCACGATGGACAGGGGGCCCATCAACGGCTGGTGGGTCAGCGCATCGTGCAGATGACCGTGGGACAGGTCGTTGACCGACCGTTCGGCATCCATCGGATAGTCACCCGCGCTGCCGAACCTCCCGACCATTGCGCAGGTGAAGCCCACCCCCAGCGCCGCGAGAGCCCAGGGAGAGAGACGGCGCGAGGGGCTGGAGACGACAACCCTGGGGGGCACCGGGCGGCTGATCATCGGTCCATCTATCGGCCGCTGCTGCGCCGGACTCAACTTCTCGCCGGCGGGAGCCGATACCCGAGTCTCAACCCCAGGATCTGACGATCGGAGCTCGCGATGACTGCTGCATCTTTCGAACGCCTTCTCTCCGCCGACGTCCAGCTCACGGACGCGCTGGTCAACAAGCTCGACGAACAGACGCTGTCGGCACTGCTCGTCGCCCGCTTCCAGTCTCTCGTCGGTCGTGGCTGGGGCGTCACCGAAGCCCTGTTCGGCGCCGTCTCGAACGGCTGAGCACACCAGCGTCCGGTGGCGGCGCCGGCTAGCGGCGGCCGGTGTGGCCGAGCGTCGGCCGGTGCCACACGACGGCCCAGAGCGCGGCTGCGTACGCCAGCACCGACGCGGTCATTCCATATGCCAGCAGTCTCATGGCGTGTGTTATCGACAGGTGCGTGCATTTTCTTGACCGCGGGTTTGGACGGTCCGCCGCTAGTGTCTCGCCGCAGTGCCCACCGGCCCGACACGCCCGCAGGACCGGTCGACGCCGTGGTGACGGCGGCGGAGATCGCCGGGATCGAGGTCTTCGCCATGCTGGCGGCCGAGGAGCACGAGCGGCTCGCGAAGGTCGCGGCGGACGTCGGTCTCGTCCCGGGCGAATACGCGGCGAACGCGGGCGACGACCGAGCGCTCTTCGCGGTGCTCGAGGGCAGGATCGAGGCCGTCAAAGTCGTCGACGGCGTCGACCGCGTCGTGGGCGAGCGGCTGCCCGGCGACGTCTTCGGCGAGGTGCCGATCGTCCTCGGGACGGTCTTCCCCGTCGGCTTCCGCGCAGCGGTCGCCTCGCGGGTGCTGCGCATCGAGCCGGCGGCCTACCACGCGATCGCGGCGGCGGATCCGATCATCGCCAAGTCGATCGGCGCGCTCGCGAGCCTGCGGATGGCCGGCCCGCGCGGACTGCAGGGGCTCGCGGCGGAAGCCCCACCCCCGCGGGCGATCCTCGTGGGGCACCGGCGTGACACCGCCTGCGCGCAGCTGCGCCACTTCCTCGATCGCAACCAGATCAGCTTCCTGTGGCTGCAGCCGGACGCGCCGGACGCGGCGGTTCAGTGGGACGGGCCTCTGCCGGCCGAGGACGACTGTCCGGTGATCCGGCTCGTCGGCGGCAAGACGGTGGTCCGGCCGCAGCTTCGCCGGGTGGCCGAGCTGCTGGAGCTCGGCACCGAGCCGCAGGCGGCCGAGTACGACGCCGTGGTGATCGGCGCCGGGCCCTCGGGGCTCGCGGCCGCCGTCTACGGCGCTTCGGAGGGCCTGCGCACGCTCGTCGTCGAGCGGGAGGCACCAGGCGGACAGGCGGGGACCTCGTCCCGGATCGAGAACTACCTGGGGTTCCCCTCGGGCGTCTCAGGTGACGAGCTCGCGAGCCGCGCGCTGCAACAGGCGCGCCGGCTCGGTGCGGAGATCCTCGTCACCCGCTCGATCATGCGGATCGACGCCGTGGCGCACCAGGTGCATCTCGACGGTGGTGATGTGCTGCGTGCGCGAACCGTCATCCTCGCGTGCGGTGTCTCGTGGCGGCGGCTCGACGTCGCCGGCTTCGACAGGCTCGTCGGGAAAGGGATCTTCTACGGCGCCGCACGCAGCGAGGCACCGAACGTCCACGGGCTCGACATCCACATCGTCGGCGCGGGCAACTCGGCCGGGCAGGCGGCGATGTTCTTCTCGGCCCACGCGCGCAGCGTCACCATCCTCTACCGCGGGGAGAACCTCGAGAAGAGCATGTCGCAGTATCTGATCGATCAGCTGGCGACTCGCTCGAACATCGACGTGCGCTTCCGAAGCGAGGTCGTGGCCGCGCACGGAGAGGACGCGCTCGAGGCGGTCGACGTCCGCACCGGCGGGGGCGGCGACCCGGTCAGGCTCGCCTCCGGCGGCCTCTTCATCTTCATCGGAGCCGACGCAGAGACGGGGTGGCTGCCGCCCGAGATCGCCCTCGACCGCCGCGGGTACGTGCTCACCGGGCCTGACGTGAGCGCGGTCGGCGCATGGCCGCTCCAGCGGGATCCATATCTGCTCGAGACGAGCGTGCCGGGGGTCTTCGCCTGCGGCGACGTCCGCTCGGGGCCGGTGAAGCGGGTCGCCGCGGCCGTCGGGGAGGGGAGCATGGCGATCGCGTTCGTCCACCAGTACCTGCGGGACGCCGAGGTCGCGGCCGAGCCGGCGGCCCCGGCTCGCTAGGCGCGCTCGAGCCGCCGGCGCATCCCTGACTCGATCCGGGCGGCGACAGCGGGGAAGTTCGCCTGTAGGTGGCGAAAGTCGTCGCCGAACAGCACGAGGACGCGTGCGGCCGACGTCGTGGTGACCGTCGCCGTGCGGCGGCCCTCGCCGAGCAGCGCGATCTCGCCGAAGAAATCACCAGGCCCGAGCGCCTCCAGCTCCTCGCCGCCCGCAGTGACCGATGCGCGACCCTCGCGGAGGACGAAGAACGACGAGCCGGTCGTTCCCTCGCCGACCAGCCGAACGCCGGCGCCCACGTCCTTCACCTCGAACCGGCCGGCGAGCTCGCCGAGCTCGTCATCCGAGAGCGATTCGAAGAGCGGGAGCTCGGCGAGCTCGGACGGTTCGGCGCAGGGCACCGGCCAAATCTACAAGCGGCGCTTTTAACGAATCCTTATTTCCGAGGCCCCCTGCGGCGACTAACGTTGCACCACCGGCGACTTTCTGGGGAGATTGCGCCGTTTGCGCTCCGGGGGCGCGTTGCCTGCCCTTTCCCGCCCCCGGAGCGTGCACTTTCGTGCGCGGGCTCCGGAAGCGGGATATCTTCAACCTCGACCCGCCGTGGAGGAGACCCAGACATGAGCCGCTTCAGTGACGCCGTCAACGCGCAGATCGCGAGCGAGTTCGCCGCTTCGCAGCAGTACACCGCGATCGCCGTGCACTACGACGCCGGGACGCTCCCGCAGCTCGCGGCGCACTTCTACCGGCAGGCGCTCGAGGAGCGAAATCACGCGATGATGCTCGTCCAGTACCTCCTCGACACCGGCGCAACGGTCGCGATCCCGGGTGTGCAGGAGCCGCAGACGGTGTTCGCCGACGATCGCGCGCCGGTCGAGCTGGCGCTCGAGCAGGAGCGGACCGTGACGGCGCAGATCGCGAACCTGGTGCAGGTCGCGCGTGAGGAGAACGAGCACGTCGGCGAGCAGTTCCTCGGCTGGTTCCTCGAGGAGCAGCGTGAGGAGGTCGCGAGCATGTCCGCGCTGCTCTCCGTCGTCGAACGGGCCGGCGCGGCCCAGATCCTGCTGGTCGAGGACTACCTGAGCCGGACCGCCGCAGTCGCGTCCGAGCCGTCGGGCGCCGCACCGCCTGCTGCCGGCGGCGCGCTCTAGCGCGACCGGGGCGGCGCGCCGGCCAGGGCGGCCTCGAGCCGATCGAGGAACGGGACCTGGGCCGCCTTCAGCCTGCGCCGCGCCTCGTCGAGCTCGAACCACCCGACCCGGTCGATCTCGGGGAACGACCGGACGACCCCCGAGTGCGGCGGCCACTCCAGGTCGAAGGTGTTGCTCACCGCCGTCGCCGGGTCGAGGTCTCCCTCCGCTCCGAAGCCGACCACGAGCTTGCCCGACTTCTGGGTGATCCGACCGAGCTCGATCAGCGGCCCTGCGGGCGGCTTGTTCCCGGTCTCCTCCTCGAACTCGCGCCGAGCGACCGCGACGAGCTCCTCACCCGGCTCGACCTCGCCCTTCGGGATCGTCCAGTGCCCGAGGTCCTTCTTGACCCAGAACGGTCCGCCCTGATGGGCGAGGAGCACCTCCAGCCGATCAGCCCGGCTGCGCCAGAGCAGGAGGCCTGCGCTCGTGCGACCCGTCTTGTCCTTCGTCACCGCGCCACCGCCCAGGGCTCAGAAGATCCGCCAGCTCTGCCGGCTGAGGAAGAAGCCGTGACCGCTTCGGTTCGTGCAGGTGAGCCCGTCGAACCGCGACGCGCAGGACAGGCCGGCGCGGCGGAACGTGTGCCCGTACTGCAGTGCCCGTGACCGCGGGTCGATCGCCGTGTCGCCGTGGCAGACCAGAATGGCCCGGCCGAGTCGAGAGACCGCGATCGAGTCGCCGTAGTCGAGCGGGCAGCGCTTCGGCCGTTGCGGCTCGGGATGCAGACGGCTACGGATGTCGCAGCGGATCGTCGGCTGCTCTGCGCCGGTGAGGCCGGACGAGAAGCCGCAGCCGATGTTGCCCGTCGGCGTCCGGAACTGGATCACGACCGGAGCCGGGCTCGCGGCCGATCGCGAGCGCGCTGACGCGGCTGCCGGGACCGCCGTCACCAGGAGAACGAGGACGAGCGCAAGCCGCACCGGCATGCGGCAACGTTACCCGGAGGTCCAGGAATCCACCCGCCCGACCGACATACGCCTTGATGGGTTGGCGGGATCGCGACTGGGGCAAGTTCACCGAGGATGAGTGGAGCGCGTATCTCGCCGGCGACCCGCAGCGCGCCAGGCGGAGCCCGCGGCAACGGCGCGCGCTCGGCGTGTGGGCTCTCGCCACGTTCGTGGTGGTGTGCCTCGGTGCGGCCGCGCTGGCGTACGCATACAACCGCGTCGCCCTGACGAGCACGGTCCGGGTTCCGGTCGTACCGGCGAAGCCGAGCTACACCGAGGGCGTCACCCCCGTGATCACGGTGATGGCTCCGCCGGCCGCCGGGGTCATCTCGATCCGCTGGCGCGCGGCAGATCACGATCCGGCCGCAAGCGCGGGCCACATCTGCGTGAACGACTCACAGCAGGGGCAGTTCTGCGCGGACTTCGCCGCCGGCGAGCGGCCCGCGGATGTCCTCACCCGCCACATCGAGAGCCTCGGCCTGAGCGTCGCGAGCAGCGGCTGAACCGCGACGTTAATAAATGCCTGCATGGGACCGCGCTACCCTGCGTCGAGGAGCTCGCACCCTCGAGCTCCCTGTAGCGCAGGCGACTTCGAGATCAGTCGCTTGGCGGCCGTAACTGGAGACCGCGGACGGAGCATTCGACCGAACGGAGGTCTCGAGATTGACGCCGACGCTTCGCCCGTAGCCCGAGCCGACGGGAAGACGACCTGCGACGGCATGCCGAGGCCGCTTCTCCGCGGGGTGTCTCATCAGCTCGCGTTCTTCGTCGCGGTCCCCCTCGGCATCTTGCTTGCCCTGTCTGCACACGGTGTGGTCGCGCGCGCCGCAGCCATCGCGTTCGCGGTGAGTGTCGCGTCGATGTTCGGTGTCGGCACTCTGTTCCACCGGCTCTCGTGGACGCCGGGCGCAGCGCTTCGGATGGGGCGGCTCGACCACGCGATGATCTATGCGCTCATCGCGGGCACGTACGCGCCGATCGGGCTGCTCGTCGTCCACCCGGGCTGGCGGGTGCCGCTCCTCGCGGCGGCGTGGGGCGGGGCGCTGATCGCGGTCCTGGCGAAGCTGGTCTGGCACAACGCGCCGACCTGGCTCGCGCCGGTCGTCTGCGTCACGCTCGGGTGGCTCGTCGTCGTCGCCCTGCCGCAGATCGTCGGACGCATCGGGATCTCCGGCTCTCTGCTCCTGGTCGGCGGCGGCGTTGTGTACACGGCGGGCGCAGTCGTGTACGCACGGCGGTGGCCGGACCCGGTCCCCCGCTTGTTCGGCTACCACGAGGTCTTTCACGCACTCGTCGTCGTCGCCGTCGCGTGTCAGTACGCGGCTGTCGCGTTCTTCGTGTTGCCGCAGGCATGAGGCGTCTCCAGCGCAGCGCCCGGGTGAAGACCGTCGCGGGCGTGGCGTTCGGCGTGCTCGCGGTGACGACGGGGTTCCTGGCCGCGCGGCGGCTGACGAGCTCGAGCTGGCCGCTGCAGGAGGCGAACGTCGTGCTCGTGCTCGGTGCTTCCGCGGCGTATCTCGCGAGCTTCATCTTTCGCGCCCTCGGATGGCAGCGTCTCTTTCCCGGCGGCGAACGACCGGACCGGAGCCGCTGCCTGGCTGCCTGCGGCGCAGCCGCCGCGAGCGGAGTGGTGCTGCCCTTCCGGCTCGACTACGTGGTCAAGGTCTCGACGCTGCGACGGCTCGGCGGCGTCCGGCTGGGCCTGGAGACGGTCGGCCTCTCGATCGTCTCGCTCGGGCTCGTGGACGCTGTCGCGATGCTGCCCCTCGCCGTCGCCGCGATCGCGACGAGCGGCGCGATCTTCCGCGCTCCGTTGATCGTGGTGCTGCTCTTCTGCGTCGGCTGCATCGCCGTCCTGGCGATCGGGCCGAGGCTCGCGCAGTTCCCGTTCATCCGCCGGTCTCGGCGCCTGGAGCGAGTCTTCGGCCGCGTCGGCGCTCATGCGAGCATCTCGCGTTCGACCTTTGCCGCGAGCGGCTTTCTGTTCTGCTGCTGGACGACCAGGGCGGTCGGCAGTGCGTTGTTGCTCAGCTCACTCGGCGTCGGGTCCTCGCCGACCCTGGCGCTCGTCATCCTCTGCATGGCGGCGGCGGCGTCGATTCTGCCGATCACCGCCGGCGGAGCGATCGTCAGCGTCGGTGCCACCTCGGGTGTCCTGCTTGCACTCGGCGTCTCCCAGGACGCAGCGATCAACTTCTCTCTGGCATCCGGCATGCTCTTGACCGTGAGCGCGCTCACGGCCGCCGTCATCGGTGTGGGCGGGTCGTTGTGCATCACCGTACAGCGGCGTCGTCTCGGCCATGCCACGCTCGCGTAGCGGCGTGCTTCGGGCGCAGCTGCATGCGGCTGCGATCCTCGGGGCGACGCTCGACCTCCCCGGCGCGTCGCTCATGGCTCGTCGCGCCGGCTCGGCGAGCACGCACGACGAGGTGCTCGCCGGTGCCCCGGTCACAACTGTGCGTCCGCCCGGCCGGGGCCCGTGGCCCGCTTTGGTGTTCATGAACGGCGCGACGCCGGACGGGCGCACTCATCCAATGGTGCTCCGCCTCAGCCGCGCGCTCGCGAGCACGGGGCATCTCGTCTTCATCCCGGACCTGCCGGGTGTTGCGGGCGGTGAACTGTCACCGGCCACGTTGGGAGCCGCGGTCGCCTTCGTGGAGGCGGCCACGCGGGCTCCCGACGCCGCGCAACACCGAGTCGCTCTCGCCGGCGTCTCGATCGGAGGAAGCCTGGCCCTTCTGTGCGCGGCCGACTCCCGTGTCGCGGGGCACGTCTCCGCGGTTGTCTGCATCGCCCCGTACACCGACCTCGAGAAAGTGATGCTCCTGGCGACGACGGGCTCGTACCCCCTCGGCGACGGCGTCAGGTCCTACCCGGTACCGCCGTACCTCGCGGTCGGGCTCGCCCGCTCGCTCGCAGCGATGCTGCCCTCGACCCCGGAGGCGACCGTTCTTTGCGACGAGCTTCGCCGGATCGACCCCTCCGACGGAGGCGCGCTCGAGCTCCCAGAGGGCACGTTTCGGGCGGCGGGTACTGAGGCTCTGACGCTCTTCGAGCTGTTGTCGAACCGCGACCCGGCACGCTTCGGCGAGCTCTACGCCGCACTGCCCGAGCACATCCGGTCGACCGTGAACGACCTCTCACCGCTCCGGCAGGCGGCGAGCCTCCACGCACCGGTCGAGATCGCGACGGCGCCCCGCGACCGGTACTTCCCCGTTGCGGAGTCGCGAGCGCTCGTCGCGGCCTCGCCCCGCGTTCGGCTCACGGTGACGTCTCTGCTCGCCCACGCCACGCCGCGTCTGAGCGTTCGCTACCTCGCCGAGCTCGGACGGCTGAACGGCTTCTTCGTCCGCGCTCTGGAAGCGGTGGGGTAGTCGGCCGGTGGTCCGGTTCAGGTCGAGCGCAGGACGCGGCGCAGTACCTTGCCGTACTCGTCCAGGCCGTCGCGATAGAGCCGCGCCTCGGGCCCGGCAGCGATCCCGACGCGCTCGGGGACGACGCCCCAGATCGGAACGTCCTCGCCTCTCCACCAGTCGATCGTCTCCTGCAGATCGTTCGTCCCGAGGCGCGCGGCCGTGACGACGATCCCGCGAGGCGTCCGCGACGGGATCATCCCCAGCGTGTACGCGACGCGTGCGAACTCCACCCCGCCGGCGCGGGTCGGGATGACGACCGCGTCCGCCGACGAGATCGCCGACTGGACGAGGCGCTCGTCTCCCGGCGGCAGGTCGACCACCACCGTCCCGTCCTCCGCGCTCATCGCGCGGGCCAGCGTCCGCTCCGACGGCGCCTCGATCACCTCGACGCCCTCGATCGGGCGCTCCTCGAGCCACTCCGCCGCGGAGGCCTGCCGGTCGGCGTCGACGACCACGACCGGGGTGTGGCCACGGGAGGCAGCGACCGCGGCCAGATACAGCGTGGTCGTCGTTTTACCGACACCGCCCTTGAGATTCGTGACGACGATCTTCACCCGGCGACCGAGTCTACTCAGTGCCCTGCCGCAGGGAGCACGAGGAGTAGAGTCGCTCGCGTCATGACCGCCGCGAAGCACTATCGCTGGGACGAGCTGCCGCGGGAGGAGCTGAGCCCGCAGATCGGGCGGCGGCTGATCACCGGCAACCAACTGATGATCGCCCACGTCTACCTGGCGAAGGGCGCGGTCGTGCCGAAGCACGAACACCACAACGAGCAGGTCACGTACATCCTCGAGGGCCTGCTGCGGTTTCGGCTGGGCGACGACGAATCGCACGTCGTCGACGTCCATGCCGGCGAGGTGCTCGCCATTCCGCCGAATGTCCCACATAGGGCGGAAGCGCTCGAGGACACGCTCGACGTCGACGTCTTCACGCCGCCGCGCGAGGACTGGCTCGACGGCAGCGACGCCTACCTGCGGCGCTGATCGCAGGAGCAGGCTGGCCGGCGAGTGCCTGCAGGAGCAGCTCGGCGGAAGGCATCTCGAGCCGGCGGCTGGGCGTTCGTGCTCACGTCTGAGCGCATGACGACGCCTGCATCACCGCTAGACGCGAAGGAATCGCCGCATCGTCAGGCCCGAACCGGCGGCCCCGATGACGAGGCCGATGGCGACGAGAATCAGGGCCGTCAACGGGAAGTTCAGCGCGTGAACGTCCGGGTCGCCGGAGAGGTTCGGCAAGAGCGCAGGCAGCGCGAGTGCCCGTCCCAGGGCAAGGCAGCAGATCGCGAGGATCGAGCCTGCGAGGCCGCACAGCAGGCCCTCGACGATGAAGGGGCCGCGCACGAACCAGTTGGTGGCGCCGACGAGCTTCATCACCTCGATCTCGCGACGCCGGGAGAAGATCGAGAGTCGGATCGTGTTCGAGATCAGCAGGACCGATGCCGCAAGGAGAACGATCGTGGCGATGGTGAAGATCGCTTCGATCGTGTGTGCCACCTGCAGGATGCGGCTGGAGATCTGCCGTCCGTCGCGAACGTTCGAGATGTATCCGGGTAGCCCCCGGCCGACGATCGAGCTGTAGAGCTTCTGGACGTTCTCGGCTCTGTCCGGGGCGACCGAGATGGCGTCGCCGAGCGGGTTCCACGGGAGGCTCTCAGCGAGACCGGGCTGCTGCTTCTTCATGATCTCGAAGCCCGCCTGCTTCGAGACGAAGCGCATGCTCCCCGCCTTGACGTAGGAACTCGACTGCAACGCACGCGCGAACGCCGTCTCTTGCGCTTTCGTCGCGTCGGGCTGGAAGTACACGTGGACGACGAGCTCCCGCTTCACGTGGTTCGACCAGGAGACGGTCCAGGTGCCGAGCGCGATGAACAGCCCGAGGATGAACATTCCGATCAGCACCGTGAGGGAGGCCGCCACGGTTTGCGCCAGGTTTCCCGCCAGCGACCACCAACCCTCGGCAAGCACCGTCCTGAGACGCATCGGCGCACCTCCTCGTCAACCGTCAGCCCGCCCAGCCTACTAGGCCGCCGCTGCCTTCGAGATGGCCCGGAGAACCGCGGCAGCCTCCAGGTGACGTGCCCCGCCGAGTGCGATGAGACACGAGGTGACGAGCGCCGCGTCGTCGATCGTGGCGTCTTGGCTCGCTTCGAGATACCGGAACAGCCAACGGGCGGATATACGTGCGTGCCGTCTCGGGTCGCGGTGCGCGATCAGGATCGTCAGCTCGAGAAAATCGTCCAGGGTCGGGCGCCCGAGCTCACGCAGCGTCAGCTCGGCGACGACGAGGTTGCCGCGCTCGATCGCTCGCTGGTAGGTCGCTCTCGGATGTCCCTGCGCCGTCAACGTCCGCCTTCCCGGGGCCGGACGGCCGCCTCAGTCTAGTCCTGCCTCGAACGGCGGTTGACGAGGTGCTGCCCGCGGCCGGATCATGAGGCCGTGCGGATGAGGGTGCTGCTGCGCCAGTGGCGTGACGACGATCGGCAGCTCTACGCCGCCATCAACCAGGACGCCGAGGTGATGCGCTACCTCGGCGACGCCCGGTCGCGGAAGGAGAGCGACGGCTTCATCGACTGGGCCAGCGGCCTGATCGCGGAACGCGGTTGGGGGCTGTGGGCCGTCGAGGTCGTCGGCGGAGCGCCGTTCATCGGTGTCGTCGGCCTCAACGAGACCCGTGTCATTCCCGGCGCGGTCGAGGTGAGCTGGAAGCTGGCTCGCGAGCACTGGGGACAGGGGTATGCGACCGAGGCAGCGGGGGAGGCGGTGCGCTACGGGTTCGACCGGGTCGGCCTGGACGAGATCGTCGCCCTGACGGTGCCGGCAAACCTTCGTTCGCGGCGGGTCATGGAGCGCCTCGGGATGACGCGCGATCCGAACGACGACTTCGACATGCCCGATCAGCCGCCCGGGTTGACACGCCACGTTCTGTACCGGCTTCGCCGCCCACCGAGTCCGGCCTCGGGGGCGGGCTCGGAACCGCCGGCTGCGGCATGAACGCCGACTCAGCCGGCGACCTGGAAGTCGAGCAGCAGGTAGCCCGACGGAGAGGTGATGTTGCGAGCGAGGGTCAGCCGCCGCGGCGGCCCGTTGTCGAAGAGCTTGCGACCGCTGATCTGCAGGACCGGGGCGATGACAAGCCGTAGTTCGTCGACCAGGCCGTGCTCGAGGAGCGATTGGGTCAGCGCAATGCTCCCGTGCACGCCGATGTCGTTGCCGGACTGCTTCTTCAGCCGGGTCACGAACTCGACCAGGCCGCCATCGACGACCGTGGTATTGGCCCAGGTTCCTTCCGGCGTCGTCGAGGTCACCACGTGTTTCTCGACACCGTTGATGAAGCCGGCGAACGGCTCGATGTCACTCGTCGGCCAGAACTCGGCCCATTCGTCGTAGGTTCGGCGCCCGAGGAGCACGGTGTCCTGGGCGGAGATGACGCGGTCGAGATTGTCGTGCATCACGTCATCGAAGTCGGTGACGAACTCGTCCGGCTGCTCCGCCACCCCATCGAGCGACAGGAATTCGTATGCGACGACCTTGCGCACCATTCAACTCCTTGGGTTGCGTGGAATCGATGGTATGACGTCCTGCCGCACCGAAAACTCATCGTAGTTCCGCGGCGTGCTGCCCTTCCCCGGCCCGGTTTCGAGTCATGGTTTCCCCGGATGAAGCGCGATGACCGGAGTTGTAGCTTCGGCCCTATCGAAAGAAGGGGGATGAGCCATGAAGGCCTACGTGCTTCTGGCGTTCCTTACGGCAGGTCTGGCACTCGCAGTGCCGGCCGCCTCTTCGGCGGGCGCCCTCCAGGGGTGTGGCGCGAAAGAGTGCATCGGGGACATGCCGGTTGTGCCCTCGCTCGATCCGGAATGGAGTGCCAACTTCGTTCCGCCTGCGCTTCCGCACATGCGCAAGACGACGGCGTGCATCCCGACCGACGTCGTCTTCTACGCCCCAACCGACTGGCTGCGGATCGCGCAGAAGATGCGGGCGAACCCGTCCTCGTGTGCGAACTACTACGTCTCGATTCCGCCGATTGCGTCGGACAAGACGAAACCGCGGGGACCGAACCAGGCGCCGTTGATCAGGGCACTTGGCGCACAGTTTCACGCCGTGAACGAGGTCAACGTCACCGACGCCACGTCGTGGAAGAAATGGGTCGCCGACGGCAACGGCAGCTGGTACGACGCCGGCGTCGAGGCCCGTCGGAGGATGGACGCACCGACCGTCGGCGGGTTCGACCCTGCCGCGGGCGACATCTGGGCCGTCAACGAGTTCACGTCTGCGGTTCGCGGCGGCACCGGCACGAGCCGCCAGGACATGCGCGACTTCGTCCACGGCCTCTACGACGGCGACGGCGGGCCGCAGGTCAGGGGGCTCGTCTGGATCAGCAACATGGGCCAGGGGACATCGTTCTTCGACACGTACAGGGCGAATCTCAAGAATTGGCTCGCCGACCAGGCGTTCTGGTCTGACATGTCGCAGTACGTGCGCTTCGTCTCGCAGGAGGCCTACGGCCGCATCGACGAGTGGGCGGTACCCGGCACGACGCCGCAGGACCGCCTCGTCCCGGCGGCCGACTACCTCCAGCACTACGTCGACTTCTCGAGCGCAGGCGCGTACGTGCTCGACGAGACCGCGTCGTACCTCACCGGCGCGGACGCGCCGGTCGGGAACGCGGCATGGTCGTCGTCGACCTACGAGTGGCCGTCGCCGGCGGTCGACTACACGCTTGCCGCGGCGTACGGCGCAGGACAGGTGTACGCCTTCCGTCATGAGCAGGATGGGCGCTCGAGCCAGGCCTTCGGTTTCGCCTGGAACCCGTCGAACCCGGGACTCACGACGGCGGACTTCAACACCAAGTCGGCATTCATCGCCGACCGGATCGCTGCCGCGATCCATGCGAGCGACAGTCCGACCACCGACCCGGGTGTCGGTGCTTGCGGTGCGGATCTCGCGTGGTGCACCGGCGACCTGCCCGGGGCAACCTTCAACACGGCGTGGCGGATCTTCCACGATTGGACGCAGCCGGCGGCTGCGTCCTCTACGGCGGTCGCCCAGGAGGGTGCTACGGGCTCCGTCCCGCTCTCGGCCTCGGACCCCGACCCGGGCCAGCAGCTGACGTTCTCGATCGTCGCGCAGCCGTTGCACGGCACCGCGACGACTGACGGGAGCGCCGCCGCGACGTACACACCCGAGCCGGGCTATGTGGGGCCGGACACGTTCACGTTCAGGGCGAACGACGGCTGGCTGAACTCGAACGTCGGGACGGTGACATTGTCCGTCAACGCCCCGCCTACCGTCACGATCGCGCCGGCGGGACCGGTGGACGAGGGAGCGGCTCCGGTGACCCTCACGGCGACCGCCAGCGATCCGGACGGCGACCCGCTCACCTACGTGTGGACGGGTGCGACGCCCGTGGGGACCGGCGAGACGGCGACCTTCGCCGCTGACGACGGTCCGGCGACCGCCGAGGTCAAAGTGGCGGTCTCCGACGGCCGCGGCGGCACCGGGCACGCGACAGTCGACGTGATCGTGAAGAACGTGGCGCCGACCGCCGCCGCCGACGCTGTCACGGCTGTACCGTGGGGCGTGCCGGCGACGCTGGTCGGACACGGGAGCGATCCGAGCTCGGCCGATTCCGAGACTCTCGCCGGCCACTGGTCGTTCGGCGACGGAAGCGGATCGGACACGCTCGCTGCGACACACTCCTATGCCGATCCCGGGACGTACACGGCGACGCTCACCGTTACCGACAAGGACGGCGGAGCCGGCTCCGACACGACCACGGTCACCGTCCTGCCGCGCGCGTCGCAGCTCGCTGCGACGACACACTCGACGCTCGACGCCGGCTCGCCAGTCGTTGGCGCCAGGCTCGGCGACGGCACCGACCCCGGGTCCGCTCGTCTCGGCGGGCACGCGGTGACATTCGCGGTCGGCAGGTCGACCTGCACCGCGCTGACGAACGCCTCGGGCGATGCAAAGTGCACGCTCGGGTCACCGCCGCCGCTCGGGCTCTCGACGGTGACGGCAAGGTTCGACGGTGACTCGTTGTACACCGGGTCGTCGGCAAGTACCTCGACGCTCGTGTACCGGTTCCCGGCCGGCGGTGCGTTCGTCGTCGGCGACCGCTCCGTCAGGGGACTGGTCACGTTCTGGAGTTCGACGTGGTGGCAGATGAACGGGCTGTCCGGTGGCCCCGCGCCATTGAGCTTCAAGGGGTTCGCACAGCGCGTCGGCGATGCGTGGGTTGCCTCGCCGAGCTTCGGCCACGCTCCGGCGACGGTGCCGAACTGGATGGGCGTTCTTGTCGCTTCGAGAGTCGAAAAGGACGGCTCGATCATCACGGTGACGGCCACCAGGATGGTCGTCGTGCACGTCGCTCTTTACGGCTCCGCTTGGGTCGGGCTCGGCTCGGTCGCCGCGCCGATCGGATGACCCCGGGGCTGCGCAGGCTCCCCGTCTCGGCGGGGGCCTGCGCAGCCGGCGACCCTGATCGGAGCGCTCTCGAGCGCCTCGGGCGCGGCGAGAAATGCGTACGTACCTCGCGGCTCATGCCCCCGACAAGAATCGAACTTGTGCACGCGGTTCAGGAAGCTCCCGAAGCGGCGGGATCGCACCAGCCTTACTCAGGGCCAGCGTGCGCAACTCCGCGACGCTGCTCGAAGCGCAAGCCCGCAGTCGACGCGACGTGCTCGTGACCGAGGACGCGACTGCGTTCATCAACCAAGTTCTGCTCGCGGGTCCGCGCACTAGCCGAGCCGCTCGTCTAGCGACCTTCGCTAGAGGGATCGTTGAGCTGCAACTCCCCGGTCGTTAGCCGCCGGTCTTCAGCGTCCAGAGGACGGCGTGAACTACCCGATAACCCTTGTAGCTCTGGCCCGTTCCGCGGGCACCCACGATTTGACCCTGGTCGTTGATGTCCGTCGCGGATGACCAGCGTCCTTCGGCGATGTCGGTCTTCGTCCCGTTGTCCTGCCACACGAACGCGTGCTGGTTACCTGACCGCGTGTAACTCGACATGGCGACCTGGCCGTTTGCGTTGAGGTGTGCTTCGCTGTCGTAACCAAGGGCACCGAGGTCGCGCATCCGCCCGTCCTCCCACAGGAACGCGTGCTCCCTTCCTCTTGCCTGAGTGTCGACGATCACCTGGCCGCTGTCGTTCAGCGCGACCGCGTCAAGGTGCCCGCGCCCGAGCGGGTCGAGGTTGCGCATCTTTCCGTTCTCCCACAAGAACGCGGTCCTCCGGAGGCGCGGGCGCAGCGGCAGGCGATCCGGGCCTCCGTCAAACCCGGGACGGCTCAATCGAAGTCTTCTCGGCTGGCTTGCGTCGTCAGTAGATGAACGGCAGGAGCTTGTGCGGGGTTCGGGCGCGGTAGGCCGTGTAGCCGTCGAGTCGTTCGCTGAGCCAGGCTTCTTCGCGGCATGCCTTCAGGTCAAGAAACACAGCGAGGAAGGCTGACAGCACGAGTCCGATGACAGTGGCGAAGATGATCGACCAGCCGAGCGCGATCAAGATGCCGCCGCCGTACATCGGGTGACGGACGAGCGCGTACGGGCCAGCTGTCTTGACGGTCTGGTCGGTTCGCGGGGCAGGGAACGGGGTCAGCGAGCTTCCGAGGCGGAGACCGGCCCACGCGAGGAGTCCCAGGCCCAGGGCGAACAGAACGCCACCGACTACCAGGGCAGCGACGGCATACGCGCCGGACCAGCTTCGGCTGACGAGTGCGGAGAGGAAGACCGCGGCCATGAGCAGCAGTTGCCCGATGACCCACCCTTCGCCTCGCCTACCGAGGGCCGGGAGACGAGTTGCAGGGCGGCTGTTGTGGCCGGTGCGCATCGCTTTGCAGTCTGACCGGAAGGAGCGACCCGAGTCGAAGCAGCCCTGCCTCTTCCGCAGGGCCAGTAGAAGCTCCGGTTGTGGTTTTGCCGCGCCGACAAGCGGGGCTTCGCCGATGAGCCCGGACGCGTCGCGATCGAGGATGGGCTCCCGTCCTTGCAAGGAGGTGTTCGCCGATGACCGCAACACTGACCGAGCCGCACACCCGCACGCTGACCCCGCGCGAGCAGCAGGTCGCCGTCCTGCTCGCCTACGGCTACACCAACAACCAGCTCGCGCGAGAGCTCGCGATCTCGACGCGCACCGCCGAGATGCACCGCCACAACGCGATGGACAAGCTGGGCGTTCACTCGCGGGCCGAGATCACCCGCTGGGCGCTCGACCAGCACCTGCTCCACTAGCGGTACGTCGGAAACCTGCCAACCTGAGCCTCGGGAAGCGGGTTCGCGGCTCATGCCCCGACAAGAATCGAACTTGTGCACGCGGTTTAGGAAACACCATGACGTCTTTCCGGGGGAGCGTAGAAGCAGCGTAGAACCTGCGTACGCCAGAGCGGCGATTTACGATCTTCGGCCGTAGTCAATAGAGACAACATAGACTGCCGGTTACCCACGAAGCCGCTTCTCGTCTGGACGCCATGAGAGGCTTCGCTCGGAGTGGTGCCCCGTGTTCGGTCAGGTACGTCACATTGCCGGCCCAGTTCTTCACGCCGTCGGGAGAATCGCAGAACGAGGGAATCTCGATCGGGGTGACCTACCTCTTCGAGTTCGAAGCCACTCTCCGTGCCGCGTTGGTTCGGGTCATCCGTTGGCCGCGCCGCTGACGAGCCCGCGCACCAGAGCTCGCTGCGACACGGCGAACACGATCGCAACGGGAAGCGCCGCAATGACTGTTGCAAGCGCGAGCGTCGGTCGCGACGACCTGAAGATGTCCGAAAGGCCTACCTGGATAGGGAGCTGCCGGTCGTCCGCCAGGAAGACAGAGGGAAGGAAGAAGTTGTCCCAGTCGGCGTGCGAGAGGTTCAGAGTGAGTCGATCCAGCGCTCGAGGTGGCGGGTCTGGCGGGTGAGGATTTCGGGGTCGCGGAAGGTGTTGGCGAGAAGCGCGGCTCCTTGGATTCCGGCGAAGAGTGTGTGTGCGAGGTCGCGCGCATCGCGTCGGCCGAGTTCGCGGAACTGGGCTTCTGCCCAGTCGATGATGCGCGCGAGCACTGCGGCTCCCGCCTTGTCGAGGCTGTCATCGATTTTGTCGAGCTCGGTGCAGAGGCTGCCCATCGGGCAGCCGTAGCGGGCCACCGCCTCGCGCTGCCGGTCCCAGTTGCGCACCAGTGCCTTCAGCCGTGCCTGCGGCGTCCGGTGCCGCTCGAGCGACTCGGTCAGCCGGCCCGCCTCCTGCGCGTAGGCGGCGAGGACCGCCGAGATGAGGTCGTCTTTGGTCTTGAAGTAGTAGTAGACGTTCCCGACCGGTACGTCGGCGCGTTCGGCGACCTCGGCCAGCGTCGTCGGATGGACGCCCTGCTCGTGGATCAGCGTGCGTGCGCTCTCAACGAGTCGTTCCCGCTTGCCAGGTCTTGACGCGACGGAGTTAGTCACCTCACCCAAAGTAGCAGTCTTCCTGTATAAGTGAGTCAGCTAACTGACTACAAAGGAGACAGCTATATGGCCGAGCGTTCCGAGCATGAGTCGTTTCTCGCCACCCGCGTCGGGCGGCTGACCCTCGTGCTTCTGTGCGGGGTGCAGTTCCTCGACGTCGTGGACGGCTCGATCGTCAACGTCGCCCTCCCCTCGATCCAGCGCGATCTCCACTTCTCACAGCAGAGCCTGCAGTGGGTGGCGAGCGGCTACGTCCTTACCTACGGCGGCTTCCTCCTGCTCGGCGGTCGCATGGCCGATTTGCTCGGCCGGCGGCGGCTACTCGTCGTCGGCGTGCTTGTCTTCGCCGCCTGTTCGCTCGCGGGCGGGTTGGCGCAGAACGAGGCGACGCTGATCTCGGCGCGGATCGTCCAGGGCATCGGCGCGGCGCTGATGGCGCCGGCCGCGCTGTCTCTGGTGACGACGTCGTTCAAGGAAGGAGTTGACCGCCACAAGGCGCTCGGCATCTGGGGCGCGATCGCCGGGCTCGGGGCGGCGGCAGGCGTGTTTCTCGGCGGTGTGCTCTCCGAGGGGCCGGGCTGGCGCGGGGTGCTGCTCGTCAACCTCCCGTTCTGCGCACTCATCCTCTTCGGCTCGTTCCGACTCCTCAGCGACGACCGCCCGGACCGCGTCCGCGGTGGCTTCGACGTACGTGGGGCGGTGCTCGTAACCGGGGGCATGCTCCTGCTGGTCTACGGGCTGATCAAGGCTCCCGACCACGGCTGGGGCAACGCGCGCACGGTCGGCGAACTCATGACGGCCGCAGTTCTCCTCGCCGCGTTCCTGTTCAGCGAGGCGCGCAGCTCACACCCCCTGATGCCGCTCTCGATCTTCCGCGTGCGCGGGCTGGCGGCGGCCGACGCGACGCAGCTGATCGCCTTCGCCGGCTTCTACTCGATGTTCTTCTTCGTCACCCTCTACATGCAGAACGTCCTGCACTGGTCTCCGATCCAGGCAGGCGCCGCCTACCTACCCGTGACCGCGGGTCTCGGCTTCGCCGCCTCCATCTCGCCGAAGCTCTTCGCGCGTGTGGGGACGAGACCGGTGATCGTTGCTGGCGCGCTCCTCTCCGCCGGCGCCATCTACTACCTCTCCCGTATCCCGCTGCACGGCAGCTACCTCGCCGACATCTTCCCCGGCTTGATCGTCATGTCGCTCGGGCTCGGAGCGATCTTCGTCGGCGCCACCGTTGCAGCAAACGCAGGTGTGCCGCCCGAGCGAGCCGGACTTGCCGCCGGGCTGCTCAACACGTCGCTGCAGCTCGGGGTCGCGCTTGGCCTCGCGGTCTTCTCCGCGCTCGCGACCGCGCGCACCAACCACCTCGTTGCCGCCCATGCCTCTCGCGCGGACGCACTCGTCGGCGGCTACACGCGCGCGTTGCTGGTAGCCAGCTTCTTCCTCGTCGCGGCCGCCCTCATCGCACTGCGCACCCTCAACTCCCGCGGCGAGCCAGCGCCGGCCCCCGAGGCATCGCCCGCCCTCGAACTCGTCTGAAAGGCCGACCCACGACCCCGAAGAGCATTGAAGGAGACGACGTGAAGTACATGCTGCAGGTCCGCTTCAACGGCGCCGACGCCGTCATCCACGAGTTCCCCGCGGACGAGCAAGAGAAGATAACGGCCGAGTTCATCGCGATCCGAAAGTCCCCCGGCGTCCTCGACGGGAACCAGCTCGAGGCACCCAGTTCGGCAAGCACGGTGCGGGTAAGCGACGGGCAGACGATCCTCAGCAAAGGCCCTGCCGTCGCCGACGGTGCCGAGCTGAGCGGCTACTACATCTACGACGCGCCCAATCTCGACGCGGCAATCGCATTCGCTTCGCGCATCCCGGTTGCCCGCATGGGAGGGACAGTCGAGGTACGCGCAATGGTGGAGCGCTAGCGATGGCGAGCTTCCCCAGGCCGAGCGAAGGTATCGCTCTTACCCATTTCATCGTCAGCCACGACGTAGCCCAGTCGCGTCGCTTCTACGCCGACGTTCTCGGCGGCGAGGTTCTGCTCGAAGGCGATTCGACGATAATCGCGCTCGCAAACAGCTGGATCATCATCAACGTCGGCGGCCCACGAGCGGCAGCGACGAGACGACCGCGCCAACCGGGGCGCAGTCGTCCAGCACACCATTGCCCGGATCGACCACGGCGTCGCCGAGGGCTTCGAACCATTCCCGCGGCTAGCGGTGTGTCAGCCGGCGTGCCACAAGCGCTGCTCAGGACTGACTGACCTGCGGCTCGAGATGCGAATGGAGAAGCGTGTGAGTGGCGTGCCGCTTGTGTTCGACCAGAAACTTCGAGTAGAGCGCGACGGCGATGGTTGTCCCGCCACTCGAGCACGTGAGCGCTACCGCGATGCAGTCGCGCTCGCGAAGGGCGGAGCGTGGATCACCGAGTCTACGACCGCGTCCTGGACGTACGGAAGACCCGTGTCATTGTGGGCGCCGCGGCGCAGGCGGAAAACCGTCACGGGAGCGTTGACGAGGTCGCCGTTCGGATCGAAGAGACCGCTCGTGAGGAGCGCGTGCGTGACCGATGGTCGCGTGCCGTCCGACCGCGCGACGGCGGCGAGCATCGCCTTCGCCGCCTGGACCGCCGGTGCAACGAGGCAAGGGACCCGCTCCGCAGCCGGCAGCCGGTCGAGCACCTTGCGCGTCGCGGGGGTGATCTGGGTGCGCAAGGAGTTGCAGGCCAGCGTCGCGTACACGCCGTCGTATGCGGCGCCTGCCGCCTTCACGCTCGACCACGGCGTCAGCCAATCCGTGACGATCACGGGTGCCCCGACCGGCAGCGCCCGGTGGAGCGCGTTGAGCGCCTCCACGCCCTCCTCCGGGCCCTGAGTCACCGCGCCCGTCAGAAACGCACCGTCGGCGTGCGCGGCTCGGACTGCTCGTTCGAGCGCTGCTTCTCCGTTTTCGTTCCAGACGACCGGAACGACTTGGACGTCGCCCAGTTGCGCCGCCGCGGAGCGGAACCACGACAGCTCCGCCTGGCTCGTCAACCCCAGCCTGTTGTAGACGACTGCGATCCGCTTGATGTGCAGCCGCTTGGCGAGTTTCGCATCGGCTCCGACCTGGACGTGGTCGGCGCCGACCGTCCTGACGAAGTTGCGCCCGTCCGGGCCGACCAGTCGGCCGAGCGCGGCTCCGGCCGGTCCGGGAGGAGGCGTCGTGAGAAACGGAGCTGTGCTGATCGGGCTGACGATCGCGACCGGTCCAGCAGGAGCTCGGCTGAGAATCGGGATCTGGGCGGTTGCGCACGGCGACTGATCCCCGATCACCCCGACCACCGTCGTGTCGAGCGCGTAGGCCCGCGCGTTCGCGAGGCACTGACCGATGTCGAGCCCGCCGGCGGCGCGGGATGCGTCGTCGCAGGACTGCAGCCCGACCGTGAAGCGGCCGGCACGGAAACCGTGAGCCTTGAAGACGGCTTCGACGGCACGCTCCAGCGGTCGCGTCAAGGACGAGCTCGAACCTTCGAGGTCGAAGTCCGACGCGACAATCACATCCGGGCGCCCGGCGCCGGCAGCGACGCGTTCGCAGGCCGCAGATACCAGCGGACCGCTTCGCCCAACGGCGGACCCGGCTGCGACCCAGACATGGTCTCCGGCGACGACGATGTCCTGCGGAGACGGGACGGACGCGACCTTGCGTGTGGTGTTGCCGGTCGGGTCGATGCGCTCGATCGAGTCGTCGAAGGCGTTTCCGACCCAGACCGCCCCGTTGCCTGCGGCGATCGTCGAGGCGCCGAAGCTCAGCGGGATCGTGCGGAGCGACGCCGGTGGGCCGGGATCGATCCGCCAGACGACTCCCTGGAAAGGGGAGGTCACCCAGACCGCGCCGGATCCGACTGCAAGCCCGCCGAGTGCGAGCAACGAGGGGATCTCGATCGTCTGTGTGACACGGCCGGTTCGCCCGTCGACGCGGACGGCCTGGTTCGCCTGCGTCAGCACCCAGAGCGCACCGCTTCCGTAGGCGAGCGAGGTCGCGTCGATGTCCACTCGGTGTCGCACCCGGCCGGCACGGTCGACGGCGACCACGGCGCCGTCAGGTGCGACCGCCCATGCGAGGCCGCCGCCTGCGACGAGGAAGCGCTGTTCGGGTGGCCTTCCCGAGATCGGCGACCGAGGCCCGTGCGGCAGCACGCTCGTTCCGAGGAGAACGTGGCGGCCGGGCGTGAACCGGGAGAGACTGGACGTGCCCTCGGCGCCGCTCAGCGGGGTCTTTGCGGCGATGGCGGTGTTCCCGACCCAGAGCATCGCGGGCGTCGCTGCGAGATCGGCCGGTGACGACGCCGGACCGAAGACGCTGACGGCCTGGGCCGTCTTCGCGTCGATCTGGGTGATCGTGCCGTCGGTGTTCGAGAGCGCCCAGATCGTCTGCGTTGTGCCGGCAAGGCGCGACGGGCGGCTTCCGGCTGAGACCTGCGCCACGATTCGATCGCGTGACGGATCGATCGCAACCACGCTGTTCGATGCGATGGTCACGATCCTGTTGCCGCCGCGTCCTCGCAGCTCGATGGCCGCCGCCGTGGCGGCGACGGCCACGAGCGCGCCTCCGACGAGGAGCAGTGCACCGACGCGCCGTCGGCGATTCGCCGTCGGTCTCGGCGGCGCGGCCGGCTCACCCAGCTCGGGATCCTGCGTGAGGATGGCATGCTCGAGTTGCTGGAGCTCCGGCCCCGGCTCGACCCCGAGCTCCTCGCGCAAGAGCGCACGCGTCCTCCGGTAGAGCTCGAGCGCGTCGGACTGTCGTCCGGTCAGGTAGAGCGCTCGCATCAGTTGCGCCCGCGGCCGTTCCCAGAGGGGCGATCGCTCGATGATCGCCTCGAGCTCGGCGATCACACGGCGCGAGCGGCCGGCGGCGATTCGGACGTCGACCCGGTCGGCGACGACAGAGTCGTGCAGCTCGTCCAGACGTCGAAGCTCGGATTGTGCAAATGCCTCGAAACGGACGTCGGGGAGCGGGTCGCCGCTCCAGAGAGCGAGTGCATCGTCGAGCATCCTCTCGGCCTCGTCGAGCTCGGCGCGCTCGAGCGCGTTGGCGCCTTCGCGTGCGAGGGTCTCGAACCGGTCCAGGTCGAGCTCGCCGGGGCCGACCCGCAGGCTGTAGCCACCACCCGGGGTCGTCTCGATGCGGTGGGAGCCGAGTTTCTTGCGCAGGTGCGAGATGTAGAGCTGCACGCTCTTGCGGGCGTTCTCGGGCGGAGCTTCGCCCCAGAGCCCGTCGAAGATCTGGTCGCGCGTGAGCGTCGTGTTTCGGTGCAGGAGCAGCAGGGCGAGGAGCGCGGTTTCTTTCCCGGGAGCGAACTGAAGCCGCCGACCGTCGTCGTCCAGGACTTCCAACAGGCCGAGCCCTCGGAACTCCACTCCAAGCCGACCGTACCACCGTCGGTAAATCGCGCCAAGAGCAGGACGATTTACCGGCGCTGGACCGAAGTAAACCGTTGATCGACCGGTGAGGCGCACCGTGGTTTCACCGGCCGCGCACGGCGGCCAAGAACCGGGAGGCACACGTTGCAGCTCATGCATCCGATCCGCAGCATCGCCGTCGCCCTGATCGGCGCCGCCGTTCTCGCAACGTCGGCCTCGGCCGGCGGCGAGCCGAAGAACCAGTGGCCGTTCACGCGGTCGGTGGGCGCCAGGGCGGCTCAGAGCGTCGCGCCGGCGAAAATGACCAACGACCCGCCGATCCAGGGTGAGCGGAAGAACGAGCTGCCGTTCACGCGCCCCGTGGGTGGTGCCAGGCCCGCGACCGTCGTCATCCAGTCCGACACGGGATTCAGCTGGACCGACGCCGGGATCGGCCTGCTGGCTGGACTCGGCCTTGCCGCAACCGGAGCGGGCGTGCTCTCGCTCGCCCACAAGGCCCCGCAGCCGGCGTAGACGCCTGCGGGTCTGGGAGGGCGGAGGCGGCTCGTGCCGCCTCCGCCCGGTACTCACATTCGAGAAAGGAACCCCATGAAACTCCACACTTCTGTCCTCGCCGTCGGAGTCGCGGCACTCGCCGCGACCGCCTTCGGCGCGGCAGGAGGGTCCGCACGGCAGCGCGTGCCCGCAGCTCTCTGCGCCAAGGGTGGGGTGAGAGCGGTGATCGGCGGCAAGGCACTCTGTCTCGCGTCCGGCGCGCACTGCCAGACCCGGTATGCGAAGCAGTACAGGCTGCGCGGCTTTCTGTGCGTGAAAGGCCGGCTCGAGCGCGCGAAGGCCAAGCCGGCTCCCGTCTCGCCGACCGGCCCTCCGCCGACCCCGATCCCCCCGGTGGCGACGTTGCCCACGGGCCCGTCCGCCGCGGCTTCCATGCTGCCGGCACCGCAGCCGATGCCTCGCGGAACGGCGACGATCTCCGTTCCGGGCGTTTCAACGGCGAAAGGGAACGGCACCCTGGTCGGTGCCGCCGGCGCGATCTGGACGGCGAGTGGTCCCTACCGCATCGACCCGGCAACCAACAGCCTGAGCGGCCCGTTCACGAGCGGCGGGCAACAGGACATCGGCGCTGACGACACCGGCGTGTGGGTGTCCGACTACGTGGCAAGTCAGGTCCGCCGGCTCGATCCGACGACTGGGAAGCAGCTTTCTGCCGTGCACCTCCCGCCCGGGGCCGGCCC
This sequence comes from uncultured Thermoleophilia bacterium, assembly GCA_963828655.1. Classification (GTDB taxonomy): domain Bacteria; phylum Actinomycetota; class Thermoleophilia; order Gaiellales; family Gaiellaceae; genus PALSA-600. The sequence goes on along the minus strand of CAWHFK010000008.1, from coordinate 20,924 downwards.
CGAAGGCGTCGTCGTGAGCTCCGGCAGCGTCTGGGTGGCAACCCACCACGCAGGCACCGTGATCCGAATCGACGAGACGACGAACAAGATCGTCGCGAACATCTCGGTTACGAGCGCCGACGGCAACGGGCCGCAGGGAATCGCCGCTGGGCTCGGCAGCGTCTGGGTGGATGTCCCGAACCGCAATGTCGTCGATCGGATCGACCCGGCGACGAACAGGATCGCAGCAACGATCGCCTTTCCCCCGGCGATGACACCGTGCGGCGGCATCGCGGTAGGCTCGACGGCTGTCTGGGTGACCGGTTGCGGGGTCAGCCCGTACGTCGCACGGATCGACCCGGCCACGAACTCGATCGCCTCGATCCTCTCGCTTGGCGGCGGCACGTCCGTCGGCGTCGCCAGCAGCGGCAACACTCTGTGGGTCGTGGTTGGCCCTGGCCCGGACAGCCCCGCGGGCACCCAGAGCTACCTGGTGCACGTGAACGCCGACGACACCGTCTCAGCCCGGTTCATGCTCCCGCAGGGCTTCACCTCGGGCGGCGTTGCCGTGGCCTTCGGGTCGGTCTGGGTTGCCGACTTTTTCAGCCCTACCCTCATCCGGCTACCGGCGTAGTCGTATGTCGCCCTTCAGTTCACTCGCGCGCCACCGACAACGCACGAGCCGTCCACTTGGAGCCGCTGACTCAATGACGTGCCCCCGACAAGAATCGAACGCGTGCACGCGGTTTAGGAAGTCGGCCGGACCTGTGACGTGATGTACGTCTGTGTCCGCTGCGTCCCGCTCGTCCCTGTCGTGAGGTGCATTGAGTGCGGTTGAGTGTCGTCGTGTACGGCTGTGTCCGGCTACTCCTGGTAGACGGCTGGTAGATCGTGACCCGTCCCGGGCGAGAGAACGCTGGCGCAGCCCAGTGATTGCTCAGCGGCTGGACGGGCTGGGTAATGGGGCTACCTCCGACGGGGCAGGCGAGACTTAGCGCTAGTCGACGAGGCCCGAGCAGACGGGTTCGCGTGGTCGAGTTGCGCGCTGGTTTCCGAGTCGCATGAGCGCCGGCGCCTCGAAAGCGCGTCGGGGCGCCGGTCTCATGCGACTCCCAGCCGAGGCGTGCTAGCCGACCTGTCCCACGCCGCCGACCTCGAAGTCGATGTACATGCCGGCTGTCTCGTGTACGACCGGCTTCGTCGCATCACAGAACAGCCGGTACGTCCCCGGCTTCAACTCGATCTTCACCGTCCTGACGATCGGGTTCGCCGCGGTCGACACACCGGTGCCGCAGTTGAACGCATCCGGGTTCGCCGGATCGTCGTTGCAGACCGGCGTCAGCTCCTGCTCGGCCCCCTGGCCGGGCGTGCAGGCGGTCTCCGAGCCAGGGCAGCTCCGAAGCTCGAAGTTGTGGCCGTTGAGCGGGTCGTCGACCGTGATCCAGTACGTCCCTGGCCGAAGCGTCATCAGCCCTGTTCCACTCGGAACGCAGTTCTGCGGGCCGTTCGCCGGATCCGGGGGCGTTTGAGGCGTGTTGCATCTCAGCGAATCGCTGACGCTGACGCCGTACCCCTCGACCGGCGTCTGCCCGTTCAGTGCGGCGCTGAGACAGAACAGGTGCTGACTCGGTGTTGACGGAGTTCCGGGTAGACAGAAGCTGGCAGCGATCGTGCGGCCTTGCGCCAACGCCGACGCGCTCGTGAGCGCAGCGACCACAGCAACTGCCGCAAGCGCCGCCACCAGCACCGCGAGGCTGCGCTTCCGGGCTGTCGTGAACGTGATCATCGGCATGACTCCTTTCCGACCCAGGCGGTGAGAGCGAGCGCGTCGTTCGGGCGCCCAGGTCGTGTATAGACGACGGTGAGGCACGCTACGCCGCGGCTCCGCCATGCTCCACCGGGCTAGCACGGCAGTCGAGGAGAGGCTGCCCTGTCAATCGCAACGCAGCGCCCCTCGAGCCACGAGCCAGGGTGCACCCCGGACGCGCGCAACTCACGGCAATGGCAACTCGCGCACTACGCACCGAAGTGCAACGCGCGCTTGACGGCCGCCGTGGGAGACTCTTCCGAACCTTGGGATGGCTGTTCAGTAGGCTTTCGTCCCGTGGACGCGCAGCTGCTGTCGCGGGAGTTGGTTTCGGTTGCGCCGCGGACATTCTTTGGCGTACCAGTCGTTCGCGACCTTGACGCGCTCGAGGCCCAGGTGGCGTTCCTTGGGGTGCCCTTCGATGCCGGTACGCCGCAGCCAGGCAATCGGACCGGTCAGGCGGCGGGTCCGGCGGCGGTGCGCTTGTCGTCGTGGGAGATCTTCGAGTATGGAGCGACGGCTGGTGCCGGCGCGCTGGGCTGGTATGACGTTGAGGTTGGTCGTGAGTATCTCGTCGGCGTGACGATGGCCGACGTTGGCGATGTCGCGATCCAGGGCTCGGACGAGGCCGGTAATTTCGCTCGCATGACCGAAGCGGCCCGCCGAATCGCGAAGGGTGGCGCTGTTCTCGTTGCGGTGGGCGGTGACCATTCGATGAGTTTTCCCTTGGTACGGGGAGTGGCCGCCTGCCTCGAGCTTGATGTCGTCCACATCGATGCGCACGCGGACTTCCTCGACCAGCTCGACGGTTCGCGCTACAGCGGCGCCAGCCAGCTGCGCCGGCTGGCGGAGCTACCCGAGGTTGGGAATGTGACCGCGCTGGGGCTCCGCAACGTTGATCCGACAGAAGTCGACGGGATGCGGAAACTCGGCGTTCGCTGGGCGACAACGCTCGACCTGCTCTCTGACGGTGCAGCCGCAGTCGTCCCCGATCTTGTCCCCGCCCAGCGCCCGCTCTACGTTTCGATCGACCTCGACGTCCTCGACATGGCTCTCGTACCCGGAACCACGCTGCCCGAGCCCGGCGGAATCTCCTACCGCGAGCTGCGATCGATCCTCGCCGAAGTGACTCGCCGCGGCCGCGTCGTCGCGTGCGACATCGCCGAGCTTAATCCACCCCACGACCCGTCCAGCGTCACCGCGCGACTCACGGCCTGGATGATCGCCCATTTTCTGGGCGAGATCTTCGATCAGCCCAGCTGACTGAGCGCAAGAAGACCGGGGCGAGTGGCCGACATGGGCGCGCGGCGCTGGCGTGTGTTTGATCATTTCGGTCGCTGAAGATGGGTATGCCGAGGAACAGGGTCTCCCGACGACGGCGGCGGCATGACTCTCAAGGAGATCAACGACAAGTTTCCGACAGTCGGCTACCACCGCGAAAGCGGCGAGAGAGAAGCGACCCTCAATCGTCTCGGACGGTATGTCATGGGACGATGCTCTCGGCGAAAACCGATTTTGAGCGTGTCCCGTCGGAGTGACGACCGCCGCGGACGGCTGTAGACGCCCGGTAGACGGGATAGGTTGGGCCAGGCACAGCGGCTAGCCCCGATCTGCCGACATTCGCCTTCCGAAGCGGCCTTGCGGCTCATGCCCCCGACAAGAATCGAACTTGTGCACGCGGTTTAGGAAGCTACGGCCGCGTCGCAGGAAGTCCCTGCTCCCCGGGTGATTTTGGACGTTCTAGATGGTGTGTGCGCCAGTGATTGCGCCAGTAGCGTCGATCACTGAGGCCGAGTCTCGGCTTCTCGACGTACGCGAGGTGTTGGGAGAGCCAGAGCTTGTGCCAGTGCGAACCGGAGCTCAACCTGCGGAGCTGCACGACTGGGACGTTGGACGACGGAGCTGATCATCCGCAAGAGCTAGCTTTCGGAGCTCACCGGGCGCGCGCCGGCGAAGCTCTCGCCGATTCCGGCCGAACCGGCGGTCTCTCGCAGCGGCACGTCGCGCAGCAGCCAGCTCAGGCTGAATGCGCCGACCATGACGGCGGCGGCGGCGAGGAAGACTGGGTGAAGGGCGGCGGCGTACGCCGCGATGTACGCCTCGTGAATCACGGGCGGCAGGTGCTGAACGGCAGCCGGGCTCCCGTGCGTGGGCGCGTGCACGCCGGGCGGGAGGCGCTGGGCGAGCTCGTGGCCGAGCCGGTTGGTGAAGATCGCACCGAAGACTGAGACGCCGATGCAGCCGCCGATCTGACGTGCGAGCGACGCGCCGGACGTGGCGACGCCTAGCAGCCGATAATCGACGGCGTTCTGGGCGGCGAGCACGAGCACCTGCATCGTCAGGCCGAGTCCGAGGCCGAGGATGAGGAGGTACAGGGCCGCCTCGCGGGTCGGTGTCGAGACGCCGAGCCGGCTGAGGAGATACAGCCCGACGGTCGCGAGGGCCGTTCCGATGATCGGGAACGGGCGGTAGCGCCCGTAGCGCGAGATCAGGAGTCCGCTCGCGATCCCGGTCACGAGCACGCCGAGCATCATCGGCGTCATCAGTAGCCCCGACTCGGTCGGGCTGTGACCCTTGACGACCTGCAGATAGAGCGGCACGAAGGTGACCGAGCCGAAGAGCGCGAACCCGATGACGAAGCCGATCATGCTCGTCGTCCGGAAGGTCTCGTTGCGGAAGAGCTCGAGCGGCAAGATCGGATCCGCCGCCCGCGACTCGACAAACGGGAACAGCGCGAGCAGCGCGACGCCGCCGACGATCGCTGCGAGCATCCCCGGCGCGTCCCATGGGTAGGTTGTGCCGCCGAGGCTCGTGTAGAGGATGATCCCCGACAGTCCCGCGGCGAGAACGACTGTGCCGAGGTAGTCGATCAGGTGCCGCTCGCTCGTTTGCCGTGAACGGAAGGCAATCGAGATCACCGCGAGCGCGACCGCGCCGAGCGGGAGGTTGATGTAGAAGATCCACCGCCAGGAGAAGTTGTCGACGAAGAAGCCGCCGAGCAGCGGCCCGGCGACGGTCGAGACCCCGAACACCCCTCCGAACAGGCCCTGGTACCGGCCGCGGTCGCGCGGCGCGACGAGGTCGCCGACGACGGCCATCGTCACCACGATCAGGCCGCCGCCGCCGAGCCCCTGCACGGCGCGGAAGGCGATCAGCTGCGGCATGGTCTGCGCCAACCCGCACAGAGCCGATCCGACCAGGAAGAGCACGATCGCGACCTGCAGGACCCGCTTGCGCCCGTAGAGATCGCCGAGCTTTCCGTACAGCGGCGCGACCACCGTCGACGCCAGCAGATATGCCGTCACCACCCAGGAGAGGTGCTGCAGGCCGCCGAGGTCGCCGACGATCGTCGGCAGCGCGGTCGACACGATCGTCTGGTCGAGCGACGCGATGAACAGCACGAGCAGCAGCGCGCCGAAGATGAGGCGCCGCCGGCTTCCGGACGTCTCACTCACCGAGGTCACCTGCTCGGCCGCATGCAGCGAGCGCCTGGCGGGCGAAGATCTGCTGTGCGGTGATCGTCCGCTCGGGGCGCGAGCGCCCGAAGAAGCTGATCGTCCAGTAGAAGAGCGCGCTGACCCGGTTCTTGAAGCCTGTGAGGAACGTGAGGTGGACGGCGAGCCAGAACAGCCAGCCGACGAATCCCCAGACGTGGGTGCTGCGGCGCTCGCCGACGGCGTAATACCGTGAGACTGCGGCAAGGCTGCCGAGGTCGCGGTACTGGAAGGGCCGCGGCTCCGCGTCCCCGTCGAGGCGGCGCCTGATCTCGGCCGCCGCGTGCCGGCCCGACTGGATCGCGACCTCTGCGAGCCCGGGCAAGCGGCCGAGCGCCATCAGATCCCCGATGACGAAGACCTCCGGGTGGGTCGGCAGCGTGCAGTCGGCTCTGACGGCGACCTGGCCGCTCCGCGTCGGCTCCAGGCCGGCTTGCGCGGCGAGCATGCTCCCAAGCGGCGACGCTTGCACGCCTGCTGACCAGATCTTCGTCATCGCGGCGAGCCGCTCGACGCCGGCGCTGGTCTTCAGCTCGACGCCTGCAGCGTCCATCCCCGTGACGAGCGTCCCTGTTCTGATCTCCACACCCATCCGCTCGAGCTTCGCCGCTGCCCGCCGTGCGAGATGCTCGTCGAAGCTCGGCAGGATCCGCGGCGCTCCGTCGAGGAGGACGATGCGCGCACCGGCGGCGTCGATCCGCCTGAAGTTCGATCGCAGGCTGTAGCGCGACAGCTCGGCGATCTGCCCGGCCATCTCCACCCCCGTGGGCCCGGCGCCGACGACGAGGAAGGTCAGCCATGCAGAGCGGCGCACCGGGTCTTCCTCGAGCTCGGCCAACTCGAAGGCGCCGAAGATCCGCCCTCGCACCTCGAGCGCGTCGTCGATCGTCTTCATTCCCGGGGCGTGGAGGCCGAAGTCGTCGTGGCCGAAGTACGACTGCGCCGAGCCGGCGGCGACGATCAGGCTGTCGTAGGCGAGCTCCCAGGTCCGGTCGAGCAGCCTGCAGGTGACAGTGCGGTGCTCGAGGTCGATGCCGCCGACCTCGGCGAGGACGACGTTCGCGTTGCGCTGGTGGCGCAGGACGTCTCGGAGCGGCGGCGCGATGTTCCCCTGCGACAGGACGCCCGTCGCCACCTGGTAGAGCAGCGGCTGGAAGAGGTGGTACCCCTGCCGGTCGACCACGGTCACGTCCACCGACGCCCGGCGCAACGCCTTGGCGGCGGCGAGGCCTCCGAAGCCGCCGCCAACGATCAATACACGATGGCGATCCGTCATCTGCTGAGCCGCCCCTTGACGAGCAGCGTCGCCGGCTGACGGATCATCCCGAGCTGGCCGCTGCTCATGCCGAGCTGCCGCTGGTCGACGGTGGTGGTGGCCTCGATCTGGAGGCCGTGGTCGAGCTGCTGCACCGTTGCGTCGAGCTCGAGCGGCTCGACCTTTCCCGCCGCTTCGAGGTCGCCCTCGACGTGCAGCGTCCCGTCGCCTGCATCGCGCACGCGCGTCGACGTGAACCGCACCTGCGGGCGCTCGGCGACGTGGAAGAAGTCGGCCGACCGCAGATGCTTGTCCCGCGTCCGGTTACCGGTGTCGAGGCTGTCGGCGTCGATCGTCAGCTCGATCTTCGTCCCGTCCGGCCCGACCTCGTATGAGCCGCCGAAACGGTCGAAGCGGCCGTGAACGGTGGCCAGGCCCCAAAACGTCTTGACGGCGAAGGCGACGGAGGTCTCGTCGCGGTCGACGCTCCAGCGCGTCGGCGCAACCGCTCTCTCCTCGCTCTTGGTGATGGTCATCTCATCTCCTCTCGTGGATCGTGAATCTGCGACGAAGGCTGGCCGAGAGCGATGCCAACCCAGTGCCACGCGTTGGCGCCGTGCTGCCATCAGGGCGGACGCGGGGCGGCAGGGACCGGTTAGTTCGCCGCCGGAGGAGAGGTCGTGAAGGCGTGAATTGCCTTGGTCAGTTCGAGGATCTGATGCGAGAGCTCGAGCAGCTCTTGGTTCTGTCTGTCCTCCTCCCTGACGGTCTGCCATTGCTGGTCGGCGATCAGCTGACGCTTCGCGTCGGCACGGTTCTGGCTGATCATCACGAAGGTCGAGAGGAAGATCGCCTCGAGCGACACGATCATCGTCAGCAGGCCGAACGGGTACTTCTCGACGCCGAGCCCGATCCAGCACCCGAACCAGAGGATGTGGAGGTAGACGAACCGCATCGACCCGGCGAACGCAGTGATCCGATCTGCGACCCGGTTCTGGAGGTTCTGCGCTCGCCGTTCTGCCTGCTGGACGAGTACCGGGTTCGGTTCGAGCCGGAGGCGCGATGCGTGTTTGAGGCGCACCGATTGCTCCACGAGTCAGTGCGCTCCTTCGGTCAGCGGAGCCACGATGAGCACCGGGTGTCGTGCGTGCGTTGACACGTCGTGCGACAGGCTGCCGCGGGCGAACTCACGCGCACCACTGGGGCTGCGCGATCCGATCACGATGACCGCAGCGTCGAGTTCGTCGGCACGTCGAAGATCGCCTGCCCGGTGCCGTGTCGACCGCGCGTCGTTCGAGCCGTCGTAGCAGCTGAGGATCTGCGCCTCGCCGACTCTCGCCTGCTGCGTCATGACCGCCGCCTGCGTTCACGCTTTGTCCTCTGTCTGCGCCACGCGAGCCGGCGTTTGGCGATGCCCGCGTGGATCATGAGCATCGCGGCACTCATCGCGATGAGTGCAGTCATGAGAACCGGGTCGATCTTCTGCATCTCGCTCTCCCCCTCAGCCGTGCATCACGGGCTTCGCCGTCACGTGTGGCCCGACGCGCTGCGTCAGTTCCGCCGTGACGCGCCGCAGCTCGAGCGCGAATGCGATCTGCATGACGCCGGTCACGAGCGCGAACGCGGCGATGAGCGCCAAGAGGGCGACCGCTCCCGCACCGGGATGGGCGAACATGATCACACCGAACGCGACCGAGAGCAGTCCGCCGAGCACGGCCACCAGCGACCGTCCGCCGCTCAGCGGCAGGACGAACGCGAGGGCGATCTCGAAGACGCCCATCGCGATCGCCCAGGCGGCGATGGCGTAGAGCAGTCCCAACGCCGAGAGGTCGGGCCAGACGCCGACGACGCCGCCGACCACCACTCCCAGCAGGCCCTCGAAGACGAGCCACGCGCGCTCACCGCCGCTCGTCGGCAGGTTGAACGCGCCAACGATCGTCGCGAGACCCGAGACGAGCGCGAAGCCGCCGAACAGCGCGACCAGCGCACTAAGGCCGATGCTCGGCCAGATAAGGACGACGACGGCAAAGGCGATCGCCAGAGCGCCGCGTAACGCCGTGACCTTCCAGAAGTGGGCGAGCGCCCGCTCGCCTTCCTGCAGATGCGTTTCGAGGGCCATGTCTCTTGCTCCTTTCAGTTCAACTTCGTGGACAGATCGGCAGCCCTCTTGTCGAGTTCGTTCCGGGCGGCGGTGATGCGCTTTCTCGCTCTCTGGGAGGCGGCGTCGGAGGGGTTGCGCGCCTGGGCGAGTCGCTCGCCGACAGCGATCCGGCGGCTGCGCACCTCGCCGATCGACGCCTCGGCCTGCTCGCGCGCCTTCCACGCATTCGAGGCGACGCGGGTCTGGAGGCGCTCGAGGTAGATGTCCCAGCTCCCGAGCTCCGCCTCCACCGCCGCAGCGAAGGTCGCCCAGTCGTCGGAAGCGTCTGCCTCCAAGGAGCGCTCGGCGATATCGAGCCTCGTCTCCAGCTGCCCGAGCGTCTCCTCGACCTCGTCGGGAGCCTCACGTCGGAGCGCAGCGCGAACGGCTGCCTCCGCCTGATCCAGTGCGTCGAGGTGACGCCAGACCCGCGGCGCGCCGGCCCGCGCGCACGCCCGCAGGCGGTCGACCCGGTGGCGGATCTCCGCAAGCTGGTCGTCAATGGTGATGGTGCTCATATCGAGCCTCCTGTTCTGTTCTCTGACAGACGGAAGACTCGTGGGCGCCGCTGCCAACGCCCTGCCAGGGGCGGCGGCGTTAGTGCCAGCTCAGGTGAGCGTGAGGCCCGCGCGGCCGCGGAACTCGAGAGCCGCGGCGGTGTCGCCGCGGCTCTCGGCGAGCTCCGCAAGCCCGAGCAGGGCTGCCGTGGCCGGGCTGCCGGCGAGTGCGAGGAAGAGGCTCTCGCGCGACTGGCGCGGGCGTTCCGTCTGCGACCACTCGAGGACCTGGCGGTACAGACTCTCGGCGCCGTCGGCATCACCGGATGTGGCAGCGAGGCGTCCGAGCTGGACGCGTGCATGGGCCGCGACCCAGGTCGCCTGGGCCGCCTCGGCGGTGAGAAGTGCCTGCCGCTGGAGTTCCTCGGCTTCGTGCAGATCGCCGTTCGCGAGCGCGTTTGCCCCGAGCCCGGCGAGGGCGAACGCGGCGTGGTCGTCGAACGCTACGCGCCCTGCGAGCTCTAGCGCTCGCCGGTATGCCTCCACCACAGCGGTGCCGTTCTCCCGTCGCTCCGCCACCCACGCCTCGAGCAGCAGTCCCGGGACGCGGAACGCGTCGTACTCGATCGCATCCGAATGACGGAGCACCGTCGCCGCCATGGCGGCGACGGTGGCGACGTCCGCGGCGCGCGCCGCGCCCGTCGCGCGGATGAGGCCGCTCGCCGCGGCGCCCCAGTCGTCCCCCGCCGCCTCGAGTGTCGCGCACGCATCTTGCGCCATCGCATCAGCCCGCTCGTCCCCGGACTGTGCAAGAGCGAGCGCGAGGGTGAACTGCGCGAGCCCCAGCTGCTCCGGCTCCGGCACCGCCGCGGCCGCGGCGAGCGTGAGAGCGCGCTCGCCCGCTTCGAGCGCACGGTCCAGGTCGAGCTCTTCGGTCGCGAGGAAGCAGAGGCTGGCCAGCGGCTCGATCAGCAACTCGATCGGCGCGTCTTCGCGGGCGGCAGACAGCGCGAGCTCGAGGAAGCGCCGCCCGTCGGACACGCGTTCCGCGAGCGCGAAGTACCAGCCGAGCGTGCCGAGCCGAATCGCAACGGCGGGATCGGGCGCGTCGTAGGCGTAGGCGAGCGCGGCCCAGAGATTGTCGTTCTCCAGCTCCAATCGGCGCTGCCAGCGCAGCCACTCTGGCCCACGCAGCTCGACGCGCGCTTCCTCGGCCATTGCCGCGAAGTACTCGGCGTGGGCACCGCGGGCGGGGGCGAGCCCACCGCGCTCGGCGAGACGCTCGAGCACGTACTCGCGGACGGTGTCGAGCATGTCGTACCGGGCGACGCCGCCTGCGAACGAGGCTGACACGATCGACTTGTCGACCAGCGCGGAAATGAGATACGCGACGGTCGCCTCGTTGACGCCGCGCGTCGCCGCGACCGCCGCGAGAGACGGGAGCGATGCACCGCCGCGGTGAACGGCCAGCTGCTGGAGCAGCGTCTTCTCGTCCCCGTGCAAAAGGTCGTAGCTCCACTCCACCAGCTCTCGCAGTGCGGTGTGGCTCGGGTCGGAGTCCGGGATGTCGCGAAGGAGTGCGGCGCGGCGCTCGAGCATGGAGACGAGCTCCGCGAGGCCGAGCACGTTCACCCGGGCTGCGGCGAGCTCGATCGCCAGCGGCAGCCCGTCCACGCGCCGGGCTATCTCCGCCGCTTGCGCGGCGGCCTCGGCGTCCGGGTCGAACCCGGGCCGGGCCGCACGCGCACGCTCGAGGAAGAGCTCGACTGCGGCCGAGCCGAGCGGCGCGACGGGCATCCGAACTTCGCCCGCGACGCGAAGCGCCTCACGGCTCGTCGACAGGATCCGGACCTGGGGACACTCTGCAAGGAGCGCTGAGGCGATCCGCGCTGCTTCCTCGAGGACGTGCTCGCAGGCATCGAGGACGAGAAGTGCGCCCGCCTGGCGAAACCGCGACGCGACGCGTGCGAGCGGGTCGGAGCCGCGGACGTCGACGACGTCTGCGAGGAGCCGGACAGCGTCCGCCGCTCCGCCCACGCGCGCGAAGTCGACGAGCCAGATGCCGTCCAGGAACTCGTGCTCGAGCGAGCGCGCCGTCTCGACCGCGAGCCGACTCTTCCCCACACCCGGAGGCCCGGTGAGCGTCACGAGGCGGTGATCGCGCAGCAGGCCGGCTACCTGGCCGAGCTCGTCCGTACGGCCGACGAACGACGTCGATGGCGCGGGGAGATTGCCGCGGCGCCTTCGGACGACCGGAACGGTGGCGATCGCGTGGTCGTGCGCGAGGATCGCCTCCTGGAGCCGCCGAAGCTCAGGCCCTGGCTCGAGCCCAAGCTCGTCGGCGAGCACGCGCCGCGCCTCCTGGAAGGTCTCGAGGGCGTCGGCCTGGCGGCCGCTGCGGTAGAGCGCCAGCATGAGCTGCCCCCAGAGCCGCTCCCGGAAGGGGTTGTCCACGAGCACCGAACGGAGCGCCGGCGTGAGCTCGCGATGCTCGCCGAGCGCGAGCCTGGCCTCGAAGTCCTCCTCGAGCGCGTCGACGTGCAGCGTCTCGAGACGACGCGCTTCGGCGCTGAACCACGCCGTGCCGGCCAGACCCTGCAGCGCCGATCCGCGCCAGAGGGCAAGCGCCGACGCGACCGCGTCTGCAGCGGCAGGGGCGTCGCCGTCGCGCAGCGCGGAGCGCGTCTCCGCGAGCAGCTCCTCGAACCGTACGGCATCGACGCGCGCGCCTTTCAGTGCGTATCCGTCGGCCGTGCCGACGATCGACTCCTCTCCGAGTTCGGCGCGGAGGCGGGCGATGTGATGATGGAGCGCGTTCCGAGGAGCGGCCGGGAGCTCCTCCCCCCACAAACCGTCGACCAGTCCGTCGACGTCGATAACCCGACCCTGCCGGAGCGCGAGCATCGCCAGCAGGGCCTGGCGCTTGGAGCCACCCACGCCCGCCGCCGTCCCGCCCGCGAAAACCTCGAAGGGGCCGAGGAGTCGGATCTCAAGTGGTTGGTTCATCGACGGGTCGGGATGCCTGCACGGATGAGTCTCGCAGGCCGGAACGCGCCAGTGAAGTCTGGGGCGCGCTCAGCATCAGGCAGCCGCGTCGTCGGCACTCGCTTGGCATCGGCCGGGCCCCACGTTCCTCCTCATCCGACGACCAAGAAGGTCTCAACGGCGATCCCGTTCGGCAGTCGATCCCGCTGCGCTCGGCGTGCGGATCTCCGGCAGCCACAGAAGTGCTCGCCGTTTGCTCAAGCTGCCATAAAAACGTTCGAGGCCCGCCGGCTCGGCGGGCCTCGACTTTCGGCACGCGCGACAGGCATTAGGAGGCGTGCAGCTTCTCCTTCACCTTCCCGACACGCTTGCCGACGTCGGTACTCAGCTTCGCCTTGCGCTGCTCGCGCACGACTCGCCGAGCCTCACGCGCGGCAGCTTCGGCCGCTTCGTCCGCCGCCTCGAGCTCGGCCATCACGTCGGTGACGGAGCGCCGAGTGACCGTGCCGCCGAGCATGTCCATCTCGGCGTCAATGACCTCGACGACGGGCTCGTCCACGCTGGCAAGCAAGGCGGTCGCTTCGGGCGGAATCGCCTTGCCGAGTCCGGCGAGCGCCTCGTCGGACGTCACGGTGCGATTGATGTCGAACGCACCTCCCATTGCGGCCCCGGCACCCCAGCCGAGCAGGACACCCACCGGTCCGCCCAGCACACCCACAAGCATCCCGATCAGCGAGCCGCCGACCGTGCCAATGGGACCCATGTTGTCAGTGCTCTCCAGGATGCGGAGCTGACCCGCCGGTGTGCGCTCGACGACCGCCGCCGAGTCGAGCTCGATGCGACCTTCGGCGTTGCACTTCTTGAGGATGCTCAACGCCTCATACGTCTTGCTCGGTTCCTCGAACCGAACGAGTACCACGTTCTCAGCCATTTCCACTCCTTTGGTCGAACGTCTATGACGCTCGCACCTTCGCGCTCGCCGCTGCCAGACCAATGCCACGCGGTGCAGCGACGCTGCCATCAAAGGCGCGCCTAGAGAAAGCTTGCGCTCTCGCAGCCACAAGAGAAAACGCTGAGGCAAGCTTCGGCTTCCCCAAGAAATGCAGGAGTGTCCACCGGCTTACAACGGCTTCGACTCACGCCGTCGAGAGTTCCGGCTTTGCCAACCCGTCAACGGGAGAGAGTACTGGGTCTCCCAACTCAGGGCCGGGCGAGTGAGACGGTCGTGAGTCGGCGGCGCTTCACCTTCAGTGCGCTGTGTGGTGACCACTTACGTTCTGTAGGAGACTCGGCGCGCGCGGCGTCCGGGCGGGACGGCTCTCCCAACCGCCGCATGGCCCGGACGCTCTGCGGGTCTCAGACGCGGATTCCTGCCAACTCGTCTGCATCTCTGCGGACGCGCTCGGCGTCGAGGACCGCCCACTCGGCCCACTCGGTCGCCAGGTAAGCGAAGTTGACCGCCTCAATCGCGTCGCGCTCGGCGAGTCCTGCTCGATGTTGCGTGCGACTGACGTCGATTTTGTCCTTTTCAGCATCGATCCTGGTCTGGATCTTGGCGATGTGGTCGCGCCACTCGCGCCTCATCTCGCTCCAGTGCCGCGCTGACTCGTCCTGCGAATGGGCTGCCCGCGTCTCGAGTTCCTGCGTGGTCTGGTCGGCGGCGGCCCGCGCCTTCGAGACCTGCGACGCGAGCTCCTCGTTCGTGTCGATCGTCGAAGTGTGGACGCGATCCGCGGCCTCCTCGGCGCGGTCGACGAGCTGGTCCATAAGGTCGGTGAATGTTGCCATGATGCTCCTTTCAGTATGTGGAGATCCGGGGCTTGCGCACCTCTGTTGCCACAAGCGCGATAACAGCGTGCGCGAAGCGGCTGCCATGCGCCTGCCACGCAGGGCCGCCTCGCTGCCTTCGGGGGACGGCCGCTCGCTTGGCTCATCGCGAGACCGTTCGGGAAACAGTGCGGCACGGAACTCTTCAGCCGCTTTGAACACCTGGGACTTTTCGTCGTCAAGCTGAGAACGGATCTCGTCACGAAGGACAGCGGTCAGCGGCGCGAGGGTGACAGCGAGCGACGTGAGCGATGTTGGCGCAACTGCCTTCCAAGAGAAGGTCCGGGCGAGAAGCGCCGCGAGCTTTGCCGCGCCGCGCGGATCGTTGTCGGCTGTCTGTCCGCCGGCACGGAGTGCGAGCTTTATTAATTGGCCGTCCCTAACGCCCGACCGATACAGCCCCCACTCCAAACCGTCGGTGTAGAGGACGTTAGGAAGCTTCTTGAAGCGCTGCCACTGATCCATGTCGTGCACGCCGTTGAACTTGGTGGGATCCGCCCCGATTCCGGGGTCACCTTCCGGAAACGACCATTCCTAGCCGTTACGCCAGGTCGTGCAGGGCGCCGCCAGGCAGGTAGTCGCCCCGGCGGATGTGGGCAGCGACCTTGCGCATCGTGTCCGCCGCTGCCCGATTCGATTCGCTCGTGTACGGCGTCCGCTCCCGTTCCGCCCATCGACCAGTTGACGATCGACGATGCCGCGTTCGCTGTCGCCTGGCCTTGAAGCGGTCGCAGGGCGGGCGAACGAGCACGCGGTGTCGGCTTTGCGGGCAAATGGCCGGAAAGGCGTCTTCCGGCCAACGGAGTCGCGGCGTAGCGTGAGTGTGGGCCGGGTCCGTGTCAGCGCCGCGGCGTTCGGATCGCCACCCGGACCTGAAGATCAGGCGGACGGACTGCTGGCCCGGGGCTCGAGCTGGCCTCCGACGGCAGCGGCTTTGGTTCGCCGTGCGTATCTGAGCGAGGTTTCTACTGATGCGGTACAGCGCTGGCGGTCGGCATCCTCGCGCTATGACCACCATGATCGCACCGCCGCTTGATCCGAGTATTGCCCAGCAGTTGAGTGACGTTGAGCTGGAGCAAGAGCTGACCCTCGCGAGCCTCACAACCGCCCGCGAGCAGCACTATGAAGTGCTCCTGAGCGAACGACGACGACGACGCCACGACTCCGGCAAGCTCGAACCACATCCGGCCTGACCGCACCCGCTGGCGTGGCTCTCACCATCGGGCGCCATCGGCGCACGCGCGCCTAGTTGTCCTGCCTACAGAGGTTGTGAACGGCTGAGGTTCTATCCGGCCCTCCTTTGAGGCTGTGGGTCTTCCCGGACTCACGCTCAAAGGAGGGCTCGGATGTTGTTGCACGCTAATGCCAAGCTCGGACTGGCTGGCCGGCTCAAACCCACGTCGGCAACCTCCTCACAAAACTCGAACTGCGAGACCGCGTCCAGGCCGTCGTACTCGCCTACGAAACCGGACTCGTACAGCCCGGTCGAGACACCACCTGATCGACGAGGACCGCGGGCACCGCCCATTCTTCTCAGACGTCATCGCGGGACTCGGGCAGCTCAGCTTCGCTTGCCATCTCTGGTCAACGCCCGAGTTCAGGCGATCGCCGTCACGCATACCGCGGGCCAAGAAGTCTCGCGAGACGCTACTCGTACGGCTCGCCGACGGCGCCTTCGACCTGCGCGTTCGTCGACGTCTCCCGATCGGTGTCGCCGGTGGACGATCTCGCGCCCGGCGGCGGAGTCTCGGCCGGTTCCAAGCCATGGGCCACGTCCTCGACTGACGTGGTCGCCCTCTGGAACCATGTCTTGATCTTTTTGAGAGTCGTCACGCCTCCACCCTCTAACCGTATATGCGCGACCCACCGATCAATGACCGCGCCTGTGCGGGGCCGACTACAAGATCGTGAAAGTCGCCGCCCACCTCGAGCCGACTGGACTGTTCGATCCCGCCGACCTTCACCGGCTCGAACCCGGCCGTTCGGATCAACCGCTTAACTTCCTCGGCCGCACGGTCGTCGTCGGTCGCGTAGAAGAGGACAGCCAGCTCCGGCGACCGGTTGCTGGAGGACTCGAAGATGTCGGCCGACATGGTTCCAAACGCCATGGCCAAGCCCACTCCCGTCGGCAACCACCCGGCGATCACCTCGCCGGAGGATTGGCCCTTCGGACGGCCATTCGCTTCCACACCATGCCGGCACGGTCCGCACAGGGAGGTCTCGGTCATGACCACGTGGGGATCTCAGTATCCGCGGACTGGCCGCCGTCGGTGTGAGCGGTCTCCCGGGTGATCTCGGCGTTCACTAGGACTCCTCGGCCGGCGTACTCGATGGCCAGCGAGCGGGCGTCCAGTCGCCGTCTGGGTCGGTGGTTTGCCCCACTTCGATCAGATGACCGTCGGGGTCGCGGATGTAGCAACGGATCTCGTACTGGTGCTGTTTCGGCGGCGTGAGGAAATTCGCACCCCGGGCGCTCCATTCGGCGTACACGGCCTCGATGTCCTTGACCCGGATATTGAGGAAGCTGCTGACCCGGTCGGGATCGCGTGGCGTCTCCAGAGTGACCGCAGGCTTGTCGTCCGTTGGTCCTCCGCCGCCATTGATGATGATCCAGCTGTTGGATAGCGCGACATAGGTCAGCCCTCCGGGCCCGGAGAAGGCCACCGTGCCGCCGAGTACTTCGGTGTAGAAGCTGCGGGAACGCTCGACATCGTCTGAAACGATGAAGTGGGCCAAGACCAGCTCCTCATCGATGTTGTTCATCACGACCTCCGTTGTTGAAATGGTCTCGAGTGTCCTGCCTTCACGACGCGCATCCCGCCTTGTGTGCCCCTTGGGCAGCCGGCGGTGTTTTCCTAGCGGGAGCTTTCGGATTCTGCAGACCTCGGCGCACGGTCAGCGCTCGAGCATGAGCAGGCGATCGGCATTCGTTGTCCGGCGTCAAACGTTCATGCCCTCGCCGTTCGGTTCAGGCGGCTCGCGGGTCATCACTTGGGTTCACGTACTCGAGGCCGAGTGGTCCGATCGCGGTCACCTGAGTGACGTACTCACCGGATCGCGCCCAGTGAAAGTGAGCCGTCCCGCCGGGGAGGACGATCACGCTGCCTGGCGGGTATGACTCCAACTTCTCGCTTTCGAAGTGTTCCCCGAGACCGATGTAGAAGACACCGGAGATCACCGTGTAGACGCGATCCTCCGGGTGTACGTGCGGCATCAGCTTGACGCCTGAAGGCAGCTTGACCCTGATCACGTAGGGCCCCGGCTCAGTCGGGTCACCCACCACGACGGCGAGGCGCGCAGACGGCGGGAAGGCCGCGAACGGCTTCCACTCGATGTTCTCCGGCCGCACCCCTCGGAACACGCTCTGATCGATCTGATGACTCATTGGTCAGCCTCCCGGCTCGGATGTCGATGTCGCCGACACCATCGCGACAAGTTCGGTCACGATCTCCGCAGCGGGTTGTGACCGTTTGGCGAGCGCAACGCTTTGCCCGGCCCACATCGATAACGGTTCGATCTCACCTGTCGTTCCGACCATCGGCGGCGCCGGCTCATATCGAACGATCTGTTCGCCGGAAGCGAAGTGCGCGATCACCTCGCCTTCTCTCGGTCGACTGCCCGGTGCCGGCCGACCCGCGGCCTCCCACATCTCGGCCGTCGAGTTGTGGAGGGCACGGTGCGAAGCGTCGGGCCACCCCAACTCATACAGGTTGGGATACCACTCTGCATTCGTTTCGTTCGCAGCGACTAGGCGGCGCCGGTATTCCTCGTGGATCGGCATTTCATCGGCCAACAGGAAGCGCGTGCCGAGCAAGGCGGCCTGCGCGCCGAGGGCGAGCACGGCCGCGACTCCTCGAGCATCGCCGATCCCGCCAGCCGCGATGACCGGTACCGGCGCGACGGCGTCGACGACAGCCGGGACAAGCGGGAGCGTTGCCACGCCACTCCAAACGTGCCCGCCCGCCTCCCAACCCTGCGCGACAACAATGTCGACTCCACATCCGACAGCGCGCCGCGCTTCCTCGACGCTGCCGACCGTGTGCATGACGAGCCCTCCGCCGTCATGTACCAACTCGACATAGTCCTGGGCGTCGCCCCAGAAGAGCGACACGACCCGCAGTCCAGCGGTGAGGGCCTGATCGATTCGATGGTGCTGATCGAAGGCGAGAACGAAGTTGCCGGCAAACGGCCGGTCGGTAAGGGCTGCCGTTTCACGAACCACGGCTGCGGCATCGTCGGCCCAACCCAGCCCCAAGGTGCCGAGGCCGCCTGCATTTGAGACAGCAGCGGGCAGGCGAGGATCCGCAGACAGCGGTGCCTCGACGATCGGGAGTTCGATCCCGAGCAACTCGCACACCGGCGTTCGCTTGCAATCGGCCATGTCAGTCTCCGGCCGGCCGAGGGCAGCACTCAATATCCATGTGGGCCTCCATTCAGTATGCGTCCGGTCGCTCTGCGGTTCGGACGCGCTGCTTGTTCCAGCCGTGGAAGGGCGAGAGGTCGCCCGCGTCCCATCGTTCGTGCAGGCCGGGAATTGCCAGGTCCCAGTCGGGGCGGATCTCGCTCGAAACTTCACGGAGGTCGTGCCAGAGGTCCACGAACGACGGTCGTCCCCAGAACCAGTAGCCGTTATAGATCCTGTGGATCACGAGCCCGGGCTTGAGCACGAGCGTGTGCGGGATCATCGGGTCGTGCTCGGTGTCGGTGTACTCCTGGATGTCGAGGTCTTTCTGGACGATCCGATCCGGATCCTCGAGGAACGGCCACTGGGCGCCGACCGATGCGCGGAACTCCTGGCTCGAGTGGTGGCTGTCGGTCGAGATCGTGGCGAGCTTGCTGTAGGCCACGGCGATCTTCGGGTAGTTGGCGGCGAGCTCGAGGTGCTGTTGGTGCTCTTTCGGGCAGTAGTTGCCGCGCGCAAGCGTGAGGATCAGGGGGTCCTCGCCCTGGATCTCGCTGAGCGTGCGAGTGACGCGATCTTGGTCGGGCAGCTCGTAGTCGGGAAATGTGCCGCCGGGGATGATGTCCGAGCGCATGGTTCAAGTCCTTCCAGTCAGGTGAGGGTTGATTGCTACCGGCCGGCCGCCTGGCCGCCGTCAACGTGCAACGTCTCGCCGGTTACGAACGTCGCTCGCTCCAGATAGAGGATCGCGTCCACGACGTCGCTGACTTCGCCGACGCGTCCCAGCGGGTGGAGGGCCTCGAGCCCGTCGTAGGACGCGGGGTCGTGGGCGGGTGTCCTGACGACCCCGAGAGAGACCGCGTTGACGCGGACACCGCGCGAGGCGTATTCGATCGCAAGCGAACGGCTGACCGCGACGAGTCCTCCCTTGGTCAGGGCAGGTAGCGCAGACGGCCTCGTGCTGTCCGCGTTATCGACCAGGCTCGTGGAGACGTTCACGACGTGGCCGCTGCCCCTGGCGACCATCTCCGCGATCGCCAACTGGGAGAAGTGGAAGAAGCCGGTGAGGTTCACGGCCGCGATCGCCTCGTACTCATCGAACGTGTACTCCGTGAACGGCTTGCCGATGTAAATGCCGGCGTTGTTGATCAGCGTGTCAATCCGCCCAAACCGGTCAAGAGCCTCGTCGACCGCGCGCCGTGCGGTCTGCGCATCTGCGATGTCGCCGGCGACCGCGACGTAATCGCTCTCGTCTCGATCGACCGGCGGGAACGACAGGGCAACACCGACGACGGCATAACCCGCACTGCGGTAGCCCGTTACGAGCCCCGCGCCAATGCCCTGGGAAGCGCCCGTGATGATCGCGACCGGCGGGCTCATTGCACGAGGTAGATCTCGTACACGACGACCGCGCTCATGGCGTCTCTGCACCGGCCTTGCGCCGTGCCGACGCGATCTCCTGCCGGAGCGCTTTCAGCGCCTCGGCATGGATCTCCGCGAAGCTCGGGAGCGGCTGGATCGTGTCGCGCAGCACCTCAAGCGGGAGGCGGGCGCGGACCGCCAGCGTCGCCTGCTGCAGCCACTCCCCGGCCTCCGGCCCGAGCCCATAGGCGCCGGTGAGATGCTCCCCGTCGCTGAGCACGGTCAGGAACCCGTTCGACTCTGCATAGGCGTGCGTGTAGGTCGCGGTCTTGGCGGTCTTGGACAACAGCAGCTCCCGTCCATCCTCCAGTCGCAGGATGAACTCATCGGGCCTTCACGACGAACGCTCCGCTTCCGAAGTCAGTGGCGATGTCCAGGATGCGAGGCCGGGACGCCGGCCGACTAAAGAAGTTTTCTGTGCGCTCAGCCGCTGATCGAGTCGTGGAGTTCGTACCAGGTTTCGCGGCTCGGCGGGTCGAAGCCGGCATCGGGATTCTCGGCGGCTGCGGCGACCATAGGCTCGACGATCGGGCCGAGGCGTTCAGTGATGAACTTCTCGCCGTGTTCGCGCGTCTCCCAGACGTCGAAGATGCGGAAGAGGCCGGCGTCGAGGTCGAAGCCAGCCGTGTGAATCAGCAGACCTTCTGGTGCGTCTTGAAGGTTGAGCGCGGCGTTGACCGCGTCGTAGTTGGTGGTGCTGGTATCGCCATCCTTGATCTGGAACTCCTGCACATATGCGATCGCCATCGTTCAACTCCATTCTCGAGGGGTCGCCTCGAGCCTAACAATCGAGTCACTGCATTGTTCAAAGACTTTGATGCGGTGAACTTGCCTTCTGGGGGCAGGCCGCAACCTGGTCAGGTCGCGCCTGAAGGCCGATTCGGACTCCTCAGCCTGGTACAGAAAAACCCAAGGGGAGCACCTGTTCGGTACTCCCCCGGTGTCGTGTCTGCGACGATCACGACCGCAGGCGATATGTCCCCCGACACATCAAGCCTACGGGGTTCCTTTTTGCCCCCTGCCCTACCGGTGAAACGCTCTGACGAGCTCTACTCACATAGGGCAGTCACGCTCATCTGGCATGCCCCCGACAAGAATCGAACTTGTGCACGCGGT